>CAWCZW010000005.1:0-480147 GCA_963800185.1 uncultured beta proteobacterium | reverse complement strand
GGCTACCCAACCTCCGACGCCGATTCCAGAAGCTACTAGCGGACGACCAACGACTGTTGTCAGCGGCGGTGAACTTTCTAGTCTTCGGGGTCTTCGGCGCCAGCAGCCAAGTCAATCTGAAAGAGATTGAGCTGGTACATCCACAAGTGCCGCAGCATCGCCTCGATCTCCCGGTCGTCTATGTCCTCTTGACCGGGTCGCACTACGATTACGTACCAGACCGGCTCAGACGCACGCGGGAAAGGGAAGACACTAGAAAAGACAAACGTTTTCGTCCCGTCCGGGAGAATGGTTTCTGTGATTTTGATTTCTGAGTGAGGTTTCAGTTTCTCAAGCAGCAAGACAATCTTCACTGACTTCGGCCTCCATCACTTTGCGTTCGACGCCAGCGATAGTGATTGGTGGCCTTAATTGCAGCGGAGTATCGGGCGTAATTTTGTCCCAAAACTCTTGCGGCGCTGGAAAAATGATGGAGTCCTGCCACACGTTGCTGATGCCGAATTCGACATAAGTCTTAATCGCAAGCGCGAGTTTTTGCCACGCCTGCTCTGGATCGTCGGCGACGCACACGATGTCGAAGTCGAGCGAATGCGCAACGTACCTGCCGTTGTGAACCATGAGGTTGGTTAGCATCATCGGAAGATTGAACGGCTTTTTGATTCGGTGCATCATGGCAGCATCTCCACAGGCCAGTTAACTGCGGAGTGTAGCACAGCGCAAGTTACCTGAGTACTAGTTAGATTATACCTCTCTTAGTTGGGGTGCATAGTTTTGCAACCTGCCGGTTCCTCAACGACTGACGTCGCCCTCAAATCACCACCGCCTCCCGATACTCTCCAAACGCCCTCCGCATCGCATCCGAAATCTCGCCCACGGTCGCGTAAGCTCCCATCGCCGCCAGAATCCGCGGCATAACATTTTCCCCCGACCTCGCCGCCGCTTCCACCGCCGCCAGCGCGCTCTTCCACGGACCCGTATCCCTCCGCGCCCGCAAGGCCCGAACCCGCTCAATCTGCTTCACCTCCAGCCCCGGATCAATCTTCTGCGTCGGAATCGCCTTCTCTTCCTCAACCTCAAACCGGTTCACTCCCACCACCACCGCATCCCCGCGATCCACCGCCTGCTGATATTCATATGCCGCATTCTGAATTTCCTGCTGCACAAATCCGCGCTCGATCGCCTTCAGCATCCCGCCCATCACTTCAATCTTTCCCAAATACTCCGCCGCGCGCTTCTCGATCTCATTAGTCAGCGCCTCAATGTAATAAGACCCGGCCAGCGGATCTACCGTCTGCGGCGCGCCCGATTCAAAAGCAATCACCTGCTGCGTCCGTAAAGCAGTCCGCGCCGCCTGCTCCGTCGGCAGCGCCAAAGCTTCGTCATAAGAATTCGTATGCAGGGACTGTGTTCCGCCCAACACCGCCGCCAACGCCTGAATCGCCGTGCGAACAATATTGTTTTCCGGCTGCTGCGCCGTCAAAGTCGACCCGGCCGTCTGCGTATGGAACCGCAACATCCACGACCGCGGATTCTTCGCCTTGAAATGCTCCCGCATAATTCGCGCCCACATCCGCCGCGCCGCCCGGAATTTCGCCACCTCTTCCAGAAAATTACTGTGCGCATTAAAGAAGAACGAAAGCCGCGGCGCGAACTTGTCCACATTGAGACCCGGCCTTGATCGCCGCCTCCACATAAGTCATGCCGTTGCTATCGTGTCCGAACAGGCGCCTTCGTGGAACACCGCGCGCACCTTGCCGAAATCGCCGCGCTTGAAACGTTCGACGAATTCGGTCTTGTCGAGATAATCGTCGATCTCGCAATCGACGAGATTCTTGAACTTGTCGGCGTGCGTGAGGTTGTCGACCGCGATCATGCGTTGTTCGCCGCGCTCGTTGAGCGCCTTGACGATGATTGCTGCCGATGAACCCGGCCGCGCCGGTGACGATGATGGTCATGATGATCCTGCGGTAATGAGTTTTGCATGGGATCGGAGTCAGTGCTTTGCACCAACTGCGATCGACAGTTCAGTTGACGCCCCGCGAGTTCCTCTTTTGCGCCGCGCCGAGCGGCGCACGGCCAGGACCCGGCGGGCCGCTCAATCAAAAAGTTCGTTGTAGTCGACGGTGGCGGTGCCGAGTTTGCCGACCACGATGCCGGCCGCGCGATTCGCCAGGCCGACCGCGTCGACCAGCGTGAGACCCGCGCCGAGCATGGCGGCGAGCGTGGCGATCACGGTGTCGCCCGCACCCGAGACATCATACACTTCGCGTGCGACGGCCGAGGCGTGCAGGATGCCGTCGTCGGAGAAGAGCGTCATGCCCTCTTCGGAGCGCGTCAGCAGCAGCGCCTTGAACTCCAGTTCGGTCCGCAGTTTCGCCACGCGCTCAAGCAGATCCTCTTCCGACTTCCACTGCCCGACCGACCTCGCGCAACTCGGCGCGATTCGGCGTGATCAGCGTGGCGCCGCGATAACGCTCCCAGTCGTCGCCCTTCGGATCGACCAGCACCGGCTTGCCCGCCGCATGCGCCTTCGCGATCATCTGCGTGACGTGCGTCAGACCGCCCTTCGCGTAATCGGACATCAGGATCACGTCGTGCGACGGCAGCAATTCGTCGAAACGGGCGAGGCCCGCGAGCAGCACTTCGTGCGCCGGCGAGTTTTCGAAGTCGACGCGCAGCAACTGCTGCTGACGCGACAGCACGCGCAGCTTGATCGTGGTGAGCAGCGCCGGATCGCGTTCGAGATGCGGCGTCGACCCCGCTTTCGTCCAGCAACTGCACGATGCGCTCGCCCGGCTCGTCATGACCGACCACGCATAGCAGACCGGCCTGCGCGCCGAGCGCCGACCGCGTTGCGCGCGACGTTCGCCGCGCCGCCGAGGCGGTCTTCCTGACGCTGCACATGCACGACCGGCACGGGCGCTTCCGGCGAAATGCGGTTGACGTCGCCGAACCAGTAGCGGTCGAGCATCACGTCGCCGACCACCAGCACGCGCGCCGCGCCGAGCTGCGCGCGCGGCACGACGGTGAGCTTCGGCGCCGGCGTGGACGCGGAGGTTCCCGGCACGGCGTCAGACATCGGCCGGAAGTTCAGAGGGTTGGGCATAGGGACGTCCAATCGAGTGATAGTCGATGCCGAGTTCCGTCATCGCTTCCGGTTCGTACAGGTTGCGGCCGTCGAAAATCACCGGCGTTTTCAGCCCGCTCTTCAGATGCGCGAAATCCGGGCTCTTGAATTCCTTCCATTCGGTCACGATCACGAGCGCGTCGGCGCCGGGCAACGCGTCTCGTTCTGCGTGCTCGTCGAACGTGCAGACGCGCGAGCTGCGTCGGGCGCGTCGTGCGAGATCGAGCGCGAACACGCGGCGCGCTTCGGCCATCGCCACCGGATCGTAGGCGCGCACCGTCGGCGCCGCGCGCCAGCAGTTCGCGCGATCACGCGACGGCTCGGCGCCTCGCGCATGTCGTCGGTATTCGGCTTGAACGCGAGGCCCCACACGGCGAACGTGCGGCCGCTCAGGTCTTCGCCGAGGCTTGCCGTGATCTTGCTGCACCAGCACTTCCTTCTGCGCGTCGTTCACTTCCTCGACCGCTTCGAGAATGCGCAGATCGTGGCCGCTTTCGCGCGCCGTGCGGATCAGCGCCTGCACGTCCTTCGGGAAGCACGAGCCGCCGTAGCCGCAGCCGGCATACAGGAAGTGATAGCCGATGCGCGGGTCCGAGCCGATGCCGCGGCGCACCGCTTCGATATCGGCGCCGACGCGTGTCCGCCAGATTCGACAGCTCGTTCATGAACGAGATGCGCGTGGCGAGCATCGCGTTGGCCGCGTATTTCGTGAACTCCGCCGAGCGCACGTCCATGTACAGCGTGCGCTCGTGATTGCGGTTGAACGGCGCGTACAGGCGCTTCATCAGTCTCGCGCGCGCGCTGGCCGGCTTCGTCTTCGTCGACGCCGAGCACGATGCGATCGGGGCGCATGAAGTCGTCGACCGCCGCGCCTTCCTTCAGGAACTCCGGGTTCGACACCACCGAAAAGCCGTGCTGCTCGCTGTCGGCGAGCCCGCGCTTCGCCAGTTCTTCCTCGACCACCGCGCGCACGCGCTGCGCCGTGCCGACCGGCACCGTCGATTTGTCGACGATCACCTTGAAGCCGTTCATCGTGCGGCCGATGTTGCGGGCCGCTTCGAGCACGTATTGCAGATCGGCGGAGCCGTCTTCGTCGGGCGGCGTGCCGACGGCGATGAACTGCACCTCGCCGTGCGCGACGCTCGCTTCGATATCGGTCGAAAACGTGATGCGGCCGGCCGCGCGCGTGCGGCGATGATTTCCTGCAAGCCCGGCTCGTGGATCGGCACGCCGCCGTTGTTGAGGATTTCGATCTTGCGCGGATCGACGTCGAGGCAGAACACGTCGTTGCCGATTTCGGCGAGACACGCGCCAGTGACGAGGCCGACATAGCCCGTGCCGATGATGGTGATTTTCATACGCTTTCCGGTAGAGGTTCCGGTGATGATTGCCGTGGTGATCCGGCAACGAACGCGCCGCGAAGTCCGCGCCGCCACGCTGCGGCCTGCGCGTGCCGCGACGCCGGCGATGCGGCGCGGCCGACGCGTCGCACGTGCGCGTCAGTTCGACGCCGTGATCGGTTCGACGCGGCGCGGCGCATAGGTTTCCCAACCGCTGCAGCCCGGGCACTGCCAATAGAAAAGCCGCGCCCTGAAACCGCAATTCTGGCACGTATAGCGTGGCAGATTTTTGGTGCGCTGACGGATCAGCGTGCGCATCAGTTCGAGTTCGCTGCGACGCGGCTCTTCCGCGACGGCTTCCTGCGCTTCCAGCAGGCGCGTCATGCCCGCCAGATTCGGCGACTTCTGCATCTGCGCGCGCGCGAGCGCATGCGCGGCGTCGGGTCCGCGCAGCGCCGCGACGTGCTGATAGGCCACGTCGAGCAGGTCGTTCGATCGGATAGCGGTCCACCCACGTCGGTCAGCAGATCGGCGCCGTCCTGCGCGCGGCCGAGCGCCTCATAGGCCTTCATCAGCTTTTCCGCGACGAGCGGCAGATAAGCCGGATTCTGCTCCTCGACGCGCCGCCATTGCGCGATGGCCGCCTCCTGCGCGCCGCCGGCCGCGTCGACGTCGCCGAACAGGATCGTGGCGCGCACGTTGGTCGGATTCGCCTTGAGCGCGAAGCCGAGTTGACGGCGAGCCTCGTCCGGCGTTTTTCTGCTGCAGCGCTTCCTGCGCGAGTTCGCAATGAAACTGCGCGATTTCCTTGTCGAGCGATTCGGCGCCCATCGTTTCCAGATGGCGCGCGGTGTCGATCGACTTCACCCAGTCCTTCTCGATCTCGTAGATGGTCAGCAGCGCGCGCTGCGCGCCCAACGCGTAGTCGCCGGTTTCGAGCGAGCGGAACGTTTCTTCCGCGCGATCCAGCAGACCCGCCTTCAGAAAATCCTGGCCCAGTTCGTACAGCGCGTGATCGCGCTCGGTGACCGGCAGGTCGGCGCGGCTCAGCAGATTCTGATGCACGCGAATCGCGCGATCCGTCTCGCCGCGGCGGCGAAACAGATTGCCGAGCGCGAAGTGCAATTCGATCGTTTCGGGATCGAGCTTGACGACTTCGATGAACGCGTCGATCGCCTGGTCGGGCTGCTCATTGAGCAGGAAATTCAGGCCGCGGAAATACGAACGCGGCAGGTTGGCGCTTTCGGACAGCAGCGTTTTGAGGTCGTAGCGCGCAGCCATCCAGCCGAACGCAAACGCGACGGGTATGACAAGCAGCCACCAGAAGTCTAGATCCATGCGATTAATGCAAATGAGTCGGGAAAGCGGGAACGGAAAGCCGCGCTTCAGACCGCGCGGCAGAAGAAACTTCAGATCAGCGGCGGCATGGGCGGTTGTTCGACCACCACCGGCGCTTCGCGCGCCACGCGCAACTCGCGCTTGAGCCGGCCGTTTTCCATGCGCAGGCGCACCATGGCCGGCATGGACGACACCAGCCCGGCCAGCAGCCCGACCACGAAAAACGCGAGGCCGATCAGAATCAACGGCGCCGACCACGCATAGCCAGCGAGGAAATTCAGCGTAGCAGGTTGTGTATTGGAGAGCGCCAGCACCAGCAGCAGCACGAACACCAGCACACGGATCAGCCAGACGATAAATTTCATGAATAGGTCTCTTGACGGCAGTTGCGGGGTGACGCCGGCCTGATGACGCGTCGCGCCAGCGGTGTTGCCCGCGCCGAAGTGACCCGTATTGTAATTGAAGCCCTCGCGGCTGGGCAGGAACTGGCGATTGTGGACTTACGCGAGATGTATCTGTTGCAATGAGGCATGCGTCGACAGGCTGGCGTGCGGCCGCGCGATTTAGCTGCCGCGTCAGCGTCGGACGAAGCAACCGAGAGTCATCAAGCGAATCGAGAAAACGGACCGAAACGTACGGACGAAAAAAAAGCGCCCGAAGGCGCTTTTTCTGGTCTTTTGCCGTCTGGCTTTGGCCGCTGACGCTACCAATGCCACGCTGCAAACCACACAGCGAAGCATTTACAGATCGTCGTCATCCGGCTCTTCGGCCTTCAGCGGCTCGCCCGCGCGACGATCTACCCGTTCGCGCAATTCCTTGCCCGGCTTGAAGTGCGGTACGTACTTCTCAGGTACCAGCACCTTCTCGCCCGACTTCGGATTACGCCCGACGCGGGAGGGACGGCGGTTGAGGCCGAAGCTGCCGAAGCCGCGAATTTCGATGCGATGACCGTTGGCAAGCGCCTCCGACATCGCATCAAGCATCGTCTTCACCGCGAAATCCGCATCTTTAAGAACAAGTTGCGGAAATCGCGTAGCCAGCTGGGCGACCAATTCCGATTTGGTCATACTGCAGCAGACCTCTCAGGCTTACTGGTTCTGGCCGTCGAGCTTGGCCTTCAGCAGCGCGCCGAGGTTCGTCGTGCCGGTGGCAGCCGAGCTCGAGTCCGACGAAGCCAGGCCGCGGATCGCTTCCTGTTGCTCAGCCGAATCCTTGGCCTTGATCGACAGGTTGATGCCACGCGACTTGCGATCGATGTTGATGATCATCGCGTTGACCTTGTCGCCTTCCTTCAGCACGTTGCGAGCATCTTCCACGCGGTCTTGTGCGATTTCCGAAGCGCGCAGGTAGCCTTCGACTTCCGCCGACAGCTGAACCACTGCACCCTTCGCGTCTACCGTCTTGACCACGCCGTCGACGATCGAACCCTTGTCGTTCATTGCAACGAAGTTGCTGAACGGGTCGCCTTCGAGCTGCTTGATACCCAGCGAAATGCGTTCCTTCTCGACGTCGATGCCGAGAACGATCGCTTCCACTTCGTCGCCCTTCTTGTACTTGCGAACTGCTTCTTCGCCCGTTTCCGTCCACGACAGGTCCGACAGGTGAACCAGACCGTCGATGCCGCCCGGCAGACCGATGAAGACGCCGAAGTCGGTGATCGACTTGATTGCGCCTTGCAGCTTGTCGCCCTTCTTGAAGTTGCGGCTGAAGTCGTCCCACGGGTTCGGCTTGCATTGCTTCATGCCGAGGCTGATACGGCGGCGGTCTTCGTCGATTTCGAGAACCATGACTTCGACTTCGTCGCCCAGCTGCACAACCTTCGACGGTGCAACGTTCTTGTTCGTCCAGTCCATTTCCGACACGTGAACCAGGCCTTCGATGCCCGATTCGACTTCGACGAATGCGCCGTAGTCGGTGATGTTGGTGACCTTACCGAACAGGCGCGTGCCCGACGGGTAACGGCGGGAAATGCCTTCCCACGGATCGTCGCCCAGTTGCTTGATACCCAGCGAAACGCGGTTCTTCTCTTGATCGAACTTGAGGATCTTCGCGGTGACTTCCTGGCCAACCGACAGAACTTCGCTCGGGTGACGCACACGACGCCATGCGATGTCGGTGATGTGCAGCAGGCCGTCGATACCGCCGAGGTCCACGAACGCGCCGTAGTCGGTGATGTTCTTCACCACGCCTTCCACGATCGCGCCTTCCTTCAGCGTTTCGAGCAGCTTTGCGCGCTCTTCGCCTTGGGTCGCTTCGATCACAGCACGGCGCGACAGCACGACGTTGTTACGCTTGCGGTCGAGCTTGATGACGCGGAATTCCAGCGTCTTGCCTTCGTACGGGGTCGTGTCCTTGACCGGACGCGTGTCAACCAGCGAACCCGGCAGGAACGCGCGGATGCCGTTGACCATGACGGTCATGCCGCCCTTGACCTTGCCCGTGATCGTGCCGGTCACGAGTTCGTTGTTGTCGAGAGCCTTTTCCAGCGACAGCCACGAAGCCAGGCGCTTCGCCTTGTCGCGCGACAGGATCGTGTCGCCATAGCCGTTTTCCAGCGCGTCGATCGCGACGGAAACGAAGTCGCCCGCCTGCACTTCTACCTCGCCCGCGTCGTTCAGGAACTCTTCGAGCGGGATGTAGGCTTCGGACTTGAGACCAGCGTTGACGACCACGAAGTTGTGGTCAACACGCACGACTTCGGCGGAGATCACTTCGCCGGCGCGCATGTCTTGCTTGGTCAGCGACTCTTCGAACAGAGCCGCAAAAGATTCGGTATTCGGGGTAGAGGTTTGCAGGTCGGACATAAAAATCGAAATTTGCATGGTTCTCGCGGTGCCCGGCTGGCCGGAACGGTCAGCAACGACGGCAAGAAGAGCGAATGCCACGCGGGGTTAAGGGGTTAATACACGCTCCGCGACTATCGCGAAGCACCTACTGACAACGGACTTCTACTGCGCCCGCCGCTGACTCGAACTGATTCGAACACTCAGATCAGCCGTGCGGGACCAATGCTTCATACCACTGCACCACCTGTTCGACCGCCTGGTCGACCGACAATGCGGAGGTATCAAGCAGCTTTGCATCCGCTGCGGGCTTGAGTGGCGCGGCTGCGCGCTGACTGTCACGCTCGTCGCGCTCACGCAAATCCCGGAGCAAGTCATCCATATTAGCAGAAAATCCTTTTTGGATCAATTGCTTATGCCGGCGCGCCGCGCGGGCCTCGACGCTGGCGGTCATGAACACCTTCAGCGCGGCGTCCTGGAAGATCACGGTGCCCATGTCGCGGCCGTCGGCGACCAGCCCCGGCTCCTTGCGAAAAGCCCGCTGACGCGCCACCAGCGCGGCTCGCACGGGCGCGTGGACGGCGATCGCCGAGGCGCGGCTGCCGACTTCCTCGGCGCGAATTTCCGCCGATACGTCGACGCCGTCGAGCTGCGCCAGTCCCTCGCGAAACGTGATGTGCAGGTCGTCGATCAGTTTCGACAAGCGCGTCGGCGTCGTCCGGCGCGACGTTGTAGCGCATGCTCGCCAGCGCGGCGAGCCGGTACAGCGCGCCGCTATCCAGCAGGTGAAAGCCGAGGCTCGCGGCAACCAGCGCGGCCACGGTGCCTTTGCCGGAGGCACTCGGGCCGTCGATCGTAATGACGGGCGTCTGGTGAAAGGGACGGGTCGGTTTCATCGAAAAAGTCGCACGTCAGTCGATTCGGGGTCGAATCAGGGTTGGGCGAGCGCGGTGAAGCGCTCGAAATAATCGGGAAACGTCTTGCCGACGCACTTCGGGTCGTTGATCCGGATCGGCACGCCGCCGAGGCTCACCAGCGAGAAGCACATCGCCATGCGGTGATCGTCGTAGGTATCGATCGCGGCGTTCGGCGTCAGCTTTGCGGGCGGCGTGACGACGAGGTAGTCCTCGCCCTCCTGCACCTTCGCGCCGACCTTGCGCAGTTCGGTCGCCATCGCGGCGATGCCGGTCGGTTTCCTTCACGCGCCAGCTGGCGATATTGCGCAGTGTGCGTCGTGCCGTCCGCGAACAGCGCGGCGACGGCGATCGTCATCGCGGCGTCGGGGATCAGGTTGAAGTCCATGTCGATCGGATCGAGCTTGCCGTTGTCGTTGCCGACGCCGCGCACTTCGATCCAGTCGTCGCCCATCTGCAGGTTCGCGCCCATCTTGATCAGCGCGTCGGCGAAACCGACGTCGCCCTGGATGCTCGCGCGGCCCACGCCTTCCACCCGCAGCGGACCGCCGCCGAGCGCGCCGGCCGCGAGGAAATACGACGCCGACGACGCATCGCCTTCCACCATGATCGTGCCCGGCGACTGATAGCGCTGCGCCCGACGGCACGATGAACTGATGCCAGCCGTTGCGCTCGACCTCGATGCCGAAGCGCGCCATCAGCTTGATCGTGATCTCGATGTACGGCTTCGAGATCAGTTCGCCGTCCACCTGCACCGTGCTCACGCCGCTTTCGGTACGCAGCAGCGGCAGCGTCATCAGCAGCGACGTCAGGAACTGGCTCGACACGTCGCCGCGCACGCGGATCGGTGCGTCGGCGGCAATTTGCGCCGGGCGGATCCGCAGCGGCGGATAGCCTTCGTTCTCTTCGTAGTCGATCTTCGCGCCGATCTGACGCAAGCCGTCGACCAGATCGCCGATCGGCCGCTCGTGCATGCGCGGCACGCCGTGAATCCGGTAGTCGCCGCCGTTCACGGCCAGCGCCGCGGTCAGCGGACGCACCGCCGTGCCGGCATTGCCGAGGAACAGATCGGCCGTGCGCGCCGTAAACGCGCCGCGCGTGCCGGTCACGACACAGGTGTCGCCTTCGCGCTTCAGACGCACGCCGAGCTTTTCGAGCGCGTCGAGCATCACGCGGGTGTCGTCGGAATCGAGCAGGTTCGTGATCGTCGTTTCGCCTTCGGCGAGCGCGGCGAGCAGCAGCACGCGGTTCGAAATGCTCTTCGAGCCAGGCAGACGAACCGTGCCGGACGCACGAGAAAATGGTCCGAGATCGAGGATTTCCATGATTGAGTCCAGTTTCCGGTTATTTCGACGCGTCGCTCTGGGCGACGCTGCGCTCGCGCGCTGTTCCTGCCATTCGGTGCGCGCAACGCGCGAGCGCGCGAACACGGCTTCGAGCGCGGCGCCGTCGGCGGCTTCGATCGCCGCGCGCAAGTCGCGCGAGCACGGCCGTGTAGGCATCCAGTTCGTCGAGCAGCGCGGCGCGATTCGCGACGCACACGTCGCGCCACATTTCCGGGCTCGACGCGGCGATCCGCGTGAAGTCGCGGAAACCGCCCGCCGCGAACGAAAATTTCAGCGCGGCGTCGGGCGAATTGAGAATCTGCTCGACCAGCGCGAACGACAGCACATGCGGCAAATGGCTGACCGACGCGAACACGCGGTCGTGCTGCTCGGCGTCATTTCGCGTGCACGAGCGCGCCGGTCGCGCGCCACATCGCCGCGACGCGCTCGACCGCTTGCGGCGCGTTCTCCGGCAGCGGACACAGCACGACGTTGCGGCTCGACGTACAGATCGGGCAACGCGGCATCCACGCCGCTCGACTCGCGCCCCGCAATCGGATGCCCCGGCACGAACTGGCCGATCCGCGCGCCGAGCGCCGCGCGCGCCGCGGCGACCACGTCGGACTTCGTGCTGCCCGCGTCGGTGACGATCGTGCCGGCGTCGAGAAACGGCGCGATGCGTTCGAGCAGCGGCTGCGTCTGCGCGACCGGCGCCGCCAGCAACACGAAGTCGGCGCCGGACAGCGCGGCGCGCAACGCGGCGTCGTCGTTCAACGCCGCTGCACCGTCGATCACGCCCAACTCCAGCGCGCGCTCGCTCGATGCGGCCGAACGCCCGACGCCGATCACAGTGCGCTCGCCGTCGACCTCGCCGCGCTCGCGCAACGCGCGCGCGAGCGATCCGCCGATCAGGCCGACACCGAAAATCACCAGCTTGTTGAAATGAAAACGCGGCCACGTCGATCACAGATAAAGCGCGCCGTTCATACGAGGCGGCGCGCGGGTCAAGGATTACCGCTTACGCGGTGGCGAGCGTCTTTTCGAGCGCCGCGAGGAATGCTTCGTTTTCTTCCGGCAGGCCGATCGTGATACGCAGCCACTGCGGCAAACCGTAGTTGCCGACCGGACGCACGATCACGCCCTGCTTCAGCAACGCCGAGATTGACGCGATTGCCGGCAGCGTCGTCGTTGCCGACGCGCACCAGCACGAAGTTGCCGTCCGACGGCACATATTCGAGGCCGAGCTTGTCGAACGCTTCGGTCAACCGGCGATAGCCTTGCGCGTTCAGCGCCGCGCTCTTTTCGAGAAACGCCTTGTCGTTCAACGCGGCGATCGCCGCGGCTTGCGCCAGCGTATTCACGTTGAACGGCTGACGCAGGCGGTTCAGCAGATCGGTCAATTCAGGCTGCGCGATCGCAAAGCCGACGCGCAGACCCGCCAGACCAAACGCCTTCGAGAACGTGCGCGACACCAGCAGATTCGGATAACGGCGCACCCAGGCGATCGAGTCGTAGCGCTTTTCTTCCGGCAGATATTCGGTGTACGCCTCGTCGAGCACGACGACCACGTGGCGCGGCACCTTGTCGAGAAACGCCTCGAGCTTCGGACCTTCGATGAACGTGCCCGGTCGGATTGTTCGGGTTCGCGACGAAGACGAGGCGCGTGTCGTCGGTGATCGCGGCGAGCATCGCGTCGAGGTCGTGACCGTACCTGACGGCCGGCACGACGATCGCGCGCGCGCCGACGCCTTGCGTGGCGAGCGCGTAGACCGCGAACGAATACTGCGAGAAGACGATCGACTGCCCCTTCTCCACGAACGCGTGCGCGGCGATTTCGAGAATGTCGTTGCTGCCGTTGCCGAGCGTGACCCATTCGGCCGGCACGCCGTAGCGCTCGCTCAACGCGGCCTTCAGTTCGAAGCCGTTCGAATCCGGATAGCGGCCGAGTTCGCTGGCGGCCTGCACCATCGCGCGTTTCGCCGACTCGGGCATGCCGAGCGGATTTTCGTTCGACGCCAGCTTCACGATGGTCGCTTCGTCCAGACCGAACTCGCGGGCCACTTCCGAAATCGGCTTGCCGGCGATGTAAGGCGCAATCGCGCGCACGTAGGAAGGACCGAAAGACGCTGTCATGAATATCTCCGAACGACTATGAATTGATGTTGGTGCGACTGGGCGGCCTCGCGCCGCCCGAATCTTGTTGCCTGAATCGCGTTGTTGGCGGCGCTCGCACGCGCCGCCTGTTCAGCGATTACCGGGCGCGCGGATACGAGCCGAGTATCTTCAGGAACGCGGCCTTTTCGCCGAGTTCGGCGAGCGCGGCGGCCACGGCCGGATCGTCGCGATGGCCTTCGACGTCGATATAGAAGTAGTACTCCCACGTGCCGACGCGCGCCGGACGCGACTCGAAACGGGTCATCGACACGCTGTGGCGCGCGAGCGGCTCCAGCAACTTGACCATCGCGCCCGGCTCGTTCGACGACCGACACGATCAGCGAAGTCTGGTCGTAACCGCTCGGGCCGGTCGGCTGCTTGCCGATCATCACGAAGCGCGTGCGGTTGTGCGGATCGTCCTGAATCAGCGCGTTGACGACTTGCAAACCGTAATGGGTCGCTGCGCGATCGCCGGCGATTGCCGCGATCGTCGGATCTTCCGCCGCCATGCGCGCGGCCTCGGCATTGCTCGACACCGCCTGGCGCTCCAGATGCGGCGCGTTCGTCGACAACCAGCGCTGACATTGCGCGAGCGCCTGCGCATGCGCGCACACGCGCTTCACGCCAGTCGAGATTGCCGTTGCAGCGTCAACAGATTGTGGTGAATCGGCAAAGCCAGTTCGCCGCCGATCGTGAGTTGCGTTTGCAGCAGCAGATCGAGCGTGCGCGACACCGCGCCTTCGGTCGAATTCTCGACCGGCACGACGCCGAATTCCGCGGCGCCTGCTTCGACCGAACGAAACACTTCGTCGATCGACGGACACGGCAGACCTTCGATCGACTGACCGAAGTACTCGTGCATCGCCTGCTCGCTATACGTGCCGACCGGCCCGAGATACGCGGCCTTGATGGTCTTTTCGAGCGCGCGGCTCGCCGCCATGATCTCGCGCCAGATCGCGCTGATGTGCTCGCTCGCGAGCGGCCCTTCGCTCATGTCCTGCAGACGCGCGATCACCTGCTGTTCGCGCTCGGGCCGGAACACCGGCGCGTTGAAATGCTTCTTGACCTCGCCCACTTCGAGCGCCACGGCGGCGCGCTGGTTCAGCAGCGCGATCAGTTGCGCGTCGAGCGCGTCGATGCGCTCGCGCAGGGGTTTGAGTCGGGTATTGAGTTCGTCGTCCATGCGTGAAAACGGTCCTGCCGGTAGCTGCTGCACTGCTGCTGGAAAGGATACGCACGCCTGTCAGTCAATCTGACTCAGGCGCTGCGCTGTTCGAATTCCTTCATGTATTCGACAAGCGCTTTGACGCCTTCGAGCGGGACGGCGTTATAAATCGACGCCCGCATGCCGCCGACGGACTTGTGGCCCTTTAGCTGCACCATTCCCCGCGCTTTCGCGCCGGCCAGGAAATCATCGTTGCGCGACTCGTCGGCGAGGAAGAACGGTACGTTCATCCGCGAGCGCGAGCCGCGCTCGACCTTGTTCAGATAGAAGCTGCTCGAATCGATCGCGTCGTACAACAGCTTCGACTTTTCGAGATTGCGCGCTTCCATCGCGCTCAGGCCGCCCTGCTTCTTCAACCACTTGAACACCAGCCCGGCGATGTAGATCGCGTAAGTGGGCGGCGTGTTGTACATCGAATTGTTCTCGGCGACGGTCTTCCATTCGAACGCCGACGGGCAGATCGCCTGCGCGCGATCGAGCATATCTTCGCGCACGATCACCACCGTCACGCCGGCCATGCCGATGTTCTTCTGCGCGCCGCCGAACAGCACGCCGTATTTGGCGATGTCCATCGGGCGCGACAGGATGTGCGACGACGCGTCCGCGACCAGCGGAATGTCGCCGAGGTCGGGAATCTCGAACGTCTCGACGCCGTGAATGGTCTCGTTCGTGCACAGATGCACGTAAGCCGGATCGTCCGACAGATTGCCATTCCGAGCGCGCGGGCGCGCGCGTGAAACCGTCTGCCGTCTGACCGCTCGCGGCCAGATGCGCGGTGCCGTACTTCTGCGCTTCCTTGAACGACTTCTGCGACCACGAACCGGTGACGACGAAGTCCGCGCGCGGTTTCGCGCCGAGCAGATTCATCGGCACGATCGCGTTTTCGCCCAGACCGCCGCCCTGCAGGAACAGGATGCGGTGGCTTGCCGGCACGTCCAGCAGATCGCGCAGATCGGTCAGCGCTTCCTCGTGGATCGACATGAATTCTTTGCCGCGATGGCTCATTTCCATCACGCTCATGCCACTGCCTTGCCAATCGAGCATCTCGTCGGCT
The DNA here is from genome assembly GCA_963800185.1 of uncultured beta proteobacterium. GTDB lineage: Bacteria > Pseudomonadota > Gammaproteobacteria > Burkholderiales > Burkholderiaceae > Paraburkholderia. Next base: position 464,887 of record CAWCZW010000005.1, on the reverse strand, counting down.
GCCTGACGCAGCACTTCTTCGGGCATGGCCGCAGGACCGGCGTGAGAAATTAAAGACGCGCATCGTGAAGTCCTGGAAGCTGGCGCGAAACAAGAAAGATCGCGCAAAAGTCGGCGAAGGTGGCAACCGGGAAGGCCACCACGGTGAAGCGGGCCATGTGAATTTGACGACGCGGGTTCGTTCGCGCGGATATTCAGAACCGAATCTGCCGCAGCGTTTTTCCGGACGTTTTCGAAAAATTTCGCGCCGAAAAAGAAAATGGCCGTCTGCGCGTGTGCGCAAACAGCCATTATCGCATTGTCACCGCCAACCCGCCAAACCCGGCACGCCGTACAACTTACCTGACATGCCCTTCAATTGGCGGCTAGCGCGATGTCAGCGCAGCCTTTCGACCTTGTGCTTACTTGGCCGGCTTGACCGCAGCGACTTCCTTGTCAGCCTGGTCACGCGTTGCCTTGATCGATTGCGGCATGTACTTTTGCATCAAGCCGTTCACGACGTCGCGGCCAACCTGGTCTTGGACCTGGATGAACTTGCGGCCGGTCGGGCTCTTGTAGAACGCCGTCAGATCCTTGATTTCCGACGTGCTGTAGTACTTCGCGTAAGCGTCGTACTGAGCTTGCATTGCGTCCTGACGGAAGCCGTCCGTTGCGAACACTTGACCTGCGCCGTCAACCAGCTTCGGCACTGCATTCTTTTGCAGCGCCGGGACGGAAGCCTGCTTCTGCTTGTCCGTCATCGTCTTGTTTTCGCTCAGCGCGTCCGACAGGATGGCCGGAACCAGTTGCTTGGCTTGCATTTGCGCGCTGTTGCCGATTGCGCCGACCAGCTTCTGTGCGTCGATTGCGTCCAGCAGGTCCTTGATGGCAGCCTGCTTGGCCGGATCAACCGGTGCCGCGGCAGCAGCCGGAGCCGCCGGAGCCTGGCTTTGCAGCGCTTGAGCCATAGCGAAGGTCGGCACGAGGGCAGCCAGCAACATCAGCTGTTTGAATCGTTTTTGCATCATTACTCCCTAAGAGAAATTAACTTGAACTGCGCGCTGCGCGGGACATGCGCGGGATCTGTGAGACCCGACACGCCAATATTCCTGCGCAGCTTAGCTTTCAACCATTAACTGAGACTGAAAGCTGCCGACGCGGATCAGGCTGCGCCACCGTCTTCACCGCCGTTGTCGCCTTCGGCAGGACCTTCGGCGTCACCTTCCACATCACTCTCCGCTTCCGCCTCAGCAACCTGTTGCAGACCTGAAAGCTTGGTCCCTTCGTCAAGGCTGATGAGTGTAACACCTTGGGTTGCGCGGCCCATTTCTCGAATTTCCGACACGCGCGTACGAATCAGCACGCCCGTATTGGTGATCAGCATGATCTGCGCTTCCTGATCCACCAGCGTGGCGGCGACGACCTTGCCGTTACGCTCCGACGTCTGGATCGCGATCATGCCCTTCGTGCCGCGCCCGTGACGCGTGTACTCGGTGATCGGCGTGCGCTTGCCGAAGCCGTTTTCGGTTGCGGTCAGCACCGACTGCTGCTCGTCGCCGGCCACCAGCAACGCGATCACGCTCTGCCCGTCTTCGAGCTGCATGCCGCGCACGCCGCGCGCCTCGCGGCCCATCGGACGCACGTCGTTTTCGTCGAAGCGAACCGCCTTGCCCGAATCCGAGAACAGCATGACGTCGTGCTGGCCGTCGGTGATCGCGGCGCCGATCAGGTAATCGCCGTCATCCAGACCGACCGCAATAATACCCTTGCGCAACACGCGGCCAAAGGCTTCCAGCGGCGTCTTTTTTACCGTTCCTAACGCGGTGCCCATGAAGACGAATTTGTCGGCCGAGAATTCCTTGACCGGCAAGACGACCGTAATCTTTTCGCCTTCCTGAAGCGGGAAGATATTGATGATCGGACGGCCGCGCGAATTCCGCGAACCTTGCGGCACTTCATAGACCTTCACGCTGTACACGCGACCGCGATTCGAGAAGCACAGAATGTGATCGTGCGTGTTCGCGATGAACAGCGTGTCGATCCAGTCGTCTTCCTTCATCGCCGTGGCCTGCTTGCCGCGACCGCCGCGCTTCTGCGCGCTGTACTCGGACAACGGCTGCGACTTCACGTAGCCCGCGTGCGACATGGTCACGACCATTTCCTGCGGCGTGATCAGGTCTTCGGTGTTCAGCTCGGTTGCGTTCAGCTCGATCTTCGAGCGGCGCGCGTCGCCGAATTCGGCCTTGATCGACGTGAGTTCGTCGACGATGATCGCCGTAATGCGTTCCGGGCGAGCCAGAATGTCCAGCAGGTCGGCGATCTGCGCCATCACTTCGCGGTACTCGCCGATGATCTTGTCCTGCTCCAGACCGGTCAGGCGTTGCAGACGCATCTGCAGAATTTCCTGAGCCTGGGTGTCGGACAAACGGTACAGGCCGTCGGTCTGCATGCCGAACGACGGATTCAATCCGTCAGGACGATAAGCTTCGCGACCACCCGCCGACGCGTTTTCCGTCTCGGCGCGCGACAACATTTCGCGCACCAGCGACGAATCCCACGGACGCGCCATCAATTCCTGCTTGGCGATAGGCGGAGTCGGCGCGGCCTTGATGATCGCGATGAACTCGTCGATATTGGCGAGCGCAACCGCCAGGCCTTCGAGCACGTGACCGCGTTCGCGCGCCTTGCGCAGTTCGTATACAGTGCGCCGCGTCAGCACTTCCCGGCGATGCGACAGGAAGCACGACAGCATTTCCTTCAGGTTCAGCAGCTTCGGCTGGCCGTCGACCAGCGCGACCATGTTCATGCCGAAGGTGTCCTGAAGCTGGGTCGCCTTGTACAGATTGTTGAGAACGACTTCCGGCACTTCGCCGCGCTTCAGCTCGATCACGACGCGCATGCCGCTCTTGTCGGACTCGTCGCGGATGTCGGAGATGCCTTCGAGCTTCTTCTCGTTGACCAGTTCGGCGATGCGCTCCAGCAGCGAGCGCTTGTTCACCTGGTACGGCAACTCGTCGACGATGATCGACATGCGCTGGCCGCGATCGATTTCCTCGAAGTGCGTCAGCGCGCGCATCACCACGCGGCCGCGGCCGGTGCGATAGCCGTCGCGCACGCCGGCCACGCCGTAGATGATGCCGGCGGTCGGGAAATCGGGCGCCGGAATGATCTCGATCAGTTCGTCGATCGTGGCTTCCGGGTTTTTCAGCAGATGCTGGCACGCGTCGACGACCTCGTTGAGGTTGTGCGGCGGAATGTTGGTCGCCATGCCGACCGCGATACCGGACGAGCCATTGATCAGCAGATTGGGAATACGCGCGGGCAGGATGGCCGGCTCGTTTTCGCTGCCGTCGTAGTTCGGCGTGAAGTCGACCGTTTCCTTGTCGATGTCGGCCAGCAGTTCGTGGCCGATCTTCGCCATGCGGATTTCGGTGTACCGCATCGCCGCGGCGTTGTCGCCGTCGACCGAACCGAAGTTGCCCTGGCCGTCCACCAGCATGTAGCGCAGCGAGAAAGTTCTGCGCCATCCGGACGATGGTGTCGTAGACAGCCGTGTCGCCGTGCGGGTGATATTTACCGATCACGTCGCCGACAATACGCGCCGACTTCTTGTAAGCGCGGTTCCAGTCGTTGTTCAGTTCGTGCATCGCGTACAGCACGCGCCGGTGTACCGGCTTCAGGCCATCGCGAACATCGGGAAGCGCACGCCCCACGATCACGCTCATCGCGTAATCGAGATACGAACGGCGCATTTCCTCCTCTAGGGAGATTGGCAGAGTCTCTTTGGCGAATTGATCCATTATCCGTATCTTTTACGTGCCAAGGACGCGGAATTAACCGCGCCTTCGCGTAAGCATTGCAGGCGCAATACATCACGCGATTCTAACATGCCGCGACATCCGCTCCCGCCGAGGGTACGTATACCTATTAGTGGGACGTTCGGAGAGGCCACCTGGACGCCCCATTTTTTAGCGTGATCAGGCTCGATTCGTGCGTGGGGCAATCCGCCGCTCAGCCATGACTGGCGGCGCCTCCGGCGCGATTGCTTCTGTTGCGCATGCACCACAATTGAAGGGTGATTTGATCGGGGGCAGATTTTTTTATCGTCGGAAGGGAACGATATGGCAAAATGCCAACGCACAAAGAGTTAGACACTGCTCGAAGTCTACACACGCACGTTTTTTGTTCCGCACCAATGTTATACTTCGAGCAATGTATGACTTGTCTTCGTCAACAGGCTCGCAGTAAACCTGCGGTAATCTCAATTTCGAGAGGAGAAATATGAATAAACTTTCAAAGCTCGCGTTCATTGCAGCTACCGCAGTTATGGCTGCATCCGCCATGGCACAGTCGGTGCCGGCGTCGCGACAAGCTACGAACGACAACTGGGTGAATGGCACCGGCGAATACGTGTGGATGAACGGCACGAACGAGCTTTGCTGGCGCGATGCATTCTGGACGCCGGCAACGGCCAACGCAAAGTGCGATGGCGCGCTGGTTGCTCAGGCTCCGACCCCGCCGGCTCCGGTTGCACCGCTGCACCGGCTATCTCCAGCCAAAAGATTACGTATCAAGCTGACGCGCTGTTCGACTTCGACAAGGCAATCCTGAAGCCGGCTGGCAAGGAAAAGCTGGACGAACTGGCATCGAAGATCGGCGCCTGAACCTGGAAGTCGTGGTCGCAACGGGTTACACGGACCGCATCGGTTCGGACAAGTACAACGACCGTCTGTCGCTGCGCCGTGCTCAAGCTGTCAAGGCATACCTGGTCAGCAAGGGCATCGAATCCAACCGTATCTATACGGAAGGCAAGGGCAAGCGCAACCCGGTTACGACTGGTTGCAACCAGAAGAACCACAAGGCACTCATCGCCTGCCTCGCACCGGATCGTCGCGTGGAAGTCGAAGTTGTCGGTACCGCGAAGCAGTAAGCTCTCAAATTACCGCAGTATCAAAGCCCCGCTTCGGCGGGGCTTTTTTTATGCCTGCGCGCTTATGCGCCGGCGAACATGCCGACGCGACTTTCGCGGCATGGCGACACGATGCCGCCGCGCCATGCACGCCAGCATGCGACCGGCCCGCATTTTTGCCGCCCTCGCCCTCGACCTATATACTCGGGGTTTATCCTCGAGCGCCCGCTCACCGCTCTCATCGAGGCAGCTTCCGCCATGACCAACGCCGATCCCCACGAACTGCAGAAATTCAGCGACCTCGCGCATCGCTGGTGGGACCCGAATGCCGAATTCAAACCGCTGCACGAACTCAATCCCGATTCGCCTGAACTGGATCGACGCGCACGCGCATCTCGCGGGCAAAAAGGTGCTGGATATCGGCTGCGGCGGCGGCATTCTGTCGGAATCGATGGCCGGTTTGGGCGCGCATGTGAAGGGAATCGACCTGTCGAGCCAGGCGCTCGGCGTCGCCGATCTTCACAGCCTTGAAAGCGGTGTAACCGTCAATTACGAAGAAATCGCTGCCGAGGCGCTCGCCGCCCGCGAACCGGGCACTTACGACGTCGTCACCTGCATGGAAATGCTCGAGCACGTGCCGGAACCGGCCGCGATCGTCGAAGCGTGCAAGACGCTGGTGAAACCCGGCGGCTGGGTGTTCTTCTCGACGCTGAACCGCAACGTGAAGTCGTACCTGTTCGCGGTGATCGGCGCCGAATACATCGCGCGGATGCTGCCCAAAGGCACGCACGACTACGCGCGCTTCATCCGGCCGTCGGAACTGGCGAGCTTCGTGCGCGCCGCCGACCTGCGCACGGCCGACATCAAAGGTATCGTGTACAACCCGCTCAGCAAGCATTTCACGCTGTCCGCCGACACGAGCGTGAACTACATGCTCGCCTGCCGCCGCGACGCCTGATCCGCCCCGACCCGCCCGACCCGACCAGATCAATGAGCGATCCCACGCCCCTGCCCCAACGCGAAGACAACGACAACGCACTCGGCCTTTGCCAGGCCGTCCTGTTCGACCTCGACGGCACGCTAGCCGACACCGCGCCCGATCTCGCGGCCGCCGTCAACAAGATGCGCCATGATCGCGGCCTCGAGATGGTGCCGCTCGAAAACCTGCGGCCGCTCGCGTCGGCGGGCGCGCGCGGGCTGATCGGCGCGGCGTTCGGCATTGGCCCTGACGATCACGAGTTCGCGTCGATGCGCGAGGAGTTTCTCGCCAACTACGAAGCGGATCTGTGCATCGAGACCACGCTGTTTCCCGGCATCCCCGAATTGCTCGACGATCTCGACGCGCGCGGCGTGCGCTGGGGCATCGTCACGAACAAGGTGGCGCGGCTCACCGAGCCGCTGGTCGCGCAACTCGGCCTCGAAGAGCGCGCGGGCTGCGTGGTGAGCGGCGACACGACTCCGCATTCGAAGCCGCATCCCGGCGCCGCTGCTGCACGCGGCACGCGAGCTGGACGTGGTGCCGGAGCGCATCGTCTATGTCGGCGACGATCTGCGCGACGTGCAGGCGGGTTTCGCGGCCGGCATGAAAACCATCGCGGCGGCTTATGGCTACTGCGGCAACGACATTCCGCCGACGCAGTGGCATGCGCAGCATGTCGTGCGACTCGCCGGCCGAATTGCTGAAGCTGCTGCGCGATATCGGTTGAACGCGAAATGCCGGCGGCCAACGCGTCAGCGCAGGCTCAATGAGTCGGGACGCGGCCGTCAAACTATTGTAAAATCTTCGTTGGTTCAGACATTTTGAGCAACGAACCGCGGGGGCGACCTGGTTTCGACAGGGGTTGCGAAGCGGCTAGGGCATGTCGAGGACCCGTCACCTCGTTAATCAATGGGAAAAACGTAACTGCAAACGACGAAACGTTCGCACTGGCAGCCTAAGGGCCGCCGTCCTCTGCCTAGTTCACTGACGGGCTAGAGTCGCAAGACCGGTAGCAATACCGACAGAGGTCATATACGTCAGTTAAGCCTTGGTGGTGTCACGACATCCGGGTCGAAAATCTAGTGAATCGCCGTAGTGCAGCGTGTTCGTCCGCGTCACTTGGGTTAAATCAAATGACAGAACTAAACATGTAGAACTAGTCGTAGAGTGCTTCTGGACGCGGGTTCGATTCCCGCCGCCTCCACCAAATACCTTCCAAGCGTTCACCACGTTTCACCAGAAAACCCCGCTAGCCTTGGCTTGCGGGGTTTTTTGTTGCCATCTTCCGCAAACCTCTGCTAGCTGCAACAACCCCCAGAGAGGGGGTAGTCTTGGGGGTACTTCGCTTTCCTTTAAGTCCACAACCCCCAGAAACGTACAACGCACCAGAACAGTGGCCCTGACCGATATGGCAATCCGCAATGCCAAGCCAGCGGAAAAGCAGCAGAAGCTATTCGACGGAGGCGGCCTGTATCTGCTGGTCACGCCGTCGGGCGGAAAGCGGTGGCGTGCTGAATTACCGGTTCGGCGGCAAGGAAAAAGCCTGTGCCTTGGTCACCTATCCTGAGGTGACCCTCGCTGAGGCCCGCAAGCGACGCGACGAAGCCCGCGAAAGGCTAGCGGCCGGCATCGATCCCAGCGAGGCAAAAAAGGCGGAAAAGCGCACGCAGCGCCTCAACGCCGAGAACTCCTTCGAAGCGATCGCACGCGAGTGGCATGCCAAGTACGCGCCCACGTGGTCGGAAGGTCATGGCGAACGCATTCTGCGCCGGCTCGAGGTCGACGCTTTCCCGTGGATCGGCGGACAAGCCTATGGCCGACCTTGCACCGCCGGACGTACTCGACGTTCTGCGCCGGGTCGAGAAGCGCGGCGCACTCGAAACCGCTCACCGGCTCCGCGCCAATATTGGACAAGCGTGCCGCTATGCCGTGGCCACGGGCCGCGCCCAGCGCGACGTTACCGCCGACCTCCGGGGCGCACTCCCGCCTGTCCAGCTCGAACACATGGCGGCCATCACCGACCCGACAGGTTGCAGAGCTGCTGCGCGCGATCGACGGCTATCAGGGCACGCTCCCCGTGCTCTGTGCGCTACGCCTCGCCCCGCTGCTCTTTCAGCGTCCCGGCGAGCTGCGCGCCGCCGAGTGGATCGAATTCGATCTCGACGGCAGCACATGGGAGATACCCAGCGAGCGCATGAAGCGCACCAAGCAAGGCAAGGCGGCAGGCGGCGCCCATATCGTCCCGCTTTCGTCTCAAGCCATCGCCATCCTCCGCGAATTGCACGCGCTCACCGGCGCCGGCCGCTTCCTGTTCCCCAGCGCTCGCACGAAAGACCGGCCTATGTCGGACAATACGGTCAACGGCGCGCTGCGTCGGCTCGGGTATGAGGGCGACACCATGACGGGCCACGGTTTCCGGGCAATGGCTCGGACAATTCTCGACGAGGTGCTGGGCGTACCGGCAGCGATTGTCGAAGCCCAGCTCGCGCACGCCGTGAAAGACCCGCTCGGACGCGCATACAACCGCACCGCTCACCTGCCTCAGCGACGGGAGATGATGCAGAGCTGGGCCAACTACCTCGACCTGATCAAGGCGGGCGCGCAGGTCATTCAGTTTACGGCGGCGGGAGGCGCGTAACGCCTCCCGCGCACGAGTGAAAGCTCTTGCTGGAGCCATTCTCCGCACGCTAGGCGATGGCACCCATCGTCAATAGATCCAAAGCGACGCGCCTTCAGCAAATTACCGCGCTAGTTCATTTGGAGAAAACCTCTTTTGTGTTTCACGGAACGCCTCAGCTTCTCCTAGTCGAAAAAGCTCGTCGTGTGCAATCGTTGCCCACTCTAAAGCCACGACCCCGACCGCATCGGGGATAACGAAGGAAATACTTGGGCAGAGACGGGTCGAGAGGTCATATGCAAGAAGTGGAGTATGTCGTAAGATCTTCGAGCGACCATGTTGTCGCCGGATAAATCGATAATGCAAATAGCATAAAATTACGAGAATGTAGAAATGCAGACCTACGTTTATATGGATAACTACCGGGGATTCGCCGACGCACTCGTGCCTCTGCGAAAGGTCAATTTCCTTGTTGGAGAAAATAGCACCGGCAAAAGTTCGTTTCTCGACCTTATAAAACTGTTCTATGAGTTTCAGTTTTGGTACCTAGAACCGTCCTTTCACCTGACCAAGGTAGAACAGCGTCATTTTCTTGATCTCGTGAGCGCCTCATCATCCGATAGAAGCTTTTTCACTGTTGGGACGGTAGAAATTGACGATGGAACTGGTAGCCCGAAAGGATTGATTGTTACATTTCGAGATATTGATGGACGCCCCTCCCCTAAAAGGGTTACGATCATTTGCAAAAATGGCCTTCGAACGATTGATGTTTCGATGAAGTCAAAATCGAAGACAGGGTATTGGCGTCGTAGCACGGAAGATTTCGAGTTAAATAAAACATTCTCTGACGCGCCAGAAAGAATACGAGAATTTATCGAAAATCATCAAAAGAATGATGAATTTTCGCAACACGAAATTAATTCTCAATATGCGAAAGCTCCGTTCCATATGAAATTTACTGATTTCCTTGAGGGACCAGACTCAGAGGATCGGGGGAGTATTATCCCATCAATATTTCAGCGTTCATTCGTTGATATGGCTCCGATTCGAACGAAACCTCGCCGGACCTACGATTCTCCTCAGACGGCGTTCAGCCCTGAAGGCGCTCATACGCCCTATGTTGTTAAGCGAGTCTTATCGAAAAAAACTGGGGCTCAGTTCCGTAGCTTTCTAAAGAGCGTTGGTGGCAGTAGTGGGTTATTCGATTCGCTCAGCGTCAAGGAATTTGGCAGCGACCCTCTTGCACCCTTCGAAATCAGAATAAATCTCGGCGCAGCCTCTCTCGGCTTGCAAAATGTCGGCTATGGGGTTTCGCAGGCGCTTCCTGTGCTTGTTGAGGCGTTCGTTCGGCCGCGTGGCCACGCGTTTGCGATACAGCAGCCAGAAGTCCATTTGCATCCGAGAGCACAAGCCGCGGTCGGGGACGTCATCGCTAATTTGGCTCGCGATGATGAAAAAGTATTCTTCATCGAAACTCATAGCGATTTCACCATTGATCGGTTCCGGCTAAATCTTCGAAAAGACACAGATGCGAAAGCAGTTGTAGCTGAGACAAAGTCGACGGAAGCAGAAAAGGTAGACATTAGCGGCCAGACTGACAATCTAGGCAGCAGCGCACATGTTGACGAAAATTCCGGTGACAAGGCCAACGTGGGCGAATCGACTGATCACAGCCAAATACTTTTCTTCGAGAGGAGGGAGACCGGCAATCATGCGACCCAGATCTCGATATTTGACAATGGAGCAATGAGCGACGAACAGCCGGAAAGCTACAGAGATTTCTTTTTGAACGAAAGTCTGGCTCTACTGTAAAGGCGAATAAAATGTGCATAATCGCAGACCCGCCGATACTTGTGCCGATGTTCAAAGAGGATGATCCGGAACATCATAAATTTCTCCCTGTTAAAACATGGGTTTTAGAGGGTCCCGGGAAATTTGTGATGGGGGGAACTCAGTACAAGACGGAGTTAATGAAAGTCTCGAAAATTTTAGTCTTCATCAAAGAGTTAGAAAAACGAGGGAAGATCGTTCGCAAAAAAGATGAGGACGTCGACAAAGATGTGAAGATTTTAAAAATAAAAGAACCTTCAAAAAATTTTGATGATCCTCACTTGGTTGCGCTCGCACGTCTTAGTGGTTGTAAATTAATCTGCCTGAGAGATCCGCGAGCGCATCGATATCTGAGAAAGCCTCATTTCTATAATGCCGCAAAAGACAGGCCAAAATTGTATACACGCATTAAAAATTCCGACTTACTATGCAAAAACAATATAGCTCCCTGCTGTAACTGATAGCGTGTGGGTCTAGCTGCGCGTGATGAAAGCGCCGCTAGACCGCGAGTGACCGATCTGCGATACAGCCGTCGCCACGCGTGTCCCGCGTTTTTGCGGCGTGGCACCATGGCAAATCAACCGCAGAATACGGATACCTGAATTTGTAGAGCGAGTACACGTCACTTCTTACGCCAGTCGCCGAGCCAGCTACCCTCTTTTCGCTCCCTAACCGGCTCGCCCTCCCTCTGTACAACCGGGGTTGTCCGTCGTTCGGTCGTGACTATCGGTGGCGGCTCTGACTCCTCCCACACCGGCAGCCCCTCCTGATCAATCGTTGCGTGTATCCGCCTCCTGTCCGTGAGCGACACACTCCCACGCAGTAGCAGAAGCAATTCCAGAGTCATTCCTTCGAGGCGGGAAATACCCTGGACCGTTGCTGCAACGGGCTGCGGGAGCGGAGCGGCTTTCAGTTCACGGACTTCGTCGGCAAGTGCTCTGACCAAAGCTTGAAGAACGGCCTGATCTTCAAGCAGTTCCTCCATCCGGTTTCCCAGCCATTGAATGCTCTCGACACTTTTGGCGTTGCACTTGGCGTCTCCGAACAGGGCGTTGCGGACGTACTTCGAAATGTCGCCCTGGGCAAGGTAATCGAGTTCGCTTCGCTCGGCTTCTGAGAGGCGGACAGCTATTGATGGCATGTTTTACTCACTGTTAGACGCCCGCTCTAAGCTGAACAAGGCTTTGCCGATGACACGTATGACGCTGGTCTTACAAAAAGAACGGCTGAAAATCGTCTGAAATCGCGGAAAGCCTTGCGGGGCGCAGGTTTGGCACGTGCGAAGCACTTGCGTATGGTGTGTGGCCGTTTTAAGGGCAGTTCGTCCCCCTCCCAAAACCAGAAAACCCCGCCCGATTTTGTAGCGCGAAAACCTCATCAAAAAGCGTATCGAAACAATACCCAACACATTCGCCCCCAACCGCCGCCTTGCTCAAAAATTATGCAGCGCTCACAGCTCGTCATGTGATTCGCCACCGGTCACAGACTTTTCTTTGTCTGCCGATTCCCCCTTCTATTCGAAACATTGAAACAAGCCTTAACTGGCAAGGGTTCCAGCGTTTCGGAGAGTTTTCGCTCCGAAACGTTTCGTTTTCCCCGAGACATTGCTCACTCGCCTGCATGTTCTCCCCTCGTATTCGGGAGGTGTTTCGGGAGTAACGAAACGCTGTGATGCCCGCCAGTATTGGCTTTGACCGGGTTTGTTTCGGTGTTTCGGGAAAATCCGGAGGGCTGCGAAGACAATAAATATCGACCGAATGCATCATCGAACTGGCTACGCTGATACCCCTTCTTCGATTCGTAGCCAACGCGAATCTGTGCGCTCTTGACGCCATACTCGCTCAACCGGGTTGCGAGTTGCTTGAGCGTCATGGGCTTGCCCCGGTTCCACGTCGCCCAAGACCTCTCTTCGTCGTCGCACAGGCGGTCCAGTAGCTCGGCGGAAAATATGCGCTGCACCTTGAGCGCGTCGAAAACTTCCTGAATGTCCGCCAACAGATCGGTGCCAGCACTTTGCGCGGCATCACTACCAGCACCGCACAACCGGATCGCCGCCTTACGGGCGAATACGCCCCATGTGCCGCCAGAGCGGTCGGCAACCGCTAGCAGCGGCTCCCAGTTGTCCTGATCGCGGTCGCTCAGTTCATCCGGTAACGCGGGCCGCGCCGTCCGGATTGCCTCAGCGTTGTCATCCGCCCAGCGCGCCAGCTTCGCACACAGGTCATCGAACAAACCCGCTTCCGCGTGCCGCAGCCGCTCGGCTGTCTCGTGAGGCATCTTGCGCCTCAGTTGGGCGATTACTGCGCGGCTCGTGATCGTCTCGGCCAGCCGGTCGGCGTTGATGCCCGCCAGCGCCTTGAAACCGAAAACGCTGAACCGCTTCGGCTCGAAGTCGTCGCCCACCGCCACGCTGCGCCACACATATGCCGAATCGCGAGAATGACCGGCGTTCAGGATGCCGCGCAGATCTTCGGCCTCCTTTGTCAGTACGGTTTCGATCTCATCAATCAGCAACGTAGGCCGGTACTTCTCAACCATGCGGAATAGCACCGACGAAGAAACGCCCGCCGCCTGCGCGGGGCGCGGCACCAAGCGGCCAACGATGGTCAGCAATTGCGTCTTGCCGCACGCCTTCTCAGGCGCGTTGATAAGCAGGATCGGGCATACGCTCACATGCTCAACCAGCCACGCGGCCACGCACCACAACGCAGCAGCAGTCACTGTTTCGTCATCGCACACGATGAACCGCTTGATAGTACGTGCCATGTCCGCCAGCAGCGCCGCGCCGTCTACCGGCTCCGCCCATGGCTCTACCTCAGCGAAGGGCGCGGCCTGGCCTGATTCGGCCTCGCCGCGCGCTTTCTTGACCAGCCTTTCGAGCGTGGACGCCTTCACGCACATGCGCTTCGCCTCGGCCTTGCATACGCGGTCGAACTGCATCGGCTTGAGCGCGGCCAGCCGCTCGATGGCCTGCTCATCGGTTTCCGCTGGGGTAGCATCAGTGGGCACTGCCAAAGGCGAAATGGACACCGCCCCCTCAATCGCGGCCTTCCTCGCGTCCGCACCGCACGCCGCGTCTATGTCGTTGAAGTCGGATTGATCCGGCTGGCGGTTCACACCGAGGGAAGATACGCGCATCATGCGTACCCCTTGTCGTTCGTGAGGAAGTGCACGCCGATCTTGTGCGAAACACCCGCCTCGGTTTGCTCGATGAGCGTTGCCGTCGTGATGGCCGCGCCGTGCTTGTAGTACAGCTCGTGGATACGTGAGCGTGGGTCGTACACGTCGAGAATCCGCATGGCTTCGTGGGGCGTGATGTGGCCGGTCTTGCGCATGTCCTCCATCAGGCGGGCGCGTTGGGCGTAGCTATCGTTGCCGACGATGCAGTGTAGGATCGCTGCGAGTTGTTGCTGGCAGGTCACTTCAGGGCTCCTGTCGGTCACGGGTGCAGTGTCGCGGCGTAGTCCGCCAGCATTGCCTTGCGCTCGGCGTAGGTCTTGCCCGAACCAATCAGTGCGGCATCGCGCACTTGTAGCTTGGCCAGCACGCGCAGATCGGATGCAGTCAAGGCGTCACGATCCAGCGGCCCGAACACACCACAGAAGGCCTGATTCACGAGGCGCACCTCGTTCGCGTAGTGATACGCCTGTGTTGTCTTGCCCTCAGCTTCGCGGCTCAGCGCCAACACCTCAGACAGCAGCGCGAAATTAGTTGCGGCATCACGGCGGGCTAAGAGGCAATCCGGCGCGGTACGCGCCGCAAGCTCACGGCGCAGGGCGAGAAAAGCGTCAACCAGACGAACCTGGCCCTTGCGTGAATTCCGGCCACCGATGAACGGCATCGAGATCAGTGCGCCGCGCTCGTCTAGCTCGATAATGCGTTGCTGGCGATTCCATTCGTCGGTATATAAGGTTTCCTCAAAATTGAGGCGAGCTACCGTGCTGTCCGCAATCAAAGAATCGAGCGTCCGAAGCACATGATCGTGTCGCCGTCCGAACTCGCGTGCAATCGTCAGCGAGTCCGCCACGAGATCTCCGCCACGGATATACACCAGCGCGGTATCACGGGCGCGGGTCGTCGGGGCTGCACTCTTCGTGGAAGTGTGGCTCTTTTCATTTCGGGTCGCCGTCATCGTTTAGGCCTCCGCGCGATAGTCGGCGGGGGCGGCAAGCCAGCGATGCAGCTCACGATTGGGCCAGCCAACACAGCGCGCGGAACCAAGCTGTACGCGCTTCGGGAAACGGCCCTTCAGCTCGCGCTGTCGAATGGCTTCATGGCTGAGCGGGATGAACTTGCGGAGATCCCGCCAGCGGCTAAAGCCATCAAGCGGCAGGGATTGCGATTCGGATTGCGCGTCGGTGGACGCTGCGGTTTGGGCAGTTGCGGCCATGTGTGAAACCTCGCGGTTCGTTGAACATGGCTGCATTGAAAACGAGGCTGACACCCTCAGGGCAAGCCCCGAAGGGCTCAGGGTTCGCGCATTTTCACCCCTCAGGGTTGCTCGATTCCATATCCCACAAGGCACGACAACCCCTAGGGTTGTCGTATTTCAGTCGGCTACCCTCGGGGTTGTCTTGCGTGAGCAATAAGCGTCACTTTTTTGCGGCGGGATTCCTGTTGAATGGACAGGCAACTTTCTCAACCGCTTGCACCAGCGCGTTGCTGCCCGAGATTTTCGGGAATTGGATCTAATCCAAGGCTGGATCTCTTCCTCTGCCTTCGGCCTCGGCTTGCTCTCGTCCCAGTCAGCCCAGAATTGTTTCTGTACCGCAACGACGATAGGAATCAGGAATTCCGGTCGCGGCGGCGCAAGCTCCTTCAAACGGCCAATCTCATCTCGCAAGCTCCGCATCTCGGCTAGAACGTCGGTGCTCGAATCCAGTTTGGCGAGCCGTAAGTTAGCGTCCGCGAGACTGGCGATGGCGGTATCAAGATGTCGTCTTAGCTCAATGGATTCCGCTTCGACCGCCCTGAGTCGATCGATCTCGGCCAGATATTCGGGCAGCGACTTGGATTCATATTTCTGCTTGGCTCTTCTCTCCTCGACAGCAGCCAACATATTCGGCGTAACCGGCCATGACAACCGAGCTCTCGCCATAGCGAAAATAAACTCACGATGCAGCCAACCGGTCAAATGCGGCTTGGCGATCTCACCTTCAAACCCGTAATGGGCTGCCACAATTCTTCGGCTACAAATCGTTTCGTCTAGTAATGCCTCGAGCGCATCAGTGTTTTCTGCTTTCGTCACGGCCAGCTCGGGACCGGAGAGATAAGCGACATGGCTTTTGTGAATGCGAAACAGCTTCAGCTCCTTCGCAATTTCCTCCAGCGACTTGCCCGTCAATTCCATGAGCGCGCGCATCACGTCGCTATAGCTGATGAACTCGGCGTGGTTCGCCTCGTTGACTTCCGAGAATGAAAGTGGGCTTTCTGCACCCATGGATTGCGCCCTCATGCAAAGCCCTTATGGAGAAACCCAGCCTGCCCGGCAAGGGAACCGGGGATCAGCCTAGGCGTGGCCCAGTCAGTGTACTGGACACTTGCACAGGGTTGCAGACTGTGGCGGTACTTGGGACAAGATCCAGGGACTGGAACCACCCATGCTATGGATAACCGCCCAGCGGGCACTTTTTGGGGGTTCTTTTGGGGGTTCTTTTCAGTCTAGAAAATCTTGAATGCCTACTGTACAGGGCATAGCAAGTGAAATTCGGTTGACGCCTCCACCAGACATCGCACAACACACTGTGCTTTATAAAAAACCCCGATAGCTTCCGCTCTCGGGGTTTTTTGTTTGTATCCGGTGAGCACGTCGTCGAAACGCTCGCCTTCTCACTCACCTCACCGCCGCGCGCCCCACGCCCCCATCAGCGGCAGGTCTCGCTGCTCCCACCAGCAACCTGTTCAGCCTTGCAACCTCATCGAGATCCAACGCCACCGTCGCGGCTTTATGCTGCAGCAGCGTCACAATCGTCGTATCACGCGTCCGGATCAGATCCCGCCGATTTGAGTAAAGCGACTCGGAAGCCTGCAACACATCTGCGCTCATGCGGGTGCCCATCCGGTAGCCCTTCTGCGTCGCGCTCAGCGTGGCGCGCGAAGTCTGCACCAGCTGGGTCAGCGACTTCGCATGGCTGACGCGGCGGTCCACGATCCCTTCTCGATATGCATGAAGGGAAGTCCCCGCGGAGGTTTTTCCTGCCACACAGACGATTACGCCGTGACCGTGACCTTCACCTAGAACCAGCCAAGCACCCGCTCAATTAAAGCCTGGCAGGCGCCATATCGAAATCTTCCTGTCGCCCGGAATATTCCGCCTTCTCCGTCCGTTTATCCGCTGCATGCAGACCGGCAGCCCGCGCGTCCCTCGCCCGCTGCCTATACTCAGATCACACGTTGCCAACCCAGGAGACTGCATCATGCGCAAGAGGACCCTTTTCGCCGCGTCAGTCGCGTCGCTCGCGCTGTCCGTGCTGCAACAAGGCGCGTTCGCCGAAACGCCGAAAGTGAACAACGGCCGCATCGTCAACGCGGACGGCATGACTCTCTATACATTCGACAAGGACGTCACGCCCGGCGTCAGCGCCTGCACCGGCGGCTGCATGAGCTACTGGCCGGCGGAAACAGCGAGCCCCAACCGACAAGCCGTCCGGCGACTGGTCGCTGCTGCCGCGTGCCGACGGCGCACAGCAATGGGCGTACAAAGGCCATCCGCTGTATCGCTACGCGGCGGACAAGCAGGCAGGAGATGCCAAGGGTGACGGCTTCAAGGACGTATGGCACATCGCCAAACCCTGAGCGCGAGCCGACAGAACGTCGACTGAAGAACAGCAGCCATACGAAAAACAGCGGCCGCCAAAACAACGACGCCGGCAAGTTGCCGGCGTTGCGTGAAAAAACTTATTCGTCTTTAGGACACTGCAGGTTACAGCCGTTCGGATCGCCGTTGTCGCCGCGCTTGCGCATGGCCGATTTCTTGTCCGATTGATACTTGTCTGAAGGCGCCGACGCGGCAAACGGCATTTGCGGATGTTCGGCAAGACGGAACTGGTCTTGCAGGATGCCGCCCGGCACGCCGGGCGAATTCTGCGCGAAAGCAACCGAAGCGGTGCCGAGAAGCACACCAGCCGTCGCAACGGCGGCACATGCGTGTAGAAGTACTTTCATATCGATTCGCGCTGCGGGCGCGCGGTTAAGGCGGGAGCGGAAGCGTAAAGATTATCCGAAACCAGCGCCCTGCGCAGCGACGCGGACAGCTTTATGTTTACAGCCTCTTACGCCACCGCTTCGCCAAGGCCGGCTTCGACATCCACCAGCCGGCCGCAATCGCGCGGATCGTAGCCTTCGAGCAGGGCGACGCTGTCGTGAAACGCGTTGCCGCGCAGCAAGCCGATCACCGTCGACAACGGCGCGCGTTCGAGATGCGCGCGGTCGCAGGCGAAGTAATAGTCCTCGTCGACGATCGGCATGAAGTCCAGCCCGAAGTGATGCGCGGCCGGTTCCACGCCGAAACCCACGTCCGCCATGCCGCTCGCGACGAACGCCGCAATCGCCGAATGCGTAAGTTCGGTCGACGCATAACCGTTGACCCGATCCGGATCGACGCCGACCTGACGCAGCGCGAGATCGAGCAGCATCCGCGTGCCGGAACCGGGCTGACGATTGACGAAGCGAATGTCGTCGCGCGCGAGATCGCTCAGCCCGCCGATCCGCTTCGGATTGCCCTTGCCGAGAAAGAGCCCCTGCTTGCGCCGCGTGAGATGCACGAGCACGTGACGCTGCGGATCGAGCCAGCGCCGGTAAGTATCCGCGCAGGCGGCACGGAATTCGCCGAGCGGCAGATGAAAGCCCGCCAGATCGCATTCGCCGCGCGCCAGTGCGCTCACCGCGTCGGCGCTGTCGCGGTACTTGATATCGACCGGCAGATCGTTCGCGACCAGCGCCGTGACGAGCGCCGCCACCGCATAACCGTGCGACGCGTGGATGCGCACGTCGTCGGCGGGTGGCGCGAGCCAGCGGTTCAGGTCACTCGCTACTTCGCTCGCCAGCGCCTGCATGTTGCCGTCGAGCCGCTCGCCGCACAAACGCTGCGCGCGCAACACCGCCTGCCCGAGTTCGGAAAGCACCGAGCCCCGCCCGCGCTCCTTCGCGATCAGCGGGCCGCCCAGCCGTTCTTCGATGCTGCGCAGCAAACCCCACGCATGCCGGTAGGACAAACCCTTAAGCGTGCGCCGCCTGCGCGATGCTGCCGGACTCGTCCACCAGCGCGAGCAACGGCACCACGTCCGACAGGCTTGCCTCGCGGCCGTCCGCGCCCTTCACCACCAGTTGAGCCTGACACTCGATCCGTACCATATATGTTCAATTCTTTCCTATTGCGTCGAGCCGATTCACCCGCCTATCTTTCGGCAATACCCATATCAAACAAGACGAAGCATAAGTGCACGCATTATGAATAACAAGTGCATATATGACTTTGGAGGAGCCCCCTTTGGACGATTCTCACGCCATCGCGCCGGATCAACTGGTGCAGCGTCACGCGCAGCCGGGCATGTCGCTGCTGGCGGTGCTGCACGCGATTCAGGACGAACTCGGCTACGTGCCGCCCGCCACGGTCGCGCCGCTCGCGCGTGCGATGAACCTGTCGCGCGCGGAAGTGCACGGCGTCATCACCTACTACCACCACTTCCGCACGCGAGCCCGCCGCGCCCGTCACCGTGCAGTTGTGCCGCGCTGAAGCGTGCCGCAGCATGGGCACCGAAGCGCTCGCGCAGCATATCGAGGCGCGCACCGGCTGCCGGTTCGACGCTGAACATCGGCATGGCGCGACGGTGGAACTCGAATCGGTGTATTGCCTCGGTCAATGCGCGCTGTCGCCCGCGTTGATGATCAACGGCACATTGCACGCCAGGGTCACGCCGCAGAAGTTCGACGCGATCTTCGCTGCCGCCAGCAAGTGCGTGGAGGTAACGGCATGACGCGCATCTACGTTCCCCGTGATTCGTCGGCGCTGGCGCTGGGCGCCGACGCATTGGCGCAGGCCATCGAAGCTGAAGCCGCACGGCGCGGCGTCGACAATCGAACTGGTTCGCAACGGCTCGCGCGGACTGCTGTGGCTCGAACCGCTCGTCGAAGTGGCGACGGCTGAAGGCCGCATCGGCTATGCGAACGTCGAAGCGGACGATGTGGCCGCGCTGTTCGACGCCGGCTTCATCAAAGGCGGCGAGCATCCGCGCCGCGTCGGCGTGGTCGACGACATTCCGTATCTGAAGAAGCAGCAGCGGCTGACCTTCGCGCGCATCGGCATCACCGATCCGCTTTCCATCGACGACTACCTCGCCCACGGCGGCCTCGAAGGCTTGCGCCACGCGCTGCAAACCGACGGCGATGCCGCCTGCGAAGCGCTGATCGAATCCGGCCTGCGCGGACGCGGCGGCGCAGCCTTCCCCGCCGGCATCAAATGGCGCACGGTGCGCGGCGCGCAAGCGGCGCAGAAGTACATCGTCTGCAATGCGGACGAAGGCGACTCCGGCACCTTCTCCGATCGCCTCGTGATGGAAAGCGATCCGTACATGCTGATCGAAGGGATGATCATCGCGGGCATCGTGACCGGCGCGACGCTCGGCTATATCTATGTGCGCAGCGAATATCCGCACTCGATCGCGACGCTCGAAGCCGCGATCGCCAACGCGCGCGCCGCCGGCTGGCTCGGCGACAGCGTGCTCGGCTCGAGCGCGCATCGCTTCGAACTGTTCGTCGCGAAAGGCGCGGGCGCGTATGTGTGCGGCGAGGAAACGGCGCTGCTCGAATCGCTCGAAGGCAAGCGCGGCATCGTGCGCGCGAAGCCGCCGGTGCCGGCGCTCGTCGGTCTGTACGGACAGCCGACCGTGATCAACAACGTCATCACGCTCGCCACCGTGCCGATCATCTTCGCGCGCGGCGCGGCGTTCTATCAAAGACTTCGGCATGGGCCGCTCGCGCGGCACGCTGCCGTTCCAGCTCGCCGGCAACGTGAAGCAAGGCGGTCTGGTCGAACTCGCGTTCGGCGTGACGCTGCGCGAATTGCTCTACGACTACGGCGGCGGCACGGCAAGCGGCCGGCCGGCGCGCGCGGTGCAGGTCGGCGGCCCGCTCGGCACCTATCTGCCGGAAAGCCAGTGGGACATTCCGATGGACTACGAAGCGTATGCGGCAGTCGGCGCGGTGGTCGGCCACGGCGGCATCGTCGTGCATGACGACACGTCGAATCTCGCCGAACTCGCGCAATACGCGATGCACTTCTGCGCGCTCGAATCGTGCGGCAAATGCACGCCGTGCCGGATCGGCTCGACGCGCGGTGTCGAAGTGATCGCGACGGATTCGCAACGGCGACACGTCCACGAGGCAAGTGCAGTTGCTGCGCGATCTGTGCGACACGATGGTGTCCGGCTCGCTGTGCGCGATGGGCGGCATGACGCCGTTCCCGGTGCTGTCCGCGCTCGACCATTTCCCCGAAGACTTCGGTCTCGCCGACGCCGACGAGTCCGACCGCGCGATCACACGCGGCTAAAGCGGCCTGACCCAGGAGCCCACCATGTCCGACGTGCTCAATTCCTCTGCCGCGGCGCGGTCGGCGGCTGCGGCTCCGGCAATTGCGCGTGCAAATCGCAGGCGCAACAGGCGCAACAGCGTGCGCCGCGCTCCTTCTTCGACGACACCGACTACGGCACACCCGCAGCGCCACGCCGACGTCGACGTCACGCTCGAAATCGACGGCCAGGCGGTCACCGTTCCCGCCGGCACCTCCGTGATGCGCGCCGCCGTCGAAGCCGGCGTGAACGTGCCGAAACTCTGCGCGACCGATTCGCTCGAACCGTTCGGCTCATGCCGCCTGTGTCTCGTCGAAATCGAAGGCAAGCGCGGCTATCCGGCTTCGTGCACGACGCCGGTCGAAGCGGGCATGAAAGTGCGCACGCAAACGCGACCGTCTGCAATCGCTGCGCCGTAACGTGATGGAGTTGTACATCTCCGATCACCCGCTCGACTGCCTCACCTGCCCCGCCAACGGCGACTGCGAATTGCAGGACATGGCGGGCGTCACCGGCCTGCGCGAAGTGCGCTACGGCTTCGACGGCGCGAATCATCTGAAGGACAAGAAGGACGAATCGAATCCGTACTTCACGTACGACCCGTCGAAGTGCATCGTCTGCAATCGCTGCGTGCGCGCGTGCGAGGAAACACAAGGCACGTTCGCGCTGACCATCGCCGGACGCGGTTTCGAATCGCGCGTGGCGGCCAGCGAAAACCAGCCGTTCATGGAATCGGAATGCGTGTCGTGCGGCGCGTGCGTCGCCGCGTGCCCGACCGCGACCTTGCAGGAAAAGTCCGTCATCATGCTCGGTCAGGCCGAGCATTCGGTCGTCACGACGTGCGCGTATTGCGGCGTCGGCTGCTCGTTCAAGGCGGAGATGAAGGGCAACCAGGTCGTGCGCATGGTGCCGCACAAGAACGGCCAGGCCAACGAAGGCCATGCGTGCGTGAAGGGCCGCTTTGCATGGGGCTACGCGACGCACAAGGACCGCATCACCAAGCCGATGATCCGCGCGAAGATCACCGACCCGTGGCGCGAAGTCAGTTGGGAAGAAGCGCTCACCTATGCGGCGTCGCGAATTCCGCCGCATCCAGGCGAAGCACGGCCGCGATTCGATCGGCGGGATTACGTCGTCGCGTTGCACGAACGAAGAAACCTACCTCGTGCAGAAGCTCGTGCGCGCCGCGTTCGGCAACAACAACGTCGACACCTGCGCACGCGTGTGCCACTCGCCGACCGGCTACGGCCTGAAGACCACGCTCGGCGAATCGGCGGGCACGCAGACCTTCGCGTCGGTCGATAAAGCCGACGTCATCATGGTGATCGGCGCGAATCCGACCGACGGCCATCCGGTGTTCGGCTCGCGTCTGAAGCGCCGCGTGCGCGAAGGCGCGAAGCTGATCGTCGTCGATCCGCGCCGCATCGATATCGTCGATACGCCGCATGTGAAGGCCTCGCATCATCTGCAATTGCGGCCCGGGCACCAACGTCGCCATCGTCAACGCGCTCGCGCATGTGATCGTGACCGAAGGCCTGCTGAACGAAGCGTTCGTCGCCGAGCGCTGCGAAGCGCGCGCGTTCGAGCAATGGCGCGATTTCGTCGCGCTGCCCGAGAACGCGCCGGAAGCCACGGAAGCCGCTCACCGGCGTGCCGGCGCAACAGGTGCGCGAAGCCGCCCGCATCTATGCAACCGGCGGCAACGCCGCGATCTATTACGGCCTCGGCGTCACCGAACACGCGCAAGGCTCGACCATGGTGATGGGCATCGCGAACCTCGCGATGGCCACCGGCAACATCGGCCGCGAAGGCGTCGGCGTGAATCCGCTGCGCGGTCAGAACAACGTGCAGGGTTCGTGCGACATGGGCTCGTTCCCGCACGAACTGCCGGGCTACCGGCATATCAGCGATACGGTCACGCGCACGCTGTTCGAAGAAGCGTGGAACGTCACGCTGCAACCGGAACCCGGCCTGCGCATTCCGAACATGTTCGACGCCGCCGTGCATGGCACCTTCAAGGGCCTGTATTGCCAGGGCGAAGACATCGTCCAGTCGGATCCGAATACGCATCATGTGGCGGCGGCGCTGTCGTCGATGGAATGCATCGTCGTGCAGGACATTTTCCTGAACGAGACGGCGAAGTACGCGCATGTGCTGCTGCCCGGTTCGTCGTTCCTCGAAAAGGACGGCACGTTCACCAACGCCGAGCGGCGCATTTCGCGCGTGCGCAAAGTGATGCCGCCGGTGCCGGGCTACGCCGACTGGGAAGTCACCGTGATGCTCTCGCGTGCGCTCGGCTATGAAATGGACTACACGCATCCGTCGCAGATCATGGACGAGATCGCGCGTCTCACGCCGACCTTCCACGGCGTGTCGTATCGCAAGCTCGACGAACTCGGCAGCATTCAGTGGCCGTGCAACGAGAACGCGCCGGACGGCACGCCGACCATGCATATCGACGAGCTTCGTGCGCGGCAAGGGCAAATTCGTGATTACGAAGTTCATCGCGACGCCGGAAAAGGTCACGCGCAAATTCCCGCTGCTGCTGACGACCGGGCCGCATCCTGTCGCAGTACAACGTGGGCGCGCAAACGCGCCGCACCGAGAACTCGCGCTGGCATGACGAAGACCGGCTGGAATTGCATCCGCACGATGCCGAGGAGCGCGGCATCAAGACGGACGACTGGGTCGGCATCGAATCGCGCGCGGGACAAACCGTGTTGCGCGCGAAAGTGACCGAGCGGATGCAGCCGGGCGTCGTCTACACGACCTTCCACTTCCCCGAATCGGGCGCGAACGTGATCACCACCGACAGCTCCGACTGGGCGACCAATTGCCCCGAATACAAGGTGACCGCGGTGCAGGTGATGCCGGTCGAACAGCCGTCGCAATGGCAGAAGGACTATTCGCGCTTCAACACGCGAGCAGCTCGATCTGCTGAAGCAGCGTGAGTTGGCCAACGCCGCTTCGGGCAAGTGAGATAACGCATGGACAATCAGAATCTGATCGACATGGCGAACCGGATCGGCGACTTCTTCGATTCGATGCCGGATCGCGACGAAGCGCTCGCGGGCGTGGCCGATCATATCCGCCGCTTCTGGGAGCCGCGCATGCGGCGCGCGTTGCTGACGGCGCTCGATGACCCGGACGAGAACGGCGTGGCGATGTCGGCGTTCGTCAGGGAAGCGCTCGTCAAACATCGCGAGCAGTTGATGCCGCGCAGCGCCGTCGCCAGTGCTTAGACGGCTGCGGCGCCGCGCGGCACGCGCGGCGGTCTCATTCAGAGCGCCGCCTGCTCCGGAATCTCGCCGCCCACCGCGAACCACGCCTCGCAATGCCGCAACAGACCGTGCAGATCGGAACCGGTACGCCCGCGCGCGCTGATATAGCCGTCCGGGCGCACGAGATAGAACGACGGCCGCGTGCGTCCATACGACTCGGACAGCGCCGGGCCGCCGTCGCCGGTCGTATCGGTGATGCGCCAGATCCGCACCGCGCCCGGCAACAATCGTTCGACCTCGGCGGTGAGCCGCTCCAGTTCCGGGTCCGATGGCGGCGCATGTTTGGCGGCGGGATCGAGCGGCGTGTCGTCGACCGGCAACGGCGGCACCAGCAGGAACAGCGAGAAAAACGCCGGATCGTGCAGATCGAAAATGCAGCCGACACCCGGCGCGCGGCCGAGCGGACCGTCCACCACATGCACCAGCGCATCCGGCGCGCGCTCGCCGGCACGCGGGCCGCCGTCGAGCACCCGTTCGAGCGTCAGCGGACTGCGCCGGTACTGAATCGACAATTCGCTGATGGTCAGCGCGCGCGGCGTCGCGCAGCGGCCCGAGCGCGGCGAGCACCGGCATCACGCGCTCGCGCAGCAGCTTCAGCGGACCGTGATCGGCCTCGGCCATCTGCGTGATGAAGCCGGTTTGCCGCAACACGTCGCGCTCGATCGGATGCCGCTCCATGTGATAAGTATCGAGCAGCCGGTCCGGCGCCGCGCCGTTCAGCACGCGCGCGAGCTTCCAGCCGAGATTGAACGCTTCCTGAATGCCGGTGTTCATCCCTTGCGCGCCGGCCGGGCTGTGGACATGCGCGGCATCGCCGGCGAGAAAAATGCGGCCCACGCGCAGCTTGTCGACCATCCGGCTATTCAGATGGAAATACGACGACCACGCGAGGTCCGACACGTCGACCCGCTCCTGCACGCGCCGCGCGATCAGCGCCTTGCATTGTTCGAGCGACGGCGGCGGCACCTGGTCGAGCGGCGGCTCGCCGAGCACCGCGGGCGTCGGCGGCGCGGACACGGCGGGCGGTTCGACCGCATGATCCGCGATCAGACGATGGCGGCCGTGCCCCATCGGGAACAGCGCCACCAGCCCTTCGCCCGACGCGAAGATATGAAACTCGTCTTCCGGCCAGTCGGTTTCGGCGTGCAGATCGGCGAGCAGGAAAGTCTGTTCGAAGGTCTTGCCCTCGAAGCTCAAGCCCAGCCGATGACGGATCGCGCTATGCGCGCCGTCGGCGGCGATCAGGTACGACGGACGCATGGTCTCGGTATGACCGTCCGCGCGACGCAGCGTCGCCTGAATGCTCGCGGAGCCCTGCGAGAACATGGTCAGTTCGACGCCGCGCTCGATTGTCACGCCGAGCGTGGCGAGATGCTCGGTGAGCAGGCGTTCGGTCACCGACTGATCGAGAAACAGCAGATACGGATAGCGCGTGTGCAGCGGATCGAAATCGAGTTGCGCGAGGCGCATGCCGTTCGAAAACAGATTGGCGATGCGCGCGCGATGACCGAGTTCGAGAAACGGCTCGATCAGCCGATGCTGTTCGAGCAATTCGAGCG
Organism: uncultured beta proteobacterium; assembly: GCA_963800185.1. Lineage (GTDB taxonomy): Bacteria > Pseudomonadota > Gammaproteobacteria > Burkholderiales > Burkholderiaceae > Paraburkholderia. The sequence continues at coordinate 439,169 of CAWCZW010000005.1, read as the reverse complement.
TGCGCGCCTGGATGCCGATGGCGCGCGAATACGGGTTCGGTTGCAGCGCCTTGTCGATCAGACGCACGGGAATGTGGGCGCGCGCGAGACTCATCGCCGCGGCAAGTCCGGTTGGACCGGCCCCGACGATCAGCACTGGCGACGCATCGGTTGCAGCAGCGTCCATGCGGAACTCCGGCAGACAACAGTGCGCTCTAGTGTACGCCGCCGAATATGGGGTCAAAGGTGCGCTGCATCATTGGCGCGGTTTTGCGGCCGCGCACGCCCTCGCGCGCGGCCTGCGCACGCCCTGTCGACGCCGGACCGATTCCGGGTGCAGCCCACCGAGTGTGGGAAAATGCGGCCTCTGCCTCACCCAAATACCATCCCCCCGTCATGCAACAAGTATTTGACCGCGCTTACGCGGCGCATCGTGACGGCCGCCTCGACGACGCCGAACGCGGCTACCGCGCGACGCTCGACGGCAATCCCTCGCACGTCGATGCGTTGCACCTGCTGGGCGTCCTGCGCCACCAGCAGGGCCAGCACGCCGAAGCCGCCGCACTCGTGCGGCGCGCGGTGAACCTGCGCCCCGAAGATGCCGCGCTGCAACTGAATCTGGGCAACGCGCTGAAAGCGCTGGGCCAGATCGACGACGCCATCGAACAGTTCCGCAATGCGCTGACGCTCGCGCCGACTTTCCCGATGGCGCATTACAACCTCGGCAACGCGTACGCGTCGGTGGGCCGTCACGAAGACGCCGCCGACTGCGTTCGAGAAATCGCTGCGCCTGCAACCGGACGACGCGTCGTCGCACAACAACCTCGGCAACGCGCTGCACGCGCTCGGCCGTCACGCGGAGGCGATCGCGTCGTTCCGGCGCGCGCTCGAACTGCGCCCCGGGCACGCCGGCGCGCTCAACAACATGGGCATGTCGCTGAACGCGTTGGGTCGCGCGGATGAGGCGATCCCGTGCTTCCAGGCGGCGCTGGCCGCCGAGCCGCGCTTTGTCGCCGCGCACTTCAATCTCGCCAATACGTTCGACGCCACCGGCCGTCATGAGGAAGCCGTCGCGTCGTTCCGGCAGTCGCTCGCATTGCAGCCCAATTTGCCGCCTGCGATCTTCGGCATGGGCAACGCGCTCGCAGCGCTCGGACGTCATGCGCAGGCGCTGCCTTATCTGCGAGCGCGCGGTCGGTCTCGATCCGCAGTTCGCGCTGGCGTGGCTGAGTCTCGGCACCGCGCACCAGGCGCTGGGCGCACATGCGGCCGCCGTGCGCGCATTCGATCAGGCGCTGCGGCTGCGCCCCGATCTCGCGTCGGCGCACATGAACCGCGCGCTCGCATGGCTCGCGCAGCGCGATTTCGCGCGCGGGCTGCCGGAATACGAATGGCGTTTGCAGACGATGGCGCAGCCGGTCATCCAGACACTGCCGCGCTGGCACGGCGAGCCGATCGAACAACGCACGCTGCTCGATCCATGCCGAACAGGGTTTCGGCGATACGCTGCAATTCGTGCGCTTCGTGCCGCTGGCCGCGCAACGCGCCGCGCGCGTCGTGCTCGAAGTGCAGCCGCAATTGCTGCCGTTGCTCGCGCCCGCCGCGCAGGCCTGGCGCGTCACGCTGATCGCGCAGGGCGCGCCGCGTCCGGCTGCGGATCTGCAATGCCCGCTGCTGAGCTTGCCGCTCGCGCTCGGCACGACGTTCGACACGATTCCCGCCCGCACGCCTTACCTCAGCGTGCCGCCCGCTTATGGCCGCAAATGGCGCGGCTCGCTCGGCGGCCAGGCGAAGCGCAAGATCGGCATTGCGTGGTCGGGACGCATCCAGCAGAACGAAACCCGTTCGATGCCGCTCGCCGCGCTCGATCCGCTCTTCGCGCTCGAAGGCATCGACTGGATCGTGCTGCAACCCGAGTTGAGCGCGGACGAACGCTCGGCGCTCGACGCGCATCCGCGCGCGGCATCGATTCATCGGTTCGACAAACGGATCGGCGATTTCGCGGATACGGCGGCGATCATCGAACGGCTCGACGCGGTGGTGTCGATCGACACGTCGATCGCTCACCTTGCCGGCGCGATGCGCAAAGCCGCTGTGGCTGATGCTGCCGTTCGCCGCGGACTGGCGCTGGTTTGCCGGCGAGACGCGTAGCCCGTGGTATCCGGACGCCACGCTGATCCGCCAACCGCAGCCAGGCACGTGGAGCGATGTCGTCGACGCGGTGGTGAAGGAATTGCACAGCGCGAGCCTGCGCTGATCACGAACTGGCCGCTTCTGCTCGCGCTCAACAAAAAACCCCGCGCTCTCACGAACGCGGGGTTTTTTCCTTGCACGAATAGACGGTCGCGAAACCTTGCGATGCTACGCCGCTCGATACTGATTGCGCGCTTCCGGCGTGCGATACAGCACCAGCGTCGCGATCAGCCCGCAGATCGCCGCCACGCCGAGGAACAGCCCAGGCGCCGCCTTGTTGCCGGTGGCGTGAATCAGCAGCGTCGAGATAGCCGGCGTGAAGCCGCCGATCGTCGTCGCCAGGCTATAGGCCAGCGAGAAACCGGCGGTCCGCACTTCGACCGGCATCACTTCGGTCAGCGCCACCACCATCGCGCCGTTATAGCTGCCGTACAGGAACGACAGCCACAACTCGACCGCCAGCAGGCGCGCGAACGACGGCTCGCGCGACCAGCCATTGCAGCGCCGGATACGCGGTGAGGATCGTGAGGATCGTGAAGGCCAGCAGCACCGGACGGCGGCCGATCCGATCCGACAACGCGCCCGCGAGCGGCAGCCAGACCAGGTTCGACAGACCGATACAGACGGTGACGACGAGCGTGTCGATCGACGACAGCTTCAGCACTTCCTTGCCGAAGGTCGGCGTGTACGCGGTGATCATGTAGAACGACACCGTGGTCATGATGACCATGCCCATGCCGCCCAGCACGATGCCCCAGTTCGCGACCATCGTCTTCATGATCTCGCCCATGCTCGGACGATGCTTGCGCGCCTTGAACTCCTCGGTTTCCTGCAGCGAACGGCGGATCAGGAACAGGAACGGCACGATCAGGCAGCCGATCAGGAACGGCACGCGCCAGCCCCAGGCGGTCATCTGGTCGGCGGGCAACAGCTTGTTCAGCATCACGCCGATCAGCGCGGCGAACACCACGGCGACCTGCTGGCTGCCCGACTGCCACGCGCAATAGAAGCCCTTGTTGCCCTTGGTCGCGATCTCCGACAGATACACGGACACGCCGCCCAGTTCGACCCCGGCGGAGAAGCCCTGCAGCAGCCGCCCGAACAGCACGAGCACCGGCGCGAGCACGCCGATCGTCGCGTATCCCGGAATCGCCGCGACCGTGAGCGTGCCGAGCGCCATCAGGCCGAGCGTGAGGATCAGGCCTTTGCGCCGGCCGTGATGGTCGATGTACGCGCCGAGCACGATCGCGCCGAGCGGACGCATCAGGAAGCCCGCGCCGAACACGGACAGCGACAGCATCAGCGAGGCGAATTCGTTGCCGCTCGGGAAGTAGGTCTTGGCAATCGCCGACGCGTAATAGCCGTAGACCATGAAGTCGTACATCTCAAGAAAGTTGCCGCTGACGACGCGGAAAACTGTCTTGACCTTGGATTCTTCCGATGCGGAAGTGGCGTGTGACGCAGTAGACATGACATTCTCTGATAAGCCCGTCGCCACGTGAGCGGTGGCGCTCGGGCAGTTGAAACGATCCACTGCGTTTGGCAGGCGGATACCGGCAGACGAACTCACAAAAGGAACGCGCCGGGGGCGCTGCATTTTCATGCTGAACGCATTCGCACGGTATCAGGGTAAACGTTGCGAATCATGCGCAGGCCCACGCCACGTAATGTTACCGTTGATGGCGCTGTCGCGAAATGCATACAGAATTCATTACGGACAACGCCGGCGCATGCGTGCACGGTAGACTTTGCGGCCCGGCACTTCCGTTGATCACCATCCCGATGCAAACCACCCACGCCCTTTCGCTGCGCCCCGCGACCCTCGACGATGCCGCGCTGATCGCCTCGATCCACAGCACCAGTTGGCAGGCCACCTATCGCGGCCTGTTGCCCGACGCGTTCCTCGACGGCGAAGTCACGCGCGAACGCGCCGCGTATTGGGAAGCGCGCCTGAGCGCGCCGGGCGGCGAGCGCCGCATCGTGCTGATCGCCGAGCTCGGCGGACGAGCCGGTCGGCTTCGTGTGCGTCGAGCGGCAACCGGAATCGGCGTGGGGCGTGCTGCTCGATAACCTGCATGCGCTGCCCGGGTACCAGGGCATCGGCGCCGGCAAGCTGTTGATGCGCGCCGCCGAGGACTGGGCACGCGCTCAGGGCGAGACGCAGTTGTATCTGTATGTGCTCGAAGGCAACGCGCCGGCAATCGGCTTTTATGAACGGCAGGGCTGGCAGTTTGTCGGCGCCGAACCGGATCATATGGGCGGCGTGGATATCACTGCGTTGCGCTACGTGTATCGACTGGATCGCTAGAAAACAACGCGTGCGGTTGATGGCCACGCGCCAATCAACCGGCCACGCTTGACCGGTCCTTTCTCTCGCCCCTTTCAGACCAGTCTGATCATTATCGGGGCGGCTTCCTGGCATCATCTTCCGCACTCGATGGCTTTGCCGGACAGCGTTCGCGGACCTTGCAGAAAAAGGGGCGAACGCGGCACTCGTCGGCGCCTGGCTTTCCAGGTTGACGTAGCCGCGCGCAGAGAGCGTTTCATCTGTCCCGCTCCGGGCCCGAGTCCCCGCAGCCGCTCGTCGGCGGCACTACTACGAGGCGCTGGAAGAGACCATGTCCACCATTCCGCTTACCCTGATTGAAGGCGCCTTCGCCATCCCGCACGTGCGCCCGCTTCGCTACGTCCCGGCGTCGTTCGGTCGTGACTGGACGTTGCTTCCACCAGCACACCACTGGAGAGCGGAGCTCAAGGCGCTGTATGCCGCCGTGTTGCATACGTTCTGCCTCGACGATCAGGCCATGCTGTCGCTGTGTAAATGGGTACCGCTGGATGCGCGGCGGGTGGCGGCGGGTCTGGCTCGGGTCTTCGGGGTCTTCGGCTTCTTTTCTCAAGCGTGCAACCGTCGATGCGGTTGCCCCCGAGAAAGGCGCTCGCGGGGTCGGCAACGGTGCAATTCGTTCCACGACGATCGAGGCGCCGGTGCATCGCCGGTCAAAAAAACGCACGGTTCGTTTGGGTCGGTTTGCAAGCGGCGCATGCGCGATTGGCGGCGTGGCTGTGCTTGCGTGGATGGCGTTCGGTCATCGGGAGCCTCCCTATCCGGCCAGTAGTCTGAAGCCTGCCGATGTGCCGATCGACAGCCGCAAGTTCGGAGCCGGCGAAGCGTCCGCTGACTGAAACAACAGCGACAGCCGAACCGCACATTGGCGACGTGAGCGCGAAGCTTCGTAGCACGACCTTGGCTCGCATGGACCCGAAGCCCGTCGTCGCGTCTGCTCCCGTCGCAACGGCGGCTTCGGCTTCCAGAAACGTTTCCCGCAACGAGACTGTCGCGCATCGCAGCAGCACACTACGCTCGACGAAAAATCAGCCGGCCCGCGCACCATCACACGCCACGGCATCGCGCGAAAAGTCTCTGCGACAATCGCGCCGCCGCGAGTCAACGCAACGCGTTATGACAAATGCACATCTTGCTGTGCTGCAAATCGCGCAACCCAAATTGCGCCGGCACGGTCGGCCGCGGGAGACTATTCGCCGTTCGCGCCAGCCGAAGCTGGTATCGACGAATACGCTTCAGTGACGACATTCGCGGCCACTCATCCAGGCGATATGGCGCCGAGCCCACGCACTGCACCGTCCACCCATCTCCCGGACGCGAACGCCACGCAATGGATGGGACGTATGTCGCAGCGTCGTGTGACCGATGTCCCCGAGCAGTTCTCGAAGTAAGCCGGCTAGTACTACGTGCTGCCGCAAAAAAATCGCGGCATAAAAAAACCCGGTCACAGGAACCGGGTCTTTTACGTTCACGCCGTTACTTCTGGATCGGCAATCCGGATTCGGTCTGCCGCTGCAACTGCGTGACTTCGCTCTGCACCTGACGCAATTGCGCCTGCGCCCTTTCCTTCTCCGCGTGCAGCGCAGCCGCTTCGCCTTGCGTCTGACGCTGGTAGTCATTGACCTTGGCCTGCTGCGTGCGTGCGACGTTCAGATCGGCCTGCAAGCGTTTCGCGCGATCTTCCGACAGCGCGATGACGTCCTCGATATACGCCTTCTGCGCCTGCAACTGCGTGCGGCGAATCTCGACGTCCGCGAGTTGCACCGTCTGCTGGACAAAGCCGGTATAAATGGCCTGCGCGCGATCGGCATCGCCCGTCTTGATCACGCGCCAGAAATGTTTGTCCTGAAATAGCGCGACGTAGTACGCCATCTCCTCGCGGATAGAAAAACAGACTCGCGCCGTAACTGCCGTTATACGTGGTGCGCAGTTCGCTCAGCTTGGCGTCGTGAATCATCCGCATCAACTCGGCGACGTTGCCTTGCGCGTCGGCCGCGATGTCGGCAGTGCTCGCCGCCGCGCTGGACAGGGCAGCGCTCGCGGCAGGCTGCGGCGTCAGCGCGCTCATCGCCGGGCGCGTGCCGGCCAGCGGCGCGGCCTCGCCGGTTTGCGTTGCCAGCACGAGACCGGCGTGCTGCAACAACGCGCACGAGGTCGCAAGCAGCATGGCGCGCCGTACGATTGAGGGATACGTCATACGTCCTGCTCCATGCAATTCCAAAACAGCCGGAGATTATCGCGCGGATCGGCCGTTAAGCGAAGCACTCAAATGCCGCGCTGAATCAGGCTCAAATCGAGATAAACGGACGACGAATCATTCCGGGTATAGGCGTCGCTCAGTCGCGAAATAAATTGGCTCAGATAAGGGCCAAGATGAAGCGATCCGTCTCGCACGGACAATTCCGCACGCCACCGAAGTCGCGTGAAGGCGACACTCAGTGCGTTGCAATCTGGACGTCGCGTCGTCGGCGAAATTTCGTTTGCCGGCTACCGCGCATTTCGGGAGTCAGACCGCGAACAATACGCGAAGCTTTAGCCAAGCGTCGACCTGCACGAGAAGCTGCAGCCGGCAAGTGAACAGCGCCATGTAGCGAAGTCGAGGCTTGCAAGGGCAACGCTCGAAGCCGCGCCTTGAACAGACCGAACCGCGTTAAAACCGCGTTTCGCGCGCCACGCGCAGGAACGTATCGAGCAACGGCGTGCAATCGAGCAACTCCGGGCCGCCCGCGCGATGAAACTCCGGATGCCACTGCACGCCCATCACGAACGGCGCACGCCGATAACGCACGGCTTCGATGATGCCGTCCGACGCCGACACCGCCTCGATATTCAGATCGCGGCCCAGCGTCTTGACCGCCTGATGGTGGATCGAGTTGACGATCGCGTCGCGCCGGCCCGGGAACATATTGGCCAGCGTCGAGCCGTCCGGGAAATGAATTCCGTGCCGATGCTGATCGTAGTTCTCGTTGACGTGCGCGCCGGCGGTCGGCACGTCGGTGGCGATGTCCTGATACAAGCGTGCCGCCGAACGCCACGTTGATCAGCTGACAGCCACGGCACACGCCGAGCACCGGCTTGCCCGACTCGATGAACTCATGCAGCAGTTCGAGTTCGTACATGTCGCGCACGCGGTCGCCCGGCCATTCGTGGCTGGTCGCCGCTTCCGCGTACGACTGCGGCGAGACGTCGGCGCCGCCTTGCAGCAGCAGGCCGTCGAGATGCTTCGCGTAGTCGCGCAAACGGATATTGCTCGGATGCAGCATGCCCTGATGACCGACCGTCGGAATCATGAACACCAGCACGTCGCGCGACATCACCCAATGCGCAATCGATTCCTCGAGATACTGCAAGGTCTTGCCGCGCAGCCCTTTCGCGCCCGGCTCCGGGTGGAAGATGCGCGCCGACACGCCGATGCGCAGCGTGCGCTGCGTGATCCGTTGACCGGCGCGATCGAACAATCTGCCGCGCGCGCGCCGCGATGATGCGGCCGAACACGGTCCACGCCGAATCGTTCTGCTTCAGATAGCGCGGCGGCGACGGCGGCAGCGCGTTCGGCGGCGGCGGATTGGTCGCGGTGAAATCGGGCGCCGCGCCGAAACCCGGCGGCGGCGCGCCAGCCGGGCGCGACGCGGAGGCCGTCGTCTCGCTCTCGTCTGTCGGCGACGGCGTCCTCGGCCGGTCGTGGTCAGTTCGCCGGCAAGCGGCTCGCTGCTGCCGAGTGTCGGTGCACCGGCGGCATGTTCTGACGCGGCGGCATGCTCGAGCGTGTCGCCGCCATGCCGCGCTTCACGTTCATGAACCGCGGCCTCCTGCTTCGCGGTGGACGCCGCGGCCGAACTGCGCGCTTCGGCCGCGTCACGTTGCCGGGCCGTTTGCGGATCGGTGGGCGTGACGGCGGACGCGCTGTCGGGATCGTCGGTCGATGACCTCACTGCCGCCTCTTCCGCTGCGGCCGACGCAACCTGTGCATTGGCCGAGGCGTCGTCCGGCGACGCGGTTGAATGTACCGTGCTCCGGACCGGTGCTCGACGGGCGAGCGCTGACGCCGTGCGTCCCCGCTCGCCGCTTTTCGAGACGACATCTCTTCATCGGCGACTGGATGGCATCTTCATGTGAGGGAGGTAGCGAGGCCGCGGGTTCGGCCGGCGTGGCGCCGGGTTTCGACGCGCCGGGTGTGGCGCCGGACGGGACGCCAGTTGCACCGACGGCGAAGGCGACGATGGGCTGCCGGGCGTGCCGGCGTTTTCAGGTTTGTTTTCGCTCATGACAGTCAGACAGGCGCCTTCCACGCGAACGAATGAATATGCCCTGATTATCCGCCAGCGCCGCAGGCCCGGCAAACCCGCACACAATTGCTCACATTGTTGCGGCGCGCCGGGAATCCCGCTCCGGCATGACACGCGCATGCCTACCGACTCAAGGATCCGGCTGTTCGTCGAACGTTTCGCGCAAGCGCGATCTGCATCGTCGCGTGGATCTTCACGCACCAGCGCCACACGAGCGCCAGCAGCAACGCCGCGCAGATCAGCACCGCGGCGAGCAGGCCGGTCGGCGGCAAAATGCTGCCCGAGAGCGCCGCGACCAGCAGAAACACGCCGACCATCGAGACCACCGGCACCAGATCCGAAATCGCGTAACGCAGCGCGCTCGTGAAGCGCCCCGCGCGTCGCCGGCTGCACGCTGACCTCGGCGAGCAGCAGCGCGAGCGACTTGGTCTTGCGATAAACCGCGACCAGAAACGGCATCGACACGACCAGCGCGAGGCTCCACAGCACCACGCGCTGCATCGGCTCGGAACTCAGCCAGCGCGCGAGCAACGTCACGGTATAAGGCGCGCTATACGACACGATCAGAAAAATCGCCGCGACCAGCGCGAGATTGACGGCGATCTGCAGAATGATCCGCCGCGTCATGCTGAACAGCGTCGGCTCGCCGGTTTCGGTGCTCAGGCTGCGCAGCCATTGCCCGTACAGGCCGAACACGTTGGCGAGCGTGCGGCGGCATCGCGCGGCCGAGGCGCCGCGTCAGCGGATCGGCGGCGCGGATCAGATACGGCGTGAACAGCGTGGTCAACGCCGACACGGCCACCGCGATCGGATACAGAAACGCGCTCGTCACCTTCAGCGTCAAACCGAGCGACGCGATGATGAACGAGAACTCGCCGATCTGCGACACGGTCATGCCGACCCGCATCGCCGTGCGCCCGTCCTTGCCGGCGAGAAAAGTGCCGAGCCCGCACGACACGATCTTGCCGACGATCACCGCCACCGTGATCACCGCGATCGGCCACGCGTAGTCGACCAGCACGGCCGGGTTCAGCATCAGGCCGATCGTCACGAAGAAGATCGCGGAAAACGCGTCGCGCAGCGGCGCGATCAGATGCTCGATGCGATGCAGATGGCGCGATTCGGCCATGATCGCGCCGATCAGGAACGCGCCGAGCGCAATGCTGTAATCGAGCTTGACCACCAGCAGACAGAAGCCGAAGCAGAAGCCGAGCACGGACACCAGCAGCATCTCGTCGCTGCTGCGCGCGCGCCACGTAGTTCAGCGCGCGCGGCACGACCAGAATGCCGACCACCAGCGACACCGTCATGAACAGCAGCAGCTTGCCGAGCGTGACCATCGCGACGCCGGCGCTCAGCTGCCCGGTCTGCGCGATGCCGGACAGCAGCACCAGCATCGCGATGGCGAGAATGTCCTCGACGATCAGAATGCCGAACACCAGCTGCGCGAAGCTCTCGCGCTTCAGGCCCAACTCGGACAGCGCCTTGACGATGATGGTGGTCGACGAGATCGCGAGAATCGCGCCGAGAAACAGCGAGTCCATCGAACTCCAGCCGAACGCGCTGCCGATCTCGTAGCCGATCCACAGCATCAGCACGATCTCGGAGAGCGCCGCGACGATCGCCGTCGCGCCGACCTTGAAGAGCTTGCGCAGACTGAATTCGAGCCCGAGCGAAAACATCAGGAACACCACGCCGAGTTCGCCGAGCGTCTGGATGGTCTGCTCGTCGTGGATCAGCTGGAACGGCGGCGTGTACGGCCCGATGATCACGCCGGCGGCGATATAGCCCAGCACCACCGGCTGCTTCAGGCGATGGAACAGCACGGTGACGACGCCGGCGAGCGCCATCACGACCGCCAGATCCTGAATGAAGCCGATGCCATGGTGCATAAATGCGTATCCTTACAAAAAGTAATCTTTCAAAGGCGCAGTGTAACAAACGAAAAGGCCGGCCTTGCCTGCGTGAGAGCTTGAAGGCGTTGAATTTCAGACGTGCATGAGGGGTCGGATTGGCGAGCCGGTCGAGCCATGTTTTTGATTCACTGGACGGCAGTGAAATATCACAATAATATTTGTCGCCAACCTGGTCTTTCACTCATCCTTTCTGCTGATGAATTCCCGCCCCTCCCTGCCCCGTCGAGCAGATAGCGCCGCCGCGAGCCTCGCCGAACAGGCCTATGCCTTCGTCAAGCGCGAGATCATCACGATGCGGCTGCGGCCGAGCGAGGTGCTCAACGAAGCGGAATTGATGGCGCTGACCGGCATCGGCAGAACGCCGGTTCATCAGGCGCTGCACCGGCTGGTGCACGAAGGGATGCTGACCATCATGCCGAGAAAAGGCATCATGGTCCGGCCGGTTTCGCTCGACGACGTGCTGGCGATCATCGACGTGCGGCGCGTCAACGAAAGCTACTGCGTCGAATTGGCCGCGCGTCACGCGCAGCAACACGATTACGACGCGATGCAGGCGCTGCTCGACCGTTCGGCGATGTGCGTCGCCGCGCACGACATCGAAGGCATGATGGATATCGACCGCGAGTTTCATCTGGCGATTTCGGCTGCCGTCGCGCAACCCGGTGCTGGCCGATATCCTGCGCGGACTGCATGAACGCTCGCTGCGCTTCTGGTTCATTTCGCTGTCCGAGCCGCATCATCTCGAAGACGTCCACGACGAGCATCTCGAACTGTTTCGCCTGCTGCGCGAGCGCGATGCCGAAGGCGCCCGGCAATCGGTGCAAAAGCATATCGAAGCGTTCCGCGCGACGTTGTTCAATCGCATCTGAAGACGCCGATCGCATCTGAATAGCCGCTCGAACTGCCGTCTTGTCGCCCTTGATCGACGCGTTGCCTCGACCTATTCCGTGCCACGCAACTCGGCACTCACGCGACTCAACCGGATTCTCCACCGACACCATGGCCACTGAATTCACGCCCTTCCCGCCGCTCGCCCAGCTTTGCGCCGACCTCGCCGCCGGCCGCACCACGAGCCGCGCGCTCGTCGAAACCGCGCTCGAACGGATCGCCGACCCGGCCGGCCAGGGCGCGGTCGCCTTCATGCACGTCGACGCCGACAGCGCCCGCGCCGCCGCCGACGCGCACGACCGCCTGCGCGCCGCCGGCACGGTGCTGTCGCCGCTCGCCGGGATTCCGGTGTCGGTCAAAGACCTGTTCGACATCGAAGGCCAGCCGACCCGCGCCGGCTCCGTCGTGCTCGCCGACGCGCCCGCCGCCAAAGGCCGACGCAGTCGCGGTCGCGCGCCTGAAGCGGGCGGGCGCGGTGATCGTCGGGCGCACCAATATGAGCGAGTTCGCGTTCTCCGGACTCGGCCTGAACCCGCACTACGGGCATCCGCTGTCGCCGTATCGGCGCGGCGTCAAGGGCGACGAGCGGATTTCGGGCGGTTCGTCGTCGGGCGCGGCGGCGTCGGTCGCGGACGGCATGGCGGCCGTCGCGCTCGGCACCGACACCGGCGGCTCGATCCGCATCCCGGCGGCGCTGTGCGGCCTGACCGGCTTCAAGCCGACCGCCGACGCGCATCCCGAAACAAGGCGGCGTGCCGCTTTCGCCGACGCTCGATTCGTTCGGGCCGATCGGCGTCTCGGTCGCGTGCTGCGCGCTGGTCGACCGGATGCTGGCGGGGCTCGAACCGCGCATCCCGGCGGCGCGGCCGCTCGAAGGCGTGCGGCTCGGCGTGCTGACCAACTTCGTGACCGACGGCGTCGAACCGGCCGTCGCCGCGGCGATCGACACCGCGCTCAAGCATCTGGAGGCGGCCGGCGCGATTGTCAGCGAAGTGCGCTTCGCGCCGCTCGACCGTCTGCCCGAGATCAACCGCTTCGGCTTTTCGCCGATCGAAGCGTATGCGTGGCATCGTCCGCTGCTGGAAAAGCACCGCGAGCAATATGATCCGCGCGTGCTGGTGCGCATCCTGAAAGGCCAGCCGGCCAGCGCCGTCGACTATCTGGACCTGCTGGCCGAGCGCGCAGGCGATGCTCGACGAAGCCGCCCGCACGCTGTGGCAGCGCTTCGACGCGGTCGTTGCGCCCACGGTGCCGGTCGTGCCGCCGCGCGTCGCCGATCTCGATCCACGACGACGACGCGTTCGGCCGCACCAACGCGCTGATCCTGCGCAATCCGAGCGTGTTCAACTTCCTCGACACCTGCGCGCTGTCGCTGCCCTGCCATCTGCGCGGCGACGCGCCGGTCGGGCTGATGCTGGCGGCCGCGCCGCATGCCGACGACGCGCTTGCTGGCCATCGGCCGCGCCGCCGAAGCCGTGCTCAACGCGATTCGTTAGCTCGGACGCGACGCGCGAATTACGCCGTAATAGTGCGATAAGCGTCGGGCGGGGGTTCGCGCTAGAATCGCGGGCACCCGCCCTTTCTGGTTTCACAGACAGCCACACGATCCATGAATAACGACAATGCGATGCTGCGCCGCGAGCGCTCCCTGCTGGTTCTGCTTGGCCTGATCTGCGTCGCCCTGGTGGCCGGCGCGCTGTATCTGCAATACTTCCTGCACGAAGACCCCTGCCCGCTGTGCATCATCCAGCGTTATTTCTTCCTGCTGATCGCGATTTTTGCGTTCCTCGGCGCGCGTTTCAATAGCTGGCGCGGCGTGCGTCTGCTGGAAGTGCTGGCGGCCCTGTCGGCGCTGGGCGGCATCGTGACCGCCGCACGGCACGTGTATGTGCAGGCGCAATCCGGGCTTCAGCTGCGGCTTCGACGCGTTGCAGCCGGTGGTCGACAGCCTGCCGCCCGCGCATTGGCTGCCGGGCGTGTTCAAGGTCGCCGGGCTGTGCGAAACGGCCTATCCGCCGATTCTCGGCCTGACGCTGCCGATGTGGTCGCTGGTCGCGTTCGTGGTGGCGTTCGTGCCGCTGGCGCTGAGCCTTGTCGCGCAATCGCCGCCGGATCGCCTGAACGGGTTGATGCGTTAAAGTACGCCGGCTTCCGCGCCTATGACGCGCGGCGTCGAAGTCCGGCGTTTTCGCTCGGCGCGGCCTGGTGCCCGGCTGTGCGCGCCTGAACGCCCGATGCGCACGCGCGGCCCATTGCATCGCTCGCCGTCACGCCGCGTGGCCGCGCCGCGTTTTCCTGGTGCCCGCCGCAATCCGGCGCTCCGCTTCGCCGCTGCTCCCGCCTCTGGCTTTGCGCCATTATCCCGCGCTCACGCAACTTCCCGCTTTCGCGCGAATCGTACTGATCGCATGACCGCCGCCGAATAAGCTTCATGCGAGATGGGAAATATTTTCGAGACGAGGTAATGCTATCTTCGGACCTGGATGGCGATCTACGTGCGCGAGGCCGGCTTTGGCGCGACCCCATGCGTAACGCGCGCCCGGTCCGCACTGTCTTTCGGATTCGCCATGACAACGCAAACCATCCGCTTTTATCACCAGGGGTCCGTCCGTGAAGTCGCGGGCGTCCCGGCGTCGCGCACCGTGCTCCAGCACCTGCGCGAGGATCTGCATTGCACCGGCACCAAGGAAGGCTGCGCGGAAGGCGATTGCGGCGCGTGCACGGTCGTCATCGGCGAACTGGACGCGCACGGCGGCGCTCGCGCTGAAGGCGGTCAACGCCTGCATCCAGTTCCTGCCGACGCTCGACGGCCGAGCCCTCTTCACCGTCGAAGACCTGCGCGCCGCCGACGGCGCGCTGCATCCCGTGCAACAGGCCATGGTCGATTGCCACGGCTCGCAATGCGGTTTCTGCACGCCCGGCTTCGTGATGTCGATGTGGGCGCTGTACGAAAACCAGCCCGCCGCCGCCGGCCTGCCCACCCGCGACGAAATCAACGCCGCGCTGTCCGGCAATCTGTGCCGCTGCACCGGCTACCGGCCGATCGTCGACGCGTCGCAGAAAATGTTCGACTACCCGCAGTACCCGCGCGTGACGCTGGACCGCGAGGCCGTCGCCGACGACGCTGCGCGGACTTCAACGCCGCGACACCTTCGAATACAGCGCGCCCGACACGCGCGGCGCCGCGTTCGGCACGCCCACCTTCCACGCACCGGTCACGCTCGACGCGTTCGCCAGACTGCGCGCGGAACATCCGCAGGCACGGCTCCTCGCCGGCAGCACCGACGTCGGCCTGTGGGTCACCAAGCAGTTCCGCGATCTCGGCGACATCCTGTACATCGGCAACGTCGCCGAACTGAAGACCATCGAGCGCGACGCGCAGACGCTGACGATCGGCGCGGCCGTCACGCTGGAAGACGCGTACGCGGCGCTCGCCGCCGATTACCCCGAACTCGCCGAACTGTGGACGCGTTTCGCGTCGCTGCCGATCCGCAATGCCGGCACGCTCGGCGGCAACGTCGCGAACGGCTCGCCGATCGGCGATTCGATGCCGGCGCTGCTCGCGCTCGGCGCGCGAAGTCGTGCTGCGCCACGGCGCGACAACCCGCACGCTGCCGCTCGATGCGTTCTACCTCGGCTATCAGAAAACCGCGCTCGCGGCCGGCGAATTCGTCGCGGCGCTGCGCGTGCCGCGTCCGGCGGGCGATCTGCGCTTTCGCACCTACAAAGTGTCGAAGCGCTACGATCAGGACATCTCGGCGGTGTGCGCGGCGTTCGCGCTGCACCTCGACGAAAACGGCGCGATCAGCGAAGCCCGCATCGCGTTCGGCGGCATGGCGGCGACGCCGAAGCGCGCCGCGCAAACCGAAGCCGTGCTGAACGGCGCAACATGGGACGAAAGCACCGCGCGGCAGGCGATGAACGCACTCGTCGCCGATTACCAGCCGCTCACCGACATGCGCGCGTCGAGCGCCTATCGGCTGAAGGTGGCGCGCAACCTGCTGTGGCGCTTCCACCTCGAAACGCGCGATGACGCGCCGCTCGCCCTCTTCGACGTGAATGCGTTCGCGTTCGAAGCCGGCGCGCCGGACGCAGCGCCGTCGCGAAGGAGTCGTCGTGATGAACCGGACCGATGCTTTCGTCGAACATGCCGGCACGGCGACGCCGTGCGCTCAGGACAGCGACGACGCCGCGATCGGCGTCGTCGTTGCCGCACGAATCGGCCACGCTGCATGTGAGCGGCGAAGCCACCTACACCGACGACATCGCCGAATTGCACGGCACGCTGCACGCGGCGCTTGGGCTGTCGCGCCATGCGCACGCGCGCATCGTGTCGATCGATCTCGACGCGGTCAGACAAGCGCCCGGCGTGATCGCCGTGCTGACCGCCGACGACATCCCCGGCGAAAACAATTGCGGCCCGGTGCTGCACGACGACCCGATTCTCGCCGTCGACGAAGTGCTGTATCTCGGCCAGCCGGTGTTCGCGGTGATCGCCGAAACCCACGAACTCGCGCGCCGCGCCGCAGCGCTCGCGAAAAGCGACGACGTGATCCGCTACGAACCGCTCGAAGCCATCCTCACGCCCGCCGAAGCGAAAGCCGACAAAGCAGTTCGTGCTGCCGCCGCTGCATCTGAAGCGCGGCGACCCCGACGCGAAGATCGCCGCCGCGCCGCATCAGATCAGCGGCACGTTCGAAGTCGGCGGCCAGGAACAGTTCTATCTCGAAGGCCAGATCGCCTACGCCGTGCCGAAGGAAATGGACGGCATGCTCGTCTACAGTTCGACGCAGCATCCGAGCGAAATGCAGCAGGTCGTCGCGCATATGCTCGACTGGCCGGCGCATAACGTCGTGTGCGAATGCCGGCGGATGGGCGGCGGCTTTGGCGGCAAGGAATCGCAGTCGGCGCTGTTCGCGTGCGTCGCGTCGCTGGCGGCGAAACTGCTGCGCCGGCCGGTCAAACTGCGCGCCGATCGCGACGACGATTTCATGATCACCGGCAAGCGCCACGACGCGGTCTACGAATACGAAGCGGGCTTCGACGACAGCGGCCGCATTCTCGGCGCGCGCGTCGAAATCGCGTTGCGCGCGGGCTATTCGGCGGATCTGTCGGGTGCCGTCGCGACGCGCGCCGTCTGCCACTTCGACAACGCGTACTACCTGTCCGACGTCGATATCGTCGCGCTGTGCTGCAAGACCAACACGCAGTCGAACACCGCGTTTCGCGGCTTCGGCGGCCCGCAAGGCGCGCTGGTGATGGAAGTGATGCTCGACAGCATCGCGCGTCAGTTGAAATGCGATCCGCTCGACGTGCGGCTCGCCAACTACTACGGCATCGGCGAACGCGACACGACGCCGTACGGACAACGCGTCGAAGACAACATCATCGCGCCGCTGACCGATGAACTGCTCGACACCAGCGACTATCGCGCGCGCCGCGACGCGATCGCCGCGTTCAACGCAACCAGTCCGGTGCTCAAGCGCGGCATTGCGTTCTCGCCGGTGAAGTTCGGCATCTCGTTCAACGTGCCGTTCCTGAATCAGGCCGGCGCGCTGGTGCACGTGTACAAGGACGGCTCGGTGCTCGTCAATCACGGCGGCACCGAGATGGGCCAGGGGCTCAACACGAAGGTCGCGCAGGTCGTCGCGAATCAGCTCGGCTTGCCGCTTGTCGCGCGTGCGCGTGACCGCGACCGATACCTCGAAGATCGCCAATACGTCGGCGACGGCCGCTTCCACCGGCAGCGATCTGAACGGCAAGGCCGCCGAAGCCGCCGCGCGGACCATTCGCGACCGGCTCGCCGAACTCGCCGCGAAGCAGCTCGGCGGCACGCGCGGACGACGTGCAGTTCGCCAACGGCATGGTGTCGCGTCGAACGGCGGCGCGATGCCGTTCGAGCAACTGGTCGGCGCCGCGTATCTGGCGCGCGTGCAGTTGTGGTCCGACGGTTTCTACACGACGCCGAAAGTCCATTGGGATGCGAAAACGCTGACCGGTCACCCGTTTTACTACTTCGCGTATGGCGCGGCGGTGTCGGAAGTGGTGATCGACACGCTGACCGGCGAATGGAAGCTCGTGCGCGCGGATGTGCTGCACGACGCCGGCCAGTCGATCAATCCGGCGATCGATATCGGCCAGGTGGAAGGCGGCTTCATTCAGGGCATGGGCTGGCTCACCACCGAAGAACTCTGGTGGAACCGCGACGGCCGCCTGATGACGCACGCGCCGTCCACGTACAAGATTCCCGCCGTCAGCGACACGCCCGCCGCGTTCCACGTGCAGCTCTATCAGAACCAGAACGCCGAGCCGACCGTGTTCCGCTCGAAGGCCGTCGGCGAGCCGCCGCTGCTGCTGCCGTTCTCGGTGTTCCTCGCGATTCGCGACGCGATCGCGGCGGCCGTGCCGGACGCGGAACATGCGCCGCAGTTGCGCGCGCCGGCCACGCCCGAAGCGATTCTCGATGCGCTGGACGCGTTGCAGGCCGCGACGCACCGCGCGCAACCGGCAACGCAACGGAGCCGGCCACAACGACAGCCGACCACACCTGATAGCACGACGACCTGACGCGAACATTAACCAACGGCCTGACGCGACACGAACGCGTCACGCCACACGCAACCGGCCGCACGGACACCCCGCGCGGCCCACGTATGGAGAACCGCCGGATGCAAGCCTGGCTACCTGACCTGCAACACCTGCTCGCGCACGGCGACGCCGCCGTGCTGGTGACGGTCGCGCGCGTCGAAGGTTCGGCGCCGCGCGAAGCCGGCACCAAGATGATCGTCACGCGCGATTCGGCGCAAGCACACGATTGGCGGCGGCCACCTCGAATGGAAAGCGATCGAGACCGCGCGCCAGGTGTTGCGCGACGGCATGCGCTCGCCGCATATGCGCCGCCTCGAACGCTTCGCGCTCGGCCCGAGCCTCGGCCAATGCTGCGGCGGCGCGGTGATTCTCGCGTTCGAGCGGCTCGACATCGGCGACCTCGGCTGGATCACGTCGCTCGCGAAACGCATGGCCGCCGGCCTTTCGACGGTGCGTAGCGTATCATTCGGCCCCGCACCGGATGCGGTGATGCTGTCCGACCCCGAACCGGGCGTCGATGCCGCCGACTGCCTGCTGTGGGACGGCGCCGGCTTCGACGACAGCGGCGCGCTGCTCACCGAAACCATCGCGCCAGGCGACTTCTCCGTCGTGCTGTTCGGCGCCGGCCACGTGGGCGCCGCGCTGGTTCGCGTGCTCGCCACGCTGCCCTGCACGGTGCCGCTGGGTCGACGAACGCGACGCGCAGTTTCCGCCCGCTGGAATCGCTGCACGCGCCGAACGTCAAGATCGATCGCGAACGACGCGCCCGACGAAGCCATCGACCAGGCCGCGCCGAACACGTACTTCATCGTGATGACGCACAACCATGCGCTCGATCTCGAGCTCGCCGAGCGCATTCTTGCGGCGCGGCGATTTCGCGTTCTTCGGCATGATCGGCTCGCATAGCAAGCGCAAGCAGTTCGAGCACCGGCTGGCCGCGCGCGGCATCGATCCGTCGCAGATTGCGCGGATGAAGTGCCCGCTCGGCGTCGACGGCATCGTCGACAAGTCGCCGGAAATCATTGCGATTTCGGCGGCCGCGCAGGTGCTGCAAGCCGTCGAGGCGAATGCGGGCGCACGCATGCGACGCAGACGGTCTGATTGTGCACACGATCGATCCGGCCGCACGACTGCGAGCCTGCATCAACGCATCCGGCGCGAACCGACTCCAACAAACGCTGAACCGACCATGACTACAACGACCGCACCCTCCACCGCTGATTGAAAAAACCGCGCGCGCGCCGAAGGCCGAGCTGCACATTCATATCGAAGGCTCGCTCGAACCCGAACTGATCTTCGCGCTCGCCGAGCGCAACGGCGTGAAGCTCGCGTACGACTCGATCGACGCGCTGCGCGCCGCGTACGCGTTCACCGATCTGCAATCGTTCCTCGACATCTACTACGCCGGCGCGAGCGTGCTGCTGCACGAGCAGGACTTCTACGACATGACGATGGCGTATGTCGAACGCTGCCTCGCCGACAACGTGATCCACAGCGAAATCTTCTTCGATCCGCAGACGCACACCGAACGCGGCGTGCCGATCGCGACCGTGGTGGCGGGCATCGAACGCGCGCTCGCCGACGCGGAAAAGCGCGGCATGACGAGCAAGCTGATTCTGTGCTTCCTGCGCCATCTGTCGGAAGAAGATGCGCTCGCCACGTTCGAAGAAGCGCGGCCGCTGTTCGAGCAATACAAGCATCGGCTGATCGGCGTCGGGCTGGATTCGTCGGAGCGCGGTCATCCGCCGTCGAAGTTCGAACGCGTGTTCGCGAAGGCGCGCGCGCTCGGTCTGAAACTCGTCGCGCATGCGGGCGAAGAAGGCCCGCCGTCGTATATCTACGAAGCGCTCGATCTGCTGAAAGTGGACCGCGTCGATCACGGCGTGCGCAGCATCGAAGACCCGGCGCTCGTCACGCGCCTCGCCGACTCGCGCGTCGCGCTGACCGTGTGCCCGCTGTCGAACCTCAAGCTCTGCGTGTTCGACGACATGACCAAGCACACGCTGAAGGACCTGCTCGATCGCGGCGTCGCCGTGACGGTGAATTCCGACGATCCGGCCTATTTCGGCGGCTACGTGAACGCCAACTATTTCGCCACCATCGACGCGTTGAAGCTCAACGATGCCGAGGTCTACACGATCATCCGCAACAGCTTCGAAGCGTCGTTCGTCACGCCCGAGCAACGCAGCGAACTGATCGCGAAGCTCGACGCGCACTGGCACCCAAGCGGCCCGCACTGACGGGCCGTAAAGGCAGCCGGCGGCGGCACGGGCTTCCGTTCAGAGCCCGTGATCAAAGCCGCCGTCCGCGCTGTTCAGTTCCCACAATCTGGAGACGGTTTTTCCATGACTCAATCGACTAACCCGGCTAACTCATCGGCCAATCCGGCCAATCGGCATTTCGCGCGCAACTGCTGACCTTCAACGGCGACCCCGCGCAATCGCCCAACGCGGCAGTCTTCAACGAGGACGGCCTGCTGATCGTCGAAGACGGCCATGTCGTCGCGGCGGGCGCGTATGCGGCGCTCGCGTCGCAACTCGCGCCGGGCACCCAGGTGCAGGAGATGCGCGACAAGCTGATCGTGCCGGGTTTCATCGACACGCACATTCACTATCCGCAGACCGACATGATCGCGTCGCCGGCGCCGGGTCTGCTGCCGTGGCTCGACACGTACACGTTCCCGACCGAACGCCGCTTCGCCGACCCGGCGCTACGCGCGCGACACGGCGAGCTTCTTCGTCGACGAACTGCTGGCTTGCGGCACGACCACCGCGCTCGTGTATTGCACGGTCCACAAGGAATCCGCCGACGCGCTCTTCACCGAAAGCGAAGCGCGCAATCTGCGCATGGTGGCGGGCAAGGTGCTGATGGACCGCAACTGCCCCGAGTTTCTGCGCGACACCGCGCAATCGGGCTATGACGACAGCGCCGAGCTGATCGGCCGCTGGCACAATCGCGGCCGCCAGATGTACGCGCTCACGCCGCGTTTCGCGCCGACCTCGACCGAAGCGCAACTGGAAGCGTGCGGCGTGCTGGCGGGCAAGCATCCGGACATCTTCATCCAGAGCCACGTCGCGGAAAACACCGACGAAGTGAAATGGGTCGCCGATCTGTTCCCGGGCCACCGCAGCTATCTGGACATTTACGATCACTACGGCCTGCTGCGCCGCCGCGCGGTGTACGGCCATTGCATCTACCTCGACGAGGAAGACCGCAAGCGCATGGCGCAAACCGGCACGGTCGCGTCGCACTGCCCGACCTCGAACCTGTTCCTCGGCAGCGGCCTGTTCGACTTCGACAAGGCCGATGAAGCCGGCATGCCGATCGCGCTGGCGACCGACGTCGGCGGCGGCACGTCGTTCTCGATGCTGCAGACGATGAACGAAGCGCACAAGGTCGCGCGTCTGGGCGGCCATCATCTGACGGCGACGCGGATGTTCTATCTGGCGACGGCCGGCGCGGCCGAAGCGCTCGATCTGGCGGACAAGGTCGGCACGTTGAAGCCGAAGTCGGAAGCGGACTTCGTCGTGCTCGATCCGCAAGCGACGCCGCTGCTCGCGCGCCGTACCGCGCGCACGGAATCGCTCGAAGAACTGCTGTTCGCGTTCGCGCTGCTCGGCGACGACCGCGCGATTTACGAAACGTATGCGGCGGGCAAGCGCGTGCATCGGCGGGATGCCGGGCGGCAGAATGTGAACGGGGCGGCGAGAATCGCGGCGTAAGCGCTACATAAAAAATGGCCCGGCAGGAACATCCTGCCGGGCCATTTGCTTAATCTGCCTGTTGCGCCGCAGCGCACATTAATCAGCCGATCCACCGCAGCTCCTACTGCGCGGCATTCGCCCCCGACGCCGCGGCCGGCGCAGAAGCCGGCATAGAACAAAAGCAGGCATAGAAGCAGGCGTAGCGCCCGTCGCCGCCATTTCATTGGCCGGCGCCCCGCCATCGCCCGTACCCAGCGGAATCTTCACCGTATGCACCACGCCGTTGCCGAGCGGGAAATCGGCAAACGCGCTACGCGCCAGATACGGCATTGCCCTGACCAGCGACGACTCCGCGCCCGAGTTGCGCGCCGTCACGTTATAGACCTCCTTGCCGCTCGCACGCTCGGTAATGCGCACGCCCAGCAGATGCGTGAAGATCGGGTAGCTCTGATTCACGTACGCGGTCGGAAACGGCCCCCACGGTCCCCACGGATCGAACGGGCGCCCCCAATAAGGCGACGGCCACGGGTTGTAATACACCGGCTCCGCGACCGTCACCATGTCCGAGCGCATTCCATACGACAGCCCGACCAGATACCGCGCCTGAGCGCTGTCGACTTCGCGGAACGCGTGCACGGCCAGTTCGTTTGCGACAATGCGCTCATACGTGCTGAGTTCGAGATTGCTCTGCTGACCCGCCGGCCGCGTGAACGCATAGGTGCGGGTCGCGTCGCTGCCGCTCCAGTCGGAGAATGCCGTGACCTGGGTGGTCACGTAGGTCGTGCAGCCGGACAGCAGCACCGTCAACGTCGCCAGCAGCAGCGTCGGCGCGACGGGTCCATCGATTGATTTTCATGGTCTACCTCGTGAGGCCTTCAGTTTGCTTCTGGATGGTTCGCGTGGCGCCCGTCACCACTCGATCTCAACGACGCGCCGGCCTTTTTTATTCCACCTGCGCGCCGATCGCGCGCCGATATTACGCTGACCTGGCGAGCCGGTAAAAAGTTCGCTCCGCACGATTCTCCGAGGCTTTGTACAATGGCTCGACAAGCCCGGCTCACGTGCCCTTGCGCGCCTGACCGCTCGAGTTCCCATCCCTACAGAATGCCATGGCCGATACCGCAACGCCCAATGTGATCCGCCGCGCCGATTACGCGCCGCCCGCCTTCCTGATCGACACCGTCGCGCTGGAGTTCGATCTGGTCCCCGACCGCACGGTCGTCAGGAACACGATGCGGGTGCGCCGCAATCCGGACGCGTCGCGCGCGTCGCATCTGGAACTGATGGGCGAACAACTGGAGTTCGTCAGCGCCGAGATCGACGGCCAGCCGTTCGCCAACGCGCATGCGCACGAGCACGGCCTGCCGCTCGACAACGTGCCGGATAACTTCGAACTGACGCTCACCAGCATCTGCAATCCGGCGGCGAACACCACGCTGTCGGGCCTGTACGTGTCGGGCGGCAACTTCTTTACGCAGTGCGAAGCCGAAGGCTTTCGCCGCATCACCTACTTCCTCGACCGCCCGGACGTGATGGCGACCTTCACGGTCACGCTGCGCGCGAGCAAGGCCGATTATCCGGTGCTGCTGTCGAACGGCAATCTGCTCGAAGAAGGCGACCTGCCGGACGGCCGCCACTTCGCGCGCTGGGAAGACCCGTTCCAGCAAGCCGAGCTACCTGTTCGCGCTGGTCGCGGGCAAGCTGGTCGCGCTCGAAGAACGCGTGAAGAGCGGCTCGGGCAAGGAAAAGCTGCTGCAGGTGTGGGTCGAACCGCACGATCTCGACAAGACCCGTCACGCCATGGACTCGCTGATCAACTCGATCCGCTGGGACGAAGAGCGCTTCGGGCTCGAACTCGATCTGGACCGCTTCATGATCGTCGCGGTGAGCGACTTCAACATGGGCGCGATGGAGAACAAGGGGCTCAACATCTTCAACACGAAGTACGTGCTGGCGAACCCCGAAACCGCCACCGACACCGACTTCGCGAACATCGAGGCGGTGGTCGGCCACGAGTACTTCCACAACTGGACCGGCAACCGCGTGACCTGCCGCGACTGGTTCCAGTTGAGCCTGAAAGAAGGCCTGACGGTGTTCCGCGACCAGGAATTCTCGGCCGACATGGCCGGCGGCGCGACCGACGAAGCCGCGCGCGCCACCAAGCGCATCGAAGACGTGCGCGTGCTGCGCCAGATGCAGTTCGCCGAAGACGCGGGTCCGATGGCGCATCCGGTGCGCCCGGAAAGCTACGTCGAGATCAACAACTTCTACACGATGACGGTCTACGAGAAAGGCTCGGAAGTCGTGCGGATGTATCAGACGCTGTTCGGCCGCGACGGTTTCCGCAAGGGCATGGACCTGTACTTCAAGCGTCACGACGGCCAGGCGGTGACCTGCGACGACTTCCGTCACGCGCTCGCCGACGCGAACGGCCGCGATCTCGCGCAGTTCGAGCGCTGGTACAGCCAGGCCGGCACGCCGCGCGTGTCCGTGCGCACCCGCTACGACGCCGCGCAGCAGCGCTACAGCGTGACGCTGACGCCAGGGTTACGGCGACGCAGCGCCGGCCGCGCGCGAGACGCAAAAAGGTCCGCTGCTGATTCCGTTCGCGATCGGCCTGATCGGCAAGGACGGCGCGGATCTGCCGCTGCAGCTCGAAGGCGAAGACGAAGGCGTCGGCCGCGACCACGCGCGTGCTGGAATTCACGCAGACCGAGCAGACCTTCACGTTCGTCAACGTCGCGCAGGAACCGCTGCCGTCGCTGCTGCGCAATTTCTCGGCGCCGGTGATCGTCGAGTACGACTACTCGGCGGATCAGCTCGCGTTCCTGCTCGCGCACGACAGCGATCCGTTCAACCGCTGGGAAGCCGGCCAGCGCCTCGCCACGCGCGAACTGCTGGCGCTCGCCGGGCGCGCCGCCACGGGCGTGCCGCTGCAACTCGACGACTCGGTGGTCGCCGCGTTCGCGCGCGTGCTCGACCGACGAAACGCTCTCGCCATCGTTCCGCGAACTCGCGTTGATGCTGCCGTCGGAAGCGTATCTGGCCGAGCAGATGGCCGAATCGAATCCGGCCGCCGTGCACGCGGCGCGCGCAGTTCGTGCGCAAGCGCCTCGCCAATGCGCTGCAAGACGACTGGCTCGACGGTGTACGAAGCAGCACCGCACGCCGGGCGCGTACGAAGCGACGCCCGAGGCGTCCGGTCATCGCGCGCTGAAGAATCTCGCGCTCGTCGTATCTCGCGGAACTGGACGATCCGGCCGAAGCCGTGCGCCTCGCGTCCGCGCAATACGACGCCGCGAACAACATGACCGACCGCGCGGCGGCGCTTTCCGCGCTGCTCAACGCGGCGGCGGCCAACGGCGGCAGCGCCGAGGCGCAGCAGGCGCTGGACGATTTCTACCGGCGCTTCGAAAAGGAGCCGCTCGTCATCGACAAATGGTTCGCGTTGCAAGCCACGCAGCGCGGCAGCGCGCAGCGTCCGGTGATCGATATCGTGCGCAAGCTGATGACGCATCCGGCGTTCAACCTGAAAAACCCGAACCGCGCGCGCTCGCTGATTTTCAGCTTCTGCGCGGCGAACCCGGCGCAGTTCCATGCCGAAGACGGCTCGGGCTATGCGTTCTGGGCCGATCAGGTGATCGCGCTCGACGCGATCAATCCGCAAGTGGCCGCGCGCCTCGCCCGCTCGCTCGAATTGTGGCGCCGCTTCACGCCGGCGTTGCGCGACGGCATGCGCGCGGCGCTGGAGAAAGTGGCCGCGCAGGTGAAGTCGCGCGACGTGCGTGAGATCGTCGAGAAAGCGTTGGCATGATGCCTCGTCTGACACGCAGTCGTCGCATCGAAAAGCCGGCACGCGTTGCCGGCTTTTTTTCGTCCCGGATCGTGGCGTCGTTGCGCGCAAGCGCATGCGGGACTGCGCGCGTTAGCCATCTGGACGACTGTTCAGATCGCGCGCTGGCAGGGTGAAAGTAAACGCATTCATTTAACGGTTTACGTTTAACGCGATGCGTTATATCATCCCATGATCACGACATTCGGCGACAAAGCTACGGCGAGAATCTTTCAGGGCAAGTTCGTGCACGTCATTGCCGCTTCATATACAGGCGCTCGCACGCCGCAAGCTCCTGATGATCGACGCCGCCAACTCCATCCACAGTCTGCATGCGCCGCCCGGCAACCGGCTGGAAGCCTTGCAAGGCCAGCGCAGCGGGCAATGGAGCATCCGCATCAATGCGCAATGGCGCATCTGTTTTCATTTCGTCGACGAGGAGGCGCTGAATGTCGAGATTGTCGACTATCACTGATTATTGGGAGACCGGCATGGTCATCAAACGCTCCGAGCTGGACAACATCGACTTCTCCGACATCGATACCGGCGACAGCATTCCGGAAATCCATCCGGGCGAGATTCTGCGCGGCGAGTTCCTCGAACCGCTCGGCATGTCCGTCAATGCGCTCGCGCTCGCGTTGCGCGTGCCGGCGCCGCGCATCAACGACGTCGTGCGCGGCAAACGCGCCATTTCCGCCGACACCGCGCTGCGGCTCGAACGCTACTTCGGCGCGAGCGCGCAATTCTGGCTCAATCTGCAAATCGCCTACGACCTGCGCGTGGCCACCGCGGCCGCCGGCGAGCAGATCGAACGCGAGATCGAGCCGATGCCCAAGGCAGACCGCCCGAAAATGCCGAAGATTTCCGCCGAACACGCGCGCGCCGCCGCGCTGGCGGCGAGCCTAAGCAGCAATGCTCGCGGCCAGCAAAACGCGCCGCAAAGCCTGAGCATCCGGCGATGCCGTGCCATGCTGGACGCGACCGGCATCGCCACGCGCGCTTCTATCTCAAAAGCACGGAGCCGACACAAGCGAGCGGTTAAAATCGAGACATTCCTCTAGCCTTCCCGGAGTACAGCAATGGCTTTGCAACGTCGTACCACTCTCACGAAGTACCTGATCGAGCAGCAGCGCGAGACCAATAACCTGCCGGCCGACCTGCGCCTTTTGATCGAAGTCGTCGCGCGTGCGTGCAAGGCGATCAGCTATCACGTCAGCAAGGGCGCGCTGGGCGACGCGCTCGGCACGGCGGGCAGCGAGAATGTCCAGGGCGAAGTGCAGAAGAAGCTCGACATCCTGTCGAACGAAATCCTGCTCGAAGCGAATGAATGGGGCGGCAACCTGGCCGGCATGGCGTCCGAGGAAATGGAACAGTTCTTCCCGATCCCGGCGAACTATCCGAAGGGCGAATATCTGCTGGTGTTCGATCCGCTCGACGGCTCGTCGAACATCGACGTCAACGTGTCGATCGGCACGATCTTCTCGGTGCTGCGCTGCCCGGACGGCCAGCAGCCTACCGAGCAATCGTTCCTGCAACCGGGCACGCAGCAGGTTGCTGCGGGTTACGCGGTGTACGGTCCGCAAACCGTGCTCGTGCTGACCACCGGCAATGGCGTGAACTGCTTCACGCTCGACCGCGAACTCGGTTCGTGGGTGCTCACGCAAAGCGACATGCGCATTCCGGTCGAAACGCGTGAATACGCGATCAACGCGTCGAACGAGCGCCACTGGTATGCGCCGGTCGAGCAATACATCGGCGAATTGAAGGCCGGCAAGGACGGCCCGCGTCAGAGCGACTTCAACATGCGCTGGATCGCGTCGATGGTCGCCGACGTGCACCGTATCCTGAATCGCGGCGGCATCTTCATGTATCCCGCCGACAAGCGCACGCCGGACAAGCCGGGCAAGCTGCGCCTGATGTACGAGGCGAACCCGATGGCGTTCATCGTCGAACAGGCCGGCGGCGCCGCGACCAACGGCGAGAAGCGCATTCTGGACATCCAGCCGAAGAGCCTGCACGAGCGTGTAGCGGTGTTCCTCGGCTCGAAGAACGAAGTCGATCGCGTAACCCGCTATCACCTCGAAGCAAAAAAATGAAGTACGAGAGGGGCTTGCCAAGTCGATAAAGAAGTCCCTATAATCTCGTTTCTCCTGATGCCGGAATAGCTCAGACGGTAGAGCAGCGCATTCGTAATGCGAAGGTCGGGGGTTCGATTCCTCTTTCCGGCACCACAAGATTCAAGCAAAAAGCCCAGTCCTCGCGACTGGGCTTTTTGCTTTCTGCTCCGCGCCGGCAAGATCCGCGCTGCCTTCGATTTACCCGATCACTCTGAAGCGCGTCTTGCCGACAGTACGCTCGAGCAACAGCGCTCGCGCCGACCCCGAACCGAGGCAAGGCGTTGCCGGAAATTTCGAGCTCTGACGTGCCGCGAGATCGCTCATCAATACGCACGCAGCCAATACTCGCGGGGCACGCGGACAAGCAAGGCTATCGTAAACGCAGGCCGCCCTACTCAATCACGCCCGCCAAACCGGTCGTAGGCCAACGTCATCACAAGATTGCGAGCCACGACTGAGTCTCCCGCCACGATCGGCTTAGGCTGAGGCTCAGCCGCGGAGTACGCAGCGATCGCATCTTGCGGCGCCGACGAAAACCACGAAATCCGGCCGGCACATTCAATCCCGACCTGACGTCCTTTCCAGTAGACAGCGTTTTCCATAGCGATCTCCGTGAACGGCGAAATCGACATCTTCGCGGCCCGCGCAGCGCTCGTTAGTTAGCCACTGCACGTAGCGCGGTAGATGACTACTTCAAGCATAGGTGGCGATCACGGCACTGGCCCGCTTGTCATCCAACGACGAGGTTTTGGCACAAAACCACGAGCAGGCTCTTTAGCCCAAACTCAAACACAGTCACCGATTAGTTAATTCGCGCAGAAATTCTTTAAAAAGTGTCCGAGCGCGTCAACGAATTCTGGAAACGGATCGTTTACGAAAGATTAGCGCCCAAACTCATCAATTGAACGGCCCGGTAATTAACGAACGTTCAGTCAATTATCGAGCAAAATCTGCCGATGCGGCAGCGCACAAAATCTCCGGATGATTTATTCACATGAAACCATGTGAAGCGCATGACCTTTAGGCAACATGAAACAATCGGCCGGAGAGCCTGCGGGGCAAGGCCAGGAAGGAAGCAGCGAGGGAAATTGAACTGATTTGATTTGCCGCGGGAGAAAACCGGGCAGGCGCAGCAAGACAATAAATTCTATTCAAATACTCTGTTGAATTGTTGCGTTGTGCCGTTAAAGCAACAGAGAAGATCAGACGAACATCAGACACTGGTGCGAAGCGCGGACCGAGGCAGATAATCGGTTTGTAAAGGAGAAAGATCATGGATGCCAAACCAACGAAGATTCCGACCCCGGATAAAGTCTTTTGCCCGGATCCGGAACCCGCTGGCGTCGAGTTTCTGGGTGCCGAACTGCCTGAGCACGTTCGCGCATTTTTCGACGAACAACGTAAGTCGTGCGATTCGAAGTAATTGCGTAGTGGCGCGATGCAGCATCGCTGTCCGCACGTCGAGCGTGTGGTGACTGTACGCGCCCTGGTTCGCAGCCTGGTTCGCAGTTTTCCGTTCACGTCGTGGCGCGTGAATCGGCTCGCCTGATTGCGGTCGCGTGTTGGCATCCAACGGTGCCTCTGATTGCACTCGTCCCAAGCGCCCCAAGTTCGCCGTTCGCCGTTCGCCGTTCGCCGTCTCGCCGTCACCGTTCGCCTTTTCGCGTTGACGAAAACGCCCTGCACGGCCGCGCATCATTTATTCTTCTGGTTTTTCTCTGCGGTCGCCCGGCCACGCTCAACCTTCCATGAACCGTTCGTTTCGCCTCGGTGCGTCCTGCGCGCTCGCGTTAGCCGCTTGCGCTTGCACTCGCGCCCGCCCCCGCTGTCGCCGATGGCGACGACACCGCGCTCACCAATCTGATCGCACTGGCTTCGCAGCGCCTCGCGCTCGCGGAACCCGTGGCGCGCTGGAAATGGGCCAACCATCAGGCGATCACCGATACGCCGCGCGAAAATGCGCTGCTCGCCGAGGTGGAAAAACGCGCAGTAGCCGCCAATGTCGATCCGGCCTTCGCTCGCGCTTTCTTCCAGGATCAGATCGACGCCAGCAAGGACGTGCAGAACGCGCTGTTTGCGACCTGGCGCAACGGCCAGCCGCCACGAAGGTCCCGCACCCGACCTCGCCACCGGCACGCGCCCGCAACTGGACCGGCTGACGCAATCGCTCGTGGCCGGGCTCGCGCGCGTGCAGCCGCTGCGCGCGGCGGAGGATTGTCCGTCGCGCGTCGCGCAGTCGCTTGCTAGCTGGAAGTCGCTGACACGCTATGACTCGACTCATTCGAGCGCGTTGAAGTCACGCGCTGGGTCACGTCTGCGAAACGGGTGGCGTGGGCGCGACCGGTTGATCCAGGCCGCGCAGGAAATGGAGCGGCGACGCTTTCGAGGCTGACGGTTTGCCCGAGACGCGGCTCCACGAATCGACAGAAGCAAATGAAGTTCGCCGGCCGTGAGCCGGCGACACAATCAGGCGAGGCTCGACACGACGCTGACGCTGCACGCTCGTCACGCTCAACGGCATCACGCGCAAACCGCGCGCCAGATGACTCTGCAAGATGCGATACGTCGACAGTTCGAACGGCCCCGCGATACTCGTCGCGTGCAACTCAGCCGCCTGATCCAGCGAAGGCGCGTGCCCGACGTAGCGCCAACGGTCGACGACATGAAAAGCCCGCGCCTGCGACGCCTCCTCTCGCTCCTCGAAGACGATCGGCCCCTGGAACGGCCAAGGCGCATCCGCGGGATCGCTCTTCGTGACGCGCGGCACCCGGTTATGGCCGGGACGCAACGTCGCGATCCACTGCGCCTCGACCAGCATCGCGCCCAACTCGCCGCCGGTCGCACGCCATTCGACACGCCGCACCTGCTGCGCGAGCCGCATGTCCTTCGACGAACGCCGCTCGCCGGTCAGATGTGAGCGCAGCCGCTGACGCACGCGCACGCTTCGCCCGACATACAGCGGCAGATCCTCCTCTCCATAGAACGCATAGACGCCGCAGCCGGCCGGCGCGGTGTCGAGCAGATCTTCCGTGATGTCGCCGGCGAGCCGGTAACGCCGCGTGGTTCGCTCGATCTGCGCGCGCAGCACGTCGAGCGGAACGAGGCCATGCAGACGTTGCCAGAACTGCCAGATCAGATCGGCGTCGGCCAGCGCGCGGTGACGATCGGACGGCACGAGCGCATGACGTTCGACCAGCGCGTCCAGCCCGTGACGCTTTTCAGCCGGAAATAGCGCGCGCGACAGACGCACCGTGCACAACACATCCGGATCGAACGCGATGTCCGGCGCGGCGAAACTCGCCACGCAGAAAGCCGCGATCGAAACTGGCGTTGTGCGCGACGAACAGCTTGCCGTTCAGACGCTCGAACAAGCGCGGGCGCGATGGACTCGAAGGTCGGCGCGCCGCGCACCATCGCATTCGTGATGCCGGTGAGTTGCTGGATGAACGACGGAATGGGCTGCTGCGGGTCGACCAGGCTGCTCCAGCGCGACACGCCGGCCGGCCCCACTTCGACGACGCCGACTTCGGTAATGCGATGCTCGCTGGTAGAACCGCCAGTGGTTTCGAGATCGACGAAGACAATCGGTACATCCAGGGCCGGTTCCGGCAAAAGCTGTTCAGACATGGAAAGGAATACTTTAGACGCGTGGCTTTGCAGCAAGTATGCACCAGTTGGCCACGGCTCACCCGGATTAGCATCGCATTGGGTCGGCGCAGATTGGCGCACGAAATCAGCGCTTCTTGCGGTCGAGTCATAGTTTCGCTCGTCGGATCGAAATTTATTGTGGTCTACGAGTGCAGTAAAATTCAGACGCACTCGATTTCGGCGCGCTATTAACTCATGCAGATAGCTAGGACGTGAGTTAATCTCGCAATCCAAGCTTCAGGCGTAATAATGCGGCGGTAAAAAAAGCCCTCGCTCTGCGGAAAGAGCTTTCGCGCAACCGCTCGCACCTCACGCACGCGGGCGCGCGCGGCTTACAGCGGCTGAGATGTTCGCAGCCTGCTTGCCCTTCGGGCCGGCCTTGACTTCGAAGGAAACACGCTGGTTTTCCTTCAGCGACTTGAACCTTCGTACGAATCTCCGAAAAGTGCGCGAACAGATCGTCGCCACCTGAATCCGATGTGATGAAGCCAAAGCCTTTAGCATCGTTGAACCATTTGACGATACCAGTTTCATATTCCAGTTTTCCTCGACGATTTATCAAAATCGGGCAATGCCCTCAGATCAGATGGCCACTTCTACGTGCTTCGACAGTCTCCGGAAACCCGACGGGTTTCGAACAGCAGATCTGGCAATGAATTCAGCCTTGCCGTTTACGGGGAACGAAGAATCATCGTCAAGCGAATTTCTCATATTCCCTTAGCATCTTGATGCCATAAACAATGCAAATCGCAATCTAAAATCCGCGATCAATTATTAACTAAGTGGTGAACTCAATTTAAGTCATTCCTACGTCAACATTACTAATTCAATACCACACGTCATTGCGGGAAATAATTTCACGCATCCCAATAAAATGTAACAAAATCTGTCTTTAGTAAGTGTTTGTCCGACTTGTTGCGACATGCATTCGCGTCAGCATGATGGAAACGAGTAGTGGAAGTAATGAGTTTCAGGAGATTGCCATGCTGCTTACCGAAATCCGCCGCCTTGTCACCTGGCTCACTCAGTCGCACGCGAAGACTGCTACCGGTCAGCGCTGCGCCGACGGCCGAATCATCTTCTGCTTTCGAATTCGATCCCATGTGGCACGGCGATCACTGGCAAAACCTGCTGTCGTCGCCGATGGATGCGCGTCGCTATGTGATGGAAGACTGGAGCGTCCCCGCAGCGCGAAGACTGGACCGACGTGGACGGCGCGGCGCCCGCGCACTGATCGACGTCAGCAACCCGCAATCACGACAGGCAAAAAAAAGCGCGACTGGGAAGTCGCGCTGACAAAGGTTTGGAGATCTTTTTCGTCAACGAAAAAGTCTGCTTCGGAAAGCAGAAATTTCAGTATAGCGGCTCCGCGAATTTCCATTATTCACACAATCAACAATCATCTATTGCGATTACTAACAACAATCACTCTTTTAGATTTAATCGCGTTGCTTTTTTGCATCGATCTATGTCGCAAATGAGCAACGCGATTCAGACCGACTCTCGCTTTTCTCCCTCTCACATAATCGCCGCAAGCCTTTATTTACAAGGCTCGCGCGGCATTTCGCCCATCATTTCCTATCGCGTAATACTTTATTGCGCAAATCGGAATGCCCACTTCACAGAGCTGCCTCTCTACACTCTGCCTAACCGGAAACCGACGCGTTTCTGAATCGGCGCGCTTCTCACGCGGCTTTCGCCTCTCGCAGCGCCCGCGTGAAGGTTTCCTTAAGCCTGGGTTCAGTACCCTCTCTCGTTCTCGGAGTTACGAAATGAAAAAGACACTCATGGTCGCGGCCCTCACGGGCGTTTTTGCAACCGCCGCGCATGCGCAAAGCAGCGTCACGCTGTACGGCCTGATCGACGCCGGCATCACCTATACGAACAATCAGCAAGGTCACAGCAACTGGCAAGATGACGAGCGGCTCGGTCAACGGCAGCCGTTGGGGCCTGCGTGGCTCTGAAGATCTGGGCGGCGGTCTGAAGGCGATCTTCACGTTGGAAAACGGCTTCGGCATCAATGACGGCACGCTCAAGCAAGGCGGCCGCCTGTTCGGCCGTCAAGCGTTCGTCGGCCTGTCGAGCGACCAGTTCGGCGCCGTGACCCTCGGTCGTCAATATGACAGCATGGTCGACTACGTCGGCCCGCTGGCGCTGACCGGCACGCAATACGGCGGCACGCAGTTCGCCCACCCGTTCGACAACGACAACCTGAACAACTCGTTCCGCGATCAACAACTCGGTCAAGTATCAGAGCGCGAACTACGGCGGCTTCAAGTTCGGCGCGTTGTACGGCTTCTCGAACCAGGCTGACGGCTTCGCCAACAACCGCGCATACAGCGCGGGCGCGTCGTATAACTGGGGCGGCCTGAACATCGCCGCGCGCCTACCTGCAATTGAACAGCAACGGCGCAGCCGGCGCGGCGGCGGCGTTCAACTCGGGCGGCGCGGTGTCGAGCGACAACACGTTCTTCGCTGGGCGTCAGCAAACGTGGGGCGCGGGCGCGAACTACGCGTTCGGCCCGGCAACGGTCGGCCTCGTGTACTCGCAAACGAATCTGGGCGAGCCTGGCGGGCATCGGCGCGGCGCGCATCGGGTCAAACGGGCGGCATCGGCTTCGCCAGCGACAGCGCTCACTTCCAGAACTTCGAAGCCAACGCACGCTACGCTCTGACGCCGGCTCTCAGCATCGCGGGTGCGTACACGTACACCCGCGCAAGCCTGGCCGGCACGCGTCCGCACTGGAACCAGTTCAATCTGCAAACGGCTACGCGCTGTCCAAGCGTACGGACGTGTACCTGCAAGGCGAATACCAGCAAGTCAACGAAGGCGCGATCGTCGACGCCAACATCAACGGCTTGGGCTCGCTTCGAGCAACAACAAACAGATTGCCGTCACCGCGGGTCTGCGTCACCGCTTCTAAAGCCGCGACGACACACTCGCCGTATCGAAAGGCGCCGTTCGCGGCGCCTTTTTTTATGTTGAGCCTGGCAACGGCTGTGCAGGGAAAATGCGGATTCAGCCCGGTTGCCAGAAACGGGATGGCATCGTGCTGAAGATGCTGGCGGCGAGGCTCCTTTCTGCACAGACTGGGCATCGCGCGTCGGCCCGTGACGGACTTACGCGCCGCTCCTGGAGCGCTATTCGGACGTACGGAACACTTGAGCATTACCTCGCGGCTCTACTGGAACCGACTCGCGCCGCAGTCGGTCCGTCTATCCGCCCATGTCGGGCGGCGGATATTTGACGTCGAGAATATCGATCGGCTGCGGGCCGGCCGGCGTGTGCAGAGCGTCACCGTGTCGCCGATCTTCGCCTTCAGCAGCGCCCGCGCGATCGGCGAAATCCAGCTCACGTGCCCAACATCCAGATCGACCTCGTCGACGCCGACGATCGTCACCGTGTGCATCCTCGCCGTCTTCGGTCGCGTAGTCGACGGTCGCGCCGAAAAAAACCTGATCGACGTTTTCCTGTTTGCTGCTGTCGACGATCTTCGGCAAGATCGAGCCGCTTGGTCAGAAAGCGGATTCGCCGGTCGATTTCGCGCAAACGACGTTTGCCGTAGATGTAATCGCCGTTCTCCGAGCGGTCGCCGTTCGAGGCCGCCCACGACACCAGCCTGACCACTTCCGGCCGCTCGACATCGATCAGATGCAGCAGTTCATCGCGCATGCGCCGGTAGCCGGCGGGCGTGATGTAGTTTTTCGTACCCGCAGGGATCTCCGGCTGGGCGACGTCGAGATCGTCGTCATTCTCTTCACTCGACTCTTTGACAAAGGCCTTGTTCATGATGGTCCAGTAACTGCAGCAAGCGACTGCCTATCAAGGGTACACGATCAGGGCAATGAGACAAATCGCAGTTACATGCTTCCTTTTTCCAAAACCTTTGCTATAATCTCGTTTCTGCGTGCGGCTGTAGCTCAGTTGGATAGAGTACTTGGCTACGAACCAAGGGGTCGTGGGTTCGAATCCTGCCAGCCGCACCACTTATTCGAGGGCCTCCCTCCGGGAAGGCCCTTACGGTTTTACCCGAGTTTCATCGCAGTAACGTTTCAATTAGCATCACCGTTTAGCGTGCGGCTGTAGCTCAGTTGGATAGAGTACTTGGCTACGAACCAAGGGGTCGTGGGTTCGAATCCTGCCAGCCGCACCACCTATAAAGGGCCTTCCAATCGGAAGGCCCTTTGTTTTTTGCGTCATCCGGTTCTGCCTCGCGCCTTGTCGGCAAGCCGCTCCGTCCCATTCGGCAGCGTCTATCGCGCACCGTCCTAGCGCGGCGGCGACTGAATATCGCCGATCTGCCCGTCCGGACTCGGCACATCTTCGACCGAACCGTCCGCCGTTTGCTCGCCGATCACGTCTGCGCGCTCGCCGGCCAGCGCTTGCGGCTGCGCAGCACATCGTCCACACTATCGCCGAAACGGCTTTCGACGAACGCCCGAAGCAACGCAACCCGCAGCGAATCGCCCCGCCCTTCCACCGTTCGATGGCCGCCCTCGAACTCAGCGACGCAATACGCCGCGCCCTGCATCGGTCCGCTCACGCACTTCCAGCCGCTGAGCGCGCTCCAGCACGGCTGCCGCCGCCTCCCATGACGTCGACGGCGTGAACCGGCCATCCCACGGACGACCGCGGTCGTTGCCGCGAATCGAGACGGTCTCGCCGCTGTCGGTAAAGTAGATTTCGCGCACGAAGTCGTGCAGGCTGCGGGCGACCCAATAATCGAGCGCCACGCCGGTGAGGTCAGCTACGTTCATATGCGTTCTCCCTGAAGTTCAGGTGAGACTCGCTCGTGGCGCAGTGCGTTCAGATTCAGATAAGGACTCGTCTGAGGACGCGCCAGCGAGGTCAAGCTAAAACGGTCCGAGCACGCCGCAACGAGCCGCGCACATCACAGACGATCAGTAATCCGCCCGCTCGCGATCGATCCGCATGCCGCCATCGTGACGGTGATGCCCCTCCTCGCTCGGCCGCTCACGCGCAATACGCATCACGTCCGGATTCGTCCGCACGCGGCGCATCACGTTGGCCAGATGCACGCGGTCGCTGACCTGGATCACGAAGCGCAGCACGGTGGATTCCTGCGACAGGTCTTCGTCCATCGCGATGTGGACGATGTTCGCGTCCGCCGACGTGATGTCGGCCGCCACGCGGGCGAACACGCCCTTGGTGTTCTTGACCAGCACCTTGACCGCGACGTCGAACAGACGCCCCGGCTGCGGCGCCCACGCCACGTCGATCCAGCGGCCCGGATCGCGCTTGTGGATGCGCTGCGCGACGCGGCAGTCCGTGGTGTGGATCGCCATGCCGAGGCCGATGCCGATGTAGCCCATGATGTCGTCGCCCGGAATCGGACGGCAGCACGCGGACAATTGCACCGACATGCCTTCGGTGCCTGTGATGACCACCGGCGGCGCATGCGGTGCGCTCGAACCGTCAGCGCGAGCCGTCGTCGTCGGCGTCGCGGCCGCTCATCAGCACTTCGATGCGCTTGGCCATGACCGCCGCGACACGCCGGCCCAGGCCGATATCCGCGAA
Source organism: uncultured beta proteobacterium (assembly GCA_963800185.1). Classification (GTDB taxonomy): domain Bacteria; phylum Pseudomonadota; class Gammaproteobacteria; order Burkholderiales; family Burkholderiaceae; genus Paraburkholderia. The sequence continues at coordinate 402,135 of CAWCZW010000005.1, read as the reverse complement.
AATTTCCTGACGGTTCTTGTTGCCCGTCCACTGCACGAGCTTTTCCCACGCTTCCGGCGTGACGTCCGACAGCGCGAGGCCGTAGCCCTTCAGCGCCTGGTCGACCAGACGCTCGCCGAGTTGCACCGACTCGTTCAGGCGCATCGTCTTCAGATAGTGGCGGATGGCCGAACGCGCCTTGCCGGTGCGCACGAAACCGAGCCACGCCGGATTCGGCTTCGAATACGGCGCGGTGATCACTTCGACGATGTCGCCGCTCTTCAACTCGGTACGCAGCGGCAGCAGTTCGTTGTTGATCTTCACCGCGACGCACTGGTTGCCCAGGTCGCTGTGGATCGAATACGCGAAGTCGAGCGCGGTGGCGCCGCGCGGCAGCGCCATGATCTTCGACTTCGGCGTGAACACGTAGACCGCGTCCGGGAACAGATCGATCTTGACGTGCTCGAGGAATTCGCTCGAATCGCCCGCTTCGCTCTGAATGTCGAGCAGCGACTTCAGCCATTGATGCGCGCGCTTCTGCACATCGTTCAGATCGGCGCCGCCGTTCTTGTACAGCCAGTGCGCGGCCACGCCCGCTTCGGCGATCTCGTGCATCTTGCGCGTGCGCACCTGGAACTCGATCGGCGCGCCGAACGGGCCGACCAGCGTGGTGTGCAGCGACTGATAGCCGTTCACCTTCGGGATCGCGATGTAGTCCTTGAACTTGCCCGGCACCGGCTTGTAGAGCGCATGCAGCGCGCCGATGCAGGTGTAGCACTCCAGCGCGCTCTCGACCACCACGCGAAAGCCGTACACGTCGAGCACCTGCGAGAACGACAACTGCTTGTCGCGCATCTTCTTGTAGATGCTGAAGATGGTTTTTTCGCGGCCGGTGACTTCGGCGTCGATCTTCGCGTCGGCAATCGCGCGCTGCACCGACTCCAGAATCTTGCCCACCACTTCGCGCCGGTTGCCGCGCGCCGCCTTGACGGCTTTTTCGAGCGTGGCGTACCGATGCGGATTGAAGTTCGCGAAGCTCAGGTCCTGCAGCTCGCGATAGGTATTGTTCAGGCCAAGCCGGTGCGCGATCGGCGCGTAGATGTCCAGCGTTTCGCGCGCCACGCGGCGGCGCTTTGCGGGCGGCACCGCGCCGAGCGTGCGCATGTTGTGCAGCCGGTCGGCGAGCTTGACCAGAATCACGCGGACGTCGCGCGCCATCGCGAGCAGCATCTTGCGGAAGTTTTCCGCCTGCGCTTCCTCGCGATTGCGAAACTCCATCTTGTCCAGCTTCGACAAGCCGTCGACCAGTTCCGCGACCTTCGCGCCGAATCGCTCGGCGAGTTCGGCCTTGGTCACGCCCTGGTCTTCCATCACGTCATGCAGCAGCGCCGCCATGATGCGCCTGGGCGTCGAGATTCCAGCCGGCGCAGATTTCCGCGACGGCGACCGGATGCGTGATGTAGGGCTCGCCGCTCTGGCGATACTGGCCGAGGTGGGCTTCGTCGCTGAAATGGAACGCCGCCTTGATGTCCTTGATCTCTTCCGGCTGAAGATAGCCGGAAAGGCGCGAGGTCAGCTTGGCAATCGAAACGACGTCATGCCGGCGCGGTTGCTCCGGCGTGGCGGTCGGCCCGAACAGATGGCGAAACGACTGTTCGAGGACCGCGTCGATGTATTTGCGTGCAGACGAGGGTGAGTCGGCGTCGTGGTCCACTTCCGTGGCGGTGGGCGGGGTAGCACTCATGGTCGCCTCCGTAGCGGTTAGGGTTGGACGCCGGTCTGCACGTTGATGCAATTAGGTAAGGCGAATACGTGTGACAGATACAGCAAATTCGAAAACGGAACAGTGCGCCTTAAACCGGCACCTTCTTCAGCATTTCGACGCCGACCTGGCCGGCTGCGATTTCGCGCAGTGCGACGACGGTGGGCTTGTCGCGGCTTTCGATCTTCGGCGTGTGGCCTTGAGCGAGCTGACGCGCGCGATAGGTTGCGGCAAGCGCGAGTTCGAAACGGTTCGGGATCTGTTTGAGGCAGTCTTCGACGGTAATGCGGGCCATGTTGGGTTCCTTCTCAGTATGTTGCTTATTCTACCTTATGTGCTCGACACACCGCCGCGCTCACGCGTGCGGCAGGTGAATGCCGAGCTGCACGAAAAGCTGCGTGTGGCGCGCGTATTGCGACGCGAAGCGCGAACGCGTCGCGGCAACGAGGCACTGCAGTTCGCTCAACGCGCGATCGAAGTTCTCGTTGATCACCACGTACTCCGCTTCGGCCGCGTGCGCCATCTCGCTACCGGCCGCCAGCAGGCGGCGCGTGATCACGTTCGGCTCGTCCTGGCCGCGCTTTTTCAGACGCTCTTCGAGCGCTTCGAGCGACGGCGGCAAGATGAAAATTTCGACCGCGTTGTGAAACTGCTTCTTCACCTGCTGCGCGCCCTGCCAGTCGATTTCGAGCAGCACGTCATGGCCGCTTTTCATCTGCTCCTCGATCCACACGCGCGACGTGCCGTAGTAGTTGCCATGCACTTCCGCGCTTTCCAGAAACTCGCCCGTCGTCGTGACGCGTCATGAAGTCGTCGACGGTGGTGAAGTGATAGTGCTCGCCGTCCTGCTCCTTCGGACGCGGCGGGCGCGTCGTGTACGAGATCGACAGACGGATCGCGTCGTCGCCGGCGAGCAGCGCGTTCACGAGCGTCGACTTGCCCGCGCCCGACGGCGCGACGACCATGAACAGGTTGCCGGGATAAGCGCCGGCGTAAGGGTTGCGCGGTGCGCTGGTTTCGCGTGTGTGGTCGGTCATGTGTTGGTGCTCCAGCTTTATTCCAGATTCTGTACTTGCTCGCGCATCTGTTCGATGAGCAGCTTCAGGGTCATCGACGAATCGGCGAGTTCCTTCGCCGCCGCCTTCGAGCCGAGCGTGTTCGCTTCGCGATTCAGCTCCTGCATCATGAAGTCGAGACGCTTGCCGACCTTGCCGCCCTTCTCGATCACGTGACGCGTTTCGTTCAGGTGAGCCGTGAGGCGCGACAGTTCTTCGGCGATGTCGATACGGATGCCGTACATCGTCACTTCCTGGCGAATCCGTTCGTTGATTTCTTCGCGCGAGACGATCGTCGCGGCCGTATCCGGCGCGGCGATGCCGAGCGCTTCCTGCAGGCGTTCGACGATCTTCTGCTGATGCTTCGCGATCAGTTCCGGCACGAGCGGCGTGATCTTCGTGACGATCGCTTCCATCTCGGTGACGTTGGCGATCAGCATGGTCGCCAGTTGCGCGCCTTCGCGGCGCACGCACGTCGATCAGATCGGTGATCGCCTGCTTGCCGCACGCGAGCACCGCGTCGCGCAGCACTTCCGGCGCGACGCCGCTTTCGGCCAGCACGCCGGGCCAGCGCAGAATTTCGCCGGTGCGCAGACGGCCCGCTTCCGGGAACGTCGACAGCACCGTGCGTTCGAGCAGCGCCAGTTGCGTCAGCGCATCGCGATTGAGCGAGCCCGCGTTGGCCGACTGCTCGCTGCGTTGCAGGTTGATACGGATATCGACCTTGCCGCGCGACAGCTTGTTCATCAGCATTTCGCGCAGCGTCGGTTCGCAGACGCGCACGTCTTCCGGCATGCGGAAGTTCAGATCGAGAAAGCGCGAGTTCACCGTGCGCAATTCGACCGACACGCTCACGCCGCCTGTGCCCGAGGCCGCGACGAGTTCGCGCGTGGCGCTCGCATAGCCAGTCATGCTGTAGATCATCGTATTTCTCGCGATTGTGGCCATGCGGTGATTGAAGGCCCGCCGAGAGTCGAATCGCCCGGCGTGTACGAGACGCGGGGCGGAGAATCCGCATTATCCCATTTTTACCGGACGCCCCTGCCGAAAGCGAGGACGCATGCGGGCGAGCGAGCATTTGCCGGGCGCTCATCGAGGCTCGCCGATCGTCGTTGCCCGCGGGCCGCTGACGTCGCGCCGCCCTTGCACCGACACTGGCGCCGCCAGCCGATGCCGCTGATCGACGCCGCGCGTCGACGAGCGCGGCTCACCGCTGCGCGCGATCGGCTGTAAAATTGCGCTTTCCCTCCGCTTTTCTTCGATACCGATCCCAACATGACCAACGACACCCAACGCCCGAGCGGCCGCCCGGCCAACCAGCTGCGCGACGTGCGCATCACGCGCCATTACACGAAGCACGCGGAGGGCTCGGTGCTGGTCGAATTCGGCGATACGAAAGTGATCTGCACGGCGAGCATCGCCGAGAGCGTGCCGTCGTTCCTGCGCGACCGCGGCCAGGGCTGGCTCACTGCCGAATACGGCATGCTGCCGCGCGCCACGCACACCCGCAGCGACCGTGAAGCCGCGCGCGGCAAGCAGACCGGACGCACGCAGGAAATCCAGCGCCTGATCGGCCGCGCGCTGCGCTCGGTGTTCGATCTCGAGAAACTCGGCGCGCGCACGCTGCATATCGATTGCGACGTGATCCAGGCCGATGGCGGCACGCGCACGGCCAGCATCACCGGCGCGTTCGTCGCCGCGCACGATGCGGTGGCGAAGCTGCTGGCCACGGGCCGCATCGAAAGCTCGCCGATCACCGACTACGTCGCGGCGATTTCGGTCGGCGTGTACGACGGCCTGCCGGTGCTCGATCTCGACTACGACGAAGACTCGCAGTGCGACACCGACATGAACGTCGTGATGACGGGCGCGGGCGGCTTCGTCGAAATTCAGGGCACCGCTGAAGGCGTGCCCTTCTCGCGCGACGAAATGAACGCGCTGCTCGATCTGGCAAGCGACGGCATCAAAACGCTGATCGCGAAGCAGAAAGCAGCGCTGGAGCAAAAGAGTGAGTGAGCGTTCGATCAGGGCAGAACGGCTGCGGATGCATGCCGGACTCGCCGTTGAAGAAAGTCGTGCTGGCGTCGAACAACGCGGGCAAGCTGCGCGAGTTCGCGGCGCTGCTCGGCGCGGCTGGCATCGAGCTGATCGCGCAAGGCGAGTTGAACGTGCCGGAGGCGGAGGAGCCGTATCCGACTTTCGTCGAAAACGCGCTGACCAAGGCGCGTCATGCCGCGAAGCTCACCGGCCTGCCCGCTCTCGCCGACGACTCCGGCCTCTGCGTGCGCGCGTTGCGCGGCGCGCCCGGCGTGTATTCGGCGCGTTACGCGCAACTCGCCGGCGGCGAGAAAAGCGACGCGGCGAATAACGCGCGGCTCGTCGCCGAGCTTGCAGGACGAAGCGGATCGCCGCGCGTATTACTTCTGCGTGCTGGTGCTCGTGCGTCACGCGGACGACCCCGAGCCGCTGATCGCCGAAGGCCGCTGGCATGGCGAAATCATCGACGCGCCGCGTGGCGAGACACGGCTTCGGCTACGACCCGCACTTCTTCCTGCCGTCGCTGAACGCGAGCGCCGCCGAGCTCGATCCGGCCGTGAAGAACGCCAGCAGCCATCGCGCGATCGCGTTGCGGCAGCTGCTCGCGCGGCTTGACGGAGGAAGCGTGATTCCGATCAAGCCGGCGCCCGCCGATATCGGCAACGGCGTCATCAAAGCGTTCACGTCGCCGGGCAGCATTCGCCTGACGTCGCTGCCGCCGCTGGCGCTGTACGTGCATTTCCCGTGGTGCGTGCGCAAGTGTCCGTATTGCGATTTCAACTCGCATGAATGGAAAGGCGACACGTTCCCCGAAGACCGATTATCTCGACGCATTGCGCGCCGATCTCGAACTGGCGCTGCCGCTCGTCTGGGGACGTCAGGTGCATACGGTGTTCATTGGCGGCGGCACGCCGAGCCTGCTGTCGGCGGCGGGGCTCGACCGCATGCTGTCCGACGTGCGCGCGCTGCTGCCGCTCGACGCCGACGCCGAAATCACGCTCGAAGCCAACCCCGGCACGTTCGAAGCCGACGAAGTTCGCGCAGTTTCGCGCGAGCGGCGTGAACCGGTTGTCGGTGGGCATCCAGAGTTTCAACGAAGCGCATCTGAAGGCGCTCGGCCGGATTCACGATTCGACGCAAGCGCGCCATGCGGTCGAAGTGGCCGCGAACACCTTCGACAACTTCAATCTCGACCTGATGTTCGCGCTGCCGCAGCAGACGCTCGCCGAATGCCAGGCCGATATCGAGACCGCGCTTGTCGTTCGCGCCGCCGCATTTGTCGCTGTATCACCTGACGCTCGAACCGAACACGCTGTTTGCGAAATTCCCGCCCGCGTTGCCCGACGACGATGCATCCGCCGACATGCAGGACTGGATTCACGAGCGCACGCGCGGCGGCCGGTTATGAGCGCTACGAGGTATCGGCGTATGCGCAGCCGCATCGGCAGAGCAAGCACAATCTGAACTACTGGCGTTTTGGCGACTACCTCGGCATCGGCGCGGGCGCGCATACGAAGCTGTCGTTTCCGAATCGTGTGCTGCGTCAGGTGCGCTACAAGCACCCCACCACGTTCATCGAGCAGGCCAAGGCGCGGCACGGCGGTGCAGGAAGAACATGAAGTCGGACCGCGCGATCTGCCGTTCGAGTTCATGCTGAACGCGTTGCGGCTGGTGGAAGGGTTTCCGGTGCATCGGTTCATCGAGCGCACGGGCTGTCGATGACGTCGATCGAACCGGCTTTGCAGGAAGCCGAACGACGCAAGCTGATCACACGCGACCACGAAAAAATTGCGCCGACGCCGCTCGGCCAGGCGTTCCTGAACGATCTGCAGGAGCTGTTTCTGAAAGATCCGCAGTAATAGCGGGCGCGATGGAGTTCCGCTGCGAGGTTTTTTCAGGTTACAATTTAGGGCTTGGAGGTGTGGCCGAGCGGTTTAAGGCACCGGTCTTGAAAACCGGCGAAGGAGCGATCTTTCCGTGAGTTCGAATCTCACCGCCTCCGCCAGAACATTAATGAATACGGGCCGCGCGGCCCGTTTTTCATTTGTGCGCGCCAAACGCGAAAGTGCGGTCAGCAATCCGCGGCCAAGGTTGTTTGCTTATCCAACGACCCCAACCAACCACGCACCAAAGACGCCCTTTGGTAGACGCATCCGTTCGCACCTGCCACTTAAGTGCCAAGCAGGTCCCGAATGCATCCTGGCAGGATGCTCCCAGCATGCTCTAATCATTGCCCGAGGCATTGCGCCGGAAAGTCGCCGATTTGCGCTGGATTTCCGCGAGTGTTCTGGCTGATTTCCGTTGTCACGCATTGCATCGCTTTAAAGTGCGTCCTGACAGGGACCGGGAAGGATGACGATGAACAACTGGGCGAACCTGCTCTGGCACGCCGGGAACTGCTAAGATGCGGCGAAATTCGGTGCAAGTTGCCTAAGGGGAAAATCCATGGATCGTGCCACCTTTCTCACATCCGGAATCAGTCGCGAAACTTTCGGCATCGAAATTGGCCCGTTCTATAACCCGATCGCCCCCAAGGCGCACGGGTGGAATACGACAGTCATTGATTTCACCGATCAGGAGGGACTTCTCAATGTCGCTCGCAACCACAGTGCCGAAACCATCCGGCAAATGGCATCGAATATTGAGGTGGTCGACGTCGTGTGGCGGGGTGAACCGATCGATGAAGCATGTCTTGCAATCCGCAAGGAAGGCTTTCACTATCTGATCGCGAGTCACGTCATCGAGCATACCCCGGATGTGATCAGCTTTTTGCGGCAGATATCGAACCTTGCTACCGAGGATTTCATCCTCTCTCTCGCGGTGCCGGATTGTCGGCGGACGTTCGATTTTTTCAAACCCTTGTCATCCGCTGCAGACGCCTTGCTGGCCTATCGCCAGAAAAGGTCGCTGCATTTGCCAGAAACTATTTTTGTCGCCCGTGCCTACGCTGTCTGGGTCGATCGTGTTGCCGCGTGGCTGCCTGGACAGGCGGGAGAGCTCTATCTCCCGGACTCCCTGGATGCCGCTCACGCACAGTACATTGACTATTTGGCAAAGCATGAAGCCGGAACCCAAAACTATGTAGATTCACATTGCTGGTATTGGACGCCTAGCAGTTTCGAGCTGATGATCCTTGAGTTAAACCATCTCGGGTACATCGATTTCATTATCGACACGCTCGAATCACAGCCATCGTCCGAGTTTCTCGTTCGTTTGAAGAAGGGTAAATACCTCTTCGACAACGAGGAACTTCATAGCAGAAGACTGCGCCTCCTGATGCAGACGAGGTGCGAAATGGCAGAAGCACCCGCGATGGCACTTGTCCATCATGACAAAGCAGGCGTTGGTGCGGAGTCGAATCAGTTACGCTCAGAAAATGCCCTACTCCGGTCGAAAGTTGACGAACAGGAGATCGCGATGGCGCAGACACGTGCCAGCCTTGAGGCTGCCCAGCAAAGGATTCTCGACTTGGAAACTTCCACGAGCTGGAGAATCACAAAGCCTCTTCGGGCGACAAAAGGCATGCTGCGCTAGCCTTCGCGACAGGCGCTCTGCGAGTCCAATGGTAACGATCGCAAATTGCTTTCGCATCTGGACTGATATGCGTGAACACCATCAGAAATGACAAAGGCCGCCGCGCCTTTGTCACTTAGGGCGCAAGGCTTCGAGGATAGGTGCGTCTTAAACTGAGATGGAATATCAGCGACAGGAAGAATGTCCGGCGCGATGCGACCCTCTGCGGTCCTGGTTCCAGCGTAGGCTGGCGTTTCATATCGCGCATCAGTAGCGGACAACGGTCCCGCGCCCCAAGTCTGCCCTTGCGGCTCGATCGGCGCCACGCAATGCGGCACTCAATTAAGCCTTCGTCGCGCCACGATACGTTCAAGGGCCCTGCTATGTGCTGATCTCGACGCCCTCTATTCGGCTGATGCAATCGAACCTCCGCAGCACGGTTGCCATATGAACTACGGCTACATCACAGCCTTCTCGTCAAACACGCGTTTGCCACAAACACGCGTCATCACTCAGTAAAACCCCTCCCTTTAACTCCCCCTGTCGCGGTCGATATCAAAGCTATCCGCGCTGTTCAAGTGCACCCAAGGGAGACGCTCATGAAAATCCGCTCGATAGCCATCGCAGTGATCTGGGCCGCAGCATGCCTGGGCGCATCGTCCGCGGTCGCGGGGACGATTGCATCGTCCGACGACGACAGCACAGCCGTATTCGGCGCGGCGAAATTAACCATGCTGCAGGACCTAAGTGGCAGCGCCAAAGCCGGCGCATCGTCCGCAACGGTGGGTGCGGACGCGCTGCGCGGCGCGAGCGGGAATATCGGCGTCAACCTGGCGGCAGGCGCACTGAACGCGCAGACGAATCAGATCGCACTGGTCACGACACCACAAGCGGAAATCGCCGCGCAACAGACTATCCACGCAGACACGAGGATGGCCGGCAGCGCCATCGCCGCAATCGGCGCAGGCGCAATGACTGCCGTGAGCGGGAATGTCGGCGTGAATATCGCGGGCGGTGTGGCCAATGCGCAGTTCAACGGGATGGTGGTGCACTAGGTGCAGCAGGCCCACTTTTCCACTTAAACCACCGCAGTCGCCTCGACCTCGATCTTGAAACCGTAGTGCAGGTGCGGTACTGGCACGACGGCACGAGCCGGCCGCGCGTCCCCTGCCCACTTCGCGTAGATCTGATTGAAGCTCGCCCAGTTTTCGATATCGACGATATAGACGCGCACCTGCACCAGTTGCGCGACGCTGCTGCCCGCGCTTTCCAGAGCGGCTCGCACATTGGCCAGCACCTGCTCGGCCTGAACCTCGAACGACGCGTCGGCGAGCTTCACGCCTTGCGCATCGATCGGCAATTGTCCAGAAACAAAAACCAGGCCATTTGCGATTGCCACATGACTGTAATGACCGCCGGGCGTTGCCAGCGTAGCGGGATTATCGGTGCGCGGCAGACGCAATTCGTTCTGGCTAGCAGCCATCAGTACCACTCCAAAAGTGACAGGGCGTCAGCAGCATATCGCTGCGCGCGTGACGATACTGCGCACATTGCACGCTCGCCGCAACGCGGACGTGAGCGACACAGCAATGGTGCGCGAGACACGGCCATAGCAGTCAAAGCGTCCTTCAACGCATCGACCGACATCAAGCGATGCACCACACAACGCCCCGCGCGTCCCAACCCGCATCAACAGACGAAGCCGTCTTGTCGCACGTCGTTGCGCTTATCAAACGCTAAGCAGATCCAGTTTCTCGCGCGCGTCTGCGCAACGGCGATTCAGGTCGCGATGCATCAACTGGCTGTCGAGCAGCGCCGACACATCCGACAAACCGTAATCAAAGCGCAGACATATTCGATGTCCGTGTAATCGTGATAGACGCCGCTGTCAGCCAGCTTTTGCGCTTCAGCGAAAGCAGCATGTTGCCGTTCGCCGTTCATCAAATCTCTGATCGCCATGATTGCCGCTCCGAGGAACAGTGACTCCATCATAGCAATGCAATTTGCCGCGCACGGTCGCGCGGACGCAACACCTGGTGTTTTCCGCACACGCGTCGATTGCACGCGCGCTACCCGGCTGTGGCTAGGCGCGGGCACACCGCAAAGGCCCTTCGTTTAAACCGCGGCGATGGGCGCCTTGGTCCCGTGCCATTTCATCACCAGGATTCGCCCGACGTAACACAGCGCTCCCGCGACGCCTACGACCACGCCCATTCCTCTGGGCGAGCCGTCCTGCCACAACCCGACCGCGAGGCTCGACAGCGCGCCGAGCGCGAGTTGCACGGCACCGAACACCGCCGCCGCCGCGCCCGCATTCACCGGATAGCGATGCATCAGATCGGTCGTGCAATTCGCGGACAACACCCCCACCACGCCGACCACGAAGAACAGGCCGAACACGATCGACCACAAGCCGCCCAGCCCTGTCAGCGAAACAAAGCTCACGAACAGCGACGCCACGCAACTGACGGTTGCCGCAAACGAAATGATCCGCAGCGCGCCGAGCCGGCCGACGAGCCGCGTATTCATGAAATTGCCGAACATGATGCCGACGATATTCAACGCGAACAGAAAGCCGTAATGCTGCGCCGATACGTGGAAATATTCGATGTACACGAAAGGCGTCGCCGTGATGTACGCGAACATCGACGCGAACGCCATGCCGCCGCACAACATGTGCCCCCACGCCACCGGATCGCGCAGCAACTCTGCCGTACGCGCCGAACGATTTCAGCAACGCGGAATGCGCACGCTTCTCGGGCGGCCAGGTTTCCGGCACTTTCAGAAACGCGGTCACCGCGCACACCGAACCGAACAGCGTCAGCACGACGAACACCACCCGCCAGCCGCCGATCAGCAGCAACTGTCCGCCGATCAGCGGCGCGAGCAACGGACCGATCGACGTGACGATGGCAAGCATCGACAGCACGCGGGCGGCGTCGGTCGGACCGTGCGCATCGCGCGCGATCGCACGCGCGAGCACCGAAGCCGCGCCCGCGCCGAGCGCCTGCACGAAGCGGAACGTCACCAGCGAGCCGATCGAAAACGACAGCGCGCACGCCACGCTCGCCAGCGCATACATGATGATGCCGCCGAGCAGCACCGGCCGGCGTCCATAGGTATCCGACAGCGGACCGTACAGCAGCATGCCGATCGAAAAGCCGAACATGAAGCTGGTGAGCGTGGCTTGCGCCGCGCCCGTGCTGATCGCGAAGGCCTGCGCGATGGTCGGCAGGCTCGGCAGATACATGTCGATGGAAATCGGCCCGCATGCGGCAAGCGCACCGAGCAACAGGATCAGCCGGCCATCGGGCCGGCTACTGGTGACGTGAGACATGGGAATCGGCAATCCGGATGAAGCGCCGCGCCGTCATCGGCAGCGGAACGGTGAAACGGGAAACGAACAGCAACTTTGAAGGCCCCGATTGTACGCGACGCTTAATCCATTCGAGCGCGCTCCGGCAGATCCGCAAGGGCTCGTCTGCGTGACGGCGCGCACGCGTCGGCGGGCCGCGGCAGGCGTGCCGTCGATCGGTTAAGCTGCCGCCTGAGCCTTGCGGGCCGTGCACAGAGCGATTCGCGGCGCCCCTCTCCACCCTTCCGTTTCGACATGCAATGACCGCTTTCCTGCTGATCTGGAGCCCCAAGAAATGGCCGTGGCCCGAATTGCCCGACGTCGCGAAACGCGTGGCCTCCGGCGTCGCGGTGACCGACGTCTGGGGCTGCGGATTCGCGCGCAGCATCCTGCCGGGCGACCGCGTGTTCCTGCATCGCGTCGCGCAGGAACCGAAAGGCATTTTCGGCTCCGGCTATGTGACGCGCGCGCCGTACGAGGTCCCCGACGCGGCGACGAAGCGCGGCTATCGCCTGTGCATCGACTTCGTCTACGACTGGCTGGTCGACGCGCATCAGGAAGCGGTGATTCCGCGCGACGCTTTGCGCGTGCATCCGTTCTCCGTGCAGACATGGGACGCGCAAAGTTCCGGCACGGTGATCAAACCGATCGCGGAAGGCGCGCTGGAAAAACGCTGGCGCGAACTCACCGGCGCGCGCAAGCCGCCGCAACCGGACTCGCCGGCAGGCCCGACGCGCTCCAGCAAAGTCACGCGCGCACACAGGCCACACAGCAAAGCCCCGCGAGCCAGGCCGCCGCGACGGACGTCCAGCACAGGCCCAGCCGCAAAACCCGTTGACGCTGACTCCGGTACAATTTCTCCACCTATCCCAGCGCCGCGAATCGCCGACCGGCAACCTGCGCCGCTGCGCAACCTCTATTCCAGCCATCGCCATGTCCAACAACGAAATCCTCTTCGAACGCGCGCAGCGCACCATTCCGGGCGGCGTGAACTCGCCGGTCCGCGCCTTCCGCTCGGTCGGCGGCACGCCGCGCTTCATCGAACGCGCGCAAGGCCCGTACTTCTGGGACGCGGACGGCCAGCGCTATATCGACTACATCGGCTCGTGGGGCCCGATGATCCTCGGCCACGTCCATCCGGAAGTGCTCGAAGCCGTGCAGCGCGTGCTGGGCAACGGCTTCTCGTTCGGCGCGCCGACTGAATCGGAAGTGGAAATCGCCGAGGAAATCTGCAAGCTGGTGCCGTCGATCGAACAGGTCCGCATGGTGTCGAGCGGCACCGAAGCGACCATGAGCGCGCTGCGTCTCGCGCGCGGCTTCACGAACCGCAGCCGCATCGTCAAATTCGAAGGCTGCTATCACGGTCACGCCGACAGCCTGCTGGTCAAGGCCGGCTCGGGCCTGCTGACCTTCGGCAATCCGACTTCGGCGGGCGTGCCGGCCGACATCGCGAAGCACACCACCGTGCTCGAATACAACAACGTCGCTGAACTCGAAGAAGCGTTCAAGGCGTTCGGCAACGAGATCGCGTCGGTGATCGTCGAGCCGGTGGCGGGCAACATGAACCTCGTGCGCGCCACGCCGGAATTCCTGCAGGCGCTTGCGGCGCCTGTGCACCGAGTACGGCTCGGTACTGATTTTCGACGAAGTGATGTGCGGTTTCCGCGTCGCGCTCGGTGGCGCGCAAGAGGTCTACGGCATCACGCCGGACCTGACGTGCCTGGGCAAGGTGATCGGCGGCGGCATGCCGGCGGCGGCGTTCGGCGGACGTCGCGACATCATGGCCCACCTCGCGCCGCTCGGCGGCGTCTACCAGGCGGGCACGCTGTCGGGCAATCCGATCGCGGTGGCCGCAGGCCTGAAAACGCTGCAACTGATCCAGGCGCCGGGCTTCTACGACACGCTCGCCGCGCGCACCGCGCGACTCGCGCAGGGCCTGTCGCAGGTCGCGCGCGAAGCGAAGGTGCCGTTCTCGGCCGACTCGCTCGGCGGCATGTTCGGCCTCTACTTCACCGAGTCGATCCCGGCCAGCTTCGCCGATGTCACGAAGAGCGACGTGCCGCGCTTCAACGCGTTCTTCCACAAGATGCTCGACGCGGGCGTGTACTTCGCGCCGTCGGCGTATGAGGCGGGCTTCGTGTCGAGCGCGCACGACGACGCGATCATCGACGCGACGATCGACGCAGCGCGCGGCGCATTCGCGTCGCTCGCGGCTTGAAGGCACGCGGCCCGAGCCACACATTGCAGAATACGACGCTCCATCCACGCCTAGCCACCGCACCCGACCGGACACCGATGTTTTCGCAAACCGATTTCGTCCATATGGAACGCGCGCTCGCGTTGGCCAAGCGCGGCATGTACACCACCGACCCGAATCCGCGCGTCGGTTGCGTGCTCGTCAAGAATGGCGAGGTGATCGGCGAAGGTTTCACGCAACCCGCCGGTCAGGATCATGCAGAGATTCGCGCGTTGAAGGACGCGCGCTCGCGCGGCCATGATCTGCGCGGCGCGACCGCTTACGTGACGCTCGAACCGTGCAGCCACTTCGGCCGCACGCCGCCGTGCGCGAACGCGCTGATCGAAGCGCAGGTCGCGCGCGTGGTCGCGGCGATGGAAGACCCGAATCCGCAGGTGTCCGGGCGTGGTCTCGAGATGTTGCGCGACGCCGGTATCGAAGTGCGTTGCGGCCTGCTCGCGAAGGAAGCGCATGAACTGAACATCGGCTTCGTGTCGCGTATGACGCGCGGCCGTCCGTGGGTTCGCATGAAAGTGGCCGCCTCGCTCGATGGCCGCACCGGCTTGCCTTCGGGCGTCAGCCAGTGGATTACCGGCGAAGCGGCGCGCGCCGACGGTCACGCGTGGCGCGCTCGCGCGTCGGCGATTCTGACCGGCATCGGCACCGTGCGCGAAGACAATCCGCGCATGACGGTGCGCGCGGTCGATACGCCGCGTCAGCCTCAACGCGTGTTGATCGACAGCCAGCTCGACGTGCCGCCGGACGCGCAGATTCTGGCCGGCGCACCCACACTGATTTTCTGCGGCAATCTCGATCAACGTCATACCGAGCGCGCCAACGCATTGCGCGATCGTGGCGCCGAGATCGTGCAGATGGCGAATGCCGCCGGCAAGGTCGATCTGCCCGGCATGCTGAAGGCGCTCGGCGAGCGCAACGTCAACGAATTGCACGTCGAGGCAGGCTATAAACTGAACGGCTCGCTGCTGCGCGAAGGCTGCGTCGACGAACTGCTCGTGTACCTTGCACCGAGCCTGCTCGGCACGGACTCGATGAGCATGTTCAACCTCGACGCGCCCGACACGCTCGAAGCGCCGCGTCAAACTGAATTTCCACGCCGTGGACCGGATCGGCGACGATCTGCGGATTCTCGCGCGCTTTGTGCCTCACGCCGCGCCGCCAACCATCTCCGGGGAACCCGGCGACGATCCCGCGTCCTCCCCCGTTTCGAATTGATCAAGGACTAGCACGATGTTTACAGGAATCGTCGCGGCAGTGGGCCGCATCGAATCAGTCAAGCCTCTGGGCACGGACGGCGACGCGGGCGTGCGCCTGAACGTCGAAGCCGGCGGCCTCGATCTCGGCGACGTGCAGCTTGGGCGACAGCATCACGATCCAGGGCGCCTGCATGACGGTGGTCGCGAAGACCGCGCATTCGTTCGAAGTCGATGTATCGCGCGAAAGTCTCAATTGCACGGCGGGGCTTGGCGAACCCGGCGAGGTCAATCTGGAGAAAGCGCTGCGTGCGCATGACCGGCTTGGCGGCCATATCGTGTCCGGTCACGTGGATGGACTGGGAACGGTCACGCATTTCGCGCCGGTTGGCGAGTCGCATGAATTGCGCGTGCTCGCGCCGCGCGAGATTGGCCGTTATCTGGCGTACAAGGGGTCGATTACGGTTAATGGCGTGAGCCTGACCGTCAATTCGGTGAAGGACCGCGACGACGGTTGCGAGTTTTCGATCAACCTGATTCCGCACACGGTCGAGGTGACCGCGCTCAAGCACCTGCGTGAAGGCGCGAAGGTGAATCTGGAGATCGATCTGATTGCGCGGTATGTGGAGCGGATGCTGTCGACAGGTCAGGACCCGCGCAAATCTTAACAATCAGGTTGAAGCTGGCCTCTTCTTTTATTTGCCCACTCTGTCCGGCAGATGGAACGAAGAGCCAGCGTGTTGCAGATTCTGCGCTTTCAAGGCGAGCCAGAGCTGCGCGCTTTCTCCGTTAGCGCCTCACACGCGACGCGTTCCGGCTTGCGATCAGCGGTCATCGGAGTCTCCACCGCTCGAAGCCTTTCTCCCCTCGACTCGAATTCTCATCGCCGCGCTCGAATTGATGCCGCTTGCGCATCGACGAATGTCGCAAAAAAGCGTTCAATCGACGTAGCGCCGACGCCCGCATCTTCCAGATCCGTTTCGCGAAAACAACCACCTGTCCCGCGAAAAAGCATGAAATTCCAAATTCGATTATGTTTCGTCGTCGCAGCAAATCGCTGCGCGTAAGCGAACTGTATTTATCGGATGGGCGCCTGGTTGCAAGAGCGACGGACGCCGGCGTATCAGCGGAGAGAGACCATGGAAAAGAAAGGCCACGGGGGCACGGTGACGGACAAGGCCGCGCGCTGAGCAGGGCGTCGTAGGCGGCCTCGTTTATGTATTCGAACAGGTCATGCCCGACCCGTTCGTGCTTTCAATTGGCTTGACGGTCGTGGTCAGTCTGCTGGCCTTCGCGTTCGCGCCGCACGCCTCGGTGCCGACGCTGCTGACGTCCTGGTACGGCGGCACATTCAACATTCTCGGCTTCGCGTTGCAAATGATCCTGATCCTCGCGACGGGATACGCGATCGCCGAAGCGCCCGTCGTCCAGCGCGGGTTGCGCGCGATGGCCGCACGCGTACAGACACCGGCCAGGGCGGCGTTGCTGGTGTTTCCCGTCGTCGGCGTCTGTGCGTGGCTCAACTGGGGGCTCGGGCTGATTGTCGGCGCGCTGCTTTCGCGCGAAATCGCCCAGCGCGTCAAGGTGGATTTCGCGTGGCTCGTCGCGGGCAGTTATTCGGCGTGGTCGATCTGCAATAGCGGTTTGTCGAGTTCGATTGCATTGTCGCAGGCGTCGCACGGCAACGCACTGAATCTGGTGGAAAAAGCGACGGGCCAGGTCATTCCGTTGAGCGAGACGGTGTTCGCATCGTTCGTTCTCATCCCGACGGTGCTAGTGGTTGTCGTGATGACCGCCGTGTTCATCTGGATCCACCCGAAGGCCGAACACGTCGTCGCATTCAATCAAGCCGAGCCAAGCATGCAGGCGATGCCGGCGATGCCGGCTGCACGACGCCGATCCTCATGCCCGCCAGGCCGCCGCACCTCGTTCGCGGCCCGTGCCGAACAGTCCATTCTTCGGCACCCTGATCCTGCTCGCGCTGGGCGTCGGTTATCTGGCCATGACCTGGCACGCCAAGGGCTTCGAACTCGACATCAACACGACGATCCTGATCTTCCTGCTGGTCGGCCTCGCGCTGCAGCGCACGCCGATTGCCTACGCCGCCGCGATTCGCCGCGCCGCGCGGCAGACCGGTTCGATGCTGCTGCAATACCCGATGTACGGCGGCATCATGGGCATCATGACGGGCACCGGGCTGGCGGCCACCATCGCCAAGACCTTTGTGGTGATCGCGACACCGGTCACGCTGCCGTTGTGGAGCTATCTCAGCTCGCTGATCATCACGCTGCTCGTCCCGAGCGCGGGCGGCCACTGGGCAGTGCAGGGGCCGTTCGTGCTGCCGGCCGCGCTCGGTTTGCACGCGTCGATCCCCCGCACCACGATGGGCGTGGCGATGGCCGAAAACGTCTCCAACATGCTGCAACCGTTCTGGGCCGTGCCGGTGGTGGCGATTGCAGGCATTCGCATTCAGCGCGTGATGGGATATACGGCAATTACGTTTGTCGTGTCGCTCGTGATTTATGCCGCGGCGCTGTGGCTGATTCCGTGATTCCGTGATTCCGGCGAGAGCCGCAGGCTATCGGGCAGGCAAGTCCAGGTGCCGCAAGTTCTGCCAATGCCAGGGCCTGGCGGCGCTCGTTATGTTTTGCGGAAACACGCTACCAGAGCTTGAACCTTGCAAGCGGCCACCTTCCGGTCAGCATATGCGGCACATGGCGGCTTCCTCGAACATCCATGTCTCGCATCCGCAAGCTGGCGTGACGGACCTGCTCAAAGCCTTCGCGCACTGCGTCCGACGCCAGCGGACCGCCCGGCAACAGCCCGCCAACAGCCCGCCAGCAATGGCCCGGCGGCTGTTCCCGCCGCTTTCACCCAGTCCGCTCGCTGATCGTTTGAACGAGCATAGCAACGCCGGACATCCCATCACCAGTCGGCCAAACGGCCTATGCCATCCGTCAGAGGCGACTTGGACCCGCGCGTGGCGTAAAATACGCGCTTTCCCGAAAATCTCGCCAACATGACGCTCGCCTCCACTCAAGAGATCATCGCCGAACTGAAAGCCGGCCGGATGGTGATCCTCGTCGACGAAGAAGATCGCGAAAACGAGGGCGACCTCGTGCATCGCCGCCGAATTCGTCACGCCGGAAGCGATCAATTTCATGGCCCGCTACGGCCGTGGCCTGATCTGCCTGACGCTGACGCAGGAACGCTGCAAGCAGCTCAACCTGCCGCTCATGACGTACCGCAACGGCACGCAGTACGGCACGGCGTTCACGGTCAGCATCGAAGCGGCCGAAGGCGTCACCACCGGCATTTCGGCGGCCGACCGCGCCCGCACGATCGCCGCGGCGGTCGCGCCGGACGCCAAGGCCGAGCACATCGTCCAGCCGGGCCACGTGTTCCCGATCATGGCCCAGCCGGGCGGCGTGCTGGTGCGCGCCGGCCACACCGAAGCCGGCTGCGACTTCACCGCGCTGGCGGGCCTCACGCCGGCTGCGGTGATCTGCGAAGTCATCAACGACGACGGCACGATGGCGCGCCTGCCGGATCTGATCGAATTCGCGCAAGGTGCACGGCCTGAAGATCGGCACGATTGCCGATCTGATCCACTATCGCAGCCGCACCGAATCGATCGTCGAGCGTATTTGCGAACGCACCATGCAAACCGCGCACGGCGCGTTCCGCGCGGTCATGTATCTCGACCAGCCGAGCGGCCAGCCGCACCTGGCGCTGGTGCGCGGCACGCCGTGCGCCGGATCAGGACACGCCGGTGCGCGTGCACGAGCCGCTGTCGGTGCTGGATCTGCTCGAAGTCGGCGAATCCACTCACTCGTGGACGCTCGACGCAGCCATGAAAGAGATCGCCGAACGCGACTGCGGCGTGGTCGTGCTGCTGAACTGCGGCGATTCGAAGGACCATCTGATCGACGTCTTCAAGGCGTTCGACTCGAAGGAAAAAGCAGAGGCGCTCAAACGCCGCCCGGTCGACTTCAAGACCTACGGCATCGGCGCGCAGATTCTGCGCGAACTCGGCGTCGGCAAGATGCAGGTGCTGTCGAACCCGCGCAAGCTGGGCAGCATGTCGGGCTACGGCCTCGAAGTCACCGGCTTCGTGCCCATGCCCGGCAGCAAAGCTCAGGCCCCGCAAGGCTGACCCGACCATTCACGCGCCTCAGCGCCCACTCAAAACACTACGGAAGTCACATGGAAATCGGACAATATCAACCGAATCTCGACGGCGACGGACTGCGCATCGGCATCGTCCAGGCGCGCTTTAACGAACCCGTCTGCAACGGCCTCGCCGACTCGTGCATCGAAGAACTCGAACGCCTCGGCGTGACCGGCGAAGACGTGCTGCTGGTCACCGTGCCGGGCGCACTGGAAATCCCGCTGGCGCTGCAAAAGCTCGCCGAAAGCGCGCAATTCGACGCACTGATCGCGCTGGGCGCGGTGATTCGCGGCGAGACGTACCACTTCGAACTGGTGTCGAACGAAAGCGGCGCGGGCATCACGCGTATCGGTCTCGACTTCGGCATTCCGGTCGCGAACGCCGTGCTGACCACCGAAAACGACGAACAAGCCGTCGCGCGCATGACCGAAAAGGGTCGTGACGCAGCGCGCGTGGCCGTCGAAATGGCGAACCTCGCCGTCGCGCTCGAACAACTCGGCGGCGACGACGAAGAAGAAGACGAAGAAGAGGAAGAAGCATGAAGAGCGCACGCCGACGCTCCCGCGAACTGGCCACGCAGGGGCTTTACCAGTGGCTGCTGTCGGGTTCGCCCGGCAGCGAAATCGACGCGCAACTGCGCGGCGCGCAAGGTTTCGACAAGGCCGACCACGAGCATCTGGACGCGCATCCTGCACGGCGTGATCCGCGATTCGGACAGCGCTGTCCGCCGACATCGCACCGTGCCTCGACCGTCCGATCGAACAGCTGTCGCCGGTCGAACGCGCGGTGCTGCTGGTCGCCGCGTTCGAGCTGAAGAATCACGTCGACATTCCGTATCGCGTGGTCATCAACGAAGCGGTCGAACTCGCCAAGACGTTTGGCGGCTCGGACGGCTACAAGTACGTGAATGGCGTGCTGGACAAGCTGTCGGCGCAATTGCGCGCGGCTGAAACGCAGGCGGCTCGCAAGTCGTGAGCGTCGGGCGCATGACGGGGCGCACCCGCCCTGTCATGCGCCGCGTTTTTGTGGCGAGTCGAACCGCCTGCAAGGACGCAGCGTTGCGCGTGAATTCCGCTCACGCGTAATCGCGCACAAACGCCGTCCTGCTTTTGCTCTGAACTGGATTTGATCGTATGAACTCCGTGACCGAACCCCTCGTGCGGCTTGCTGCGCGCGTCGACGCCATCCAGCCGTTCTATGTGATGGAACTGGCCAAGGAGGCCGCGCTCCTCGAGCGCGACGGGCGCGACATCATTCACATGGGAATCGGCGAGCCCGATTTCACCGCGCCCGAGCCGGTCATCGAGGCAGCCGCCAGCGCGCTGCGCCGCGGCGTCACGCAATACACCAACGCGCTCGGCCTGCACGCGCTGCGCGAAGCGATCTCGGCGCATTACGCGCGAGTTCTACGGCGTCGACGTCGATCCGGCGCGGATCGTCGTCACGGCGGGCGCGTCCGCGGCGTTGCTGCTGGCCTGCGCGGCGCTGGTCGATCGCGACGACGAAGTGCTGATGCCCGACCCGTGCTATCCGTGCAACCGCCATTTCGTGATCGCCGCCGAAGGCAAGCCGGTGATGGTGCCGAGCGGTCCCGCCGAGCGCTTCCAGTTGACCGCCGCCGACGTCGAGCGCCTGTGGAACGAGCGCACGCGCGGCGTGCTGCTGGCGTCGCCGTCGAACCCGACCGGCACGTCGATCGAACCGGCCGAACTCGAACGCATCGTCAAGGCGGTGCGGGCGCGTGGCGGCTTCACGATCGTCGACGAGATCTATCAGGGCCTGAGCTACGACGCGAAGCCCGTGTCGGCGCTCTCGTTCGGCGACGACGTGATCACCGTCAACAGCTTCTCGAAGTACTTCAACATGACCGGCTGGCGTCTGGGCTGGCTGGTGGTGCCGCCCGCGCATGGTCGGCGCGTTCGAAAAGCTCGCGCAGAACCTGTTCATCTGCGCGTCGGCGCTCGCGCAGCATGCGGCGCTCGCCTGCTTCGAGCCGGAAACCATCGCCATCTACGAAGCGCGGCGCCTCGAATTCAAGCGCCGCCGCGACTTCATTGCGCCGGCGCTGGAATCGCTCGGCTTCTCGGTGCCGGTCATGCCCGACGGCGCGTTCTACGTCTATGCCGATTGCCGCACGGTCGCGCATCCGGCAGCCGGCGACAGCGCTGCGCTGACCAAGGCGATGCTGCATGACGCCGGCGTGGTGCTGGTGCCGGGCATGGACTTCGGCACGCATGCGCCGAAGGAGTACATCCGGCTGTCGTATGCAACGGCGTATCCGAAGCTGGAGGAAGCGGTCGACGCGGCTGGCGAAGCTGTTCGGGCGGCATTGACGAGCGGCTTAGCGGAGGCCTGCGCAGAAATGGGTGGCGGGACAAAACCGCTCGCGCCAAACGCAAAAAAGGACACTCGAGAGTGTCCTTTTTTGTTGCCGCCACGCTTTTGCGCATGCCGCCAACGTCAGAACTACCAAACGTCATTCAGGCGCCCAACTCCGAAGCAGATGCCACGTGCTTGGGTGTTGCGATCTGCGCATCGTCCTGATCGGCGGCCGGCGTCTTCGCCGGCGCGTTCAGCGGTGACCGCCGTCGAGCGTCACCTGAACCCGCTTGCGCGCTGCTGGCAGCCGCCTGAGCCGTGTTGGCCGACGCGGTCAGAACCGGCGTCGGCGCCTGCGGTGCGTTGATCGGCACCTTGCGGCCACGCGCCACATCGCGCAGACGGCCCCGCTCGGCCATCACCTTGGCGCCGTAGCCGCCATCGTCCTGCGAGCTCGAGCCGACGTACAGACGCAAGCCGCCCGGCAGCGAACCGCCGCGCGCGATGCAATCCTTCAGCACCAGCGCGCCCACCTTGATGTTCGCGACCGGTTCGAGCGCTGCGCCTTCGCCGCCGAAATACTGGAATTTGTCCGAATGCACTTTGGACATCACCTGCATCAGGCCTTGCGCGCCCACGCCGCTCTCGGCGTACGGATTGAAACCCGATTCGATCGCCATCACGGACAGCAGCAGCAGCGGATCGAGACCGACTTCACGGCCGGTGTCGAACGCGGCCTTCACGAGCTCGCTGACGGGCTCCTGAGCGACGCGATAACGCCGCGCCAGGTACGACGCGACCAGATCCTGCTCGCGGCTCGATACCAGCACGCGATCGTCGCGCGCATCGGCCGAAACTCGTTGGGCCGGAATCAGTCGCGCCAGCGCGGTGACGCTTTGCATGGTGCGCGGATCGAGCCCGTTCAGCGCCGCGACGCCCATGCCGGCCGAACCGGAGCCGTCGAACGCGCTGTCGAGGCTGGTGTTGCTCGTGGTGAAGCTGGTGTTAGAGCCGCTGACGCCACCGGGGGCGTCGGAATTGCCTGTTCTGAATTGGCGGACAGCGATTCGTCAGACGACGGAGACGCGTTCGCCGGCGGCCCGAAAGCCGGCAGCGGATTGCCCTGCAGCAGACGCGCGGGACCAGCTTGCACGGCGGCGGAAATAACCGGCATCAGCTTGGCAGCCAAGGTGCCGCGCAAGGTTGGCATCAGCCAGAGGGCGATGGCCATGACGACTGCCGACGCCGCCGACGATGCTAAACAGATGATGACTCATTCGCGTCCCGCGACGCAGCACTCCTCGCACAGCCTGCGCGATACGCTCATCGGGACGCCACGATAACCAGGCGTTCATTCAGATCTCCCATCTTGCATGATCCGCGAACTCCGCCGAATGAAAATGGCGGTACCACACGTTCGTAGAGTCAAGACACCGCGCGCTCTGTCTGGTTAGGGCAGCAGCGATGTCGGGAAAACGGCAAATACCGTCTGTGGGGAGCCATTCGGAAAAATGACCCGCTGCATCTCGAAAAACATGCGGGCGGCGGCTCCCACGCGAAAAACCAGCGTCAGCAGACGCTGGCGAGGCCTTCAAAAAGGCCGTCAAATACCGTGCAGGGGGTCGGTAATCGGTGACGCGTTGCGTCTAAAGGGACCGGGGGCAGTGGTAAAAAGGTTCACGCCCTGCAACCAATGTGGACGGATTCTATGCAGGGTTTTATAGATCGTCAACACTATAGAATGGCAAATGTATAACTATTTGTAATAATGAACAGTGTTCAGACCGTGAAGAACGGCTCAGCATGCGCCTTTTGAGGCATCTCAATTTGTCCCTCCGGTCTAGTGCCGTTCGGCTGATCTACGTGCGCTAACCAACACAGGTAAAATCGACAATCGTTCCGGCGCCGTGAAGCCTGCTGCGCCCTTCCTTTCCGCCGCTTTCTTGCCGCTTACCCGGCATCGACGGGCTCTGAACACGCACCAGATGAAATACAAAGACCTGCGCGATTTCGTCGGCCGCCTCGAGACAATCGGTGAATTGCGCCGTATCTCGCAGAAACGTCTCGCCCATCCTGGAAATGACCGAACTGTGCGACCGCGTGCTGCGCGCCGGCGGTCCGGCTTTGCTGTTCGAGAGCACGGAACAGCATGCGTTCCCGGTGCTCGGCAACCTGTTCGGCACGCCGCGCCGCGTCGCGCTCGGCATGGGTGTCGACGCGCAAGCCGGTGAAGGCGATGGCGCGGCGCTCGAGTCGCTGCGCGACGTCGGCCGCCTGCTCTCCGCGCTGAAGGAGCCGGAGCCGCCCAAAGGGCTCAAGGACGCGGGCAAACTGTTGTCGCTGGCGAAGGCGGTGTGGGACATGGCGCCGAAGACGGTGAGCGCGCCGCCCTGCCAGGAAATCGTCTGGGAAGGCAACGACGTCGACCTCGGCAAACTGCCCATCCAGACCTGCTGGCCGGGCGACGCAGGTCCGCTTGTCACATGGGGCCTGACCGTCACAAAAGGTCCGAACAAGAGCTCGACAGAATTTAGGCATATATCGCCAGCAGTTGATCGGACGCAACAAGCTGATCATGCGCTGGCTCGCGCATCGCGGCGGCGCGCTCGATTTCCGCGAGTTCGCGCTGCAGAATCCGGGCAAGCCGTATCCGGTGGCCGTGGTGCTCGGCGCCGATCCGGCGACGATCCTCGGCGCGGTCACGCCGGTGCCCGACACGCTGTCCGAATACCAGTTCGCCGGACTGCTGCGCGGCGGGCGCACCGAACTGGCGAAGTGCATCACGCCCGGCGTCGACGGCCTGCAGGTGCCCGCGCGGGCCGAAATCGTGCTCGAAGGCTTCATCTATCCGCAGGAAGGCGCGCCGTCGCCCGCGCCGGCAGGCGCGCCGCCGCGGCCGGCGAAAGGCGCGTCGGCGGCCTATGAACATGCGCTCGAAGGCCCGTACGGCGACCACACCGGCTACTACAACGAGCAGGAGTGGTTCCCCGTCTTCACCGTCGAGCGGATCACGATGCGGCGCGACGCGATCTATCACTCCACCTACACCGGCAAACCGCCCGACGAACCCGCCGTGCTGGGCGTCGCGCTGAACGAAGTGTTCGTGCCGCTGCTGCAGAAGCAGTTCACCGAGATCACCGACTTCTATCTGCCGCCCGAAGGTTGCAGCTACCGGATGGCGATCGTGCAGATGAAGAAGAGCTACCCCGGCCACGCCAAGCGCGTGATGTTCGGCGTGTGGAGCTTCTTGCGGCAGTTCATGTACACGAAGTTCATCGTCGTGGTCGACGAGGACGTGAATATCCGCGACTGGAAGGAAGTGATCTGGGCGATCACCACGCGTATCGACCCGGCGCGCGACACGGTGCTCGTGGATCGCACGCCGATCGACTATCTCGATTTCGCGTCGCCCGTTGCGGGACTCGGCTCGAAGATGGGGCTCGACGCAACCAACAAATGGCCCGGCGAAACCGATCGCGAATGGGGCCGGCCGATCGTGATGGACGACGCGGTCAAACAGCGCGTCGATAGCTTGTGGAACGAGTTGGGCCTGTAAGGCGAGCCGTCAACAAGACCAATAACAAAACCGATGGAGCAGTTGCACGGATGCACGCCTTTTCAATGATGTCGGATGGTTTTTTTCTGTCGTTGTCGCTGTGCCTGGATATCGGCCTCGTGAACGTGGCCATTATTTCGCTGACGCTGTCGCACGGTTTCAAGCCCGGCTTCTGGCTCGGCCTCGGTTCCTGCGTTGGCGATCTGATTTACGCGGCACTCGCGCTCGCGGGCATGGCTGCGCTGCTGCAATTCGAGTCGGTGCGTTGGGTGGTGTGGATCGGCGGAGCGGCGATTCTGCTGTTCCTCACCTGGAAGATGGCGCGTGAGGCAATGTCCCCCGCGAAGGCGCCCGCGGTGGCTGGCGAGGCGGATGCCAGTGCGCCGCAACAGTCTCCGTGGCGCGGATTCCTGCGAGGCGTGCTGCTGGCCGTTTCGTCGCCCTCGGCGATCTTGTGGTTCGCAGCGGTTGGCGGAGCGTTGATCGCCAAAGCCGGCGCGACGAGTCCGACCACGGCGCTGGTGTTCCTCGGCGGCTTCTTTCTCGGCGGCCTGTGCTGGACGATCTTTATCTGCGGGCTCGGCAGTCATGGGCGCAAACGCGCGGGCGCCGGCTTGCTGCGCGCGTGTCATGTGCTGTCCGCGCTGTTGTTCGCGTATTTCTCGTACAGCGTGATTGTTAATGGGTACCGCGATCTGATTTTGCAAACGGCGCAGGTGGTTAGCTGATAGCTAAAAAACGGCTCGCGGAGCAGGTCCGGTGAGCCGTTTTTCTTTGCTCAGCATTCACTGAGCGCCGGTCAGCAGCGCTCACGCCGTGGGTTCACGCAAGGTATTGCGCGAGCTTCTCCAGATCGACGTTGCCGCCGCTCACCACCACGCCGACGCGCTTGCCCTTCACCGGCACGACGCCGTTGAGCACGGCCGCGGCAGCCAGACAGCCCGTCGGCTCGACCACCATCTTCATGCGCTGGGCGAAAAAGCGCATTGTCTCGACCAGTTGGGCGTCGCTGACCGTTTCGATCCGCGCGACCAGCTTGCGAATGATCGCGAACGTGTAGTCGCCGAGATGCGTGGAGGCGGCGCCATCGGCGATCGTACGCGGTGTGTCGATATGCACGATCTCGCCACGCGCGAGCGATTGCTGGCCGTCATTGCCCGCTTCCGGTTCCACACCGATCACCGTGCACTCCGGACTCAAAGCCGCCGCGGACAACGCGCTGCCGCCAATCAACCCGCCGCCGCCAAGGCAAACGACCAGCACGTCGAGCGGACCGGTTTCGTCGATCAACTCTTTCACCGCCGTACCCTGCCCGGCGATCACATGCGGATGGTCGTACGGAGGGATCAGCGTCATGCCCCGCTCTTCGGCAAGGCGTCGGCCGATTTCTTCGCGGTTTTCCGTGTAGCGGTCGTAGGTAATCACTTCGCCGCCGTACCCTTTGGTCGCCGCTACTTTGGCGGCGGGTGCGTCGTGCGGCATGATGATCGTCGCGCGAATGCCCGCGAGGCGCGCCGACAACGCGATCGCCTGAGCATGATTGCCCGACGAGTAAGTCAGCACGCCCGCCTCGCGCTGCTGCGCGTCGAAGTGCGAGATCGCGTTATAGGCACCGCGAAACTTAAACGCGCCCATACGCTGAAAATTTTCGCACTTGAAGAATACCGACGCGCCCGTGCGTTCGTTGAACGTGCTCGAGGTCAGGACGGGGGTACGGTGAGCGACGCCTTCGAGACGCGCTGCGGCGTCGAGTACGTCGTCGAATGTGGGAGCGGAAAGCGCTTGCACGACAGAATTCTCCAGAGCGGTGGCGAAACAGCCATTCTCCCAGCTTCGCGGTTGCTTTGGAACGAGGGTCAAGCGCCGGGCGGCATTTCTACGCAATAGCGCCCTATTACCACCCAAAGGTAAAAACAGAAACGGCGCAACCCGGCACTGGAGCCGGCGTTACGCCGTCAAAAGATCTTTTAAAAGGGTTCTATGCGCTTAGTGGCGATAGTACCCGTGACCGCCGTAATAGCCCCGATAACCGCGATAGTAGCCATGGTGATAATACGGGTGGCCATAACCGCCGTAATACCCACCCACGACAACTGCCGGCGGCGGCGCATACACAACTGGCGGCGCATAAACCGGCGGCGGCGGCGCGTAATAAACCGGCGGCGGTGCAGCATAAACCGGATAAGCCGGTGCGACCGGAATCCCGATACCGATCCCCACGGAAACGTGCGCTTCGGCGGCCCCGGCAAGTCCCAAGCCGAGTGCTGCGGCAACCACAAACGGAACGATCTTTTTCACTTCTATTCTCCTAGCGCGGCCCACCAAGGTCGCCGACTTCGCATGCCTTGCATGCTATGAAACCAATGTATCGAAAAAGGCCGGGCCTAATTGTTCGCATTTGTTGCAAATTGCAATTGGCACCGGGAAGGCCCCATCCGCCTGATCGCGTCATCGGAAAAAGCTGGGGGGCACCCAATGAAAAATCAAGGGTTTAGCGGAGCTAATGCATGCAATTGCTGTACTTCACACAATTGCCGTTTTTACCCACGCCCTTTTCAGTAATCTTTGATTACAAATTCGCTTCAATCCTGACGATGCGAATGAAAATCCAATAAAAAATGCCCGGCGAAATCTCGCCGGGCATTCTAACCGCTGAGAGCTAACAGTTCAGCCGACCTTTACATAGGCAAATTCGCGCGACACATTCGGCGGAACATAGGCGCCGCTAATCCGCACGCGTGGCGTCAACCGCTTTTTCTGATCCCACCAGCGGCGGCGCTGTGCGTGTGTCAGGAACCGCAAGTGCTTTCGGTAAGAAAAAATACTCATGTGAACCTCCCGAATCTGACTGCGAAACGAATTTACCCAGAAACAGCAACTGCAAAACCGGCTCTTGGTTGGAATGTCAGTAGAACGTTGTCAGAAGATTGTGAGCAGTTTCCAGGCCTACGAGTGCCGCGCCGCCAGATACCTGGCTGCAACCGCCATATCGCCTGCAAATTGATCAGAGGAAATCGCGCTCGCTGACGCCGCGGTTGGCCGGATGCGCGATACTTCTGCTTTCCCGTTCATCAGATATTCCGTCTGGAGCCGGTAATCATGTCCCAGTCCCTTCTCCCGCGCCTCGGTTTTATCGGCGCCGGGCGGCTCGCGCGTTGTCTCGCGCTGAGCTTTTCACGCGCAGGCTATCCGGTCACAAGCGTAGCGAGCCGGTCGCCGGCCTCGGCCAGCCTGCTTGCCAGCCAAATCGAGCATTGCGTGGCATTCGACGATCCACAACAGGTCGTCGACGCCGCTGATGTAGTGTTTTTAGCCGTTCCCGACGACAGCATCGGTACGTCAGCGCACACACTGCGCTTCGGGCCGGACGCCGCCGCCCATTCGCACGGCAAGGCGCTGGTGCACTGCAGCGGCGCGTCGTCGGTCGAGCTGCTGGCACCGGCTCGCGATCAGGGCGTTTCAATCGGTGGTTTTCATCCACTTTACCTGTTTAGCGGCGATCTCGCCGACCTCGAGCGAATCGCCGGCTGCTCGGTGACGATCGAGGCCGATGGCGCCTTGAAAGACACGCTGACGGCGTTGGCCGTCGCGCTGCGCTGCCATCCGCTGTCGATTCCGGCGGGCGGTCGCATGCTGTATCACGCCGCCGCGCACTACGCCGCCAGCTTCGCGCTGTGCAGCCTCGCCGAATGCGTCGCGTTGTGGCGCACGCTGGGTTTCGCCGAAGACGACGCACTGCGCGCGCTGCTGCCCATGCTGTCCGGCACCATCGAAACCGCCCGCGACAAGGGTTTGCCGAATGCGCTCGCCGGCCCCGTTTCGCGCGGCGACACGGGCGTGGTCGAAAAACAGTTGGCGTTGCTGGAAGGCCTCGGCGGCGATCACGCCGCGCTGTACGGCTTGCTGACCCGGCGCGCGGTTGCGCTCGCCGAACGTCGCGCGACACCGCCCGCGGCGATCGGGTCGATTGCGCAAGTCGTGGAGGAATCGCTCAGCCGCGCGTTGAATCAGGCGGCAGCAGGTGCAAGCGTCAAGTAAGCCGTGATAATGTGACGTCCGGCGCCGCGCGAGAATCCGCTGGCGCCGCGCTTCGGGACCAACAGACGAGAACGCACAATGATCAAGGTCAGCATCCTTTATCCGTATCGGGAAAACGGCCACTTCGACGTGGACTATTACTGCGTCACGCACATGCCGCTTGCGGCGAAGCTGTTCGGGCCGTCGCTGAAGGGCTGGTCGGTCGACGTCGGCATCAACGCCGGGCCGCCGGGAACGCCGCCGCCGTACGTGGCCGCGGGCCACTTTCTGTTCGATAGCGCGGACGATTTCTACAAGGTGTTCAAGCCGGCGGCCGAGCAATTGACCGCTGACATCCCTAATTACACCGACGGTGGCAACGGCACGATCCTGATCAGCGAGATCAGGATTTCCGTGTGATGTCGCGCGGACAAGAGTGAAAATTCAGGCATGTAATTCGGTTAGCCGCTGAACCGGGCCGCAACCCACGTATCCGGGGCGGCGCGGCAGCTGGCTGAGTGAGACGTCGTGTGGCGCGCCCTTCTGCGGAAAAGGCGCACGCAATTCAAATGAAACCGCCGGCGCGCACCGATCGGTCACGCCGGCATCCCGCGGCCGATCGACGGCCGTCATCAGAAGCATAAGGACACGAGATGTTTGGCGATATCGCCCGTTTTCTGCTCAACACCGTTTTCACGCTGTTCGGCGCAGCGCTGCTGCTGCGCGCATGGCTCCAGGTCGTGCGCATGCCGCCGTACAACCCGGTGACGAACGCCGTCCTGCAAGCCACCAACTGGATCGTGCTGCCGCTGCGGCGCATTTTGCCGAGCACGAAAAACATCGACTGGGCGAGCATTGTTGCGGCGTTGCTCGCGGCAATCGTCTATGTCGTGCTGATGGTGATGCTGACCGGCGCCGATCCACGCGCGCTTCTGCCGACGCTGATGATCGTCGCGGTGCTGACGGTCATCAAGTGGGCGCTGAATCTGATTATCTGGATGACGATCCTGATGGCGCTGCTGTCGTGGCTCAATCCGCGTTCGCCGGCCATGCCGATTCTTTATCAGCTGACCGCGCCGTTTCTGAACCCGCTGCGCCGCGTGGTGCCGCAGTTGGGCGGCATCGATCTTTCGCCGATTCTGCTGTTTGTGATCGTGCAGGTGCTGTTGATGGTGGTGACGCGCGCCGCCGTTCAACTGACGTACTTCGTGATCTGAATACGCTGATCGATGCGTCTACGGGAAAGAGAGCGGGCGGCGCAGTTTGCGCTAGACGCCCTTTCCCGAGTAGAATCGTGCGTTCTGCGGGCGTCGTATAATGGTAATACCCTAGCTTCCCAAGCTAGAGCCGTGGGTTCGATTCCCATCGCCCGCTCCAGTACAGCTTCCGACCTCGGCCAATTGGGTTTCTCCGGCGAGGTTTGCGAAAGTCGCTGTACTGCTCCCGCCGCCGTAGTCAGTCGCCGTCCCCACCCTGCTGAACGCGAAGATCGCCCGTCTGGACGCACCCTTTTCGATTGTGCTACCTTACGCGCACTTGCAATGTCCGCTCCACCTTCCGCTGAGTCTTGAGCGGAATCCAGCACGAGCCGCCTCCATGAAGGCGGCTTTTTTGTAGTGGCGACGGCCCGGCAGAGCGAGTCGGGAGCACGATGACTATGAACCGGGCAAAACAGCCGCCCGATTCACAGCCCGATTCACAGCCCGACTCGCAGCCCGATTCACAGCCCGGTTCACAGCCCGCCGCCCAACCGCGAGCAGCCCGGGGCACGGCGCCACGCAAGCCGCACAGCCCTCACCCATAGCAGCATCGACAATGATCCACGAACCAAACGACACCGGCCTGCCGGACGAACTCCCCACGCCCTCCAGCGAAGCCGCTGACGAGGCCGCCGCCGACGCCCGCCAGGGCGACGCTCTGCACCATGCGCCGCATCCGCAGCTTTGTCACGCGCGCGGGCCGCGTGTCGACCGGCCAGCGCCGCGCGATGGACGAACTCGGTCCGCGTTTCGTCGTGCCCTACACGCCGCAGCAGCCCGACTGGAACGCGGCATTTGGCCGCGAAGCGCCGCGCGTGCTGGAAATCGGCTTCGGCATGGGGGCGACCACCGCGGAAATCGCGGCGCACCGCCCCGCCGACGACTTTCTCGGCGTCGAAGTGCACGAACCGGGCGTGGGCGCGCTGCTGAAGCTGATGGGCGAGCAGTCGCTGTCGAACATCCGCATCATTCAGCACGACGCGGTCGAAGTGCTCGAACAGATGATCGCGCCGGACAGCCTCGACGGCGTGCACATTTTCTTCCCCGACCCGTGGCACAAGGCGCGCCACCACAAGCGCCGCCTGATCCAGCCGAAGTTCGTCGCGCTGCTGGTGTCGCGTCTGAAGCCGGGCGCCTATCTGCACTGCGCGACCGACTGGCAGAACTACGCCGAACAGATGCTCGAAGTGCTGGGCGCCGACCCCGCGCTCGAAAATACAGCTGACGGTTATGCGCCGCGCCCGGAATATCGTCCGGTGACGAAGTTCGAGCGTCGTGGACTGCGGCTCGGCCACGGTGTGTGGGATCTCGTGTTCCGCAAACGCGCGGCTGCGTAAGAATTCGCACCTCAGCGAGTGGCTCGCCAGAAACAAAAAGGTCCGCAAACGCGGACCTTTTTTCATGGTGCGGACGAAAACCGAAGAAACCGCCTCAATCCGCCCAGCTCAACGCGCCGCTATAGCCGACCAGCAGGATCAGCAGACCGAAGCCGATGCGATACCACGCGAACACGGTGAAATCGTGCGACGCGATATAGCGCAGCAACCAGCGCACGCAGATAAACGCGCTGACAAACGCCGCGACGAAGCCGAGCGCGAAACTGCCGAACGCGTCGACGGAAAGCAGGTGCCAGTCTTTGTAAAGCTCGTAAGCGGTCGCGCCGAAAATAATCGGAATGGCGAGAAAGAACGAAAACTCGGTTGCGACTCGCCGCTCGAGTCCGAACAGCATCCCGCCGATAATCGTCGAGCCCGAGCGCGACGTGCCCGGCATCAGCGCGAAACACTGCGCGAGGCCGACTTTCAGTGCGTCCAGCGCGCTCAGATCGTCGACGTTGGTCACACGCGCCTCCGTCTCCCCTCGCGCCCGCTGACGGGCCTCCGCCCACAGAATCACCACGCCGCCGACCACCAGCGCGAACGCAACCGGCACTGGCGAAAACAGCGCCGCCTTGATGGTTTTTTCGAACAGCAGGCCGAGCACGATGGCCGGAATCGTCGCGATGATGACGTTCAGCGTGAAGCGGCGCGCTTCCGGCCTGGTCGGCAGGCCGACCAGCACCGTGCCGATGCGGCGGCGGAATTCCCAGCACACGGCAAGAATCGCGCCGAGCTGGATGACGACGTCGAAGGTTTTCGCGTGCTGGTCGGTGAAATTCAGCAAACTCCCGACCACAATCAGATGCCCGGTGCTCGACACCGGCAAAAATTCGGTCAGCCCTTCGACGACGCCCAGAATCAGTGCCTTGCAAGCCAGTAGCCAGTCCATCCGTGACCCCATCGCGGTAGATTTGTCGGAACGATCAGGGTCGACACAGCTACGCGCGGCCCCGACGGCCGCGCACCACGTCATTTTTCGACGATTTGCACGCGTATGCCGTTTGTAAGGATGGTGATTGTACCGGGTTCGTAATTCACTCCGGCAAATTGAAGTTGTTCTGGCTTGAACGTGTAGATCGGATAGTTGGTGAGCAGCTGCTGTGCGAGCACGGCTGCCGCTGCGTTGATCTGCTGGGTGTAGGCCTGCGCGTCGCCGCTCACGCTGACGTTGTCGACATTCGGCGACCTCAGCACGACCGATCGGCTGGCCGCGTCGTAAGCGAGTTCGCTCGACAGCGTGAACACGCCGTCGACCGGTTGCGGCATGAACGGGCTCGCGAAGCGCGCGTCGAGCTTCACCGACACCCGGTTCGTATCGGGCAGAAAACCCACCACCGGATTCGTCAGCGCGACATTGAAAACCTGCGAAACCGTGCGCTGGTACGGGAATTTGCGCTGCACCGCGTCCTGCACCTGCTGATGCGAGAACGTGTAGTCCTTCGGGATAAACGGGAAGATCGGCGTGGCGCACGCCGCGAGCGATGCGGTAATGCCGAGCGCGCTACAGCCTGTCAGCGCGGCGCGCAGAAAGCGGCGCCGGGCCGGCGCTGCAGGTCGAGTCATGCGAAATCTCCAGTGGAAGCTGTTTCGGGCATGCGGTGGGTTGCGTTGCAGTGATGTCGATACAAGCGAGTGCGGCGGCGGCTCAGGACGCCATGCGTTAGCGGCTAGCGGCTGGCGGCCGCCTGCGGCCGGGTCAGCACTTCCAGCTGCGTCAGCCACGCGAGCGCTTCAGTACCGGTCGCGCCGCACATCTCCGTCTGCGGTTGCAGGCCGGAACAGCATGCCGGCCGCTCAGGCTGGCCGAAAATCGCGCAGCGCAGATCGTCGCCGAGCTGCACGCAGCGCACACCCGCCGGCTTGCCGTGCGGCATGCCCGGAATCGGACTTGAAATGGACGGCGCGATACAGCACGCGCCGCAATCGGGCCGGCACGCGTGATCGGCGGAATCGAAGGGAGACGCGCGCTTCGGCATGCTTTCGGGCACGCCCGGGGAACCGCTCTGGATACCATCAATCACGACATTTTTCCTGAACTCGAAAACAGGCAACGCATTGCCAGACCGGCATTGTGCCATTGCCTGCGCGGGTGATTTTTCGTGCGACCTTTTTACGCAATCCGGCTAACGGGCGCTCACTTAAACTCAAAGGCTCCGAAAGGCCATGTTCAAGAGACGTCTGTGCTGTTCGATCGGGCCGGGCGATATCGCCTGCTCGCGCCTCTTCCACGGTGGCCGACTCATTCGAGCCACTCATGACCGTCGCCAACACGCTATTTCGCCCCGACCTGCTCGCCAAATACAACGCGAACGGTCCGCGGTATACGTCCTATCCGACCGCGTTGCAGTTCCGCGAAAGCTTCGACCCCGCCGACTATCTACGCGCGGCCGCCGACCCTGGCGCGTCCACGACCGACCTCTCGCTGTACTTCCACATTCCGTTTTGCGACACCGTGTGTTTCTACTGCGGCTGCAACAAGATCGCGACGAAAAACCGCGCGCATGCGCGTCCGTACCTCGATCGGCTGAAGCGCGAAATGGCGCTGCAGGCGGCATGTTTCGACACGCATCGTCCGGTATCGCAATTGCATTGGGGCGGCGGCACGCCCACTTTTTTGTCGCACGATGAAATGGCCGAATTAATGGCCGCCACGCGCGAGCACTTCAGGTTGCTGCCCGATGACGCCGCCGAATATTCGATCGAAGTCGATCCCCGCGAAGCGTCGCCCGAAACGATCGCGCATTTGCGCGAGTTGGGCTTTAACCGCTTGAGCCTCGGCGTACAGGACTTCGATCCGGTCGTGCAGAAGGCGATCAACCGCATTCAGCCGCTGGAGATGACCGCGTCGGTGATGCAGGCCGCACGCGACACGCAGTTTCATTCGATCGGCGTCGATCTGATCTACGGACTGCCGCATCAGACGGTCGACAGCTTCACGCGCACGCTCGACACGATGATCGAACTCGCGCCCGATCGTCTGTCGGTGTTCGCGTATGCGCACATGCCGCAGCTCTTCAAGATGCAGCGTCAGATGGATCCGGCGACGCTGCCCTCGCCGAGCGAGCGGCTCGCGTTACTGCAACGTGTGGTCGAGCGTTTGACGGACGCGGGTTATGTGTACATCGGCATGGATCACTTCGCGCTCCCCACCGACGAACTCGCTCGTGCGCAGGCGCAGCGCACCTTGCATCGCAATTTCCAGGGCTATAGCACGCGAGCCGAATGCGATCTGATCGGCTTTGGCGCATCGTCGATCGGCAAGGTCGGCGACGTGTACGCGCAGAACGCAAAAGACCTGCCGGCCTATGCGCGCGCAATCGATTCGGGGCGCCTCGCAATCACACGCGGCGTGCGCCTCACCGCCGACGACCGTCTGCGCCGCGACATCATCACGCAACTCATGTGCAACCTGGAATTGCGCTTCGACGAATTCGAAGCTGCTTATGGGATCCGCTTCGCCGATACATTCGCGCCGGAGTTGGAGCGCCTGCGCAGCTTCGAAGATGACGGACTGGTGTCGATCGGCGTGGGCCGGCTCGACGTGCTGTTGGCCGGACGCATGCTCGTGCGCAACATTGCGATGGTGTTCGATCGCTATCTCGGACAGCAGACACTCGAACGGTTTTCGCGCACGGTTTGATCTGTTCG
Source organism: uncultured beta proteobacterium (assembly GCA_963800185.1). Lineage (GTDB taxonomy): Bacteria > Pseudomonadota > Gammaproteobacteria > Burkholderiales > Burkholderiaceae > Paraburkholderia. The sequence goes on along the minus strand of CAWCZW010000005.1, from coordinate 366,638 downwards.
ACGGGCCCCAAGCAAAAGTCCGCGGCAACTGGCTTGCCCGTCGTCGAATTTTCGGCCATAATCTGCGTCTTCGCTGCGCGCCAAGTTCTAGCGCGTACGCTGCAAGACCTGCCCAGGTGGTGAAATTGGTAGACGCAGGGGACTCAAAATCCCCCGCCGCAAGGCGTGCCGGTTCGATTCCGGCCCTGGGCACCAACAAGTTTCCAAGCTACAACCACGTTTCACCACTGAACCCCGCCAAGTCTAGCTTCGCGGGGTTTTTTGTTTCCGCAATGATCCGGTAAGGTGCATTGGCAGTCGGGGGCATCTAGGGGCATTTTAGGAGGCATGAAGGCAAATCCTTCATTACCACCGTGGAAAATGCCCCCGAGGTGCCCCATGCCATTGACCGACACCGCAATCCGCAACGCCGCTCCGCGCGACAAGCCCTATCGCCTCTGTCCGATGCCGGGGGCATGTGTCTCGAAGTGTCCCCAGCTGGAGGCAAATACTGGCGGCTCAAGTACCGTTTCCACGGAAAGGAAAAGCGCCTAGCGCTAGGCTTCTACCCCGCCATCGGGTTGGCTGCTGCACGAAAAAAGCGGGAGGCAGCCTGTGAGTTGCTGGCGGCCGGCACCGACCCCGGCGAGGCGAAGAAGATCGATCGACGCACCGCTCTGTTGAACGCAAACAATTCCTTTGAGGCCGTCGCGCGCGACTGGCTGGAGGAACGAAAATCCACGGTCGAAATCGCACAGCACATCAAGACGCTGGCCCGAATGGAAAGCGATGTTTTCCCTTGGCTCGGTAAGCGGCCCATCAGCGAAATCGATGCCCCGCAGATTCTGGCGGTACTTAAGCGAATCGACAACGGCTGGCGTGCTTCAGCACTTAAGCGATTCTGTGCATGAGGCGGCGGGCGGTTCGGAAACTGCGGAGACGGCCGGCGCCATAAGGACGTCAGCACCACTGGCACGCCCGCAGGCGGAAACAATGAAGCCAGCACCGGTCGAAGTAAAAATGAACGGTCCAGTAATGGCGCAACTGAGCGCGACAGGCAGGCTGGGCGTTGACGTGCGAATCGCAGCGGTACAAGGCTTGAGAGTCAGCGGGTCAGGCGTCGACCGGAGCGCGGCTCCGAACATAGTCGGTGATGTGGCGGCCACGGTAGTCACACCCCGGTGACGCAGACCCGGCACCGGTCGCATGCCGGATCGGGCAGCCGGGAATGACCGGCAAGCGAGAGCCGACCCGCGATGGCCGGCTTTTTCTTTTGTTTTGAGCTACTTAGCATAGCCAACTTATCTCGCAAACAACTCCCCTTCCCGATCTGCCAGGTTTACGTCGTCTCGAAAAGCAGGGTTGCCTATGAGTTCCAACCACCCCATGGATTCCAGATTCACCGACAGACGGCATGGTCATTTCTTCTGGCACAGCATTCGAAACTCGATCTACCTGCACGTAAGGGAACCCAACTCCTTCTTGCTGGAAAAGTGGTATCTGCTTTGGACGAATGCGCCGCTCGGACCCGGGGAGCGCGAAGACCTGAAGCAGGCCATGAAGGAAGCACACGCGGCGTGGCTCAATCGGAATACACCCGAGTACCTGTTGTCGTATGGCTCAACGGATCTGCGCTCCGTCGCCACGCGCAGCGATCGCCGTCACGACCTGTACAGGATGAGCGACCAGCAGGTTGCCCAGACCCTGTATGAGGCTGTCGCGGACGGCTGGCTTGTCTTTGTGCCAAATCACGAAGAGATGCGTAAATGTGTGCAGGCAATCTGTGAGGAGCGGGATAGGACTCCAAGGTCAGTTCCTGCCCGTACACCACAGCTAACCAACGCGGATATGGCAAAGCTCCTCTACGGCAACAGCCCGCGCATGCCACAGGACCTCAATACACCGCTTGGCAGCGCGCAGCCGTTCGACTATCAGCCCGATATGCCGGATGGCGACGCAGAAGAACTTGCGGCAACGACAAACAGCCCGCGCTACGCTGCCAAGATGCTCGGATACGACAAAAACACGTTTAGCGACATGCTCCACGTGTTTAAGCCCGCAAACGGCCTCGGCCCTGCTGATAACGTGATCTTTCACGATGACGGAAACGTCGAGTTCAACGGCCAAATGCTAGACGACAACATCCATAACTATGCGCCCTGACGAGAAACCTATCAGCCCCACTCACGCGCTCGCACATGCGACGTTCATCATTTCCGGGGAGTCCGTCTCCCCTGAGTTTTGGTCCGCCTACTTCGGGACGCAACCGGATCGAGCAATCACCAAAGGACAATCGTTCAAACTCCCTTCGGGCAAGCCGAGTCCGCATCCGGGAAGATTCGGCCTTTGGGCTGTCGAAAGCAAGGCAGCGGTGCAGAGTGACAGTCTAAGCCCGCATCTGGAATACCTGACGACACGCCTAGGTCTGCCGCGCGCCGATTTACGCGAATTTGCGAAGGCTCAAGGAGCAAAGGTAGCACTTTGGTGCTACTGGATGAACGAGACCGGCGACCGGGTGCCCGATGTGCCCGACGACATTCGGGCAGTAATGGAGGCGATGGGCGGCGCCATCGAGATTGACGAATATCGATAGGCTCACCAGCACCAAACAATTCGATTAAAGCTGTACTGCTGTTTCCTGAACCCCGCCAGCGCTCGCTGCTCGCGGGGTTTGTTGTTTTCAGCGCGCGCTTTCTGAATCGAATCGGCCCGCGCGATATACCCGCAACAACGCCAACTAATCGACACCCGCCGAATCGCGCCGAGGCGGTGTCAGCGCAAACGCGCCGCTCCGCCGCCTGGCATCGACCGCTGCTTATCGACCCGCCACTCCCGCGCCACCTTGCATAGCCGCGCGCCGGCGCTTGAACACATAGCCCGCCCACATCACCAGCAGCCAGACCGGCACGAGCCACACGGACACCGAGAGGCCTGGCGTCAGCGCCAGAATCACGAGGATCAGCGCCATGAACGCGAGGCAGATCCAGTTGCTGACCGGGAACCAGAACGACTTGAACACGAGCTTCTCGCCCGCCGCCACCATCGCCCTGCGCGACTTCAGATGCGTCAGGCTGATCAGCGCCCAGTTCAGCACAAGGGCGGCCACGACCAGCGCCATCAGCAGCCCGAGCGCTTCGGCCGGAATCAGATAGTTGATGATCACGCAGGTGAAGGTAGCCAGCGCCGACAAGCCGATCGCCATATACGGCACGCCGCGCCGGTCGACCTTCATCAGCGCGCGCGGCGCATTGCCCTGCTCCGCGAGGCCGTAGAGCATCCGGCTATTCGCATAGACGCCGCTGTTGTAGACCGACAGCGCGGCCGTCAGCACGACTACGTTGAGCACGTTCGCGGTCAGCGTGGAGCCGATCTGCGAGAAGATCATCACGAAGGGGCTGCCGCCCGCCGCCACTTCGTTCCACGGATACAACGACAGCAACACCGCCAGCGAGCAGATGTAGAAAATCAGAATCCGGTAGAATCACCTGATTCACGGCTTTCGGAATGCTCTTCTGCGGATCGGCGGCTTCGGCGGCGGTAATGCCGATCAGCTCCAGCCCGCCGAACGAGAACATGATCACCGCGAGCATCATGAACAGGCCGTGGAAGCCATGCGGGAAAAAGCCGCCATGGCTCCACAGGTTGGTGATCGACGCTTGCGGGCCGCCATGTCCGCTGATCAGCAGATAAGCGCCGAACACGATCATGCCGATCACCGCCACGACCTTGATGATCGCGAACCAGAACTCGGTTTCGCCGTAAGCCTTGACGTTTGCGAGGTTGATCGCGTTGATCGCGGCGAAGCACACCAGCGCCGATACCCAGGTCGGCACGCCCGGCCACCAGTAATGAACATAGGTGCCGACCGCGGTCAGCTCGGCCATGCTCACGAGCACGTACAGCACCCAGTAATTCCAGCCGGACAGAAAACCGGGGAAATCGCCCCAGTATTTGTACGCGAAGTGGCTGAACGAGCCGGCGACCGGTTCCTGCGCGACCATTTCGCCAAGCTGCCGCATGATCATGAAGGCGATGATGCCGCCGATCGCGTAGCCGAGAATCATCGACGGACCGGCTGCCTGCAACACGCTGGCGGAGCCGAGAAAAAGTCCCGTGCCGATCGCGCCGCCCAGCGCGATCAGCTGGATGTGGCGATTCTTGAGCCCGCGCTTCAGGCCGTCTTGCTGCTGTGCACTATTCAACTTGCGCCCCAGTGTATGGATGTCAATCAGCCCGGCGGCTCATGGCCCGCCAGGCAAAACCGCAAATTTTACCTTGCCGGCCATTGCCTAAATACTGGGACCAACCCGCGAGGGGTTTGGGCCGGATTTGCGCTGCGCGGGTGTTGCGATCGCGTTGCGTTCGCGTTGGTACTGCGCCGCACTTAACGGCAAGGATAGTGATTGTCACTCGTGCGGTGCTTCGGTATGTTGCCCTAGTCGAGAAGTCAGCCTTCGGAGATTCACATGTCGCCCAAACGCCTGCTTTGCGCCGCTGCCTGGTCTCTCTGCTTCGCGGGAGCGAGCGCCTTTGCGCAAACCACGGCGCCTGCGGCAGAACCGGCCGACCAGCCGGGCACCGAGGCCGTGAGCCGGCCTCACCGGGCCCTGCTCCCGCCGCTGCTGCAACCGCCGCCCCCAGCAAACCCGCCGCAACCCTGAGCGGCCCCGTGCGCAATATCGTGCTGGTTCACGGCGCGTTCGTCGACGGCTCGAGCTGGAATGGTGTGGTCGCCCGCCTGCAGCAGAAGGGGTATCACGTGAGTTCGGTGCAGAACCCGCTCACCTCGCTCGCCGACGATGTCGCCGCCACCCGTCGCGTGCTCGTGCGTCAGGACGGACCGACGATGCTGGTCGGACATTCGTGGGGCGGCGTCGTGATCACCGAAGCGGGCGCGAACGCGCCGAATGTCGCGGGCCTCGTGTATGTGGCCGCGATTGCGCCGGACCTGCACGAATCGACGGTCGACCTGATGAAACGCGGCGCGCAGATGCCCGCCGGCCAGGCGATCAACGCGGACGCGAGCGGCTTTTTGTGGCTCGACCGCAGCCGCTATCACGCGGATTTCGCAGCCGACGTGCCCGAGAACGTGACGCGCGTGCTGTCGGTCGCACAGGTGCCGATCAGCGGGAAAGCGTTCAGCGAGACGGTGAGTCAGGTGGGCTGGAAAGAAAAGCCCTCGTGGTACGTGCTGACCACGAAAGACCGCGCGGTCTCGCCCGATGTGCAGCGCTTCATGGCCGACCGGATGGGCGCGACAGATCGTGCCGATGGCGTCGAGCCACCTCGCGCCGGTGTCGCATGCGGCGGCGATTGCCGATGTCATCGACCGCGCGGCGCGTGAGTTGAGCCGGCAGCAATGACGAACCTGCTGGAGATGCGCGAAGCTCAGCGCACATCTCCACTCGTCACGCTGAGACCGGCGCCTAGCGCAAATTCGTGGTCGCCAGTTCGACCACCTCGTCACCGCGCCCATTCAGCACCGCCTTCAACATATACAGACTGAAGCCCTTCGCCTGCGCCCACTGAATCTTCGGCGGCATCGCGAGTTCGTGCTTCGCCGTCACCACGTCGATCACCGCCGGTCCCGGATGCGCGAACGCTTCACGCAACGCCGTTTCGATATTTTCCGAATGCTCGATACGCACTCCGTAGATTCCCGCGCCGCGCGCAATCGCTGCGAAGTCGGTGGCGGCAAGATCGGTGCCGCTCTCCAGATAGCCGCCCGCCTTCATCTCCATCGCGACGAAGCCGAGCGTGCTGTTGTTGAACACGACGACCTTGATCGGCAGATCGAGTTGACGCGCGCTGAGCAGATCGCCGAGCAGCATCGACAGGCCGCCGTCGCCCGACAGCGAAATCACCTGACGCCCCGGGTCGGCGGCCTGTGCGCCGAGCGCCTGCGGCATCGCGTTCGCCATCGAGCCGTGATTGAACGAGCCGTGCAGACTGCGCTTGCCGTTCATCGTCAGATAGCGCGCGGCCCACAGCGTCGGCGTGCCGACGTCGGCGCACAGCACTGCGTCTTCGTTGGCCACCTTGTCGATAATGCTGGTCAGGTATTGCGGATGAATTGCGCGCCCAGGATCGGAGGGCCGAGCGAGATCGTCGAGTCCCTTGCGGGTGTCTGCGTAATGTTTGCGTGCGTTCTCGAGGAAGCGCCGGTCGCTCTTGCGCTTGAGCTTCGGCAACAGCGCCTGCAAGGTCGCCTTCACATCGCCGACCAGCCCGAGCTTTAGCGGCGCGCGCTTGCCGAGCGCCGAGCCGCGCCGGTCGATCTGCACCACGTTGCCATGCGACGGATAGAAGTTGCGATACGGGAAATCGGTGCCGAGCATCACGAGCGTGTCGCACGACATCATCGCGTGATAGCCGGAGCTGAAGCCGATCAAGCCGGTCATGCCGACGTCGAACGGGTTGTCCCATTCGACGTACTGTTTGCCACGCAACGCGTGCACGGTCGGCGCGCCGAGTTGATCGGCGAAGGCGACGACTTCGTCATGCGCGTCGGCGCAGCCGCTGCCGCACAGCAGCGTCACGCCGCCCGCCTGGTTCAGCAGATCGGCGAGACGGTCGAGATCGGCTGCGGACGGCACCACCGTCGAGCGTTCCAGCGTACCGGCCCACGCCGGCGTTTCTTCGGGTGCTTCACCGAGCGCGACATCGCCCGGCAACACGATGACCGCGACGCCGCGTTCTTCGATGGCGGTGCGCATCGCACGAGCCAATACGCGCGGAAACTGCGACGGGTTCGTCACCAGTTCCACGTAATGACTGCACTCCTTGAACAGTTCTTGCGGATGCGTTTCCTGAAAGTAACCGAGCCCGATCTCCGACGACGGAATATGCGCGGCAATCGCCAGCACCGGCTGATGATTGCGATGACAGTCATACAGTCCGTTGATCAGATGCAGATTGCCCGGCCCGCAACTGCCCGCGCAAACCGCGAGCTTGCCGGTCGCGGCGGCGTCCGCGCCGGCTGCGAAGGCCGCGACTTCTTCGTGACGCGTGTGCATCCAGCGAATCGAACCGAGCCGCTGCAAGCTATCCGACAGGCCGTTCAGGCTGTCGCCCGTCACGCCCCAGATCCGCTCGACGTCGGCTGCCGCGAGTGTTTTGGCCAGATAATCCGCAATAGTCTGCTTACCCATGCTGTACTCCGCTCAGTGAGAACCCAGTGACAAAAGGACAGTAGCTCCGCAATGCCAGAGCGTAACGCGTCCTCAATAAACGTGCCGTTTGGGTGCGCATGGGCAGAGTGAAACGTAAGCGGAGTGAAATGGCCGCGTAGGCCTGGGCTGATGCTAACGCCAACCCTAACGCAGCATGAACGACATCGCGGAAAGACAGTTCAGCATCCGCACCGCATGTTCCGCCGATGCCGCGTTAAACCGCAAGGTCACCGCGTCGATCCGGGTGAGCGTCGGCCATTGGCAGAACAGATCCGCCAGCGCGCTGGTTTGCACGCGCAGTTCGCAGTCGACGGGTTTCGTCTGCGACGTGCGGGTTGCGTGCGGCGCATGACCGCTGGCGAGGTGCTGCCGCACCACTTCGCAAGCGGCACTGCTGATCGCTTCACGCGCGCTCGCCGGTGATTGCGTGACGCCGCTCGCATGCCCGGTCGCACTCTTCGTGACGACAAAACGCGCGTCCGGAAAACGTGGCGCGGTTTCTTCGGCAAAAACATCGTCACCGGATAAAAGGGCGACACGTGCGCCATATTCTTCTGCCAGCGCTCCATACACGCCGGCTTCGCCCAGCTCGACGCCGTTGAAGGCGACGCGCGCGAACGCGAAACTGTTGATCGTGTGCGAGAGGATGCCGCGCGTCTGCGCCATCGCGTGATAGCCGATCATGAAGACCAGCGCCGCGCCGTATTCGAGCCCGGCCATCATGCCGAGCATGCGCGGTTTGCCGAGCACGACCTGGGCACGCCGATCGAGCAGATCGGGCAGCAGGTTGCGAAAGCCGCCGTGCGAATCGTTGACCCACACGTGAGTCGCGCCGCCCGCGAACGCGCCTTCGATCGCCGCGTTGGCTTCGAGCGTCATCCAGCGACGCGCGGCTTCGTATTCACCGTTGCCCGCACGCGTTTGCTCAGGATGGAAGACGCCGGCCACGCCTTCGATATCGGCGGAAATGAGGACTTTCATACGTTACCCGGTGAGCGTGTGCTTCAGGAGTTGGGCGAGGTCGGGCACGCTGTCGTGCAACGACAAACGTCGATGTCCGTCGCGACCTGTCACGGAGGTCGCGCTCCATAACGCGTCGACGATCGCCTGTTCGACGCTGTCGGCGCACGCGCGGAACAGCGGATCCAGACGCGCGTCGGCGGCGAGCGGCGGCAGCGTGATCGAATCGGCGTCGTGCGGCACCGTGTAGGCCGTCGAAAACGCCAGCGCGATATCGCCGCTGCCGTGACCGTACACCGAGCCGGTTCGTGCGAGGCCGGCTGCCGCGCGCAGTGAGAGACGCTTCAGTTGACGCGCGTCGAGCGGGGCGTCGGTGGCGACGATCATGATGATCGAGCCTTGTTCGGGTTTTGTGCTGACGACCTTCGCTTCAACCTCGGCCGCGCGTTCGGTCAGCATGCGGCCGAGCGGCGTGCCGTCGATCGTCAGCATCGGCAAGCGGCCGAAGTTGGCGAGCACGAGCGCGCCGACGGTATAGGCGCGTTCCGCCACACTGACCACACGCGACGCATTGCCAATACCGCCCTTCAGATCGAAGCACGACATGCCCCGCCCCGCCCCGACCGAGCCACTCGCGACGTTTGCATCGGCGGCGTCAAATGCATCGTTGAAGTGCTGTTCGGTGACAGCGAGCGCCTGAATATCGTTCAGGTACCCGTCATTGCATTCGAACACCAGCGGATTCACGGTCGACCACTCGCGCCCGATCTGCGGATTCGCGCCGATGGCCGCACGAATCTGCGCCTGCGCCACCGCGCCGACGCCGAACGTATTGGTCAACGCAATCGGCGTTTCCAGCGTACCGAGTTCTTCGACCTGCACGAGCCCGATGCTTTTGCCGAACCCGTTGATCACCGACACAGCAGCGGGCACCTTATGAACAAACGGATCGTCACGATGCGCACGGATCACCGTGACGCCGGTTTGCAATGCGCCCCGGTCGATCGTGCAATGACCGACCGTCACGCCGTCGACATCGGCAATCGTGCCGAGCGGCCCGCTCGCCAGCGTGCCGATATGCGGTGCGCTGCTCATAGCCGGTCGAGCTTCGGATCGAGCGCATCGCGCAGACCATCGCCGAGCAGATTGAACGCCAGCACGGTCAGGAAAATCGCGAGACTCGGAAACAGCGCGATATGCGGCGCGGTGACCATATCGGCGCGCGCTTCGTTGAGCATCGCGCCCCACTCCGGGGTCGGCGGCTGCGCGCCGAGTCCGAGAAACGACAGGCTCGCCGCCGTGATGATCGAGGTACCGATACGCATCGTGAAGTACACCACCACCGACGAAATCGTCCCCGGCAGAATATGCCGCACGATGATGGTCCAGTCCGACGCACCGATGCTGCGCGCCGCCTCGATATACGTGAGTTGCTTGAGCATCAGCGTGTTGCCGCGTACCAGCCGCGCGAACGCCGGAATGCTGAAGATCGCCACCGCGCAGATCACATTGATCATGCCGTTGCCGAGAATCGCGACCACGCCGATCGCGAGCAGAATGCCGGGAAACGCGAACAGCACGTCGGCCACGCGCATCGTGATGCGGTCCCACCAGCCTTCGTAGTAGCCGGCAAGCAAGCCGAAGAACGTGCCGATCACCGCGCCGATCGCGACCGACAGAAAGCCTGCTTCGAGCGAGATGCGCGAGCCCGCGAGAATGCGGCTGAAAATATCGCGGCCCAGCGAATCGACACCGAACCAGTGCGCGGCGGACGGGCCCGCATTGAGCGCGTCGTAGTCGAAGAAATTCTCCGGGTCGTACGGCACGATATGCGGCGCGGCAATCGCGACCACGATCAGCAGCAGCACGAAAATGCCGGCGCCGAGCGCCACGTGCTGCTTGCGGAATTTGCGCCAGAACTCGCTCCACGGTGTGCGGATCGCGCTTTCCACGATAGCGGCGCGCGCCGCATTCGCCTCGGTTGCAGAGATGCTCATGCGGGCCTCACTTGAAACGGATAGTCGGATTGATCACCGCGTACAGCACGTCGACGATCAGGTTGATGATGATGAATTCGAGCGAGAACAACAGCACTTCGGCCTGAATCACCGGATAGTCGCGCATCGACACGGCATCCACCAGCAGACGCCCGAGGCCCGGCCAGTTGAACACCACTTCGACCACGATCGAGCCGCCGAGCAGAAAACCGAACTGCAAGCCCATCATCGTGATGACCGGAATCATCGCGTTGCGCAGGCAGTGTTTGACGATCACGAGCCGCTCGGGCACGCCCTTGGCGCGCGCGGTCCGCACGAAATCCTCGTGCATCACTTCGACGAACGAAGCCCGCGTGAAGCGCGCCATCACCGCCGCGACGGCCGCGCCGAGCGTCAGCGACGGCAGCACGTAACTGCGCCACGAGCCGTCGCCGACAATCGGCAGCCAGCCGAGCTTCACCGAGAAAATCTCCATCAGCAGCATGCCGAGCGCGAACGCGGGAAACGAAATGCCCGACACCGCGAGCGTCATGCCGAGCCGGTCGGGCCAGCGGTTACGCCACACCGCCGAGACGATCCCGAGCGCCATGCCGATCACCACCGCCCACACCATGCTGGCGAGCGTGAGCAGCAGCGTCGGCATGAAGCGCTCGGCGATTTCCTGACTGACGGGCCGCTTGCTGCGCGTCGAGGTGCCGAAATCGCCGTGCGCGATCCGCACGAAGAAGTTGACGAACTGCTGCGGCATCGGTTTGTCGAGACCGAGATCGGCGCGCACCAGCGCGACGGTTGCTTCGTCCGCTTCGGGGCCGGCGGCCAGACGCGCCGGATCGCCCGGCAACAGATGCACGAACAGAAACACCAGCACGGCGACGATGAAGAGCGTCGGCAGCAGGCCAAAGAGACGTTTGACGAGGAAGTTCAGCATGAAACCCTATCCTGCAGTGATGCGGGTGACGAAGAAACCGGTGCGGCCGGGTGGTCCATCGCGTTGATCAATCAAAACGATGGACCACTCGGCCAATGCATTACTTGATCGCGATTTCGTCGAAATTGAACGAGCCGTCCGGCGCAACGTACGCACCCGACAGACGCTTGCTGCGCGCATACACGACCTTCTCCTTCACCAGGAAGATCCACGGCGCGTCGGTCCAGATGCGCTTTTGCGCGTCGGCGTAGAGCGCGGTCTTCTGCGTGCGGTCGGTGGTTTCGAGCGCCTGCTTCAGATCGCTGTCGACCGTGTCGTTCTTGTAGTACGCGGTGTTGACCATCTTCGGCGGAAACGCAGCCGATGAGAGCAGCGGCGAGATCGCCCAGTCGGCCTCACCCGTCGACGACGACCAGCCGATGTAGTACATGCGCACCGGCGCCTTGGCCGGGTCCTGCGCGCTTTCCACCTTGGCGACGCGCTGACCCGCTTCGAGCGCTTCGACCTGCGCCTTCACGCCAACCTGCGCGAGTTGCTGCTGCACGAACTGAATCACCTTTTGCGCGGTCGAGTAGTTATACGCGGACCACAGCGTCGTTTCGAAACCGTTCGGATAGCCCGCTTCCTTCAGCAACGCGCGCGCCTTCGCCGGATCGTACGGCCACGGACCGAGCTTCGTCGCGTAGTCCACGCCTTGCGGCACCACGCCTTCGGCCGGGCTCGCGTAACCGGAGAACGCAACCTTGATCAGCGCGTCCTTGTTGATCGCGTAGTTCAGCGCTTCACGCACCTTCGGGTTGTCGAACGGCTTCTGGTTCACGTTCAGGCTGATATAGCGCTCGATGATCGACGGCGCGGCAACCAGATCGACCTTCGGGTTCGACTGCAATTGCGCGGCCTGTTCGTACGGCACCTGGAACGCGAAGTCCGCTTCGCCGGTGCTCATCAGCGCGGCGCGCGTGTTGTTGTCGACCACCGGCTTCCAGTCGATCGCATCGATCTTCGGGTAGCCCTTCTTCCAGTAACCGGCGAACTTCTTCACCGTCAGATCGCCTGCCGGGTCCCACTTCACGAGTTCGAACGGACCTGTGCCGACCGGATGGAACGCGATGTCCTTGCCGTATTTCTTGATCGCAGCCGGCGAAATCATCACCGCCGACGGATGCGCGAGCACGTTGACGAACGCCGAGAACGGCGTCTTCAGCGTGACCTTCACCGTGTACGGATCGACCACTTCGGTCTTGTCGATGCGGCTGAACATGTTGTAGCGCTTGAGCTTGTTCGCCGGATCGGTCACGCGGTCGAAGTTCGCTTTCACAGCAGCCGCGTTGAAGTCGGTGCCGTCCTGGAACTTCACGCCGTGGCGCAGCTTGAACGTATAGACGCGCGCATCCGGGCTCGCTTCATAGCTGTCGGCCAGCACGTTGACCAGCTTCATGTCCTTGTCGAAGCCGAACAGCCCTTGATAGAACGACTTGGCAACGGCTTGCGATAGCGTGTCGTTCGCGTCGTACGGATCGAGCGACGTGAAGGTCGACGCGACGGCCATCACGGCCTGGGTGTCGGCGTGCGCCGCACTGCCCGCGAGCATCGCGAACACCACCGCGCCGCCGCTAATCAGCGCGCGCAAACGAAACGGAGAAGACGGGACCAGCAGGTTCATGAGATTGGCTCCAGGCCGCGAGATAAATCAGGTTGAGAGGCTGCGAATAAAATCGTTTTGCTTTAAGTTTTTGCTGCAAGGTGCTTCGGGATGCTTCGTATTACTTTGGATTGCTTCGGTCAGTCAGCGTCAATAAGCGCCGCCGACGCGATGCTGCGCGACGAAGTGATCCGGTCCCACCGCAACGAGCGGCGCGACGACCGGCTCGTCGTGCAGCGCGCGAATCGGGCTGGGAATTTCATCCACGGCGAGCTGCGTTTTGCGTGACGGCGCGCCGGATCCGCAACCGGCACCGCGCCCATCAGCTTCTTCGTGTACGGATGCTGCGGCGCTTCGAACACCGCGCGACGCGGGCCGATCTCGACGATCTGGCCGAGATACATCACCGCGACGCGATGACTGACGCGCTCGACCACCGCCATGTCGTGCGAAATGAACAGATACGCGACGCCGAGTTCGCGTTGCAGATCGAGCATCAGATTGACGATCTGCGCCTGCACGGAAACGTCGAGCGCGGACACCGATTCATCGGCGATCACGACTTTCGGATTCAACGCGAGCGCCCGCGCAATCGCGATCCGCTGCCGTTGACCGCCTGAGAATTCATGCGGATAACGCCGTGCTGCTTCGCGCGGCAAGCCGACTTTTTCGAGCAGCCATTCGACGCGGGCCTGCGCTTCGTCACCTTGCGCGACGCCATGCACGAGCAGCGGCTCCATGATCGAGAAGCCGACCGTCAGACGCGGATTCAGCGATGCGAACGGGTCCTGAAAAATAAACTGGATATCGCGGCGCAACGCCTGCAACGCGGGACCGCTCAGCGAACTGATTTCGCGGCCATTGAATTCGATCGAGCCGCTCTGACTTTCGACCAGACGCAACAACGAGCGGCCCGTCGTCGATTTGCCGCAACCCGACTCGCCGACCAGCGCAAGCGTTTCGCCAGGCCGCAGATCGAAGCTGACCTTTTCGACTGCATGCACGCGGCCCGTTACGCGGCCCAGCATGCCGCTTCTGACCGGGAAGCGCGTGACCAGGTCGCGCACGCGCAGAATCGGCGGCGTGGTGTGCAGCACCGGCGGCTGCGCTTCTTTCGCCACCGCCGCAGCGGGACGCACTGCCTGATCGGCCGTACCGAGGCTCGCCTGTTCGACGGTGAGAATCGGGAAACGGGCCGGCTGATCCGTGCCCTGCATCGCGCCCAGGCGCGGCACCGCGGCCAGCAGCGCCTTCGTATAAGGATGCGACGGCGCGGCGAACAGCGCATCCGACGCGCCCTCTTCGACCTTCTCGCCGCGATACATCACGAGCACGCGATCCGCCACTTCGGCGACCACGCCCATATCGTGCGTGATGAAGATCACGCCCATATTCATCTCGTCCTGCAAGCCGCGAATCAGTTGCAGAATCTGCGCCTGAATCGTCACGTCGAGCGCGGTGGTCGGCTCGTCGGCGATCAGCAGAGCGGGCTTGCACGACAGCGCCATCGCGATCATCACGCGCTGCCGCATGCCGCCCGACAGTTGATGCGGAAAGCGCGCCGCCACTCGCCGCGCCTCGGGAATCCGCACGAGTTCCAGCAGACGCAGCGTTTCCGCGTGCGCGGCGCCGCGGCTCTTGCCCTGATGCAGCGCAATCGCCTCGCCGATCTGATCGCCGACCGTGAAGACCGGATTGAGCGAGGTCATCGGCTCCTGGAAGATCATCGCGATGTCGGCGCCGCGAATCGAGCGCATCGTGCCGCTCGACGCTTTCGCGAGATCGAGCACGCTGCCGTCGCGGCGCCGGAACATGACGCTGCCGCCGGCAAGGCGCCCACCGCCCTGCTCGATCAGCCGCATCAACGCGAGCGATGTCACCGATTTGCCCGACCCCGATTCGCCGACGATCGCCAGCGTCTCGCCACGCTCGACCGTCAGCGACAGATTGCGCACCGCGTTGAAGGCGGCGTCACCGCGGCGAAACGCGACCGACAGATCGTCGACCGCGAGCACGCGTTGCGGCGGCAAGGTGTCGATAAGCGAATGACTGTTGTGCGATGAAGTTGGCACGGTGGTTCCTTGGAATACGGACGCGACTGGCGTGAGCTAACGTGAACTCACGCGATGGTTCATTCGGGCGAGGTTCGATGGGAATGCAGGCAACAGCGCAGGCGACAACTCAGGCAAAACCGCAGGCAAAACCGCCCTAGCGATAAATCGCCGTCTCGGGCGTTTCGCCGAGTCGCGCGAAGCCGCGATACATGCCTTCGGTGTTGAACGGCAAGGTGACATTGCCGCGCGCATCGACGGCGATCAGACCGCCGCGTCCGTCGATCTTCGGCAGGCGGTTCATCACCACGTCGTGCGCGGCGTCCTGCAACGACACCTGGCGATACGCCATCTGCGCGGCGACGTCGTACGCGGCGACCATGCGCATGAACATTTCGCCGGAGCCGGTGGTCGAGACTGCGCAGGTGGCGTCGTCCGCGTAGCAGCCTGCGCCGATCAGCGGGGTATCGCCGACCCGGCCGACCTGCTTGTTGGTCACGCCGCCCGTCGACGTAGCCGCCGCCAGGTGACCGTGGATGTCGAGCGCCACCGCGCCCACCGTGCCGAACTTGCGGTTCGGATCGATCGGCTCGTGCGGCGTCGGTTCGGCGCCTTGCGCTGCCGCCGACGCTGCGTCAGCGGCGAGCGTCGCGCCGTCGTGATCGAGCATCGCGCGTTGCTGACCGCGCGCAAGCATCCACTGACGATGCCGCGCTTCGGTATCGAAATACGCGGGATCGACGAATTCGAGTCCTTGCGCCGCCGCGAATGCTTCCGCGCCCTCGGCGGTGAACATCACGTGCTCGCTATGTTCCAGCACGCTGCGCGCCGCCAGAATCGGATTGCGCACGCGGGTCACGCAACAGACTGCGCCGGCGTCGAGCGTGCGGCCGTCCATGATCGCCGCGTCGAGTTCATGTGTGCCCGCCGCCGTGTACACCGCGCCGTGTCCGGCGTTGAACAGCGGACAGTCTTCGAGCAGACGCACCGCGACGCTGACGGCGTCGAGTGCGCTGCCGCCGTCGGCGAGCACGCGTTGAGCGGCGCTCAACACCGCATGCAGCGCGGCGTGATAGTCAGCTTCGGCGCTGGCCGACATCGACGCGCGCAGGATCGTGCCTGCCCCGCCATGAATGGCAATGACTGCGTTGGAATTCATGATTTCTTTTGGGTAGTGCGGGTTTTACGGGGAGTAGCTTGGGTCGCGGCGGGCGCGGGCTTGCTGAGCGCGCCAGCCGCGCCGGCTTGCGAATCGACCAGCCACGGCAGCACGAATTCGCTGACTTCGGCGGCCGCTTTCACCGAACGTGTCGCGCGATACGCGACCGCGTCGCACAGCGCTTCGATCACGGCGAGCACGGCGGAATCCGCGTTCGCCGCGAGCCGCCGGTCCGCGCGGATGTACAGCGAGAGGCTCGCGAACTGCGCGAGCGGCGAATGCGGGCCGTCGGTGAGCGCTAGCACGCGTGCGCCGCGGCCGGCTGCGCGGCGTGCGAGTTCGATCGTGTCTTCGACATAACGCGGGAAACGCAATGCCGATCACCAGGTCGTCTTCGTTCGATGCAAACAGACGGCGCGCAGCGTGGGTCGGTCCGCCCATCAGCGCGAGCGACTGCACGTTGTCGTGATACGGCGTCAGTCCATGCTCCATCAGCCCCGCGAGAAACGCGCTCGCGCCGTAGCCGAGCACGAACACGCGACGGGCCGCGATGATCGCGTCGACGGCGGCATCGGCGGCGGCGCGGTCGATGGCGGTGCGCGTCGCGTTCAGATTGCTGGCGGCCTGTTCAAGCGACGCATCGATCAGATCGTCGCCGGGCGCCAGCGACTCCTGGGCGCTGCGCAAGCGCTCGACCGGCGCGAGCGTCGCTTCGAAACCGCGCACCAGCGCCTCGCGAAACTGCGGATAGCCGTCGAAGCCGAGCGCGCGGGCAAAGCGGTTCGCCGTCGCCACCGACGCGCCGACCACGCTCGCCAGTTCGTCGATCCGCATGGTGGCGGCGCGAAACAGATTGGCCAGCACGTATTCGCCCATGCGCCGGTGGATCGGCGTCAGCGTCGGCATCGCCTGCGCGATGTGCGCGGCGATGGCCTGTTCGGCGGGGCTGGAAGCAGCAGACGGACGATGGTTCATACGAGCGCGGCAGAGCCGTGGCTTGAGTCGAATGTGAATGAAATTATATTTACATAAAAACTCACTGGACAAAAATACATTTTCATTTTCGAGGGTTTTCACCTAGCTGCGAGGCATCTGCAGATGCTTGCCACGCCGCCGGGCACAGGCTGCGTGAAAATCCATTTTCAGCAGGCGGCTGGCGCCCGCCTCGGGAATGCCCGCAAGCCGCGCCGCCGGCGACGTGAAAATGATCAGCGCCTGCACGAGAAAAGCCGCCGCCGCCGCGACCAGACACGCATCCACATTCCAGCGCGCGCTGATGACCGCGCCGAGCAGCGCACCCACCGGCCGCGCGCCGTAGGTGGCGGTACTGATCAACGCCGACACGCGGCCCATCATCCGCTCGGGGGTGATCGCCTGGCGCAGCGTGGTGCGAGCCGACCACCCACAGAATCGGGCCCGCGCCGAGCAGGAAGAAGCTCGCTGTCGCCAGCCAGAACGACGGCGCGACGAGCGTCGCCACCATCACGAGCGACGCCAGCAATCCGCACGACGGCCCGATGACCAGCACACGCCCGAACGTCAGCCGTCGCGCGATAGCGGGCGCGGCCAGCGCACCGCACACCATGCCGACGCCGTACGCACCGAGCGTCACGCCGACCGCCGACGCCGTCATCCCCAGTCGATGCACCGCGTACGGCACATACACCGCTTGCAGGATGAAGAAGCCGAGGTTGAAAAACACCGCCGTCGCGAGCATTGGACGCAGTAGCGCGTTGCGCCACACGAAGCGCGTGCCGTCGCGCAGTTCGAGCATGAAATGACGACGCGGCGCGAGCGAGCGCGGCGGTTCGCGCAGTCCCGCGAGCAACGTGACGGCCAGCGCCGACATCGCGGCTGCACAGCCATACGCCCAGCCCGCGCCGATCCAGCCGACCAGCAGGCCGCCGAGCGCCGGCCCCGCCGAATACGCGACACTGCGCGCGAGTTCCAGCCGGCCGTTTGCGCTGGCGAAGGCTTCACGCGGCACGATAGACGGCACCAGCGACGGCGCCGCGACGTTGTAGGCCACCGTGCCGGTCGCGGCGATAAAGCCGAGCGCGGCGAGCATCGGCAGATTCAACGCATGCGTGAAGACGAGCAGCAGCACGCCGAGCATCGCGGCTACGCGCACGCTTTCGGCGAGCGTCATCAGCGTGCGGCGTGAGCGGCGGTCGGCCCATACACCGAGCGGCAACGAAAGCAACAGGAACGGTAGCGTCTGCGCGGTTTGCAAAAGACCGGTGTCGCGCGCATCGGCGCCGAGCGCGAACACCGCGACGAGCGGCGCGGCGGCGAGGCTGACCTGCTCAGCGGATTGCGCGGCCAGATTCGACCACGCGAGCCGCCGGAACGCGGCAGGCAAACGGATCGTGGATGAGGTGGACGAAGACGACGAGCTAGCCTGCATGATTGAATTCCTGCGACGGGAGGGAGCGACCATCGTCGTCGGTCCGGCGTCGCGGGGCGCTCCGCTTCTTGCGGTGTTATTCTTCGCTCGCCATGAATCTCGAAAGCCTCCTCTTCACTCAAGGTTTCGGCTCGCGCCGTCAATGCCGCGCGCTGGTCGCCGACGCTCGCGTGAGCATCGGCGGCGCGGTTTGCACCGATGCCGACGCCGACCTCCCCGCCCTCGACGACACCTTGCGCTTCAGCGTGGACGGCGTCGAGTGGCCGTATCGCGAGCATGCGTATCTGCTGTTGAACAAGCCCGCCGGCTACGAATGTTCGCGCGATCCGCAACATCATTTGAGCGTGTTCAGCCTGCTGCCGCCGCAATTTGCGGAGCGCGGCGTGCAATGCGTCGGACGGCTCGATCAGGACACTACCGGCCTGCTGCTGCTCTCCGACGACGGCAAGTTCGTGCACCTGTTCACGTCGCCCAAACGCAAGGTGCCGAAGGTGTACGTCGCGACCACCCGCCATCCGCTCGACGATGCGCAATTGCAGTCATTGCGCGCAGGCGTGATGCTGCACGGCGAGAGCAAACCGGTCGCTGCCGTGAACGCCGAGGCACGCGGCGACCACGCACTCGCGCTCACCGTGATGGAAGGCAAATATCACCAGGTCAAGCGGATGATCGCAGCCTCGGGCAACCGCTGCGAAGCGTTGCATCGCGAGCGGGTTGGCGGACTGGTGTTGCCGTCCACGCTCGCGCCCGGCGCATGGCAATGGCTCGACGAAAACGACCTCGGTTCTTTACGGAGCGGGTAAACCGGGAGGTCATCGCGCGGACCTTCGCAACCTGTTGATGCAGCAGCAAAAGCTTGCTGGTGGCCGCGCTCCGGCCATTGGCGCGATGCCCGGGCTGCTGCTTTGCAGCATGCTTCTCCTTACAGCGCGCCCTATACTCGTCTCATAAAAGACGACAAAGGTTTCAAGGAGGGGCGCCATGCAAATCGACAGCTCGGCCGCGATCTCGCAGGTGATGATTGCTTTTATTTGTCTCGGACTGCTGCTCGTCGGCGGACTGGCAGTCGTCATGCGGATGCGGCACAAATATCATCCGAACCTGATCGGCGCGCTCATTGGCGGGATGCTGTGTTTCCTGCTGCTGGAATTCCTGCCGGCGCTGACCTGAGTCCGGATCAGCCAGGCCTCGCGAGGCCTATGCGTTGATGGAGTGCGACGGGGCCGCCAATCAGCCGGGCAATGCCCGGCAGGTTGGGTTTTTGATGGTTTTTCGCCGCGGCTTCACGGCGCGGCTTCATCCGGGCAGCACCACGTCGTTAGCACGGCCCGCACGGCGAGTGCGGCCGGTGCTTCAAGCGTCAGCCCTTGCCACTCTCGCGCAGGAAATCCGCCACGCTCGGATATCGTAATTGCACGCGCAATTCCCTTTTCAGACGCCGGTTCACGAGCCGCCTCGATTCGCGCATGAAAGACAGCAGGTTCGGATCGATCTGCTTTTCGGCATCGACGCGCGTGATGCGCGGCGGGCGTGCGAGGCCGAAAGCGTCGGCCACTTCATCGAAGTATTCGCCCATTTTCAGCGACGAATCGTCGGACGCGTGAATCACGCGCGACGGCTTGCCATGCGTGACGAGGCGCACGAGGATCGCGGCCAGATCGTCCGCGTGAATGTGATTGGTGTAGACGTCGTCGGCCTCGCTCAGTGCCGGCGTGCGTTTTTCAAGCCGCGCGAGCGGCAGACGGTTGCGCGCGTAAATGCCGGGAATTCGCGCGATGCTGGCAACGACGCTCCCGCGAGCCGCTGCGCGCCGCAATTGCCGTTCCGCCGACACGCGACGTTTGGCCCGTCCGTTGGCCGGCTGCACCGGCCGCGTTTCGTCGATCCACGCACCGCCGCAATCGCCATAGACACCTGTCGTGCTCGCATAAACCAGCTTGACGGGTGCCCGCGAAGCGGCGGTCGGGTACCCCCTGTCGGGTACAATACCGGCTGTCTCAGATTCCGCCCACGAGGCGCGAAAGTGAGCACGAACATGGCGCAAACGCCCTACCGGCGTACTCCCGGATGCGGACGAAGCCCGCAACACGCCGGCGCGGCGCGCGCCGAGCGTAGCGAGCAACGCACGGGTCCGGCCGTCGTCGTCGCCGGTTTTTTGCGGTGGCGCGAGGTGCAGCACCGTCGGCGCGAGGCCCGCCAGCCGTTTGAGACTGCGGCGCACGTCGAGATCGCCGACCAGCGGTGTCGCACCCGCAGCGCGCAATTCGGCGCAGCGTCCGGCGTGGCTGGTCAGCGCAAACACATGCGCGTGTGGCTGGAACAAGGGCACGCAGCGCATGCCGACATCGCCGCAACCTACGATTAACACGCGCGGCCGGCGGAAGTTTCGTGTCGCTTTCATGGTGGACGCATTGTAGCCGTCAGGCGCGCCGGGTATCAGGTACCGCGAGGTACCGCGCGCTCGATGCGGCGGCTCCGATGCTCCAATAACGATTCCCGACTTTACGATTTTCGAACACTCTATGGCATTTAACGTCACGCTCCGGCAAAGCGGCCGGCAGTTTCAGGTAGAACAGGACGAACCGCTGCTGAGCGCCGCGTTGCGCCAGGGCATCGGCCTGCCGTACGGCTGCAAGAACGGCGCATGCGGTTCGTGCAAGGGTGCTGTGGTCAGCGGCGAAATCGAACAGGGCGCGCACTCGTCGTCGGCATTGTCGAACGACGAAAAAACGCGCGGCCTCGCGCTGCTATGCTGCGCGACCGCCTGCTCCGATCTCGAAGTGGACATCCGCGAAGTGGCCGGTGTCGGCGACGTGCAGGTCAAGAAGCTGCCGTGCCGCGTGAACGCGATCGAGCGCAAGGCCGACGACGTGATGGTCGTTAAGCTGCAACTGCCCGCCAACGAGCGTCTGCAATATCTGGCCGGCCAGTACCTCGAATTCATTCTGAAAGACGGCAAGCGTCGCAGCTACTCGATGGCGAACGCGCCGCATACCGAAGGCCCGATCGAACTGCACGTCCGTCACATGCCGGGTGGCGCGTTCACCGACCACGTGTTCAACACCTTGAAAGAGCGCGACATCCTGCGCTTCGAAGCGCCGCTCGGCACCTTCTTCCTGCGTGAAGATTCGGACAAGCCGATCGTGCTGCTCGCGTCGGGCACGGGCTTCGCGCCGCTGAAGGCGATCGTCGAGCACGCGGTGTTCAAGAACCTGAATCGCCCGATGACGTTGTACTGGGGCGCGCGTCGCAAGAAAGACCTGTATCTGCTCGAACTCGCCGAACAATGGGCGCGGGAGATCCCGAACTTCAAGTTCGTGCCGGTGCTGTCGGAACCGGACGCGGGCGATGCATGGACGGGCCGCGTCGGCTTCGTGCATCGCGCGGTGATCGAAGATTTGCCCGATCTGTCGGCCTATCAGGTGTATGCGTGCGGCGCGCCGGTGATGGTCGAGTCGGCACAGCGCGATTTCACCCAGCATCACAAGCTGCCGGAAGATGAGTTCTACGCGGACTCGTTCACGAGCGCGGCCGATCTGGCGAACGCGGTTTAAGCGCATTGGTCAAGCCAGGTTGAGAAAAAACGGCCTGTTTGAAGCACCGGACAGGCCGTTCGCGCACAACGTGTCAACCTGAAGACAGGCGCGCAGAAATCGGTTTTGTCGCGCCATTGTGCAAATTCATGGTTTACACCGGCGCTTTTGTTGTCGTATTCTTTCGCGCATGAACCGCATCCAGTCCGAACTTCGACGTCGCCGCTCGCCGCTCCCCTAGGGACGCCGCTGGCTTCGTCACGGATTCGCGCTACACAAGGCGCAAGCTGTTCGAATCATGAAAGCCACGGCATGCCGTGGCTTTTCTGTTTTTCCGGCCGTTGTTTGCTGCAAGGCCAACCCGTCACCTACCCTTCACCCCCGTTGTCTGGAGCTTGCCGTCATGAATTTCAATGAGTATCCGATCGAGTCGCTGATGTACATCACGAACCGGCCCGAAATCGTTTTCACGCACGGCAAGGGCTCGTGGCTGTACGACAACACCGGCAAGCGCTATCTGGACTTCATTCAGGGCTGGGCGGTCAATAGCCTCGGCCATTGCAACGACGGCATGATCGAAGCGTTGAACACGCAGTCGAAGCTGCTGCTGAACCCGTCGCCGGCTTTCTACAACGAGCCGATGGCGAAACTCGCTGGCCTGCTCACCCAACATAGCTGCTTCGACAAGGTGTTCTTCGCGAACAGCGGCGCCGAAGCCAACGAAGGCGCGATCAAGCTCGCGCGCAAGTGGGGCCGGAAGTTCAAGGACGGCGCGTTCGAAATCATCACGTTCGACCACAGCTTTCACGGCCGCACGATCGCCACGATGTCGGCGAGCGGCAAGCCGGGCTGGGACACGATCTACGCACCGCAAGTGCCGGGTTTCCCGAAGGCGGACCTGAACGACATCGCGTCGGTCGAAAAGCTGATCAACGCGAAGACGGTTGCGGTGATGCTCGAGCCGATTCAGGGCGAAGGCGGCGTGATTCCCGCGACGCCCGAATTCATGCAGCAACTGCGCGAACTGACGAAGAAGCACAATCTGCTGCTGATCGTCGACGAAGTGCAAAGCGGTTGCGGTCGTGCGGGCACGCTGTTCGCCTACGAACTGTCGGGTATCGAGCCGGACATCATGACGCTCGGCAAAGGCATCGGCGGTGGCGTGCCGTTGGCGGCGTTGTTGTCGAAGGCGGAAGTCGCCGTGTTCGAAGCGGGCGACCAGGGCGGCACCTACAACGGCAATCCACTGATGACCGCGGTCGGCTACTCGGTGATCTCGCAACTGACGGCGCCGGGCTTCCTCGAAGGCGTGCGCGCACGCGGCGAATATCTGCGCGCGAAGCTGCTGGAGTTGTCGGCGGAACGCGGCTTCAAGGGCGAGCGGGGCGAGGGTCTGCTGCGCGCGCTGCTGCTCGATAACGACAACGGTCCGCTGATCGTCGAAAAGGCGCGCGACATGCAGCCCGACGGCCTGCTGCTGAACGCGGCGCGTCCGAACCTGCTGCGCTTCATGCCGGCGCTGAACGTGACGAATGAAGAGATCGATCAGATGATGACGATGCTGCGTTCGATCCTTGACTCGCTGTAATTCACGCTTTAATTCACGCTGCAATCCAACGAGACCACGCATATGACGACAAGCGCGACGCTATCGATCCGCCGCTTCGACGCGAGCGACACCGATGCCGTGATCGCGCTGTGGCAGCAGGCGTTCCCCGAGTATCGGGACCTGAGCCGGCCGCAGCGCAATCCGCATCTGTCGATCGCGAACAAGCTGGCGACGCAGCCGGAACTGTTCTTTGTCGCGGTATTCGGCGAGCGTATCGTCGGCACGGTGATGGGCGGTTACGACGGCCACCGGGGCTGGATGTATTCGCTCGCGGTCGATGAATCGCTGCGTCGTCATGGCATCGGCACGCGGCTGGTTGCGCATGTCGAGACGGCGTTGACCGCGCTTGGCTGTCCGAAGCTGAACTTGCAGATTCTGTCGGCGAAGACCGAGTTGCTTGGGTTCTACGAGTCGCTCGGTTATCGCGCGGACCCGGTGACGAGTCTCGGCAAGCGGCTGGGCGAACTCGCCGATCCGGTGGCAACGACCTCGACAACGACAACGACAACGGCGGGATAAACCGCGGCTCGAATAGAATAGAAAAGCCGCATGCGCTTTAACACGCATGCGGCTTTTTTTCGTCAGTACACAGTACAGGTACAGCAGGACCCGCTTACTCGCCCAGATACGCCGCGCGCACCTTCGGATCGTCCAGCATCTGCTTCGCGTCGCCCGACATCGTGACCAGACCTGAGTCCATCACGTAGCCGCGATTGGCCGCCTGCAATGCGAGCCGCGCGTTCTGTTCGACCAGCAGCACGGTCATGCCTTCTGCCGAAATCGCCCGCACCACTTCGAAGATCTTCTCGACCATGATCGGCGACAGACCCATCGACGGTTCATCGAGCAGCAACAGCTTGGGACGCGAGATGATCGCGCGCGCCATTGCCAGCATCTGCTGTTCGCCGCCCGACAGCGTGCCCGCGTATTGCGCGGCACGTTCCTTCAGACGCGGGAAGAAGCCGAACATGCGATCGACGTCCGCCTTGATGCCGTCCGTGTCGGTGCGCAGATAAGCGCCCATCTGCATGTTCTCGACGATCGACATGCGCGCGAAGATGCCGCGGCCTTCCGGCACCATCGCCAGACCTTTCTTCAGCAGCAGATGCGGCGGCATGCCCTTGATCGACTCGCCCATGTACTCGATGTCGCCGATCGTGTACGGCTTCAGACCCGTGATCGCCTTCATCGTCGTGGTCTTGCCCGCACCGTTCGCGCCGATCAGCGTGACCAGTTCGCCCTGCTCCGACCTGCAGATCGATACCCTTGACGGCCTGAATGCCGCCGTAATTGACCTGCAGCCCCTTGATCTTGAGCATCGGGGTATTTGCGCTCATTGCCATATTCGTCGCTGCCATTAATGAACTCCCGCGCCGAGGTAAGCCTCGATCACCTTCGGATCCTTCTGCACGTCCTGCGGCAGACCCTGCGCAATCACCTTGCCGTAGTCGAGCACCGTCATCTGGTTGCACAGACCCATCACGAGTTTCACGTCGTGCTCGATCAGCAGAATCGTCTTGCCGTCCGAGCGGATCTTGTCGAGCAGCTTGGTCAGTTCGACCTTTTCCGTCGCGTTCATGCCGGCGGCCGGTTCATCGAGAGCAAGCAGCTTCGGGTCCGTTGCCAGCGCACGCGCAATTTCCAGACGACGCTGGTGGCCGTACGACAGGTTGCGCGACGTGTAGTCCGCGTATTGCGCAATGCCCACGTAGTCGAGCAGTTCGATCGCGCGTTCCTTGATCTCGCGCTCTTCCCGGCGCTCGGCCGGGGTCTGGAACACCGCGCCGATCAGGCCGTGCTTCGTGCGCACGTGCCGGCCGACCATCACGTTTTCCAGCGCGGTCATGCCGCCGAACAGACGGATGTTCTGGAACGTGCGCGCAATGCCCGCCTTCGCCACCTGATAGACGGCGGTCGGCGTGTACGGCGTGCCGTCGAGTTTGAACTCGCCCGAATCCGGCGTGTAGAGACCCGTAATCACGTTGAAGAAGGTCGTCTTGCCGGCGCCGTTCGGGCCGATCAGGCCGTAAATCTGGCCAGATTTGATCTCAAGCCCGACATCGGACAAAGCCTGCAGGCCGCCGAAGCGTTTGTTGACGCCTTTCACGGACAGTCGAATGTTGTCGCTCATCTTTATTGTCCTCGTCCGTTAGGCGCGCACCGGCTTCTTGCCGCTACGCTTCGACAGTTTCGCAATCTTGTCTTCATGCTTGGGCGACGGCCACAAGCCTTCCGAGCGATACAGCATGATCAGCACCATCGCGAGTGCGTAGACCAGCTGACGGATCACTTCCGTATCGACGATTTCATGGCCGAAGATCATGTTCTGCAGCGGACCCATCGTCGAGCGCAGGAATTCCGGCAGCACCGCGAGCAGCACCGCGCCGAGAATCACGCCCGGGATGTGGCCCATGCCGCCCAGCACCACGCAGGCCAGCACCACGATCGACTCCGGCAGCGTGAACGATTCCGGCGACACGAAGCCCTGGAACGAACCGAACATCGCGCCCGACAGACCGCCGAACGACGCGCCCATCGCGAACGCCAGCAGCTTCACGTTGCGGGTGTTGATGCCCATCGCCTTGGCGGCGATTTCGTCTTCGCGGATCGCGGCCCATGCACGGCCGATACGCGAGTGCTGCAAACGCGTACAGATCCAGATCACCAGCAACGCGGCGATCACGAACAGGTAGTAGTACGAGTACACCGACGGGAACTGGAAGCCGAACAGCGAGTGGGTCTGCGCGAGGCTGAAGTCGCCGACGTGCACCGGATCGATCGCCGTGATCCCCTTCGGGCCGTTGGTGATGTTCACCGGACGGTCGAGGTTGTTCAGGAAGATCCGCACGATTTCCCCGAAGCCCAGGGTCACGATGGCGAGGTAGTCGCCCCGCAGACGCAGCGTCGGGGCGCCGAGAATCACGCCGAAGAACGCGGCCACGGCCATCGCGCACGGCACGATGATCAGGAACGGCACATGCAGCCCGTTCGGCGCGAGATGCGCGATCCACTCGAACTGCGACGACAGGTGCGGCGAACTCAGCAGCGCGGACGTGTAGGCGCCGACCGCGTAGAACGCGATGTAGCCCAAGTCGAGCAGGCCGGCGAAGCCGACCACCACATTGAGGCCGAGCGCGAGCATCACGTACAGCATCGCGAAGTCGAGCACGCGAACCCAGTAATTGCCGCCTGCCGTGCCGATGATCATCGGCGCCGCGATCACGAAGAACGCGGTAATGATGCCGACCGTCAGCGTTTTGGTGCGGTTCTTTTCAGGGATGAGCGTCGTTGACGGCTCGATAGGTTGAATCGAAGTCATGTCTGTTTTCTCCCTGGATCAGGCGCGATCCGCAACACGTTCGCCGAGCAGGCCCGACGGACGGAACACCAGCACGATGATCAGCACGATGAACGCAAACACGTCCTGATAGTTACTGCCGAACACACCGCCAGTCAGATTGCCGATGTAACCCGCACCCAGCTGTTCGATCAGGCCGAGCAGCACGCCGCCCACCATCGCGCCGCCGAGATTGCCGATGCCGCCGAGCACTGCCGCGGTAAAGGCCTTCAGACCGGGGATGAAGCCCATATAGAAGTGAGCGTTGCCGTATTCGGACGCGATCATCACGCCGGCCAGAGCAGCGAGTGCCGAGCCGATCATGAAGGTCGCCGAAATCACGAAGTTCGGGTTCACGCCCATCAGCGACGCATTGCCCGGGTTCTCGGCAATGGCGCGCATGGCGCGGCCGAGCTTGGTCTTGTGCACGAGCAGCAGCAGCCCGCCCATCACGAGGAACGCGACCACGATGATGACGATTTCAGTCATCGAGATCACGGCGCCAGGTGTCGTGTCGGTGGCCTTGATCACGTTCAGCGGATCGGTCGGCAGAAGCTGCGGGAACGGCAGCGGGTTGCGCGACCAGATCATCATGGCCAGCGTCTGCAGCAGGATCGACACACCGATGGCGGTAATCAGCGGCGCGAGACGCGGCGCTTTACGCAACGGCCGGTAGGCCACGCGCTCGATCGTATAGCCGACCGCCGCGCAGACAATCGCCGCGATGATCAACGCAATGATCAGCGTCGGCACATTGCCGAGGCCGGGGAAGTGGTTCTGCAGCACGCCTATGGCTGAGAGCGCGACCATCGCGCCCACCATCAACACGTCGCCGTGAGCGAAGTTGATGATGCCCAAGATGCCGTAAACCATCGTATAGCCCAGTGCGATGATGGCATAAACGCTGCCTAGCACCAGCCCGTTGAGGACCTGCTGGATGAAGATATCCATTTAATGCTCCTTAGCCCGTGCGACTGGCTTCGCGTTCTTCATCAGCCGGTGGGCGGTGATGCGGTACGGAAACTCAATGGCACTGCGGGTACTGATTTAAAAGACCGGTAAGGGTTATCCGCTGCCGGTTTGCCGTACGACCGTGATGCGGTCGCCAGCTCGCCTTAAGCGGATGCAAAAACGGCACCGTTGGGTGGTTTCGGTGCCGTCAGGCTGAACGTCCCGTCATTACATCTTCACCACGTCGAGAACGGATTTCTTGCCGTCCTTGAAGTCGTAAAGCGTAATGGCGCCCTCTTTCAAATCACCCTTGTCGTCGAACGCGATGTGACCGATTACCCCGTTGTAGTCGGTCGACGGCATCGCAGCCAGCACCTTGGGCGCCTCGATCGAATTAGCGCGCTTCATTGCATCGACAATCACGTACACAGCGTCATACGTGAACGGCGCGTAAATCTGCACCGGCGTGTGGAAGCGGTCCACGTACTTCTGCTCGAAGTCCGCTCCCTTGTCCATTTTCGAAAGCGCAAGTCCTGCTTCCGAACAGACCAGGTTTTGCACGGCGGTTCCCGCCAGCTCACCCACCTTGTCGGTACACACGCCGTCGCCGCCAAGGATTTTTGCCCTGATACCGAGCGCCGCCGCCTGTTTGGTAAACGGCCCGCCCGTCGCGTCCATGCCGCCGAACATGATCACGTCCGGCTGAACACTCTTGATCTTCGTGAGGATGGCCCGGAAATCCGTGGCCTTGTCGTTGGTCGCTTCCCGTGCAACGACCTTCGCTCCGCTCGCTTCTACAGTCTTCGCGAATTCGTCCGCGAGCCCCTTACCGTAGGCGGTTGCATCGTCGACTACCGCGATGCGTCTGGCGCCCAACGCCTTCGTGGCGTAATTGGCGAGCGCCGGTCCTTGTTGCGCGTCGGTCGCGACGACCCGGTAGGTCGTCTTGAACCCCTGTTGCGTATACGCGGGGTTCGTCGACGACGGCGAGATCTGCACGATGCTCGCATCGCTATAAATTTTCGACGCCGGAATCGACACCCCCGAATTCAGATGTCCGACTACCGCCACCACGTGATCGTCAACGAGCTTCTGCGCAACCGCGGTGCCCGTTTTCGGGTCCGCCGCATCGTCCTGCGCATCGAGCTCGAGTTGGATCTTGTGGCCGTCGATCGTCAAACCCTGCTTATTGATTTCCTCGACCGCGAGACGCGCGCCGTTTTCATTGTCCTTGCCCAGATGCGCAATGCCGCCCGTCAAAGGGGCCGCATGACCGATCTTCACGATGGTCGCTTCGCTAACCGGTGCCGGGGCCGATGCCACCGACGGCCGCCGATGCTCCCGCTCCCGCCTCGCCATCCTGTTTCTTGCCGCACGCGGTCAACATCGCAACCGCGGCCGCGATGGACACGGCGTAAGCAAATTTGACTCGCATTAAGTAGGTCTCCCGCGCCTTGCAAAATCCATTGTTCGGGACCTTAAGGCCTTGAGAACGCGCGCATTGTAACTCCAATTTTGCGATGGGCAATATTGTTGAAACGACAGGGTTTTCCTGCATTGCAACCTTATTTTGGAAGCTAATTTCGCAAAAAGGCGCAACCGGGTTGCGACTGTTTTTCGTGCATCAGTTGCACCACCGTTGAACCCTGTCGCATCAAGTGTTGCGGCGAATTCGCTCAATGGCCGGTTGCAGCGCGCTTTTGGTTAAGTAATACGTTTGCGGAATTATCGAAGATCACGCACTATTTTAGTGCGTCAAAAATCGGCGCAACTTGTCTAATGCCGATAAAACGGGGACCGATCAATAGAAATTGGATAAAAAATCGAATGCCAATTCAAAATAATTTGTGTGCAAGGACACCAAAACTGGCATTGACCGATGATCTGGCACTTTATTTATTCTGTCTTTGCCAAATTGCGGACATAAAAAAAGCGCACCCTTGGGCGCGCTTTCCTTTCAACACGGTTAGCTGACTGTCAGGCTGGCAGACCCAGCCCGCGCGGCAGCGGAAACGCGATGTTTTCCTCGATGCCTTCGAGAGCGCGAACGTTGCGCACGCCGAGCTCTCGCAAACGGGCGATCACTGCCTGCGCCAGCACCTCGGGCGCCGACGCACCCGCGGTCACGCCGATACGGCGCTTGCCTTCGACCCAGACCGGATCGATCTGATCGGGCGAATCCACCATATACGCAGGCACGCCGAGCTTTTCGGCCAGTTCGCGCAGACGGTTGGAGTTCGAGCTGTTCGGGCTGCCGACCACGATCACCACGTCGCACTGCGGCGCCATGAACTTCACGGCGTCCTGGCGGTTCTGCGTGGCGTAGCAGATGTCCTGCTTCTTCGGCTCGCGGATGGACGGATACTTGGCCTTCAACGCGCCGATGATCTGCGCGGCGTCGTCGACCGACAGCGTGGTTTGCGTGACGAACGCGATGCGCTCGGGATCGGCCAGTTGCAAGCGCCTGCACGTCTTCGATGTCTTCGACCAGATGCATGCCCTCGCCCGCCTGCCCCATCGTGCCCTCGACTTCAGGGTGACCCTTGTGGCCGATCATGACGATGTCGAAGCCGTCCTGGCGCATCTTCGCGACTTCGATATGAACCTTGGTCACGAGCGGACACGTGGCGTCGTACACGCGCAGACCGCGCGACTCGGCTTCGGAGCGCACAGCCTTCGACACGCCGTGCGCGCTGAAAATCACCGTATTGCCGGGCGGCACTTCTTCGAGCCGCTCGATGAAGATCGCGCCCTTCTTGCGCAAGTCTTCGACCACATAGGCGTTATGGACGATTTCGTGGCGCACGTAGATCGGCGAACCATGCAGCTTGATGGCCCGCTCGACGATCTCGATAGCCCGATCGACGCCGGCGCAGAACCCGCGCGGCTGCGCCAGCAGGATCTCGGTTTCGGCAAGAGTCGTGTCCGTGATGCTCATGTTTACAGAATCCCGATGATTTTCACTTCAAACGCCAGCGCCTGGCCGGCAAGCGGATGGTTGAAATCGAACAGGGCCGACGTTTCGCCGACTTCCTTCAGTACGCCGGCGTAGCGGCCGCCACCCGGCGCGTTGAATTCGACCAGGTCACCCGGCGAAAAATCCTCTCCGATCATGCTGTTTTCACGCAGCGTGGCCAGCGAGACGCGCTGGATCAACTCCGGATTGCGCGGACCGAACGCCTGACCCGGCGCTAGCTGAAAGGTCGAATGGTGGCCGACCTTCAAACCCAGCAAAATGTCTTCCAGCGGCGGCGCCAGTTGACCGGCGCCGAGCAGCAGCGTGGCTGGCTTGTCGGTAAAGGTATTGATGACTTCGGCGCCATCGGCAAGGGAAAGCCGGTAGTGAAGCGTCACGTGTGAACCCGGTTTCACTTCGGAAATGTCGATGATGCTCATGCAATGCTCGCTCAGTCGAAGCGCGCTGCACGCGTGCGCCGCTGGCGCAGTCGACGCGTGTGGCAAACCGTCGGGGGTGCCGTGCGCAAAGCGTCTATTGTAAGCCACATAGCGGGCGGCGGCTTGGCTCCGTCGCTCGCGTAGGGGCATGGCCGCGGCATTGCGCTGCAGCCACGCCCGAAGCGGAGGAATCTATCTATATGCACGATCACGCCAGCACGATCGACAAAGCGCCCGTGGACACGGTTTTGGCGCTGCCGTCGCCACCGCAACCGCCGGCGGCCCGCAGGCTGCCCCAAACGCGGCCAAAGGCATCCCTGCTGCGCGGGAAATGGCATAAAAGCGACATGCCGCGCGAGCGGCTGATCGAACAGGGGCCCGGCGTGCTATCGGACACCGAGATGATCGTGCTCGTACTCGGCTCGGGCCTGCCCGATCACGACGTTTTCAGCGTCGCGCGCGCGTTGCTCGACCGTTTTGGCTCGCTGCGCGCGATGCTCGACGCGACTTACGACGATTTCGGCGGCATTCGCGGCATCGGACCGGCAAAAAAGGCGCAATTGCTCGCGATCATGGAAATGGCGCGCCGCTCGCTGGTCGACAAAATGCGCAAACGCACGCTGATGAATTCGCCGGAGGACGTCGAGAATTACCTGCGTCTGCTGATCGGCGGGCGGCCGCAGGAGGTGTTCGTGTCGCTTTTTCTCGACGCCCGGCATCGGCTGATACGCTGCGAGGAAAGCGCGCAAGGCATCGCTCACGCGCATGGCGGTGTATCCGCGTGAAATCGTGCGGCGCGCGCTGAGTCTGAATGCAGCCAGCCTGATCGTCGCGCATAATCACCCTTCAGGCGCCGTGCAGCCAAGCGCAAGCGACTGCCGCCTGACGCACACACTGCGCGACGCACTCGCGCTGATCGACGTGCGACTGATCGATCATCTGGTGATCGGCGCCGACAACGTTTACTCGTTCGCCCGCGCCGGCTGGCCTTGACAGAGGCTGAACCAGGACCGCGACGGCATGTTCGCTCAGTGTCCGGCATCGCAAATAAGGTTTGATTTTGCGGCTTTTTTTCCGCTATAATTCCGGTTTGCCTATTTCCAACCCCCTGTTCCGAAGCCATTAAGGCGTTCCGGAAAGGTCAAGCGTCTCTAGTTCTCACACTTAAGCGCGGCTCTTTTCGGGAAACTTTCACGGCGTTCGAACTCAGAATTAGCGTATTAGGAGTGCTCTCATGGCACGCGTATGCCAAGTAACTGGGAAAGCGCCGATGAGCGGCAACAACGTTTCCCACGCGAACAACAAAACCAAGCGCCGGTTCCTGCCGAACCTGCAAAACCGCCGTATTTGGGTGGAAAGCGAAAACCGTTGGGTGCGTCTGCGCGTTTCGAACGCCGGCCTGCGCCTGATCGACAAGAACGGTATCGACGCTGTGCTCGCAGATCTGCGCGCACGCGGTGAAGCCTAAGGAGTAAATCATGGCGAAAGGCGCACGCGACAAGATCAAGCTGGAATCGACCGCAGGCACGGGTCACTTCTACACGACGACGAAGAACAAACGCAACATGCCGGAAAAGATGCTGATCAAGAAGTTTGATCCGGTCGTCCGTAAGCACGTTGAGTACAAGGAAACCAAGATTAAATAATCTTGGTTCCAGCCTGACGAAGGCAAAAGACACAGAAAAGCCTCGCATTCATGCGGGGCTTTTTTGTTTTCTGCGAGCGCTTTCCGCGCTACGCACTCGCCCTCCCTCAGCCACGTCAATAGTCTTATCCCGTTCGGCCAGCTTTCGCTCGGACGTTGCGACGCGTATCCTTTCTCGTTTTAGCGGCGAGCGCACGGCGCGCCGTCATGGCAAAACGATAGACGGAGATGCAGGCAATGGAATTCGATGTGGCGATTGTCGGTAGCGGTCTGGCGGGCTTGAGCGTCGCGCTCAATCTCGCGGAGACGCGGCGGGTTGCGGTGGTCGCCAAGCGATCGATGACCGAAGGCGCGAGCGACTGGGCGCAAGGCGGCATCGCCGCAGTGCTGGATTCGGCAGACAGCATCGAAAATCACGTGCGCGACACGCTGATCGCCGGCGGCGGCCTGTGCGACGAAGCGGCAACGCGCTTCATCGTCGAGCACGGGCGCGCGGCGATCGAATGGCTGATCGAGCAAGGCGTGCCGTTCACCAAAGACGACGCCGCCGAACTCGGCTTTCATCTGACGCGCGAAGGCGGCCATAGCCATCGCCGGATCATTCACGCAGCGGACGCGACCGGCCACGCCGTGGTCACCACGCTCAGCGAGCGCGTGCGCCGCCATCCGAACATCACGCTGCTCGAAGATCACTACGCGATCGACCTGATCACGTCCGACCGCCTCGGCTTGCCGGGCCGTCGCTGCCACGGGCTGTACGCGCTCGATCTGCAAAGCGGCCGCACCGTGACCATCGAAGCGCCGCATACCGTGCTCGCCACCGGCGGCGCCGGCAAGGTCTACCTCTACACCACCAATCCCGACACCGCGACCGGCGACGGCATCGCGATGGCCTGGCGCGCCGGCTGCCGCGTGTCGAACATGGAGTTCATCCAGTTCCACCCGACCTGCCTGTTCCACCCGTACGCGAAGTCGTTCCTGATCTCGGAAGCGGTGCGCGGCGAAGGCGGCATCCTGAAGCTGCCCGACGGCACGCGCTTCATGCCGCAGCACGACGAACGCGCCGAACTGGCGCCGCGCGACATCGTCGCGCGGGCGATCGACTTCGAGATCAAGAAGCGCGGCATCGATTGCGTGTATCTCGACATCAGCCATCAACCGCCCGAATTTCTGCGCGAGCACTTCCCGACGATCCTCGCGCGCTGCCTCGAATTCGGCATCGACATCACCAAGGAACCGATCCCGGTCGTGCCGGCCGCGCACTACACGTGCGGCGGCGTCGTCACCGATCTGGCGGGCGCACCGATCTCGCGGGCCTGTATGCCGTGGGCGAAACGTCGTGCACCGGCCTGCACGGCGCGAACCGGCTGGCCAGCAACTCGCTGCTCGAATGCCTCGTGATCGGCCGCTCCGCCGCGCAGGCCATCGAGGAGGAAGGCTTCAGCGCTGCCGTCCATGCGCCGCTGCCGGACTGGGACGAAAGCCGCGTCTCCGATCCGGACGAAGAAGTGGTGGTCGCGCACAACTGGGACGAACTGCGCCGGCTGATGTGGAATTACGTCGGCATCGTGCGCACCGACAAGCGGCTCGCGCGGGCGAAGCACCGGCTTGCGCTGCTGCGCGACGAGATCCACGAGTATTACGCGAACTTCAAGGTGAGCCGCGATCTGCTCGAACTGCGCAATCTGGTCGATGTGGCGTCGCTGATCGTCGAAGGCGCGCGCTCACGGCGCGAAAGCCGCGGCCTGCATTTCAGCCGCGACTGGCCGGCCACGCTTGCCCAAGGCGCTGCCGACCGTTCTATCGCCCGAGTACGTGCGCAATCGCAACGTGTGAATAAGGTGAACTGAAACGAAAAGGCCATCGCCGGGACGATTCGGCGATGGCCTTTGCATTGAAGTGAATCGCAGCCGCTTACGCGCCGAGGATCAAACGATCCGCATCGAGTAATCCGTTGCGCGCACGTCTTTGGTCAGCGCGCCAATCGACACCCGATCAACGCCCGTTTCCGCGATCGTCCGGACGGTGTCGAAATTCACGCCACCGGACACTTCCAGCACCGCCCGCCCGCCGTGATGCGAACGGCGTCGCGCATCGCATCGAACGAAAAATTGTCCAGCAGGATGGATTGCGCGCGATGCGCCAGCGCCGATTTCCAGTTGCTCGAGCGTCTCGACTTCGATCTGGATCGACACGCCCGCATTCAACGCCAGCGCCGCGTCCATTGCCGCGCCCACGCCGCCCGCCGCCGCAATGTGGTTTTCCTTGATCAGAATGCCGTCGTACAGCGCGAGCCGCTGATTCGCCCCGCCGCCCACGCGCACCGCGTACTTCTGCGCGAGCCGCAAGCCGGGCAAGGTCTTGCGCGTATCGAGAACGCGCGTTCGCGTGTGAGCGATTGCGTCGACATAACGGCGCGTTGCGCTCGCGACGCCCGACAGCAATTGCAGGAAGTTCAGCCCGTTGCGTTCGGCGGTCAACAGCGCGCGCACCGGCCCGCGCAGCTCGCAAACGGGCGTGTCCGCCGTCATCCGGTCGCCTTCGCGATAACGCCACTGCACGTCGATGCGCGGATCGACCTCGCGCATCACCGCGTTGAACCACGGCACGCCGCACAGCACAGCATCCTCGCGCACGATGATGCGCGCGTCGCGCACGTCGTCGGCGGGAACGAGACGGCCGGTCTGGTCGCCTGCGCCGACATCTTCGGCCAGCGCGTCGGCGACGTTGCGTGCCAATGCGGCATCGAACGCCGCGCCGTACTGCGCGTGAATTTCAGCGAACAGCGGCGACACCGCGTCGAATCTCGATTGCGTCGACTGCTCCGTCAACCGCCCCCATCACGCCGCTCCCACGTTCGAATACAGTTGCGCGTCGCGTGCGAGATCGCCGCTCGCCTGCACGCGCTTCTTGTGACGCGCAGCGAAATCCAGCATCCGGTCGATCGGCAAACGCGCACGCTCGCCAATCGCGCGGATCGACGAAAATCTCGTTGTGGCCGCGCTCGAGCACGTCGGCCAGATTCGCGAGACCGTTCATCGCCATCCACGGGCAATGCGCGCAGCTCTTGCACGTCGCGCTGTTGCCGGCCGTCGGCGCGGCGATGAACGTCTTGCCGGGCGCGGCGAGCTGCATCTTGTGCAGAATGCCGAGATCGGTCGCGACGATGAAATGCGTGGCGTCGAGCTTTTGCGCGGCGTCGATCAATTGCGTGGTCGAACCGACCACGTCCGCCTGCGCAACCACGTTAGCCGGCGACTCCGGATGCACCAGCACTTTCGCGCCCGGATATTCGGCGCGCAGCAGATCGAGTTCGATGCCTTTGAATTCGTCGTGCACGAGGCACGAGCCCTGCCACAGCAACATGTCCGCGCCGGTCTTGTTCTGGATGTAGCCGCCAAGGTGCCGGTCCGGCGCCCAGATGATTTTTTCGCCGCGCGCATGCAGATCGGCGACAATTTCCAGTCCGATCGACGACGTCACCATCCAGTCCGCGCGCGCCTTCACCGCCGCGCTGGTATTCGCGTACACGACCACCGTGCGATCGGGATGCGCGTCGCAAAAAGCCGAGAATTCGTCGACCGGGCAGCCGAGGTCGAGCGAACAGGTCGCGTCGAGATCGGGCATCAGAATGCGCTTGTCCGGACTGAGAATTTTCGCGGTCTCGCCCATGAAACGCACGCCGGCCACCACCAGCGTCTGCGCTGCATGATCGCGCCCGAAACGCGCCATCTCCAGCGAATCGGCCACGCAGCCGCCGGTTTCGTCGGCGAGTTCCTGCAATTCCGCGTCGACATAATAGTGCGCGACGAGCACCGCTTTCTCGCGCTTGAGCAATGCGCGAATACGCGCCTTCAGCGCCACGCTTGTGCTTCCGCCGACGGCGTGTCGGGCACCTTCGCCCACGCCTGCCCGATCCCGCAGGTCGTGCCCTGCGCCTGCGGCCGATCGTATTCGACGGTCCTGATCGCCTGCTGATCCATGATCTCCTCTGCCTTCGCTCTGCCGCCGCGGACTGTCAATCGACATATCGTTGCAGTTTCCGCGGCCCAAAAAAGCAAAACCCCGCCAACGCGGGGTTTTGTGACGTAACGAAATTTTAATGGATTTCGCGGATCAAGCATAGCGGCGCAGTCGCATCGCAAATTCCTGCAGCGCCTTGATACCGCTCTGCTCAGCGCGATGACACCAGTCTTGCAACTGCGCCAGCAGCTGTTCACGCGACGCGTTCGAGCGCTCCCACATGGCCGCCAGCTCATTGCGCATGTCGATGTAGGTCTTGCAGCTTCTGGCTGTTCGCGAAGATTTGCGGCAACTGGCGCTTCTGCGGCTCGTCGAGACCCGCTTCTTCCTTGTGGAACCAGCTACGCGCGCCGCGCATCACCTGATACTTCTCGCGCGCGCCGACTTCCTTCAGATGCGCCAGTTCCTGCCGATATGCACGCTTGAGCGCCTTGCCGTAACGCGCCATGACTTCGTAGCGATTGGCCAGCACGGCTTGCAGCGTGTCCTGATCGAGCACCAGCTTGCCGGTGGTCAGACGCGGCGTAGGCGCAATCTTCTTGACCTTGGCCAGACGGAACGCCGACATGATGCGGATATACATCCAGCCGATGTCGAACTCGTACCACTTGTTCGACAGCTTGGCCGACGTCGCGTACGTGTGGTGATTGTTATGCAGCTCTTCACCGCCGATGATGATGCCCCACGGGAAGATGTTGGTGCTGGCATCCGACGAGTTGAAGTTGCGATAGCCCCAGAAGTGCGCGAGGCCGTTGACCACGCCGGCCGCCCAGAACGGAATCCACACCATCTGCACGGCCCAGATCGTCAGGCCGACGACGCCGAACAACGCGACGTTCAGCACCATCATCAGGCTCACGCCGAGAATCGGGTACTTCGTGTAGACGTTACGTTCCATCCAGTCGTTCGGCGTGCCGTGACTGAACTTGCGCATCGTTTCTTCGTTCTTCGCTTCAGTGCGATACAGCTCCGCGCCTTCGAGCAGCACCTTCCAGATGCCGCGCGTTTGCGGGCTGTGCGGATCTTCTTCGGTCTCGCACTTGGCGTGGTGCTTACGGTGAATCGCGGCCCACTGGCCAGTCAGCATGCCGGTGGTCATCCACAGCCAGAAACGGAAAAAATGACTGACGACCGGGTGCAGCTCCAGCGCGCGGTGCGCCTGGCAGCGATGCAGATACACCGTGACGCCAATAATCGTGATGTGCGTCGCGATCAGTGTGTACAGCACGAGTTGCCACCACGAAAAGTGCAGCAGACCGTGGGCAAGGAAATCGAGCAATGAATTCAACAAGGCAATTTACCTGTGGAACGAGAGACACGAGGCACGCGCAAAATACGCGTGTCAAGAAAGTGAAAGCATACAGCGAGATTGGACGATATTCTACTTGAAGCGTTCCAAGTGTTTGTAACAAATAGGGATTTTTTGTTCGGTATCAAGAGGATGGAACGCCGGCGCAGACCGCTTAAAAGCCGTCTGCGACGGCCTCCGGACGGCCCGTCAGTGGGCGCTGTCTGCCTGACTCGGCCGCGGGAGCGGTCATTGTTACCGGCTGCGGCATCGCGTCACGCACGTTGCCGACAATCCGCACCTCGCGTTGCGCGAAAGGAATCGCGATATCGTTTTCGCGAGAACAGGCGCCAGATATTGCGATTGACGGCCGAGCGCACGCCCGACGTGCCGGTCGCCGCGTCCTCGATCCAGAAGCCGAGTTCGAGGTTGATGCCGTCCGACGCCGAAGCTCGCCAGATAAGGCGTCGGCGCCGGTTCGCGCAACACGCGCGGAACGCCCTGGCGGCCTCGGCCAGCAGCCCATCGCCTGCTCGACGTCGCACGAATAGGCCACCTGCACGGCCAGCTTCGCGTAACCGCGCGTCAGATACGACGACTGGTTCTGCACCACGTCCGTGATCAGCTTTTCGTTCGGAATCAGCGTTTCGATGCCGTCCAGCCCGCGCACCACCGTGTAGCGCGTGCGGATCTGCGTGACCATGCCCTGCAGGCCGCTCACGTTGATCGTGTCGCCGATCCGCAGCGACCGGTCGAGCAGAATGATGAAGCCCGACACGTAATTGCTCGCGATTTTCTGCATGCCGAAGCCGAGCCCGACACCCAGCGCGCCGCCGAACACGCCCAGCACGGTGATGTCGATACCGACCAGCGACAGGCTGATCAGCACCGCCGCCAGCACGAACGCCGCCCGGCCGACCCGCGCCACGACCACCTTCAGGTTGGCGTCGAGCGTGGTCGCGCGCATCAGGCGGTCTTCGAACGCGGAGCCGAGCCACATCGCGACGATCATCGTGATCGCCACCCACAGCAGGCCCGTGGTCAGCGACAGCAGCGTCATATGCGCGTTGGCGACCCGGAAATGGACGCTGCCCATCCACGCGATCACGTCGTCCTGAATGCCCATCACGGTGAGCACCATGGCGACCCAGACGACCACCGATGACGACCTTCTCAACCAGGAAGAGCCACGGGTGAATCTCGTCCGCCGCGACTGAAAACCCGTCGCGCGAAGAAAAATACGATGTAAATCAAGGCGATGCCGAACAGCGGCACCAGCGCCAGATTCAGCAGCGCGGTGTGCATGAACTGGCCGGTGATCGCTCGCGCGAGCCACACGAGCAGCGCGCCGAGCAGCGGAAACCACGCGCGGTTCAGGCTTTCCGCGCCGAAACGCAAGGTCTGGTAGCGCGTCTCGCGGCGCGCGTCCAGCGTACGGCGCACCGCGCGCGCGAGCAGCCACGCAATGCCGAGCGCCGCGAGCAGAACGCCGACCTGCCACAACATGACGGGCTGGCCGAAGTCGCGCGCAAGATCGCCGAACATGTGAGAAAAAATGCGTTCTTCCATGATGTTGCCGAGATTAGCCAGGCCGCGCCGGGTTCAGGAATGAACGCGGCGCGAACCGGCGAACGCTAAATAAGACGCTTAGCTCTGGCGCTCGAGCACGGCGGCGAAGAAGCCGTCCGTGGCGTGGCGGTGCGGCCACAGCGACAGGTAGTCGCCCATTTCCAGATCGATCCGCTGCTCGGCCAGCACGTCGCGCGCGGGCACCAGAGCGAAATCCGGGTGATCGGCGAGGAATTGCTGCACCACGGCTTCGTTTTCCGCTTCCAGAATCGAGCAGGTGGCGTAGACCAGACGGCCGCCCTTCTTCACCAGACGCGCCGCGCTCGCCAGAATCGACGACTGCTTCGGCGCCAGTTCTGCAACCGATTCCGGCGACTGACGCCACTTCAGGTCCGGATTACGACGCAGCGTACCGAGGCCGCTGCAAGGCGCATCGACCAGCACGCGGTCGATCTTGCCCGCAAGGCGCTTGATCTTCGCGTCGTGCTCGCTGTCGATCAGCACCGGATTCACGTTCGACAGCCCGCTGCGCGCGAGGCGCGGCTTGAGCTTGGCCAGACGCCGCTCGGAGATGTCGAACGCGTACAGACGGCCGGTGGAACGCATTGCCGCGCCCAGCGCCAGCGTCTTGCCGCCCGCGCCCGCGCAGAAATCGACGATCATCTCGCCGCGCTTGGGCGCCACCAGCGAGCACAGCAACTGGCTGCCTTCGTCCTGCACTTCGAGCCAGCCGTGCTGGAACGGCGTCGAGCTTGGTGAGCGGCGGCTTGCCGACCACCCGCACGCCGAACGGCGCGAACGGCGTGGCGCCAGCTTCGATACCGGCCTTCGACAGCGCATTCAGCACGTCGTCGCGGCTTGCCTTGATCGGGTTCGCGCGCAGATCCAGCGGCGCCGGGTAATTCAGCGCGGCGGCCAGTTGCGCGAGTTCCGCGGGTTCGAAACGCTGGCTCAGCGCCTCGCTGATCCAGCCGGGCAGATTCAGGCGAATCCGCAGCGGCAGGCTCTCCGGGTCGATCTTCGCAACGTGTTCGAGCCACTTCGATTCCGCTTCCGACACGAACGGCTTGAGCGCCGTGCGCCCCGCCGTCTGCATCAGTCCCAGCAAAGCCATGCGGCGCGCCGGGCTGCCCGCACCGCTTTCGGCGAGATGAGCGAATTCCATCCGGCGGCGCAGAACCGCGAAAACCGCCTCGGCGATCACGCCGCGCTCGCCATGCCCGAGCTTCGGATGCGCGCGGAAAAAGCGGCTGGTCGTGGCGTCGGCGGGACCGTTCAGTTTTAGGACTTCAGCCAGCAAAGTCTCAGTTTGTCCAATCAAAAAACCATGTAATCTCATGCGCCCTCTCCGGCGGTGTGACCGGCAAAGAGCCATTGCGGCTCTGGCGGCGTAAGCGTGACACGCAGGCCATCGAGAGCAAGACGCCCTTCGACGAACCAGCGCACCGCGCGTGGATAAATAATGTGTTCGGTTGCCAGCACGCGTTCGGCGAGCGTGGCGGGGGTGTCGCCGGCGACCACGGGCACCGCCGACTGCACGACGATCGGCCCGTGATCCAGCTGCGACGTGACAAAATGCACGCGACGCGCCATGCAGCCGCACGCCGGCGTCGAGCGCCTGCTGATGGGTTTTCAGGCCCGGAAAGCTCGGCAGCAGCGACGGGTGCACGTTCAGCATGCGCCCGGCGTAATGGTCGACGAAGCCGGCTGTGAGCACGCGCATGAAGCCCGCGAGCACGACCAGATCGGGCGCGAAACCGTCGATTTCGTTCGGCCAGCGCAGTGTCGAAGCTGTCGCGGTCGGGAAACTGGCGGTGATCGACCACCGCCGTGGCAATACCGTGCGACGCCGCGAACGCAAGGCCCGCGGCGTCAGGACGGTTGGCAATCACGGCGGCGATTTGCGCCGGCCAGCCTTCGTTCGAGCAGGCCCGAACGATGGCTTCCATGTTGCTTCCCCGTCCGGAAATCAGGATGACGAGTTTTTTCATTCGCGGATTTTATCATTCGGCAACACCTGAAACCGCGACGCGCGAGCCGTCCTGTTGCGCTGAGCGTTTATAATCGTTTGTTTTGCGGCACCTCAGCCGCCCTACTCCAACCCGCTATCGTGAGAGTCTTCCGCGGTCTTCCCAATGCTGAAAGCCGTGCGCCCTGCGCACTGACCATCGGCAACTTCGACGGTGTCCACCGCGGCCATCAGGCTCTGCTCGCCCATGTGCGCGCAGCGGCGGATGCGCGCGGCCTGCCCGTCTGCGTGATGACCTTCGAGCCGCACCCGCGCGAGTTCTTCAATCCGGCCGGCGCGCCGCCGCGCATCGCGATGCTGCGCGACAAGCTGGAAGCGCTGCGCACCAACGGCGTCGACCGCGTGGTGGTCGAGCATTTCAATCACACTTTTGCCAGCCAGTCGCCGGATACGTTCGTCGAACGGATCATCGTCAACGGGCTGCATGCGCGCTGGGTCATGATCGGCGACGACTTCCGCTACGGCGCGAAGCGCGCGGGCGATTTCGCGTCGCTGAAGGCGGCGGGCCAGCAATACGGTTTCGAAGTCGAGCAGATGGCGACGGTGGCCGATCCGTCGGGCGCGCGCATCTCCAGTTCCGGCGTACGCGCGGCGCTGGTGGCGGGCGACCTCGACTCGGCGCGCGCCGCGCTGGGCCGCGATTATCTGATCAGCGGCCACGTCGTGCACGGCATGAAGCTCGGCCGCGACCTCGGTTTTCCCACGCTCAACCTGCCGATCGCCCACAAGCGTCCGGCGCTCGCCGGCATTTTCGTCGTGCGCGTGCACGGCGTGGCGGACGAACCGCTGCCGGGTGTCGCCAGCCTCGGCCTGCGCCCCACCGTCGACGATTCCGGCCGCGTGCTGCTCGAAGTGCACCTGCTCGACTGGCACGGCGACGCGTATGGCAAACTCGTGCGCGTCGAATTCCTGAAGAAGCTGCGCGACGAGGAAAAGTACGTCGACCTCGAAACGCTGACCGCCGCCATCGCGCGCGACGTCGCCAATGCGCGCGCGTGGTTTGCGGCCGTCGGCGCCGGCACGCCGGGCAGCCGTTCCACCGGTTTCGCCACCTCGGCCACCGACCGAATTAGATAGCCGCCGCGGTACGAGGCGAGCGTGCTGAACGCCGCACGTGTCCGTCGCTGCGCGCATCGAAAGGCGTCCGTGGATCACGACATGCCTGCCGGGCGCGCCCAACAACGCCCTCGCGCATCGTGCGCAACCCCGCGCCCCGCTGCGCATAGAACGAATTCACCGCGACCACATCATGAGCAACAAGAAAGCCGATTCGAAACCGCAGTCACGCTACCCGGTGAACCTGCTCGACACGCCGTTCCCGATGCGCGGCGACCTGCCCAAGCGCGAGCCGCAATGGGTCAAGGAATGGCAGGAACGCAAGATCTACGAGACGATCCGCGCCGCCAGCAAAGGCCGCAAGAAGTTCATCCTGCACGACGGCCCGCCGTATGCGAACGGCGACATCCACCTCGGCCACGCGGTGAACAAGATTCTGAAGGACATGATCGTCAAGGCGCGCAACCTGGCGGGCTTCGACGCGGTCTACGTGCCGGGCTGGGACTGCCACGGCATGCCGATCGAAATCCAGATCGAAAAGCAGTTCGGCAAGTCGCTGCCGGCCGCCGAAGTGATGCAGAAGGCGCGCGCCTACGCGACCGAGCAGATCGAGAAGCAGAAGGTCGGCTTCCGTCGTCTGGGCGTGCTCGGCGACTGGGACAACCCGTACAAGACGATGAACTTCACGAACGAAGCCGGCGAAATCCGCGCGCTCGCGAAGATCATGGAAAAGGGCTACGTGTTCCGCGGCCTGAAGCCGGTCAACTGGTGTTTCGACTGCGGCTCGGCGCTGGCCGAAGCGGAAGTCGAGTACAAGGACAAGACCGATCCGACCATCGACGTGCTGTTCAGCTTCGCCGAACCGGAAAAGACCGCGCAGGCGTTCGGCCTGGCTGCTTTGCCGCGCAACGAAGGCGGCATCGTGATCTGGACCACCACGCCGTGGACCATCCCCGCGAACCAGGCGCTGAACCTGCATCCGGAAATCGTCTACGCGCTGGTCGATACGCCGCGCGGTCTGCTGATT
Organism: uncultured beta proteobacterium; assembly: GCA_963800185.1. Taxonomy (GTDB): domain Bacteria; phylum Pseudomonadota; class Gammaproteobacteria; order Burkholderiales; family Burkholderiaceae; genus Paraburkholderia. The sequence goes on along the minus strand of CAWCZW010000005.1, from coordinate 322,880 downwards.
CTGGCTCAGGAGCGCGTTGAGGCGTGTCTGAAGCAGTACGAGCTGGAAGGCACGATCGTCGCGACCACCACGGGCGAGAAGCTGGTCAACCTGCGCTTCAACCATCCGCTGGCGTCCGCGCATCCGTCTTACAAGCGCACCGCGCCGGTCTATCTCGGCGACTACGTGACGACCGACACGGGCACGGGCGTCGTGCACTCGTCGCCGGCATACGGCGTGGAAGACTTCGTGTCGTGCAAGGCGCACGGCATGTCCGACTCCGACATCATCAACCCGGTGATGGGCGACGGCCGTTACATCGAATCGCTCGCGCTGTTCGGCGGGCTGTCGATCTGGGCCGCGAATCCGCAGATCGTCGAAGCGCTGCAAAGCGCCGGCTCGCTGCTGCACACCGAGAAGTACTCGCACAGCTACATGCACTGCTGGCGCCACAAGACGCCGATCATCTATCGCGCGACGTCGCAATGGTTCGCCGGCATGGACGTGAAGCCGAACGACACCGACAAGACCCTGCGCGAAACCGCGCTCGAAGGCATCGAGAACACCGCGTTCTATCCGGCGTGGGGCAAGCAGCGCCTGTTCAGCATGATCGCCAACCGCCCGGACTGGACGCTGTCGCGTCAACGTCAATGGGGCGTGCCGATGGCGTTCTTCGTGCACAAGGAAACCGGCGAACTGCATCCGCGTACGCCGGAATTGCTCGAAGAAGTCGCGCAACGTGTCGAGAAGGCCGGCATCGAAGCGTGGCAATCGCTCGATCCGCGCGAACTGCTCGGCGACGACGCGAACATGTACGAAAAGAACCGCGACACGCTCGACGTGTGGTTCGATTCGGGCACCACGCACTGGCACGTGCTGCGCGGCTCGCATAAAGACGAACTGCAATTCCCGGCCGACCTGTATCTGGAAGGCTCGGACCAGCATCGCGGCTGGTTCCACTCGTCGCTGCTGACCGCGTCGATGCTCGACGGCCGCCCGCCGTACAACGCGCTGCTGACGCACGGCTTCACCGTCGACGGCGAAGGCCGCAAGATGAGCAAGTCGCTCGGCAACGGTATCGATCCGCATGAAGTGGCGAACCGCCTGGGCGCGGAAATCATCCGTCTGTGGATCGCGTCGACCGATTACTCGGGCGAACTCGCGATCTCCGAAGAAATCCTGAAGCGCGTGACGGAAGGCTATCGCCGGATCCGCAACACGCTGCGCTTCCTGATGGCGAACCTGTCGGACTTCGACTTCGCGCAACACGCGCGTCCGGTCGAAGACTGGCTGGAGATCGATCGCTATGCGGTGGCGTTGTCGGCGAATCTGCAAAACGACATCCTCTCGCACTACGACAAGTACGAGTTCCACCCGGTGGTCGCGAAGCTGCAGACGTTCTGCTCGGAAGACCTCGGCGGCTTCTATCTGGACGTGCTGAAAGACCGTCTGTACACCACGGCGGCCGACTCCGTCGCGCGCCGCTCGGCCCAGACCGCGCTGTATCACATCGCGCATGGCCTGCTGCGTCTGATGGCGCCGTTCCTGTCGTTCACCGCCGAAGAAGCGTGGAAGGTGTTCCAGCCGGACAGCGAAACCATTTTCACCGAGACGTACCACGCGTTCCCGGCAGTGCCGGACGCCGGCGAACTGCTCGACAAGTGGACGCTGCTGCGCGCCGCACGCAGCGACGTGACGAAGGCGCTGGAAGAAGCGCGCGTCGCGAACCTGATCGGCTCGTCGTTGCAGGCCGAAGTCGAAATCCGCGCGAGCGGCGCGCGTTACGACGCGCTCGCGAGCCTCGCCGACGACCTGAAGTTCGTGCTGATCACGTCGGCGGCGAACGTCGTGAAGGTCGACAGCGAAGCGGAGGAAGGCGTCGAAGTGATCGCGTCGAAGTATCTGAAGTGCGAGCGCTGCTGGCACTATCGCGCGGATGTCGGCGCGAACGCGGAACACCCCACGCTGTGCGGCCGCTGCTTCAGCAATCTGTTCGGAAATGGTGAAACGAGGAGCGCGGCATAATGGCGAGAACCATGTCGAAAAGCCCGTCGAAAACGTCTGCCGGAAGCAGTTCGCTGGCGCCCTGGCTGGGCATCGCGCTCATCGTCATCCTGTTCGATCAGTTGACGAAAATCGCGGTCCAGAAGGTGTTTGCGTACGGTGTTGCGCATGAGGTCACGCCGTTTTTCAACCTGATCCTCGTGTACAACCGGGGCGCGGCGTTCAGCTTCCTCGCGATGGCGGGCGGCTGGCAGCGCTGGGCGTTCACCGCGCTCGGCGTGGTCGCCGCTATCGTGATCTGCTATCTGCTCAAGCGGCATAGCGGGCAGAGAATGTTCTGCACGGCGCTCTCGCTGATTCTCGGCGGCGCGCTCGGCAATGTGATCGACCGGCTCGCGTATGGCCACGTGATCGACTTTCTCGATTTCCACCTGCGCGGTTCGCACTGGCCGGCGTTCAATCTCGCCGACAGCGCGATCACGATCGGCGCGATCCTGCTCGTGCTCGACGAATTGCGGCGCGTGCGCGGCTCACGCTGACACCGTCGGCTTGGGCGCGGCGCCTTCCTGGCGCCGGCCGCCTGAGCCCTGGTTTGAAAAACGCAGCGCCGTGTGGGGTGCACAACACCTGTAGCCCGCCCGCTGCCCGCCACCACGCTTTGCCGGAGGCTTTCGTTGGCAACCGCAGAACTCGCAGGAAAACACCTCGTCCTCGGCATGACGGGCGGGATTGCCTGCTACAAGATCGCCGAACTCACGCGCCTGCTGACCAAGGCCGGCGCGACGGTCCAGGTCGTCATGACCGAAGCGGCCACGCAGTTCATCACTCCCGTCACCATGCAGGCGCTCTCGGGCCGTCCGGTCTACACGAGCCAGTGGGACGGGCGCGTGCCGAACAACATGGCGCATATCGATCTGTCGCGTGAAGCCGACGCGATCGTGATCGCGCCCGCCTCCACCGACTTCCTCGCCAAACTCGCGCACGGCATGGCCGACGACCTGCTGTCGACGCTATGCGTCGCGCGCGATTGTCCGCTGCTCGTCGTTCCGGCGATGAACCGTCAGATGTGGCAAAACCCGGCGACGCAGCGCAACGTCACGCAATTGCGCGCGGACGGCGTCGAAGTGCTCGGCCCCGATTCGGGCCCGCAAGCGTGCGGCGAAATCGGCGATGGCCGGATGCTCGAAGCGGCGGCGACTTACGAAGCAATTGCGTCGTTCTTCTCAGCCGAAAATTCTGTCGGGCAAGCGCGTGCTGCTGACCGCCGGCCCGACTTTCGAGCCGCTCGATCCGGTGCGCGGCATCACCAATCGCTCGAGCGGCAAGATGGGTTTCGCGTTGGCGCGCGCCGCGCAACAGGCCGGCGCCGACGTGCATCTGGTCGCCGGTCCCGTCGCGCTGGAAACACCGTGGGGCGTGTTCCGCGAAGACGTGCAAACCGCGCAGCAGATGCACGATGCGGTGATGCGTTCGGTGTCCGACGCCGACATTTTTATCGGCGTTGCCGCGGTGGCCGACTGGCGCGTCGATCACGTCAGCGAGCACAAGATCAAGAAGGCCGCCGACCGCGCTCTGCCGACCTTCTCGTTCGTCGAGAATCCGGACATCCTGGCCTCGGTCGCGAAACTGCCGCACCCGCCGTTCGCGGTCGGTTTTGCAGCGGAAAGCGGCGACCTCGAAGTGCACGGCGAAGAAAAGCGTGTGCGTAAAAACGTGCCGCTGCTGATCGGCAATCTCGGCCCGCTGACCTTCGGTCTCGACGATAACGAAGTGATTCTGTTCGAAGCAGCCGGTGCCACGAAGCTGCCGCGCGCCGACAAGCAGACGCTCGCGCGCGCACTGATCGCGGAAATTGCGAAGCGTCTGCCCGATACGAGTCTGATTCGCTGAAGCCGCTCGCCACGTGAAGCCCGTGTGTACCGGTCGGTGCACACGGCGCGCGGCCAGCGAATTGCATCATCAGGAGCAGTACTGACATGACGCTACTTTCCGTGCTCGATCAAACGCCCGTGATCGCCGGGCACTCGGTGGCGGACGCCATCGCCGCCACCGTCGAACTCGCGCAACTCGCCGACAACCTCGGCTACACGCGCTACTGGTGCGCCGAACATCACGGCTTGCGCGGCGTGTCGAACCCGTGCCCCGAGGTGATGCTCGCTCGCCTCGGCAGCGTGACCCAGCGCATTCGACTCGGCTCCGGCGGCGTGATGCTGCCGTACTACAGCCCGTTCAAGGTCGCCGAGCAATTCATGATGCTCGAGGCGCTGTTCCCGAATCGTATCGATCTCGGCGTGGGACGCGCGCCGGGCGGCGACATGCGCACGGCGCAAGCGGTCGCGGCCGGCGACTACAATCGCGGCGATATTTTCCCGCAGCAAGTGGCCGATCTGGTCGGCCTCATGCACGGCACCTTGCCGCCGGATCACATCGCGCAAGGCGTGCTGCTGCAGCCGCAAATCGAAACGCGTCCGCAACTGTGGATGCTCGGTTCCAGCGAATTCGGCGGCTTGCTCGCGGCGCAACTCGGTATTCGCTTCGCGTTCGCACATTTCATCAACGCGCATTTTGGGCATCAGGTGGCGCACGCCTATCGCGAGCGCTTCAAGGCGAGCCTGGAATCGCCGCAGCCGTATCTGGCCGCTGCCGTGTTCGTGATTTGCGCGGACACAGAACAGGAAGCCGCGGATCTGGAAAAAGCCGTCGACCTGCGCCGCGTGCAAATGGCGTATGGGCTGAACGAGCCGATTCCGTCGATTGAACAAGGTGTCGCGCAGGAATACGGCGAGCGTGAAAAACTCGTGATCGCGCGGGAAAAGCCGCGCAGCATTATCGGTACACCTGAAACGGTCACCGAGCGACTACATGCTTTGCAGGAACAGTTCCAGGCCGACGAACTGATGGTGCTGACCGTTGCAGGCAGCTATCGCGCGCGCTCGCGTTCCTATGAACTTCTCGCCGATGCTTTCCAGCTCGGCTCGAACACCACACAGCCCTAACCTTCAAAAACTTAAGCTATCTGCATGAAACTCGACCTGAAAATTCTCGATGCGCGCATGCGCGATCAGCTCCCCGCTTACGCGACGACCGGCAGCGCGGGCCTCGACCTGCGCGCGTGCCTCGACGAACCGCTGACACTCAAACCCGGCGAAACTGTGCTAGTGCCGACGGGTCTCGCGATTCACGTCGCCGATCCGGGTTATGCGGCGCTGATCTTGCCGCGTTCGGGTCTGGGTCATAAGCACGGCATCGTGCTCGGCAACCTGGTCGGGCTGATCGACTCCGATTACCAGGGTCAACTGATGATCTCGACGTGGAATCGCGGCGAAACGACGTTCGTGCTGAATCCGATGGAACGCCTCGCGCAACTGGTGATCGTGCCGGTCGTGCAGGCCGAGTTCAATATCGTCGACGACTTCGAGCAGAGCGAGCGCGGCGCGGGTGGGTTTGGCAGCACGGGCAAGCATTGAGCTGTCGCTGCTACAGCGTCGGTCTGTCGAACGACGTGGACTGAAGCGCAAAATAGAACGCCAAAAGAAAACGGCGCGGGTTTTTCAACCCGCGCCGTTCTGCTTTCTGGCGCAACCTGAGACGATCTGGCCTTACTCGACTTCCACCGCTTCCGGATTCGGATTGCGCGGCGCCGGATGCTCGTCGAAGGTCAGCTGAACCTTGTCTTCCGCATCGACGTCGACCGACACACGGCCGCCGTTCATCAGCTTGCCGAACAGCAGTTCGTCGGCCAGCGCACGACGGATCGTGTCCTGGATCAGACGCTGCATTGGCCGCGCGCCCATCAGCGGATCGAAGCCGTGCTTGGCGAGATGCTTGCGCAACGCGTCGGTGAAGAGCGCGTCGACCTTCTTCTCGTGCAACTGATCTTCCAGTTGCATCAGGAACTTGTCGACCACGCGCATGATGATTTCTTCATCGAGCGAACGGAAGCTGATCGTCGCGTCCAGACGGTTACGGAACTCCGGCGTGAACATGCGCTTGATGTCGACCATTTCGTCGCCGGTTTCCCGACGATTCGTGAAGCCGATCACCGACTTGCCCATTGCCTCGGCGCCCGCATTCGTCGTCATGATGATGATGACGTTGCGGAAATCCGCCTTGCGACCGTTGTTGTCCGTCAGCGTGCCGTGGTCCATGACCTGCAGCAGCACGTTGTAGATGTCCGGATGCGCCTTCTCGATTTCGTCGAGCAGCAGCACGCAATGCGGCTTCTTCGTGACAGCTTCGGTCAGCAGACCGCCCTGGTCGAAACCGACATAGCCCGGAGGCGCGCCGATCAAGCGGCTAACCGCATGACGCTCCATGTATTCCGACATGTCGAAGCGGATCAGCTCGATACCCAGCGTGAACGCCAGTTGCTTCGCCACTTCGGTCTTGCCGACACCCGTCGGACCGGAGAACAGGAACGCGCCAATCGGCTTGTCCAGCTTGCCGAGACCCGCACGCGCCATCTTGATCGCAGCCGACAGCGCGTCGATCGCCGGGTCTTGCCCGAACACCACGCTCTTCAGATCGCGATCCAGCGTTTGCAGCTTGCTGCGGTCGTCTTGCGACACGCTTTGCGGCGGGACGCGCGCAATCTTCGAGATGATTTCCTCGATCTCGTTCTTGCCGATAGTCTTCTTCTGCTTCGACTTCGGCAGGATGCGTTGCGCCGCGCCCGCTTCGTCGATCACGTCGATCGCCTTGTCCGGCAGATGACGATCCGTGATGAAGCGTGCCGACAACTCAGCCGCCGCCGACAGCGCACCCGACGAATACTTCACGCCGTGATGCTCTTCGAAACGCGACTTCAGGCCACGCAGGATCGCCACTGTCTGCTCGACGGTCGGCTCGGTCACGTCGACCTTCTGGAAACGACGCGACAAGGCCGCGTCTTTTTCGAAGATGCCGCGATATTCGGTGAACGTGGTCGCGCCGATGCACTTCAGCGTGCCCGACGACAACGCCGGCTTCAGCAGATTCGACGCGTCCAGCGTGCCGCCCGATGCAGCGCCCGCGCCGATCAGCGTATGAATTTCGTCGATGAACAGAATGGCGTGCGGACGTTCCTTCAATTCCTTGAGAACCGTCTTCAGGCGCTGTTCGAAGTCGCCGCGATACTTGGTGCCGGCGAGCAGCGCGCCCATGTCGAGCGAATACACCTGCGCATCCGCCAGAATATCCGGCACTTCGCCGCGCGTAATTCGCCACGCCAGACCTTCGGCGATCGCGGTCTTGCCGACGCCCGCCTCGCCGACCAGCAGCGGATTGTTCTTGCGCCGGCGGCACAGCACCTGGACCACGCGCTCGACTTCCGACTCGCGCCCGATCAGCGGATCGATGCGGCCGTCTTTCGCCATCTGGTTCAGGTTCTGCGTGAACTGGGCGAGCGGCGTTTCCTTCTGCGCGGCGGCTTCGTCGGACTCGGCATTCGCGTCGCTCGCTTTCGCGGCGTCGGTGCTGCTGGTCTTCGCGATGCCATGCGAGATGAAATTGACCACGTCCAGACGCGTCACGCCCTGCTGTTGCAGGTAGTACACCGCGTGCGAATCCTTCTCGCCGAAGATCGCGACCAGCACGTTCGCGCCGGTCACTTCCTTCTTGCCATTCGAGGTGGACTGCACATGCATGATCGCGCGCTGGATCACACGCTGGAAACCCAGCGTGGGCTGCGTGTCGACGTCGTCCGTGCCAGGCACGGTCGGCGTGTTGTCATGAATGAAGTTGCGCAGGTTCTGGCGCAGATCCTCGATATTGGCCGCGCATGCACGCAACACTTCCGCCGCTGTTGGGTTGTCCAACAGTGCCAGCAAAAGATGTTCGACCGTTATGAACTCGTGCCGCGCCTGGCGTGCTTCCATGAACGCCATGTGCAGGCTGACTTCCAGTTCCTGGGCAATCATGCTTCCTCCATCACACACTGCAGCGGATGCCCGGCCTGCCGTGCGTGGGTAACGACTTGCTCGACTTTGGTCGACGCGATGTCCCGCGTATAGACCCCACAAACTCCCCTGCCCTCGCGATGCACCTTCAACATGACCTGCGTTGCGGTTTCACGATCTTTATTGAAGTATTCCTGCACGACCATCACGACAAATTCCATTGGCGTGAAGTCGTCGTTCAACAGCACCACCTTGTACATGGATGGCGGCTTGAGCTTCTTCTCCTGCCGCTCCAGTACGGTGCCGTCCTGCTTGTCCGGGATAATCGCCATACACCCATTCTAAACAACTAGGACAGGCCCGCAATCCTGTCAAAACCCGGCCGACCGGCCGATGAGCCCGTTCGCTGCCGCCTGATGGGTGAAGCCCCCTCATGCGTGCGATTCGACGAGCCGATTGCGGAGCCGGCCCCTGTCCTGTGATGCAGCGCGGCCGTGTTGCACCGCAGTCGGATCGAGTATCGCACAACCTGCCGGAGCCGGTTGGACCGCACGCCACAGCCAGGCTACGCCGAGCGACCCGCTAGCACAGCATGTGAGTCGATTATGCGACTTTTCAAGACGGTCCCGCTTGCGCAACCGCACATAACGGAAGCGGTAAAAACCCTGGAAACTGGCCTGTTTGCAACGCGACAACGGCATCTCAAAATTTTCTTGACACTCGAATAAAGAGCCTCAACAATCAAGCTGGCACTTTTTTCACTGAGCCATAATTCGAAAAAATGCCGATGGTGAGCTTGTGAGGAGGGAGTGGCGGCATAATGCGGTCACGGAGCTTTTCGAGGGCTCGTGGTAGTGACATGAGTTACAGGGGAAGTTGGAATGGCAACTGGTACGGTCAAATGGTTCAATGACGCAAAAGGTTTCGGATTCATCACGCCTGATGAAGGCGGCGAGGATCTGTTTGCACACTTCTCGGCCATCCAGATGAATGGGTTCAAGACCCTCAAGGAAGGCCAAAAGGTAACCTTCGAGGTCGTGCAAGGCCCGAAAGGCAAGCAGGCATCGAACATTCAGGCACCCGCCTAAAACTGTTCGTTACCTGTCCTTTTGAAACCCGGCTTCGTGCCGGGTTTCTTTTTTGGAGAATCGTCTCTAATCGCAGCCGGATTTTATCGGCTGAGTGCAATTCCCAATTATTGGGCATGTTTATACTGATACTCGCCTTGCGATTTAAAATGGCGGAAAGAATTGCTGCGTCGCGCGAACCGTCCCTGCTCCTGAAGCGGGTTAATATGCCGGCAAAATAAGCGGACAAAAAAATACCCCGGGCCGCTTTCTGACGCCGGGGTTATTTATGCGCAATAGATTAATCCGCCGCGCAATGCCTACATGTTTTCAATCATGACCTGACCAAACGCCGAGCACGACACCTGGGTCGCGCCTTCCATCAGACGCGCGAAGTCGTACGTGACGCGTTTTTGCAGAATCGATTTCTCCATCGACTCGATAATCAGGTCCGCCGCTTCGATCCAGCCGAGGTGGCGCAGCATCATTTCCGCCGACAGAATTTCCGAACCCGGATTCACATAGTCCTTGCCCGCGTATTTCGGCGCGGTGCCGTGCGTGGCTTCGAACATCGCGACCGAATCCGACAGATTCGCGCCCGGCGCGATGCCGATCCCGCCGACCTGCGCCGCCAACGCGTCCGATACGTAGTCGCCGTTCAGATTCAGCGTGGCGATCACGTCGTATTCGGCCGGGCGCAGCAGAATCTGCTGCAGGAACGCGTCGGCAATCACGTCTTTCACGACGACGTCGCCGCCCGTCTTCGGGTTCTTGACCTTCATCCACGGACCGCCGTCGATCAGCTCCGCGTTGAACTCCTTCTGCGCCAGCGCATAACCGTAGTCGCGGAACGCGCCTTCGGTGTACTTCATGATGTTGCCCTTGTGCACCAGCGTGACCGAGCGGCGATCGTTGTCGAGCGCATATTGGATCGCCTTGCGCACCAGACGCTCCGTGCCTTCGCGCGACACCGGCTTGATCCCGATCCCCGACGAATCCGGAAAGCGGATCTTCTTCACGCCCATCTCTTCCTGCAGGAACTTGATGATCTTCTTCGCCTGTTCGGACTCCGGCCGGCCATTCGATACCGGCGTAAATGTCTTCCGAGTTCTCGCGGAAGATCACCATGTCGGTCTTCTCCGGCTCGCGCATCGGCGAAGGCACGCCCTTGAAGTACCGCACCGGGCGCAGGCATACGTACAGATCGAGTTCCTGGCGCAGCGCGACGTTCAGTGAACGGATACCGCCGCCGACCGGCGTGGTGAGCGGTCCCTTGATCGACACGACGTATTCCTTGACCACCTGCAGCGTCTCTTCCGGCAGCCACACGTCCGGGCCGTACACCTTGGTCGCCTTCTCGCCCGCATAGATTTCCATCCAGTGGATCTTCTTCTTGCCCGCGTATGCTTTCTCGACCGCGGCGTCGACCACCTTGATCATCACCGGCGTGATGTCGAGACCCGTGCCGTCGCCTTCGATGAACGGAATGATCGGCTGGTCGGAAACATTGAGCGAGAAATCGGCGTTGACCGTGATCTTGTCACCGCCGGTCGGAACCTTGATGTGCTGATACGACATGATCGGACTCCAGTGAAGGCTATGCAGAAAGCTGATGGGAGACTGCGAAAATGGGTGCTCCTCGCTAAGCGCAATGCCGGACTGCCGCAAGCAGCTTGGCCGCTATTCTAGCCCACGCTCCCGCAGCGGCGCGGCCAGCGGCGGCTCGGGGTTTTCCAACATGGACGGCAGTCGGCAAACGCATGGCATCGTCTTCTATGTCTTATATAAGACTCGAGATTTGCCCGAATCGGGAATGCTTTATGATTCCGGCATTCGCTGTTCGCCCAGTCGCCGGCGCGGCGCATGCCGTGAAAGCGCCGCAACGCTGCGCTCCGCGAGCGGTTTTCGCATCACTTCTATCCGTTTCTCTTATGCGCCTTCTCGCCCTGAACAAGCCGTTCGGCACTATCTGTCAATTTTCGCCGCACGAGACGCGCGCGTCGCTGGCCGACTGGGTCAAGGTGCCGAGCGTCTATCCGGCGGGCCGGCTCGATTCCGACAGCGAAGGCCTGCTGCTTCTCACCGACGACGGCGCACTGCAAGCGCGCATCGCCGAGCCGCGTCACAAACTTGTCAAACGTTATTGGGCGCAAGTCGAAGGCGCGGTCGATCGAAGCCACGTTGAAGAAGCTCGCGCGCGGCGTCGATCTCGGCGATTACGTGACGCAACCGTGTCGCGCGGACTATGTCGAGCCACCCGAATCGCTGTGGACCCGCACACCGCCCATCCGTTTTCGCGCGGCGATACCGACCACGTGGATCGAACTGTCGATCACCGAAGGCAAGAACCGTCAGGTGCGTCGCATGACAGCAGCGGTCGGTTTTCCGACACTGCGACTCGTGCGTGTCGGCGTCGGCGCGCTCGATATTTTTTCGCTCGGACTTCAGCCGGGAGAGAGCGTCGAGTTGCCGTCGAAAGCACCTTGGGACGGCGTCGCCTGACATTCGCTTACATATGGAAGCACCGCGCTGGCCGCTGAACGCATCACTGCAGAATCTTCACTACGTGTGCGCTTTTTCTCTTCGCGAAACGAGCTAAGCCGTTGTATCCGCAAACAAAAACACGCGTGAAACGAAGGAACAAAAACGTGAAACACGATTGCGCGAGACAAGTCTCGACCGACTGATTCGCCACCGGTTGCAGCGTCGATCAATTTTCCACAAAATTTACGTCAACCGCCGTGCGCAGCTCACGCGTTATTCGACGCAGATGCCGCCCGAAGCTATCCGGCATTCAGCCTTAAGGGCCTTTGCACAAGCCGTTTTCGCGGAATGAGCAGGGAGTCTGAGCGCTAAACAGACGCATCGAAAAATTTGTTCGATGCGGCTGTCAACCGAAAGGTGGATGGCACGTTTACCGACATGACTCTACATATAACCGGGTCATTTGGTTAATTAACTAAAGCTGAGGATTTACAAAATGAACAAACTGATCGCCGCTCTGGTCGCTGGCCTCTTCGCAACGGCAGCATTCGCACAAGCTTCGGCACCGGCAGCAGCTTCGGCAGCTCCGGCAGCAGCAGCTTCGTCGGCAAAGAAGACCACGAAGCACGCTCACAAGAAGTCGCACAAGAAGGCAGCAGCAGCAGCTGCAGCTTCGGGCGCTTCGGAGTAAGTTTGTTGTAAAAACGCAGTCAAGAACTAGCTTCATTGCCGTTCTTACGGCGTTGAAAGGCAGATCACCGCAAGGCGATCTGCCTTTTTGTTTTTGACGCGCTCGCGTAACATTCGCTGATTAAATTCCAAGCAAGGAGTCTTGCCGTGCGATTTCCCCTGCGCTCGTTGATTGCGCGTTTCGCTGTTGCCGTCGCATTGCCACTCGCCGCGTTGTCGTTCGTCGCGACCACCGCTGCTCCCGCTCATGCGCAGCAGATGCCGCCGGGCGCGAAGCAGCCCAGCGAGTTTCCGCGCGCGAAGCTGACCGCGGGCATGTTCGTGATCGATGCCGCCGTTGCGGCCAACGATGCGGACCGCGAACAAGGTTTGATGTATCGCACGAATCTCGGCGCCGAATGAAGGCATGCTGTTCGTGTTCAACGAACACGCCGTGCATTGCTTCTGGATGAAGAACACGCTGATCCCGCTGTCCATCGCATTCATGCGCGCGGACGGCACGATCACCGACATCGACGAAATGCAGGCCGAGACCACCGACAACCACTGCCCGAAGAACAACGGCGTGTTTGCGCTGGAAATGAGCAAGGGCTGGTTCACGTCGAAGGGCATCAAGCCGGGCATGAAGATCCAGGGCCTGCCGCCGCTGCAGCAGCAATAAGACGCGATCAGTCGCGGCAGCCCGCGCGGCTGCCCGGTTTCGACGCTTACGGAAAAAGCCGGTGCCTTCTCGCAAGGCGCCGGCTTTTTTGCATTTGTCTGAGCGGCTAACGCGGTCGTGCACGCATCAACGCAGCCTGCACGCCCGCAGCCAAACCCCCGCCAGCAGGCCTTCGCGCCGCCGCTGGCAAGATTCCTGCAAAAGCCAGGCCGACGCGCTATCCTAGTAATCTTAGTAAAGCAGCACCCAGGCTCGCCGGGTAGCACAGACTGCCGTCCGGCAAGCGTTTCAGGCGCGCCATTCCAAGGAGGTTCACGTGCCCCGCAAGACTCCCATCGAGCGCTACCGGAATATCGGCATCAGCGCTCACATCGATGCCGGCAAAACCACCACCACTGAACGCATCCTGTTCTACACAGGCGTGACCCACAAGATCGGCGAGGTTCACGACGGTGCGGCGACGATGGACTGGATGGAACAGGAGCAGGAGCGCGGCATCACCATCACGTCGGCGGCCACGACCGCCTTCTGGAAAGGCATGGCCGGCAACTATCCCGAACACCGGATCAACATCATCGACACCCCGGGCCACGTCGACTTCACGATTGAAGTCGAGCGCTCGATGCGCGTGCTCGACGGCGCGTGCATGGTGTACGACTCGGTCGGCGGCGTGCAGCCGCAGTCCGAAACCGTGTGGCGTCAGGCGAACAAGTACAAGGTGCCGCGCATTGCGTTCGTCAACAAGATGGACCGCGTGGGCGCGGACTTCTTCCGCGTGCAGCGGCAGATCGGCGATCGTCTGAAGGGCGTCGCGGTGCCGATCCAGATTCCGGTCGGCGCGGAAGAACACTTCCAGGGCGTGGTCGATCTCGTCAAGATGAAGGCGATCTTCTGGGACGAAGAGAACCAGGGCATCAAGTTCGAATACCGCGATATTCCGGCGGAACTCGCGGCCACCGCGAAGGAATGGCACGACAAGATGGTCGAAGCCGCCGCTGAAGCGAACGAGGAACTGCTCGACAAATACCTCGGCGGCGAGACGCTGAGCGAAGAGGAAATCAAGCACGGCATTCGCGCGCGCTGCATCGCGAACGAAATCGTGCCGATGCTGTGCGGCAGCGCGTTCAAGAACAAGGGCGTGCAGGCAATGCTCGACGCGGTGATCGACTATCTGCCCTCGCCGGTGGACGTGCCCGCGATTACCGGTCACGACGAGCACGACAAGGAAATCGAGCGTCATCCGAACGACGACGATCCGTTCTCCGCGCTCGCGTTCAAGATCATGACCGACCCGTTCGTCGGCCAGCTGATTTTCTTCCGCGTGTATTCGGGCGTGGTGAATTCGGGCGATACCGTCTACAACGCGATCAAGGAAAAGAAGGAGCGCCTCGGCCGGATCCTGCAGATGCACGCGAACGAGCGCAAGGAAATCAAGGAAGTCTACGCGGGCGACATCGCCGCGGCGGTCGGCCTGAAAGAAGCGACCACCGGCGACACGCTGTGCGATCCGAACAACGTGATCATCCTCGAAAAGATGATTTTCCCGGAACCGGTGATTTCGCAGGCCGTCGAGCCGAAGACCAAGGTCGACCAGGAAAAGATGGGCATCGCGCTGAACCGTCTGGCGCAGGAAGACCCGTCGTTCCGCGTGCAGACCGATGAAGAATCCGGCCAGACGATCATCTCCGGGATGGGCGAGCTGCACCTGGAAATTCTGGTCGACCGGATGAAGCGCGAGTTCGGCGTCGAGGCGACGGTCGGCAAGCCGCAGGTTGCGTACCGCGAAACGGTCCGCAACAAGGTCGAAGACATCGAAGGCAAGTTCGTCAAGCAGTCGGGCGGCCGCGGTCAGTACGGTCACGCGGTCATCACGCTCGAGCCGGCGGCGCAAGGCAAGGGCTACGAATTCGTCGACGCGATCAAGGGCGGCGTGATTCCGCGCGAATACATTCCGGCGGTCGACAAGGGCATTCATGGAAACGCTGAAGGCCGGCGTGCTCGCGGGCTATCCGGTGGTCGACGTGAAGGTGACGCTGACCTTCGGTTCGTACCACGACGTCGACTCGAACGAAAACGCGTTCCGCATGGCCGGCTCGATGGCGTTCAAGGAAGCGCATGCGCAAGGCCAAGCCGGTGCTGCTCGAACCGATGATGGCCGTCGAAGTGGAAACGCCCGAAGACTTCATGGGCAACGTGATGGGCGATCTGTCGAGCCGTCGCGGGCATCGTGCAGGGCATGGAAGACATCGCCGGCGGTGGCGGCAAGCTGGTGCGCGCCGAAGTGCCGCTCGCGGAGATGTTCGGCTATTCGACGTCGCTGCGCTCGGCCACGCAAGGCCGCGCCACCTACACGATGGAGTTCAAGCACTACGCCGAAACGCCGAACAACGTGGCCGAAGCCGTGATCAACGCGAAGCAGAAGTAAGCCGCTGTTCAAGCATCGACGTTGCAGTGCAGCGCAACGTCAATGCCTGCGACCCGAAGCCCGTTCAGTCCGAACGGGCTTTTTTTCGTCCATGCGGCCGCCGTCGCGCCTTATCCACACAGCACTTTTTGAACATGCAAAAATGCCAGACGGCGCCGACCTGAACGCCGGGAACCATGCTTGGGAGGAGACACCATGAGCCAGGATCACGAACACCCGCATTACCGCGCACGACCAGCCCGCAGCAGCGGTCGACTGGCGCGAGACACGGCGTGAAGGTCATCAAGGGCGATCAGCTCGACAGCAACACCGCGCAGACGCCGGGCATGAACCGCGCGGCCGCGATCAATGCGGCGCGCGTCGGCGCACAGAAAATCTGGGCCGGCACCGTGACGATCCATCCGAACGCGAAGACCGGCGCGCATCATCACGGCGCGCTCGAAAGCGTGATCTACGTAGTGCGCGGCCAGGCGCGCATGCGCTGGGGCGAGCATCTGGAGTTCACCGCCGAAGCCGGTCCAGGCGACTTCATCTTCGTGCCGCCGTATGTGCCGCATCAGGAGATCAACGCGAGCACCGACGACCCGCTCGAATGCGTGCTGGTGCGCAGCGACAACGAAGCGGTAGTGGTCAACCTGAACATCGACGCGGTGGAAGCACCCGAAACGGTGTTCTGGGTCGATCCGATCCACAAGCATCCGCACGATCATTAACTCTCTGCCACGCGACTCATGACGCCAACCGCTTCGTTGCGCCCTCGCCTGTTCACGCTGTACGCCGTGCTGTTCGCCGCCAATCTTGGCGCATGGGCATGGGCGCTGATCGCGTTTCGCCATTACCCGCTGCTGCTCGGCACGGCGCTGCTCGCCTATGGTTTCGGCCTGCGCCATGCCGTCGACGCGGACCACATCGCCGCCATCGACGCCGTCACGCGCAAGCTGATGCAAACCGGCAAAAAGCCGCTCGGCGTGGGGTTGTCATTTTCGCTCGGGCATTCGACCATCGTGATTCTCGCGACGATCGGCATAGCGTGGACCACCCATTCGCTGCATGGCCGCTTCGAGACCTTCAAAGCGGTGGGCGGCACGATCGGCACGCTGGTGTCGGCCACGTTTCTGCTGGTGCTGGCGGCCGTCAATCTCGTGATTCTGCGTGACGTGTGGCGTCGCTATCGGCATGTTCAACGTGACGTCGAAACCGCTGTTCAAACGGCGGACGATGCGATCGCGCCCGCCGGTCTGCTGTCGCGTGCGTTGCGCCCGCTGTTCCGGCTCGTGACGAAAAGCTGGCACATGTACCCGGTTGGCGTGCTGTTCGGCCTCGGTTTCGACACCGCCACCGAGATCGGCTTGCTGGCGATTGCCGCGTCGCAGGCGGGCAATGGTCTGCCGCTGTATTCGATCCTCGTGTTCCCGGCTCTCTTCACGGCGGGCATGACGCTGGTCGATTCGACCGATAACGTGCTGATGGTCCACGCGTACGGCTGGGCGATGGACGACCCGAAGCGCAAGCTGTACTACAACGCGAGCATCACGTTCGTGTCGGCGGTGGTGGCGATCGTGATCGGCGGTGTCGAGGCATTGGGATTGCTGTCGGACAAATTCGGTCTGAACGGCGGTCTCTGGGATGGGATCGCCAGTGTCAACGACCGTTTCGGTGCGCTCGGTTACGGCATTGTCGCGGCGTTCATGGCGTGCTGGATCGGCTCGGTGCTGTTCCATCGCTGGCGGCGTCCGGATGCGCTCACGCAGGTAATTTCAACGCGTGGCCGTGCGACGCGATCGGTAAGGATGCCGGCGGCGCGGCCGTGCATCGGTCAAGACGGCAAGACTCGTGCGTATCGTGAAGCGCGCGAACGTTGTGATGACGATACACGGCCGCTCTTTTATCCGCCAATCGACAAGCCCCGCAGCGCGGCAGGCGTGCCGCATCGCGAGGCAATCGCTTACACTGAAGCGGCTTTACGCAGGCTTTGGTTTTCGTTGTCGCATCCCGACGTCGCATTTGCTCTCGCGTGAGTCGCATGGCGGCTCATGCCTCGACAGCGCATCGTCGCGTTACTCTATCCGGCGCGACGCTTCAGAACCGGCAACAGAACGGACTGGACACTCCATCGATGAAAACTCCCGCGGACCGACTTCCCGCACTCGACGCAGCCCGCCTCACCGCCGACGCCTACGGCAACCACGCTATCGACGAATTCCTCGCCGGCCGCATCTACGCGCCGCGAGTTGCTGCGCTATGCGAGCGTGATCGGTTTGTCGCTGGCGGGCGGCGGCGTGCTGACATCGCCGCGCGCGCGCGCGCAAGGCGCGGCGGTGCGGCGTCGAACGCAGACGATCCGCGTGGCCCATCTGACGCCGGCGGGCGCGGTCGATCCGCTCACCGTCACCGACGCCGCGAGTCTCGCGCTGCTCAACCAGACCGGCGAGTTCCTGATCGACGACGACGGCGAGAAGCTCGATGCTGAAGCCCGCGCTCGCGCTGTCGTGGAAACCGAACGACAAGGGCGACGTGTGGACCTTCAAGCTGCGCCCGAACGTCAAATTCCACGACGGCCAGCCATTCACGCGCGAAAGATGTCGTCGCCACCTTCGACCGCCTCGCCGATCCCGCGAGCGGTTCGGCGGCGCTCTCGGTGCTCAAGGGCGTGCTGTCGAAAGGCGGCGCGAAGGTCGTCGACGACCACACGGTCGCGTTCCATCTCGATGCGCCGAACGGCAACTTTCCCGTATTACGTTTCCTCGGACAATTACAACGCCGTGATCCTGCCCGCGAACTACGCGGGCGGCTATGAAAAGACGCTTCATCGGCACCGGTCCGTTCAAGTTCGAGAAGTATCAGCCGAAGGTCGGCGCGTCGTTCGTGCGCAATCCCGACTACTGGGGCGAAAAAGCGTTACCGCAACGCGTACAGTTCTCGTTCTACGCCGACGAGCAGGCGCAATTGCTCGCGTTGCAAGGCCGTCAGGCCGACGTGATGGGCACCTTCACCGTGCAGGGCGGCGCCGGCATTCTGAACAATCCGGACTACAAGGCCGTGGGCGTGAAGTCGAGCGCGCATCGGCAGATTCATATGCGCAACGACAATCCGCTCGTTCAAGGACAAGCGCGTGCGCCAGGCGCTGGCGTTGTCGATCGATCGCGATGTGCTGGTGCGCGGCCTCTTCAAGGGCCGCGCGCAGCTCGGCAACGACAGTCCGTTTGCACCGGTGTTTCCGTCATCCGATGCAGGCGTCGCGCAGCGCAAGATCGATATCGCGAAGGCGAAGCAACTGCTCGCGCAGGCCGGCGTGCCGAACGGTTTCGACGTCACGCTGACCACCGAAAAGTACATGGAGATTCCCGATCTCGCGGTGGTCGTGCAGAACGCGGCGAAGGCGATCGGCGTGCGCATCAATCTGAAGGTGGAAAGCCAGTCGCTGTATTACGGCGCGGGCACGCCGGGCAAATCGGACTGGCTCGACTCGCCGCTCGGCATCACCGACTACGGTCATCGCGGCGTGCCGAATGTGTTCCTGAACGCGCCGCTCACCAGCACCGGCACGTGGAACGCCGCGCACTTCAAGAACCCGCAATACGATCAACTGGTCGCGCAGTTCGTCGCGGCAATCGATCTGCGGCTCGCAGAAGAAAATCTCCGGGCAGATTCAGACGCTGCTGCTCGACGAAACGCCCGTCATCATTCCGTTCTTCTACGATCAGCTGATCGCCATGCGCAAAGGCGTGAACGGCGTGCGCTTCACCGCGCTCGCGCAGCTCTATTTCGACCGCGCGGTGCTCGAGCGCCTGAGCGCACGACGCGCGCCGTCCGGCAGAGGACGATCACGATGTCGACCACGGTGACCCCTTCCGCCTCCCGTCGCGTCGAACGGCAACGCGGGCCGCGTCGTCGCGGTTTCTGGCGACGCGCGTCGGCTTGTCGTTGATCACGTTGTGGCTGCTGTCGGTGATCGTGTTCGCGGGCGGCCAGTTGCTGCCTGGCGATATCGGCCGCGCGGTGCTCGGGCCGCTCGCCGATGCGCGCGCGGTCGCCGCGCTCAATCATCAACTCGGCGCGGACCGTCCGCTGCTCACGCAATACGTCGACTGGATCTCGCATTTCGTGCGCGGCGACATGGGGCTGTCGTATGCGTACCGCGAGCCGGTCGGGCCGTTTATCGCCGACGCGCTCGGCGCATTCGGCGAAGCTCGGCCTGCTCGCGTTTATCGTCGTCGTGCCGCTCGGCATTGCGGGCGGCGTGTGGTCGGCGCATGCACGCGGGACGCTGGCTCGATCGCACCATCAGCATCGCCGGTTTGTCGGCGACGGTGGTGCCGGAATTCGTCTCGTCGATCGTGCTGATTCTGGTGTTCGGCGTGTGGCTGCAATGGCTGCCGATCGAAGCGTCGTATCCGCCCGACGCCGAGCGTGCTCGAACAACTCAGGCATCTGATTCTGCCGGTGCTGCCGCTGGTGCTCGTGTTCTTCGGCTACATCGCGCGGATGGCGCGCGCGGGCACCGTCGAAGCGCTCGATGCCGACTACACGCGCACCGCGATCCTCAAAGGCTTGCCGCGCCATATCGTGATCTGGCGGCACGTGTTGCGCAACGCGCTGCTGCCGACCATCACCGTCGCCGCGACGCAACTCGGCTACATGATCGGCGGACTCGTGGTGGTGGAGACGCTGTTCCACTATCAGGGCATCGGCTCGCTGATCTACAACGCCGCCAAGGCCAAGGACTTCCCGATGCTCGAAGCGGGCGTGCTGACCGTCGGCGTGGTCTACACCGTCGCCAATCTCGTCGCCGATGCGCTGCATGTGCTGCTCAATCCGCGCCTGCGCGTGAGGAGCGCCGAATGAGCACCATCGTTCCGCCAGCCACGCCGCCAGCTCCGGCTGCCAAGAGCCGCGCTTCGAACAGTTGCGCGTGCTGCTGCGCTCGCCGACCTTCGTGGTCGGCGTGCTGATCGTGTTGTGGTGGATCGTGTGCGCGCTCGCCGGTCAATGGATCGTGCGCATCGACCCGTACGCATCCGATCCGCTCAACTCGCTGACGCCGCCCGATCGCACGCACTGGTTCGGCACCGATCAGCTCGGCCGCGACGTGTTCTCGCGCGTGATCGTCGGCGCGCGCGACATCCTGACCATCGCGCCGCTGGCCACCCTGCTCGGCACGGTCGGCGGGCACGGCGCTCGGCTTGATCGTCGGCTACTTCGAAGGCTGGGTCGACAACGTGGTGGGCCGCGCGATCGACGCCGTGCTCGCGCTGCCGCTCGTGATCGTCGCGTTGCTCGCGCTGGCCGCGGTCGGCGCGTCGAACGTCACGGTGATCCTCGTGATCGGCATCACCTTCACGCCGATCACCGCGCGCACCGTGCGCGCCGCCGTGTTCGCCGAACGGCATCTCGACTACGTCGCCGCCGCGCAACTGCGCGGCGAGCGCGCGCCGTACATCATGTTCGTCGGAGATCCTGCCGAACGTGCTGCCGCCGATCATCGTCGAGGCGACCGTGCGGCTCGGCTACGCGATCTTCGCGGTCGCGACGCTGTCGTTTCTCGGCTTCGGCATTCAACCGCCTTCCGCCGACTGGGGCCTCGCGCTGTCCGAGTCGTACACGCTGATGGCGGGCGGCGCATGGTGGACCGTGGTGTTCGCGGCCGGCGCGATCGCGTCGCTGGTGGTCGGCGTGAATCTGATTGCCGATAGCGTGCAAGGAGTGCTCGACCGATGAACGACGCACCGCCCTCCTCTTCAGCCGCGTTCGCCGCCTTCGACGTATCGAAGAGCGATCGCACGGATGCGCTGACCGTCGTCGGCCTGACGGTCACGTACCGGATGCGCGGACGCGATCGCGAAGTGCTGCAGGACGTTTCGTTTCGCGTGCGGCGCGGCGAAGCGTATGGCCTCGTCGGCGAATCGGGTTGCGGCAAATCGACCGTCGCGATGGCGGCGCTGCGCTATCTGCCGCGCAACGGCAAGGTGAAGGCGGGCAAGATCCTCATCGCCGGCGACGATGTGCAGAAGCTCGATGCCGATGCGTTGCGCACATGCGCGCGAACACGATTTCGATGGTCTATCAGGACCCGGGGCGCGCGCTGAATCCGTCGCTGACCATCGCGCGGCAAGTCTCCGAGGCGTTCGAAGCCGCCGGTGTCGTCGCGCGACGAAGCGTTGCAGCGCACGCTCGAGATGCTGCAGCGCGTGCGCATCGCCGTCGCCCGAACGCGTGATGGACAGCTATCCGCATCAGCTGTCGGGCGGCATGCAGCAGCGCGTGGTGATCGCGATGGCGCTTGCGTCGAATCCGGCGCTGCTGATTCTCGACGAGCCGACCACCGGGCTCGACGCCACCGTCGAAGCGGAAGTGCTCGACCTCGTTGCGCAGTTGCGCGAGGAACTCGGCACGGCGGTGCTGTTCATCAGCCACAACCTCGCGGTGATCGGGCGGATGTGCGAGCGCGTCGGCGTGCTTTACGCGGGCAAGCTGGTCGAGGAAGGCGCGACCGCAGGATGTGTTCGCGCGGCCGCGTCATCCGTACACGGTCGGACTGTTGCGCTGTCTGCCGACGCGCGGGGCGCAGCAAGGACACCGGGCGGCTCGATACGATCGCGGGCAGTCTGCCGTTGCCGGGCTCGGTCACGCAAGGCTGCATTTACGCGGACCGCTGCCGTCTCGCCGACGACCGCTGCCGGCGTGACGCGCCGCCGCCGTATCGGTGAGCGCCGCGCATGGCGATCAGATGTCGCGCTGCCATTACCACGAACGCGCGATCGAATTGCCGCGCGCGACGCCGGAAGCGTTGCCCGCCAGCATGCACGCGGCTCGCTGACGGCAACGCGCCCGGCGCCGTGCTGCGCGCGCAGAAACTGTCGAAGACGTTCCACGTAGCCGGCGCGCCGCTGCGCGCAGTCGACGACGTTTCGATCGATCTCGCCAGCGGCGAGACGCTCGGCCTCGTCGGCGAATCGGGCAGCGGCAAGACGACGCTCGCGAAGCTGATGCTCGGCCTGCTCACGCCGGATGCGGGCAGCGTGCTCGAACTCGACGGCGCGCCGCTCGCCGCGCGCGTCACGCGACGCAACGACGAGCAGGTCAAGTCGCTGCAGATCGTGTTCCAGAATCCCGACTCGGCGCTCAATCGCGCGCATTCGGTGAGGCGGCTGATCGGCCGCGCGTTGTCGCGGCTCACGCGCGTTGCGCGGCGCCGGCGATCGACGAACGGCTCGCCACGTTGACGCGCCGCCGTGCGTTTGCCCGAGCGCTATCTCGGCTCGCGCACGCGGCAGTTGTCCGGCGGACTCAAGCAGCGCGTCGCGATTGCGCGCGCGTTTGCCGGGCGAGCCGCGCGTGGTGGTCTGCGACGAACCGACTTCCGCGCTCGATGTCTCCGTGCAGGCCGCGATCCTCAACCTGCTCGCCGATCTGCAACGCGAGCGCGGCGTGAGTTATGTGTTCATCTCGCACGATCTGCATGTGGTGCGCTATCTGTCGGATCGCATCGCGGTGCTGTATCTCGGGCGGCTGCTGGAGATCGGCCCGGCGGCCGCAGTGTTCGACGGGCCGCATCATCCTTATACCGAGGCGCTGCTGTCTTCGGTGCCGACGCTCGATGGCGACGCGACAGCCAGGCGCGCATCCGTCTGTCCGGCGATCTGCCGAGCGCGGTCATCGCCGCCGTCCGGCTGCGTGTTTCATACGCGCTGTCCGCGCAAGCTCGGCGCGATCTGCGAGCAGCAGGACCCGCCTTTCCTCGATGCCGGCACAGCGACGCTGTGCATCGAGTCCGCGCATCGCATCCGCTGCCATATCCCGCGTCGACGAACTGCGCGCGCTTGCAAGCCGCACTCGGAGCGCAACGAGCAACGGCCACGACCGCCCGGGCGACGCTCGCGCGACGCATCCGGAAGATCGCCGGCGCGCAGACCGACTAACGCGGCCATTCGCGCGGCTTTCCGTGCCGCGCGTTTCATCGCCGAAACGTTTTCATGCGATTTTTCACCGTGCGCATCGCACATGCTCATCCCCGACCTGTCGCTGCAAGGCTTTCCGGCCAGTGGCATGGATATCGCTAAGTATCTGTCCAGACATTTAACGCCAGACCGTGCGGAAGATCGGCGGCGGCATGCATTTGTGCGTCGCCACGCAGCACCACGCGACGCTCGTGTGCGAGCCAGCCGGAAATCGTAGCGGTAGAAGCGACAACGCAGGCCTGATCGCGCACGGGCGCGCGCAGCGGCGAATCAGGCACCGATGGGCCGGTGCATTGACCCGCATGACAAAACAGACCCGGGGGCGACGAGGCCCGCATTCAGACAGGCCCGCCGCTGCGGAATCAGCGTGAGAGAGGCGGTAACGAGGTGCCGTCGTTCCCTCGGGAGAGACGTGATGAAGACCAGAAAATTCAATCAGTACTACTTCGGGATCCTTCGGAGTGCGGCCGATCGTGGCGGGCGTGATTGCGCTGGCGACTGGCGTCGCGTACCCGGCATCGACGGAGGTGATCCCCAAGTGGATGGTGCTTGCCGATACGCCATTGCCGCGGCATTGCGCAGCAGGCTCGACGCAAGCCGCGCAGGACAGACGGCGCGGCGCCCGACGCGGTGGCCACGGGCACGGCACCCGGCGACACCACCGCCGCCGACGATGCCGCTGCGGTGTTCGCACCGCGCGACTGCAACAGCGTCAACATCAACGGTTGCGCGCACCATGGCGGCGGCAGCGGTAGCAACGGCGCGGCGAGTGGCGGGATCGAGCGGCAACGGTGGCGGCGGAGCGGGCGCGGGTGCGGTGCGGGAACGGCGGCAGCAGTTCAGGCGCGGGTGCGGGTGCGGGCGCTGCGCGCTGGCGGGAAAGGAAGTAGCGGCGGAGAGGTAGCAGTGGGGGGAGCAGCGGTGGGAGTAGTAGCGGCGGTAGCGGAAGTAGCAGCGGTGGCGGTAGCAGTGGTGGTGGAAGCAGTGGTGGCAGTAGCAGCGGTGGAAGCAGCAGCGGCGGTGGCAGCAGCGGCGGTGGCAGCAGCAGCAGCGGTGGCAGCAGCGGTGGCGGTAGCAGCGGTAGCAGCGGTGGAAGCAGCGGCGGAAGCAGCAGCGGCAGCAGCAGTGGGAGCGCAGGCTGCGGTTGTGGCTCCAGCGGCGGCCCGAGCGGTGGCAAAGGCGGTGGCTTCGGTGGTGGCTTTGGCAGTGGAAAAGGTGGTGGCTTTGGCGGTGGCTTCGGTGGCGGCTTCGGCGGGGGCTTTGGCGGAGGCTTCGGCGGCGGTCACGGAGGCAAGGGTGGCGGCGGTAACGGCAGTGGCAATGGCGGAGGGAACGGGCACTAGCAGTCGCCCGATCTCCGGGTAGGGGGCCCCCGCGCCCTGCCCTCGCCGGCAACATGCCGCGGCATACCGTTCGCGATCCGCTGGCATCGGCGGTGATGTCTCGATCCCCCGGTCGAGCGTCACCGCCCGAGGCCGGTCCAGCGAACATCCGATTCGGGAATCCCCTTAAGCGCGTGGCAACCAGCGTCCGGTAAGCTGTCGAACAAGCTATCCAGCACGCACAAAACCGTCACACACGCCAGTTCGCCGGCGGCCAGAACACAAAACAGCCGGTCGCGCACCAGTGTTATGGAACCAATCCGAGGCGACGAGCCTCATATCACATTCAACGTTCGATATGAGGGCCCACCACATGCAACGAAATGTCTCCCCCTGCCGCAGCACGCGCGGCCAGCGGCCTGCTGATGGCTGCCGCTCTGGGCCTCGCATCGCTCGCCTCATGCGCATGGCTCACGGCGCAGACGCCCGCGCAACCCATGCAGCCACACCATGTCGCAAGCCGCCCCGCCGGTCGACCCCAGCTTCTCCGCCTACTCGCTCGCGCAAACCTGCAAGAAGAAAAACGACAACGTCGCGCAAGGCCAATGCGTCGGCGCGATTCGCGGCATCATCCACGGTTATCAGTATGGCGTGCTGTTCCTCGGTCAGCGCGGCCGCTGCCGCCCAACGAAACACAGCGCGTTTCGCTGTGCCTGCCCAACACGCAAGTGTCGTCGATCGTCGACGACTTCCTGGCCGACGCCGCCCAGGTCAACGCAGACGCACTCAAGCACACCCCCGCGGAAGTCGCGCTGCTCGGCTCCGTGCACCTGCACCACGCCTGCACCTGATCACGTCGCGGCACAGCGAAGCGCTGTGCCGTCAGCATCGCTAACGCGCGCGCTTACAGCATTTCGAGCGGCGCGCTTGCTGCGCGGCGGCTTGAAGTAAGCGTCGAGTGGCGCCAGTTCGTCGGCGTTGCAGCCGCACTTGCGACGCGCGATGGTTGTCGCGCACATGCTCGACGCGCCCCGCTTTCGGAATCGCGAACACGCCGGGCTTGAGCAACACCCACGCAAGCGCCACCTGAAACACCGAGACGCCGCGCGCGTCGGCGATATCGTCGAGCGGCGAGCGTTTCGGCAAGCGCGCGTGATCGACCGGGCTGTAGGCCATGGCCGGCATGTTGCGCGCGGCGAGCCACGGCAGCAGATCGAACTCCGGTCCACGGCGCGCGACGTTATAGAGAATCTGATTGGTCGCGCACGCTTCGCCGCCGGGCGTGGCGACGAGTTCTTCCATGTCGTCGGTGTCGAAGTTGCTGACGCCCCAATGCCGGATCTTGCCCGCGCTGCGCAGTGCCTCGAACGCCTCGACGGTTTCCGCGAGCGGCACCGAGCCGCGCCAATGCAGCAGATACAGATCGAGCCGATCCGTCTTCAGACGCTTCGAGGCTCTGCTCGCACGCCGCGATCACGCCGCGTCGGCTGGCGTTATGCGGATACACCTTGCTGACGAGAAACACCTGGTCGCGCAGATCCGGCGAGCGCTTCGCCGAGCAGCGACTCGGTCGCGCCGTCGCCGTACATTTCCGCCGTGTCGATCAGCGTCATGCCCAGTTCGATGCCGCAGCGCAGCGCGGCGATTTCGGCCGCGCGCCGCGCCGGGCTTTCGCCCATCTCCCACGTGCCCTGCCCCAGTCCGGAATGCGTTCGCCGTCGGGCAGGCTCACGCTTGCGATATCGCTCGTCATGCTTACTCCTCGAAATGGCTCGATGCAAACCGATGCGCCGCGCGGGCCATATTCGGCACCGCGAGCGTCGAGATCGCGGCGCGCGCGACGAAAATCATCAGCGACGAGTTTAGCGGCTCGACGAGCATTCGATCGGGCACCAGGCAAAAGCCCGCTATAACGCAGCGCGCCGATGTCATAGAATTGCCGCTTGCCCTTCTTGCGTGAGCCCCATGACCTCTGCCTCGGAAGACCGCTGGCGCGACCTGCGCCCGGACCCGGAAAACGACACGCCGCTATATCTGCAACTTGCTCGCAAGCTCGGCACCGCCATCCACGAAAACCGCTGGAACGCCGGCGAGGCGCTGCCCTCCGAGCGTGTGCTGTCCGAGGCGCTCGGCGTATCGCGGATCACTTCGCGCAAAGCGATTGCGCTGCTGGTCGAGCAGGGATTGATCCGCCGCACCCAAGGCGCGGGCAGTTTCATCACGCCGCGCTATGAAGATCCGCTGTCGCGCCTGTCGAGCTTCAGCGAAATGCTGCGGCGGCGCGGCTTTACGCCGAGTTCGAAGTGGTTGTCGCGCGAGATTTCGCCGGCCAATCGCGATGAGGTGATTCAGCTCGGCTTGTCGCCGGCTGCGGCGGTGACGCGGCTGCGGCGCCTGCGTCTGGCGGACGGCATCGTGATGGCGGTGGAGAACTCCACCTTTCCCGCGGCGGTGATTCCCGATCCGCAGGCGATCGGCGATTCGCTTTATACGTACCTGGAAAATCGCGGACTGATCGATCGTGCGCGCGCTGCAGCATTTTCGCGCCGTGAACGCGAACGAGGAAATCGCGCAGCAGATGAGCATCGCGCCGAACGAGGCGCTGCTGCTGATCACTCGCGTCGGCTATACCGCCGATCAGCGGGCGATCGAACTGACCGATACCTACTGCCGCAACGATTACTACGATTTCGTGGCGGAGTTGCGGAAGTAGGCTTAGCTCGTTGCAGGTTCGTTCTCCGTCTGCGATGCGTTGATGCTCCGGCGCACCGGCGGCATCGACGTGCGCGATCCACAAATGCCTGATCCGGATCGGATCGGCGCGGCATTCATGGACCGTCACGCCCAGGCGGCGTCATGCGCCCCGACTCTCGCCGGCGGCAACGCAAATACGCCGGCGTTCCGTCCAGCTGCTCGGCTGGCTGCACGCCTAGCACGCGTCCAAATTCTGAGTCGCACCGTCGCCAGACAGTCACGCACGTCGTCGAGGGTCACGTCGGGAGCTTGCCAGCCGTCAGGCACCGTCCCGAACGACTGCAGCCAGCGCCCGGTCTGCGCGAGCGACACGCGCACGTGCCAGCTTCCGCCTTCTGTCGCGCGTCGCGCCAGCGCGGCCATCGCGCCGAAAGCGGCCAGATAGCCGGTCGCATGATCCAGCGCCTGACACGGCAGATGTTTGGGCGCGTCGCCGCCCGCCGCCTGCCGTTCGGTGAAAGCAATCCCGCTCGCCGACTGCACGAGGCTGTCGAAATCCGCGCCGCTGCGCCCACGGCCCTTCATATCCATAAGCGCACACCGACACGTACACGATCCCCGGCCTGACCCGCGCCAGTTCCTCGGGACCAAAGCCGCGCGCCGCCAGCGCGCCGGGTCGATAAGCCTGCAGGAACACGTCGGCGTCTCCGGCAAGACCGCGCAAGGTTTCGCGCCCGGCCGCCTCGCGCAGATCGACCACCGCCGAGCGCTTGCCGCGCCCGTTGTCGATCACCAGCGGCGCAATATTCGGCAGATGCGGACCGTTGATCATCAACACGTCCGCGCCATGCTGCGCGAGCGCACGCCCTGCCACCGGCCCCGCGATGATGCGCGACAAATCGAGCACCCGCACGCCTTCGAGCGGCCGTTCACGCATCGGCGCGGCGCGGCGTTTCCGGCGGCGCATCGCCGATACGCTCGATCTCGAACAGCGGCAAGTCCGCGATCGCCTTCGCCTGATCGAGCGCGGCCCACTCGTCCGGCGTGCGGATCAGCGCGGCGCACAGGCCCGCGTCGGCAAGCGTCTGATCGAGCGTCGCGCCGTCCCATCCGCGAATCGCTTTGGCCACCGCCGCAGGATCGTTCTCGCAGCCGAGCACCGTCAGCACCCCGTGCAGGTGATGCGCAAAATTCGTGTGCAATTGAATCCAGCGGCCGTCGCGTGTCTCGTAGAACCCGGTCACCGGATCGCGCAACGCGGGCGGCGGCCCGCCGTCGATCCGCAGATAGCGCTCGCTGCGAAACGACGCCAGCGCGCGCCGCATCTGCACCGTGACGTGTTGCCGGCGGCCCGTGCGCAAACGGTGAAATTCGGCCGCCGCCAGGCCGGTCGCGGCGATCGTCGCCGAGGCCAGACTGCCGACCCGGTAGACCGACGGCAAGCCGGGATCGGCGCCGGATAGCGATGACCGATCTCAGCGCGGTCGGGTCGCATCCCGCGACGGTCCAGATATGTTTGAGGGCGAGTTCAGGCGTCATGGCGTCGATATCGGCAAAGAAGGAAATTGAACCGAGTCTAGAATTCCGCTCCTGCGTCAATCAATCTTGATTATGATAATCAATATATATTGATTTCTTCGGTTCTTGAGCGTTTCCATGCCAACCTCCAACACTTCATGAGCGCCACTGAAGCCGCCGCCGCGCTCGGCATCAGCCTGCCTACGCTGTATGCCTATGTGAGCCGCGGCATGCTGAGTTCGTCGGCGGATAGTCAGGGCAAGCACCGGCTCTACGATGCCGCCGAAGTGCGGCGTCTTGCGCGACGCAAGGAAGACGGCAAGCGCGCCGGCAAGGTCGCGCAGAAAGTGCTGGACTGGGGCGTGCCGGTGCTCGAATCGTCGATCACGCTGGTAGCCGACGGCCGTCTGCTGTATCGCGGGCACGATGCGATGGAGTTGGCGCGGACAGCGTCGCTGGAGGACATCGCGGCGTTGCTGTGGGAATGCAGCGCGCGGCGGATCGCCGACGCGCCGGCCGTGCCGCTCGCCGCCGCGCAATGGGCGGCATGGCTCAGGCTATGGAGCGACAGCACGCCGCTCGATCGCGCGCTCGTGCTGTTGCCGGCCGCCGCGGCGCACATGCCGCGGGTCTGGGCGCTCGGCCGCGATGCGCAACTCGATACCGCGTGCGCCGTCATGCGGCTGCTGGCGGCGGCGATGATCTCGGCGGCGCCGTCGAACGAACCGCTGCATCGGCAACTGGCTTCGGCGTGGAATGTGCGCAACCGCCAGCAGGCCGGCTTGTTGCGCGCGGCGCTGGTGGCGTGCGCGGATCACGAACTGAATGCTTCGACCTTTACGGTGCGCTGCATTACGTCGACGGGAACGCACCTGTTCGGCGCGGTGGCGGGCGGGCTTGCCGCTCTGGCCGGCCCGAGACACGGTGGTGAGACGACGCGCATCGCCGCGTTGTTCGACGAAGCTTCGCGCGCGCCCGATCTCGACCGCTATCTGGCAAACCGTCTCGCGCGCCACGAACACGGGTTCTCATGGGCCGGTGCTGTCGGGATTCGGCCATCCGCTTTATCCGGATGGCGACCCGCGTGCCCGTCTGCTGCTCGAGATGCTCGCGGACTGTGCGCCGGCCCGCTCGCCGATTGGCGAAGTGCATGAAGCTCGCACGCACGGTGCGCGATACGACCGGCGCGGAGCCGACCGTCGATTTCGCGCTCGCCGCCATCGAACGGGTGCTCGGATTGCCGACCGGGGCCGCTTTCACGCTGTTCGCGGTGGGGCGGGTGGTCGGCTGGATTGCTCACGCGATGGAACAGACGCGCGATGGCCGCCTGATCCGGCCGCGCGCGAGGTACATCGGCGAATACGAAGCGCCGACCGACGGCTGAACGCCGCGTTTACGTTGACGCCTGTCAGGCGACGCCCAGCCAGCGCGGCAGCCAGCTCAACGCCGACAAGCCGAACAGCGGCTTCGGCGCTGCACGCTCCGAGCCGCTCGCCAGCGCAAAACGCGCGCCGGCTCTGGCCCGCGCTGACCCACGCCACCGCATCCGCGCGGCAACTCGATCGATTCGCCCGCGTCGCAGCCAGTGATCCTCACTGTCGCCTTCGACGGTCAGCCAGATCTCGCCCGAGATCACCTTGAAGGTCGACGGACGCGCGACACGCCAGGCCGCCACAGGCTCGCCATGTTCCAATTCGAAAATCCGGACTTCACGCATCGCTTTTCTCCTTCAAAGAACTTTCTCTGTTGTACCGATTATTGACGTGCGATGATCGAATACCCATGCACAGTTCCGAACACTTTCATCGGAACTGTTCAGTCGAAAAAACGGACAGTTGGCCAATCGCGTTCTGAGCGTGCTTCAGCGCGATGAGCCGACGGTGGTTCGGCGCACCCCTGCCGGCGAAGGAAAAGAACCGCATGAAACTCGAAATCCAGCTTGATCGGGAAAACGGCGTGCCGCTGACCGAGCAGATCGTCACGGGCGTCACGGCGCTGGATCCGTTCGCGCACCGCTCATCCCGGCTCGAAGCTGCCGTCCATTCGCCAGTTCGCCGCCGATTTCGGCGTGAGCCGTTTTCCCGTGATCGAGGCGTACGACCGGCTGGTGTCGCTCGGCTACGTCGACTCGCGCCACGGCTCGGGCTTTTATGTGGCCGACCGTCAGCCGATCGGCACGCATTGCCAGGGCACCTCGGACCCGCGCCGCGCCGAGGACGAATCGGGACACCTCCTCCAGCAATTCAACCATCCGGGCGAAACGCTCAAGCTCGGCAGCGGCTTTATCCCCGAAAGCTGGCGCGACATGGAGAGCATCGCGCAGGCGATTCGCCACGTGTCGCGCACCGATCCGGCGAGCATGGTCGATTACGCTACGCCGTTCGGCAATCTGACCTTGCGCGAGCATCTGCAAAGCCGCATCGGCCAGTTGGGGATTCAGGCGGACACCTCGCAGATCCTGATCACCAACGGCGCGAGCCAGGCGTTCGATCTGCTGATGCGCTACATGCTCAAAGCCGGCGACACGATCTTTGTCGAAGACCCCGGCTACTACAATCTGTACGGTCTGTTC
The DNA here is from genome assembly GCA_963800185.1 of uncultured beta proteobacterium. GTDB lineage: Bacteria > Pseudomonadota > Gammaproteobacteria > Burkholderiales > Burkholderiaceae > Paraburkholderia. The sequence goes on along the minus strand of CAWCZW010000005.1, from coordinate 291,630 downwards.
AAGCTGCACGGCGTGAAGCTGATCGGCATTCCACGCACGCGCAACGGTCCCGATCTCGATGTGTTGCAGACGCAGCTCAAGCTGCATCGGCCGAAGCTGCTGTTCATCAACACCGTGTTCCACAATCCGACCGGCACCACGGTCGCGCCGCCAGGTGGCGTTCCGGCTCCTGCAACTGGCGCGCGAGCACGGTTTTTCGATCATCGAAGACGACATCTACGCCGATTTTCAGACCGAACTCACCGACCGCCTCGCAACGCTCGACCAACTCGAACATGTGATCTACGTGGGCGGGTTGTCGAAGACACTGTCGTCGTCGCTGCGGATTGGCTGCGTGGTCGCGAGCCACGCGATCATCAAGGATCTGGTCGACATCAAGATGCTGACGAGCATTGGCGGCTCGCGCTTTGCCGAAGCGGTTGCCGTGTCGATGCTGGAGCGCGGCGCGTATCGCAAATATCTGGAGCGCCTGCGCCGCCGCATGCGCGACGCGCTGGGCTCGACCATCCAGACGCTCGAAGATGCGGGCTGGGAGATTTTCGAAAAACCGGTGGGCGGCAAGTTCGTGTGGGCGCGCGTGCCGCATGTCGACAACGCCGAGCGGCTGGTGGAATGCGGCGCGCCGCTGGGCGTGACTGTGGTGCCGGGCAGCTACTTCCGGCCGAACATGGAAGTGAGCCCGTGGATCAGGATTCATGTGGCGTTCGGCAACGAGCCGCGGGCGCAGGCGTTTTTCCGCGCGGCGGCGGAGTTGCCGGCTTCGGATGAGCGGCTCGATCGCCGGCTGGCGCATGATCCGAGCTGAGCACGCGCGCATGATCCGGCGCTGCGCGGCGCCGCGCTTTTCCCTAGAATAGCGAGTCCCAGCCCGTCCGCTGCGCGCTCCAGCCGCCCTCCATGCCCACGCCGCCGACTCCGCCCGCCTCCGCATCCACCGCCCGCCCTCGGCCCGCTCGCTCAACGTGATGCTGTGGATCGTCGCCACGGGCTTCTTCATGCAGACGCTCGATTCGACCATCGTCAACACCGCGCTGCCCGCGATGGCGACGAGCCTCGGCGAATTGCCGCTGCGCATGCAATCGGTGGTGATCGCCTATTCGCTGACGATGGCGGTGATGATTCCGGTGTCCGGCTGGCTCGCCGACAAACTCGGCACGCGGCGCGTATTCTTCAGCGCGATCCTCGTGTTCACGATCGGCTCGCTGCTGTGCGCGAACGCGCATACGCTGAATCAGCTGGTGATCTTCCGCATCGTGCAAGGCGTGGGCGGCGCCATGCTGCTGCCGGTCGGACGGCTCGCGGTGCTGCGCACCTTTCCCGCGGAACGCTATTTGCCGGCGTTGTCGTTCGTGGCGATTCCCGGGTCTGATCGGACCGCTGATTGGCCCGACGCTCGGCGGCTGGCTCGTGAAGATCGCGTCGTGGCACTGGATCTTTCTGATCAACGTGCCGGTGGGTATCGTCGGCTGCATCGCGACGTTTATCTTCATGCCGGACAGCCGCAACGAGCACACCGGCAAGTTCGACCTGAAAGGCTACCTGCTGCTGATCGTCGGCATGGTGGCGATCTCGTTCGCGCTCGACGGCCGCACCGAATTCGGCATTCAGCACGCCACCGTGCTGGTGCTGCTGATCCTGAGCCTCGGCTGCTTCGTCGCTTATGGGCTGCATGCCGTGCGCGAGCCCGCGCCGATTTTCTCGCTCGACCTCTTCAAGATCCACACCTTCAGCGTCGGCCTGCTCGGCAACCTGTTCGCGCGGATCGGCAGCGGCTCGATGCCTTACCTGATTCCTCTGCTATTGCAGGTGAGTCTCGGCTATAGCGCATTCGAAGCCGGCATGATGATGCTGCCGGTCGCCGCCGCCGGCATGGCATCCAAACGTCTCGTGACGAAGCTGATCGTCAAGTACAGCTACCGAAGCGTGTTGATCGTCAACACCGTGCTGGTCGGCCTGGCCATGGCGAGCTTCGCGCTCACCAGCGCAAATCAGCCGCTGTGGCTGCGGCTGGTGCAGCTGGCGCTGTTCGGCGCCGTCAACTCGATCCAGTTCACCGCGATGAACACGTTGACGCTCAAAGACCTGGGCACCGGCGGCGCCAGCAGCGGCAATAGCCTGTTTTCGCTGGTCCAGATGCTCTCGATGAGTCTCGGTGTGACGGTCGCAGGCGCGCTGCTCGCGACCTTCACGGGCCTCCTTCAGCGCGTGACCGCGATCAATTCTCTGCCCGCGTTTCACGCGACTTTCCTGTGCGTGGGGATCATCACGGCAGGCTCGTCGTGGATCTTCGCGCAGTTGTCGCCGGATATCCGCACGCCCGCGAAAAAGACCGATCCGTCTGAGCGGACGTGAGGTTTGGTGGGGGGGCGGGCGGTCGGTCGGGAGACAGGGAGACAGGTGGGGCGGTGGGGCGGGGCTTCGCGGTCAAGCCGCTGACGGACAACCCGCAATCGGACGGGAGCGCTCCGCATTTTTGTGCCGCGCTCTTGGCCGCAGCTCTTGGCCCGTTTTCGAACTGCCCTTTTGAGCTGCGCTTTCGAATTGCCCTTTCCAACTGCGCTCTCGTGCTGCCCACCTGGGTCGTCCTTTCGAGCTAACTTCTGATCGGTGCTTTTGGGTTGTCTCTTTGATCTGCGCTTTCCGGCCGCCCGTTTCGCGTTGCTCTTTCGAGTTGCCCTTTCGCGCTAATTTTTGATCGGCGCTTCTAGGTTGTCCTTTTGATCTGTGCTTTTAGGCCGCCCGTTTCGCGTTGCTCTTTCGAGTTGCCCTTTCGAGTTGCCCTTGCGCGTTGCCCTTCCGCGCTGCCCTTGCGCGTTGCCCTTCCGCGCCGCCCTTGCGCGTTGCCCTTGCGCATTGCTCTTGCGCGTTGCGCTGCTTGCGCATTGCTCTTGCGCGTTGCCCTTGCGCCTTGCCCTCGCGCGTTGCCCTTCTGCCTCGCGCGTTGCCCTTGCGCGTTGCCCTTCCGCCTTGCCCTTCCGCCTTGCCCTTCCGCCTTGCCCTTGCGCGTTGCCCTTGCGCCTTGCACTTCCGCGTTGCATTGCGCCCGCCCTTCCGCGCCGCCCTTCCGCGCTGCCATTTCGCGTTGCCCTTTCGAGCTACCCTTTGATCCGCGTTTCTGGGTTGACCTTTTGATCTGCGCTTCTCGCACGCCCGTTTCGCGACGCCCGTCCGGCCTCAACTCCACCCCTACCTCGACCCGCAACGGGGCGCGGACCGCACCAGCAAAGTGCGAACCTTCGCCTCCCTACCCGGGCTGGCGCACAATCGTCGTATCAGAGCGCGGATCTTGCGCGCGCAGGTTGAGTTTCTCGCTCGCGCATAGTTCTTGCTCGGCTATCCTGTAAACTCACGTTTTGCGCGTGCCGATCTCGTGCCGAGCATGCAATCGCGCCGCACCTCCACACGACTGACATGATGAGCATGATCGAACTCGATCCTCCCGGCTTCCAGCCGCCGCGCCCGATAGCCGGCGACGAAGGCTCCCGGCGCACCGTTCTGTACGGCGGCTACACCGTATTCAGCGTGTTTCAGCCGGTTTTCTCGGTGTCGCACCGGCGCGCAATCGGGTACCACGCATCGCTGCGCGCCCACGACGAACATGCGCAACAGGTGCCGTCGCACGAAGTTTTCACGCAGGCGGCGCGACGCGGCGACCTGCTGGAACTCGGCCGGCTGGCCGAATCGCTGCATCTCGGCAATTTCAACGCATTCGACAGCCACGACGAATGGCTCTTTCTGAGCCTGCACCCGGCGGCGCTGATGGACACCAGCTACGGCGACGCGCTGCTTGCCGGCCTTAAAGCGCTCGGCCTGCCGCCGCAGCGCGTGGTGCTGGAGGTGTCCGAACAGGCGGGCGGCGAAACCACGCGCTTCGCCGAAATCATCGACGCACTGCGCAAGTCCGGCTTCCTGATCGCGCTCGACGGCTTCGGCGCCAAGCATTCGAACATTGACCGCGTGTGGAATCTGCGGCCGGACATCGTCACGCTCGATCGCTGCATTCTCGCGCAAGCCAGCGAACACTCGCATATTGAACGCGTGCTGCCGGGCCTCGTTTCGCTGCTGCACGAATCCGGGCAACTGGTGCTGATGGGCGGCCTCAGCACCGAGCGCGACGCGCTGATCGCGCTCGAATGCAACGTGGACTTCGTGCAGGGCGCGTTCTTCGCGGGCCCGAGTGTCGAGCCGGTTAAACCGCAAGCGGCGGCCGGCTTGATGGACTCGCTCTCCGCGGCGCTGCGCGAACGGGTCGCCGCACGCGAACGCGCGCAATCCACGCGGCTCGCGCCATACGTCACAGCGCTGGAGACGGCAGCCGCACAACTGGTTGCCGGGGAATCGATTTCCCAGGCAACCGCGCCGCTGCTCACGCTCGGCGAAACGGCGCGCTGCTTCGTGCTCGACGGTTCGGGCCGGCAAATCGGCGATAACGTGCTGCCGCCGGGGCGCACGTCGCAACGCGCCAAACGCTTCCGGCCGCTGCTGCATTCGGAAGGTGCTAGCTGGGAACGCCGGCCGTACTTCATTCAGGCGATGCGCGTGCCCGGCCAGGTGCATCTCACGCCCCCGTATCTGTCGATCAACGAAGCGCACCTGTGCGTGACGGCCTCGATCGCCGCTCACACGCCGCACGGCACGCAGGTGCTATGCGTAGACATCAACTGGGAAGTCGCTGCGCACCGTAATTGACGGAGCAGGGTTCTGCTGGATTCGTGCGAGCATGTGCGAGACCGCCGCACGACCCACCACGCGATTGAGCGCCTGCAAGCGCTCCTCGCCGGTCACGATGCGCAACGAGATTATCTTCGTCGACCCGATCACGCCGTCTGTCCGAACGTCGAGCATGCCGACCACGTCGCCGTCGAAGAACAGGACAACGCACATAGCGCCCTGCACCGACACCACCTCGGCATGTGTTCGCCTGGTGGGCGAGCGACGTAACCGTGTCCACCCACCCTGCCGCAGCCGGCTCATTCGCACACACGGGGGCGCAGGCGCAAACGGGCGCGTCGCTGACAATTTCAGGCGAATCGCTAAAGAGCCGCAACAAATCCGTACGATCCCTCGCCTCCAGCGCTGTGCGCAAGCGCTCTACGATCTGGGCATGCGCGGCCGGATCGGGACGTAGCGACGGCGCGCCCGCACGCTGCAAACGTGCCTTCGCCCGATGAACGATCTGCCGGCATGCGGCCGGCGTGCGTTCGAGAATGCCCGCGATCTCTGCATAATCGCAGTCGAAAGCTTCATGCAGCACGAACGCGGCGCGTTCGTCGGGCTTAAGCCGTTCGAGCAGCAGCATCACGCCATAAGACATCTCCGCTGCCCGCAAAGCCAACTCCTCAGCCGATGGTGCAACCTCGTCGAGCCACGGCTCCGGCAGCCAACCGGAAGCCTGCGAGGCGCGCTCGCGCTGCGCCTGCCGCAAGCGGTCGATTGCCGTACGCGTGGTAAGCGTGGTAAGCCACGCAGCCGGCGTTTGCACCGCTCGCGTATCGGCCAGATGCCACTTGAGCCAGACGTCCTGCACCACGTCTTCCGCTTCGGCGCGGCTGCCGAGCATTCGGTACGCCAGCGCGAGCAGGCGGGCGCGCACGGCCTCGAAGCTGGATGCCTTGTCGTTTCCCTGTTCCATCATGCGTAGATCTCCAGATTCGTGGTGGTGAAAAGTGCTGCCCTCAGCCCTCGGTTTCGTCCTCTATTAAGTCGCTCTTGCTTCTGACTTTTGACGTTCTTCCCAGCTTGACGCTCTGGCTACCGACGATGTGACAACCAACTAAAAAAATATTTCTGTCACGTCGCACCGCCCCGCTTCGTCAAGTGAGCAACAACCGGCGCATGGGGCGCGTGGTTTCGAACCGGCCGCCGCTCCCGGCCAGCATGCGTGTCGCGCCGCTTACAACGAGGCATCTATGCATTCCAGCTATTCATCCGTCACCGGCCTCGGCCTTGTACCTACCGTGATCGAACAATCCGGCCGCGGCGAACGTGCGTACGACATTTATTCCCGTCTGCTGCGCGAGCGCATCGTGTTTCTGGTCGGGCCAGTGAACGAACAATCGGCCAGTCTGATTGTCGCGCAGTTGCTGTTTCTGGAATCCGAGAATCCTGACAAGGATATTTCCTTTTATATCAACTCGCCGGGCGGCTCGGTGTACGACGGCCTCGCGATATACGACACCATGCAGTTCATCAAGCCCGAAGTATCGACGCTTTGCACAGGCTTTGCTGCGAGCATGGGCACCTTCTTGCTGACTGCGGGCCAACGCGGCAAGCGTTATGCATTGCCGAACGCGCGCATCATGATTCACCAGCCATCCGGCGGCAGCCAGGGCACGGCGGCCGACGTCGAAATTCAGGCGAAAGAGGTGCTTTATCTGCGAGAGCGGCTGAATGCAATAATGGCCGAGCGCACTGGGCACAGCGTCGAAGAAATAGCGCGAGACACCGATCGCGACAACTTCATGTCGGCTCACGAGGCCAGGAGTTATGGCTTGATCGACGACGTGCTGGAGACGCGCGCCGCGCTCGGCGACTCCAGTCGTTATCGGGATAGGTAATGCCGGTGAGCCGCAGCGCGCGGCCCTGAACCGGGTGGAATTCGGCGCTGGAGTCGCACTCGTCTGCAGTAGGTCCGAGTTTTCGCGCTGGCATTTCGTACGCTATCAGACACGTTCAGTGAGCCTAAAAAAATGGCGAAGCGCGGCAGCATGTTTAACGCGCTTTAAAAAGACCCGATTGGCGGCGTTGAATGTTCGAGCCTGCCGTTCCAGTCTCACGCAAGGGGATCCAATGACCGTTAGACCCTGCTTCCGTTGCCTCACTCCGGTATGGCCCGTTTTCCCCGCACAAGGAGCAACGCCCACCTGCAGCACTGAGATTTCCACATGCTTTTGCTAAACCTGTCGGTGCGCAAGTGCACACAAAATCTGCTCACCTTCGCTGGAATCGCTATCATGGTCGCGATTCGTCGAATTCGACGATCGCTTCAATGGAGATATACATGGCGTCATCCAACGAAACCGTCAGCATGGCGCTATTCTGCGACTTCGAAAATGTCGCGCTCGGCGTGCGCGACGCGAAGTACGACAAGTTCGATATCAAGCTGGTGCTCGAACGTCTGCTGCTCAAGGGCAGCATTGTCGTGAAGAAAGCCTACTGCGACTGGGACCGCTACAAGAGTTTCAAAGGCGCGATGCACGAGGCCAATTTCGAATTGATCGAAATTCCGCACGTTCGCCAATCGGGCAAGAATTCCGCCGACATCCGGCTCGTGGTCGACGCACTCGACCTCTGTTATACGAAGTCGCACGTCAATACGTTCGTCATCATCAGTGGCGATTCGGACTTCTCGCCGCTGGTGTCGAAGCTGCGCGAAAACGCCAAGCAGGTGATCGGCGTCGGCGTGCAGCAATCCACGTCCGATCTGCTGATCGCGAACTGCGACGAATTCTTCTTTTACGACGATCTGGTGCGCGAAAGTCAGCGGACGGTCGCCAAACGGGAGTCCGCGCGTCCGCAAAAGACGCGCAGCAGGCTGCCAAACGCGCGCCGGACGAAGAGAAGTCACGTCACAAGGAAGACCTGGAAAAGCGCCGCACCAAAGCGGTCGAAATCGCCGTGCAAACGTTCGACGCGCTCGCGTCGGAGCGCGGCGACAGCGGCAAGATCTGGGCATCGGTGCTGAAGAACGCGATCAAGCGTCGCAAGCCCGATTTCAACGAGACGTACTACGGTTTTCGCGCGTTCGGCAATCTGCTGGAAGAGGCGCATGCGCGCGGCTTGCTCGAATTCGGCCGCGACGAGAAGTCCGGCGCGTACGTGTATCGGAGCAATGCTGCGAGTGCAGCGGGCGAAAATGCGATCGATCAGGTCGAGACCGAATCGACCGAACAATTGTATGAGGCGCAGGTTGCCGAGACGGTGGTTGCCGAGTACAGCTGGCAAGCATGAGTCGCGCCGCCGTGGCCGCGGCAATCGCAAACAGGGGCGCGGCCAGCAGGAAGCCGTTCACGACGGGCGAGCCACGGTCGAACAGGCGACCAACGCTCAGCCCGAGGAAAGCGAGCGGTATGAGCAGGAGTGGTCAACCAGCGAACCGGTTTTCGAACAACCGGACGCTGCTTCGGTAGCGTCGGAAGCCTTTTCATTCGCGTCAGAAAGCGGCATGGCGCAATCGGAAAACGCCTTCGCCGAGGCGGTCTCCGTGGGCAACGAAGAGCGCACTGAAGTCGACGACAAGCCGGCTGAACGTCGCAAAACACGAGCACCGCGCAAAACAGCCGCGAAGAAAGCGAAGAAGAGCGCGCCGCGATCAATCGATGAAATACCCGAGATCGCTGCGCCTGATGAATCGCCCCCGCCGTCGATCGATGTGGAAGAGGTCCCGGCTGCGGCGAAAAAGGCCGCGCGAAAAGCCGCGCCACGTAGCCGGCGTCCGCGTAAGGCAGCCGCAGCGAGCGACGCATAGTCAAGCGCCTCACGTTGCGTGATTCGTGCTGACAGAAAGAGAACGCCAGCGGCAATCATCGCAATGTGAGGGCAGGACTAGACGCGGTATTGGTAGGAAAAGCCCCTGCTCGCAGTGAAGAGGGGCTTGAATCACTCCACGTGAAGTGGCGGAGTAAAAAGCGTCGCATGTGGGCATGGGATACGCTGGATGTGTTGCTGGCCGAGCAAGACCGTCAACCAACGGCGGCCACACCCTCCATCCAAAACGCCCTTTGCTAGCTGCGTTGTCCCGCCCTTCCGCCAGGGGCGACAGAATCTCCCCACTGCACTGCACGCCTCTGTAACCCGGCTTGCAGCAACGCGAGCGTGCAAAACTTTCCGCTGATCAATACGGATACGGCGCGTACATAACCGGCGGCGGCGGAGCGTAGTAAGGCTGCGGCGCAACGTACACCGGTTGCGGTGCGGCGTAGTAACCGCGCGGCTGGATCGTTTCACCCTTCGAAGTCATGCACTGGGCGTAAGCGGTGTCGTAACGAGCTTGCAAACCGGCTGCGGAATATTGTGCGCTGTTGGCACCGTTCGAACCGCCGATCAGCAGCCCGCTACCCGCGCCGATCGCCGCTCCTGCGCCTGCGTTGCCGGCGGCCGCGCCGATCAATGCGCCGAGTGCCGCGCCGCCGAGCGTGCCCAACGCCGCGCTGTTCACGCTATTCGTCGTGGCTGCCTGCGACGCCGTACCGTTCGGGTCCGTCGAGCGGTTCGCGTAGTCGCGGCACGCATAGTCGTTCTGCTGGAATTGACCGAGCGTCTCGCCGGTGCGTGGCAACGCGACAATGCTCGGGCCGCTTGGAGGAGCCACCGCGCAGCCGCCGAGCGCGAGCGCAACGATGACGGTCGGTATCGCAAGACTGATGGATTTAGTGCTGGAAATCATACGGATGCGCTTCAGAGGATCGGAATTCAAACGTTAGGCCAATCGGCCCGGTTCGTGGTTACTGGATCGTTACAGAAAGTTTATTGCTGCACCGCCCGCGTGGGCCCCACGAGCCGCGAGCATACCCGAATCGTCAGCGCTTCCGATTGCGTTATATCGGGTAACGCTTGTAAGCGTGGCGGCAATCAAATTTTGCATCAAGCGGCCTAAACTCGCTGCGAGCCGGTGAGAAGCGTGCCGCAAAAAGCCGCTAGCCGCGCCCCGCCTGCCAACCCCATTTCCACCTGAGCCGCGCCGCCAGCAGCACATGTTCAGATCAGCCGACCTCGGCGACCGTCAATGAAACAAAGGATGATCCAATGAACCGGCTAGTTTTCGTGGTAGGCGTGGCCTGCGTCGCTTCCGCCTCCTGTTTAACCTGTTCATCGGCGGTTTTCGCTCAGGCGGATCAAACGGTACAGAGCGACGTGATCCAGCATCCGGCCACCCACTTCTCCAGCGCGACCGCCGCGATCTCGGATAATTTCCAGTACATCAATCACCCGCCTGCACCGCCCGCGCCCGCAAGTTCGCCGGCGCCGAACGGCGGCGGCCGGGGTCATCGGCATCGACAGATGTCGGGAAGCTCGGATTCGGGCAGCGGAACATCTACACAGCCCTGAACCGGCCAAAAAAAGTGCGCGAATAAACGCCCCCCGAGCGCGACCGACTACTGCGAGCCCTCATCGCGGAAGACTCAAGCAAGCCTCGCACAGTTACCAACTGTGACAAACTTTTAGTCAGCGGCCGCTCTGACGACACCACTGCTCCCATACGTCGCGATAAACCTTCTCGACATGAGCAGCAAAGCGCGTGCCGTTCATCAGCGGCGACGCTTCGAGGCCCGCGCGCAAGCTCGCGCGTATTGCGCTCAATCGACGCAGATCCCGCACCAGTCCAACCGCGATTTCGACGAACCGTTCATCGCTTTCGGCGACCAGTTCGCGCAGCCCCAAATTTGCAGACTGGCTCAGCCCCGCGCGCCCAGCCGCCGTTTCGCCGACCCGCGTGACAACCGGCACGCCCATCCAGTACGAGTCGAGGCTTGTCGTGTGGCCGTTGTACGGGAACGTATCGAGCCCGGCGTCGATCCGGTGATAAGTACGCAGATATTCGCGCGCGCCGCTGGAAGGGAGTGAAAGAGATCCGTTCGGCAGCAATTCCCACTGCGCCGAGCCGTTCGGTCAAACGCGCGCGTGCGGGGCCGTCAGGCGCCATCAGCAGCAGTCGTGCATCCGTCACTTCGCGCATCACGCCACCCCACATCCTGAACGTTGCGTCGCTCAGCTTGCAGGGATTGTTCAGACAGCCGAACGTCGGATAACCGTTGGCTAACGCGGGCAGCGCGTTGACCGCCGGCGTGTCCGTCAGCGGGTCGTAGCACCAGAACGAATCGGGCAGACGGATCGAAGCTTCGCTGTACTGGTCATCGGTTCCGGCAGGATCGAGCCACGGGTCGGTCAGCCGGTAATCGATCGAGCGCATGCCGGTCGTCCCCGGATAGGCGAGCCACGCAATCTGCACCGGCGCGGGTTTGCGCGCGAACAGCAACGGTCGGCCGTCCGCCATATGCATGGTCAGGTCGATCAGGATGTCGATGCGGTCATCGCGAATAAGTTGCGCGAGCCGCGCGTCGTCGAGTTCGCGCACGTCGCGCCATACGTCGGCGTGCGATGCGACGCGCTGCGTCAGATCGTCGGGGCGCGTCACGCTTGCATAGCAAAATATCTCGAACTGCGCGTGATCGTGATGCGACAGCAGCGGCAACGTGAACAGCGTCTGACAATGGTCGCGAAAATCCGGTGACACGTAGCCGATACGCAAACGCCGCGACGGCGTTGCATCGTTCGTGTGCGGTTGATGAGTGTCGAGATGACGCGTCTCATGCTGCGCGGACCAGCGCCGACATTCGTCCAGCACGGACTGCGGATGCTCTGCCTGAAAGCTCAAGCCATACGCGAGATTGCTGTGTGCGATCACGTTGTCCGGCTCGCTCGCGAGCGCTTGCCGATAGCTGTCGATGCCGTCGTCGAGCCGCCCTTGGTCTTTCAGCACATTGCCCAGATTGTTATGCGTGACGGAGTGACTGGGATCGATGCGTAGCGCTTCTCGCAGATGAGCCTCGGCCTCCGCAATACGCCCAAGCGTGCGCTTGAGCGTCGCGGCATTGTTGAGCGCGGCCACGAAGCCGGGACGCAAGCGGATCGCCGCATTGAAGGCCTGCTCGGCGTCCTCGTGCGCGCCCGACTCCTGATAGACGATGCCCAGATTGTTATGGGCATCCGCGTGGGTGGGCGTTTGCGCGATCGCCCGTTGATAGTGGTCCGCCGCTTCGCGCCGTCTGCCGAGCGCATGCAGCGCGTTGCCAAGGTTGTAGGCTGCTTCGGGAACCGCCGGGTCCAGCTCCAGCGCACGCGTGAGCAGCGTGGCAGCTTGCGCGGAATCGCCTCTCTGCTGCAGCGCGACGCCAAGATTCACCAGCGCGCAAGCGCGACGCGGGCGCCGCGCGCACGGCCGCTTCGAGCCACGCCAGCGCTTCGTCCTGACGACCGCTGGACTCGAGCAGTGTGCCGAGATTCGTGAGCGCGTTGGCGTCGCCGGGATGCAAGGCGAGCGCACGTCGATACGCGGCTTCAGCGGCGCTGGTGTCGCCCTGCTGACGGTGGCAGTTGCCCAGATTATTGAGCGCGTCGGAATGAGCGGGTTCGAGCGCGAGCGCAGCCGCATACGCTTCGATGGCTGCCGGATAGTCAGCGCCCGATTGCAACGCCGCCGCCAATGCGCACAACACGTCAGCGGAGTTCGGGTCGATGTCGAGCGCTTGCCGATATGCGTCAATCGCTTCGTTGAGCCGCTGCGCAGCAGCGAGCACATGCCCGCGAACGAAGTGGTATTTCGCGGACGAGGGAGTGAGCTTCAATGCCTCGTCGAGCCAGCGCAGTGCGCTCGTCAATGGCACCGGTCTGCATGTCGAGCACGCCGAGACGGAACATCACATTCGCGTCGCCGGGCTCGATAGCGAGCGCGTTTTCGTACAGTTCGCGCGCTTCGTCGAACGCGCCCGCGAGGTGTCGAGCCATCGCGAGTTCGAGAATCTGATTGCGGTCCATCGTGTCCCTGGCTGGGTTGCTATTTGCGTTGCTATTTACCGCCCACGCTTCGCTTCGCACGACTCATCTAACTCATTATCGCGGACCAGAAAAACAGAAAGCCCTCACACGTGAGGGCTTTCTGTCGAACTACTGTTGTTGCCGGCCGTTGGCGCCTGCGCGAAAGTCAGACCTCACGCACTCACGCCAGACCCGCAACCGTCACTCTCACGCGAAGTTCTTCGCAGCGAATTCCCAGTTGACGATGTTCCAGTACGCTTCAACGAACTTCGGACGCGCATTGCGATAGTCGATGTAGTACGCGTGTTCCCACACGTCGATCGTCAGCAGTGCTTTTGCGTCGGTGGTCAGCGGCGTAGCGGCGTTGCTCGTCGACACCAGGTCGAGCGAACCGTCAGCCTTCTTCACCAGCCATGCCCAGCCCGAGCCGAACGTGCCGACTGCGGTCTTGGCGAATTCTTCCTTGAACTTGTCGAACGAACCCCACTTGGCGTTGATCGCGTCAGCCAGTGCGCCGGTCGGAGCACCGCCACCTTGCGGCGACAGGCTGTTCCAGAAGAACGTGTGGTTCCACACCTGAGCCGAGTTGTTGAACACGCCACCCGACGACTTCTTGACGATCTCTTCGAGCGACAGGTTTTCGAACTCCGTGCCCTTGATCAGATTGTTCAGGTTGGTCACATAGGTCTGGTGGTGCTTGCCATAGTGAAACTCGAGCGTCTCTTCCGACATGTGCGGGACGAGTGCGTTTTTCGCGAACGGCAGCGGCGGGAGCGTATGTTCCATGGTGCTTTCCTTGTGTCTGTATCTGTTGTGGGGGAGTTTGCGGATAACGCTTTTGAGCACTCGATTGTAGGCGAGTTGGAATAACCCCGCAAACCAACGGACTTTATGCCCGGCATCGGTAAACATGCCGCGCATCAAGCGTAATTGAGGGTTCGCCGCACGTCGTGTGCCTGCCTCAGCGCGCAGCTCGAAATCGGGCGTGCTCAGGGCGTCGGCAAAGTGTCAGAAACCGTCGGTAAGACGCGGCTTGCACATCGGCCAGTGCGATGTCGGCCGAGCCCTCGGCGAGATGCACGGTCAAGCGCCGCCCCGGCTTCAACGACGCACGGCGCGCGCACCGCACGGCCGCTTTGCGCATCGAGCACGGCGGCATAACCGCGCTCCAGCGTGCGCTGCGGACTCAACACTTCGAGCCGTGCAGCAAGCGTGTCGATTCGCGCAAGCTGACGTTCATGCTGGCGTAACAATGCCGCGTCCAGACGTTGCGCAAGATTGCCCAGCTTCGCCTGATGAGCGGCGAGATCGGGACGCCAGCGCTGCCAGCGCATCTGCAGCAGCGAAAACCGCGCTCGTGCGTCACGCACGGGACGCGCGCCGGCGGAGGCGAGCCGCACGCTCAGTTGCTGCAAATGCGTGCGTTGCCGCGCGAGGCGTTCGCGCAGGCGACACGAGCCGGCGCGCCAGCCAGTCGAGTTGCTGCGCACGCCGCTCCATCATTCGGCCGAAACCGCGCGCGAGCGTAGCGTGCCGCTGATCGAGTTCGCGCAGCAGCAGCACGCGCTGCGGGCTGACGAGTTCGGCGGCGCCGGTTGGGGTTGGCGCGCGCACGTCGGCGGCGAAATCGGCGATCGTGAAATCGGTTTCGTGACCGACACCGCTCACCACCGGAATCGCGCTTTCCGCAATCGCGCGCGCCAGCACTTCTTCGTTGAACGCCCACAAGTCTTCGATCGATCCGCCGCCGCGGCACACGATCAGCACGTCGACTTCGCGCCGCGCGTTGGCCGCGTCGACCATCGCCGCGAGCTTGCCGCTGACGCCCACGCCCTGCACCGGCGCCGGATAAACGATCACCGGAATATGCGGCGCGCGGCGCGACAGCGTGGTCAGCACGTCGCGCAACGCGGCGGCCTGCAACGACGTGACGATGCCGATCGCTCGCGGATGCGTCGGCAGCGCGCGCTTGCGTTCGGCGGCGAACAGCCCCTCGGCTTCGAGCTGCGCCTTCAGCCGCAGGAACGCTTCGTAAAGCCGCCCCTGGCCTGTGCGGCGCACCGCTTCCACGTTCAGTTGCAATTCGCCGCGCGGCTCGTACATCGTGACCAGCGCGCGCACTTCGATGCGGTCGCCTTCGCGCGGCGTGAATTCGGCGTATTGCGCGCGGCCGCGGAACATCACGCAACGCATCTGCGCCTGCGCGTCCTTGATCGAGAAATACCAGTGGCCGCTCGCGGCGCGCGTGAAATTCGACACTTCGCCCGCCACCCAGACGAGCGGAAACGAGCGTTCGAGCATCGTGCCGATCGCGCGATTGAGCGCGGAAACGGGAACGACGACTTCACCGCCGGGCGCAGCCGACGAAGAAAAAGGGCTTTCGGGATTCATGCGAGGAAGTATCAGTGACTGGCCGGACAGACGATAGACCGAGCGGCCATCCGCGTCCAGCTTGGCCGCCGAATTGTTAAAAGTGTCCACATGGCGGGAGTCGCCAGACGAAATCGCGCCAAAACGTCCGCCAAGCCGCATGAATTCGAAGCATGTCTTTGATTTATATAGGCTTTATATCTCTGGTAATGAGAACCATTGCCGATCCGGAGCGCTCGGAACGGCCTTCCCAGCCCGTCGAACGGGAGGTTCTCCACAAAGTTATCCACAGGCTGTGGACTGTCGCGGACAGTCGCTGAAGCGCCGCGTCGTGTCGCGCGGCGCGACTTGCCGGGCGCGACGCCCGCGCGCTAGAGTGGCGGGTTCGACGGCATGCCGGACGCCCTGCAAAGCGCTGCCATTGCGGCACACTGCATGCACGCGTCGGGCGGCGCGGTTGCACCGTCGGTTAAGCCTTTGCCGCCTCATCTTTTCGCCTCACTTTCGATTGTCCGGAGAACCGCGTTGATGCAGACCCCGCGTATTGCGCATGGCGCCTCCACGCCGGCGTGTTGTCCTTCCGTTTCGGCCAGCAGCGCGCCGTTCCTTGCCACGGCTCGCCCATGAGCGAATTCAATGACCGTCTCGAAGCGCGCCTCGCGCGCGAATGGCAGCAGCGCGGCCCGCTCGCGTGGGCGCTGACGCCGCTTCGCGTGCGTGTTCGGCGCAATTGCCGCCGCGCGCCGCGCCGCGTTTTCGCTCGGCTGGCTGAAAGCGGTGCGCGTCGGCGTGCCGGTGGTGGTGGTCGGCAACGTGACCGTCGGCGGCACCGGCAAGACGCCGACCGTGATTGCGCTGGTCGAAGCGTTGCGCGCCGCGGGCTTCACGCCCGGCGTGGTGTCGCGCGGCTACGGCGCGCGCGTGAAGGGCGCCGACGCCGGTCACCGCCACGTCGGCGGCGACGGTCGGCGGCGACGAACCGCTGCTGATCGCGCGCCGCACCGGCGCGCCGGTGTGGGTCTGCCCGGATCGCGTGGCCGCCGCGCAGGCGCTGTGCGCCGCGACATCGCGACGTCGACGTGATCGTCAGCGACGACGGCTTGCAGCACTACCGCCTCGCGCGCGACGCCGAACTGGTCGTGTTCGATCACCGGCTCGGCGGCAACGGTTTTCTGCTGCCGGCCGGCCCGTTGCGCGAGCCGTTGTCGCGCCGCCGCGACGCGACGCTGATCAACGATCCCTACGCGCGCACGCTGCCCGCCTGGCCGAACACGTTCGCGCTGCAACTGGCGCCCGCCGACGCCTGGCATCTCGATAACCCCGCGCTGCGCCGTCCGCTCGCGCAATTCAGCGGCGAACGCGTGCTGGCGGCGGCGGGCATCGGCGCGCCGGAGCGTTTTTTCGCGACGCTGCGCGCCGCCGGCCTCACGCCCGCCACGCGCGCGCTGCCCGATCACTACGCGTTCGAGCGCAATCCTTTCACCGACGTGGACGCCGACGCGATCCTGATAACGGAAAAGGATGCGGTAAAATTAGGGTCCTGGCACGATGCGCGCATCTGGGTTGTCCCGGTCGAAGCCGCGCTCGATCATCGCCTCATTGCATTAGTTGTGGAGAAAGTCCGTGGACGCTCGCCTGCTTGAAATTCTCGTCTGCCCGATCTGCAAGGGCCCGCTCAGCTACGACCGTGCCGCGCAGGAGCTGATCTGCAACGCCGACAAGCTCGCCTATCCGATCCGCGACGGCATTCCCGTCATGCTCGTCGACGAAGCGCGGCAGACCGTCGAAGGCACGCCGGTCGATCTGAATCCGGGCTCGGTCGCCTGAAGCCGGGGCGATGCGCGCGGTGCGAAGTGGGCTTGCGGAAGTTACGCGTACTTCATGTCGTTTCGCTTCATGTCGCTTCGTGTCGTTTCGCTTCGTATCGTGCCGTTTCGTTTCGCCAGGTCCTCGCGTCGATCCGCTGCTGGTTGCTCAGTCGTTTGCCGTCGTAGCCGTGCGCGCCCGCGCTGTCTGCGGGGTTGCTCGACATGGTTCCTCCGCGAATCGTCTTTTCGCCGTTCTTCCCGCTCATCTCCCTGATGACCCAAGCTAATTCCGCCTCCGCTCCCCCGTTCATCGCCGTCGTGCCGGCCCGGCTCGCGTCGACGCGTCTGCCCAACAAGCCGCTCGCGGACATCGGCGGCAAGCCGATGGTGGTGCGGGTCGCCGAACGCGCGCGCGAATCGGGCGCGCAGCAGGTGCTGGTCGCGTCCGACGCGCAGGCGGTGCTCGACGCCGCGCGCGAGCACGGCTTCGAAGCCGTGCTGACGCGCGCCGACCATCCGTCCGGCACCGACCGTCTCGCGGAAGTCGCGGCGCAATTCGGCTGGAGCGACGACACGATCGTCGTCAACGTGCAGGGCGACGAACCGCTGATCGACCCCGCGCTCGTGTGCGGCGTGGCGTCGCACCTCGCGGCCAGCCACGGCTGCGCGATCGCCACCGCCGCGCATCCGATCGCCGACCCCGCCGAAATCTTCAATCCGAACGTCGTCAAGGTCGTGCTCGACGCTCGCGGCGTGGCGCTGTATTTCTCGCGCGCGCCGATTCCCTGGGCTCGCGACGCTTATCAGCCGCACTGGCCCAATGTCGCGTCAATGCCCGCGCCGCCGGCGCCCGCAGTGGTCCACCGGCACATCGGCCTGTATGCGTACCGCGCGCAATTCCTGCGCACCTACCCCAGTCTCGCGATCTCGCCGATCGAGCAGGTCGAAGCGCTCGAACAGTTGCGCGCGATGTGGCACGGCGAGCGCATTGCGGTGCTCGTCACCCAGGACGTGCCGCTGCCCGGCGTCGACACCCCCGCCGATCTGGCGCGCGTACAGGGCTTTATTCGGGTCTTGACCGCAAAAACCCATGGCATAATCGGACGGTTGTGCGCGCCTCCTACAACAAGCGAGCGTCAGGGTTTGCCCCGGTCGCGCCGTTTTCGTCTTGCAGCGCCGTCGTGTTTCGACGTGCAGCGCGAGAGCCGAACGGCAGCCGATGCGGGTCCCTCGGCGAATCGCCGGATGGCTGCAGCGTCATCAAAGAATTCACATAGATCTGGAGATATCACATGCGTTTGATCCTTTTGGGTGCGCCCGGCGCGGGTAAGGGCACTCAGGCAACCTTCATCAAGGAAAAATTCGGCATTCCGCAAATTTCCACCGGTGACATGCTGCGCGCGGCCGTCAAGGCAGGCACGCCGCTCGGCCTCGAAGCCAAGCGTTTCATGGACGCCGGCGAACTGGTCACGGACGAACTCATCATCAACCTGGTGAAAGAACGTCTGCAGCAGGCCGATTGCGCGAACGGCTATCTGTTCGACGGTTTCCCGCGCACCATTCCGCAAGCGGAAGCGATGAAGCAGGCGGGCGTCGCGATCGACTACGTGCTGGAAATCGACGTGCCGTTCGACGAGATCATCGTGCGCATGAGCGGCCGCCGCTCGCACGCCGCGTCGGGCCGCACGTATCACGTCAAGTTCAATCCGCCGAAGGTCGAAGGCATTGACGACGTGACCGGCGAGCCGCTGATCCAGCGCGACGACGACAAGGAAGAAACGGTCAAGAAGCGCCTGCGAAGTGTATGTAGCGCAGACCAAGCCGCTGATCGAGTACTACAACGGCTGGGCGAACAACGGCGACCCGTCGACTTCGCTGAAGGCGCCGCAATACCGCCGCATTTCGGGCCTCGGCAGCGTCGACGAAATTCGCGACCGCGCGTTCGACGCGCTGAAGTAAGCTCGCGTCCGGTTTCTGTTCGACAAAAACCCGCCCACGTTGGCGGGTTTTTTTATTGCGGCAGGCAACAGGCAATGCGGGCTGCGAGCAAGTTCACCGTGCTTTGTCCGCCATCTTCAGCATTAATTAGACATCCGTATTGGTCCGCGCTCTGGCAGCGCCCTGCGCCGGCTCCTGCTTTCCGCGTTGCAACATAGCCGCTACAATCGACCATCGAAAAAATATTCGATCTGGCCACGACTGAACAACCGTAGCAAAGGAGAAGACATGGAGATTCGTGACAATGTGTTCCTGATCACCGGCGGTGCATCGGGTCTCGGCGCCGCCACGGCGCGCCTGTTCGTCGAGAACGGCGGCAAGGTGGTGCTCGCCGACCTGAACCAGGACGCCGGCGAGGCGCTCGCGAAGGAACTCGGCGGCGTGTTCGTCAAATGCGACGTGAGCCGCGAAGACGACGCGACGCAGGCCGTGGAAGCCGCCACGCAGCTCGGCACGCTTGCGCGGGCTGATCAATTGCGCCGGCATTGCGCCCGCGATCAAGACGGTCGGCAAGGACGGCCCGCATCCGCTCGAGTCGTTCGCGCGCACCATCTCGATCAATCTGATCGGCACCTTCAACATGATCCGGCTCGCCGCTGCGGCGATGTCGAAGAACGAACCGAATGCGAATGGCGAGCGCGGCGTGATCGTCAACACGGCGTCGGTGGCCGCGTATGACGGACAGATCGGCCAGGCGGCCTATGCGGCGTCCAAAGGCGGCGTGGTCGGCATGACGCTGCCGATCGCACGCGATCTGTCGCGCAACGCGATCCGCGTGATGACGATCGCGCCGGGCATCTTCGAAACGCCGATGCTGCTCGGCATGCCGCAGGAAGTGCAGGACGCGCTCGGCGCGATGGTGCCGTTCCCGCCGCGCCTCGGCAAACCGGCGGAATACGCGATGCTGGCCAAGCAGATTTTCGACAACCCGATGCTGAACGGCGAAGTGATTCGTCTGGACGGCGCGATCCGGATGCAGCCGAAGTAACGTCCGTATAGCGAGGCAAGCGAGCGCAACACGCTTAACGCGCCAATACAAAAACGCCTGCTCATGAATCGATCATGAGCAGGCGTTTCATTTTGGTGCGCGGCGCGGTGCGTGTCTGAAGCTGGCGCGACTAGTCGCGATCGTCGTGCTGGGTGCGTTGACGCAGCTCGTGCAATTGCGACTCCACCACCGTCGCGTCTTCCGCATCGGGCCGGTCGCCGAGATAGCGTTCGAGATCTTCGAGCGCCGGGCGCAGATAATCGAGCCGCGCATAAGCGAAGCCGCGATCGCGCACTTCCTCGATACTGTCCGGCAACAGAATCACGAGACGCTGCTGCACCGCCAGCAGGCGCTGCCAGCGTTCCGTCTGAAGATAAGTGGATTTCAGATTGCGCAGCATCCGCGCGATGATCTCGCGGCGCGTGGCCGGTTGCAGCAGCATGCGCAGCGCCCTGCTCACCGACTCGCCCGCCGACGCCACATACGGCTCCAGCATGTCCACCATCTCCGATTCGGACAGCGAATGGCCGCTGGTCGGATCGAGCATCACGTCGCCGTCGGGCGTCGTCACGCGCAGCAGGAAATGCCCGGGAAACGACACGCCGCGCACCGGAATGCCGATCTGCTCGGCCATCTCCAGATACAGCACCGCCAGCGAAATCGGAATGCCGCGGCGACGCTTGAGCACCGACATTCAGATGGCTGTTGTCGGGATCGTAATAATCGTTGAGATTGCTGGCGAAACCCAGCTCGCGAAAGAAGAACCGGTTCAGAATGCCGACCTTCTGCCTGATGTCGGCGTCGTCCGGCATGCGGCGCTGCAGGCGCACCACCAGTTCGTCGATCTCGGCCAGCGTGCCTTGCAGATCGAGATCGGGATAAGCGTCCTGCGCGAGCGAGAGCGCCGCCTCGGTCAGCGGCAGACTGTCGTCTTCGGCGACGAGCGTGCTGAAATAGTCGAGAACTCGCGTCATCGTGATCACTTCACTCGCCTTTTGAAATACGCGTACTTGAAGCCCATCAGCCAAAGCATACCGAAATATAGCGCGGCGAACAGCACGAGGCACGCGCCCAGCAGCACGATCCGGTCGAGCGGCTGGCTCATGCATGCCGATCCAGTCGAAACTGATCGCCAGCCAATGCATCACGCCCGCCAGCACCAGACAGGCGCCGAGCAACTGCACGAAAAATTTCAGCCAGCCGCTCGACGGCATATAGATGCCGCGCTTGCGCAGGCCGAGAAACAGCAGCAGCGCATTGACGCAAGCGCCGAGCCCGACGCTCAGCGTCAGACCCGCGTGCGCGAAAATCGGCACGAACACATAGTTGCTCAACTGCGTGACGATCAGCACGCCGACGCCGATCTTCACCGGCGTCTTGATGTCCTGCTTCGCGTAGAAGCCGGGCGCGAGGATCTTGATCAGGATCAGGCCGATCAGGCCGACGCCGTACGCCGACAGCGCGCGGCCCACCATCACGACCGAGTTGCCGTCGAACTTGCCGTAGTGGAACAGCGTCGGCGGTCAGCGGCTCGGCGAAGAAGAACAGCGCGACCGCGCTCGGCGCGGCCAGCAGGAACGTGACGCGCAGCCCCCAGTCGAGCAGCGACGAATATTCGTGCGGATCGGCGTCGACGTGCGCCTTCGACAGGCTCGGCAGCAGGATCGTGCCGAGCGCGACGCCGAGCAGCGCGGTCGGAAACTCCATCAGCCGGTCGGCGTAGTTGATCCACGACACGGCGCCCGGGCCGATGCGCGACGCGATATTCGTGTTGATGATCAGGCTGATCTGCGCGACCGACACGGCGAACATCGCCGGCACCATCTTCGACAGCACCCGCTTCACGCCGCGATGCGCGAGCGCCTTCAGCGGATTCAGGCCGATGCGCGGCATCATGTCGATCTTCTTCAGACCCGGCAGTTGCACGATGAACTGCAGCACGCCGCCGACGATCACCGCCCACGCGAGCGCGTAGACCGGCGTTTGCAGACGCGGCGCGACGAACACGGCCGCGACGATGAACGCGACGTTCAGCAGCACCGGCGCGAACGCGGGCAGCGAAAAGTTCTTGTACGTATTCAGCACGCCCGACGCCAGCGACGTCAGCGAGATGAAAATGATGTACGGGAACATGATGCGCGTCATCGTGACCGCGAGCGCGTACGCCTGGCCTTCGTGCGCGAGCCCCGACGCAACGATGAACACCACGCCCGACGCGCCCACCACGCCGATCACCGACAGCACCGCCAGCGCCCAGGCGAGCACGGTCGAGGTGGCGTCGACCAGCGCCTTGGTGGCGTCATGGCCTTGCTGGTTCTTGAACTCGGCGAGGATCGGCACGAAGGCCTGCGAGAACGCGCCCTCGGCGGAGATGCGGCGCAGCAGGTTCGGAATGCGGAAGGCGACGTAGAACGCGTCAGTGAATTGACTGGCGCCGAACGCGCGAGCGATCAGCGTTTCGCGGGCCAGTCCGGTCACGCGCGACAGCAGCGTGAAGCCGCTGACCGTCAGCAGGGCTCGGAATAGATTCATGGGGCGCTTATTATACGGGTGCCGCAAGTGCGGACGACGAGCCGGAACGCGAATCGGACCGATTTGCTGCGCAGACGTTCGATCGGATGGGCGATCCGCGCCGTTTTTTGCGACTTGCCGTGGCCGCGCTCGCGACCGTGCGGCGCGCCGGCAGCTCGCCTGGCACGACCACCGGCCTGCCCGCGAACGCAGCGGTTACCGCTCTGCTGCAAGGCGCCGGACTCGCGCGCACAGCGCCGGCGCAGCGGATCGCGATTTCCCGTTGCCACGTGCCTGATTTTGTTGCTATAATCGCCGGTTTCGAAGCTCGCTCAATTTTCGGACGGGTTTCGTTGACACGCAGGTTGGCACTCAAGCCACCCTGCAATACCCTCGAAGCAGCCCAGGAAACACCGAGCCCGCCTTCGCGTAGTTCGATCGATTTTTCGACACTTTTTGCGCTCTTGGGCAATCGCTTCCAAGAGTTCGGATCTAAAAGCAGCACCTCACCACTTGAAGGTCAGGTACTGGAAACAGGAACAGGATAAGGAACCGTCATGGCTAACTCCGCACAAGCACGCAAGCGCGCCCGCCAGGCCGCCAAGGCAAACTCGCACAACTCGGCACTGCGCTCGAAGTTCCGCACGGCTATCAAGGCTGTCCGCAAGGCGATCGACGCCGGCGACAAGGCTAAGGCCGCTGAAATCTTCCAGGCATCGTCGAAGACCATCGACATCATCGCCGACAAGAAAATCGTTCACAAGAACAAGGCAGCTCGCCATAAGAGCCGTCTCGCTGCAGCCATCAAGGGTCTGCAAGCGCCCGCAGCGCAGTAATTCCGGTCGGCCCGCTTCGGTGGGCTACCTCCTGTTTCCGCTGCACAGAAAGGCCCGCCTCGGCGGGCTTTTTTGCTTGGGACTTGCGCCGCTCCCGGTCCGCGCGACTCGCGTGATTGCCGCTCATAACGGACTGCCCGACCGAAGCCTCGCTTCAGGCATAAAAAAACCCGCTTCTTGCGGGTTTTTGCTTTTGCAGATCCAGCCCGGCTTGCGACTTCAGATCACGTGCCGTTTGGTTTCCTGCGGCGCAGCGTGCTCGAGCTGCAACTCGCACGCCTCGGTCACGACGAGGTCGTTGTCTTTCGCGAAGTTGAGGACGAAATCGAAAGCCATGGGCTCGATGTCGCGCAAGCGCGAATCGAGAATCACGCACTTCAGGTCGCCGATCATGGTGGGCCGGACGTACAACGAATACTGCATGTAGGCGTTCGGCCCCTTCCTCGCGCCGGGACCAAAACATGACATCACGCCTGCGAGCCGCTCCGACCAGTCGCTCGGCCGAAACTTTTTTCCTTTCGACGTGATGCCCTGAATGAAATATTCGGTTGGAGCTGCTTCGGCCATGTAGGAATACCTGTGTGACTGCCCAGCGGATGACGGCAAAGCCGACGGCAAGCCGGCTCGAATGCCTGAACTCGCCGCGCATACGCCACGATGGCGAATCTGTGCCGCCAGAAACCGCCAGAGGGCAGGCTGAACGCCGCCGCGGCGCTTGTCATGACGGCGCACCGCGAGCAGACTTTCCGAACCGCGCGAGCCGTGTCCCGCAAGCGAAATAACCTGCCTGCCGGGCTTTGAGATAACCGGCAGATTATAGCGCAGCGGACCTTTTTCCGCACCGCACACAAGCTCCGTCCGACAGCCTGCGCGAGGCTTTCACGACGGCTTGCCCGGCCTTTTGGCCGACTCGTCAAACGGGGCAAAATCCTTTATGCTGCATTGAGTTACCACAAACGACGGCGGCGCCGTCCGGCAATCCTGCCGGGTGAGACCGCCGTATTTGTTTCATGACCGCCAAGAAAATTCGCCACTATCTGCAGTTCAAGGATTTCTCGCTGGAAGACTACGAGTACGTGCTGGAACGCGCACGCATTCTGAAGCGCAAGTTCAAGAACTACGAGACCTACCACCCGCTGCACGACCGCACGCTGGCGATGATCTTCGAGAAAAATTCGACGCGCACGCGCCTGTCGTTCGAAGCCGGCATCTTCCAGCTCGGCGGCCACGCCGTCTTCATGAGCACGCGCGACACGCAGCTCGGCCGCGGCGAACCGATCGAAGACGCTGCGCAGGTCATCTCGCGCATGGTCGACATCATCATGATCCGCACGTTCGGCCAGGACATCATCGAGCGCTTCGCCGAGAATTCGCGCGTGCCGGTGATCAACGGGCTGACCAACGAATATCACCCGTGCCAGGTGCTGGCGGACATCTTCACGTACTTCGAGCATCGCGGGCCGATTCGCGGCAAGACGGTCGCGTGGGTCGGCGACGCCAACAACATGCTGTACACGTGGATCGAAGCCGCGCAGATTCTCGGCTTCAAGCTGCGCCTGTCCACGCCGCCGGGCTACAAGCTCGACCGCGCGATGGTCGCTGCCGAAAGCGCGCCGTTCTACGAAGAGTTCGACGATCCGAACGAGGCCTGCGCGGGCGCCGACCTCGTCACCACCGACGTCTGGACCAGCATGGGCTTCGAAGCCGAAAACGAAGCACGCAAGAAAGCCTTCGCCGACTGGTGCGTCGACGCCGAAATGATGGCGCGCGCCAATTCCGGACGCGCTCTTCATGCACTGCCTGCCCGCCCATCGCGGCGAGGAAGTCAGCGCGGAAGTGATCGACGGCCCGCAAAGCGTCGTGTGGGACGAAGCGGAAAACCGTCTGCACGTGCAAAAGGCCTTGATGGAATTCCTGCTGCTCGGCAAGCTGAATCACTGAGCGAGCCGCTACGCAGCATCTGCGTGAAGCGCGACGGGGCCTTGAATACGAGGCAAGGCATCCACGTTAGCGCCGCGCATCGAGCCGGGGTCCACCGTTGCACGCGGACCCGGCTGTACCACCGCACTGTCCCAAAAACGCGGGCACCCGGCGGTTTAGTGTCAAAATAGCGCTTTTCCGCGCTCCGGAACCGCCGGTGCGCCTGTTTTCCCGCTTTTTCCAGCTACGAGTTCACCATGAGCGATATCAAGAAAGTCGTGCTCGCCTATTCGGGCGGCCTCGACACCTCCGTCATCCTGAAGTGGTTGCAGGACAACTACGACGCCGAAGTCGTCACGTTCACGGCCGACATCGGCCAGGGCGAAGAGCTGGAGCCGGCGCGCAAGAAAGCCCTGCAACTCGGCATCAAGCAGGAAAACATTTTCATCGAAGACCTGCGCGAAGAATTCGTGCGCGACTACGTGTTCCCGATGTTCCGCGCCAACACGGTCTATGAAGGCGAGTATCTGCTGGGCACGTCGATCGCGCGTCCGCTGATCGCGAAGCGTCAGATCGAGATCGCCCGCGCAACCGGCGCGCAAGCCGTGTCGCACGGCGCAACCGGCAAGGGCAACGACCAGGTTCGCTTCGAACTCGGCTACTACGCGCTGGAACCGGGCATCAAGGTGATCGCACCGTGGCGTGAATGGGACCTGCTGTCGCGCGAAAAGCTGCTCGCGTACGCGGAAAAGGCCGGCATTCCGATCGAAATGAAGCACAAGCAAGGCGGCGCGCCGTATTCGATGGACGCGAACCTGCTGCACATCTCGTTCGAAGGCCGTCACCTGGAAGACCCGAAGGCCGAAGCCGAAGCCGATATGTGGCGCTGGACCGTGTCGCCGGAACAGGCGCCGGACCAGGCTGAATACCTCGACATCGAATACGAACACGGCGATCCGGTCGCGATCAACGGCAAGCGTCTGTCGGCGGCTGAAATGCTGACCGAACTGAACCGCCTGGGCGGCAAGCACGGCATTGGCCGTCTGGATCTGGTCGAAAACCGTTACGTCGGCATGAAGTCGCGCGGCTGCTATGAAACGCCGGGCGGCACGATCATGCTGAAGGCGCACCGCGGCATCGAGTCGATCACGCTCGACCGTGAAGTGGCGCACCTGAAGGACGACCTGATGGCCCGCTACGCGTCGCTGATTTATAACGGCTACTGGTGGAGCCCGGAGCGTCGCGCGATTCAGGTGCTGATCGACCACACGCAGGAGAAGGTCAACGGCTGGGTGCGTGTGAAGCTGTATAAGGGCAGCGTGTCGGTGGTGGCGCGCGATTCGAAGGAAACGCTGTTCGACAAGACGATCGCTACGTTCGACGACGACGGCGGCGCCTACAACCAGGCCGACGCCGGCGGGTTCATCAAGCTGAACGCGCTGCGTATGCGGATTGCGGAGAATGCGCGCCGTCAGCGGGACTAAGGCGTTTCTTTGAGATTGGGCTGACTTCGCGCGAGTGAAGTCAGGCGCTGCAAAGCGCGGCGATCTCAAACGTCGATTCTAAAAAGGTGCCGGGAGGAAACTCCCGGCGCCTTTTTTATTGGCTGCGGCCCAAGAGTTGAGTCACGCGCCGGCGCGCTGGATGCAAATGCAGGAGCGTCGAGTCAGCGCGCGCTCATGCCGCGCCGTGGCGCAGCGCCACCAGCGCAAACAAAGCCTGGGAGCAAGCCAGCCAGATCAAATCACACACAAACCGGCTCGGCTTCCAACTCGACGCCAAATCGCTCCAGCACATCGCGCTGGATCGCTCTCGCGAGCGCCAGCACCTCCGCGCCGCTCGCGCCGCCGCGATTCACCAGCACCAGCGCCTGCCGCTCGTGCACGGCTGCCGCGCCCATCGCACGGCCTTTCCAGCCGCATCGGTCGATCAACCAGCCGGCTGCGAGCTTCACCCGGCCGTCCGGCTGAGGATAAGACACGACCTCCGGCTCCCGAAGCTTCAGCGCGTCGAACTGCGCCGCATCCACCACCGGATTCTTGAAGAAACTCCCGGCATTGCCAAGTTCCAGCGGGTCGGGCAGTTTCGCGCGACGCACGGCCACCACCGCGTCGAAAATCGCCTGCGCGGTCGGCGGCGCGCCATCGGAGCCTGACGAAGCCGCGGCCGCCAGCGCCCGCGCCAGATCCGCATAGCCGGCGCGCGGCTGCCAAGCCTTCGGCAAACGGAACGTCACCGACGTGATCACAAAGCGCTCGCGCCCTTCCCGCTTGAAGAAACTGTCGCGGTAACCGAACCGGCAAGCCTGCGCATCGAGTTCGACGACTTCGCCCGTGGCCAGCTCCACGGCCCGCAGCGACGCGAACCGCTCGCACATCTCCAGTCCATATGCGCCGATGTTCTGGATCGGCGCCGCGCCGACCGTACCGGGGATCAGCGCGAGGTTTTCCAGCCCGGGCATGCCCTGCGACAAAGTCCACGCGACGAACTCGTGCCACGGCTCGCCGCCAGCCGCCTCGACGTACCATGCATCGTCGTCCTCGCGTACGACCCGGCGGCCGCGCAGCGCCACCAGCAGCACCAGTCCGCCGAAGTCGCCGGTCAGCACGACATTGCTGCCGCCGCCCAGCACGAGGCGCGGCAGGCCGGCCGCGCGCGGATCGCGCACGGCGGCCATCAATTGCTCTTCGCGTTCGATCCGGCACGCAAACTGCGCGCGGACATCGAAACCGAAGGTGTTGTGCGCCTTCAGCGGATAGCCGGCAATGAACGCGGCGGAATCGGATTGGGACATCGGAATGAGAACAATGAAACGACGAAGGAGACTACGAAAAAGACCACCAGCGAGGCCAGGCCGGCCCTCGGGCCACCGACAATGCGCGGCGGCCTTGGGCAAAAGGGAGTGGCGTCGGTAAAATGACGTCCGGTCCGTGATTATAGCGAGTGCCCCGTGAGCAGCCGACCGGCCGCGTCACGCACCGCAGCACTATTGGGAGAATGCAATGCCATCGTTTGACGTCGTCTGCGAAGCAAACATGATCGAAGTCAAGAACGCGATCGAACAGTCCAACAAGGAAATTTCAACGCGCTTCGACTTCAAAGGGTCGGACGCGCGCGTCGAACACAAGGAAAGCGAAATCACCGCCTACGCCGACGACGATTTCAAGCTCGGTCAGGTGAAAGACGTGCTGCTGTCGAAAATGGCCAAGCGCAACGTGGACGTGCGCTTCCTCGACTACGGCAAGATCGAGAAGATCGGCGGCGACAAGGTCAAGCAGGTCATCAAGATCAAGAAAGGCGTGTCCGGCGATCTGTCGAAGAAAATCGTGCGCCTCGTGAAGGACAGCAAGATCAAGGTCCAGGCGAGCATTCAGGGCGACGCGGTGCGAATCACCGGCGGCAAGCGCGACGATCTGCAAAGCGTGATCGCGATGCTGCGCAAGGACGTGACCGACACGCCGCTCGACTTCAATAACTTCCGCGACTGATTCCGCAGCCTCCGCGACTGACGGCGAGGGGCGCCAGGCGCCCCTTCACCGTCACAGGTCGTTGCCTGCTGCCGCACCGCTCGCCTTCTTCTTATCGCCGATCCGGCTTTCCTGCCCGCGCACCAGCTTGGCGATATTGCCGCGATGGCGCCACACCAGCAGCGAGCTCATCGCCACGATAGCCAGCGCGATGATGTGCGGGCCGAACAGAAAGGCATCGAAAAGCGGCGCGAACACGGCCGCCGCCAACGCCGCCAGCGACGAATAACGCGTGAAGAAAGCGACGATCAGCCAGGTCAGCAACGTGGCGACGCCGAGAATCGGATTGATCGCGAGCAGCACGCCCGCCGCGGTCGCCACGCCCTTGCCGCCCTTGAAGCGGAAGAAAATCGGGTACAGGTGGCCGAGAAACACGGCGATCGACGCAATCGCCACCGACGTGTCGTCCAGCCCGTAACGCGCGCCGAAGTGCACGACGAACCAGACCGGCAGCCAGCCTTTGAAGGCGTCGCCGATCAGCGTCAGGATCGCCGCTTTCTTGCTGCCGCTGCGCAGCACGTTGGTGGCGCCCGGGTTGCCCGAGCCATACGAGCGCGGGTCGTCGAGGCCCATCGCGGCGCTCACGATCGACGGCGAACGAGATCGAACCGATCAGGTAGGCAACGACAGCAACGATCAGGTTTTGCATCTGGGACTCTTATAAGGATCGGCGGTCGACATTCGATGAAACTCGACACATCGACCGCAATAGGGAACACGCCTGGACAACAGGGTGCCAGGCGGCGCACATTCTACCCAACGTGCGCGGCCGGAAAACATTCAGGCAAACGTCAATCGACGCTCGCGCACTGAACCGCCTTCGCCGCCAGCAGATCGGTCAGCACCTTCGGCTCGATGCTGACCAGAAAGCCGCGCCGCCCGCCGTTCAGCCAGATCTTGTCCATCTCGAGAATGGTCGATTCGACATACACCGGCATCTGCTTGCGCGTGCCGAACGGCGACGTACCGCCGATCAGATACCCTGAGTGCCGGTTCGCCACCTCGGGCTTGCACGGCTCGACGCGCTTCGCGCCGATCTGCCGCGCGAGATTCTTGGTGCTGACGGTGCGGTCGCCGTGCATCAGCACGATGAGCGGCTTGGCGTGCTCGTCTTCCATCACCAGGGTCTTGACCACATGATGTTCGTCCACGCCGAGCTGGCGCGCCGATTCCCCGGTGCCGCCGTGCTCGACATACTCGTAAGGATGCTCGCCGAAAGTGACGCCGTGACGGCGCAGAAACTGCGTGGCGGGCGTTTCGGAGACGTGTCTGGATTTGCTCATCGGCGCATTGTAATGGCGAGTTTGCGCAACGGCTATTTGCCGAACGGCCAATTGTGCGGGTCCGGCGATTGTGGCACGATCGTTCGAAAATATTCCGGCGCAACGGTATGCCGGGCATCGAATCCTATTCTGGAGACAGCGTTGAACATTGATTCACGCATCCGTTCCACCATCGACATCCCCGCGCTGCTCGCCGCGCTGCCCGCGCGCATCGCCGAGATTCCGGCGCTCGCCGCCGCGCGCGATCCGCAACACATCGCGCTGATCGAGGACGCGCGCCGCCTGACCAGCGCGCAACTGCTGCAAGCCGTCGACGCCGCCGCCGCGCTGCTGCGCGAATGGGGCGTGCGCGGCGGCGATCGCGTGATGATCGTCGCGGAAAACAGCATCGTGCAGATCGTGCTGCTGTTCGCGACCGCGCAGGCTCGACGCGTGGGCGCTGGTGTCGAACGCGCGGCTGTCGCGCAGCCGAACTCGACTCGATCCGCGCGCACGCACAACCTCGTGTGGTCGCGTATGCGGTGGAAAGCTCCGCCGACGCCCAGCAGCACGCGCAGCGCCATCAGGCAACGTCAGGCGCCCGCCATCACGCCGGACATCGGCGCATGGTCGTACTCG
Organism: uncultured beta proteobacterium; assembly: GCA_963800185.1. Classification (GTDB taxonomy): domain Bacteria; phylum Pseudomonadota; class Gammaproteobacteria; order Burkholderiales; family Burkholderiaceae; genus Paraburkholderia. The sequence goes on along the minus strand of CAWCZW010000005.1, from coordinate 261,237 downwards.
GTGGACAACACCGTGCAAGCCGAGCCGGTCGAAGCCGCGAACGACCGCCAATGCGCCGCGCTGATCTACACCACCGGCACGACCGGCGCGCCGAAAGGCGTGATGCTGTCGCATCGCAATCTGCTGTACATCGCGGCTGTGTCAAGCCGTCTGCGCAAAGTCGGTCCCGACGACGTCGTCTATGCCGTGCTGCCCATCTCGCACGTGTATGGCTTCGCGTCGGTGTGCCTGGGCAGCCTGCATGCAGGCGCCACCTTGCGGCTCGCGCCGCGCTTCTCGCCGGAAGCGGTGCGCCGCGCGCTCGCCGACGAACGCGTGTCGATCTTCCAGGGCGTGCCGGCCATGCACGCCAAAGCTGCTCGAACATCTGCAGACGCACGCGCCACGCGTGGTCCGCGCCGCATCTGCGCTTTGCCTATTCGGGCGGCTCGCCGCTCGACGCCGCGCTGAAAGCGCAGGTCGAAACCGTCTACGGTTTGACGCTGCACAACGGCTACGGAATGACCGAAAGCAGCCCGACGGTTTCTCATACGATGCTCGATGCGCCGCGCAGCGATTGCTCGGTCGGCGAAGTGATTCCGGGCGTCGAAGTGAAGTTTGTCGGACTCGACGGCGTCGAAGCCGCGCCGGGCGAAATCGGCGAGCTATGGGTGCGCGGTCCGAATGTGATGCTCGGCTACTACCGCAGCCCGGAGCAGACGCGCGCCGCCGTGACCGAAGACGGCTGGCTGAAAACCGGCGATCTCGCGCGGCAGGACGCGGACGGCGCGCTGCATATCGTCGGGCGCAGCAAGGAGTTGATCATCCGCTCGGGGTTCAACGTGTATCCGGCCGAGGTCGAACATGTGTTGAACGCGCATCCGCAGGTGGTGCAGTCGGCGGTGATCGGGCGCGCGGTCGAGGGTAACGAGGAAGTGCTCGCGTTCGTCGAATTGATCGCGGGCGCGACGGTCACGCCCGCTGAATTGATCGCGTGGTGCGGCGAGCGGCTTGCGCCGTATAAGCGTCCCGCCGAATTGAAGGTGCTTGCCGCGCTGCCGGCTGCGTCGACGGGCAAGATTCTCAAGCACCGGCTGCGCGAATTGCGTCTGAAGCCTGCGCGCCGCGCGCATCATCCTCGCGGATGATGCATCGCATGCAGCGACTTCAAGCGCTCCCGAGCCACGTGCGTGTAAATCTGCGTGGTCGAAATATCGGTGTGGCCGAGCAGCAGTTGCACGACGCGCAGGTCGGCACCGTGATTCAGCAGATGCGTCGCGAACGCATGCCGCAACGTGTGCGGCGACAACGGCGCATGCACGTCCGCGGCCACCGCGTGCCGCTTGATGATGTTCCAGAACTGCTGGCGCGTCATACCCTCGGCGCGGCTCGTCACGAACAGCGCATCGGTCGAGCGCGCGCCGAGCAGCGCCGGGCGAGCCTCGCGCAGATAGCGTTCGATCCAGCTCGTGCGCCTCTTCGCCGAACGGAATCAGCCGCTCCTTCGAGCCCTTGCCCATCACGCGCACCACGCCTTCGTTCAGGCCGACTTCCACGGTTTTCAGCGTGACGAGTTCGGTGACGCGCAAGCCGCTCGCGTACATCAACTCCAGCATCGTGCGATCGCGCAGCCCCAGCGGCGTGCCGATATCGGGCGCACCGAGCAGCGCTTCGACTTGCGCTTCCGATAACGTCGACGGAAAACGCATGGGCTGTTTGGCCGAGCGGATGCGCAGCGTCGGATCGACCTGCGCGCGATGCTCGCGCACCGCCCAACCGTAGTAGCGGCGAAACACCGACAGCCGCCGGTTCGCCGAGGTCGATTTGTCGGCGTGCCGCGCGGCGCTATAGGCGTTGAGATCGGCTTCGCTGGCGATGTCGAGCGACGTGTTGCGGGTCTGCGCAAGCCATTCGCAAAACAGCCGCAGGTCGCGGCGATAGGCGTCGAGCGTGTTGCGCGACAGACCGTGTTCGAGCCACAGCGCGTCGCAGAAAGCATCGATCGAGGCGGTGCTTGCCAGATAATGAGGGTGACGCGACGCTCGCGTCGTCGGCCAGGGTCATCGCGTCATGCTCGTGCTCATGCGTACGGAATGCCTTCGTGCGCCAGCAGCCAGCGCTTGACGTTGCGGAAGAAACCGTCGTCGCCGTGATGCGCGAATCCGCCGATGCCGCTCGAACTCACCACGCGATGACAGGGAATCACAATCGGGAAAAAATTGGCGCCGCAGGCCTGACCGACCGCGCGCGGCGCGCTGCCCAGTTGCCGTGCCACTTGTCCATAGGTCAGCACGACGCCCGGCGGAATATCGCTGATCGCCTGCCACACGCGCCGCTGGAATGCGGTGCCGACCGGCGCCAGCGGCAACTCGAATTTCGCGGACGCGCGCTCGAAATATCGCTCGATCTGCTCCGCGGCCTGCTTCGCCAGCGGCGAGTCGGGCGCGACGCTCTGCATCGAGTCCGGCAGATAGACGATCTCGCGCACCGCTTCGCCTTCCAGACGAATGCCGACCTTGCCGAACGGCGCATGGATCACAGCATTGAACATGATGGCCTGCTCCTTACTATCGTCGCGGCTCGGTCGTGCGCGCTAACGTACCTGCATCGGCTGCAGGGGTCTGCTTTACTGCCTGTGCCACCGACTATGCAACCGCCGGACTGCCGCAACTTTACGCCGCTTCCAGCGCCCATTCCACGTGCTCGCGCACCACGCCGGAAGCGTCGTCGGCGCGTTGCCTCAATGCCTGCACGATGGCGTCGCGCGCCTGCGCACCCAGACTTTCCGACGAAGCACGCAACGCGTTGCCCATCCCCACTGCAAGATTGCGCAACCAGCTTTCATAGCCGATGCGGCGAATCGCGCTGCCCTGCATCCGCGTATCGAATTCGTCGGCGGTCCATGCGAACAGCTCGACCAGCGACGCGCGATCGAGCCCATGCCGCACGTCGAAATCGGCGACCGGCGCGGCCTGCGCAAACTTGTTCCACGGACACACAAGCTGACAATCATCGCAGCCATACACACGATTGCCGATCAGCGGCCGCATCTCCAGCGGAATACTGCCCTTCAATTCGATCGTGAGATACGAAATGCACAAACGCGCATCGACCTTATAAGGCGCGACGATCGCGCCGGTCGGACACGCGCCGATGCAGCGCGTGCAACTGCCGCAATGCGAGCCGGGCGTTTCGGGCGCGACGTTCGGGCGACGTCTCGGCATCGGTCGGCAACGGCACATCGACATAAATTTCGCCGAGGAAAAAGAGCGAACCGGCGTCGCGTTGCAACAGCAGCGTGTGCTTGCCGCGCCAGCCGATGCCTGCCTTCTGCGCAAGTTCTACCTCGAGCACCGGCGCCGAATCGGTAAATACGCGGTAGCCGAATGCACCGATCTCCGCTTCGATTTTCTCGGCCAGATGTTGCAAGCGGTTACGCATCACCTTGTGATAATCGCGGCCGCGCGCATAGATCGACACCACCGCCGCCGACGGGTCCGCGATCCGCGCATGCTCGGCTGCGCGCCAGTCTTGCGCGAACGCTGCATCCGTCGGAGCCGCTTTCCTGCGCCGTTCCCTCTCAACGTCTGCAGCGGGCAAATAGGCGATGCGCGCGGTAATCACACGTCGCGTGCCGGCCACAAGCTCGGCGGGCCGCGCGCGTTTCATGCCGTGTTTCGCCATATAATCCATCTCGCCGTGGCAACCCGCTTCCAGCCAGGCTGCAAGCGGCGCTTCGGCAGCGGAGAGATCGGTATCGCTAATGCCGATCGCCCCGAAACCCAGTTCACGGCCCCAGCTTTTGATGTTCAGCGCGAGCGCATTCAGCGCCGCTTCATCGAAATGACGAGCGCTATCCGCATCGTCCGTCGCGATGGACGAATGCGGGCTGCCAACAGTGGACTGAGGGGACTCCGGACTTCGGTTCATCACGCCATTTTACGAGAATGCCTGTCAATCCCGATCACGCGATCCTGCCGTCCGCCACTCTTCTGCTCGAACGCAGCTTCGCGCTCGCAGACGAAGCCGCCACGCACGCGTTCGGCGCAGCGCTTCGCCGCAGGCGATCGAAAGCGTGCGCGAAGCGCGGCACAAAACACGCGCCGCACGCGAACAAGCGACACGGCATTCCACGGGCTGCAAGTCCAACTCATCGGCGACCTCGGCGCCGGCAAAACCACCCTCGTGCGCGCGACCTTGCGCGGCCTCGGTCACACCGGCCGCGTGCGCAGTCCCACCTACACGCTCGTCGAACCTTATGTGCTCGAGCGCCCTGCTGGGGAACTCGCGCTGTATCACTTCGATCTGTACAGATTCACCGATCCGGCCGAATGGGCCGACGCGGGCTTTCGCGAGTACTTCGACAGCGGTGCTATCTGCCTTGTCGAATGGCCGCAGCGCGCGGGGTCCCTTCTGGGGGTGCCGGATCTCGTCTTCTCACTCGATCTGGACAGCGAGAACGACGGCACGCGTGCTCGTCGCACGGGCATACAGCGAATCAGGAAAGGCATGTCTCGAAAGATGTTGATCAAACCGTTCCGCTCGATCGAATCGGCGGCTACCGCAACGCATAACTGGCGGCGCCGGCAGATTCTGCGGGCGGGGGCGTCCACGCTCGTGCTCGGGCTGGTCGCGCCACGTCTGGCGATGGCCAGTTCGGTGCTCGGCGTGCGGGTCTGGCCCGCGCGCGACTACACCCGCGTGACGATCGAATCCGATCAGCCGCTGCAGAACACGCAGCAACTGTTGCAGGCACCGGACCGGCTGGTGGTCGATCTGAGCGGTCTCGATCTGGACCAGGCGCTGAAGGACCTGGTGTCGAAGATCACGCCGAACGATCCGCAGATTTCGGTCGGTGCGGGTCGGGCAATATCAGCCGCACGTGGTGCGCATGGTGTTCGACCTGAAGGGCTCGGTGAAGCCGCAGGTGTTCACGTTGCCGCCGGTCGGCGCGTACAAGTACCGGCTGGTGTTCGACCTGTATCCGGCCGTCGCGCCCGATCCGCTGATGGATCTGCTCGCGCAAACCGAACACAAGCAACAAACGTTCAACGAAGAAAACGGCGTACCGCCTGCCACGTTGAGCGGTCCGGGCACCACGCCGCCCACTGCCGGATAACAGCGAAGCGTTCTTCGAGCGCTATGCGCAGAACGGCGGCGGCGGTCAGCGGTCAGCGCCTGCGCCGGGCGTGCCGCGTCCGCCGGTGCATGTCGCGCCCACGCCTCGCGCCGATCATCGCTGGCAAGCCGGCGGCACCGCTCGCGCCGCCCGCCGCGATTGCGCGCAACAAAGGCAGCAGCAAGCCGACAACGCTGGGCAGCGACAACGACGACAGCGACAGCGACGACACCTACGCGTTCACCACGCCGAAGTCCGGCAAGAGCAACACGGTGCGCCTGTTGACCGTCGCGATCGATCCGGGCCACGGCGGCGAAGACCCGGGCGCGATCGGCGGCGGCGGCACGTACGAGAAGCACGTCGCGCTCGACATCGCGAAGAAGCTGCGCGCGAAGATCGACGCGCAACCGAACATGCGCGCGATGATGACGCGCGACGCCGACTTCTTCGTGCCGCTGAACGTGCGCGTGCAGAAGGCGCGGCGCGTCGGCGCGGACCTGTTCGTGTCGATCCACGCCGACGCGTTCACCACGCCCGAGGCGAAGGGCTCGTCGGTATTCGCGCTGTCCGAGCATGGCGCGTCGAGCGCGGCGGCGCGCTGGATGGCGAACAAGGAAAACTCGTCGGATCAGATCGGCGGCATCAACATCAAGTCCGCCGACGCAACCGTCAACCGCGCGCTGTTCGACATGTCGACCACCGCGCAGATTCGCGACTCGATGCGCTACGGCAACTTCGTGCTGAACGAAATCGGCGGCATCAACAAGCTGCACAAGGGCTCGGTCGAACAGGCCGGGTTCGCGGTGCTGAAGGCGCCGGACATTCCGTCGATCCTCGTGGAGACCGCGTTCATCAGCAACCCGGACGAAGAGCGCCGCCTGAACGACGACGCCTATCGCGACAAGATGGCCGACGCGATCATGAACGGCATCAAGCGCTATTTCGCGGCGAATCCGCCGCTGGCGAAAAACCGCATGACGTGATGCGCGACTGGCACGCGACATGCGCTGACACGACGCAATGAAGAACGGCCGCGTCGATGCGGCCGTTTTTTTATCTGCGCCACGTCTGCAGCACCGGCGCTCAGCGCGCTGAGCGATAAGCCGCTGCACCACCCATCCGCCGAACACGTTCACCGCCAGTCCCGCCATCACCAGCAATGCGCCGCCGATCTGCGCCGCGGACAACTGCTCGTCGAGCAACAGCGACGCCGACGCCAGCCCGACAATCGGCACCAGCAACGAAAACGGCGCGACCTGGCTCGCCGGATAACGCGACAGCAGGCGGCTCCACAATCCATAGCCGATCAGCGTCGCGATGAACGCCAGATAGACGATCGCGAAAATCGACATCGCGCTGATGCCGGACAACGCAGCCACGATCCGCTGCGGCCCTTCGAACACGTACGACAGCGCGAAAAACGGCAGCGGCGGAATCAGACTCCCCCACACCACCAGCCCGACCAGATCGACCTTGCCGACCTTCTTCGTGACGATGTTGCCGAGCGCCCACGAACACGCGGCGCACAACGTCAGCACGAAACCGGCGAGCGTCATCGCGTGGCCGCCTTGCATGCCGATCACGGCAAGCCCGGCCGCCGCGATCAGCAAACCGACGACGTTCGGCAAGCGAAAGCGCTCATGCAGGAAAAGCGCCGCGAAAATCAGCGTGAAAAACGCCTGCGCCTGCAACACCAGCGAAGCGAGTCCCGCCGGCATGCCGACGTACATTGCGGAAAACAGGAACGCGAACTGGCCGAAGCGAAATCGTCGCGCCGTACGCGAACAGCCAGCGCCACGGCAGTTGCGGCCGCTTCACGAAAAACACCGCGGGCACCGCCGCGAGCGTGAAACGCAATGCGCCGAGCAGCATCGGCGGCACACCATGCAAGCCCACCTTGATCACGACGAAATTGACGCCCCACGCGAGCACCACGACCAGCGCGAGCAGCAGATCCCTGGGCGACATCCCCGTCTCCATGATTGTTCGATCCGGCAGTTTAGCGGAGCCGTACAGTTGCGGTCGACCGCCCTCGCTGCGGACTCCTCGGAGCGCGCGCGCGGCACTGGCGGCAAGCGTCGGTATGCGGCGCTGCGCAGTAGAATCGTCCATTGAACCCAAAATTCCCGCCCACCTTCCAGCCGAGCCTGCCCATGTCTTCCTCGATCAAAGCAGTCCTCAAACCGCATCTGCGCGACGTCGGCAGTCTCACGGTGCGGCGCGTGCTGCCCGCCATGGCCGCGCGCCTGATCGGCCCGTTCATCTTCTTCGACCATATGGGCCCCGCCACGCTCGAACCCGGCGTGGGCCTCGACGTTCGTCCGCATCCGCACATCGGCCTCGCCACCGTCACGTATCTGTTCGAAGGCGCGATCATGCATCGCGACAGCCTCGGCTCCGAGCAGAAAATCGTCCCTGGCGACGTCAACTGGATGACCGCCGGCCGCGGCATCGTCCATTCGGAGCGCACGCCGGCCGAAGATCGCGCGAGCGGCCTGACCATGCACGGCATCCAGACGTGGGTTGCCCTGCCGCTCGACGACGAAGAGGTCGAGCCATCGTTCGAGCATCACGCAGCCGATACGCTGCCGGTAGTCGAACGCAACGGCGTCACGCTGCGCGTGATCGCGGGCACTGCATTCGGCGAGACGTCGCCGGTCACGACGTTCTCCGGCACGCTCTACGTCGCGTGCGCAATTCGCGCCGGGCGGCGCTTTCGCGCTCGAACCGGAGCACGAGGAACGCGGCGTCTATCTGGTCGAAGGCGATCTGGAAATCGACGGCACGCCGCTCGAAGTCGGCCAGATGGCCGTGCTCGCGCTCGACGAAACCGTCACGCTCGCCAGCACGAACGGCGCGCGCGTGATGCTGCTCGGCGGCGAGAAGCTGGACGGCGAGCGCTTTATCGAGTGGAATTTCGTCGCCAGTTCGCGCGAGAAAATCGAGGCCGCGAAGCTCGCGTGGAGCGAATCAGGAAATGGGCAAGGTGCCGGGCGAAACCGAATGGATTCCGCTGCCGCAGCGCAAGAGAACGCACGAGCGCGAATCAGCGCAAGCATGAGCACGATGCAGCGCCGAGTCAGCGCCGCTTAACCCGACGCTCGTCGCGGGCAGCATGCCTCGCATTGAATCCGCGCCTTCGCCCCAATTACTGACAAACCGTTTTATCGACGAGGACACAATGGACACCACTCTGGCCACTTTTGAAAAGGACGTCATCGCGGCGTCGACGTTGGCCCCGGTGCTGGTCGATTTCTGGGCGCCATGGTGCGGCCCCTGCAAGACGCTCGGCCCGATGCTGGAAAAGCTCGAAGCCGAAGCCGCCGGCAAGTGGAAGCTGGTGAAAGTGAACGTCGACGAAAATCAGGAACTGGCCGCGCACTTTCAGGTGCGCAGCATTCCGCACGTGATGGCGTTTGCCGACGGCCGGCCGGTCGACCAGTTCGTCGGCGTGCTGCCGGAAGGCCAGTTGCGCGAATTCATCGACCGGCTCGTGCCGCAAGGCGCGGACGCCGCGCGTCTCGAAGCGCAGACCGCGCTCGCGCCGAAGGCCGTCGCGAAGATGCGTACGACGCGCTGCAAGCCGCCCTCGCCTACGATCCGGGCTTCGACGAAGCGCGCATGGACCTGATCGAATTGCTGCTCGAAGACAACCGCATCGACGAAGCGCGCAATGAAGTCGACCTGCTGTCGCCGAAAACCACGCAAGGCATCGACGCGCGCTTCAACGCGATCAAGACGCGGCTCGACGCCGTCGACGCCGCCGCCGATCTGCCGCCCACCGATGCGCTGGAAGCGCAAGTGTGCACGCGAATCCGGACGATCTCGAAGCCCGCTTCGATCTGGCTAGCGCGCTGATCGCCCGCCGCAAATACGAAGGCGCGCTGGAGCATCTGCTCGCCATCGTGCAGCGCGACCGCACGTTCCGCGACGACATCGGCCGCAAGACGATGCTGTCGGTGTTCGATCTCGCCGCGCATCAGCCGGAACTGGTGTCGCAATGGCGGCGCAAGCTGAGCGCGTTGCTGTCTAATTGAGCTGCTTCAATGCACGCGTGACCGCTGTAAGCTGCTCCCTCAGATCGCTTAATGCAACGGCGGTGTGCTATTGCCTTGCTGCTTTACCGCCTCACTTCGCCTGTCCGGCTGCGGCTTCAAACGTCAGCTCAACTCGCCGCCTGCCTCGCCAACGCCCGCAACACATGCGCGGCAGCGGCAAAGCCGAAGCTCGCGGTCACGCACACGCTCGAACCAAACCCCGCACAGTTCAAACCGACCGGTCCCGTATGACCCGGCGACGTCCTCACGTGCTCCGCTTCCTCGTCGATATCGCAGACGGCCGCTTCCGGATAGATCAACGGCTCGTCGGAATACACCGCGCTCACCTTGAACTTCGCCTTCGGACCACGCGGAAAACCATGCAGTTTGCGCAATTGCCCGCGCACTTTCGACAGCAACGGGTCCTGGATCGTCAGCGCGAGATCGTCGATCCGAATGCGCGTCGGGTCCAGCTGGCCACCCGCGCCGCCCACCGTGATCAACGGCTGCTTGCTTCTCCACGCACCACGCGATCAGCGCGGTCTTCGTACGCACGCTGTCGATCGCATCGATCACGTAATCGAAACCGCCGCCGAGCGTCACTGTCGAAATTGTCCGGCTCGACGAAGTCTTCGACCAGCCGCACGTCGCAGAACGGATTGATCGCGGCGATGCGTTCGGCCATCGCCTCGACCTTCGGTTTGCCGTAGTTGCCGTCGAGCGCGTGGATCTGGCGGTTAGTGTTGCTCTCGGCGACGTTGTCGAGATCGATCAACGTCAGCGTGCCGACCGCGCTACGCGCCAGCGCCTCGGCCACCCACGAGCCCACCCCGCCGATGCCGATCACCGCGACGTGCGCGCCTTCGAACGCAGCGAGCGCCGGCGCGCCGTACAGACGGGCGATGCCGCCGAAGCGCCGCGCGCGGTCGGCGGTTTCACTCCCGTCGAGGCTGGTAGTAAGATCGGAATGCGCGGTGGTGCTGGACATGGTGGCAGGCTCGTTGAAAGCAGGCAAGACAGAAAGTGGTGAGAACGCTCAGGCACACCCGAAGCGTTCGCAGCCCGTATTTTGCCTGATCGCGCCGAATCCGCATCGCCGCACCCGCTTCGGCGCGAATCGTCAGCACTATGGCCGCAATCGGCGTAGCCGTGGATCCACCAGCGCGGGAGCTTGATCTGGTCGCGCGCAAAAAATTTACTGCCTTGGCTATACTGTTTAGACTGTAGCGTTCGCATAAGAACATGACCTCACTCGCCGAACTTCGAAAAAACTATTCGCTGGGTTCTTTGGACGTTGCCGATATCGACCGCAACCCGTTTCGTCAATTCGACACGTGGTTTAAGCAAGCGGTCGACGCCCAACTGCCCGAACCGAATACCATGACGCTGGCCACGGTCGACTCGCGCGGCCGGCCGTCGGCGCGCATCGTGCTGATCAAAGGCGTCGACGAGCGGGGCTTTGTGTTCTTCACCAATTACGAAAGCCGCAAGGGTCGCGAACTAGCCGCCAATCCCTACGCGAGCCTGCTGTTTTACTGGATCGAACTCGAACGCCAGGTGCGCGTCGAGGGCCGCATCGTCAAGACCAGCGCCGAAGAAAGCGATACGTATTTCGCGTCGCGCCCGCTCGGTTCGCGCATTGGCGCGTGGGCATCGAATCAAAGTCAGGTAATTGAAAGCCGCTCGCAGCTCGAAACACGCGAACGCGAAATCATCCTGCAATACGGCGACCAACCGCCACGCCCGCCGCACTGGGGCGGTTATCGTTTGGTACCCGAAGCAATCGAATTCTGGCAAGGCCGGCCGTCGCGTCTGCACGACCGTTTGCTCTACACGCGTTCAAGCGAAAACAGCGACTGGCAAATCTCCCGCCTATCGCCTTGAACCGGAATACAACATCGTACGCGCGTCGCCAACGCAGCAGCGCGCGCCGACCGGACTGCGTCTCGCGGCATGGGAGTTGCGCCGCACGTGAGCCGCAATCCACACAGGCTTTGCTTTAATTCAACGGACACGGAGAGATCACATGTTCTGGGAGAAAAAGCTGGCGCAGTGGGTGGAAGAGGTAAAAACCAAGGCTAACCTGCCAGCACGCCTTGTGCTGTGGGACGGTCAGCAACATGACTTCGGGCAGTTCGCCGCGCCTCAGGTCACGCTACATGTCAAAAGCGCTACGGCGCTGCCTTATCTGCTCGAACCGAGCCTCGACAATCTCGGCGAGGCATATGTGAAGGGCAAGATCGACATCGAAGGCAAGCTGTCGGACATCATCAACGTCAGCTATCAGCTGGCGCGCAACACCGTCACGAGCGCGAGCAAGCTGGCGCGCGTACGGCGCTACTTCCAGTCACTCGAAGTCGTCGGACAAGAAGGCCATTCAGTATCACTACGACGTCTCGAACGAGTTCTACAAGCTGTGGCTCGACGAGAACATGGTCTACTCGTGTGCGTACTTCGAGAACGGCGATGAAGATCTCGCCACCGCGCAGATCAAGAAGATCGACCACATCCTCACCAAGATCCAGCTGCAACCGGGGCAGCGCCTGCTCGATATCGGCTGCGGCTGGGGCGCGCTCGTGCTGCGCGCAGCGCAAAAATTCGGCGCGAAGTGCGTCGGCGTGACGCTGTCGCAGAACCAGTTCGATCTCGCGACTGCACGCGTGAAAGCCGCGGGCCTCGAAGACCAGATCGAGATTCGTCTGCAGGACTATCGCGACGTCGAAGGACAGTTCGACCGCATCACCAGCGTCGGCATGTTCGAGCACGTCGGCCGCAAGAATCTGCCGGGCTACTTCCAGAAGATCCACGACCTGCTCGTCGACGACGGCATCGCCATGAATCACGGCATCACGTCGAGCGATTCGGACAGCGGCGAAACCGCGCTCGGCGGCGGCGAATTCATCGACCGCTATGTGTTTCCGGATGGCGAGCTGCCGCACATCGGCCTCGCGCTCGAAGCCATGCAGCGCGGCGGGCTTGAAGCGGTTGACGTCGAAAGCCTGCGCCGTCACTATGCGCACACGCTGGACCTCTGGGCGGAAAACTTCGAAGCGCATGCGGATGAAGCCCGCAAACTCGTCGACGACGAAAAATTCCGCATCTGGCGCGTGTATCTCGCCGGTTGCGCGTACGCGTTCGAAAACGACGACGTCTCGATCTACCAGGTGGTCTGCCGCAAAGCCGGCCGCAGCGCGAAGACCCTGCCGTGGTCGCGCCGCTACATGTACGACAAGACGCTGTGATACGGTTGCGCCGCGGCGATCGTGGATGCGAGCGGACCGACGCGGCGCAACCTTAAACAGCAGGTCGAACATCGATGGACCAGAGCGGGACAAGCGAAGTTGAACAACCGCTGAGCGGCGAGCATGACGCACAGGCCGACGCCGTGCAGTTCGATCTGTTCGGGATGCCGGTGGAGCAGAGCGGCGCCGGCACCAAAGCCTGATGCCGGGCGCGCAAGCAAGGAGCGCGAGTGCGAAGCCGAAGTCCACGCTAGAACTCGGCCGAACGCCAGGCCGGCGGCGCACACGGCCAGGTTGAACGGCAGCGCCAACGCCGCAAAGGCAAGCGGCGCCGCCGCCGCTCTGGCAGGAAGACGACAGCAGCGGCTCGATAGCCCCCCGAAAGCGGCGACTCCGGCGGAAGCCAATGCAGCGCCCGCTACCGCCGACGCACCCAGAAAACGCCGCTCGCGCGACGTTCTCGCCGCACCGCCCTCTCCTGAACTCCTCGCGCTCGCCGCCGAACTGCCACCGCAGGTCCATCTCGGCACGTCGACATGGTCGTTTCCGGGCTGGAGCGGCATCGTCTACGGCGACGATTACAGCAATAGCAAACTCTCGCGCGAAGGTCTGACCGCTTATGGCGCGCATCCGCTGTTAAAGACCGTCAGCATCGACCGGTCGTTCTATCAGGCGCTCACCGTCACCGAATACTTGCGCTACGCGCAGCAGGTGCCGGAGCATTTCCGCTTCATCGTCAAAGCGCCGATGACGATCACCGACGCCACCGTGCGCGCCGAACGCGGCGAACCGGTCTCGCTGAACCCGTGCTTTCTGAACGCGCAAATGGCAATCGACGAGTTCGTCACGCCATGCCTCGAAGGCCTCGGTGCGAAAGCCGGTGCGCTGGTGTTCCAGCTCTCGCCGCTACCCGACCAGATGCTCGCGCAACCGGCGGTGTTCATTGAACGGCTTGCCGCGTTTCTGACAGCACTGCCCAAACTGCCGGAAGGCACCTGCTATGCGATCGAAATCCGCGACGCGAGTTTGCTCACGCCGCGCTTCATCCGCACGCTGAAAGCGGCAGGCGTGCGGTATTGCGTCGGGATTCATGCGCGGATGCCGGACCCGCTGCGCCAGGCGGCGGCGCTCGCGCTGCTGGACGGCGAGCCGGCCGGCCCGCTGATCGTGCGCTGGAGTCTGCACGGCGGCTTCAAATACGAGCAGGCGAAGGCCAAGTACGAACCGTTTAACCAGCTAGTCGACCAGGACCCGGCGACCCGCGCCGCGCTGGCAGAACTGGCCGCGCGCTATGCGCTGGCCGGCCAGCCGGTGGTGATCGCGATCAACAACAAGGCGGAAGGTTCGGCGCCGTTAAGCTGCGTGGAACTGGCGCGGGCGATTATTGAAGCGTATGCGCGCCTTGCTCACGAGCATGAGCACGAACATGAGCAAACGCGCCCGGAGTCAGAGTCACAATCGCAACTCGGGTCGGTGCCGCCTTTCGATATCCGGAGTCGGAGTCGGAGTCGGGGTCCGAGTCGGGTTCCGACGCCGAGTCACGAATCAAAGCCGAACGAAAATGGGCAGCGCTGAAGGCGGCGAGCAAGGCTGAGCGGCGCAGCGCCAGCGCATTGCGATCTGTCCGACGACGCCTGGCTTATCGAGCCGCGACTTCGGCGGCGGCCCAGGTTGAAACCTAAGCCGCCGCCGGTCCGCGCCAGATCAGGCCGCCATTACCCCCCAACAGCCGCGCCGACTCAGCTCGCCTTGATCCGATGCGCGAACTTCTGACGAAACTTCGCGACCTTTGGCGCCACCACGAACGAGCAGTACCCCTGATTCGGATGCTGCGCGAAATAGTTCTGGTGATACGCCTCGGCCGGCCAGTAGTTGCCGTCGAGCGGCAAGACCTGGGTAACGATCTGGCCGTCGTAGATAGCCTGTTCGCCAACTTCGCGGATCGCCTGCAACGCCGTTTCACGCTGCGCGTCGGAGTGGGTAAAAATCACCGAGCGGTATTGCGTGCCGACGTCGTTGCCCTGCCGGTTCAACTGGGTCGGATCGTGGATTGCGAAGAAAATATCGAGAATCTCGCGATAGCTGATTTTCGCCGGATCGAAGTCGACGTTCACCACTTCCGCGTGGCCCGTCACGCCGTCGCACACCTGCTCATAGGTCGGTCGCTGGGTCTCGCCACCCGCATAACCCGACTCCACCGAGTTCACGCCTTCGACGCCCAGATACACCGCTTCGAGGCACCAGAAACATCCGCCACCGAGGGTGGCGATTTCGCCTGTCTGACTCATGCTGCTTGCTCCTTGATACTGCATAGCCGGCCGATGCCGGTCCCGCTTAAGCGCAACGCTCATGCCACCGCCAAGACTTTCCAGCTTAGCGGGTTTTCCGCTAACTGGCAGAGCTCGCGGCCAGTCCACCGCGATTGCAGTTAAAATTGGGGCAAATCGACGATTTTCACTATGACTTTCGAATCATTTGTTTCCTGCCGCGCGCGCGATGGGTTCAGCCCGGGGTTCACCCGGCTGGCACCACAAGGCTCCTCCCAATGAAGCGCGCCAGCCCGCCCAACTTCGACCAGCCCGCCTTTAAACAGGCGCTCGGCCAATTCGCCACCGGCGTCACTGTCATTACCACGCGCGCGGCGTCCGGCCAGTTGATCGGCATCACGGCCAGTTCGTTCAATTCGGTTTCGCTCAATCCGCCGCTGGTGCTGTGGAGTCTCGCCACGCGCTCGGCGTCGATGCCGGTGTTCCGGGCGAACAGTCACTACGTGGTCAACGTGCTGGCCGCGTCGCAACTCGATCTGTGCAAACGCTTTGCCACCGTGAAGGGCGATCGCTTCGAAGGTGTGTCGCATGCGGAAGGCGACACCGGCATGCCCGTGCTGGACGGCGCGCTCGCCTGGTTCGAATGCCATAACCGCAGCCGCTACGAAGAAGGCGACCACGTGATTTTCGTCGGCGAAGTGGAGCGCTGCGGCGTCCATGAGAATGCCGCGGAGATTGCGCCGCTGGTGTTCCAGAACGGCAATTTCACGGGCTCAAGCCGCTCTGAGGCGACGCGGATTAACGGGTCGGGCATGGGCCGACTCGTCGGGCATGAAGCCGGTGCGCGCGATTCACCTCACGCATCGGCGCGCGCGACTTGCTCGCCAACCAGGTGGACCTCAAAAGCGTGCACCTACGAACAATCAGCTATGCGGCGCGCTGTGACCGTTGCTCTTGGTCACCAGCGAAACCGGCACGCCCGAATCTTCCTTGAGCGTTTGCAGCACGATATTCGAACGGATATCCATCACGCCTGGCGCCTTGTACAGACGCTGCAGCACGAAATCCGAATAGTGCTTGAGATTGTGAGCGAGCACCCGCAGCAGATAGTGCGTCTCTCCGGTCACGACAAACGCGCCGACCACCTCCGGCCAATCCCGCACCGCCTCCGCAAAGCGCTCGTGCCAGTTCTCCTGGTCGTTGCGCATCGACACCTGCACGAACGCTTCCAGTTCGAAACCCAGCACCTCGCGATTCAGACACGCGCGGTAATGTTCGATCACGCCCTGCTCTTCCAGCAGACGCAGCCGGCGTAGACACGCCGATGGCGAGAGCGAAATGCGCTCCGCCAGGTCGAGATTGCTGATCCGTCCTTCCTGCTGAAGCACCGTCAAGATACGGCAATCGGTGGCGTCGAGCGAGATCGCGTTCATATTCGGTCTCCCTTTCCCATTTGTCTCAAATTATGTTCCAAGACAAGGCGAGAAGGAGATTTTTTCGCAATCACATTTCGCGGCAAGCCGCCTATCATTTCCGTGATAGACATCATATCGCCGCAGGAGACATGGAAACACTCTGGGACATCACCCCCGCCGTCGACACCGCCACGCCGGTCTGGCCGGGCGACACGCCGGTCGGAATCGAGCGCGTGTGGCGCATGGAGGCCGGCTCGCCGGTCAATGTCGCGCGACTGACGCTCTCGCCGCACACCGGCGCGCACACCGACGCGCCGCTTCATTACGACGCCGAGGGCGCGGCGATCGGCCACGTTCCGCTCGACGCGTACCTTGGCCGCTGCCGCGTGATTCACTGCATCGGCGCAACGCCTGTTGTCATGCCACAACACCTCGCCGGATCGCTCGACGATTTGCCGCCGCGAGTCTTACTACGCACTTACAAAAACGCGCCGACTGCGACGTGGGACAGCGCGTTTTGCGCGGTCGCGCCGGAGACCATCGACCTGCTCGCTGAACGCGGCGTGAAGCTGATCGGCATCGACACGCCATCGCTCGATCCGCAGGAATCCAAGACGATGGACGCGCATCACCGGATTCGCGCGCACCGCATGGCGATTCTCGAAGGCATCGTGCTGGACGCCGTCGCGCCCGGCGATTACGAACTGATCGCGCTGCCGCTGAAGCTCACCACGCTCGATGCAAGCCCGGTGCGCGCGGTGTTACGCGCGTTGCCGACGGACGCTGCGTTGAGGGGTCGCCGCATGCGCTCTGAGCCGGCTCGCCGCCGCGCTGCGCCTGAATTTCCACCGAATCTACCCGATATTTCCGACTGGACCATCATGAACCACCGTGACGAAGCACTGGCGCTCGATAACGCCGACCCACTCGCACCGCTGCGCGACCAGTTCGCGCTGTCGTCGACCACCATCTACCTCGACGGCAATTCGCTCGGCGTGCCGCCGGCGGCCGCCGCACAACGCGCGCAGACCGTGATCGGCGCCGAATGGGGCGAAGGCCTGATCCGCAGCTGGAACACCGCGGGCTGGTTCGAATTGCCCCGCCGTCTCGGCAACAAGCTCGCCCCGCTGATCGGCGCCGCGGATAACGAAGTGGTCGTCACCGACACGATTTCGATCAACCTCTTCAAGCTGCTGTCCGCCGCGCTGCGGCTGGCGAATGCGCGCGACCCGAAGCGCCGCGTGATCGTTTCCGAGCGTTCGAATTTCCCGACCGATCTGTACATCGCGCAAGGCCTGATCGAACAGCTCGACCGCGGCTATGAACTGCGTCTCGTCGACGATCCGTCCGAGTTGCCCGCCGCGATCGGCGACGACACGGCGATCGCGATGATCACGCACGTGAACTACCGCACCGGCTACATGCACGACATGGCCGCGCTGACGCAAGCTGATCCACGACAAAGGCGCACTCGCGCTGTGGGACCTCGCGCATTCGGCGGGCGCGGTGCCGGTCGATCTGAACGGTGTCGGCGCCGACTACGCGGTGGGCTGCACGTACAAGTATCTGAATGGCGGCCCGGGTTCGCCGGCCTTCGTCTGGGTGCCGAAGCGCCATCAAAACGATTTCGCGCAGCCGCTGTCCGGTTGGTGGGGTCATCGCGCGCCGTTCAAAATGGACCCGACGTATCAACCCGACGACGGCATCGGCCGCTTTCTGTGCGGCACGCAGCCGATGGTGTCGATGGCGCTGGTCGAATGCGGGCTCGACGTATTCCTGCAAACCGATATGCAGACGATTCGCAAGAAGTCGCTGGCGCTGACCGATCTGTTCATCGAACTGGTTGAAGCGCGTTGCGGCGAGTTTCCGTTGAAGCTCGTCACGCCGCGCGATCATGCGCAGCGCGGCTCGCATGCGAGCTTCGAACATCCGCATGGATATGAGGTGATGCAGGCGTTGATCGCGCGTGGCGTGATCGGCGACTATCGCGAGCCGCATGTGTTGCGGTTCGGCTTTACGCCGCTGTACACGCGTTTTGTCGATGTGTGGGATGCGGTCGAAACGCTTGCGCGACGTGCTCGCGCAACGAAACCTGGCGAGCACCCGAATTCGCCGCGCGCGGCGCGGTGACCTGAGGAGCGCGCGATGACCGATCACATGCAAACGCCGGGATTGCCGGAAGAAAAACCGGCGCAAGGGTGTCCGTTTGGTCATGGCATGAGCTGGCGCGGCGGACTCGGCTGCGGCCGTTCAGTCGACGATGCCGCTTCCGGCGAAGGCTGGCACGACGCGCAGCTCGATTTTTCGGAGTCGATGAGTTACGGCGACTATCTGTCGCTGGGCACGGTGCTGGATGCGCAGCATCCGCTGTCGCCGGATCACAACGAGATGCTGTTCATCATTCAGCATCAGACGAGCGAGCTGTGGATGAAGCTCGCGCTGTATGAATTGCGCGCGGCGTTGAAGGCGGTGCATCGCGATGAATTGCCGCCGGCGTTCAAGATGCTCGCGCGGGTGTCGCGAATCATGGAGCAGCTCGTGCAGGCATGGAGCGTTCTCGCGACGATGACGCCGTCCGAATACACCGCGATGCGGCCTTATTTGGGCAGCTCTTCCGGGTTTCAGTCGTATCAGTATCGGCAGATCGAGTTTCTGCTCGGCAATAAGAATGAGCAGATGCTGAAGCCGCATGCGCATCGGGCGGATGTTTTTGCCGAGGTGAAGGCTTCGCTGGAGGCGCCTTCTTTCTATGACGAAGTGGTGCGCTTGCTGGCGCGGCGTGGGTTTGCGATTTCACCGTCGAGGCTGGAGCGGGATTGGACGCAGCCGACCACGCATGATGCTTCGGTTGAAGCGGCATGGCTGGAGGTGTATCGGAATCCTTCGCAGCATTGGGAGCTGTATGAGATGGCCGAGGAGCTTGTCGATCTTGAAGATGCGTTTCGGCAATGGCGGTTTAGGCATGTGACGACGGTTGAGCGGATTATCGGGTTTAAGCAGGGCACGGGTGGGACTAGTGGCGCGCCTTATCTGCGGAAGATGCTGGATGTGGTTTTGTTTCCTGAGCTTTGGCACGTGAGGACGATGCTGTAGTGGGTGCCGCTGGCGGTTGGTTTTGGTTGTGTTATGCGGGTGTTGGCCTTTCCTTGAATTCACGCTGGTCTATTAGCGCTGCCCCTGTGCGGGGCGGCAGTTGGTTTTGGTTGTGTTCCTCGGGTGTTGGCCTTTCCTTGCTTTCACGGTGGTCTATTAGCACTGCCCCTGTGCGGGGCGACAGTTGGTTTTGGTTGTGTTCTTTGGGCGTTGGCCTTTCCTTGAATTCACGGTGGTCTATTAGCACTGCCCCTGTGCGGGGCGACAGTTGGTTTTGGTTGTGTTCTTTGGGCGTTAGCCTTTCCTTGAATTCACGGTGGTCTATTAGCACTGCCCCTGTGCGGGGCGACAGTTGGTTTTGGTTGTGTTCCTCGGGTGTTGGCCTTTCCTTGCTTTCACGGTGGTCTATTAGCACTGCCCCTGTGCGGGGCGACAGTTGGTTTTGGTTGTGTTCCTCGGGGTTGGCCTTTCCTTGCTTTCACGGTGGTCTATTAGTGTTGCCCCTGTGCGGGGCGGCACTCACTTTCTTTGCCGCCGCAAAGAAAGTAAGCAAAGAAAGCGGGCTCACACCGCCAGCTCTTAAGTGGGTCCCCTGGCTTGGAGGGGGCAGTGGTACATCTGGAATCGGTGCTCCCGCACACTCCGCGTTCGTGACAAGGCAGTCATACTTCCCGCCTCGCACTTCGTGCTCGCCGGAAAGGACATTCTTTCGGGTGTGCGCGAACAGGTGCGGTCGCAATACTCGGCAACTCGTTGAGCACCCCTTGGTTTTTTAGATATGCAAACGCGCGTGCCGCTCTGCACCGGAGGCAGGTGGCGCAGACAAACACATTGAATCATTGGGATATGGCGT
Source organism: uncultured beta proteobacterium (assembly GCA_963800185.1). GTDB lineage: Bacteria > Pseudomonadota > Gammaproteobacteria > Burkholderiales > Burkholderiaceae > Paraburkholderia. The sequence goes on along the minus strand of CAWCZW010000005.1, from coordinate 241,232 downwards.
CTCGCCAAGGGACGCGATCGGCGGTCGCGGAAAGCATGAGAAGGTGGCTGAAGAACCACCGCTACGGCGCGCGAAGCGTCGCCGGAAGAATGACTGCCTTGTCACGAACGCGGAGTGCGCGGGAGCACCGATTCCAGATGTACCACTGCCCCCTCCAAGCCAGGGGACCCGCTTATGAGTTAGCGGTGTGAGCCCGCTTTCTTTGCTTACTTTCTTTGCGGCGGCAAAGAAAGTGAGTGCCGCCCCGCACAGGGGCAGTGCTAATAGACCACCGTGAACACAAGGAAAGGCCAACGCCCAAAGAACACACCCAAGGCGGCGCCCGACCAAAGCATCCAGCCATCGGGCAACTTGCCACGAACGCGGAGTGCGCGGGAGCACCGATTCCAGATGTACCACTGCCCCCTCCAAGCCAGGGGACCCACTTAAGAACTAGCGGGGTGAGCCCGCTTTCTTTGCTTACTTTCTTTGCGGCGGCAAAGAAAGTGAGTGCCGCCCCGCACAGGGGCAATGCTAATAGACCACCGTGAATTCAAGGAAAGGCCAACGCCCATGGAACACAAGCAAGGCGGCGCCCGACCAAAGCATCCAGCCATCGGGCAACTTGCCACGAACGCGGAGTGCGCGGGGGCAACGATTCCAGATGCACCACTACCCCCTCCAAGCCAGGGGACCCATTTATGAGCTAGCGGTTGAAAGCCCGCTTTCTTTGCTTACTTTCTTTGCGGCGGTGGCAAAGAAAGTAAGTGCCGCCCCGCACAGGGCAACGCTAATAGACCATCGTGATCACAAGGAAAGGCCAACGCCAAAAGAACACAACCAAAACCCGCCAAGACCTCAAGAAAACGCCAACACAGCACAAAACAAAACCAAAAAACTCACCGAGCGGTATACCCCCCATCAACCGGCAAACGCCACCCCACTAATCATCGAAGCCCCCTCACTCAACAAAAACAAAATCGCCGCAGCCACCTCAACCGACTCAGCAAACCGCCGTAAAGGAATCGCCGTCAACGCAGGATCGCGCTTAACAGGATCACTCCACGCCAGCACCGCCATCGGCGTCAACGTAACCGTAGGATTAACGCTATTCACGCGAATCCCGAACGGCCCCAACTCGATACGCAAAGCGCACGCGTCACAGCATCCATCGCCGCCTTGGAAGCCGAATAACTCAAATGATCATCGAGCGCGACAAGCGCAGCCTGACTCGAAACATTCACGATACTGCCCGCGCGTTTGGCTTCGATCATCCCGCGTGCGACATGTTTCGCAACCAGCACCGCACCGCGCGTATTCACCGCCATCACGCGATCGAAACTCGCAGCCAGTCGTATCCACTGCCCGCTCAAGTAACGCAATGCCCGCACAATTCACAAGACCGTCGAACGCTTCGAGCGAACCCAATGCTTCGTCGATCGCAGCCTCGTCGCTGACGTCCAGCACGAGCGGCTCGCAACCGGTTTCCTCCGCGAGGCGCGCGAGTTCATTCACATTACGCGCCGCAGCAACGACATTCGCGCCCGCCGCGCATAACGCTTCGACAGTCGCGCGTCCAATACCGCTCGATGCACCCGTCACGAGAATCGAGCGGCCAGAAAAATCGAAAGTAGCATTCATGATGATTGCAACCGATGCATGACCGGCTTCAACGCCGGATACAAATCCGTATAAACGCCGAAGCGCTGCTCGTATAACGCCATTCGCACAGCATTGGGTTGCGCGCGTTCGACCAGCGTCACCCAGCCGCGCTGCGCATCTTCACGCGAAACCAGGCCGACGCCCACCGCCGCAAGTAACGCCGCGCCCATCGCTGCTTCCACATCCTGCTCGATCGTGTAGACCGGATAGCCGGTAATGTCCGCGATAATCTGCATCCACAAATCGGAATGCGCGGCGCCGCCTACGACGATCAATTTGTCGTCGAGCGATTGCGCGCCTTTGCGTCCCGCTTCGATGTTGTGCTTCAACGCAAACGACACGCCCTCCAGCACCGCGCGATACAGATGCGCACGCGTATGAAACAGGCTCAATCCAACGAACGCGCCGCTCGCCTTGGCATCCCACACAGGACTGCGCTCGCCCATCAGATACGGCAGAAACATCACGCCGTCCGAGCCCGCCGGAACCTTGTCCGCAGAGCTCTTCCAGCAAACGGTGCGCATCGCCATGCGGCAGCGTACGCGCGGCCTCAATCTCGGCCTGGCAGAACTGCTCGCGATACCACGTGACCGAAGCACCCGCCGTAATCGCGCCGCCAAACACGTAGATATCGTGCTGGCCGTTGAATACGTGAGGCATGCTGATCAACCCGTGCCGGGCATCGACGGATTGATTGATATAGCCCCAGCACATGCTGGTGCCGATCATCGCGACATGCTGCCCCGCTCGCGTGACGCCGGCAGCAAACGTGGCCATCGCCGCATCCACTCCGCCCGCGACGATCGCCGTGCCCGCTTCCAGCCCGAGTTGCTCCGTCCATTGCGATAACAGCCCGCCTACTACGTCAGATGATTCGACCAGGCGCTCGGGCATCATCGTCGCGGGAATGCCTAGCATGTCGAGCGCTTCGTCGGACCAGTCGCGTTTGCCAATGTCGTAGACGCCACCGATGTTGCCCGCCGAACTATGATCGACCGCGACCTCACCGGTCAGCATGTAGATCACGTAGGCATTCGGCGGCAGAAAATAGCGGGTTTTTGCCCACACGTCCGGCGCATGATCGCGCAGCCACAACATCTTCGTGTAGCCGTAATAGCTGTCCACGCCATTGCCGGTGATCGTATAGAGCCGTTCGAGATCGACGTTCTCCCGCACCCATTCGACTTCACGCGTCGCGCGTCGATCCATCCAGATCAGGCATGGTGCGAGCGGGCGCATTTCGCTGTCGACTGGAATACCCGAGCCGCCGTACAGGCTGCTCACGCAGACGGCCTTGATCGACTGCGTCGCGACGCCCGCTTCTTTCGCCTTGATCGACGCACGCGGCGATGCACTCCACCACCGCCTTGAACCATACGGCCGGCCATTGTTCAGCCCAAAGCGGCCTGGGCGTATCCGGCTGATAGCTCGACGCATGCTGCGCGACGATCGTGCCATGCTGATCGACCAGCAGCGCCTTGGTGCTCTGCGTGCCGATGTCGACGCCGATGACGTAGTTCATACAGTCTCCGTTTTATAGTCCGCTGCTGCTCGCACTGCGTGCCGCGCAACCAGCTCACGCGCGAGGCTTCAGCAACACCTTGATCGAATCGAGCGAATTCGCGATCTTGATCGCCTCGTCCCATTCTTCCAGCGAAAAGCCATGCGTGACGATGCCTTTCGACGTGACGAGTCCGCGTGCCAGCAGATCGATTGCAATCGGATAGCAGTACGGCCCCAGATGCGCGCCGCGCACGTCGAGTTCCTTGCGGTCGCCGATCACCGACCAGTCCAGCGTCGTATCCGCACCGAACACTGAAAACTCGACAAAACGCCCGAGCTTGCGAATCAGATCCATCCCCTGATTGACGCCGATCGGCGCACCGGTCGTTTCAATATACACATCGCAGCCGTAGCCGTCCGTCAGCGAATGGATAATCGCCAACGCGTCCTGCTCTTTCGGATTGATGGTCACGTCCGCACCGTATTCGCGAGCCAACGCAAGGCGCTCTTCCACCAGATCGATCACGACCAGTTTCTTCGGCGTTTTCAGATGCGCGACCTGCGTCATCATCAGACCAAGCGGTCCAGCGCCGGCGATCACTACCACGTCATCGAGTTGCAGATCGCCGCGATTGACCGTGTGAATCGCACACGCCAGCGGCTCGATAATCGCGGCGTCTTCGAGAGAAATGCCGTCGGGAATCTTGTGAACAATCGCGGTCGGCGGAATGCGCATGTATTGGGCCATGCCGCCGTCCGCCACTTCGCGCTGGAAGCCGAAGATGTTGTGCACTTCACACATCCAGTACTTGCCCGATTTGCAATAACGGCATTTGCCGCAAGGCACGATCTGTTCGGCGATCACCCGGTCGCCCTGCTCTACGCCGAAATGATCGGCTGCGCCTTCGCCGATTTCTTCGACATAGCCGAAGAATTCATGCCCCGGAATCACCGGCGCTTTGACCCACGGGCTCGGGCCGCCCCAGAACATTTTTGCGCCCGAATGGCATTTGCAGTCGCTCGCGCAAATGCCGCACGCAGCGATGCGGATTACCAGTTCATGTGCGCGGGCCTTCGGTTTCGACACCTGTTCGACGCGATAATCTTTCGGCGCGTGACAGACGATGGCGGTCATGTTCTCTTTGTCGGATTGAGTCGTCATTGCATGGTCCTGCTAAAAAGAGTCGAGGGAGATTTACTTTCTACGGTCGCGGCTAATGTAGATCGCGAGCAGAATGATTCCGCCCTTGATCACGTTCTGCACATACGGATTCACGCCGACCATGTTCAGGCCGTTGTTCAGCACGCCGAGCAGCAACGCGCCGATCAACGTGCCGATGATCGAACCGCGGCCGCCGGAGATAGACGTACCGCCCATCACGACGGCGGCGATTGCGTCCAGTTCGAAGCCGACGCCCGCATTCGGCTGGCCGCTCATCAAACGCGCGGTCAAGACGATCGACGCGAAGGCGGACGTCAAACCCGCGATCGTGTAGACGATCAATTTCACGCGCGCCACACGCACGCCGGACAAACGCGTCGCCTGTTCGTTGCCGCCAATCGCATAGACGTAGCGGCCAAACGGCATGCGTTCGAGCAGCACCCACGCAATCACGTAGATCACCACCATGATCACGACCGGCGCCTGAATGCCGAGAATCTTGCCGCTGCCGAAGAAGCTGACCCACTCGGGCAAGCCGTCGATCGGATAGCCGCCGGTATAGATCAGCGCAAGACCGCGGGCGATGCCCATGGTCGCGAGCGTGACGATGATTGGCGGCATGCCGGCGAACGCGACAAAGAAACCATTCGCGGCGCCGAAGCCCAAACCGACCGCGATGCCCACCGCGAGCGCGGCCACTGCATTCATTCCCGCGACCATCAGGCCAGCGGCAAGCGTGCCCGCCAGTGCCATCACCGAGCCCACCGAGAGGTCGATGCCGCCGGTCAGGATGACGCACGTCATGCCCACCGCAATGATCGCGTTGATCGACACCTGACGCAGTACGTTTTCGATGTTCGCCCCCGACAGAAAGCTGTCGCTCGCGAACACCATGACGATGCAGACCACCAGCAGGCCGATGAACGGATAGAACAACGTTGAGCGCTTCAACGCGGCCCACGTGAAGCGCACCGGCGCGCCTGGGGTGTCACTACTGACCGAGGAAGTCTTCGGCGAAGAAGAAGGATTAGGCGTGTTCATGGGGTGCTCCAAGGGCGCCGGCGGTGGCATAGGTCATCACGGCGTTCGAGTCGATTGCGGCGCCTTCGAGCATCGCTTCGATGCGTCCCTGCCGGAACACGGCAACGCGGTCGCACATGCCGACGATCTCCGGCAATTCGGACGAGATCATGATGATCGAGTAGCCACGCTCCGTGAGTTCGCGCATCAGCAGATAGATTTCGGCTTTGGCGCCGACGTCGATACCGCGCGTCGGTTCGTCGAAGATCAGAATGTTGGTGTGGTGATTCAGCCAGCGCGCAATCACCACTTTCTGCTGATTGCCGCCTGAGAGCGTCGCGACTTCGGTGTGCATCGTCGGAGCTTTGACGCCGACGCGTTTCATGATGTCGGCGGTCGCGCGCGCTTCGCTGCGCTGGTCGATGAAAAAACGCAGCGACCGATATTTACCGAGGTTGTTGATCGAGATGTTCTGCTTGATCGAGAAGTCGGTAATCAGCCCCTCGGTCTTGCGGCTTTCAGGCAGAATGCCGACCCCCGCGCGCAGCGCATCGGCGGGGTCGGACAGTTTGGCGGACGCGCCGTTGATGTGGATCTCCTTCACGTAGGCCGGGTCTGCGCCGATCACCGCGAGCGCGGTTTCCGTGCGGCCCGAACCGACCAGTCCCGCGAAACCGAGAATTTCGCCTTCACGCAGCGTGAAACTCAACTCGGGGCTGTCTTTCAGCAATTGCAGTTTCTTTACATCCAGCACGATCTTTGCGTCGGCCCGCAACGGCGGCTTCGGCGGAAAACTGTTTTCGATTCTGCGCCCCACCATCATCTGCACGAGATGCCCGACGTCGGATTGCGCGACTTCCGTCATGCCGACGTACTGGCCGTCGCGAAGCACCGTAATGCGGTCGCACACTTCGAAAATCTCTTCGAGGTGATGCGAGATAAAAATCATCGCGACACCCTGCTTCTTCAAGTCGCGCATGATCGCAAACAGATGCCCGGCTTCAGCGGGAGTGAGCGTCGCGGTCGGTTCGTCGAGAATCAGAATGCGTGCTTCCAGCGACAGCGCCTTGCCGATTTCGACAAACTGCTGCTGCGCGACCGACAGTTCACGAATCGGCACCGACAGGTCGATCGCGACGCCAAGCCGCTGAAAAATCGCCGCCGCCGCGCGCCGCATCTTGCCGCGTTCGAGCAGACCCAAACCGTTCTTCATTTCGCGGCCGAGAAACATGTTCTCCACCGCGTTCAGATACGGAATCAGGCTGAACTCCTGAAACACAATGCCGACGCCTGCCGCTACCGCGTCGTGATAATTCGTGAAGTGGCGCGCCTCGCCTTCAATCGTGATCGTGCCTTCGTCGGGCTGATAAATGCCGCACAGGATTTTCATCAGCGTCGATTTGCCCGCGCCGTTTTCACCGAGCAACGCGTGAATCTCGCCGCGCGCAATTTCCAGGTGAATGCCTTGCAGCGCCTTCACGCCGGGAAAGCTTTTGGTGATGTTGTCGAGTTTGAGAATGGTGTCCATCGGGTCCTCCTGTGCTGCCGGTGGCCGTGCGTGAAGCCACGCGCGGCAACCGGCCTACGCGTTACCAGCTGAAACCCTTGGCATTGCTCTTGTCGATCATCTTCACGTCGACCGGAATGGCTTTTCGGCACATTGGCGCCCCACTTCTTCGCGAGCGCTATGCCGAGCGCGATACGCACCTGATCAGCGGGAAATTGCGCGGACGTTTCGATGAATTTCGAATTCGGCTTCTGGATCGCGGCGATCGCTTCGGGCGCTCCGTCGACGCTCGTCAGCTTGATGTCCTTACCCGACGATTCGATCGCCGAGAGCGCGCCCATCGAGCCGCCGTCGTTCACGCTGAAAATACCCTTCAGATTCGGATGCGCCTGAATCATGTTCTCGGTGACGGACAACGCGGTCGCGCGTTCCTGCTTGCCGTTTTGCGTATCAACGAGTTTCACGCCCGGCACTTTCGCGAGCGCCGCTTTGCAACCGCGCACGCGTTCGAGAATCGGTACGACCGGAATGCCGTCGAGGATCGCCACTTCACCGCTGCCGCCAATCGATTTCGCGAGGTAGTCGCAGGCCATTTCGCCCGCGTCGTAGTTCTTCGAACCGACGAACGAATCGACCGGACCGTTCGCATTCGCGTCGACGGCGACCACCACGACACCCGCTTTTTTCGCCGACGTCACCGCCGATTGAATGCCTGTCGTGTCGGTCGGATTCACGAGCAGAATGTCGATCTTCTTCTGCAGCATGTCTTCGACGTCGCTCACCTGTTTGCTGACATCGTGGTGCGCATCGGTGACGACCACCGTCGCGCCGATCGATGCCGCCGCGTCGTTCAACGCCTTCTGCATCGTCACGAAATACGGGTTGTTCAACTCCTGGAAGGTCATGCCGATTTTTAGCGGCGCGGCTTGCGCAGCGGGCGCGGCGATCAACGACAGGCCGAATGCGAGTGCCCCGAAAGCCGCCGTGTTGCGCGCGAAGCTTTTCAACGTGGCCCGCTGAGAAGGCAGTTGAAGGAATTGCGTCATGGTTTGTCTCCGTTATTAAGGTGAACGCGTCCCTCACGCTGTCCTGGGACAGCACGATACGTGTCGAACGCGAGGTGAAATAAAGCGCTTCGGCTACGGGCCAGGCGCGCGAACTACGTGGACTACGTGAATCAGTTGGACGCCCGCTGAGTACCCGGTGCGCGCTTGAGCGGCGGGTACGCGGCGGCAACCGTGGGCGGCAAGCCAGGCGCGAGCACGATGGCCGGCGCGTCGTCGATGCCCGCCCCCCGCGCGGCGGCTTCTTCGGACGCGTCCCGGCTCGCGTCGTTCAGTTGCTGATAGCGGCGGAATTTCGACGGCGCCATGCCCTTCACCGCCAGAAACTGGCGGTTGAAATTCGACAGATTGTTGAAGCCCGCCTTGAAGCAGATGTCGGTGACGCTAAGGTCGTCGTCCGTGAGCAACTGACACGCGAGATTGATGCGCATCCGGTTCACGTATTGCACGAAGGGCAAGCCGGTATGTCGGCGGAAATAGCGTGAGAAGGCACTCACACTCTGGCCGGCGAGTTGCGCGAGATCGGACTCGCGCAACTCGTTCGCGAGATTCTTGCCGATATACGACAGCACATGATTGATGCGGGTCGATGCAAAGCCGGTCGGGTCGGCCTGATAAGCGGGGCTCGCGAGCGTCGCGCGATCTTCCGCGTTCATCAGGACTTCGAGCATCGACATGAACAGCACCAGACGACGCAGCCCGCGCGCGGCCAGCAACTCATGGAACAGCGGCAGGATCGCCGCGCTGGTCTGCGCGCCGAACGACAAGCCGCGCCGTGAATCCGCGAGCAGGGTTTCGACCTGCCGCCACTCAGGAAAACTCTCGATGCAACCCGACACGAACTCCTGCCCGAATTGCACGACCAGATTGCGCTGCGTGATCGTCTCGCCTTCCGGCACGTCGCTGACCCAGTTGTGCGGCAGGTTTGGCCCCATCAGCACGAGATTGCCCGGCGCGAAATTGCTGATGTGATCGCCGACGAACATCTTGCCGGTCGTCGCCACGATCAGATGAATTTCGTATTCCGGATGAAAGTGCCAGCGCACCGTCCGGTACGGATAACCATGCGACCACACTTTGAACGATTCGTCGCGGCGTACGGCCACGATCTCCAGATCGGGTTGCACTGTCTGCCTCCATGATGCGGTTCGCCGGGGGCGCCGCTGAGCTTCGTCTTGTATAGCGAAAAGTAACCCTCAAACGCGCCGTCCACCACTCTAAATGAGACCGCCGACCAATACTTTTTTGCATTCGGGTTACTCCTGACGCCCCGAATGTCAATTTTGGTGCAATGCAATACGCTTAAATGCGTCGCTCGACGTGCGTCCCCTCTGGCGACGAGCGCCGTCCAACCCCGCCGCAAGCCCCGCCACGCCGCGCTGCGCCACAAAAAGCCGACGGACTCGCCTTGACTTTCGTTTCAGCGGGTACGATCATTCGCTCACATGCAGAGCAAATGCTCCATCTTAAGAAAAAACGCACGCTCCAAGCCGTGCGAACGACAGCACATTCATGGGATCAGGGAAAGCGCTAACGCGCTAACTCCGATCGACACAGGAGACACACATGAACAGCGGGCAAAGCAGCGGCGCGGCCGCACACGTGATCCTGCACATCGGCGCGGGATCGTTTCATCGCGCGCATCAGGCGTGGTATCTGCATCGGCTGAACGAGGCGAAGGTGGCGGGCGAACCGCACTGGTCGCTCACGGTCGGCAATATTCGCAGCGACATGAACGCGGTGCTCGACGCGCTCGCCGCGCAAAACGGCGTCTATACGCTCGAGACCGTCACGCCGCAGGGCGAGCGCGCTTACGAGACGATCCGCTCGATCGAACGCGTCGTGCCGTGGACCGACAGTCTCGACGGCGCTGATCGAAGCCGGCGCCGATCCGGCCTGCAAGATCATCGCGTTCACGGTCACCGAAGGCGGCTATTACCTCGACGAACAGGACGAACTCGATACCGCGAATGCCGACCTCGCCGCCGATCTGAAAGGCGGCCACACGACGATCTACGGCGCGCTGGCCGCGATTCTCGATGCACGCATGAAACGCGGCGCCGGCCCCGTCACGCTGCAAACCTGCGACAACCTGCGCAGCAACGGCGAGCGTTTTCATGCAGGCATGAGCGAGTTTCTGGAGCGGCGCGGCGCGGACGAACTGGCGCAATGGTTCGACGACAACACGGCGTGTCCGAGTTCGATGGTCGACCGCATTACGCCGCGCCCCACGCCCGACGTGAGCGAGCGCGTGAAGGCCGCGACCGGTGTCGACGACGCGTGTCCGGTGATGGGCGAGGCGTTCATCCAGTGGGTGATCGAAGACCGCTTCATCGCCGGACGCCCCGCATGGGAGAAGGTCGGCGCGGAACTGGTCGACTCGGTGATGCCCTACGAGGAAGCGAAAATCCGCATTCTGAACGCGACGCACAGCTGCATTGCGTGGGCGGGCACGCTGGTCGGGCTGAACTACATCCACGAAGGCACGCTCGACACCGACATCCAGAAATTCGCCTTACGACTACGTGACCGAAGACGTGATTCCTTGCCTCACGCCGAGTCCGCTCGATCTCGAACGGTATCGCGACGTGGTGCTGGAACGCTTCGGCAATCCGTATATCCAGGACACGAATCAGCGCGTCGCGGCCGACGGTTTTTCGAAGCTGCCCGGTTTCATCGCGCCGACGCTCGTCCGAATGCTTCGAACGCGGCGTCACGCCCGGCGCGACCGCGATGCTGCCCGCGCTGTTCTTCCGCTTTCTCGAACGCTGGCATACCGGCAAGCTGCCGTACGCGTATCAGGACGGCGTGATGGACGAAAGCGTCGCGCATGGCTTTCTTCGCGGCGCCCGATCCGTTGCAGGCTTTTGCCGCCGACCGGCTGCTGTGGGGCAGCATGGCGCAAACGCCCGAACTGGAATCGGCGCTGCGCGGGCGCGCTCGCGCGAGTCGACGTGTGGCTGGCCAAACGCGGCGCAGCCTGAGCGCGCGCACTTCAATTCGCTCCCGATTCACGCGCGGTGCCAGGCTTAATGCGCATGGCACCGCGCGCCATGTGCGGCTAAAGTAGCCGCATCTCTAACGACGAAGGTTCCGCGCCCATGTATCTCGGCATCGACCTCGGCACGTCCGAAGTGAAAGTCCTGCTGCTCGCGTCCGACGGACGCGTGATCGGCACCGCAGGCTCCCCTTTTACCGTTTCGCGTCCGCATCAGCGCTGGGCCGAGCAGAATCCCGCCGACTGGTGGACAGGCACGCGCGCGGCGCTCGCCGCATTGCGCGCGAAACATCCCGACGAGTTCGCGCAGATTCGCGGCATCGGCCTGTCCGGGCAGATGCACGGCGCCGTGCTGCTCGATGCGCAGGACCGCGTGCTGCGGCCCGCGATCCTGTGGAACGACATGCGCAGCGACAAGGAATGCGCGGAGCTGACCGAGCGCGCGCCGGACCTGCACAGCGTCGCCGGCAATCTGGCGATGCCCGGTTTCACCGCGCCGAAACTGCTGTGGGTTGCGCGCCACGAGCCGGAGATTTTCGCGCAGACCGCCTGCGTGCTGCTGCCGAAAGATTATCTGCGTCTGCAACTGACTGGCGGCAAGGTGTCCGATCCGTCCGATGCCGCCGGCACGTTGTGGCTCGACGTCGCCAAACGCGACTGGTCCGACTCGCTGCTCGCCGCGTGCAACATGACGCGCGCGCAGATGCCGGGCCTCGCCGAAGGCAGCGCGCCGTCCGGCACCCTGCTGCCCGAGGTCGCGCGCGAGTTCGGTTTGAGCGACGGCGTGGTCGTCGCGGCCGGCGGCGGCGACAACGCGACCAGCGCGATCGGCATCGGCGCGACGCAACCGGGCGACGGCTTCGTGTCGCTCGGCACCTCGGGCGTGCTGTGCGTGGTCGGCGACAGCTTCCGGCCGAACCCGGCCTCCGCCGTGCACGCGTTCTGTCACGCGATTCCGGATCGCTGGCATCAGATGAGCGTGGTGTTGTCGGCGGCGAGCTGTTTGCGCTGGGTCTGCAAGCTCACGTCCACCGACGAACCCACCCTGCTCGCCGAAATCGAGGCGCTTCCCGCCGACGCGTTGACCACCGCGCCGCTCTTCCTGCCGTATCTGTCGGGTGAACGCACGCCGCACAACGACCCGTACGCGCAGGGCGTGTTCTTCGGCATGAATCACGCGACCGATCGCGCGTTGCTCGGCTACGCGGTGCTCGAAGGCGTGACGCTCGCGCTCACCGACGGCCTCGACGCATTGCGCGCCGCCGGCACCGAAGCGAAGGCGCTGTCGCTGCTCGGCGGCGGCGCGCGCAGCGACTACTGGGCGCAACTGCTCGCCGACGCGCTCGACACCACCACCGCGCAAGCACGGCGGCGGCGAAACCGGCGCGGCGCTCGGCGCGGCCCGTCTCGGCTGGCTGGCCGCAGGCGGCGATCCGGCGACCGTGCTGACCAAACCGCCCATCGAAAAGGAATTCACGCCCAATCCGCGCCGTCACGCAGAATTGCGCACGCGGCTCGAAGCGTATCGCGCACTTTACCGCCACGTGCGGCCGCTGTTCGACCCGGCGCGAGCCCCGCTCGCCTGACCGGTCACCGCAGCCGGCCCGTTGAGAGCCGGGACCGGCTGCTATCATCGGCGCACTTCAAGCGAACCGTTACCGTGCCCAAGTCCACAGAAAAACTAGATCTCGCCACCCGCGCGGCGTGGCTTTACTACGTCGCCGGCAATACCCAGAACGAAATCGCCGAGAAGCTGCAGGTGTCGCGCCCGGTCGCGCAACGGCTGGTCGCGTTCGCCGTCGAAAAGAACCTGATCCGCGTGCGCGTCGATCACAAACTCGCCGATTGCCTCGCGCTCGCCGATCAACTGTCGAAGCGCTACGGCCTCACCATGTGCGAAGTCGTGCCGATCGACGGCGACACCGTCCGAAGAAGTCGACCGCAAACTGGCCGTGGCCGGCGCGCAGGTGATGGAGCGCTATCTCGGCGCCGAAAAACCGATGGTGGTCGCCGTGAGCAGCGGCCGCACGCTGAAGGCCGCGGTCGATCAGATCGCGCAACTGGACCGTCCGCAGCACCGGTTGGTATCGATGGTCGGGGCGATCGCCCAGGACGGCTCCTCGAACCGCTATGACGTCGCGCTGCACATTTCCGAGAAGACCGGCGGCAAGCATTTTCTGCTGCCCGCGCCGCTGCTTGCCGATAGCGAAGCCGAGCGCGCGCAGTGGTGCAATCACCGGCTGTACCGGATCGTCGAATCGCTGTCGGCGCAGGCGGATGTCGCGTTTGTCGGGATCGGCAATATCGGGCCGAAATGTCCGCTGCACGAAGACGGCTTCATCACGTCGGCGGAAGTGAAGGAGTTGATGCAGAACGGCGCGGTGGCCGAAATGCTCGGCCTGCCGATCGACTCAGCGGGCGCGCATGTCGAATCGCCGACGGGCCGGCGCGTGACCAGCATTGCGCTCGACGCGCCGCCGCGTCGTCCGACGATTGGTTTTGCGGGCGGACAGCGCAAGCGTGAAGCGTTGATCGCGGTGCTGAAAGGCGGCTGGCTGTCGGGACTGGTGACCGATGAACTGTGTGCGCGGGCGGCGCTGGAAGCCTGAGCAAACCGCCGTCTGACGCTGCTGACCGCGAGGCACCCGGCACGAGGCGCGACGTGCTATCTGAACGCCACGCGCTAGATCAGCGGCAACCCTTCGGTGATGATGATCCGGTAATCGCCGCCCTGCAGCCGCGTCTGGCTCACCTTCTGATACGCAGGACTGCGATACCACGCGAGCGCCTCGTCGTAGCCGGTGAATTCGAGAATCAGTATCTCCTCCATCTCCGGCCCCTCCACGACTTCGGTGCGCCCGTGGCTTGCGAGCATCATCACCGGATGCTGCTCGAAGACGGCGGGCGCGATCTGTTTGTACTCGTCGAGCTTGGTGGGATCGAGCGTTTTCTCGCGCGTGATGACGACGTAGGCGGGCATGAGCGTTTCCTGAGCATGATGAGAAGGAAAGCTAAACAGAAAACTGCGTGCCCGCCACCTATCGCATCGTCACGCGGCCAGCACTTCGACGATCTTACGCTGGAATGCTTTCCCTTCGCTGTCGAACAAGATGGCAATGTTCGGGCGTCGCGCCGAGCTTCTGCATTTCGCCTTTCGCGTGCCGTTCGAGCGGCGGAATTCGCGCGATCAAGCCGTCCGGCGCCACGCCCGATTCCGCATACAGATACGCGGCGTCGCCGAGCGATTCGAGCGCCATGGTGCGCGCCGAAATGCCGTCGTCGGTCGTGCCCACGTGCAGATGCTCGGGACGAATGCCGACGGTCACCTTGTCGCCCTGCTTGACCGCGCCGGGCTCCACCGCGACGCGTTGCGTCTCGCCGGTTTCGTAGCGCACCGTGACGCCGTCGTGCGTGACCGACTGCACCACGCCTTCCATGAAGTTCATTTTCGGCGAACCGATAAACCCCGCAACAAAGCGATTGGCCGGCGCGTGATACAGCATCGTCGGACTGCCCACCTGCTCCAGATTGCCCGCCGACAACACGACGATCTTGTCGGCCAGCGTCATCGCTTCGACCTGATCGTGCGTCACGTAGATCATCGTGGTCTTCAGTTCGTCGTGCAGACGCGCGAATTCGAGGCGCATTTTCACGCGCAACGCGGCGTCGAGATTCGACAGCGGTTCGTCGAACAGGAACACCTTCGGCTTGCGCGTAATCGCGCGGCCGATCGCCACGCGCTGACGCTGACCACCGGAAAGCTGCTTCGGCTTGCGATCGAGCAGATGGTCGATGTGCAGAATCTTCGCGGCATTGCGCACCGCCGCGTCGATCTCCGGCTTCTTGGTGCCCGCCAGTTTCAGGCCGAACGCCATGTTGTCGTACAGCGTCATGTGCGGATACAGCGCGTACGACTGGAACACCATCGCAATGCCGCGCTTGGCGGGTGCAACGTCGTTCACGCGCATGCCGTCGATGGTCAGATCGCCGCCGCTGATGTCTTCGAGGCCGGCGATCATCCGCATCAAGGTCGATTTACCGCAACCGCTCGGGCCCACGAACACGACGAACTCGCCGTCCGCGATGTCGAGGTTGATGTCGCGCATCACTTCGCTGTCGTCGTAGGCCTTTCTGATGTTGCGCAGAGTTACGCTTGCCATGATGTGTCTCCGTGTGTTGCTCTGTCTGTTGCTGCGCTTTGCTGTGTATCGCTGTGTATCGCTGTAATGCTCGCCCGATGCTTCAGCGCTATGAACTGCTTAGGTTGGCCCCGCCGTCTACTTCGATCCGCCTGCCTGTGCCGCCACGTTCGCTGCGTTCGCCGCCTTCACGGCGCGGCCGCCGCCGTGCTCAACGTCCATTGCGCGACCAGCTCCGGCAATTGGCGCATATCGTCGAATACGTGGCGCGCACCCGCTGCATGCAGCTTGTCGATCTGCGCGTCGCTCGCATGACCGCCGCCGATGAAACCCAGCACCGTCATACCCGCCGCGCTCGCCGCCGTCACGCCTGTCACGCTGTCTTCCACGACGAGGCACGAGCTCGGCGCGAGACCGAGCCCTTGCGCCGCCGCGAGATAGACATCGGGCGCGGGCTTCGGATTCGGCACGGCATCGGCGCAAAACAGCCGGTCGCCGAAAAACTGCACGAGGCCGGTGCGCTTCAGCACGCTCTCCACGTACGGACGAAAGCTGTTGCTCGCGCAGCCTTTAACCAGCGGCACTTGCGCGAGCGCGGCCTCGATGCCGTCGACCGCTGGCGCCTGCATTGCCGCTGCTTCGACGGCACGGCGGATCGCATCGATATCGTCGGCGCCAAGGCTCTTGCCGAGTTGCGCCGCCGTGCCCTGCAACACCCTTTCGATGCGCAGGCCAAGCAACGGCAGCACGACCGGCTCGACATCCATGCCGGGCCAGCGCGCCTCCAGTTCATGCACCAGCATGCGCGCCGCCACGGCTTCGCTGTCGATCAGCACGCCGTCGCAATCGCAGATCAATGCCAGGTTACGTGCATTCGTCCCTGCGGTCATTTCACCGCCCCGAACGTGAGGCCGCGCACCAGTTGCTTCTGCGACAGCCAGCCGACGATCAGAATCGGCGCAACCGCCAGCAACGAAGCGGCCGACAGCTTGGCCCAGAACAGACCTTCAGGACTCGAATACGACGCGATGAACACGGTCAGCGGCGCGGCATTCGAACTCGACAGGTTGATGCTCCAGAACGCTTCGTTCCACGACAGAATCACCAGCAGCAGCGCGGTGGAGGCGAGCCCCGGCAACGACATCGGCATCAGCAGATAGACGATTTCCTGCCACGTCGCCGCACCGTCGATGCGACCGGCTTCGAGAATGTCGCGCGGAATTTCGGCGAAGTACGTGAACGACATCCACACCGCGATCGGCAGATTGATCAGCGTGTAGACGATCACCAGACCCGACACCGTATCGAGCAGCCCGCTGTTTTTCCACAGCAGATAGATCGGCACCAGCACGCCGACCGACGGCATCATCTTGGTCGACAGCATCCACAGCAGTACTTTCTGCGTGCGGCGCGTCGGGAAGAACGCCATCGCGTACGCGGCGGGCACGGCGAGAATCAGGCACAGCACCGTGACGCCCACCGAAATCAGGATCGAATTCCACGCGAACGCAAAGTAATTGCTGCGTGCGAACACCTCGCGAAAGCTCTCGAGCGTCGGCGTGAAAAACAGTGACGACGCATAAGCCTGCTGCTCGGTCTTGAATGCGGTGATCGTCATCCAGAAGATCGGGAAAAACAGCAGCAGTGCGACGAGCCACGCAATCACGCCAGGAATGCCGCGGCGGATTGCATCGAACGGCGACTTCGCGGGCACGGTCATGGGCGTCGTCGTGGACGCCGGAGTGGAGGCAACGTGGCTCATTTTTCGTACTCCCCTTTGAGGTTCTTCGCGAGCATCCGCACGAGGAAGAACGACACGATGTTGGCCAGCACGACAGCGAGAATGCCGCCCGCCGATGCGAGACCGACGTCGAACTGTTGCAGGCCCAGCGAGAAAATCAGGTACGACAGATTGGTGGTCGCGGTGCCCGGACCGCCGCCCGTGGTCGTATAGATTTCGGCGAAGATCGACAGCAGGAAAATCGTTTCCATCATCACCACCACCGCGATCGCGCGCTTCAGGTGCGGCAGCGTGATGTAGAAGAACATCGAGAACGGACCCGCGCCGTCGATCTTCGCGGCTTCCTTCTGCTCCTGGTCGAGCGACTGGATCGCCGTGAACAGGATCAGGAATGCGAACGGCAGCCACTGCCACGCGACGATCATGATCACCGCCGTGAGCGGATAGTCGGCGAACCAGTCGATCGGCTGCATGCCCATCGCGCGCATGCCCTGCGCGATCAGGCCGTACACCGGGTGCAGGATCATGTTCTTCCAGATCAGCGCGCTGACGGTCGGCATCACGAAGAACGGTGCGATGGCGAGCAGCCGCGCCACGCCCTGGCCGTAAAACTTTCGGTCGAACAGGATCGACATCAGCACGCCGCCGACCACCGTGATCACCAGTACGGAGATGATCAGTTCCAGCGTGTGCGCGATCGACGGCAGGAACGACGGATCGGTGGCGAGATACCGGTAGTTGTCGAGACCGGCGAAACCTTTGATGTCCGGATTCAGCAGGTTGTAGCGCGAGAACGAAAACCAGATCGTCATCGCGAGCGGTATCGCCATCCACAGCACCAGGACGGCGACCGACGGCGTCGCTAGCCAGCGAGCTGAATTGGCCTTGCGGGCTTCACGTTCTTGTTCTGTCTGGGGATGGGCATGCATGATAGGTAGGCGCAAAGGACGCATGATTGACCACCTGTTCGGTAATGCGCGGACCGTCCGCGTGAGCCGCACGAACTGCTGCGGCATCTTGCGACGCCACAACGCCCGCTCGCGGCGGAATCAATCCGCTGTGCTGCGTGGGCCGGCTGACGGGCGTCAGCCGGCGCGTGCCAGATTAACCGTGTGACTGGTTTGCCAGTCTGGGCGGCTTACTTCTGATAGCCGGCCTGCTTCACCGCGCGATCCGCGGTGGCATTGCCCGCTGCCAGCGCCTGATCGACCGTCATCTGACCGGCAATCGCGCCGGAGATGCTCTGACCGACCACGGTGCCGAACGACTGGAACTCAGGAATCCCGACGAACTGCACACCGGTGTACGGCACCGGCTTGAGCGTCGGATGATCCGGGTCGGCCGTTTCGATCGCCTTCAGCACGAACGCGCCGAACGGTGCGGCCTTCTGGTACTCGGGGCGTGCGTAAGTCGATTGACGCGTTCCCGGCGGCACCGAGGCCCAGCCTTCGTCCTTCGCGACCAGTTCGATGTATTCCTTCGACGTCGCCCACGTGATGAACTTCTTCGCGGAGTCAGCCTGCTTCGACGACTTCGGAATCGCCAGCGCCCAGGCCCACAGCCAGTGCGAACCCTTCGGCGTGACCGCGATCGGCGCGGCGGCAAAGCCGACCTTGTCCGCAATCTGCGACTGATTCTTGTTGTAGAGCATGCCCGCTGCAACCGTCGCGTCGATCCACATCGCGCACTTGCCCGATGACATCAGCGTGAGGTTTTCGTTGAAGCCGTTCGAGCTGGCTCCCGGAGGGCCGTCCTTGCGCAGCAGATCGACGTAGAACGTCATCGCCTTCTTCCATTCCGGCGACGTGAGCTGCGCATTCCACTTCTCGTCGAACCAGCGGCCGCCGAACGTATTCACGACCGTGGTGCCGTACGCCATGTTCTCGCCCCAGCCCGCCTTGCCGCGCAGACAGATGCCGTACTGGCTGTTGGCCTTGTCGGTGAGCTTGTCGGCGAATTGCGCGATCTGGTCGTAGGTCGGCTGATCGGGCATCTTCAGGCCGGCCTTGTCGAACAGGTCCTTGCGGTAATACGTCATCGAACTTTCGACATAGAACGGCAGCGCGTACAGCTGGCCGCCGCTGGACAAGCCGTCGCGGGCCGTCTTCACGACGTCGTTCAGATCGTAATCGGCGGGCAGGTTGGTGAGCGGCGTGAGCCAGCCGCGCTTGCCCCATTGCGGTGTTTCATAGGCGCCGATCGTCATCACGTCGAACTGGCCACTGCCGGTCGTGATGTCGGTCGTCGCGCGCTGACGCAGCACGTTTTCTTCGAGAATCACCCAGTTCAGCTTGATGTCCGGATTCGCTTTTTCGAAGGCGGGCGAGAGCTTCTTCAGCTCGATCATGTCCGGGTTGTTCAACGTGGCGATCGTCACCGTCGCCGCCGATGCGCTCAACGCAAAGCACGCGGCAGCGCCGGCACTCGCCGCTTTCAGCGCGGATTTGAAGGCTGGTTTCATGGTTGTCTCCTTTTCTCGTACGTTATGTGGTGCTGCGTTTGTTTTACGAAAATGGCGGTGAAGTAAGCATGGCTCGCGCCTGCAATCAGCTCATCCAGTTACCGCCGTCGACGTTCAAGGTTTGTGCGGTGATGTAGTCGGCGTCCGCCGAGGCGAGAAACAATGCGGCGCCCGTCAGGTCGTCCGGCACGCCCATGCGCCCGAGCGGCACCGCTTCGCCGACCAGCCGCTTCTTCTCGCCGAGCGGCCGGTTTTCATAGCGAGCGAAGAGCGCGTCGACTTCTTTCCACATCGGCGTATCGACGACGCCCGGCGCGATGCCGTTCACATTGATCTTATGCGGCGCGAGCGCCAGCGCCGCCGACTGCGTGTAGCTGAGCACAGCGGCCTTGGTCGCGCAGTAGTGCGACACGAGTGCCTCGCCGCGCCGCCCGGCCTGAGACGACATATTGATGATCTTGCCGCCATGTCCCTGCTCGACCATTTTTCGCGCGACGGTTTGCATCAGGAAGAACATGCCCTTCACGTTGACCGAGAACAGGCGGTCGAACACGTCCCAGGATTCGTCGAGGATCGGGCGCATGTCGAACAGCGCCGCGTTGTTGAACAGAATGTCGACCTGGCCGAAACGCTCCAGCGTGCTCGCCAGAATGCGTTCGATATCGTCGCGGCGCGTGACGTCCGCACTGACCGTCAGCACGCGCTCGCCGTAAGCGGCGCGCAGCGCGTCGCCGAAACTGTCGGCCGGCTTCACGTCGACCAGCACGCAACGCGCGCCTTCGTCCAGATACCGCTTGGCCACGGCTTCACCGATTCCGCTTGCCGCGCCCGTCAGAATGGCCACCTTGTCTTGCAATCGTGCCGCCACTGCCTGTCTCCGGTTCGTTCTGCTTCTTGAGATTCTTGACTCGCGGTGAGCGAACGCTCGTTGCGCGAACAATTGCTCTGTTAGTGATCGAATGATCGGATACGGACCGGGTCATGTCAAGGCGCTCTGTCAGATTTCGATGGTGCAGCGCGGCAGGAGGTCGACGTGCATGGCATGCCCTCAACAAAACTAGTACGAGAAATCGCGGACAGCCAATCTGCATTTCTGCACTGCCCGCTGACAAAAAATCGAGATACGTTATATCATTCCGACCTTGCTTCGATTGGGCTTCCACGCGAAGCGTCCGTTGCCACTGATTGCCGCTTAGCGAGGAGGTCCACGCCGATGGCTATGTCGATTGCAGAACACCACGCCGTGCGGCTCGCGCACGCCGAAGCGCATGCGGCGCTGCATGGGCTCGCGCTGACGCCGCTGCGTCGTCAGGTGTATGCGGCGATTGTGGCGAGCGAACGGCCCATCGGTGCATACGAGTTGATGGACACGCTCGCACCCCAGCGCGGCCGGATGCCGCCGACCACGGTTTATCGCGCGCTCGACTTTCTGCTCGCGCACGGCTTCGTCCATCGGATCGAGTCGAAGAATGCGTTCGTGGCCTGCTGTGAAGTCGGCGTGCCGCATCGCAGCCAGTTTCTGATGTGCGACGGCTGTGGCGCGACCGTCGAGATTCCCGGCGACGACCTCGCCGATCAGTTGTCGCATAGCGAGCCGGCGCATGGGTTCGAGGTTCGCCGGCAGGTGATCGAGCTGAGCGGCCTGTGTGCGTTGTGCGCTCGCGCGGAGCGGGCTGCGGGCGCATCGCCATGACAGGTGCCAGGCACCCCAACTCAACCTCTGTGATTCATTCACCTCTCACGCAGCAGGAAACAACGATGAAAAAAATCGGCTCGATGTGGATCGGGGCGCGCCGTGCGCTGAAGCTGTCGCAGTACCTGGCCGCAGGCGCGGCGGCGCTCGCGCTCGCTCACAGCGCCTTCGCTGCGGAGGCGAAAATCCCGGTCGTCGCCGCGGAGAATTTCTATGGCGACGTGGTGCAGCAACTGGGCGGCGATCGCGTCGACGTCACGAGCATTCTCAGTAACCCCGATCAGGACCCGCATCTGTTCGAGGCCAGCCCGAAGACCGCGCGCGCGTTGCAGCATGCGAGCCTTGTGGTCTACAACGGCGCCGACTACGATCCGTGGATGGCCAAATTGCTGGCGGCGTCGAAGGGGGCGAAGCGCACCGTGATCGTCGCCGCCGACCTCACCGGCAAGAAAGGCGGCGATAATCCGCACCTCTGGTACGACCCGGCGACCATGCCGAAAGTGGCGCGCGCGGTGAGCGAAGCGCTCGCGGCGGCTGACCCGGCGCACAAGTCGGCGTACGATGCGAACCTCGCAAAGTTTCTCGATTCGCTGAAGCCGATCGACGCCCGGGTTGCCGCAACTGCGTAGCCATTACGCGGGCGTGCCGGTCACGGCGACCGAACCGGTGTTCGGCTACATGTCGGACGCGATCGGGCTGAGCATGCGCAACCAGCGCTTCCAGCTCGCGGCGATGAACGACACTGAAGCCAGCGCGGCCGATATCGCCGCGTTCGAACGCGATCTGCGCGAGAAGCAGGTGCGCGTTCTGATCTATAACAGCCAGGCAACCGAGGCTCTGACCCAACGTATGTTGAAGCTCGCGCAGCAATCGAAGGTGCCGACGATGAGCGTCACCGAAACCCAGCCGGCCGGCAAGACCTACCAGACGTGGATGCTCTCGCAGCTCGACGCGCTGGGCACGGCGCTGGCCGCGGGCGACGCGAACGGTGCGAAAGCGGCGGGTACGACTTCGGGCGTAAAAGGAAAAACCCAATGACTTCGACTGGCCGCAATGCGCCAGCTAATGCGTCAGCTAATGCGCCCGCCAATGCACCCGCAGGCACAGCCGACCGGGCACCCGGCGCAGCGCCGGCCCCCGTGCTCGAACTCGACCACGTGACCCTCGAACTCGGCGACCGCACGATCTTGCGCGACACCGGGTTCTCGGTGAATCAGGGCGAATTTATCGGCGTGCTCGGGCCGAACGGCGCGGGCAAGACCACGTTGATGCGCGCCGTGCTCGGTCTCGTGCCGGCTGCGCACGGCTCGATTCGCGTGCTCGGGCAGCCTGTCGCGCGCGGCAACGCGTCGATCGGCTATATGCCGCAGACCCGCAGTGCGCTCGCGGGACGACGTGTGCGGGGCCGCGATTTCGTCGCGATGGCCGCCGACGGCCACCGCTGGGGTCTGCCGCACGCCGACGCGACAACCCGCGCCGATGTCGAACGCGTGCTGGATCTGGTGGGCGGGCTCAAGCTGGCCGAACGGCCTTTGTCGGAACTGTCGGGCGGCGAGCGTCAGCGCTTGCTGCTCGCGCAATGCCTGCTCGGCAACCCGAAGCTGCTGCTTCTGGACGAGCCGCTGATCAGCCTCGACCCGCATCATCAGAAGAGCGTGGTGGAGCTGGTGCGGCGCGTGCAGCGGGAACTCGGCATTGCCGTGCTGTTTTCCGCGCATGAATTGAATCCGCTGCTGAACTCGCTCGACCGCGTGCTGTATCTCGGCAGCGGCGTGGCGGCGCTGGGCACCGTCGATGAAGTGATCACCCGCCCCGTGCTGTCGCGCCTCTACGGTTCGCCGATCGACGTGATGCGCGTGAATGGCCGCATCTTCGTGATGTCGGGCGACGTCGAAGTCGAAAAACACGATCACGAGCACGAACACGACGAAGCCGGCGGTCATTCACACTCGCACGACCACGGACATTCGCACGACCACGGCGGCGCGCACGGCCACTCACACCACGACTCACGCGACGGACACAAGCACGATGTTTGAATACGATTTCATGGTGAACGCATTCGCGGCGTCGGGGATCGTCGCGGTGCTGGCGGGCGTAGTGGGCTATTTTCTGGTGATGCGCGGACAGACCTTCGCGGGCCACGCGCTGTCGCACGTCGGCTTCACCGGCGCGACCGGCGCGGTGCTGATCGGCATCTCGCCGATCTGGGGGATGATCGGCTTCACGCTCGCGGCGGGCATCGGCATGGGCGCGCTCGGCGAGCGTCTCGCCGGGCGCGATGTGGCGATCGGCGTGATCCTGTCGCTGTCGCTCGGCTTCGGCTTGCTGTTTCTGCACTTCTTCACCGCGTACGCGACCCAGGTCACGGCGCTGCTGTTCGGCAACGTGCTCGGCGTGAATTCGTCGACGCTGGTCGTGCTAGCGGCGTTGGGCGTGGTCAGCCTGGGCGCGTTGGCGGCCATCATGCGGCCCTTGCTGTTCGCGTCGTTGCAGCCGGAACTGGCCGAGGCCAAAGGCGTGTCGCTGCGTCGCGTGTCGGTGCTGTTTCTCGCGATTGCCGCGCTGGCCGTGGCCGCGTGTACGCAGATCGTCGGCGTGCTGCTGGTGTTCACGCTGATGGTCGGACCGGCCGCGGCTGCGCAAAACATGACGACGCGCCTGTCGACCGGACTCGTGCTCGCCGCGGTGTTCGCGCTGGTGCAGGCGTGGTTGGGTCTGACGCTGGCGTTCTATACCGACTGGCCGACGAGCTTCTGGATTACCGTGCTGTCGGCGCTGGTGTATGGCGGGAGTTTGTTGCGGCGGCGCTAGGCCGTGAACTTGTTCGATGACAGTGGCGCGTGCGTCTGCGTACCACCGTCATCGAGACTGTCCGATCAGCCGAGCAGCACCTTCGCGTGATGCGCGAGATGATCCTCGATGAACGACGAGATGAAGTAATAGCCATGGTCGTAGCCCGCGTGACGCCGCAACGTCAGCGGCTGACCGGCGGCCTGGCAAGCGGCTTCGAACACATCCGGATTCAGTTGCTCGGCGAGGAATTGATCGGCGAGACCCTGATCCACCAGAATCCCTTGCGCGAACTTACGCGACGCGCGCGCGACCAGTTCGCTTGCGTCGTACTGCTTCCACGCTTCGCGGTCCTCTCCCAGATAGCCGCTAAACGCTTTCTCGCCCCACGGGCAACGCGTCGGCGCGGCAATCGGCGCAAACGCCGACACCGACCGATAAATCTCCGGGTTGCGCAGCGCGAGCATCAACGCGCCATGACCACCCATCGAATGCCCGAAAATGCCCAGGCGCGCGCCGTCCACCGGCAGATTCGCGAGCACCGTTTCGCGCAGTTCGTCCCGCACATACGAGTACATCCGATAGTGCTGCGCCCACGGTTCCTGCGTGGCATCGACATAGAACCCGGCGCCCACGCCGAAGTCCCACGCCGCGCTTTCGCCCGGCACGCCGGCGCCGCGCGGACTGGTATCCGGCGCGATCAGCGCAATGCCGTGCTGCGCGGCGAAGCGCTGCGCAGCACCCTTCATCGGAAAGGTTTCTTCCGTGCAGGTCAAACCCGCGAGATAGAACAGCGCGGGCACGTTCGCGTTAGGCTGCAAAGCCTGCGGCGGCAGATACACCGAAAAACGCATCGGCAGACCGATGGTCTGCGACGCGTGCCGGTAGAAGCGCTGCTCGCCGCCGTGGCTCGCGTGCGACGACAATAGCTCAGGCGTGTTTTCAGGCATCGCGACGCTCCCGGATTAGTACAACACGACCGAGCGGATCGACTCGCCCTTCTTCATCAGATCGAAGCCTTCGTTGATGCGTTCGAGCGGCAGACGGTGCGTGATCAGGTCGTCGATATTGATCTTGCCTTCCATGTACCAGTCGACGATCTTCGGCACGTCGGTGCGGCCGCGCGCGCCGCCGAACGCCGAGCCTTTCCACTCGCGGCCCGTCACCAGCTGGAACGGACGCGTGCTGATCTCTTCGCCCGCCGCCGCCACGCCGATGATGAACGACTGACCCCAACCCTTGTGCGTGCATTCGAGCGCCTGACGCATCACCTTGGTATTGCCGATGCATTCGAACGAATAGTCCGCGCCGCCGTCGGTCAGTTGCACGATATGGTCGACCACGTTCTCGACTTCGTTCGGGTTGATGAAGTGCGTCATGCCGAATTTCTTCGCGAGTTCGACGCGGCCCGGATTGATATCGACGCCGATGATCTTGTCCGCGCCAACCATCTTCGCGCCCTGGATCACGTTCAGCCCGATGCCGCCGAGACCGAACACCACCACGTTCGCGCCCGCCTCGACCTTCGCCGAATACACCACCGCGCCGACCCCGGTCGTCACGCCGCAGCCGATGTAGCAGATCTTGTCGAACGGCGCGTCTTCACGCACCTTCGCGACCGCGATTTCCGGCACGACGATGTAGTTCGAAAACGTGGACGTGCCCATGTAGTGGAACAGCGGCTTGCCGTCTAGCGAGAAACGCGAGGTCGCGTCGGGCATCAGACCCTTGCCTTGCGTCGAACGAATCGCCTGACACAGGTTCGTCTTGCGCGACAGGCAGAACTTGCACTGGCGGCACTCCGGCGTGTACAGCGGAATCACGTGGTCGCCCTTCTTCAACGTACCGACGCCCGGCCCCGTATCGACGATCACGCCCGCGCCTTCGTGGCCGAGAATCGCCGGGAAAATGCCTTCGGGGTCGGCGCCCGACAGCGTGTAGTAATCGGTATGGCAGATGCCCGTTGCCTTCACTTCGATCAGGACTTCACCGGCACGCGGCCCTTCGAGATCGACTTCTTCGATCGTCAACGGGGCGCCGGCTTTCCATGCAATTGCTGCTTTCGTTTTCATCGTGAATGCTCCTGTGAGTCTGTGAATGCAACGCGTCGCGGTTGATTACTGCGCTCTGCGACGCGTGGGTGTCCGGGTTGTTCGGTGTTGCTGGCTGCTGTTGTGCGCGAGTGGCTTAGCGTGCGGCGCGCGGGGGCGGCACTTGTCCGTGTGACGCACTTCCGGTTCGGCGCTTCAATCTGGCGGTCTAGCTCAGCGGTCTAGCTCAGCGGTCCAACTCAGTGGACCAACTCAGCGGTCCAACTCAGCGGTCTAACTTAGCGGTCTAACTTAGCGTGCGAAAAGCGTAATGGTATTGCAAAGTGCGTCACGGCATTGTCCATCCCGGACATCGCGGCTGCTATCGCGGCGTTGTGTCGCCGAACCAGCTTTCCACCCGGCCATAAAGATCGAGAAAACGCGCGTAGCGTTCGGCAAGCGCGGCATCGTCTCGCGGACCGGCCACACGCGTCGCGCCTGGCGCAAGTGCGGCGAGATCGTTCGCGTGCCAGTGGCCGCTTGCGAGCCCACCGAGAATGGCGGCGCCCCGAGGCGCGGCGTTCGGGCAATCCACCGCGTAGAGCTCGACGTTCAACGCATCGGCGAGCAACTGACGCCAACGGGGATCGACGGAACCGCCTCCTGCGAGCTTCAGCGTCGTCACCGTTGCGCCGCTCGCGCGAATCGCGTCGAGCCCGGCGCGCAACGAAAACGCGACGCCTTCGAACGCGGCGCGCATCATCGCCCCGCGCGTGTGGTCGAGCGCGAGGCCGAGCCAGCCGCCGCGCGCCGTCGGGTTAAGCCACGGCGTGCGTTCGCCGGTGAGGTACGGCAGGAAGGTCAGGCTGGAGGTGACCGCCGGGTTGGCGTTGGCGTTGGCGTTGGCGTTGGCGTTGGCGTTGGCGTTGGCGTTGGCGTCGGTACCATTGGCGTCGTCAAAGGCATCGCGATAAGCGTCGGCCCATTCATACGATAGCCATCCACGGACACGCTCCAGTGCAATGCCGACGTTCTGCATCGCCGCCATCCGATACCAGTGATCGCTCGCGGCTCTATAGCGGTGCAAGCCTCTCACCGCCGTGGGCGATTGCGCGGACAGCACGACGATCTGGCCGCCTGTGCCGGTGGTCAGCAACGCGTCGCCATCGTGAGCGAGGCCACTGCCGAGCGCGGCGCACGGCGTATCCGCGGCGCCGGTCGCGAGCACGATTCCCGCGCGCAAACCCAACGCGCGCGCCGCGTCATCCGACAACACGCCGCCCGCTGCATAGGAAGGCGCCAACGGCGCGAACCACTCACGCGGAATCTCAAGCCGCGCGAGCAGCGCCGCGTCCCACACGCCAGCGGGATCGGCGAGCGCGGTTGCGCAGGCGTCCGATGGATCGGTTGCCACCGCGCCGCCCAGCGCGACGCGCAGCCAGTCTTTCGGTTGCAACGCCCAGCGCGTGCGTCGCGCGGACTGCGGTTCATGCAGCACGATCCAGCGCAACAACGGACCCGCCATGCCTGGCGCGACCGGATTAGGCTGCGGCTCGGGCCACCCGGCGAGCAGATCCAGCGCGCGCGTGTCGGGCCACAGCATCGCGGGCCGCACGGCTCGCCCTTTTCGTCGATCAATACGACGCCGTGCATCTGCCCGGAGAAACCGATGGCCTGCACATCGCGACGCAAATCGGCCGGCAGACGCGCCATCGCTTCGCACAACGCGCGCCACCAGGTTTGCACCGATGTTTCGGCCCAGCCCGCATGCGGTGTTTCGAGCGTGTAGGCGACACTCGCCACAGCCTGCTCATGTCCGTGCGGGTCGACGATTGCCGCTTTGAGGGAGCCGGTGCCGAGATCGATGCCGAGAAAACTCATAAGCGATTGGACGTGAAGTGAATGGGGATCAAGGGACAGCGAACCAACGAAAGGCACACGCCACAGGCGAAACAGGCACGCATGTCTTCAGACGAAAAACATCCCGAACAGGGCCGCAAAACGCATCGATTTTCGCGCTTTTTAGTTCCTCAAAAAGGCTCCCGAAAGTGCGCCGAAAATCCCAGATCGCGGGTTAACCCCGCCACAAAACGACCCACCTCAAAACAGGACTATGCGCTGAGCGGGATACACCTCATTGATTCTCACACATATCCCTTCTGCGAGGGCATGCGCGGCGGGCGGCGTCGAAACGCCACTACAAGGGCTTAAGCGCGCCGGCGGGATTCACGCAGCTTTAATTCCCCTTTCAATCGACGCCCCCGCATATCGTCACCGGGAATGCCGGAATAGGCCCCAGTGGTCTTGTTGCACATTTTCGTCCCCGATACCTTGGAGTCATTCCCAAAACAGATGGTGGAGACAGAGATATGCAATCGAACACGGTTCACCCGTGCGACGAGAGACTGCCCGCAGCCCAGTTGCTCACCCTCGGCATTCAGCACGTTCTGGTGATGTACGCCGGCGCGGTCGCGGTGCCGCTGATCGTTGGCGCCGCACTCAAGTTGCCGAAAGACCAGATCGCGTTCCTGATCAGCGCCGATCTGTTTTCCTGCGGTATCGCCACGTTGATCCAGACGCTCGGGCTGTGGATCTTCGGCATCCGTTTGCCGGTCATCATGGGCTGCACGTTCGCGGCCGTCGGTCCGATGGTTGCGATCGGCACGAATCCCTCGCTCGGCATTCTCGACATCTTCGGCTCGACCATCGCGGCCGGGGTCGTCGGCATCCTTCTCGCGCCGATGGTCGGCAAATTGCTGCGCTTCTTCCCGCCGGTGGTGATCGGCGTGGTGATCTCGGTGATCGGTCTGTCGCTGATGGAAGTCGGCATCAACTGGGCAGCCGGCGGCGTAGGCAATCCCGATTACGGCAATCCGGTCTACCTCGGTCTGTCGCTGATGGTGCTGATGCTGATCCTGCTGATCAACAAGTTCGCCAAAGGCTTCCTCGCCAACATCTCGGTGCTGCTCGGCATCGTCGCGGGCTTCGTGATTGCGCTGGCGCTCGGCCGCGTCAACATGGACGGCGTCACGCACGCTCCGTGGGTCGGCTTCGTAATGCCGTTCCACTTCGGCCTGCCGCACTTCGATCCG
Organism: uncultured beta proteobacterium; assembly: GCA_963800185.1. Taxonomy (GTDB): domain Bacteria; phylum Pseudomonadota; class Gammaproteobacteria; order Burkholderiales; family Burkholderiaceae; genus Paraburkholderia. Next base: position 212,388 of record CAWCZW010000005.1, on the reverse strand, counting down.
CTCTCGATCGCGACGATGGTCACCGTGATGTTCGTCACCTTCATCGAATCGACCGGCATGTTCCTCGCGGTCGGCGACATGGTGGATCGTCCGGTCGATCAGAAGACCCTCGTGCGCGGCCTGCGCGTGGATGGACTCGGCACGCTGATCGGCGGCATCTTCAATTCGTTTCCGCATACGTCGTTCTCGCAGAACGTCGGTTTGATCGGCGTGACCGGTGTGAAAAGCCGCTTTGTCTGCGCGATGGGCGGCGTGATCCTGGTGCTGCTCGGCCTGTTCCCGAAGATGGCGCAGGTGGTCGCGTCGGTGCCGGCTTTCGTGCTCGGCGGCGCGGGCATCGTCATGTTCGGCATGGTCGCGGCGAACGGCATCAAGGTGCTGTCCAAGGTCGACTTCGTGAAGAACCACCACAACCTGTTCATCGTCGCGGTGAGTATCGGGCTGGGTCTGGTGCCGGTCGTGTCGCCGCACTTCTTCTCGAAGCTGCCGCCTGCGCTGTCGCCGCTGCTGCATAGCGGGATTCTGCTGGCATCGGTATCGGCGGTGGTGCTCAACCTGATCTTCAACGGCGTGAAGAGCGAGAAGAAGGCGCGCTGCGAGATTCGTCACGCCGGGCATGATTTCGATGGACGTGCAGGCAGCGAAGCGCAGGGAGATCAGATGCTGCGTGCGGCGGACTTGCATTGAGGTGATGAAGGCTGCCGCGACGAGCGGCAGCGCGAATGACGGCAGCAAAGAAAAAGCCACGGCATGCCGTGGCTTTTTCTATTTCTGCTCAGCTTCAGCTAACTGCGCAGAACGGTTTCAATCAAACAGAACCCGCTCCGCGCACCCGCCAATGCCAAACTCAACTCACCCCGCCGTCGCCGCCGAAGCCGCCACCGGCGCACTCGCTGCGCCGTAGTCGACCGGTGCGTCAGCCGGACGCGGTTGATCGCCGGTATGCTCGATCCACCCGCCGCCGAGCGCCTGATACAGCGTGACCAGGTTCTGCAAACGCTCCATGCGCGCCGTAATCAGCGACTGCTGCGCCGTGTACAGATCGGTCTGCGCGGTCAGCACCGACAGATAGCTGTCGACACCGTTCGTATAGCGCAGGTTCGACAGATCCAGGCGCCGCTGTTCCGCAAACGTATTGCGCTCCAGCGACTGGATCTGCTGATCGTACGTGCCGCGCGCCGCCAGTCCGTCCGCCACTTCGCGGAAGGCCGTCTGGATCGCCTTTTCATACGTGGCGATCTGGACGTTCTTCTGGATGTTGGCGACGTCGAGGCTGGCCTTCAGCTGGCCGCCTTCGAAAATCGGCACCGTGATCGACGGCGCGAAGCTCCACGCCGCCGAACCCGGCTTGAACAGACCACCCAGCGTCGGGCTCAGCGTACCGACACTGCCCGTCAGCGTGACCTGCGGGAAGAACGCCGCACGCGCCGCACCGATATTCGCGTTGGCCGCGAGCAGATTCTCCTCGGCCTCCATGATGTCCGGACGACGCGTCAGCAGATCGGACGGCAGACCCGCCGGAATATCCGTGAGCAGATTCTGGTCGTTCAGCTTCAGACCCGGCGCGCAGATCGGCCGGCAACGGCTCGCCGAGCAGCAGCACCAGCGCGTTCTCGGCCTGAGCCCGCAAACGCGCCTGCGCCTGCAGGTTCGCGGCGGCCTGCTCGACCACGGTCTGCGCCTGACGCAGATCGAGTTCCGAACCGGTGCCGTTGTCGAACTGCAGCTTGGTGATCCGGTACGAGTCCTGCGCGGTTTTCAGCGTGTCCTGCGTGACCTTCAGCAGATCGTCGAGTTCGAGCACGGTCAGGTACTGGTTCGCCACCTGCGAGACCAGCGAGATTTCCGCTGCCTTGCGCGCCTGGGTCGTGCCCAGGTAGGTCGCCAACGCCTGATCCTTCAGGCTCTGAACCCGCCCGAAGAAGTCGATTTCCCATGACGCGTTCAGACCCACCGAGTACGAGCTGGTAATCGTCTCAGGAACCGACGACAGATCCAGCGGCGTACGCTGGCGGGTACCCGAGCCCGCGGCCTCGAGCGTCGGCAGCAGACCGGCGCGAACGATCCGGTACTGCGCCTGCGACGCCTGCATGTTCAGCACCGACACGCGCAGATCGCGGTTGTTCTTCAGCGCGATCTCGATCAGCTGCTGCATGCGCGGATCGACGAAGAAGTCACGCCAGCCGATGTCGGCGGCGGCCTGGCCGTTCGCGCTGCGCGCCGCGCTAGTCGCGCCGGGCTGTTGCTGCTGACCCGGCTGGGTCGCGCCCGGCTGCGTGTCGTACACGCCGCCGCTCGGGAAGGTCGACGTCACGGGCGCAGCCGGGCGCTGGTAATTCGGCGCCATCGTGCAACCCGCGGCGAACAACGCGACCGCCACTGCAATCAAAGAGTGTTTTTGCATCTCAATGTCCGTCCTTGCCCGAGCCCTCATCAGCCGCCGAGCCGCCAGCTTGCGGATCGTGCGGATGGTGCTGGTTGTAGTGTGCGAGCGCCTCATCCGGGTCTTCCTTCTCGCCGCCGAATTTCGCGCGGATCACGACGAAGAACATCGGGATCATGAAAATCGCGAGGAAGGTCGCCGTCAACATCCCGCCGATCACGCCGGTACCGATCGCGTGCTGGCTTGCCGAACCCGCGCCGTTACTGATAGCGAGCGGCAACACGCCGAGAATGAACGCGAGCGAGGTCATCAGAATCGGACGCAACCGCAGACGCGCTGCTTCCAGCGCGGCCTCGATCGGCCCCATGCCTTCACCCTGCTGCAGTTCGCGGGCGAATTCCACGATCAGAATCGCGTTCTTCGCCGACAACCCGACCGTCGTCAACAGACCGACCTGGAAGAACACGTCGTTCTCGAGCCCGCGCAGCGTAGCGGCCAGCAGTGCGCCGATCACGCCGAGCGGCACCACCATGATCACCGAGAACGGGATCGACCAGCTTTCATACAGCGCCGCGAGACACAGGAACACGACGAGGATCGAGATGCCGTACAGAATCGGCGCCTGCGAACCCGACTGGCGTTCCTGCAGCGACAGACCCGTCCATTCGTAGCCGATACCTGCCGGCAACTTCGCCACGAGTGCTTCCATCGCCGTCATGGCCTGACCGGTCGACTTGCCCGGTGCCGCCGCGCCCTGGATTTCCACCGCCGAAATACCGTTGTAGCGCTCGAGTTTCGGCGAACCGTAGATCCACTGCCGTGCTCGCGAACGCCGAGAACGGCACCATCGCGCCCGCGCTGTTGCGCACGTACCAGGCGCTCAGGTCTTCCGGTTTCATCCGGAACGGCGCGTCGCCCTGCAGGTAGACCTTCTTGATCCGGCCGTCGGTATCGAGGAAGTTGTTCACGTACGCGGACGCCCACGCAATCGAGAACGTCTGTGTCGATGTCGGACACGCGACACGCCGAGCGCCTGCGCCTTCTCGCGGTCGATGTTCACCTTGAACTGCGGCGTATCGTTCAGGCCGTTCGGACGCACCTGAGCCAGCGTCGGATCTTTCGCCGCCATGCCCAGCAGCATGTTGCGTGCTTCCATCAGCTTTTCATGGCCGACACCCGCGCGATCCTGCAACTCGAAGTCGAAGCCCGCTGCCGTGCCGAGTTCAGGAATCGACGGCGGATTGACCGGGAACACCATCGCGTTCTTGTAGCCGGCGAAGTGCATGATAGAGACGGCCCACCAGCGCCTGCACCTTCTGGTCCGAGTGCTGACGCTGCGCGTAGTCCTTCATCCGCACGAACACGAGACCCGCGTTCTGGCCACGACCGGCGAAGCTGAAGCCGTTCACCGTGAAGGTCGATTCGACAATGCGCTTCTCGTCGTTGAGCAGGTAGTCGGAGACGTCCTTCAGCGCGCGCGCCGTGGTTTCCTGCGTCGAACCCGACGGCGTCTGCACCAGCACGAACATCGTGCCCTGGTCTTCGTCAGGCAGGAACGACTTCGGCAGTTTCACGAACAGCAGACCCACCGCGAAGATCACCACCATGTAGATGATGAGCCAGCGGCCCGAGCGCTTGATGACGTGGTGCACGCCCGAGTGATACTTGTCGCGGCTCTTGTTGAACGTGCGGTTGAACCAGCCGAAGAAGCCGGTGGTCTTCTCTTCGTGATCCCTTCGGAATCGGCTTGAGAATCGTCGCGCACAGCGCCGGCGTCAGAATCAACGCGACCAGCACGGACAGCACCATCGCCGCCACGATCGTCAGCGAGAACTGCCGGTAAATTGCGCCGACCGAACCGCCCGAGAACGCCACCGGCACGAACACCGCCGACAGCACGAGCGCCACGCCGACCAGCGCGCCGGTGATCTGATCCATCGCCTTGCGGGTTGCGTCGCGAGGCGATAAGCCCTCCTCCTGCATCACCCGCTCGACGTTTTCCACCACCACGATCGCATCGTCCACCAGCAAGCCGATGGCCAGCACGAGCCCGAACATGGACAGCGTGTTGATCGAGAAGCCCACCACGACCCATGACCGCGAACGTGCCCAGCAGCACCACCGGCACGGCGATCGTCGGGATCAGCGTGGCGCGCAGGTTCTGCAGGAACAGGTACATGACCAGGAACACCAGCACGATACCTTCGAGCAGCGTCTTGACCACTTCTTCGATCGACAGACGCACGAACGGCGTGGTGTCGTACGGATACTGCACGACCAGACCGTGCGGGAAGTACTTCGACAGTTCGTCGACCTTCGCGCGCACCGCCTTCGCCGTGGCCAGCGCGTTCGCGCCGGTGGCGAGCTGGATACCGAAGCCGGCCGTCGGCTGCCCGTTGTACTTGGTGTCGAAGTTGTAGTTTTCGCCGCCCAGCTCGATGTGCGACACGTCGCTTGCAGACGCACCTGCGAGCCGTCCGGTGTTCACCTTCAGCAGGATGTTGCCGAACTGTTCAGGCGTGTTCAGCAGCGTGGCTTCCGTGATGGTGGCCTGCAGCACCTGACCCGGCACCGACGGCGTGCCGCCGAGCGAACCGCCCGCGACCTGCACGTTCTGCGCTGGTCAACGCGGTCTTGCACGTCGACCGGCGTCAGGCCGAAGTTATTCAGCTTGTTCGCGTCGAGCCAGATCCGCATCGCGTACTGCGAGCCGAACAGCGTCACCGTACCCACACCGTCGATCCGGCTGACCGGATCCTGAATGTTCGACGCGACGTAGTTCGCCAGGTCGTACTTGTTCATGCTGCCGTCTTCGGACACGAACGCCATGACCAGCAAGAAGCTGCTGCTCGACTTCGTGACCTTGGTGCCCAGCTGCTGCACGGCCTGCGGCAACAGCGGCGTGGCGAGCTGCAGCTTGTTCTGCACCTGCACCTGCGCGATGTCGGGATTGGTGCCGGCCGCGAACGTCAGCGTGATGGTTGCCGTACCCGAGTCGTCCGAGGTGGACGACAGGTACAGCAAGTGGTCGAGACCACTCATCTGCTGCTCGATCACCTGCGTGACGGTGTTTTCCACCGTCTTCGCCGATGCGCCCGGGTACGTTGCGCTGATCTGCACGGCCGGCGGCGCGATGGTCGGGTATTGCGCGATCGGCAACGTAAAGACCGACGCGATACCCGCGAGCATCAGAATAATGGCGATCACCCATGCAAAAATCGGGCGATCAATAAAGAACTTTGCCATGAGGCGGGCTCCCTGTTATTACGCGCCCGATGCAGCAGAGGCGGGTTGCGCCGTCTGAGCAGCACCGCTGGCGGCCGGCGCGCCCTGAGCGGCTGCGTCGGAAGCGGGGGTGGCGGGAAGTTGCGCGGCAACTGGCTTGACCTGCATGCCCGGGCGCGCCTTGTCGGTGCCCTGGACGATCACGCGGTCACCTGGCTTCAGGCCGCTTTCGACCACCCAGTTGATTGCCGTACGTGCCGATGGTCACGAGCTGACGCAGCGCGACCTTGTTGTCGTCACCGACGACCAGTGCGGTCGGCTGACCCTTCTGGTCATGCGTGATGCCGACTTGCGGCACGACGAGCGCGTTCTGGTTGACGCCTTCGTCGATGCGCGCGCGCACGAACATGCCCGGCAGCAGCACCTTGTCGGCGTTCTTGAAGATCGCGCGAACCGTGACCGAGCCGGTGCCCTGGTCGACCGTCACGTCGGTGAACTGCAGCTTGCCCTTTTCGGAATAAGTGCGGCCGTCTTCGAGAATCAGCGATGACCTTGGCCGCGTCGGGACCGGTCGTCTTCAGACGCCCTTCCTGCACTTCGCGGCGCAGCTTCAGACCGTCGAGGCTCGATTGCGTCAGGTCGACGTAGACCGGATCGAGTTGCTGGACGGTCGCCAGCAGCGTTGCCGCGCTCGCCTGCACGTAAGCGCCCGGCGTGACTTGCGACACGCCGATCTGGCCGGTGACCGGCGAGGTCACGTCGGTATAGCCGAGATTGATCTGCGCGGTATCGACGGCGGCCTTGCCCGCTGCGACGTCGGCGACGGCCTGGCCTTGCGAGGCGACCGCGTTGTCGTAGTCCTGCTTGCTGACCGCGTTCGCGGCGACCAGCACCTTGTAGCGGTTGGCCTGCGCGGTGACCGACACGAGGTTCGCCTGCGCCTTCGCGAGCGTTGCCTTCGCGTTGTTCAACGTGGCGATGTACGGCGCCGGGTCGATCTTGTACAGACGCTGACCGGCCTTGACCTGGCTGCCTTCCGTGAACTCGCGGCGCAGCACGATGCCGTCGACCCGCGCGCGCACTTGCGCGACGAGGAAGGCGCTGGTGCGGCCAGGCAGTTCGGTGACGACCGGCACGGTTGTCGGCTGGACGAGTGACGACGCCGACTTCGGGCGTTTGTGGCGGCGGGGCAGATTGTTTTTGTCCGCACGCTGCCAGCAATACGGCAGCCGTCGCGGCACTGATTAAGCGGAATGGAACCCGTTCGACGCGCATGGAGCGACCTCTGTCTAAGACTGAGAATGAAAAAGTGCGCGCATCCCTACCCCGGGGACGACAGCGCACACATGCGTCTTGCGACGCTTGACCGGTAGCCCGTGGATGCAAACCGCACCTGCAAGGACAGCCTGATGTAAATGCGCCAAACCGGGAAATGCCGCGCGGCGCCGCCCGTTCGGGCACGGCGCGAAGAGCGTTTGAAAGGCAACAGTGACGGATATTAACCGGTCGTCACGGCTTGGGCTATCCGATCGTGGGATGCTATTATATATACATTCATGAATGCATGTAAAAGTGCATTTATTGTTCTTGCAGGCGGGGACCCGCAAGAACGCAGCGCTATTTGCCGAATAAGCAGACAGATTGTCATCGGGTTGACTTAATAGCGGTCATCCGGCCAAACCCCACGTCAGGCAGGTCTTACCAACATGGTCAGAAGAACCAAAGAAGAGGCGCAGGAGACGCGCACAAGCATTCTCGACGCAGCCGAACAGGTTTTCTTCGAGAAAGGGGTGTCGCGCACGTCGCTCGCCGACATCGCCCAGGCTGCCGGCGTCACGCGCGGCGCCATTTACTGGCATTTCGCGCACAAAAGCGATCTCTTCACCGAAATGTTCGACCGCGTGCTGTTGCCGCTGGACGAACTCAAAGCCGCGTCGCAAGACCCTAACGAGCCCGATCCGCTTGGGCGGTTGATGGAAATCTGCGTGGTGTGCCTGCGCGATACGGCGAACGACCCGCGTCGCCGGCGCGTGTTCGACATCCTGTTTCTGAAGTGCGAGCTGGTCGAGGAAATGGGACCGGTGATGGTCCGCTATCAGACCAATATGCGCGAAGGGCTTAAGAAGATCGAAGGGCGGGCTGCGCAACGCGATCTCCAAGGGGCAACTGCCCGCCGATCTCGACACGAAGCTGGCGGCCGCGATGGTGCATGCGTTTGTCAGCGGATCGCTGCGCGACATGCTGTTTCTGCCCGATGCAACCGATTTCGGCGCTCATGCGCAACAGTTGCTCGACGGTATCTTCGACGCGCTGCGGTTGAGTCCGGCGTTGCGCAAGAGCGCGGCGTAGGCGGCTGCGCGCTCTGATGGCTGGGCTTTCCGGGCAGCCCAGGCTGATAAAAACGAAGGCGAGCGGATCAAGAACACGGCCGCCCTGGTTGCGTACGCGGCGCTTATTTGAAAGCGTGGCTGCTGTTATCTGAAATCTGGCGCAGCAGGCCGGATGCCGCGTCCGGCAAACGCAACCGCCGCTATGCAACCGTCTGGCGAGCCCGCGCCGCCTGATTCGACGCATAAATGTTGCCGCGCGCGAGCGGCTCGCCGCTCTTCACCGACGCCAGCCATTCGTCCGTGCTCGCCACCGCCGCGAAGCGCGACTGCAGCACCACGCTGAACACGCGATGAATCTCCTCCGCGCTGGCAAAACCCGCACTGTTTTCATACGGCACCGAACCCGTCGCGTCATGCAGAAACTCGACGGCAAGCCCGGCGTGAACCGCGTGGTTGATGGTCGACGCGTCGCAGTTGTGCGTCATGTAGCCGGTGACGGTCAGCGTGTCGATCTGCCGGGCGGCGAGCCAATCCGCGAGATCGGTGTTGGTGAATGCGCTCGGCAGGGATTTCTCCACGTAGTGATCGCGAACCCGCGAATTCACGACGGAATGCAGTTCCGCGGTCTCGCTGCCGCGCGCGAACAGCGGCGACGTAGCCGGCGCGAAGTTCTGCACGACCACGACCGGAATACCGGCGTGGCGCGCGGCATCCATCGCGCGGGCGATGTTGGCGAGCGAAGTCTGCACATCCGGAAATTCGATCAGCAGGTTGCCGGTTACGTATTCGTTCTGCACGTCGATAACGATCAGCGCGCGGCGCGGGTTGGTCATGGGAAGGCTCCTGATGGTAGAAAATTAAGGCTCTTACTGCGTGATCCGGCAACGGAAAGGCGGTGCGGCCCGGTGACCGGATTGCAGGGTCGGCTGGCCGGCGCTTTCCGAGCGACAGCACAAGCACCGACGCGTGCCAGGAACAGATGGTACAGGCAGATAAAAGCGTTCGAGCGTGGTCGCAAACTCGGCAAACACGGCATTCGCACCAGCGTTTCGTAGCCCGTCAACGGAATTTCGTAGTCGCGCCGACGCGACAGCCGCGCGATTTGCCCCGCTTGCCGGCAAACCGGCGCATCAATGCTCGCTAATCCAGCGCGCCACATACAACAACAGCGCGACCAGAAAAATCATCGCCGCCCACGCCCAGTTCGGCACCGCATGCGGCCGGACTCGCCGGCGCGGACGCCATGCGACACGTCCGTGCAACACGCCATGCGACGCGCTCGCCGCCCGCCCTGTCAGCGCATTGCTGTGGTCCACGCGGGTGCGCCGCGCGATGCCGCCGAGCGTGATCGGCCGCAAGAAACACATGCTGACGCCGCGCCGCCGAACCGCGCGCGCGATTCGGACCTTGCCCATGCTTGGCGCGCACGACTGCGCTGAATTCGGCGAAAAAATCGTCGGCCAGTTGATGCAGCGCGTTTTCCAGCTGACGCGCCGGCAGTTCGGCGAGCGGCCCTGACGACGTCGCCCAGATCGTGTACTCGATCCGCGTGCTGCGCTCGCTGCCCGTGCCGTGCGCGCCCTCGTCCGCGCGCAAACGCACTTCGATCTGCCCGCGCAACGCGCCGATGCCCTCGGCGCGCGCCTTGAAGTTGATGGTGCGGCGCTGCGCATCCGCCGGTCCGGAATCCTGGCCGGCCACATGGGCGCGCGCTTCGTAGCGCGCGCGCAACGGGCCGAGCGGCACGGTCATGGTCAGCGCATATTCGCCGTGGGCAAGGCGGGTGAACGACTCGCAGTTGTCGAGGCTGGCGCGCAGCAGCGCGAGGTCCTGCAGCGCGTCCCAGACATCGGACGGCGCAAGCGGAATCCGTAACGCGTCGTTCAGCTTCCATGCCAGCCTCCCCGATGAACGCGCGAGCAGCAGGATCAGGACGTCTGATCGATGCGGTCGACGCGCGATGAGTAAAACGCGAGATACCCTTTTATCTGCAGCGCCGGCTCGAGCGGCGTTTCATAGCTCCAGACGGCGTTTTCGATCAGACCGTCTTCGGTGCGCAGATGAAAGTACGACGCCTCGCCCTTGAACGGGCAATGCGAGGTATGCGTGGAGCGCTCGAGCCGGGCCATGTTCACGTCGTTCGCGCGGGAAATAGAACACGTCGGGCAGACCGGTTTCCGGAGAGCGTCAAGCCCGCCTGGGTGTCGGCCATGGTCACGCCGCCGTGGATCACGCGCACCCGGTGGCTGGTTGCCGCTGATCGAGATGGTGTGGCCGCCCGTGCTCGCGCCGGTAGTATCCGTGAGGTGTCAGGGCATCGCTCATGTCTCGGCTCCGTGATGGTGGTGCGCAGTCGTTGAACGCGGTGTACCGCGGTCGTGCAAACAGAAAAGCCACGGGACGCGCCCGTGGCTTCATTATCGGCCAAACTTCTGCCGATTGCGCGGCCTTCGCTGCAAGGCCGTCCGGCGCGTCTCGCACCGTCGCCGCTCGATGCACGGCGACGCTTACTGCGTATTCCAGTAGAACGCGGCCTTGGCCGTGCCCTTGGCCGGCACCGTCACCGCTTTGGACTGATCGCGATCCTTGTATTGCGCGTGCACGGTGTAGTGGCCCGGACGCAGCTTGACCAGCATGTAAGGCCCGCGCGACGTCGTGTTCAGCACCTCGCTGTTGTGCGCGTCGACTACCCGCACGTGGACGTCGGCGAGAAACTCGGAACCGGGGCCGGTGAAGCGCAGCGACAGCGGCCACTGGCTCTGCGCCTGCTGCAGCGCCTTCGATTCGTCGAGACCGACGCCGCCCGACACGAACGAGACGTCGCCTTGCTGCTGGATTTGCGGCATGCCGCCGCCGTTGGCGTTGCCCGCGCTGCTTTTGTCGGTGGTCGTGCCGCCAGTCGTGTCGCTTGCCTGTTGCGCATACGCGCCGCCCGCCAGACCGAGCGTGAGCGCTGCGCATACCGCAGCGGCTACGATCCTTCGCTGATTGCGTTGGGTTTTCATCGGTTCGCTCCTTTGTTAAGGTCCTTGTCGTCCGGATGCCCTCGATGGGTCCGGATCAAGGCAGACGCAACCTGCGTGCCAAGCGGCCAGCGAGCGATCTGTCCGGATCAGAACGCGGCTCGCTGCGCCGCGCCTTCGCGTGCGAAGCGGCCGCCATTCGCAGTTTCTGACGGACGAAAAAAAACCGGTCCGTTGGCAGTAACGTGCAAACGGACCGGCAAGCGTTACTTCAGTGGCGCGGCTAGACGGGCGATACGTCGGTCAAACTGTCGTTTATCCGCTTTGATCGCGCCGCCTGTTCAACGCAGCGTGATCAGCCAACTCAGCCGAGATCGACCGGCACGAAGATCTGCGCGTTGTCGCGCTGGATCAGCAACGCGATGCTGTTGCCGGCGCTGGCGATCATCTGCTTCAACTGATCGACGCTCGTGACCGGCCGGCCGTTGACCGCCAGAATCACGTCGCCCGGCTGGATGCCGGCGCTTTCCGCCGCGCCGCCCGACTGCTGCACCAGCAGACCGTGCGACACCGACGCGCCGCTCTTCTCTTCCGGCGTCAGCGGCCGCACCGCCACGCCGAGACGGCCTTGCAACTGCGCCGGCTGATCGGCCTTGTTCGACGCGACCTTCGCATCCGACAACGAACCGATCGTCACCTTCAGGTCCTTGGTGGCCTTGTCGCGCCACACCTGCACGGTGGCCGAGCTGCCCGGCGCCAGACCCGCGACCTGCGACGGCAGATCCGACGAGTCGCTGACCGGTTCGCCATTCACCGAGAGGATCACGTCGCCCGGCTGCAGACCGGCCTTGGCAGCCGGACCGCCCGGATCGACCGAGCTGACGAGCGCGCCGTTGCGGCTTCTGCATGCCGAACGAGTTGGCGAGCGTCTGGTTCATGCCCTGCACCGCGACGCCGAGACGGCCGCGGCTCACGTGGCCGGTCTTGACGATGTCGTCCTTGACCTTGATCGCCTCGTTGATCGGGATCGCGAACGACAGGCCCTGGAAGCCGCCGGTCTGCGAATAGATCATCGAGTTGATGCCGATCACTTCGCCTTGCAGGTTGAACAGCGGGCCGCCGGAGTTGCCCGGATTCACCGGCACGTCGGTCTGGATGAACGGCGTGTAGTTCTCGTTCGGCAGCGAGCGCGACTTCGCGCTGATGATGCCCGAGGTCACGGTGTTGTCGAAGCCGTAAGGCGAGCCGATCGCGACCACCCACTGACCGACCTTGCTCTGACGCGGATCGCCGATCTTCACGGTCGGCAGATTGCTCGCGTCGATCTTCAGCACGGCGACGTCGGACTGCTTGTCGGCGCCGACCACTTTCGCCTTGAATTCGCGCTTGTCGGTGAGCTTCACGGTGACGACGTTCGCGCCGTCCACCACGTGCGCGTTGGTCAGAATGTAGCCGTCATTGCTGACGATGAAACCCGAGCCGAGGCTCGCGCTCGGCTGATCCTGAGCGTCGCCGCCGCCGTCGCCGCCCTGCATGCCCGGCATGCCGCCGAAGAAGTGCTTGTAGAACTGATAGAACGGATCGCTCGGATCGATCGGCAACTGGTTGCCGCCCGCGCCGGCCTTGCCGCCATTGCCGCCATTACCGCGCAACGCCGCCTGCTTGACCACGTGCTTCGCGCTGATGTTGACGACGGCCGGACCGTAGGTTTCGACCAGACCCGAGAAGTCGGGAATGCCGGTTTTGGCGGCGGCTTCGGCAGGCATCATCGCGGCCTGCGCGGGCGAGATCACCTGCGGCGCGGGCAGATCGCGATGACCCGCCACATAGCCGGCGGAAAGCGCAACGGCAACAGCCACTGCAACAGCGCTGCGGGACAAGGTTTTCGCGTTCATCGTGTACTCCTGACTGGAGAAAGAGACTTTGGGGATGTCGAGGAGCGTACGTGGCTGTCGCTTAAAAGAGTCTTAAGCAGTCAGATCGCGAACCTTATTTGCGCTACAACGTCGGCCTTAATTAAGCTTTTTCGACGGCGTTTTGCGTGCGAACCGACGTTCGTTTTCAGAAGCGGACCGTGACCTGCAATCCCGCCGCCGGCGATTCGTCGAGCGACACGCTCGCGTGGTGCTGCGTGGCGATGCGGCGCACGATCGCGAGCCCCAGCCCGCTGCCCGCGACGTCCGTGCGCGCGCGATTCGCACCGGCGCCCGCACGATAAAAACGGTCGAACACGCGATCGCGTTCGGCCGGCTCGATGCCCGGCCCGCTGTCGGCAATGCGCACCACCGGACGCCCGCCTTCCTCGACTGCAGACTGACGTCGACGCGGCCGCCGTGCGGCGTGTACTTGGTGGCGTTATCGACGAGATTGTTGAACATCACGCGCAGCGCGTCGGCGTCGCCGGTCACGGTGGCGGCGTCGCTCGCCTCGATGCCGAGATCGACGCCGCGATTCTGCGCAAGCGGCGCGTAAGCCACCACGCATTCCTGCAGCAGCGCGCGCAGATCGATCGCGTTGGTGACGGCCAGTCCGTCCGGTTCGGAGCGCGCGAGCGCCAGCAATTGCTCGGCAAGCCGCGTGGCGCGCGTGACGCCGGCCTGCAGATCGGCCAGCGCTTCGCTGCGGGCAGCGTCGTCCTTCGCGCGCGCCACCAGTTGCGCCTGAATCTGCACGGCGGCGAGCGGCGTGCGCAGTTCGTGCGCGGCATCGGCGACGAACGCCTTCTGGATATCCAGCGCGGTCGCGAGCCGTTGCGAGCAGACCGTTCAACGCGCGCACCAGCGGCTGCACTTCGAGCGGCAAACGCTGATCCGGCAACGGATCGAGCGCTTCGGGATGACGCGCGTCGAGCGCACTGGTCACGCGCCGCAACGGCCTGAGCCCGCGTCCGACGATCACCCACACCGCCATGCCCATCAACGGCAGCAGCACGATCAGCGGCCACAAGGTGCGCAGCGCGACATTCGCGGCGAGCCGGTTGCGCACGGAGACCGGCTGCGCCAGCTGCACGACGTTATCGCCGACGATCGCGCCATACACGCGCCACTCGCCGCGCTCGGTATGTTCCGTCGAAAAACCGAGTTCGGCGCGCGGCGCGAGCGGCGCGCGCGGACGCGAGTAGTACATCAGCACGCCGTTGCGATTCCAGATTTGCAGCACGATGCCTTCGTCGCCGTTATCGCGCGAACCGAGCACCTGCGAGAACGGTTCGGAAGGCAGCGCCGCGGCGATCTGCTCCAGCTGGTAATCGAACAGTTCGTTGGCTTCGGCGAGCGCCTGCCGGTAAATCAGCCAACCCGCAATGCCGACGCCGAGCAACACGAGCGCCAGCAACCAGACCAGCAATTGTCGGCGAATCGAACGCATCGGCTCAGGCGTCCTTCGCGATCATGTAGCCGAGACCGCGCACGTTGCGGATCAGCTCCGCGCCGAGCTTCTTGCGCAGCGCGTGAATATAGACCTCGACGGTATTGCTGCCGATCTCCTCGCCCCAGCCGTACATTTTTTCTTCGAGCTGGCTTTTCGAGAGCACCGCGCCGGGCCGCGCGATCAACGCTTCGAGCAGCGCGAATTCGCGCGCCGACAACGCGACCGGCGCGCCGTCGAGCGTGACCTGATGCGACGCGGGATCGAGCGTCAGGTTGCCGTGGCGGATCGTCGAATCGCTGCGGCCGGACTGACGCCGGATCAGCGCGCGCATGCGGGCGCCGAGTTCGTCGAGATCGAAAGGCTTGACAAGGTAATCGTCGGCGCCGGCATCGAGTCCTTTGACGCGATCGGCCACCGCGTCGCGCGCGGTGACGATCAGCACCGGCAGCGCGTGGCCGCGCGCGCGCAAGCGTGCGCAGCACGTCGAGACCGTCGCGTTTGGGCAGGCCGAGGTCGAGCAGCACCAGATCGTAAGGTTGCCCGGCCGCCGCGCGGAGCGCCGATTCGCCGTCTTCCACCCAGTCGACCGCGAAGCCTTCGCCGCGCAGCGCCTTGCGCACGCCTTCGGCGATCATCCGGTCGTCTTCGACTAGCAAAATGCGCATGGTTGTCCGTTCCGAAACGTTTGATGATGCCGCATTCTAGCGCCCGCCCCCGCCCTGCGCGGCGCGTGACTGCTTTTTTCACCGCAGCCTGGCGGCATGTCACTACAATGGGCGCTTTGCGTCGCCCGGCAGCGATTGCGGTTGGCGCGGTTGGCGCGGTTGCGCGGTTCGCGCAGGCTGCTCGCGTAGTCGCGTTGCGTTATCTCTTCGGCGCCGGCGCAACCGGTCAATGCAAATTCGCACGATGCCGCCGCTAAGCTGACGCGTGCCGCCCCGCCTCGACACAACCCGGATTGCCGCGTGCCCCACGCCCCGAAATTTTGCTTCTTCGCCCGTTCATGACGCACGCTTTCCTGTTCTTCTCATCGCACGCCGCCTGGCGCTGCGTTCGCGCCGTTCCTCTGCTTGCGCCGCTGCACGCGCCCCAGCCGCGTTCGCGCCGCGCGCGGCGGCCTGGCTGCTCGCCTGCGCCGCGCTCAGCTCGGGCGCGGTGCTGCCGCTTGCCGCGCAGGCGCGCGTCAAGGCTACGCATCCGAGCGTCAACGTCACGACGGTGTTGCCGCAACCGGTCATGGCCGGCTTGCAGCGCGCGCATGTGCCGTTGTCGTCGATCAGCGTGGTGGTGGAAAAAGTCGGCGACCGCACGCCGATCCTCGCGCTGAACGCCGGCAAGCCGATGATGCCCGCCTCGACGATGAAGCTCGTCACCACCTACTCCGGCCTGTCGATCCTCGGCCCCGACTACCGCTGGCGCACCAGTGCATACGCGGACGGCACGCTCGACGGCAACGGCGTGCTGCACGGCAATCTGTACATTCAGGGCACCGGCGATCCGAAGCTCGTGCCCGAAGAACTGATCGACCTCGTGCAGAAGATTCACAAGGCCGGCATCAACGGCATCGACGGCGCGCTGGTGCTCGACAAGCGCTACTTCGATCCGTCCACGCGCGACCTGCCGCCCTTCGACGACGACGCCACCGCGCCGTACAACGTCGGCCCCGATCCGCTGCTCTATGCGTTCAAATCGCTGTCGTTCACGCTGACGCCGTCGCCCGACGGCAAGGTCGCGATCGACGTGCTGCCCGCGCTCGTCGCAATTGCAGATCGACAACCAGATGCGCGCGGTCAACGGCCCGTGCCGCGGCGACGCGGCCTCGGTCTCGCCGACCGTCACGCCGCAGCCGAACGGCACCGTGGTCGCGTCGTTCGCCGGCGACTACTCGATGCGCTGCGACCCGCGCACGATCAACGTCGCCGTGCTCGATCACTCGGCGTTTTTCGCCGGTGGCTTTCTCGCGCTGTGGCAGCAGACCGGCGGCACTTTCACCGGCACGACGCGCGAAGGCGCGGTGCCGTTCGGCGCGCAAACTGGTCGCCACGCACCAGGGACCGGTGCTGTCCGACATCGTTCGCGACATCAACAAGTTCAGCAACAACACGATGGCGCGCAACCTGTTCCTGACGATCGGCGCCGCCGAAGAAAAGCCGCCCGCGACGCCCGCCAAATCGGCGCGCGCGATCCAGGCGTTTCTGCGCCGCGACAGCCGTCGACATGGAGTACCTGACGCTCGACAACGGCTCGGGCCTGTCGCGCGACGAACACGTCACCGCGCTCGTCGCTCGCCGATCTGCTGCAGCGGGCCAACGCGAGCCCGGTCGCGCAGGTGTTCGTGGAGTCGCTGCCGATTGCGGGTGTCGACGGCACGATGCGCAACCGCCTGACCAATCAGGGCGCGGGCGGCAATGCGCACATCAAGACCGGCACGCTTGCGCGACGTGCGCGCGATCGCGGGCTATGTGGCATCGGCGGACGGTAACAGTTACGTGGTCGTCAGCCTGATCAACGATCCGCATTCGGAAGCCGCGCGCGCCGCGCACGACGCGTTGCTCGAATGGGTCTACGAAGGGCCGTC
Source organism: uncultured beta proteobacterium (assembly GCA_963800185.1). Classification (GTDB taxonomy): domain Bacteria; phylum Pseudomonadota; class Gammaproteobacteria; order Burkholderiales; family Burkholderiaceae; genus Paraburkholderia. The sequence goes on along the minus strand of CAWCZW010000005.1, from coordinate 195,540 downwards.
GCAAGGCTTTACCAAGGTAGCCGATCCCGTCGAAGAGCCGCGCGGCAAGCCCAGGAAAAACCCGCGTAAGCGCGCGAGCCACTGAGGATTCCTTCTAGCGAAGGCACGCGCGGCAACGTCCTAAGCGTGTACGCTGTCGGGCAGTGTTTGACATGCGCGTGAAACGTGCGACAAGCACACAACATGCAGCATGAGCCGCGCAGCCTCAGGGCATCGCGCGGCACACTCGAACGATAACGACACCACCCGCTGCGACCACGCAGCGGTCAGGGACCACGGAGGAAGACACCATGCAATTCGATGCCGAATTGCTGCTGCTCGCCATGGCGCCAGTCTTTCTCGCATGCATCGGCTGGGAGGCGTGGCACCTGCGGCGCACGCGGCCGGGCGCGCAGCTTTATAGCTGGCGCGACACGCTCTGCAACGCCGCGCTCGCGCTCATGCAGCAAGCCGCCGACAAGCTCGCGTGGCTCGCCATCATTCCCGTCTACGCTTTCTTCTACGAGCACTACCGCGTCCACACGTGGCCCGCGACGTGGGTCTCGTTCGTCGTGCTGTTCGTCGCGCAAGACCTGCTCTACTACGTGTTCCATCGTTGCAGCCATCGGGTGCGCTGGCTGTGGGCCGCGCACGTCGTGCATCACTCGTCGGAGCGGATGAATTTTTCGACCGCGTTCCGTCAGAGCCTGATGTATCCGATCGCCGGCATGTGGCTGTTCTGGATTCCGCTCGCCGTGCTCGGCTTTGCGCCGAAGCAGATCGTCGCGATCGTGCTGATCAATCTCGGCTTCCAGTTTTTCGTGCATACCCAGGCCATCGGCAAGCTCGGCTGGCTCGAATACGTGTTCAATACGCCGTCGATTCACCGCGTGCATCACGCGCGCAACGACCGCTATATCGACCGGAACTATGCGGGCGTGCTGGTGATCTGGGACCGCCTGTTCGGCAGCTATGTCGACGAAGATCCGCACGATGCGCCGGTGTACGGCATCGTCGAGCCGCTTCACACGTACAACCCGCTGAAGGCGACGTTTCACGAATGGGCGTCGATGGCCGCCGATTTCGCGAGCGTGCGCGGCTGGCGCAACAAGTGGCGCGCGCTGTTCGCACCGCCCGCGTGGGCAGCGGAATACCATGCACGCCGCGCTGCGGGTTCGCCGCTACCGAACGTAGCATCGGGCAACGAAGCGGGCGCTCAATCCGGCATCGGTGAAAACCATACGGCGGCGTTTCAAACGCCGCGCAGACCGTGAAAAATTCTGTAAGCTGCGCTCACGCCGCCGACGCGGTGGACGCTGCCTGCAACACATGGCGCAATGGCCACACATACGAGGAGATGTAGTCAACATGAAGCAAACAGCATCGAAGAAACAGCAATGGTTGCGTGTCAAACAGATCGCCGTGGCCAGCGCCGCGTTCGCCATGCTCGCGGCCTGCGGCGGCGGCAGCGACAATAACAATTCGAGCAGCAGCACGCCGGCAGGGGGCGTCAAATTGCAGGTAGTGTCGTTCGGCGACAGCCTGTCGGACGTCGGCACCTATGCGCCGGTGATCCAGGCGAGCTTCGGCGGCGGCCGCTTCACGACCAACCCCGGCGAAGTGTGGACGCAGAAGGTTGCCGAATACTACGGCGGCACGCTGACGGCGGCGTATCTCGGCGGCTTCGGCCAGCCGCTCGTCGCAGCAGGCGGGCTGGGTTACGCGCAGGGCGGCTCGGACGTCGTCAATGCGGAAGGCGAAGGCTGGGCGCCGAGCAACATGCGCGGCGACGACGGTGCCGGTCGTGACGCAGGTGCAGAACTACCTGAGCGCGCATACGAGCTTCAATTCGAACCAGCTCGTGCTGGTGAACGGCGGCGCGAACGACATTTTCCAATTCGCGACGACGGCCAATCTGACTGCCCTCGGCACCGCTCTCCAGACGAACTTCCCGGCGCTCGTGGCGGCCGGCACGCTGCCGAACACGCAGGCAGGCCAGGTCCAGTACATCGCGCTGTATCTGTCGCAGCTGTCCAACCCGCAGATCGCGCAGGCGGCCGCCGCGCTCGCCGCGCAAGTCAATACCATCGTGGCCTCGGGCGCGACTCACGTGGTGGTGTCGACGGTACCGGACATCGGCAATACGCCGCTCGGCGTCGCAGCCGAAGCCGCATCGCCCGGCGCGGCTGCACTGCTGTCGGGAATTACCGCGGCCTATAACGGTATCCTGCTGAAGGCCCTGACGGCTTACGGCCTGGTGGGGTCCGGCAAGGTGATCGTCGCCGATGCGTTCACGTGGCTCGATCAGCAGTTGCCGAACTACAAGGCGCTGGGCTTCACGGTGTCCAACACCGGCACGGCGTGTAACCTCACGAGCATGGTCGCGAACGCCACGGCCTACGCCACGGCCAATCCGACGGCGACCAACGGTCTCACCGCGGCTCAGTACGGTTCGCAGTTCGGCTCGTCGCTGTTCTGCTCGCCGCAAACTTACACGGTGGCTGGTGCCGACCAGACCTACATGTTCGCCGATACGGTGCACCCGAGCACGCACACTGCATGCGCTGTTCGCGCAGTACGTGCAGACACAGATCGCAGCGAGCGGTTTGGGTAAATAACAGGAATGCGCGCCTGATGGCGCGCAGTATCTGGAGGGGCGCAAACGCCTGGCATTTTTATGCCGGGCGTTTTTTATTGCGATGAACGATTGATGCGGGATTGACGCGGAAGTCGCGTGAGTGCGTGAGGTGAGCGCGTGACTTGGGGAGCGCCGCCAGCCTGACAACCTGCTGCCCACTCACAACTCATTGAAGAACTGCCGCGCCGACAGATCTCCGGATTGCAGGTACCGCGAGCGATGAAGACCAGCGCCCTCCTCTCAGCTCTGCGCCTCGAAAGCCGCGGCCGCACGCCCCAGCCGATCGTTCACCGCGATCCACTCGATCGTATCCGGCAACTTCTCGATCAGAATCTGCGTGACGTTCGCGCGATCCAGCGCTCGCAGCAAGCCGTACAACTCGCGCGCATAGAGGTGCGGATCTTCGGGCGCGGCGATGAAATGCACGCCTTCGGCATCGGCCCAATGACCGGCACGCGATGCGCGCGCCACCAGCGCCACGCGCTCGCCCGCTTCACGCGCGCTCAGCAATGGCTCCAGCGCGCTGAACGGCAACAGCGCCAACGGCGTGCGCGGCGCGTAATGCGCCTTCAACGTGCCGGAAGCGCGCGGTGCGGTTGCATCCGAACCGTCGGGCAAACGCGGCGCTTCGCCGAGAACGTCGGCGATATCTTGCGGCGTTACGCGGCCCGGTCTCAACAGCGCGGGAAAACCACGCGACAAATCCAGAATGGTCGATTCGATGCCGACATCCGACGCGCCGCCGTCCAGCACATGAATCGCGCTGCCGAACTCGTCGCGCACATGCTGCGCCGTGGTCGGGCTCACATGCCCAAAGCGGTTCGCCGACGGCGCGGCCACGCCGCCATGTCCGCCGCGCAATGCGCTGAACGCTTCCAGCAGCGCCTGCGCGACCGGATGCGACGGACAACGCAGCCCAACCGAATCCTGGCCGCCGCTGACCGCTGCGGGAATCCGCGCGGCGCGCTTCAGAATCAACGTGAGCGGGCCGGGCCAGAACGCGTCGATCAGACGCTGCGCTTCAGCAGGCAAATGCTCGACCCAGTAATTCGGATCGCCCTGCGGCGCCAGATGCACGATGACCGGATGATTCGCCGGCCTGCCCTTTGCCGCGTAAATGCGCGCGACGGCATCCGGACTCTCGGCGTCGCCGCCGAGTCCGTAGACGGTTTCGGTCGGAAACGCGACCAGACCGCCCGCGTCGAGCAACGCGGCAGCGTGCCCGATCTGCGCGGCGCTCACAGGCAATGCGCTCGCGGCGCCTTCAGCGGGTTTCTGTTGATCCGGCATGTGCTCGCGTCAGCTCGTGATGATGTGCAGAAGCCGCGCGCAATCGCGCGCCGCCGTGCGGGCTTCTTCGAGCGTCGCCGCCGTGAAGTTCACGTGCCCCATCTTGCGGCCGCAGCGCGCCTCTTCCTTGCCGTACAGATGCAGACGCGCCGCCGGCATCGCCGCGACTTCGTGCCACGGCGGCGTGACCGCCGCGCCCTTCGGGCCGTCCGGGAACCAGACGTCGCCGAGAATGTTCAGCATGACCGCCGGCGAATGCTGACGCGTGTCGCCGAGCGGCATGCCGGTCATCGCGCGAACCTGCTGTTCGAACTGGCTGGTCGCGCAGGCGTCGACGGTGTAATGGCCGGAATTGTGCGGGCGCGGCGCCATTTCATTGGCGACCAGCGAGCCGTCTTCGAGGATGAAGAACTCGACGCACAGCACGCCCACATAGCCGAGCTTGTCGGCGATCTGCAGCGCGGCCTGTTGCGCCTGCCCGACGAGCGTCGGGGTTGCGTCCGGCGCGGGGACGATGGTGTGCGACAGCACGCCGTCGCGATGCGTGTTCTGCGCCAGCGGATACACCACCGACGCGCCGCTCGCCGCCCGCGCGATCAGCGCGGACACCTCGAACTTCAGCGGCAAACGCTTTTCCAGCACGCACGGCACGCCGGCGAGCGACGCATGCGCCTCGCGCACTTCTTCGGCGTTGCGTACGCGGATCTGGCCTTTGCCGTCGTAGCCCAGGCGGGCTGTCTTGAGAATGCCGGGCAGCACGGCTTCGAGCTTCGCGTCGTCGAGCGCGGCAAGCGCGTCCGACGACTCGATCACGACATGCGGCGCGACCGTCACGCCCGACGACGCGATAAAGCGCTTCTCGGCGATCCGGTCCTGCGCCACGGCCACGCAGCGGCCCGCCGGGCTCACGAAGGTGGTCTTCGCGAGAAAGTCGAGGCTCGCGGCCGGCACGTTCTCGAATTCGGTCGACACCGCCGCGCACAGCCGCGCGAGTTCGGTCAGCGACGCTTCGTCGTCGTAAGCGGCGCGCAGATGGCGATCGGCGACGGCGCCCGCCGGACTGTTTTCGTCCGGATCGAGCACGGCGACGCGATAGCCCATGGACTGGGCGGCAAAACAGAACATGCGGCCGAGCTGGCCGCCACCGACCATGCCAAGCCATGCGCCGGGCAGAATCGGTGAAACCGGTGTGTTGTCTGGGTTCATCTTAGTGGTCGGTCGCGGCCGGGTGAGCCTCGAGTAAAAGCAGGCACCCGGCCGGGGGTCAGACAGGGGACGTCTATCAATCAGCCTGCGCGTTTCAAAGCGCCGGCAACACCATCGCGTGCGCCGCTTCGTTCTGGCGCACGCGGAACGCAGCCAGCTTCTCCGCGTATTCGTCGCTCGTGCCGCTCAGCAGCGACACCGCGAACAGCGCCGCATTCGCCGCACCCGCCTCGCCGATTGCAAACGTCGCGACCGGCACGCCCTTGGGCATCTGCACGATGGAATGCAACGAATCGACGCCCTTCAGATACTTGCTCGCGACCGGCACGCCGAGCACCGGCACCGTGGTCTTCGCAGCCAGCATGCCCGGCAGATGCGCCGCGCCGCCCGCACCCGCGATGATCGCGCGAATGCCGCGCTCACGCGCGCTTTCAGCATAGGCGAACATCTCGTCGGGCATGCGGTGCGCCGACACGACCTTCGCTTCGTACGGCACGCCGAATTCCTGCAGAATCGCGACGGCGTTCTTCATCACTTCCCAGTCGGAACTGGAGCCCATCAGCACGCCGACGACCGGCGCGCCATGCGTATGGGCGGTTTGAGCTTCACTCATCTTACGGCTTCCCTGTTTCTCGAACGGTACTGATACGACAAGCGCGTAATCAGGCGAGCTTCTGACCGGTCAGGCGTTCGAGCGCTTCCTGATACTTCTCGCCCGTCTTCGTGACCACGTCGTCCGGCAGCTTCGGCGCCGGCGGCTCTTTCTTCCACGGCTGGGTTTCGAGCCAGTCGCGCACGAACTGCTTGTCGAACGACGGCGGGTTGGTGCCGACCTGATACTGGTCGGCCGGCCAGAAGCGCGACGAATCGGCGGTCAGCGCCTCGTCCATCAGGTACAGCTTGCCGTGGTTGTCCAGACCGAATTCGAACTTCGTGTCGGCGATGATGATGCCGCGCGTTGCCGCGTAATCCGCGGCTTCCTTGTACAGCTTGATCGAGATGTCGCGGATCGTGGCCGACAGTTCGGTGCCGATGCGGCGCTCCATCTCGTCGTATGTGATGTTTTCGTCGTGGTGGCCCATTTCGGCCTTGGCTGCCGGCGTGAAGATCGGCTCGGGCAGCTTTTGCGCGTTTTGCAGACCCGGCGGCAGTTCGACGCCGCACACCGAACCGGTGGCCTGGTAGTCTTTCCAGCCGCTGCCGGCCAGATAGCCGCGCACCACCGCTTCGACCAGGATCGGCTCCAGGCGCTTGACGACCACCGCGCGGCCCTTGACCTGCTCGACTTCGTCGGCCGCGACCACGGATTCGGGCGCGACGCCCGTCAGGTGGTTCGGCACCACGTGCTTGAGCTTGTCGAACCAGAAGTTCGCCATTTCGTTGAGCACGCGACCCTTATTCGGAATCGGCTCGCCCATGATGACGTCGAACGCCGACAGACGGTCGGTCGTGACGATCAGCAACTGGTCGTTGCCCACCGCATAGTTGTCGCGGACTTTACCGCGGCCGAGCAGCGGCAGCGAGTGGAGCGTGGATTCGTAGAGGGTAGACATCGTCGTGGTTCGCTAAAAGTGAGGCAAAAAGTGTGACCGGAACAAAAGGGAAACGCCGTTCCCCGGATGATGCGGGAACGGCGATCTAACGACAACCTGGCCGGATGGCCAGGTGCAGAGCCTGTTATAGCTTATCGGACGACTTGCGCAAGTTCGCCCGACTTGTACTTCTCCGCGATTTTATCAAGCGAAAGCGGCTTGATCTTGCCAGCCTGGCCTTCGCAGCCGAATTGCATGTAACGCTCGATACAGATCTTCATCGCCGCTTCGCGCGCCGGCTTCAGGTAATCGCGCGGATCGAACTTGCCCGGGTTGGTCGCCATGTAGCGGCGGATCGCGCCGGTGATCGCCAGACGCAGGTCGGTGTCGATATTGACCTTGCGCACGCCGTTCGTGATGCCTTCCTGGATTTCCTCGACCGGCACGCCGTAGGTTTCCTTCATGTCGCCGCCGAATTCGCGGATTTCGGCCAGCAGTTCCTGCGGCACCGACGACGAACCGTGCATCACCAGGTGCGTATTCGGAATGCGCTGGTGAATTTCCTTGATGCGCTGAATCGACAGAATGTCGCCCGTGGGCTTCTTGCTGAACTTGTACGCGCCGTGCGACGTGCCGATCGCGATCGCCAAAGCGTCGCATTGCGTCAGCTTGACGAAGTCGGCAGCCTGCTCCGGATCGGTCAGCAATTGCTCGCGGGTCATCGTGCCTTCCGCGCCGTGGCCGTCTTCCTTGTCGCCCTTCATGGTTTCCAGCGAACCGAGCACGCCCAGTTCCGCTTCGACCGTGATGCCGATCGAGTGCGCCGCTTCGACGACCTTGCGCGACACTTCGACGTTGTACTCGTACGATGCGACCGTCTTGCCGTCGGCTTCGAGCGAACCGTCCATCATCACGCTGGTGAAACCGCTGCGAATCGCCGCCATGCAGACCGCCGGCGACTGCCCGTGGTCCTGGTGCATCACGACCGGAATATGCGGATACGACTCGACCGCCGCTTCGATCAGATGACGCAGGAACGCCTCGCCCGCGTACTTACGCGCGCCGGCGGACGCCTGCATGATGACCGGGGCGTTGACCTTGTCGGCCGCCGCCATGATGGCCTGCACCTGCTCCAGATTGTTCACGTTGAATGCCGGAAGGCCGTAGCCGTTTTCGGCGGCATGGTCCAGCAGTTGACGCATTGATACGAGAGGCATGCTGTAACTCCTTAGATTGAAACGAATTCTTGTGCCGTCGGCATCTTTTTTGGCGATTTTATCGCGAAGCAAGCTGCATGCCCGTCACACGATTCCCTAAAGCGCGAGCGTTCCTGGCGCTTCCAGACGCAATTGAAGCCTGTGTGCCGCCTCTCGCGGGGCATGTCAGTCTGCAACGCTCAATCGAGCCAGTGCGCCGATCGAGCAGTCCTGCCGACTCAGATCAATACGGCTCGCCGACCCGCACGATTTTCAGCGTATTCGTGCCGCCGGCCTGACCCATCGGCTCGCCGACGGTCAGCACCACCATGTCGCCGTGCGACGCGTAACCCTTCTTCACCACGGTTTCCAACGCCTGTTGCAACGCGGTGTCGCGGTCGGTGTTGGTGTCCAGATGCAGCGACGTCACGTTGCGGTACAGCGCCATGGCCCGCTCGCTGCCGACGCGCGGCGTGAGCGCGAAAATCGGCACGTGCGTCCAGTGACGCGACATCCACAGCGCGGTCGAGCCGGATTCGGTCAACGCCACGATCGCCTTCGCGCCCAGGTGGAACGCCGTGAACAGCGCGCCCATCGCGATCGACTGGTCGATGCGGGTGAACGTGCGGTCGAGGAAATCGCGGTCCAGCTCCGACTGCTCCGACTTCTCGGCTTCGACGCAGATCGCCGCCATCGTCTCGATGGTCTGCACCGGGTACTTGCCCGCCGCCGATTCCGCCGACAGCATCACCGCGTCCGTGCCGTCGAGCACCGCGTTCGCGACGTCCGACACTTCGGCGCGCGTCGGCACCGGCGCGTAGATCATCGACTCCATCATCTGGGTCGCGGTGATCACGAACTTGTTCGATTCGCGCGCCATACGGATCATGCGCTTTTGCAGCGCGGGAACTGCGGCATTGCCCACTTCCACGGCCAGATCGCCGCGCGCGACCATGATGCCGTCCGACGCGTCGAGAATGCCCTGCAGCGCCGGAATCGCTTCCGCGCGCTCGATCTTCGCGATCATCTTCGGCTTGATGCCGTAACGGCGCGCCGGCGATGTTCGCCAGTTGGCGGGCCATTTCCATGTCGGTGGCGTTCTTCGGGAACGACACGGCCACGTAGTCGACGCCGAGCGACATCGCCGTGCGGATGTCTTCCATGTCCTTCGCGGTCAGCGCGGGCGCCGACAGACCGCCGCCCTGGCGGTTGATGCCCTTGTTGTTCGACAGCTCGCCGCCGATCTTCACGATCGTGTGAATCTCGTTGCCGATCACGCGTGCCACGCTCAGCACGATCAGGCCGTCGTTGAGCAACAGCACGTCGCCCGCTTTCAGGTCGCGCGGCAGGTCCTTGTAGTCGAGACCGGCGCGTTGTTCGTTGCCGAGTTCGCAGTCGGCGTCGAGGATGAACGGCTCGCCGGCAACGAGCATGACCTTGCCGTTTTCAAATTTGCCGACCCGGATCTTCGGGCCCTGCAGGTCGGCCATGATGGCGACTTCGCGGCCGGCCTGACGGGCCGCCTCGCGCACGAATTCGGCGCGCTGGCGGTGGTCGTCGGCGGTGCCGTGCGAGAAATTGAGCCGCACCACGTCCAACCCTGCCTGAATCATTTGCAGCAGGATTTCCGGCGTGCTGGAAGCCGGTCCGATGGTAGCGACAATCTTGGTGGCGCGATGCATGAGTCTCCTCGTCTGGATAGGATCGCTGGGAAAAGCGCTGCGAGTCGGATGCGGAGGCTGCGCACCGAAAGATGCTGCCGGGGGCTGCGCGCCGGTTGGAACCAGCGTCGCTTTATTGTGAAATGCGGTGTTCGAGACCAGCACGGGAGGTGCTGGTGGAGGGGCGATCTCCGCGTGTTCGTGCGCGGAGTTCTGCCTGCGACGGCGCGCTTTGCGCATGCTTGTCAGCGGACGACTCCGCTGCTTCGTCGACCGTGGCCGTGGTCAACTCCGCGAGCGCGAGAGCGAGCCGGATTGTTCTGCTTCAACTGACGCGGCAGAGGCCGCCGGCGGTGGCGGCGGAGCGCACTGCGCGCTCCCCTGCCGTCGTTGCTGCGGTGTCGCGCGCCGGTTTGACGCCGCGGGCTTTTGCAGACTTTGTCGAGGGGGAGCGCGTCGTCACGTTAAGCCCGCGATTCCAGGATTTCGACAGCCGGCAACTTCTTGCCTTCGAGGAACTCGAGGAAGGCGCCGCCGCCCGTCGAGATGTAGCTGATCTTGTCCTGGATGCCGTACTTGGCGATGGCCGCGAGCGTGTCGCCGCCGCCCGCAATCGAGAACGCCGACCGACTTGGCGATCGCGTCAGCCAGCGTCTTCGTGCCGTTGCCGAACTGGTCGAATTCGAACACGCCGACCGGGCCGTTCCACACGATCGTGCCGGCCTTTTCCAGTTGCGACGGCGAGCGCTTTCGCGGTTTCCGGTCCGATGTCGAGGATCATGTCGTCGTCTTGCGACGTCGGCGACGGCCTTGACTTCGGCCTTGGCGGTCGGGCGAAAACTCCTTGGCCGTGACCACGTCGATCGGGATCGGCACCGATGCGCCGCGGGCTTTTGCCGCTTCGATGATGGCTTTGGCTTCGTCGAGCAGATCGGCTTCGGCGAGCGACTTGCCGATCTTCAGGCCGGCCGCCAGCATGAACGTGTTGGCAATGCCGCCGCCGACGATCAGCTGATCGACCTTGTCGGCCAGCGACTTCAGAATGGTCAGCTTGGTCGACACCTTCGAGCCGGCGACGATCGCCACCAGCGGACGCTTCGGCGCGCCGAGCGCCTTGCCGAGCGCTTCGAGTTCAGCCGCGAGCAGCGGGCCCGCGCACGCGACCGGCGCGTACTTCGCGATGCCGTGCGTGGTGGCTTCGGCGCGGTGCGCGGTGCCGAACGCGTCGTTCACGTAGATGTCGCAGAGCTTCGCCATTTTCTGCGCGAGCTCGTCGGAATCTTTCTTTTCGCCCTTGTTGACGCGGCAGTTTTCCAGCAGCACGACCTGAGCCCGGCGCCACGTTCACGCCGTTTTCGACCCAGTTCGCGACCAGCGGCACGTCGCGGCCGAGCAGTTCGGCCAGACGCTTCGCGACCGGCGCGAGCGAGTCTTCCGGCTTGAAATCGCCTTCGGTCGGGCGGCCCAGGTGCGACGTGACCATCACGGCCGCGCCGGCGTCGAGCGCTGCCTTGATGGCCGGCACGGAGGCGCGGATCCGGGTGTCTTCGGTGATGTTGCCTTGATCGTCCTGCGGCACGTTCAGATCGGCGCGGATGAACACGCGTTTGCCGGACAACTTGCCTTCGGCGATCAGATCGGAGAGACGCAATACCTTGTTCATGGGCGTGTGTGTGCGAGTTGATGAGAAGGCGGTGGCGGACGACGCGCGCGCATCAAGCGCGGCAGACTCCAGCGCTTTGGCACAGCAGCGGCTCCACAGGATCGGGCGCGGGCGGCATGGCCGCGGTTCTCGCGCCCTGCACCGGCGCGCTCAACCCGGAAACGAGCATTTTAACCGATCCACACTGCCTTCTGACCCGCAACTGGGCGAATGTCCCGTATTTGGAGACAAGCGCGGCGTGGTGCGACGCAACATTTTCAATCGTATCCAATCACATGAAGAGCACGCAACAGAGTGAACACGACCATTCCGGTAACAATCGTGCCGAGCATGGTGCGCCGCCACAAAAACCACGCCGAGACCGGCCAGGTTGCGTAAAACTCGTGATTGGACAGCGCGAACGACAGACCGTCAGGCGTCGCCAGCACGTCGGGCAGCACCACGGCGGCCAGCGCCGCAGCCGGCGCGTAGCGCAGCATCCGCTGCACGCGGGCGGGCAAAACCGTGCGCTCGCCGCCGATTAGAAACATCGCGCGTGTCAAAGCGGTGACGAAGGTCATGCCGAAAATGGCCAGCCAGATTTGCGTGGATGTCATCGGGAGTCTCCGGCGCTGTTGCGGATGCGGCGCAGATCGGCGCGCTCGACCATCAGGTCGGCGGCGCTGCCGGCCACGATCGCCGCGATCACCGCGAGCGGCAGCGCGAGCCGGTACGGCAGATCGAAGGCGAGCAGCGACACGATGCCGGCAATCGCCGACCGCCACCAGCGTGGAGCGCGTCGCGATCGCCGACACCATGATGGGCAGCAGGCCAGCGTGCCCGCCAGCGCGAGCCCCCAGTTATCGGGGATCAGGCTCGCGAGCAGAATGCCCGCAATCGACGAGACCTGCCACGACAGCCAGCTCGACAGCGCCATGCCCCAGTAGTAGGCCTCCTTGCCCGGCACGAAACCGGGCGGGAAGCTCTTCTTCTGGAACAGCAGATAGATGACGTCGCCGTTGAAATAGCCGAGCACGATGCGCCGCCACATCGACAGATAGGAGAAATGCGGCGCGAGACCGACGCTGAAAATAACGAAACGCGTATTGACCATGGCGGCGGTGAGCAGCACGGTCCAGATCGGCAGTTTGGCGGCGAGCAGCGGCAGCACGGCCAGTTGCGACGAACCGGCGTAGCACAGCAGCGACATGGTGAGCGCTTGCGGCAGCGTCAGCACGGACTTGCTCATCGCGATGCCGGTGACCAGCCCCCAGGAGAAAATCGCCATCAGCGTGGGCGAGTAATCGCGCGCGCCCTCACGGAAGGCACGGCGATCGAGATCGGACAGACGAGCAGGCATCAGGCGTAGCGCGCCCGCGCAAGGGCGCGGCAACGAAGGGAGGTCGACGCCAGGAAAGTCAGAGCACCCGCTGGCGCATCCGGATTTGATTTATGCGTGCGCCGGATTATAGCGCCGGGCCTGCGGCCAAATGCCCGTTCCGTGTGCAAAAGACGCTAAAATAACGGTCTTGATTAGGCCCCGAAGAAAGTCCCCCTTGCGCAGCACGCCTTGTGGGGAAACCGACGGACCGCCCCGGTTTTCTTGCCCCACGGGGAGCCTGCGCGCAGCGTCGGGTTCGGGGGCACTCATAACGCACTGCTGGAGAATCGTATGTCAATGGCCGACCGCGACGGCAAGATCTGGATGGATGGCAAGCTCATCGACTGGCGCGATGCCAAGATCCACGTGCTCACCCACACGCTGCACTACGGCATGGGCGTTTTCGAAGGCGTCCGCGCTTACAAGACGGCCGACGGCGGCACGGCGATCTTCCGTCTGCAGGAGCACACCAAGCGTCTGCTGAACTCGGCCAAGATTTTCCAGATGGACGTGCCGTTCGACCACGAAACGCTCGCCGCCGCGCAATGCGAAGTGGTCCGCGAAAACAAGCTCGAATCGTGCTACCTGCGCCCGATCATCTGGGTCGGCTCGGAAAAGCTCGGCGTGTCGGCCAAGGGCAACACCATTCACGTGGCGATCGCCGCGTGGCCGTGGGGCGCTTACCTCGGTGAAGACGGCATCGCCAAGGGCATCCGCGTGAAGACGTCGTCGTTCACGCGCCATCATGTGAACGTGTCGATGGTCCGCGCCAAGGCGTCGGGCTGGTACGTGAACTCGATCCTCGCCAACCAGGAAGCGATCGCCGACGGTTACGACGAAGCACTGCTGCTCGACGTCGACGGCTACGTGTCGGAAGGCTCGGGCGAGAACTTCTTCCTCGTGAACAACGGCAAGCTGTACACGCCCGACCTGTCGTCGTGCCTCGACGGCATCACGCGCGACACCGTCATCACGCTGGCGCGCGACGCGGGCATCCAGGTGATCGAAAAGCGCATCACGCGCGACGAGGTCTATACCTGCGACGAAGCGTTCTTCACCGGCACCGCCGCCGAAGTCACGCCGATCCGCGAACTCGACAACCGCACCATCGGCTCGGGCTCGCGTGGTCCGATCACGGAGAAGCTGCAGTCGGGCTTCTTCGACATCGTGAACGGCAAGAGCGACAAGTACGCGCACTGGCTCACCAAGATCTAACGCGCGCTGCGCCGGCCTCCCCGCCTGGCCTCATGGCCGGGGCCGAATCCCGGCGCAACGCCCGCACCCTGCATACAACGAGAAAGTCCCATGAGCGAAATCAAGGAAATGCCGCTGGTCGAACTGTCGGCAAAAGACCTTCCGGCTTACTGCCCGAACCCGAACATGCCGCGCTGGAGCGCGCATCCGCGCGTCTTTATCGACGTCACGCACGGCGAGGCGAAGTGCCCGTATTGCAGCACGCGTTACAAGCTGCGCGACGGCGAAGTGGTCCGGGGTCATTGAACCCGGAGCATCGAGCGTGGTTGTTTGCGGCGCTGCCTGCCGGGCCTTGGGCCTTCGGGTCCGTTTTGACGTGCGCTGTTTGACGTGCTCTATTGTCCGGGCGACGGGTTGCCTCGACGGCCGGCGTAATGCCGGGTTCGACATCCGCGCCGTGATTGGGGTGGTCTCGTTCAGGCCGCGTCATGTGTTGTCCGGTTCGCCATAAGACGAACCGGCTTCAACGGTGCAACGGCCAGCAGCAGCGCAATCGCGACAAAACGCTCGACAGCAAGCACGCCACAGCAGCAAAGCCGCCGTCGCGGCGCCTCCGGACATGCCGGAATCGCGCTAAGCGGCGAGCGGTTTTCCCCTTTTACCTATCCGAACGCCACGCGCACTGCGCGCGCAGCGTTTCGTTTCGACACCGGACACTCACTCTGATGCGTCGCGCGTTGGTTATCGCACCGAACTGGATCGGTGACGCATTGATGGCGCAGCCGCTGTTTGCGCGCCTCGTGAAATTGCATCCGCGCATCGTCATCGACGCGGTCGCGCCCTCGTGGGTCGCGCCCGTGCTCGAACGCATGCCGGAAATCCGCGACGTCTACGCCACCGACCTCGCGCACGGCAAGCTGCAGATGCTGCGCCGCTGGCAACTGTCGAGCGATTTGCGCGACGTCGGTTACGACGCGGCTTACGTCTTGCCGAACTCGCTCAAATCGGCGCTGATTCCGTGGATGGCGGGCATTCCGCTGCGCATCGGCTACACCGGCGAAAGCCGCTACGGCCTGCTGAACGTGCGTCACGCGAATCCGCGCAAGGACGAGCGCCCGCCGATGGTCGGCCATTACGCCGCCCTCGCCTACGCGCCCGGCGCGAAGATTCCCGACGACCTGCCGATGCCGCGGCTCGACGCGGACCTGAACGAAGCGTCGCGCGTGTCGGCGCGCTTCAATCTCGATACGCGCGTGCCGCTGCTGGTGTTCTGCCCGGGCGCCGAATACGGCCCGGCCAAACGCTGGCCGCCCGAGCACTTCGCGGCGCTCGCGCAAATGGTCGGCCAGTCGTTCCCGTACACGCAGATCGTCGCGCTCGGCTCGCCGAAAGACGCGCCGCTCGCGCAGGCCATCGCCGAAAAAGCGCCGAACGTGCGCAACCTGTGCGGGCAGACCGCGCTGGGCGAGGCTTGCGCGCTGATCTCGCGGGCCAACGCCGTGGTCACCAACGACTCCGGCCTGATGCACGTGGCCGCCGCGCTGCGCCGGCCGCTGGTGGCCGTGTACGGATCGACCGATCCGCGCCACACGCCGCCCTTGTCGGAGCTTGCGAAGGTACAATGGCTCCATCTCGAATGCAGCCCCTGTTTTGAGCGCGAGTGTCCGCTCGGTCATCTGAACTGCCTGAAGCAACTGAGCGCCGAACAGGTATTCGGCGATTTGCGCGGCATGCTGCTCGCGCAACGCTGAGCCGACGATAGACCGACAGTTGCTAGACCGATACTCGCTGCTTGCAGTACCGCACGCCCCTGAGCGCGTCGCGTCATGTTCGCGCCTCACGGCGCGAGCATGCTGGCGCTAGGGGGCGACAAGTCCGGTGCGCCGGACTGTCCCGCTGACCGCTGCCCCGCAACCGCGCGCCGCGCACAAGAGACTGACGAGCCATGCCACGTTTTGCCCATATCTTCGAAGCCGCCGCCGATACCCTGAACGCCTACTATCAGGCCGTCGCCGAGGTCAATATCGACAGCTTGATGGGCCTGTGGATCGACGAGGAGTTCGTTAGCTGCATCTGCGCCGACGGCTCCCACCTGCACGGCCTCGACAGCATTCGCGCCGGCCTGCAGATCCAGCTCGAAGCCGCGCCGGTTTCGATCGAACCGCTCGATATTCGCGTGTACGACAGCCTCGGCACCGTGGTCTACGCGATTGCCGAAGCGCATCGTCCGGCCGATCCGAAAGCCACGCCCACCATGGTGTTCACCACCTACGTGATGGTCCACGAACGCGGCGAATGGCGCATTGCGCACATTCACGCGAGTCCGATGCCGAACGAGGCCGCCAGCCAGTTCGCCACGAAGATGCGGCATGGCCAGGGCTCGTTGCACTGACGCAGGCCGGCGCTTCGCCGGTTTCGCGTTTTCACTTTTTTGCCTCAACGCCGGCATGAGTTCGACGCCGCAATAAACCTCGTTTCCTCCGGCACGCCGGCACCGCCCGCGCCGCTGCCGAGGCTGCCGTCGAGGCAACCGTCGACCTGCTGTACCGCGCGCCGCTCTGGCTGCCGAACCGGCATGTGCAGACCATCGTCCCGTCGCTGTTCGCGCGCCGCCCGGCGGTGTCGTTCCGGCGCGAGCGCTGGGATACGCCCGATGGCGACTTCATCGATCTCGACTGGGTCGTGCATGACGGCCAGCGGCCGTCGCTTCGCCCGCGCGCGCGCCAGGTTCCCGCGCCGACGCCCCGCTGTTCGTGCTGTTTCACGGCCTCGAAGGCAGTTCGGCGTCGCACTACGCTGCGATCGCTGATGGCGGCCGCGCGTCGAGTACGGCTGGCACGGCGTCGTGCCGCACTTTCGCAGTTGCAGCGGATCGTTGAATCGCTTGCCGCGCTTCTATCATCTCGCCGACAGCAACGAAGTCGATTGGGTGCTGCGGCGCCTGCGCGCCGCGCATCGCGGGCCGATCGTCGCGGCGGGCGTGTCGCTCGGCGGCAATGTGCTGCTGCGCTGGCTCGGCGAGCGGCGCGAGGAGGCCGCGCCGGTGATCATCGGCCGCCGCCGCGATTTCGACGCCGATCGACGTGCATGCCGGCGGCCGCGCGTTGTCGCAAGGCTTCGGCCTCGTCTACACGCGCAGTTTCCTGAAGACGCTCAAGCGCAAGGCCGAGCAGAAGCTGGTGCAGTTTCCCGGCCTGTTCGACCGCGACGCGATGCTGGCGAGCCGCACGATGTACGAATTCGACAACGTGGTGACCGCGCCGCTGCACGGCTTTCGCGATACCGACGATTACTGGAGCACGGCGACCACGCGCCCGCTGCTGCCGCACATCGCAGTGCCGACGCTGGTGCTGAACGCGCGCAACGATCCGTTCCTGCCGGCCGAGGCGTTGCCGTCGCGGCAGGAGGTATCGGCGGCGGTGGAACTCGATCAACCCGAGCACGGCGGCCACGCCGGCTTTATGACTGGACCGTTTCCGGGCCGCATCGACTGGCTGTCGCGGCGCGTGTTCGGCTATCTGGAGCGGCACATCGATCATGGATGACATCGTCAAGCAGGCATTGGCCAAGTGGCCGAACGTCCCGCAGTTGCACCGGCTGGCTGATGCTGGACCGGCGCGGCAACTGGCGCATGCGCGACGAAGCCGCGCAGGCGGCCGGCTCGCCGGGCACGCCGATCCGGCATGAGGCGTTGCTCGGCTTCATCAACCGGAACTACGACGCCGACGAGCACGGGCAGTGGTTTTTCCAGAACGGCCCGCAGCGGGTGTATGTCGAGCTGGGTTATACGCCGTGGGTGGTGCGGCTGTCGGCCGATGCCGGCGGCGCGCTGGCGTTGCAGGACCAGGCCGGCGGCGCGTTCGAGCCGGCCGCGGTGTTTGTCGACGAAGAAGGCGGGATTCTGTTTGCCGATGCTCGACGCCGCCGAGAGTCGCCGTGCTGCACGATCACGATCTGGACGTCTTCTCCGAACACGCGACGCTGGCCGACGATTCGATGAGCGGCGAGTTCCACTGGAACGAGCGAGCGGCTTGCCGCTGCAGCCCGTGCGGCGAGCCGATGTTGCCGCGCGCTTCGGGTTTGTGGCGAGTCCGGCGGCGAGTGCCTGAGGTTTTAGCGTGCGCGCTTGTGGCGCGCTGTCGCACCGGCCAACGACCTAGCCCGTAGCCCGCTGTAGCCAGCAACAGCCGCTAACTCTTCTCGTCGAGCCGCTCCTCCTTATAGCGGCTCTCCATCTCGTGCAACCGCGCATCGACGGTCGCGAGATCGTAGTAGCCGATCGTCTTCAGATCGCGCGCGTCCTTCAGTTGCCGGATCGCCGACGGCCACGCCCCCTCCAGCGCGAACTTTTCCGCCATCGCCCGATGCTGCGTCAACGCATCGCCACTGCCCGCGCTTGCCTGCGCGAGATACAGCCACCAGGCCGGCTGGTCCGGATGCGCGCGCGTTTCCTTCTGCGCGAGCGCCTGCGCATCGGCGAAACGCTTCAAGGTCAGCAAGGTGCGGATATGCATGTCGATCGCGGCATTCGACTGCGGCCAGCGCTTCTGCGCAAACTCGGCGAGACGCGCCGCTTCGTCGTCGCGACCGGCGCGGCGCGCGATGTCGGCGGCCAGCACGTCGAGGCTCGGCGAACTGCGCGCGGGCTCGCCCTCGCGTCTGCTCGCCGGCCGCGAACGCCGCACGGGACGTCGCGAGCGACGCCGCCGCGTCGTCGTAACGCTCGAGCAGCATCTGCCCGTACGCGATGCCGTACCAGTTCGCCGCGACGTTCACGCGCGGTGCGGTCGTCGATTTCGGAGCGCAAGCGCGAAATCTCATCCGCGTACTCGCTGCGCGAGCGGTCCTGCAGCAAGCGCGCCCGCGCCCGCACAAAACCGTATTCGGCCGACTGATGCGGCTGCCGGTACGGCGCGCGGCGCGCACGGTCCTCCATGTCGGCGATCCGTTCGCCAGTCAGCGGATGGGTGCGCGCGTAGGCCGGTACGCCCGTGTCGCTCATCGCCGCGCGATCGAGGCGGCCGAAGAACGTCGTCATCGCATAAGGGTCGTAGCCGGCGCCGGCCAGCAGCAGAAAGCCGACGCGGTCCGCCTCGTGCTCGGCGGAACGCGAGAAGCGCAACTGGTTGTCGACCGCATACGCCTGGCCGCCGATCGCGATCGCGCTGCCGAGGTCGCCGCTATGCGCGAGCACGCCCGCCAGCACGCCGAACAGCATGCCGGCGAGCGCGGCATAGGTGCTGTGCTCGCCGGCGCGTGATCATGCGCGAGATGTGCCGCTGCAGAACGTGCCCCATTTCGTGACCGAGCACCGATGCCAGTTCGGACTCGGTTTGCGTCGTCACGATCAATCCGGTGTTCACGCCGATAAAACCGCCCGGCAACGAGAAGGCGTTGATCTGCGGGTCGCGCACCGCGAACAGATCGAAGTCCGGACGATAGCCGCCGATGTAGAGCGCGCTCGCCGCCGCGGAGAGTTTCGCGGCGACCGAGTTCAGGTAGTCGCGCACCAGCCAGTCGTCGAGATAGTCGGGGTCGCGGCGCAACTTCGCGCATCACGCGTTCGCCGAGCTTGCGCTCGGCTTGCGGCGTCAGCGAGCCGGAGCCGCCGTTGCCGAGGTCGGGCAATTGCTGCGTGACGATCGGGGCGCGCCAACTGGTGGTCGCGCCGGCGTTGCCGGAGAAGCGGCTCTGCGCGCCGCCATACACGCCGAATACGCCTTGCGCGATGTCGGGCGGCACGATGGGATCGGCGTAGGATTCGACCGGGCCGCTTACCAAGCGGCGGTTCCGCGGACTGCATGTTGAGCGCGAGCCATACTCGAAGCGGCGTGCGATTGCGCGAACGCGCCCGGCGGAACCGCGAGCGCGACAGACAACAACGCAGCAAGAAACCGTTTCGGACGCATCGCGAGATCGGTATGACGAAGTCGAAAAGCGACGCCCGCCGCTCGGACTAAGATAGCGGGCACAAGGCAATTGTAATCAGTCGTGCGGGACCCGGCGCCAATCGCGCTGCTATGATAGGCGCCCTCTGAAGGAGCCCAACCATGCCTGAACTCACTCATTTCGACGCTGCCGGCCAGGCGCATATGGTGGACGTCGGCGGCAAGCAGGAGACGCGAGCGCATCGCCATTGCGCGCGGCTCGATTCGCATGCTGCCGGAGACGTTCGCGCTGATCCGCGACGGCAACGCCAAAAAGGGCGACGTGATCGGCATCGCACGCATCGCGGCGATTCAGGGTTCGAAGCGCACCGCCGATCTGATCCCGCTGTGTCATCCGCTCGCGCTGACGCGCGTGAAAGTGGACTTCGAACTCGATGAAACGCTGCCCGGCGTGCATTGCACGGTTCAGGTGGAAACGCTCGGGACGCACGGGCGTGGAGATGGAAGCGCTAACCGCCGTGCAGGTCGGACTGCTGACGGTGTACGACATGTGCAAGGCGGTGGATCGCGGGATGACGATCACCGATGTGAAGGTGCTGGAGAAGCACGGCGGGAAGTCGGGGGATTGGGTGGCGGCTTGATGACGGTCCGCGTCATCGACCCCACTCGCCTTCGCTACAGCTACGCTCGCTACGCTCTGCTCACTGCAGCGACTAAGGCACAACGCGTGCGACTCAATCGTCGTCGCTGTCGTCGTCCTGATTGACGTCGCTCGGCGGCATGCCATAGCGCTTGACCAGTTCCGCCTTGAAACCGGCCAGCGACTTCTGCTCGTCGCCAGTTCGTACAGATAGCCCAACTGCGACGGCCAGTCCTTCAACTCCTCAGCAAAGATCTTCAGGCGCTCGACAGTATCGAACGCGCCTGCCGTATCGCCGCTCAGAGCCTGCAGCACCGCATAACGGCGCAGCACGGTTTCGCCCGGCAGCAGCGCGATCGCCTGCTTGTGCATGGCGAGCTTGTGTTGCAGGTTCATCGGTTCATCGGCTGCAAGCGTCGCCAGCACCATACTCGCCCCACGCCTGGAACAGGAACGACGGATCCGCGCGATACTGCTCGGCAGGACGCGAGCCGTAATACAGCACCTCGGCGCGCGCGTAGTCGCGATACACCGGATACAGCGCCGCCAGCCCGCCAAACACCACCACGGCAAACACACCGAACGACAGTCGGCCGGGCACGAGCCGCAACGGCCGCGTCTCGAGCAGGCCGAACACGAACATCGCCGGCAACAGGAAGAACATGTACTGCTGCGGATACTCGACCAGCGCATGCATGGTCAGCACGCCGATCAGCGCGATGCCGAACACGCGTGCCGCGCTTTGCGGCGCGCGCACCACGCGCACGAGCCACGTGACCAGCCCGAACAGCACGATCGCGACGCCGATCAGGCCGGTCTTCGCGAGCAGGTCGATGAAGATGTCGTGCGAATTGTTGGCGATCTCGACGCCGCCGAGCGTCTTCACGTACTCGAACTGGTAGCTCGGAAACTCGCCCCAGCCGACACCCAGCAGCGGATGCGTCTTGAACATCGTCCAGCCGTACTTCCACAGCGCGAGGCGCGGCGCGATCTGGCCGGCGTCCTTCAAACGCTCCGCCGCCGACTGCCCGAGCTCCAGGTGATAGCGCACGTTGGCCCAGCGGATCAACGCGTTGACCACGAAGAACAGCACCGCCAACACGATCGGGATCATCCACTCGCGATTGCTGCGGCGAAGCAGCGGCTCGCTGCGAGTCTGCGCGAACGCCATCCAGAAACCCGCCACGACGATCACGCCCATTTGCAGCCACGGACCGCGCGACACGGTCAGCGCGAGACCAACTGCGAAAATCGTCGAGACGAGCAGCCAGATGCTGACGGCGAGGCGGCGCGTCTGCACGAGGAACAGCGCACCCGCCATCGCGAACGCGATATAGGTAGCGAGGTGGTTCGCCTGCGCCATATTGCCGAACGGCCGGCGCTCGACGGTCACGTTATAGGCGACGACGAGCGGCGACACGCGCGTTTCGAGATGGAACAACTGGATCACCTGACAGAACACCGCAAACAGCCCGCCGACGATCAACGCCCCGGCCGCCCAGCGCAACGCTGTTTCAGTCGAGCTTGACGCGCGTGAAGCCGTAGCCGGCATGCGTCGCCATGAATGCCGCGAGCAGAAAACCGCCGCCGAGCCAGTTCATCGACGGCTGCGAGACCGGCAACACCACCGACTGCGCCACCAGCAGCAGCCCGAACAGCAACGGCACCAGCGCGACAACCGGCGACGCGAACGTCGACGCGCGGCTTCGACGTCGCGACACGAGCAGCACGACGCCCGCGCCAGTCAGCAGATACAGCGCGAGCGCGGTGAATTCGGCGTAGAAAGTCGGAATCGGATACGTGTGGTTGACGACTGCATAAGGCAGCACCAACGCGAGAGCCAACAGAATGAGAGACAGGTAGCGCGCAAATGGGGATGGGCATCGAGTAACCGGAGGGCGTCAGCAACCGGCGCACTATACAAAAAAATTCCTCCTGCTGTGCGCCGGCCGGGCTGAAATATGCCAGAAAATCAGCCTTTTACGTTCAGCCTACGACGTCATCCGGCGGCTCTGCCACTGCTCATGTCACTGCTCGCGTCACCGCTCATGCCACCGCTCATGTCGCCGCTCACGCGCGGCATTCCGGCGGGGCGAGATTCGACGGCAAGCGTGGGCGCATCGGCGGGCGCGGGTCCCGCGCCTGGCGCCGGCAACGAAGACGCCGTTTTGCCGCCGGCGAAACATTCCCACGTCAGCGCGCCCGCCCTGCACCGAACCCTTGCTCAATGCGACCCGCGCGGTAGGCGCGTCCGCGTTGTCGGGCACCGACGGCACCAGCGTCAGCGTGTTCGAACCGGCGGGCGCGACGCGCGTCGTGAAGGCGATCGGTGATCTGGCCGGTGTCGTCGTCGACGTGGATCGGATTCGACGTTGCGCGTGGCGGGCGGCGACGCATAACCGCCGCCGAACGCATTGCCGCTCGCGGCGTTTTCGGCCACCGCGATCCGCGCGGACGACGCCAGCGACAGGCCCTCGCCCACGCGGCTGCGCGCCAGATAGTCCTGATACGCCGGAATCGCATAGGCGGCGATCACGCCGACAATCGCCAGCACGATCATCAGTTCGATCAGCGTGAAGCCGACGCCGAAGCGGCGGCAGGCGCGCGCGAGCCGCGCGGACCAGCGCGCTCGCCGAAACGCGGAGCGCGCGGAAAGCGTGGACGTGGGAATAAGGGGAATACGGCAAAGTAACGATCATCGGCAGGCTCCTGAAACGAAAAACGCCTGGCCCGCGGATCGGGGACAGGCGTTCCAATCGTAGCCAGCGACGCTCGTGCCAGACAGTCAGCCGGATGGCTAACGTTGCGGGCCGGGTTGCCGATCAAGTGGCGATCGGTTCAGGCTCGAGTGCAATGCGACGCAAGTGCGCGGCAACCGCCAGCCGACCTCAGGCCGCCGCGCGATTCGCGTTGCGGCGCTTGAGCAGATAACCGAGCGATCACGACGAACAACGCGCCCGCGATGCTCATGCCGTACTCGGCGACGGGCGTATCGAGGATCGGCCAGCGGTCGCCGGCCGGGTCGTTGATGATCAAGCCGCCCGCGATCCAGCCCAGCAACGCAGCGCCGAACGTGATGACGACCGGAAAGCGGTCGAGCAGCTTGAGCACCAGCTGGCTGCCCCACACGATCAACGGAATGCTCACCACCAGCCCGAAAATCACCAGCGCGAGCCGGTGCTCCGGATCGGCCGCTTCGGCGGCGCCGGCAATCGCGATCACGTTGTCGAGGCTCATCACCGCGTCCGCGATGATGATGGTCTTGATCGCCGACATCAGCTTGTCGGCCGGCTTGACGTTCTCATGCGCGTCGTGCGCGGGCGCCATCAGTCGCACGCCGATCCACAGCAGCAGCAGGCCGCCGGCGAATTTCAGCAGCGGCACGTCGAGCAGCACCACCGCGAACGCAATCAGCGCGACGCGCAGCACGATCGCGCCGGCCGTGCCCCACAGCACGCCTTTCGTGCGCTGCGCAGGGCGGCAGGTTGCGGCAGGCCAGCGCGATCACGACGGCGTTATCGCCACCCAGCAGGATGTCGATGACGATGATCTGAAAGACCGCGCCCCAATGGAGGGTGGCGAAGAATTCGAGCATGACTGAAAGAATAGGAAGGAATCTGACGCGCGGACAATAAAAAAGCGGGGGAGTTTGCACTCCCCCGCTTTTTCAGACCGCTCGCTCACGAAAGGATTTCGTAAGCGTATCAAAAAACGCGCCGTGACTGCGCGCGAATTTCGATTTACAGCATCGCCTTCAGAAGACGCGCCATTTCCGACGGGTTCTTCGTGACCTTGATGCCGCATGCGTCCATGATTTCCAGCTTGGCTTCAGCCGTGTCCGCACCGCCCGAGATCAGCGCGCCGGCGTGGCCCATGCGCTTGCCCGGAGGCGCCGTAACGCCGGCGATGAAGCCAACCACCGGCTTCTTCATGTTGTCCTTGATCCACTCAGCCGCGTTCGCTTCGTCCGGACCGCCGATCTCGCCGATCATGATGACGGCGTCCGTATCCGGATCGTCGTTGAACATCTTCATCACGTCGATGTGCTTCAGACCGTTGATCGGGTCGCCGCCGATACCGACTGCCGACGACTGGCCGAGGCCGATCGCCGTCAATTGGCCGACTGCTTCGTACGTCAGCGTGCCCGAACGCGACACGACGCCGATGCGGCCCTTGCGGTGGATGTGACCCGGCATGATGCCGATCTTCAGTTCGTCCGGCGTGATCGTGCCCGGGCAGTTCGGTCCGAGCAGCAGCGTCTTGCTGTTCTTCGCGCGCATGCGTGCCTTGAGCTCGATCATGTCACGGACAGGAATGCCTTCCGTGATACAGATTGCGAGATCCAGGTCGGCTTCGACGGCTTCCCAGATCGCAGCAGCAGCGCCTGCCGGCGGAACGTAAATCACCGACACGGTCGCGCCCGTTTCAGCCTTGGCTTCAGCGACGCTAGCGTAGATAGGAATGCCTTCGAAATCTTCGCCGGCCTTCTTCGGGTTCACGCCTGCAACGTACGCTTCGCGGCCGTTTGCATATTCACGGCAAGCACGCGTATGGAACTGACCGGTCTTGCCGGTAATGCCCTGCGTGATGACCTTGGTGTCTTTGTTAATCAGAATCGACATGTATAAACCTCTGTTCGTTTGGCGTCGCGCGGTTGCGCCGCGCGGCGGGATGTTCTCGCCCGCGCCGCCGTGCGCCACTCACGCGCCGCCATTCGTAATCCTGGTGAAACGCGCTTGGGGTTTGGCTTACGCCTTGCCCGCTGCGGCCGCGACGACCTTCTGAGCCGCTTCTTCCATGCTGTCAGCCGCGATGATCGGCAGACCGGATTCAGCGAGCATCTTCTTGCCGAGGTCTTCGTTCGTGCCCTTCATGCGGACCACGAGCGGCACCTTCAGCGACACGGCCTTCGACGCCGCGATCACGCCTTCCGCGATCACGTCGCAGCGCATGATGCCGCCGAAAATGTTGACCAGAATCGCGGTCAGGTTCGGGTTCTTCAGCATGATCTTGAACGCTTCCGTGACCTTCTCGGTCGTGGCGCCACCGCCCACGTCCAGGAAGTTCGCCGGTTCGCCGCCGAACAGCTTGATGGTGTCCATCGTTGCCATTGCGAGGCCAGCGCCGTTCACGAGGCAGCCGATGTTGCCGTCGAGCGAGATGTACGCGAGGTCGAACTTCGACGCTTCGACTTCAGCCGGATCTTCTTCGTCCAGATCGCGATACGCGACGATTTCCGGATGACGGAACAGTGCGTTCGAATCGAAGTTGAACTTGGCGTCCAGCGCGATGACCTTGCCGTCGCCGGTCAGGATCAGCGGGTTGATTTCGGCGAGCGATGCGTCGGTTTCCCAGAATGCCTTGTACAGGCCTTGCAGGATTGCGCGTGCTTGCGGCAGCGAAGCGGCGGGCACGCCGATCTTCGTTGCGAGCTCGTCGGCTTCAGCGTCTTTCAGACCGGTTGCCGGATCGACGGCGATCTTGTGGATCAGCTCAGGCGTCTTTTCCGCGACTTCTTCGACGTCCATGCCGCCTTCGCTCGATGCCATCACGACGATCTTCTGCGAAACGCGATCGATCACCAGGCCGACATACAGTTCCTTCTTGATGTCAGCGCCTTCTTCGATCAGCAGACGATTCACCTTCTGGCCTTCCGGACCGGTCTGGTGCGTGACGAGCTGCATGCCGAGGATCTGTTCCGAGTACTCGCGAACCTGTTCCAGCGACTTGGCAACCTTCACGCCGCCGCCCTTACCACGGCCACCCGCGTGGATCTGAGCCTTCACGACCCATACCGGGCCGCCGAGCTCTTCCGCGGCCTTGACCGCATCATCCACCGAGAAGACCGGCTTGCCGCGCGGTACCGCGACGCCGAATTTCCGCAGGATTTCCTTACCCTGGTACTCGTGAATCTTCATGCGTGATTCCCTTCAGTCTGAGAGTTGGATTGAACATCGTTTCCGCTGCCGTCGTTCATGCCGGACGCGTTGCCGCCCTCGTCCTGCCTGGCGGACTGCCCCGTCGCCTGACGATGCCGCGCGTTCCGCTGTATACGGTGCGTGGCCATACCAGCGCGGATAGAACTGTTGCACCGCCTCGCCGTCGAAACGCAGCGCGTGGCAGCGTCCCAGCTGGAATGGCGGTTTGTCGTTGGAATGATCGCCTGTGCTGTTAGACGATTCGTCTCCTGAACCTCCGCCCGCGCCCGGCGTGCCGTCATTGGTGTTCCACACGTCGCCGGCGAATGCCTGAATCGCGGCGGTCGGCAGGATTGCGCACAACTCGGTGAGATGCGTGCAACCAGCCGTGCCGGCCAGCAAACGGGCAGCATCGCGACGGAAGTTGTTGAGCAGATTGAGCCCGATGAGGGCACGGTAGGCGGGATTGCTGACCTGGCACAACCCAGGATAGGGCACCCAGTCGGACGACGCCTCGGCGTCGACGACATTGAGCTTGCGATCGATGGTGATGCGAAGCCAGAGTTCATGGATCGGCTGACCATTGGGCCGGACGCCCGACGCAAGCGCCACATCGCGTGGCTTTTCGTCGGTCAAGCACGCTTCCACATCCCACAGGCCATCGGCTCGCTCATAGGCTTCCGCTCTGATTGCGCGACGATGGCGCAACTGACGGGACACTGGCGGGGAGAGCGGCATGCGGGAAGGAAAGGCCGGATTGGAAAACCCAAGAATTTTAGCATACTGGGTATTTGAGACAGGTCGGAATGCGCAATGACTCGCGCCGGCAGCCCGGAAACGCAGCGCTCGCCAAAAGTGCAACGATGCCGGCTGGCGTCAACGAGTGGCGCTGCGTCGCCGCTCACTCTTCGTCGATCCCTTTGAGGATTTTTCCGATCGTTGCGCCCGAAAAACCGCGCGACGCGAGAAAGCGCGCCTGCTTGGCGCGCTCGGCAGGCGTTTCGGGAAGCTCGCCGAACTTCTTGCGCCAGACGGCCTGGGCGCGCGCCAGTTCGGTTTCGCGCAGTTGCGCGCTGGCCTCTTCGACCAGCGTCTGGTCGACCGCGTGCTGCTTCAATTCGCCGAGAATCCGGCTCGCGCCCAATCGCGACGAGCGCCGATGGATCAGGCTTTCCGCGAAACGCGAGTCGGAAAGCCAGTTTTCGGCTTCCAGTGCGTCGAGCAAGGTTTCGAGCGAATCGGTTTCTTCGACGAACGGCTTCAGTTTGCGCGCGAGTTCGGCGCGGCTGTATTCGCGACGGGACAGATAGCCGAGCGCGCGTCCTTTTAACGAACGTGCCGGGCGTTGGGATTTTTTGGCTTCGTCTTGACCTGGCTTCGCTTCGCCAGGCTTGCGGCGCGAGCGGGTGTAGGTGGTTTCGGAAGGGTCCGAACTGATTCTGAAGGAGGGGATTCGAAACTGGGCGCGCTGCGGGCGACTGGCCCGCAGCGCGATCATGTGCGTCGAACGATTCGAACGGATCGAATACGACATCCGATGGTCGTCATCACGCGGGCCGTCCGCGTGGCGTCCTGCATTGGACAACGGCCGGCCCTTGCGTATCACGTGATGGTTACTCTTCTTCGCCCGCGACTTCAGCGCGCCTGCGCCGGTCACGGCTTCCGCCATGGCATTGACGCCCAGCGATTCGCGGATACGGTTTTCGATCTCACGGGCGATGTCCGGATTTTCGCGCAGGAATTCACGCGCGTTGTCCTTACCCTGACCAATCCGTTCGCCGCTGTAGCTGTACCAGGCGCCGGCCTTGTCGACGATCTTGGCCTGCACGCCCAGGTCGATGATTTCGCCCTGACGCGAAATGCCTTCGCCGTACAGAATGTCGAAAATCGCTTCGCGGAACGGCGGCGCACACCTTGTTCTTCACGACCTTCACGCGCGTTTCGTTGCCGATCACTTCGTCGTTCTTCTTGATCGAACCGATACGGCGAATGTCCAGACGCACCGACGCGTAGAACTTCAGCGCGTTACCGCCCGTGGTGGTTTCCGGGTTGCCGAACATCACGCCGATCTTCATGCGGATCTGGTTGATGAAGATCACGAGGCAGTTCGTGCGCTTGATCGTGCCGGTGAGCTTGCGCAGCGCCTGCGACATCAGACGCGCTTGCAGACCCGGCAGCGAGTCGCCCATTTCGCCTTCGATTTCAGCCTTCGGCACGAGTGCCGCGACCGAGTCGATCACGATCATGTCGATCGAGCCCGAGCGCACCAGTGCGTCGGCGATTTCGAGCGCCTGTTCGCCCGTGTCCGGCTGCGAGACCAGCAGGTCGTTCACGTTCACGCCGAGCTTGCCCGCGTACTGGATGTCCAGCGCGTGTTCCGCGTCGATAAACGCTGCCGTGCCGCCGATCTTCTGCATTTCGGCGATGACTTGCAGCGTCAGCGTGGTTTTACCCGACGATTCCGGACCATAGATTTCGACCACACGGCCACGCGGCAAACCGCCGACGCCCAGCGCGATGTCGAGGCCGAGCGATCCGGTTGAGACCACCTGGATGTCTTCGACTACCTCACCTGCGCCGAGCCGCATGACCGACCCTTTGCCGAACTGCTTTTCGATCTGCGCGAGCGCGGCAGCCAGTGCCTTGCTCTTTTCAGCAGTCAGTCCAGCCGAGCCTTTCTTGCTTTCTTCCATGAATCGTCCTTTGCTATGATGAACGGCGTCTGAGGCAGGTGTGCGGCCCCGGTTTCAACTTACTCGACAGGACAGCACACGAAACTCAGACACTGTATAAAAAAACAGTAGTTTTGGCAAGCGCGATTCTCATGCGAACGCGCATTTTTACCGTCGCGCTGCCCAGACTACCCACAATAATTTTCGGAGACCGCTGCGCGCCGGGAGACATCCACGGTGCCGGCAAGGCCAGGCTGGCGCATCATGCGAATTCTGATTGCCGAAGACGACAGCATACTCGCGGACGGTCTGGTTCGATCACTCCGCCAATCGGCCTATGCCGTCGATCACGTGAAGAACGGCGTCGAGGCCGATACCGCGCTGTCGATGCAAACTTTCGACCTGCTGATCCTCGATCTGGGCCTGCCGCGCATGTCCGGGCTCGAGGTGCTGCGCCGCCTGCGCGCCCGCAATTCGAACCTGCCGGTCCTGATCCTGACCGCCGCCGACAGCGTCGACGAACGCGTCAAAGGCCTCGACCTCGGCGCCGACGACTACATGGCCAAACCCTTCGCGCTGAACGAACTCGAAGCGCGCGTGCGCGCGCTGACCCGGCGCGGCGCGGGCGGCGGCCCGACCGTCGTGCGGCATGGCTCGCTGTCGTTCGATCAGGTCGGCCGGATCGCCTATGTCAACGAGCAGGTGATCGACCTGTCGGCGCGCGAACTCGGTTTGCTCGAAGTGCTGCTGCAACGGATCGGCCGGCTGGTGTCGAAGGAACAGCTCGTCGACCATCTGTGCGAATGGGGCGAGGAAGTCAGCAACAACGCGATCGAGGTCTACGTGCACCGGCTGCGCAAGAAGATCGAGCCGAGCGGCGTGCGCATCATCACCGTGCGCGGGCTCGGCTACTGCCTCGAAAAAGCGGCGCTGCCGCGCGAGCGCCGACCGCGAGCCGCGCAATGCGCCGCGCGCCCGCTCGCCCGCGCGCCGCAGCCCGAGCCGCCCGCGTCGTCGCCGTCCGCCGCGATGCCGGCGAGCCACCACTACAAATAGAAGGCGCCCATGTCCGCACGCGCAGACCGCGCTCACGGCGCACGCGGCGGACCTCGACGAGGCGCGCGACGAGCGCTACGCCAACCCGTTCGCCCCGCCCGACGAAACCGAAGCCGCCGCCGAGGCGCGTCCGCGCTCGCTGTTCGGCGAAATTCTCGACTGGATGCTCGCGCCGCTGCTGCTGCTCTGGCCGATGAGCCTCGCGGTCACCTATCTGGTCGCCAAGTCGATCGCCAACGGCCCGTTCGACCGCGCGCTCGAAACCGACGCCTACGTGCTCGCCCGCCAGATTCATCCGGTCAACGGCGTGGCGGAATTGTCGCTGCCCGACTCCACCCGCGACTTCCTGCGCGCCGACAACGTCGACAGCGTGTTTTACCAGGTGCTCGGCACGCGCGGCGAACTGGTGGGCGGCGAGCGCGACATGCCGCTGCCGCATGAGGAAGACCGGCCGCAGCCGGGCATCGTCGAATTCCGTGACGACGTGCTGCGCGGCAACGATATCCGCGTCGCCTACACGACCGTCGAGTTTCCGCAGACGCCCGGCGCGCAGCCGGTGCTGGTGCAGGTCGCCGAGACGCTCGACAAGCGCAGCCAGCTTGCCAACGACATCATCAAGGGCGTGATCCTGCCGCAGTTCGTGATTCTGCCGCTCGCGATCCTGCTGGTGTGGTTCGGCCTGTCGCGCGGCCTCGCGCCGCTGCACGCGCTGCAGGCGCACATCCGCGCGCGCCGCCCGGACGACCTGTCGCCGCTCGAAGCGCGCCGCGCGCCGCCGGAAATCGAGCCGCTGGTGACGTCGTTCAACGATCTGCTGACGCGCCTCGAACAGAACATGGAGTTGCAAAAGCGCTTTATCGCCGACGCCGCGCATCAGATGAAAACGCCGCTGGCCGGCCTGCGCACGCAGGCCGAGCTGGCGCTGCGCCAGGACGCGTCGGCGGAAGTGCACCGCTCGCTCGAACAGATCGCCACCAGTTCGGAGCACGCGGCGCGGCTCGTCACGCAATTGCTGGCGCTGGCGCGCGCGGAAAACCGCATGTCGGGGCAGATTTTCACGCCGGTCGAAGTGACCGAGGTCGCGCGCAGCGCGGTGCGCGACTGGGTGCAGGCCGCGCTCGCGAAGCAGATGGACCTCGGCTACGAAGCGCCCGACGAGCCGGTCGAAGTCGACGGCAATCCGGTCATGCTGCGCGAAATGCTGTCGAATCTGATCGACAACGCGATCCGCTATACGCCGCCGGGCGGCCGCATCACCGTGCGGGTGCGGCACGACGACGGCAGCGCGGCGCGTGCATCTGGAAGTGGAAGACACCGGGCTGGGCATTCCGGTCGCCGAGCGCTCGCGGGTGGTCGAGCGCTTTTACCGGATTCTCGGCCGCGAAGGCGACGGCAGCGGACTCGGGCTCGCGATCGTCCGCGAGATCGCGACGATGCACGGCGGCGAGCTGACTATCGACGATAACGTCTATCAAGACGTCGCCGCGGCTGGCCGGAACGCTCGTGCGCGTCAGCTTGCAGCGTGCTTGAGCGGGCGCGGGACTTACCCTAACGCGGACTGCGCACGCAGGAACCACGATATTGAGATAATTAA
This sequence comes from uncultured beta proteobacterium, assembly GCA_963800185.1. Classification (GTDB taxonomy): domain Bacteria; phylum Pseudomonadota; class Gammaproteobacteria; order Burkholderiales; family Burkholderiaceae; genus Paraburkholderia. Next base: position 164,053 of record CAWCZW010000005.1, on the reverse strand, counting down.
GGCGACGTTGAATGAATTTTACGACGGATATTTGACGATTTTGATCGAAATTCACGCTCGACACAGCGCAACGTCATCTTCACCCCTTCCACGTCAGTACGCCGTAAGTTTCCACTCCAATAATCGGTTGCACGGGAACGCCTTTGCCGGCGGACCGCGTGCAATATCAAATATTGGAGACGACATATGGCTACCGTTGGCGGGCAAATCTCGCACGTGCCGATGACGCGCGATGAGAAGCGGGTGATCTTCGCATCGTCGCTAGGCACGGTTTTCGAGTGGTACGACTTCTATCTGGCCGGCTCGCTCGCGGCCTTCATCAGCAAGAGCTTCTTCTCCGGCGTCAATCCGACCGCCGCGCTTCATCTTCACGCTGCTCGGCTTCGCGGCGGGCTTCGCGGTGCGGCCGTTCGGCGCGATCGTGTTCGGGCGCCTCGGCGACATGGTCGGGCGCAAGTACACGTTCCTCGTCACGATCGTGATCATGGGCCTGTCGACCTTCCTGGTCGGCTTCCTGCCGGGCTACGCGTCGATCGGCATCGCGGCGCCGGTGATCTTCATCGCGATGCGGCTGCTGCAGGGCCTCGCGCTCGGCGGCGAGTACGGCGGCGCGGCGACCTACGTCGCCGAACATGCGCCGCGCGGGACGCCGCGGCTTCTACACCGCGTGGATCCAGACGACCGCCACGCTCGGCCTGTTCCTCTCGCTGCTCGTGATTCTCGGCGTGCGCACGGCCATGGGCGAAGACGCGTTCGGCGCCTGGGGCTGGCGCATTCCGTTCCTCGCGTCGATCGTGCTGCTCGGCGGTGTCGGTGTGGATTCGCCTGCAACTGCATGAATCGCCGGTGTTCGAGCGCATCAAGGCCGAAGGCAAGACGTCGAAGGCGCCGCTGACCGAAGCATTCGGCCAGTGGAAGAACCTGAAGATCGTGCTGCTCGCGCTGTTCGGCCTGACCGCCGGCCAGGCCGTGGTCTGGTACACGGGCCAGTTCTACACGCTGTTCTTCCTGACGCAGACGCTGAAGGTCGACGGCAGCAGCGCCAACATCATGATCGCGATCGCGCTGCTGATCGGCACGCCGTTCTTCCTGTTCTTCGGCTCGCTGTCGGACCGGATCGGCCGCAAGCCGATCATCATGGCCGGCTGCTGATCGCCGCGCTGACGTACTTCCCGCTGTTCAAGGCGCTCGACGCACTACACCAACCCGGCGCTGGAAGCCGCGACGCGCGAAGGCGCCGATCGTCGTGATCGCCGAATCCCGGACGAGTGCTCGTTCCAGTTCAACCCGGTCGGCACGTCGAAGTTCACGAGTTCCTGCGACATCGCCAAGAGCGCGCTGTCGAAGGCCGGCTTGAACTACGAGAACGTGGCGGCGCCGGCGGGCACGCTCGCGCAGATCAAGGTCGGCGATACGGTGGTCAACACGTATGACGGCAAGGCCGCCGACGCGAAGGACCAGGGCAAGGCGTTCGACAAGACGCTCGCCGCGCACGCTGAAGGCCGCGGGCTATCCGGCGAAGGCCGATCCGTCGCAGATCAACTGGCCGATGAGCGATCGTGATCCTGACGATCATCATGATCTACGTGACGATGGTCTATGGGCCGATCGCGGCGATGCTGGTGGAGATGTTCCCGACGCGGATCCGCTACACGTCGATGTCGCTGCCGTATCACATCGGCAATGGCTGGTTCGGCGGCTTCCTGCCGGCGACCGCGTTCGCGATCGTGGCGGCGAAGGGCAACATCTACTCGGGGCTGTGGTATCCGATCGTGATCGCGCTCATCACCTTCGTGATCGGCATGCTGTTCGTCAAGGAAACCAAGGACTCGGACATCTACGCGCAGGACTGAGACTACGCGTGATGGCTCGCGGCAATTTAAAAAAGTTGCGCGCCGGGGGTTGACAGCCTTCCGGCCTCGTCCGCATAATCTCGCTTCTTTCGGCGAATTAGCTCAGTTGGTTAGAGCGACGGAATCATAATCCGCAGGTCCGGGGTTCGAGTCCCTGATTCGCCACCAGTTGCAAGAAAAAGCCGCTGATCCGCAAGGTCAGCGGCTTTTTTGTTTTTGCTTTCCAAACTGCAACTTCAAGGAGGTTTCTTGACGACGTTCCGCACCGCCGCGCTTGCCGTGGCCACTGCTTCCATCGCGCTTCTCGCCGCCGCATCGCCGCTCACCGCCAACGCCCAGACACGCAACCGACAGTCAGTGGCGCGCCAGCCCGCTCACGCTGTCGACATTGTTGCAGGACGGCTACAAAATCGTCGCCGTGGTGAACGGCGCGCACGGCAACGAGCGCTGGCCCCGCCGATACGATTTTCGTTCAGCGCGATCAAAGCGCGTTCAAATGCATCGACCCGCAGCAACCGGACGCGAAATCGAAAACGCCGGCCGCGCCGCCGGCCTGCTTCGAACTTGTTCCAGCCGTCAGGAGCCGGCCTCGCCGCAGACTCGAAATAATGAGCACGCCGCTTGCCCGGGCCGTCAAATTGCGCTCTAGCGGCGCAGCACAACGCACGGCTTCGCGCAATCAACCCAGCGATCGCGTACCGATCCACCAGCCGGCTCAGATTCCCGCGCACCCGCTGCAGCAGCGCGATCAACTGCTTCGCTTCTTCGTCGCTGAAACCGTCGAGCGCTTCGAGCGCGACCTCGTCGCCCACCTTGCGCGCCTTGCCGAGCGCTGCGCTCCGCTTTCGGCGTCATCCGCACCTGACGTTCGCGGCGATCCTGCGGATTCGGCAGTCCGCTCGATCCAGCCGCCCTCCTCCATCCGGTCCAGCAGACGCCCCGCCGAGATCGGCGCGACTTCGAGCAGATCGGCGAGCCGCGCCTGATTCATCTCGCCGTAATGCGCGAGGTAGGCCAGCACGCGGCATTGCGCGCGCGTGAGATCGACCGACGACTTCGCGAGATCGTCGAAACGCTTGCCTGTCAGGCGGCCGACGTCGGAAATCAGAAAGCCGAAGCGCTTTTCGAGTTGGGTTTTCATGCGCGGATTATACGAAAGCCTCTCGCGTCACCAGCGTTCGGACGACCACGTAATTCAGGCTCCGCATAATTCCTGATGCGGCGCCGTACGCATCCGATATACTAAGCATGCTTACTATATCGACGCACCCTGCACCTGTCCATGTCTTCCGACTCCACGCCGGCGAGCGCCGCCGCGCCGCTCAACCGGCCCATGATCACCGCTCTCGATCATGCTCGCGACGCTGATCCAGACGCTCGACAGCACGATCGCCAACGTCGCGCTGCCGCACATGCAGGGCACGCTGTCGGCGTCGCAGGATGAGATCACGTGGGTGCTGACCTCGTATATCGTCGCGGCCGCGATCGCCACGCCGCTCACCGGCTGGCTCTCCGACCGGCTGAGCGTCGAAGCGCCTGCTGATCATCTCGATTGGCGGCTTCACGGTCGCGTCGGCGCTGTGCGGGTTGTCGGAAACGCTCACGCAGATCGTCGCGTCGCGCTTGCTGCAAGGGATTTTCGGGGCGTCGCTGGTGCCGCTGTCGCAATCCATCCTGCTCGACATCAATCCGCGCGAAAAGCAGGGCCAGGCGATGGCGGTCTGGGGCATGGGCGTGATGGTCGGGCCGATTCTCGGGCCGACGCTCGGCGGCTGGCTCACCGATAGCTATAACTGGCGCTGGGTGTTTTTCATCAACGTGCCGATCGGCGCGTTCGCGCTGTTCGGCGTGGCGACCTTCCTGCCGGCGCGCGAGCCGAAGCACGGCGTGAAGTTCGACGCGTTCGGCTTCGCCACGCTCGGTCTCGCGATCGGCGCGTTGCAGGCGATGCTCGACCGCGGCGAGCAACTCGACTGGTTCGGCTCGATCGAGATCGTCATCGAGGCGCTGCTCGCGGCGATCAGCTTCGCGTTCTTCCTCGCGCATACGGCGACGGTCGGCAAGAACTCGTTCTTCAAATACGAGCTGCTGAAGGACCGCAACTTCGCCACCGGCATGTTCTTCATCTTCGTGATCGGCGCGGTGATGTACGCGACGCGCGCGCTGCTGCCGCCGATGCTGCAGAACCTGATGAACTATCCGGTCGCGACCACCGGCCTCGTCACGGCGCCGAGCGGCGCGGGCACGATGGTCGCCATGCTGTTCGCCGGGCGGCTGCTGAAGCGCATCGATGCGCGCCTGTTGCTGCTCGCCGGCTTCCTGATCTCGGCGTTCGCGCTCTGGCAGATGATGCATTACACGATCGTGCTGTCGGCCTCGGACATCGTCTGGCCGGGCGTGATCCAGGGCTTCGGCCTGGGCCTCGTGTTCGTGCCGCTGAGCGCGCTGACCTTCTCGACGCTCACGCCCGAACTGCGCGCGGACGGCACCGCCACCTACAGCCTGATGCGCAATATCGGCAGCAGTATCGGCATTTCGATCGTGCAGACGCTGATGACGCGCAACACGCAGGTCGTCGCACGCGGACCTCGCGGCGAACGTCACGCCGTTCAATCCGGCGATGCAGCCGATGCTCGAACAGCGGCTCGAACTACGACATGGCGGCGCTGAACGTGTCGATCACGCAGCAGGCGTCGATGATCGCGTATCTGAACGACTTCAAGCTGATGTTCATGGCGACGCTGCTGGTGATTCCGCTGCTGTTGCTGATCCGCCCGGCACACCAGGCGCCGGATGCGTCGGTGCGCACGCGGCGATGGATTGAAGCGCGAACTTGAAGCGCTCACCCCTCGATACGCCCGCGCGTCACGCCCAGCAAACCCGCCATCGCCGCGCGCGCGCCGCGGCGTCTCCGTTCGCGGATCGCCTCGAACACCGCCGTATGTTCGGCCAGCGACGCGTTGAACACGTCCGCGCGTTTCGCATTCAGCCGGAGTTGCGCTTCCAGCGTGCGCTCGATCAGCGTCCCGAGCGGAATCAGCAATTCGTTGCTGCACGCCGTCAGCACGCTCAAATGAAACTGCAGATCGGCGCGCACCCATTCGTCGACATTGCGCGCCGCCACCATGGCCGCATGCGCCGCGGCCAGCGCACGAAAGTGTCGTCTCGTATGCGAGGCCGCCGCCAGACCCGCAGCGTACGGCTCGATCATCTCGCGCATTTCCTGCAGCTTGAGCGCGAACGCCATCGGCTCGGCGACGCGTGAATACCAGTCGAGCACATCGACATCGAGCAGATTCCACGCGTTTTTCGGCCGCACGCGCGTGCCCACGCGCGGCCGCGATTCGATCAGCCCTTTCGACGTCAACGTGCGCAGCGCCTCGCGCAATACCGTGCGGCTTACGCCGAACGTGTCCATCAATTCCGCTTCGCGCGGCAAGATCGAGTCGGGCGCGTAGTCGCCGCGCAAAATCGCGGTCGCCAGCAGATGGGCGACGCGCCCATGCAGATCGTGCTGAATAGCTTTCTCCCCGCGCATGTTTTGTCGGCGTCTGTTGATAATCGGACCTCGCCCGGAACGACCGCGATTATCCGGCATCCCGATCCGATAGACCGGCGCCGCTATTGCACGCGTGCAATCGCGCCCCGCCACTATTTGGCCAATAGTACTATTAATACTACTTAAATGGCCTTTTGTTGTAGCATGTGAACCCTCGACTATTTCGCAGGCGCCCAGTCCGCACAGGAGACGCACACCATGAAAATCACCAAGCTCGAAACCTTCATCGTCCCGCCGCGCTGGTGCTTCCTGAAGATCGAAACCGACGAAGGCATTGTCGGCTGGGGCGAGCCGGTGGTCGAAGGCCGCGCGCATACGGTGGCGGCCGCCGTCGAAGAACTGTCCGACTATCTGATCGGCAAAGACCCGCTGCTGATCGAAGACCACTGGCAAGTATGTATCGCGCAGGCTTCTACCGTGGCGGCCCGATCACCATGAGCGCGATTGCCGGCGTCGATCAGGCGTTGTGGGACATCAAGGGCAAGCATCACGGCGTGCCGATTCATGCGCTGCTTGGCGGCCAGGTGCGCGACAAGATCAAGGTGTATTCGTGGATCGGCGGCGACCGCCCGAGCGACGTCGCGAACAACGCACGCGCGGTCGTCGAGCGCGGCTTTAAGGCCGTGAAGATGAACGGCTCGGAAGAGCTGCAGATCATCGACACCTTCGACAAGGTGCAAGGCGTCATCAACAATGTGGCCGCCGTGCGCGAAGCGGTGGGTCCGAACATCGGCATCGGCGTGGACTTCCATGGCCGCGTGCACAAGCCGATGGCGAAGGTGCTGGCGAAAGAACTCGACCCGTACAAGCTGCTTTTCATCGAAGAGCCGGTGCTGTCGGAAAACGCGGAAGCGTTGCGCGACATCGTCAACCAGACCATCACGCCGATCGCGCTGGGCGAACGTCTGTATTCGCGCTGGGACTTCAAGCACATTCTGTCGGGCGGCTACGTCGACATCATCCAGCCGGACGCGTCGCACGCGGGCGGCATCACCGAGTGCCGCAAGATCGCGTCGATGGCCGAAGCCTATGACGTTGCGCTCGCGCTGCACTGCCCGCTCGGCCCGATCGCACTGGCGACCTGCCTGCAGATCGACGCGGTCAGCTACAACGCGTTCATTCAGGAACAGAGCCTCGGCATTCACTACAACCAGGGCAACGACCTGCTCGACTACATCAAGAACCCCGAAGTCTTCAAATACGAAGACGGCTTCGTGTCGATTCCGCAAGGCCCGGGCCTCGGTATCGAAGTGAACGAAGAGAAGGTGCGCGAGATGGCGAAAGTCGGCCACCGTTGGCGCAATCCGGTGTGGCGCCACGAAGATGGCAGCGTTGCCGAATGGTGATTAGCGTGACCGAGACGGCGCGCCCTTGGGCGGCGTTTTCATTTGACGGCTCCTGCGGCAACCGGCCGAAAACCAGAAAGGGACCATCTCCGTGGAGACAACGCACATTCAGACGCGAGCGACCGGCAAGCGTCACCGTCTGCTTGCGATGCTGTTCGTCACCGTCGTCATCACGTATCTGGACCGCAGTAATCTGTCGATCGCAGCGACCGCCATCGCTCAAGACCTGCAACTCGATCCTGCCCATATGGGGTTGGTGTTTTCCGCATTCGGCTGGTCGTACGCATTGCTGCAGATTCCCGGCGGCATGCTGGTCGACCGCACGCGGCCGCGGCTCCTGTTGGCGCTCGTTATCGGACTATGGTCGCTGGCGACGATTCTGCAGGGTTTCGCTAGCGCGTTTGCGGTGCTGCTGTCACTGCGTGTGCTGCTCGGCGCTTTGGAGGCACCGGCTTATCCGACGTTGAATCGCGTCGTGACCACCTGGTTTCCCGATAGCGAACGGGCTCGCGCGATTGCCACGTACACGTCCGGACAATATGTCGGGCTCGCGTTTCTGACGCCCGCGCTCGTTCTGACGCAGCAACATTTCGGCTGGCAGGGCGTGTTCTTTCTGACCGGCGCGATCGGCATTGCATGGGGCTTCGTCTGGTATGCGATGTATCGCGAGCCTTCGGAAGCGCCGGGCGTGAACGAAGCCGAACTCGAAACGATTCGCGCAGGCGGCGGCCTCGTCGAACTGGGCGACACGCGCCGCGCCCGCGCACCCGCTATTCGGCCGCCGACTGGCGCGCGGTGCTCGGCAACCGCAAGCTATGGGGCGTGTATATCGGCCAGATCGCGGTGACCTCGACATTGTGGTTTTTCCTGACGTGGTTTCCGACCTATCTCGTCAAATACCGGCACATGGACTTTCTGAAAGCCGGCTTCATGGCGGCGGTGCCATTTCTCGCCGCGTTTGTCGGCATTCTGGCTCCGGGCTGCTGTCGGACTGGATGATCAGACGCGGCGTGTCGGCCACCGTCGCCCGCAAGGTGCCGATCGTGACGGGCTTGCTGCTGTCCACGGCGATCGTCGGGGCAAACTATGTCGAGACGACTGCGATGGTGATCCTCTTCATGGCGATCGCGTTCTTCGGCAGCGGTTTTTCGTCGATCACATGGGTGCTGGTGTCGTCGATGGCGAAAAAGGAGTTGCTCGGCCTCACCGGCGGCATGTTCAATCTGATGGGCAACCTGTCGTCGATCTGCGTGCCGATCGTGATCGGCCTCATCGTCAGGAACAACGATTTTAAACCCGCGCTGGTCTTCATGAGCGCTGTCGGCCTGGTCGGCGCGTTGTCCTATCTGTTCCTGGTGGGGACGGATCGAACGGATTCGTTGAAGGCGTCCTTGCAAAGCGCTTTCCGGGCGTTCGGCGCGCGCGTTACGGCGACGTGACGCGCGCGCCGTCGCAGTTACGTAACATCGCGGACCGAAACGGCCTGAAGACGCGTTTTCCGGCCGCTTTCGAGGCCCGCCCCGCTTGCCTGCAAAGCCTTATCCAGCAAGGCTTTCGCGCCGTTTGTTCGGCATCAGACATACGCATGGCCCGCTCCTTGCTCAAATGCATGTCAAACGACAAATGCATCGGGGAACATCATGGGCGAATTCCTTCCAGACTATCTGATCCGCGAACAGGCCGCCGTTGGCGCGCTGGTGGTGTTCGGCGTGCTGCGCATCATCGGCGCGATGCTCGCCTACGAACGCGGCTGGCGCATCTCGGTGGTCGAAAAGTGCTTCATTGGGGCCGCGGTGCTGTACTGCCTGCCGCAACTTTTCGACCTGCTCACGCAGATGTACGGCGCACGCGCCGCTGGCGCCGAACTTGAAGGCAAAGCAGCAGGCTGCGCGATCGCGCTCTTCTGCGCGCCGATCCTCGGGCATCGGCTCGGCTTCGAATAATACTGGTCATCGAACGGACGCTCATCATGCGACTGGCAAAGCGACGTGCGACGCCTGCAAAACCCGCCTACCGCGCCGGCGACGTCCTGAAGCTCAGATCCGGCGGACGTCCGATGACGGTCACCTGGACCGGGCCGGTGCTGTTCGCGCCGGGCAACTGGCTGATCTGCCAGTGGTTCGGCGACGCGGCGAGATTGCAACAGGAGATGTTTCCGGAAGAGACGCTGGAACGGGCGCAGCGAGCACGCTCGCCGCCTAGGGGCAGTAACGGATCAGCCGGCCACCGCCAGGCGACCGTGTGTATTGCGCCGCACGCTTTTGCTGTGCGGCGCTTTTTTTATCTGGCTTTGTGGCTGTGAGCGGACGTGCACGCTGAACCACGGTCTCGGCCGATCAGTGTTGCCGCGTGTGCACATCGTGGGCTACGGCGAGTGCCGTCCACGCAAGGCACGGCGCGCCTACGTTGCGGGCTTCACGCCCTGCCCAACACGCTCGCCCCGCACCTTGCGCCTCGCCCCACGCTTCGGGGCCTGCAGGCACCTCACGCCAGGCGCCTCTAGCCCAACGCGGCGAACGCCGGCACGCTATGCGACAGCGCGGCCGCCGCGACAAACACGCCGATCATCGCCAGGGCTTCCAGATACAGCACGTTGACGAAGGTATGCGCGTCCATCGTCGAGGCCGTGCGGCGCAAGCGCGGCAACGCCGAGAAGCGGTTGAGTCCGCCGAGCACCAGCGCCAGCGCGACCAGCGCCAGCTTGAGCGTCAGCACATGACCCCACGTGCTCACCTCGATCGCTTCGAACGAGCCGCCCGAACCGCGCACGGCATTGAAGATGCCCGAGAGCAGCACCAGCCCGACCGCCACCACCGACACGTTCGATACCTGCGTCGCCGTGCGGATCAGCATGCCGCGGGCGGTCGATGTGCCGAGCGCGGGCAACACCGCGAGTCCCGCCGCCATCGCCAGTCCGCCCCACACGCCCGTCACCAGCACGTGCAGCGTCTGCATGGCGATCGCCGCCGAGGCCGGCCCGGCATCGGCCGCATGCCCGAGCGACGCCTTGCCCGCCGCAATCGCGATCACCGCGAGCCACAGCAGCGCGTTGCGCAGCATGCCCGTGTGACTGGCCATGGCCGTGCCCAGCAGCACCAGCGCGCCGCGCAAACGCCACGCTCCAGCCATAACCGACATGCGTTTGCGTCAGCACGGTCGGCACCACGCCGATGCGCGGCCGGCAACGCAACGCCGCTCATCGACGCCGCCTGGTACAGCAGCCAGCCGAGGTCCGCCAGCACCAGCACGACGGTAGCCGTCAGCATCGACCGTTGGGCGCGCAACCAGGCCGGGCCGCGCCGGCGAGATCTTGTGCTGCGCGTCCTTCGCGAGCCATGCGCCGAGCAACGCCGAACCGACGGCAAACGCAAACGCGACATTCATGAGCGCGGCCATGGCGACCTGCCCGATCCACAATCCGTCGATGCTCATTTGACGATGAACGCAAAGTCGCCCTGCGTGCGGTGGCCGTCCGTGGCAACCGCCGTCCAATGCACCGCGTAGCGGCCCGCCGCTCAACTGCGGCAACGCCAGATGCATGACCTTGGCATCACTCCTTGTCGACTTGCGAGGCGACGTGCGCCAGCTCGCCTTGCCGCTGGCATCGGCCAGCTCGATCTTGCTGAACGCCGGTTCGAGCGGCTCGGTGAAATGGATCGTGACTTCGGTGGGCGCGGCCACTTCGGCGTTCGCCGCCGGCTCGCTCGACACCAGATGCGCATGCGCAAAAGCCGTGGACGTCAGCAACCAGCGCCGCGAGCGCCGGGCATCAACGCACGCAGCGCCGGACGGGAAAAATTGAATAGCTTCATGTAAGGCCGATAGCTGATGAACAGGAAGAAACGGTGGGCGTCGAGCCGGGCGCACGCCGGTCGGACAAGGCCGGCGAGCCCGGAAGTGTACGCTTCGATGGGTCGGCGCGGCGTCGGTTCAACCCGCTTTGTCGATACGCGGCGCACGGCGCGAGCGGGCGCCGCCGCGATCGCGCAGACAAAATCGAGATAGACCGGCACGTGGCCGATGCGACGCCGCGCGTCAAACTGTCGCATAGCCGTGACACCCGGAACCATCTCTAATGTGGCAAATAGTCACCATCACCCTTCGATGATAGAATTCTGCGTCGCCGCAGCGCCGGCTGCCCTTCACACCGAGCCGCTCGAAGTTCGGTCAGGTCCCCGATTTTGATGGAGTTACGCGTGTCTTCAAGACGCATTTTCCGCCCGCTGCTTGCCCTTCTGCTGATCGGCTCCGCGGGTGTCTATAGCGCTGCGAAAGCGCAGACTCAACCGAAGGCCCCCGACACGATGGAAGCGCGCGTGCAAGGCTGCACGGCCTGTCACGGCACGCATGGCCAAGGTACGGACAACGACTACTTCCCGCGTCTCGCGGGCAAGCCGGCCGACTATCTGTACAACCAGTTGCAGAATTTCCGCGAAGGCCGCCGCAAGTATCCGCCGATGAACTACCTCGTCACGTATCTTTCGGACGACTACCTCCATCAGATCGCCACGTACTTCTCGCAACAACGTCCGCCGTATCCGCCGCCGGCCAAGCCGACGGTGTCGTCGAGCACGCTCGCAGCGCGGCCAGCAGATCGTGCTGAACGGCGACGCATCCAAGCAGATTCCGGCTTGCGCGGCCTGCCACGGCAAGGCGTCTGACCGGTATGGAACCGGCTATCCCGGGTCTGGTCGGCCTGCATTCCGACTACATCAGCGCGCAGCTCGGCGCATGGCGTTCGGGCTCGCGTCACGCCATCGCACCTGATTGCATGCACACCATCGCCACCCGTCTGACCGACGAAGACGTGAACGCCGTCGCTGCCTGGCTTTCCACGCAAACAGGCCCCGCAAAACCCCGTGCCGGCTCCGGCCCGCTCGATGAAGACTCCGCTTGCCTGCGGCAGCGAACCGCAATAAGGCACCGGGAGAGACACTCAAATGAAACGCAAGTCTTTGTTCGCCCTCTCGGCAGTCGTCGTCGTTGCGGCTGCCGCACTCGTTCCCGTCCTCTGGTCGGGCGGCGACAACCTGCATAACGGCACGGCCATGGCGGCAACGCCCGCCGACCAGGCCGAACTGATCAAGAAGGGCGAGTACCTCGCCCGCGCCGGCGACTGTATCGCCTGCCACACGGTTCGCGGCGGCAAGCAGTTCGCCGGCGGCCTGCCCATGGTGACGCCGTTCGGCACGATGTTCACGCCGAACATCACGCCTGACGACCAGTACGGTATCGGCAAGTGGACGCAGGACGACTTCTACCGCGCCATGCACACGGGCCGCTCGAAAGACGGCAGCCTGCTGTATCCGGGCTTCCCGTTCACGAGCTACACGAAGGTCACGCGCGCCGACTCGGACGCGATCTACGCGTACCTGCGCTCGGTCACGCCGGTCAACGTGCCGAGCCGTCCGCACGAACTGCAAATTCCCGTTCAACCAGCGCAACATGCTGATTGGCTGGCGCACGCTGTTCTTCCGTGAAGGCGAGTACAAGGCCGATCCGACCAAGTCGGTCGAATGGAACCGCGGCGCTTACCTGATCGAAGGCCTCGGCCATTGCGGCATGTGCCACACGTCGATCAACGCAATGGGCGGCCCGGTCGAGCTCGGCTGCGTTCGCCGGCGGCCTGATCCCGCTGCAGAACTGGTACGCACCTTCGTTGACGTCGAACAAGGAAGCCGGCCTCGGCGACTGGGAAACCAAAGACATCGCCGATCTGCTGAAGACCGGTGTGTCGAACCGCGGCGCGGTGTTCGGTCCGATGGCTGAAGTGGTTCACAACAGCCTGCAGTACATGTCGGACGCCGACATCAACGCGATGGCCACGTACCTGAAGACGATTCCGCAGAAGAGCGAAGCACCGGAACCGCTGCAGCTCGAAACGTCGGAGAAGTTCGGCGGCGAACTGCTGAAGCAAGGTCAGAAGATCTACGCTGACAACTGCGCGAAGTGCCACGCGGAAAATGGCCTCGGCATGCCGCCGGCGTTCCCGCCGCTCGCGAACAACCAGTCGATCCAGATGCCGTCGGCGGTCAACCCGATCCGTATGGTGCTGAATGGCGGTTATCCGCCGAGCACGGAAGGCAACCCGCATCCGTACGGCATGCCGCCGTTCGCGCAGGCGCTGTCGAATCACGGAAGTGGCAGCCGTCGTGACGTACATCCGGATGTCGTGGGGCAACCACGGTACGGCTGTGTCGCCGCAGCAAGTGTCCGATCTGCGTTCGGCGCCGCTCGACTAAGCAGCGTGCGTTGCACCCGGGGCGCGGCCCGCGAAATTCGCGGCCGCGCCCTTCGTTTTTTCAGGACCCGGTATCATGTGGGTATAAACCCTTATGAAACCGGGCAGGAGGAAAGAGCCGTGCATGTCGGTGAGCGTTTCAACAGCATTACCCATCTCGTCGGCGCCGTGCTGTCGGTGGCGGGGCTCGCTACGCTCGTGACCATGGGCGCACTCGACGGCGACGCGTACAAGGTGGTCAGTTTCAGCGTGTACGGTGCGATGCTGTTCGTGCTGTATGCTATTTCGACGCTTTACCACAGCGTGCGCAATCCGCGCGTGAAAGCTGTTCTGCAGAAATGCGACCATTCGGCGATCTACCTGCTGATCGCCGGCAGTTACACCCCGTTCACACTTGTTACGTTGCGCGGACCGTGGGGCTGGTCGCTATTCGGCGTAAGCTGGGGGCTTGCCGCTCTCGGCATCGTGCAGGAACTCACGCTCGGGCGACGCACCCGCAGCGTTTCGATGGTGCTGTATGTGTTGATGGGATGGCTCGCGCTCGTTGCCGTCCGCCCGCTGGTGCAAGCCTTACCGGCAGCGGGTACCGCCTGGCTCGTGGCCGGCGGGATCATCTACAGCGCCGGCATCTACTTCTTCATCAACGACGAGCGCATCCGGCACGGACATGGTATCTGGCACCTGTTCGTACTGGCGGGCAGTCTGTGTCAATTCGTCAGTGTTGCGCGCTACGTCGCGTGACACCCACGGCGGCGAAATGCAACTTAAAGCCAGTCAACGTGTCTGCATAGCGCGTTGAAGCATTCGGCACGTGTTCGAGCGTGCCGCCGATTTCTCTGCGACCGGAACTGGGCTTTGGCCTCGAACGCGCCATGCGGGCGTGTTCATGCCGGTTTGTGCCCGCCTGGGCCCCTGTGTGCCGTTCGCGAAACTGCATTGCAAAGAGCATTTATGTCTTTTGATTCCCTCGGCTTGTCCGAACCGCTGGTCCGCGCTGTACACGAACTCGGCTATACCACCCCGACTCCGATCCAGACGCAAGCCATCCCCGCCGTGCTCAACGGCGGCGACCTGCTGGCCGGCGCGCAGACCGGCACCGGCAAGACCGCCGGCTTCACGCTGCCGATCCTGCAGCGTCTGAACACCATGCCCGCCGTCGCCACGGCATCGGGCAAGCGCGCCGTGCGCGCGCTGATCCTCACGCCGACGCGTGAGCTGGCCGCCCAGGTCGAAGAAAGCGTGCGCGCCTACGGCAAGTACCTGAAGCTGAAGTCGACCGTGATGTTCGGCGGCGTCGGCATCAATCCGCAGATCGGCGCATTGCGCAGCGGCGTGGACATCGTCGTCGCGACGCCGGGCCGTCTGCTCGACCACATGCAGCAGAAGACCATCGACCTGTCGCATCTCGAGATTCTCGTGCTCGACGAAGCCGACCGCATGCTCGACATGGGCTTCATCCACGACATCAAGCGCGTGCTCGCCAAGCTGCCGCCGAAGCGTCAGAACCTGCTGTTCTCGGCCACCTTCTCCGACGAAATCAAGACGCTCGCCGACAACCTGCTCGACTCGCCGGCGCTGATCGAAGTCGCGCGCCGCAACACGACGGCTGAAACGGTCGCGCAGAAGATTCACCCGGTCGACCGCGACAAGAAGCGCGAGCTGCTCACGCACCTGATCAAGCAACACAACTGGTTCCAGGTGCTGGTGTTCACGCGCACGAAGCACGGCGCGAACCGTCTCGCCGAACAGCTGACCAAAGACGGCATCAGCGCGCTCGCGATTCACGGCAACAAGAGCCAGTCGGCGCGCACGCGCGCGCTCGCCGAGTTCAAGGACGGCACGCTGCAAGTGCTGGTCGCGACCGACATCGCCGCACGCGGCATCGATATCGATCAGCTGCCGCACGTGGTCAACTTCGATCTGCCGAACGTGCCGGAAGACTACGTGCACCGCATCGGCCGCACCGGCCGCGCAGGCGCGACGGGCGAAGCGATTTCGCTGGTGTGCGTCGACGAACTGCAACTGCTGAAGGACATCGAGAAGCTGATCAAGCGTCAGGTGCCGCAGGAAGTGATCGCGGGCTTCGAGCCGGATCCGACCGCGAAGCCGGAACCGATTCTGCGTCGCGGCCAGGGTGGCGGCGGCGGCGGTGGCGGCGTTCGCCGCGTCAGGGTCAAGGCGCGCCGAAGCGTGACGGCGGGCCGCGCGGTGCGCGCGAAGC
Source organism: uncultured beta proteobacterium (assembly GCA_963800185.1). Taxonomy (GTDB): domain Bacteria; phylum Pseudomonadota; class Gammaproteobacteria; order Burkholderiales; family Burkholderiaceae; genus Paraburkholderia. The sequence continues at coordinate 148,833 of CAWCZW010000005.1, read as the reverse complement.
CGGCGCAACGTTCGGGTCAACGCCCGGCGATGGCCAGCAACAGCCGAAGCCGCAAGGCGCGAAGCCGGCCGGCAACGGCGGCCAGCGCGGCCGCGACGGCCAGCGTCAGGACGACCGGCCGCGTGCAGTCGCGCACGAAGGCAGCGCCGCGCAACATGCGCCGCGCAAGCCGCAGGGCACCAAGCCGCAAGGCGGCAATCCGGGCGCGTTGCTGGGTGGCGCGAAGCCGCGCAACGACGCACCGCGTGGCGGCCAGCCGACGCGCAGCGGTCAGCGCGGGCGTTAAGCGTTAAGCCGCGCTAAGCGTCTAGCCGCTGTACGCGTCAAGGCGGCCGGCTCCGGCCGCCGCCTGCTTCAGGTGCTCGATCTGCCGTTCCCATCGATCGAGCACCGTCTCCCTCTCCCCCTCCAGTTCGAACGTAATGCCGCTTGTCAGGCGCGCATAACGCACGCTCTGCGCCTCCGCTGTGTCGATCGACCCGATCAGATACACCAGCCCGCTGTCATCGCCTGCCACGCCCGCTAGCGGCTTGACGCGCAACTGCACCTGATAGAACGCCTCATCGCAGACGAAGCTCAGCGCGGCGCGCCCGCTTTGCGCGATCGCGCGCGTCGCCCGCGCCTGCGGCCACAACGCGATGCACAGCGTGCGCGAATCGGGCGCATATAACTCGCCGACGCCCAGCAGCGACGTACGGATATGGCCATTCGCATCGACGGTCAGCAGCGACGCGGTGAAGCCCATCTTGCTCGCGAGCGACGAACCATCGAACAACGCGCGCACGGCGTCGGGCCATTCGTCGAACACGGTCTGTTCGAGCGGACGTTCGGGCGGAGGAGTCGCTCATGGTCGTCCCGCCCGATGAAGAATTAGTTAAGGGTCCGCATCATGCCTCGAAAAGCAATGGCCCGCACCAGCGGGCCATTGCTTCCTCATTCACGCGATCAGCAGAACAACATCAACGGAAAAACACGTGCTGCGTGATCTTCGCGAGCGGGTAATGCACGCCAGGCTGAATCCTCGCCGGCAGATCCAGCGGCTTGAGCAGCATCTTCACGCACATGTCGGCCGACAGATTGCGCCGCACCAGCGCATTGATACGCGCCGCACGTTCGCGGTTATAGGCCGAATCGTGCACCCGCTCCGGATAACGGATCGCGAACACATGGCGCAACGCGATCTCCGAGTCTTCGTTCTTGATCTCCATCACGCGACGCATCAACGCGCCGAGCACCGCAAGACGGCCATTGCCTTCGATCTTGTTGTACTTCTTGAAGAACTTGAAAAAGTGCTTGTAGTGACGGACTTCGTCGGTGCGGATGTTGTCGGTGATCTGCTTGAGCACCGGCTCGTCCGAACATTCGCCGATCGCGCGATACAACGTTGCCGTGCCGGTTTCCACCACGCAGCGCGCGACCATTTCGAGCGCGCGAGTCTTTTCGAAGTCCTCCACCGAACAGGTCAGCGAATACTCTTCCATGAAATTGCGGAACGCCGTGTCCCAGTCGAACTCGGGCCACACGTAAGCGATATACGTCTTGAGCGCGCGGCCATGCTGCATTTCTTCCGGCTCCCACTCCTTGTTGAGCCAGGCCGAAACTTCCGGGTCGCCGTTGAAAAACGTACTCAGATTGCTGGTGTAAAGGTCAGTGCCGCTTTCGATAAACGAAGCGGCGCACAACAGCAGCAGCAGGTCTTCGTTAGCACCGCCTTCTGCCGATCAATGCGGGTGAGGTCGATATCCTCGATCCGCCAGGGCATGACATGGTTCAGCTCTGTGTGCATCGTGTCTTGCTCCGAAAGCTGTATCGACTCGTGGAGCATGCTCGAAACCGCCGGCTCGCACGGGCGGTCCGCCGTGTCAGATACAGCGCCTTGAATTAGAGTTAACCCCTTGTATCTTGCATCTTAGCCGGTGTTTCACAACTCTGCAGATAACCCAGCACAGACCATGCCGGGCCGCCACAGTTCCAATTTCAAGTTAGTCGAAACCTTCAGTCGATCACAAGTCGCGTGCACGACGCAAAAAAAGCCAGCTCGACGAGCTGGTTCTTTGCTGAAGAAACGCTGCAAGTCCAACGACAAGGCTCGCGGCGGGTGCAGCGCGCTCGCACTGCGCGTTCACGCCGGCTGAACGCGCTCGCACAGCGCACCCGGCGCATGCGCCACGCCACGACGACCAGCGACAACCCCGACAGCACCGCGGCCATCAGCACGTAGTAACTTGGCGCGAGTTTGTCGCCGGTCAAATGGATGAAGGTCTCGACGATCGTCGGCGCGAAGCCGCCGAAAATCGTCACGCCGATGCTGTAACCAATTGAAAGACCCGTCGAGCGCACCTGCGTCGGGAAGATCTCGGACATCAGCGCGGGCATCGGTCCGGAGTAAGCGGCCTTGAAAATACCGGCGGTGGCTTGCAACAGCAGCAGCCAGCCGATCGTCGGATGCGTCTGCAGCCACGCGAACATCGGATAGATCAGCATGCCCATCAGGATCGACGTCGTCAGCATGATGCGAATCCGGCCGATGCGATCGGACAACGCACCCATGACCGGCGACAGCAGGAACTGCAGGCCGCCGTTGAGCACCACCACGCCGAACGACGCCGCCGCCGGCATGTGCAACTGCTTGACCGCGTACATCGGCATGTAGAGTTGCAGCACGTACACGCCGACCGTGGACTGCGCGACGATGCCGACGGCCAGCAGCAGATTGACCCACTGGTTGCGAGAACGACGCATCCTTCTGCTCGCTTTCAGCGGCGCCGCGCTCAGCCGCCTTGCCTCGCGGCCTCACGCGCTTTGTGCAGCGCGAGGAACTCCGGCGTCTCGTCGAGATGCGAACGGATGTAATAACCCACCGGCCCGACCAGCAAGCCGAACATGAACGGAAGACGCCAGCCCCAGCTATTGAGTTGCTCGGGCGGCATCCACGCGGTCAGCAGCGAGCCGAAGGCCGCGGCGGTGATCGCCGCGAGCCCCTGGCTCGCGAACTGCCAGCTCGCGTAATAGCCACGACGCGACGCGCTGTGTTCGACCATGAAGGCCGTCGCGCTGCCGAACTCGCCGCCCACCGCGAAGCCTTGCACGAGCCGCGCGAGCAGGATCAACAACGGCGCGGCAATGCCGATCGACGCATACGGCGGCATCACGGCCATCGTGAAGGTGCCGACCATCATCAGCGCAATGGCGAGCGTGAGCGCCGCCTTACGGCCCTTGCGGTCGCCGTAGATGCCCAGCACGACGGCGCCGAGCGGCCGCATCAGGAACGAGATGCCGAAGGTGGCGATGGCGAGCAGCGTCGAGAGCCACTCGTCCTGCATCGGGAAAAACTGTTTCGCGATGATGGTCGCGAAGTAGCCGTAGACCAGAAAGTCGAACCACTCGAGCGCATTGCCGACCGACGACGAAAACACGATACGCCGCACCATCGCTTTGGAAAGCGGTGCGGGCGAGGAATGGGGGGAAGCTGTCGCCGATGGCGACGCGGGGGTGTGCATGATGTCTCCTGCCTTGTCTGATGCGCGGTGCTTGAATGTGCTTGGGCGCTGATGCGGCTGTCTTGCCATGCCATATTCGCGTTGCGCGCAACGCCTGGCTTCGAAGCCGCGATCGTACGCGATCGTCGTCGCCGCCTCACGCGCTGCGCTGCATCGCGTCAGCGCAGCGCAAGGCACCGGCAGCTCCCGGCAGCCGCGCCTGCGCTCGCCTGCGTGACGCTTAGAACCCGGCCGCCAGCCCGTCGCGACGGCTGTCGCTCGCCGCCACGTAGCCGCGCTCCGGATCGTTGCGATCGAGCTTCCAGATGTACTGGCCGGAGCCGAAGTCCATATACGGATCGTCGACCGACTTGATCGTGTGGCCCAGCTTCTGCAGCGCCTCGGCGGTGCGCGGATCGAGCGTCGATTCGATGTCGATCGTGAAGTCGCGGTTGACCTTCCAGCGCGGCGCGTCGCACGCGGCCTGCGGCTGCTGACCGTAGTCGAGCATCCGCACGATCGATTGCAGATGGCCTTGCGGCTGCATGTCGCCGCCCATCACGCCGAAGCTCATCACCGCTTCCTGCTGGCCGTCCACCTGCTGCGTGAGGAACGACGGAATGATGGTGTGGAACGGCCGCTTGCCGCCTTCCACCACGTTCGGCGACTTCGGGTCCATCGAGAAACCGCAGCCGCGGTTCTGCAGGGCGATGCCGCTATCCGGCACCACGATGCCCGAGCCGAAGCCCATGTAGTTCGACTGGATGAAGCTGACCATCATGCCGCGCTCGTCCGCCACCGACATGTAGATCGTGCCGCCCGCCTTCGGCATGCCGAAGTCGAACTGCGTGGCGCGCTTGTGATCGATCAGCTTCGCGCGCGAGGTGAGGTACGCGTCGTCGAGCATCTGCTCGGGCGTGACGTCCATGGAACGCGGATCGGCGACGTAACGGTAGACGTCGGCGAACGCCAGCTTCATCGCTTCGATCTGCAAATGCTGCGACTCGACGTTGTCGACCGCCAGCTCCTTCACGTCGAACTTTTCGAGGATGCCCAGCGCGATCAGCGCCGCGATGCCCTGCCCGTTCGGCGGAATCTCATGCACGGTGTAGCCGCGATAATCCTTGCCGATCGGCTCGACCCAATCCGCGCGGTAGTTGCGCAGATCGTCGAGCGTCAGCGCGCCGCCGCCTTCGCGCGCGAACGCGGCGATCTGCTCGGCGATCTCGCCTTCGTAGTACGCGCGCGGGCCTTGCTCGGCGAGCTTGCGCAGCGTCTTCGCGTGACCGGGAAAGCGCACCAGTTCGCTCACTTCCGGCGCGCGGCCGCGCGGCATGAAGGTTTGCGCGAAGCCCGGCAGATCCTTCAGTTCCGGCACGGCGGCCGCCCATTTATACGCGACGATGCTCGCCACCGCGTGACCGCGCTCGGCGATTTCGATCGCCGGCTCCATCAGATCGGCGAACGGCAGCGAGCCGAATTTCTGATGCAGCGCTTCCCAGCCGGCGATCACGCCGGGCACCGTCACCGCGTCCCAGCCGCGCTTGGGCTGTTTCGCCAGACCGTTTTCCTCGCCGTACTTGCGCTTGAAGTAATCGACGTTCCACGCCGCCGGCGACACGCCCGACGCGTTCAGACCGTGCAGTTTCTTGCCGTCCCACACCAGCGCGAACGCATCGCCGCCCAGGCCGCACGACACCGGCTCGACCACCGTGATGGCGGCGGCCGCCGCGATCGCCGCGTCGACGGCATTGCCGCCTTTCCACAGCATGCGCAGCCCGGCTTGCGCGGCGAGCGGATGCGAAGTCGAAACGATGTTGCGCGCGAATACGGGCAGACGCGGCGTCGGATAGGGGTTTTGCCAGTTGAAGCCAGTCATGTCGAACACTCTCGAAAGCGCGGCCCGGCTCGTGACGAACGCCGGAAGCCATGGGAAACGGGTAAAACGCGGATGAAATCGCAGAACCTCGGATTGCAGCGCGATCTGGCACAAAAAACAAATTCATTTATCAAATGAATAAATGCGCAATGCGCCTGAATGAGTTCAGGTCGCCGGTCGTGCCTGCGATCTTGATGCGATGCCGCACGAGTCTGGCAGACAAGGCGTGCGATGGTCTTACAATACGCTCCACTCCCGTTCACGCATCACCCGTTTCCGGCACAGCGTATGCGCGCCGGTGGCGGGCAGCGCCGATAAAAACCCACGATCCCGAGACACATGACCCGAGACCCCCGCCTGACTCTCAACGCCCGGCAACAGGAACTGCTGGAGTGGGTGCAACGCGACGGCTTCGTGACCGTGGACGACCTCGCGGCCCACTTCGACGTGACGCCGCAGACGATCCGCCGCGACGTCAACTGGCTCGCCGACATGAACCTGCTGCGCCGCTATCACGGCGGCGCCAGTCTGCCGACCAGTTCCGAGAACGTCTCGTACACGGCGCGTCAGCGCATGTTCCACGAAGAGAAGCGGCGCATCGCGGCGCTAGTGGCCACTCACATTCCCGATCAGGCGTCGCTGTTCATCAACCTCGGCACGACCACCGAAGAAGTCGCGCGCGCGCTCAACCGGCATCGCGGCCTGCGCGTGATCACCAACAATCTGAACGTCGCCAGCATGATGAGCGGCTATCCGGATTGCGAAGTGCTGGTGACGGGCGGCATCGTGCGGCCGTGGGACAAGGGCATCGTCGGCGAACTGGCGATCGACTTCATCCGCCAGTTCAAGGTGGACTTCGCGATCATCGGCACGTCGGCATCGAAACGGACGGCACGCTGCGCGATTTCGACACCCGCGAAGTGCGCGTGGCCGAAGCGATCATCCAGCATGCGCGCACCGTGTTTCTCGCCGCCGACAACTCCAAATTCGGCCGCCCGGCGCTGGTTCGTCAAGGTCATCTCGATCAGATCGACGCGCTCTTCACCGACGCCGCCCCGCCGCCGAGATGGCCGAAACGCTCGCCGCCGCCAACTGCCAGGTGTATATCGCCGAGTGACATCGGCGCGGTAAGTCGTTCTCCGCCATGTTGCAGCGCACGCGAAACTTCGAGTGAAATCGCGGATCTGGCCGCGGCCCAAACCGCCTCTCCGACGCCCATTGTCAAAGGGAAAATTTACTGGGGCCGATTTGGTGTTTAACGTGCGGTTGACTACACTCCAGTTCCCCAGCGTCCGTTCCGCGTTCTGCGTAGCGCCGGCGTGTGAATCTGTCGTGTGAGCCGTACTTCCCGCCTGATCCTTTAGCGGACTTCACTGGCATCTGGCCAGTTGCCGGCAAGGCCGTCCGCGTTTGCTTGACATGGAGAGAACGATGCTGAGTCCGCATGAATTCGCCACGTTGTTGCTCGTCAAGGACGCCCCCAATCAAGTCGACATGGAGCGAGAAGAACTCGACGCCCTGCTGGAACGCCAGCTCGTGCAACTCGAACGGCTCGCGTCGGGCAACGAACAATGGCGCGTGACCGAAACCGGCGACAACGCATTGCGGGCCATCAAGCGTCTTTCGTGAGTGCTCGGGGTTGTCGTTCATTAGACAGTATGACGCGCGGTGTTGCGGCAACCACGACGCAGCGATGACGGGTGGGTTGCGCTGAGTCGTGCACGCTGCCGCTTCGAATCTCGTCCCGTCTTTTTGTTTGCGTGTGAAGCGGGCCGCCAGTCAGGCGGCCTTCGTCGTGTGCGGATCTTTGAGACCGTAGCTTGGTGCGACCGGTCGTCAGTCTTTGCACGGCTCAAACGCTCTCGCTTGCACGATAGTTGGCGCTTTCGCGACGCCAGCCGACGCGGGACCCAATCGCGCGGCAACCCATGCGTCAGCCGCAATCCTGATTAAAACAGCGCCGGCTCAGCCAGAGCGCAAGGTCGGATCGACCGCCGCACGCCAGCTCAATCGCCTTGGCGCGCTGATCGGTGAAAAACTCCACCCACTGATTGCGCACCTGCGGATCGGTGCTCACGCCCTGGCTCGCATGACGCTGGGCGATCGACGCCTGGAACGCGCAGAAGTCTTCCTTCGACAACCCGCCGCGCCGGCTCGCCACGTACGCGTCGAACACCGCCGCGTAAACGCCTTGCGCGTCGTTGCCGTAGTCGACCGTCTGGGCAGCTGCACATCTGCTGCAACGCTTCGAACGACGGCGCGCCCATCGTCCCTTCAAGCTCGGCGAGCTGACGCATCCGGCGAGAAGCGCAGCGGCGCCGATCATCAAAAGTCCACGCATGAATTCACCTCGAAATGGCTGCTGCCGAGAGTATCGTCCGTGGCCGCGCGTTGCGCCACTCCTTGACCGCCGGCCAAGGCCACGCTACCAAGCGAACTTTACTTTTTCGAATATGTTCATTAAAGTTCGAAAACGAACATGATTTGTTCGAACGATTTTCCAAACCGCTTTCCAGACCAACGACAGGGGACCCAGCAGGTGACGCAAGGCTCGAGATACGATTTGCTCGTCGTAGGTGGCGGGATCAACGGCGCAGGCATTGCCCGCGACGCGGCCGGCCGTGGCCTGTCCGTGCTGCTCTGCGAACAGGACGATCTGGCGTCGCACACGTCGTCGGCGAGTACCAAGCTGATTCACGGCGGCCTGCGTTACCTCGAATACCGCGAGTTCGGGCTGGTCCGCAAAGCGCTTGCAGGAGCGCGAAACGCTGCTGCGCGCCGCGCCGCACATCATGTGGCCGCTGCGCTTCGTGATGCCGCACATGCCCGATCTGCGCCCGGCCTGGCTGATCCGCGCCGGGCCTGTTTCTGTACGACCATCTCGCCAAGCGCGAACTGCTGCCGGGTTCGCGCGGCATCACGATGCGCAACCATCCGGCGGGCGCGCCGCTGGTCGATTCGATCAAGCGCGGTTTCGTCTATTCGGACGGCTGGGTCAACGACGCGCGACTGGTCGTGCTGAACGCGCTCGACGCGCAGGAGCGCGGCGCGACGATTCTCACGCGCACGAGGCTGGTCAGCGCGGTGCGCGCCGGCGGCGAATGGCGCGCGCAACTGCAACGCGCGGACGGCACGACGCTTGACGTGCGCGCCGCGCTCGATCGCGAACGCGGCGGGCCCGTGGGTCGGCGAACTGCTGCAAGGCGCGCTCGGCCGCAAGCCGTCGCACAGCGTGCGGCTCGTGAAAGGCAGCCACATCGTCACGCGGCAGTCTGTTCGAGCACGACCACGCGTACATCTTCCAGAATCCCGACAAGCGGATCATCTTCGCGATTCCGTACGAACACGACTACACGCTGATCGGCACGACCGATCTCGAATATCGCGGCGACCCGTCGCAAGTCGCGATCAACGCCGACGAAACGCAGTACCTGTGCGACTCGATCAACCGCTACTTCAAGCAGAAGATCTCGCCGGCCGACGTGCGCTGGACCTACTCGGGCGTGCGTCCGCTGCTCGAGGAAGAAGGCGCGGACAACCCGTCGGCGGTCACGCGCGACTACTCGCTCGAACTCGATGCGCCCGCAGGCGAAGCGCCGCTGCTGTCGGTGTTCGGCGGCAAGATCACGACGTTTCGCAAGCTCGCGGAAGAAGCCGTCGACACGCTCGCGCGCGCGCTGCACAACGCGACGCCCGCGTGGACCGCAGGCGCGCCGTTGCCCGGCGGCGATATCCCGCACGCGAACTTCGAGCGCTTCCTGAGCGAATTCAAGCAGCAGCATGCGTGGCTGCCGGCCGATCTCGCGCACCGTCTCGCGCGCGCCTATGGCACGCGCGTCAAGCACGTGATCGGCGCGCGCGTTCGGTCGCCGACCTCGGCCGCGCGTTCGCGCCGGGCCTTTACGAAGCCGAACTCCTTATCTGCGCGACGTCGAATGGGCGCGCAGCGCGGAGGATGTGCTGTGGCGCCGCTCGAAACTCGGCCTGCACGTCGAGCCGGGCACGCTCGATACGGTCACGCGCGATATCGACGCGTGGTTCGCCCGCGAACCGGCGCGGCAGAGCGCGTAGTCGACGCTGCTGAGCAGCTGAGCGGGCGGCGCACGACGCAGCAGTGCCGACCTGCAGCAGGCATCTGCTCGTTCGCCCTCGGCATGGATCAAACCGGAGCGCACGCGCCAGGCTGCACAAGCGCTGATCACAAGCCCGCTAAAACAACAAGCCGTTCCTGTCGCCGGTTAGCAGTCCGGCGATTCGATAAAACGCATGGAGAAGAGACAATGCAGGATCAGTACATCCTCGCGCTTGACCAAGGCACCACCAGCTCGCGCGCGATGCTGTTCGACCGGCGCGGCAATGTCGTGTCGGCCGCGCAAAAAGAATTCCAGCAGATCTATCCGCAGTCCGGGCTGGGTCGAACACGACCCGCAGGAAATCTGGTCGACCCAGGCCGGCGTCGCCGCCGAAGCCGTCACGCGCGCCGGCATGAACGGCGCGTCGATCGCCGCCATCGGCATCACCAATCAGCGCGAAACCACCATCGTCTGGGATCGCGAAACCGGCCAGCCGATCTATAACGCCATCGTCTGGCAGGACCGCCGCACCGCCGACTTCTGCGACCAGCTCAAGGAGCAAGGTCTCGAAGAAAAAGTCCGCGCGAAAACGGGCCTGCCGATCGACTCCTATTTCTCGGCGACCAAGATCCGCTGGATTCTCGACAACGTCGAAGGCGCGCGCGAGAAAGCGAAGCAAGGGCGCCTCGCCTTCGGCACGGTCGATAGCTGGCTGGTCTGGAATTTCACCAAGGGCGGCCTGCACGTCACCGACGTGACCAACGCCTCGCGCACGATGCTCTTCAACATCCACACGCTGCAATGGGACGACGAACTGCTCGACGCGCTCGACATTCCGCGCAGCATGCTGCCGGAGGTGCGGCCTTCGTCGGAAGTGTACGGCCGACCAAAACCACCGTGTTCGCCTCGAAGATTCCGCTCGCCGGCATCGCCGGCGACCAGCACGCCGCCCTCTTCGGCCAGATGTGCACGGAGTCGGGCATGGTGAAGAACACCTACGGCACCGGCTGCTTCCTGGTGATGAACACCGGCGACAAGCCGATCGAATCGAAGAACAACCTGGTCACCACCATCGCCTGGCAGATCGGCGACAAGATCAACTACGCGCTCGAAGGCAGCATTTTCATTGGCGGCGCGGTGGTGCAATGGCTGCGCGACGGGCTGGGCATCATCAAGAGCGCGGCGGATATCGAAGCGCTGGCGCGCAGCGTGCCGCATTGCGACGGCGTGTATCTGGTGCCCGCGTTCGCCGGGCTCGGCGCGCCGCACTGGAATGCGCGCGCGCGCGGCACGCTGTTCGGCGTGACGCGCGGCACGACCTCGGCGCACATCGCGCGCGCGGCGCTCGAATCGCATCGCCTTTCAATCGCTCGATGTGCTGAAGGCGATGGAAGCCGACTCGGGCATTCGCATCGGCGAATTGCGCGTGGACGGCGGCGCCTGCGCCAACAACCTGCTGATGCAATTCCAGGCCGACATTCTCGGCGTCGACGCGGTGCGCCCGAAGGTGCCGGAAACGACCGCGCTGGGCGCGGCTTATCTGGCCGGGCTCGCGGTCGGCTACTGGAAGGACGTCGACGAACTGCAAAGCCAGTGGAAGCTCGACCGCCGCTTCACGCCCGCTCTGCCGCATGCCGACGTCAAGGAATGCCTCGACGGCTGGAAGCGCGCGATCCGCGCCGCGAAGGCCTGGGCCGATACGCCCTGATCAGTTTGAGTACGCTCGATTGCTCCGAGCTTGACGTTTAATCTGATTTTCCAGACTTTCCCGTCCCATCGCGATAGATCCGCTGACCATGCAGAGGCTTCTCGCTGGCATCGTGGACTTCCAGCGCCTCAAGGATCCCGCGGCATGCGCGCCGGACTGCGCTGCGCGGCATGCTACGCAAACACCCCGCTTGAACAGACGGACTCTCGAAGCGCACGACCGGAAACGTTCAGATATGTATTCGTAACGACGCATTGATCCGCGCACTGATCGGCCGAAAAAAAAAAAAAAAAAAAAAAAAAAAAAAAAAAAAAAAAAAAAAAAAAAAAAAAAAAAAAAAAAAAATATTCGCCATCGGCAAACGCGGCGCCGTGCCGCGGCAAAGCACGTATCATGATGCTTTCAATCCGCGCATGGAGCTTGCCCCGCCCTGCCCACGCGCTTCCCGCTTTGCGTTTCAGGCATGATCGACCATCTCATCTGTGACTGCGACGGCGTGCTCGTCGACAGCGAAATCATCGCCGACCGCGTGATGTTCGAAACGCTGACGCACACGTTCCCGGCCTCGACTTCGAGCCGGTCGTGAAAACGGCGTTCGGCCAGCAGACCTCGCGCTTTCTCGAAGGCATCGAAAAGTCGTTCGACATTTCGTTGCCCGCGGACTTCCTCGATACGGTCGAAGACAACGTCGGAGATCGGACTGGCGGGGTCGCTCAGCCCGATCAACGGCGTGCGCGAGCGTTGCAACGCGTGGCGCTGCCGGCTGCGGTGGTATCGAATAGCCGGATGTAGCGTGTGCGTGCGTCGGTGCGGCGCGCGGGTTCGCAGCAGATTTTCGGCGAGCGCGTTTTCAGCGCCGAACAGGTCGCGCGGCCCAAGCCTTATCCCGATGTGTATCTGTTTGCCGCGCAAACGCTCGGCGTGGAGCCCGAGCGATGTCTCGTGGTCGAGGACAGCGTCGCCGGACTGAATGCGGCGCGCGCGGCGGGCATGAAGACGATCGCGTTCGTCGGCGCGAGCCATATTCCGGAGGGCTATGCGGAGGCGCTTCGCAAGATGGGCATGACGCGCATCATCGATCAGATGGACGAACTGCCCGCGCTGGTCGAGGCGGGCGTCCGCGGCGAGTTCGGCGACGTGCAGTCTTAAGTTCGTCTCTTGGGTCGCTTTACCCTACGACGCAATAATCGACAGACGCCAAATCACCCGTCTACAGTTCGAAGCGATTGCTCTGAAGCCGAACTTGTTTGAGCCACTGTTGCGTCCATCACGCCATGAGCAGTGCCTGCGCGTCGTATCGCACGACGAGCCTTTCGCATTGCGCCATTGTCTTGTCAATCGCCGACCCCAAACTCACCGCGCACATGGTCAGTCGACGTCATCAAGCCTCTTCTTCCACCATTCGCGCGCCGCCGCCAGCGCTTCACGGAATTCCACCAATTCGGCGATCGTCAGCATCGGCAGATTGTGTTGCTGCGGCGAAACGCTCGACGTCGGCGCCGCGCGTCATCGTGCCGTCCGCGTTCATCAGTTCGCACAGCACGCCGGCCGGTTTCAGCCCCGCGAGCATCGCCAGGTCGACCGTGCCTTCCGTGTGGCCGCGCCGCGCGAGCACGCCGCCCGGCATCGCGCGCAACGGGAACACGTGGCCGGGGCTCACGATTCGGCAGGCTTCGCCGTTATCGGCGATCGCGGCGCGGATCGTCGTCACGCGATCGGCCGCCGACACGCCCGTCGTCACGCCTTCGACGCGCTTCGATCGACACCGTGAACGCCGTGCCGTAACGGCTCCCGTTGTCGGCGGCCATCGGCGGCAAGTTCAAGCGCGCGGACTTTTGTCGTCGGGCAGGCACAGGCACACGATGCCGCTGCATTCGCGGATCAGCAGCGCCATGGTTTCGACGGTAAGTTGCTCGGCGGAAACGATCAGATCGGCTTCGTTCTCGCGGTCGTCGTCGTCCTGCAGCACGACCGCGCGGCCTTCGCGCAACGCCTGCAACGCAGCGGCGATGCGCGGCGGAACGGCTTCGGTGGCGAGCAGCGGGAGATCGGCGAACGCATCGTCGGCGATCGCCGAAGGAGCAGGAAAAGTAGCAAAGGACATGTGAAACGCTCTCGCAAAAGTTGGGCGAAAAACGTTTCAGGGCATTGCAAACAGACAAAGACGCGCCGCTGAACGCCGCTCAACGACGCGCACGCTCGCGCACGCCTGAGCGCACCGGCGCCGCCACGGGAACGAACATGACTATCTGCACATCTTCTTCCATCCGGACTATGACCGTCGGCTCTGGCTTCGCACCAGATCTGCTGACCCCGTCGGCTCCTGATACCTGACGCACACGGGCGCTCGCGGGCTCACCGGCTCACGCTTTCGCGCCGCCGGCATACCGCCGGTGGGGAATTTCGCCCCGCCCTGAAGACGCACTGATTGCCGGATCGACCGGCGGGCAAAGCATACAACAGTCGCGCCGGATCTGCAGCGCAACGGCTAGCGGGATCTAGAACGGGCATCTCGCGTCCGAGAAACGGGCGCTCAGCGCGTCAAACCGGTGCGCTGTGCGTGCCGTGCTGCGTCGTGCGCGGGCACGTCCCAGCGCGGCGGCGTTTCCGCCTTCAGCGTGACGCGAAACGCGCGCGCTTCGGTGTCGCCGGGATTGCGCAGGCTATGCGGCTGGTCGGCGTCGAACACGATGGCGTCGCCGGTCGCCAGCAACTGGCGCTGATCGTGAACGCTGACTTCCAGCGTGCCTTCGCTGACCACCAGATTCACCGTCGTGCCCGGCGCGCGGCGCACGCCGGCTTCGGTATGCAGCGGCGCGATGCGCAATTCGTGGAACTCGGCGGCGGTCGGCTCGGCATCGGGATAAAGCGGCCGCGCCGAATAGCGCCCGTTCGAACTGACGACGCGCGGCGAGCGCTCAGCCGGCAGATGCTCGAAGCCGTTGGTCGCGTGGCGCCGCAGAAACGCCGCCACCGACACCTTCAACGCCGCCGCGACCTTGCACAGCACCTTGATGGACGGCACGCTGCGCGCCGATTCGATCTGCGCGAGCATCGCGCGCGACACGCCCGACGCGCGGGCCAGCGCGTCGAGCGAAAGTTGCCGCTCGGCGCGCAGACGGGCCAGATTCACGCCGACCAGATGTTCAAGTGCATCGAAGGGTTCGGCGGCGCGCGGCGACGCATCGGCGTCGACCGAGGGATCGCGAACCAGCGCGAGCGGGGAATGCATGATTGCCTCCAAAGCGCCGCCGGACGGCAGCGCATGCGGTTAGTGGAAGCAAGATAGCATCGCGTCCGCCGCGCCCAACGAAGTTATCTTCACACTGTTATCAGTATTGCGGAGGGCGATTCTCGCAAAGCTTGTGCGGAATTTTCATATGGGCGCGGTGCGGATGGGCGGCTCTGCGCAGCAGTGGAGCCGCGTAGCTGGCTGCCAGGTTCAGGGCGCATTTCTCCATCCGCCGCGCCCGCCCCCGCTTCCGAACTCGGCGTCAAACGTCTCGCGCACCGTCACGCGCTGCTGCGCCTTGGACACCGGCGCATCCATGCGCGCCGCGAACCACGTCAGCAACAACGCCACCACGCTGACGCCCGCCGCGACCCACGGCAGCGTATCGAGCGAATGGCCGTGGTTGATCACCAGACCGCCGAGCCACGCGCCGCCCGCATTGCCCACGTTGAACGCGCCGATGTTCAGCGTCGAAGCCAGATTCGGCGCCGCCGCCGCCTTCTCGACCACGCGCATCTGCAACGGCGGCACCGTCGCGAACGCGGCGATGCCCCAGACGAAAATCGTGATCGCGGCGGCCACCTGCGAATGGCTGGTGCGCGCGAAGATCGCCATCACCACGGCGAGCGCGACCAGAATGCCCATCAGCGACGGCATCAGCGCGCGGTCCGCGAGCTTGCCGCCGACCGTATTGCCGATCGTCAGGCCCACGCCGAACAGCACCAGGATCAGCGTCACGCCGCGCGGCGAGAAGCCGCTCACCTGTTCCAGAATCGGCGCGATATAGGTGAACACGACGAACACGCCGCCGAAGCCGAGCACCGTCATCGCGAGCGCGGTCCAGACTTGCGGGTCCTTCAGCACGCGCACTTCGTGACCGAGACCGACCGGCCCGGCATCGTGACGATTCGGCACCAGCGCCGTCACGCCGAGCAGCGACAGCACGCCGAACGCGCTGACGATCCAGAACGCCGCGCGCCAGCCGAACTCCTGGCCGACGAAGGTGCCGAACGGCACGCCGAGCACGTTCGCGAGCGTCAGGCCGGTGAACATCAGCGCAATCGCGCTGGCGCGCTTTTCGGACGGCACGAGCGACGCCGCCACCACCGCGCCGATCCCGAAGAACGAGCCGTGCGCGAACGACGTCACGACGCGCGCGATCATCAGCACCGAATAGCTCGACGCAACCGCGCACAGCGTATTGCCGACGATGAACACGCCCATCAGCAATTGCAGCGCGAGCTTGCGCGGCATCTTGCTCGTGACCACCGCGAGCAGCGGCGCGCCGACCGCGACGCCGAGCGCATAGCCGCTCACCAGCAGACCCGCCGACGGAATCGACACGGCCAGATCGCGCGCGACCTCGGGCAGCAAGCCCATGATCACGAATTCGGTCGTGCCGATCGCGAATGCGCTGATCGCCAGCGCGAGTAAGTGGGATGGGCATTTTTATTCTCCAGGTTTCAGTCTTGAAGTTGAGCGTGATCCAGCGCCGTCACGAATTCGATGACGACGCCCGGCGCGAGCGCCACGAACAGTTGCCGTTCGGCGGGCTGCGCGCCCATTTGCGGGACTTGCGCGGTTTGATAATCGACGCCGTGCGCTCGCAGGCGCTCCAGCAACGCCTGCCATTCGCGCGGCGCCGTCCAGCCGGAAAGCGATGTGGTCGATCCGCGGCGCGACCCGGCCGCGTGCAGCCGTGGCCGGCATCGTCGCGTCGATCAGATGCAGCACCGGACGGCCGTTCGCATACAGCCAGTAGCCGTCGCACCGAAAACGGCGGACGCGCGCCCTCGGTCAGCCCGGCGATATCGACGAAGAAATGCCGGGCGGCGTCGAGCTCGGCGGTGACGATGGTCGCGTGATCGAGTTGCATGGCGTCGTGTCGGCGATGCCGGCACTTGCGCGCGCGGCATCAGGGTTTTCGAGGAGTGCATTGTCGGCGGCGCAGCATCGATTTGATAATTGGCGTAGCATTTGAATCATTTTCAAATTTTTTTTGAAAGACCGAACGATGGATAATCTCGGCGACATCCGCCTGTTCGTCGAAGCGGCGCAGCAGGGCAGCCTGTCGGCGGCGGGCCGCAAGATGGGACTGACGCCGGCCGCCGCGAGCGCGCGCCTGGCCAAGCTCGAAAGCCGGCCTGAAAGCGCGCCTGTTCGAGCGCACCACCCGCCAGTTGCGGCTCACCGACGAGGGCCGTCTGTATCTGAATTGCTGCCGACAGGCGCTGCAATCGCTCGACGACGCCGAGGCCGCGCTGCAAGCCGGACAAGGCGTGGTGCGCGGCAAAGTGCGAATTTCGGCGACTTCCGACTTCGGCCGCAATCTGCTGATGCACTGGCTCGACGAATTCAACGCGCTGTACCCGGAAGTGACGTTCGCGCTGACGCTGTCCGACTCGCTGTCGAATCTCGTGCAGGAAGACATCGATCTGGCGATCCGTTTCGGCGTGCCGCAGGACAGCTCGCTGGTCGCCCGCAAGCTCGCGCCGAACCGGCGTGTGCTGTGCGCGTCGCCGGACTACATCGCGCGCAAAGGCGAGCCGAAAGACCCGCACGACCTGGCGAATTTCGATTGCATCGTGCTGGGCACCGCGTCCGGCTGGGCGAACGAGTGGCACTTCACGCGCGGCGACGAAGAGCAGAACTACACCGTGCCGTTCGAAACCGCGCGCGAGACCAACGACGGCGCGGTCGCCCGCGAATGGGCGCTGCGCGGCTACGGCATCGTGATCAAGTCGATGTGGGACGTGGAAGCGGACCTGCGCGCCGACGGTCTGAAAATCCTGCTGCCGGAATGGCGTTATCCGGACGCGCCGCTGCATGCGCTTTACCACCGCAACCGCTTCATGGCGCCGCGCGTGCGCGTGCTGCTGGATTTTCTGAGCGAGCGTTTCGCGCAGGTGTCGGGCGAACTGGAAAGCCTGCTGGGCTTGCCGCCGGAGCGGCCGCGCAGCGTTGCCGCCGAAAAAACCGCATCCCGTGAAGGGCTATAATGTTGCGTTACGCTGCAAACGTGAAGAGCGCATCGACCTCGCGCACGGACCTCGGCGAGCGCCGGTTCCGAAGCAGGTCGAAGCCGACATGAGCGGGCCAAAGCGCCGCCACACGTTTCGCCCCCTTTACCTTTTAACGACGCCCCCAGGTTAACCACTGCGACCGGCGAAATTCGATGACCAAGAAAGTTTATGTAAAGACCTTTGGCTGCCAGATGAACGAGTACGACTCCGACAAGATGGTCGACGTACTCGGCGCGGCGGAAGGCCTCGTCAAGACCGACACGCCCGGAAGATGCGGACGTGATCCTGTTCAACACCTGCTCGGTGCGCGAAAAAGCGCAGGAAAAAGTTTTCTCCGACCTTGGCCGCGTGCGCGAGCTGAAGGAAGCGAATCCCAATCTGATCATCGGCGTGGGCGGCTGCGTGGCGAGCCAGGAAGGCGCGTCGATCGTGGCGCGCGCGCCGTATGTGGATCTGGTGTTCGGTCCGCAAACGCTGCACCGTCTGCCGCAAATGATCGACAAGCGCCGTGAAAGCGGCCGCGCCCAGGTCGACATCTCGTTCCCGGAAATCGAAAAGTTCGACCACCTGCCGCCGGCGCGCGTCGACGGTCCGAGCGCGTTCGTGTCGATCATGGAAGGTTGCAGCAAGTACTGCAGCTACTGCGTCGTGCCGTACACGCGCGGTGAAGAAGTGTCGCGTCCGCTGGACGACGTGCTCACCGAAATCGCCGGTCTCGCCGACCAGGGCGTGCGTGAAGTCACCCTCCTCGGCCAGAACGTGAATGCGTACCGCGCCGGCGTGACGCTCGGCTCGTCGGAGATCGCCGACTTCGCGACGCTGATCGAATACGTCGCCGAGATTCCGGGCATCGAACGGATTCGCTACACCACGTCGCATCCGAAAGAATTCACGCAGCGCCTGATCGACACCTACGCGAAGGTGCCCAAGCTCGTCAGCCACCTGCATCTGCCGGTTCAGCACGGCTCCGACCGCATTCTGATGGCCATGAAGCGCGGCTACACGGTGCTCGAATACAAGTCGGTGATCCGCAAGCTGCGCGCCATTCGACCTGACCTGTCGCTGTCCACGGACATGATCGTCGGCTTCCCCGGCGAGACCGAAGAAGACTTCGACAAGATGATGACGCTCGTGAACGAGATGAGCTACGACACCAGCTTCTCGTTCATCTACAGCCCGCGTCCCGGCACGCCGGCGGCGAATCTGCACGACGACACGCCGCGCGAAGTGAAACTCAAGCGTCTGCAACATCTGCAGGCGACGATCGAAGAGAACGTGCAGCGCATCAGCGAGTCGATGGTCGGCAAGATCGAGCGCATTCTCGTTGAGCGCCCGGCGCGCAAGGACCCGACCGAACTCGCGGGGCGCACCGAAAACAACCGCGTGGTGAATTTCCCGGCGCCGGTGGCGTCGCACGCGCGGCTGATCGGCCAGATGGTCGACGTGAAAATCGTCCTTGCGTACCCACATTCGCTACGTGGCGAACTCGTGCTGGTGCATGACGACGCACCGGCCACGACGCATTAAGCGACTCGCAGGTAGCACCAACCCAACCGCGCATCGAAACCGACAGGATCGAACCACCGCCTTGAAGACCGCTCAGCAGCATCTGGAATTCACCGCTCCGCGCGAAGACAACGCGCGGCTCGCCAACCTCTGCGGACCGCTCGACGAAAATCTGCGGCAGATCGAGCAGGCGCTCGACGTGACGCTGCAACGCCGGGGCCACCGCATCACGATCCGCGGGCGCGGCGCGAAACTCGCGCTGACCGCGCTCGAGAACTTCTACAACAACGCGCGCGAGCCGCTGTCGGTCGACGACATCCAGCTCGCGCTCGTCGAAGTGCGTCATCCGGCGCGGCATCGTCCGAACGGCACGAATGGCACTGAACGGCGAGGAAGCCGGCGACCCGCGTTTCGCGGGCAACCCGGACCATCCGTTCGACCAGCCCGCCGACCTCGCCGACGACGACCTCGACGCACTGGGACCGAAGCTGTACACGCGGCGGGCCGATTTGCGCGGCCGCACGCCGATGCAACGCGAGTATCTGAAGCAGATCGTCTCGCACGACGTCACCTTCGGCATCGGGCCGGCAGGCACCGGCAAGACTTATCTCGCGGTCGCCTGCGCGGTCGACGCACTGGAGCGCGATCAGGTCAAGCGCATCGTGCTGACGCGCCCCGCCGTCGAAGCCGGCGAGCGTCTCGGTTTCCTGCCGGGCGATCTGGCGCAGAAGGTCGATCCGTATCTGCGTCCTCTGTACGACGCGCTGTACGACCTGCTCGGCTTCGACAAGACCGCCAAAATGTTCGAGCGGCAGATGATCGAAATCGCGCCGCTCGCGTACATGCGCGGCCGCACGCTGAACCACGCGTTCATCATCCTCGACGAGGCGCAGAACACCACGCCCGAACAGATGAAGATGTTCCTCACGCGGATCGGCTTCGGCTCGAAGGCGGTGGTCACCGGCGACACGACCCAGGTCGACTTGCCGCGCGGCCACAAGAGCGGGCTGGTCGAAGCGCAGCAGGTGCTCGCGGACGTGCGCGGCATCGCACTCACGCGTTTCACGAGCGCGGACGTGGTGCGCCATCCGCTGGTCGCGCGAATTGTGGAGGCGTACGATGCGCATTCGCAGAAAGTCGCCAGTCCGGCGGATTCACGCTGACCGGCGTCCACTGACCATGCTGCTGCCCCACACGCCTCACCAAGAAACCGCATGAGCCGCGCCCCGAAACTGACGTTGAATCTGCAATTCCCCGCCGCCAAGGCCTATCCGGAACACAAGGCGCTGCTGCCGCGCGCCACGGTGGCCGGCTGGATCAAGGCGGCGCTTTTCGCGGACGGCGAGCTGACCGTGCGTTTCGTCGACGCCGAAGAAGGCCGCACGCTGAACCGCACTTATCGCGGCAAGGATTATTCGACCAACGTGCTGACCTTCGCGTACGCCGAGTCGGAAGACGATCCGGTGACGGGCGATCTGATCTTGTGCTGCCCGGTGGTCGAGAAGGAAGCCGCCGAGCAGGGCAAGCCGCTCGTCGCGCATTACGCGCATCTGCTGGTGCACGGTACGCTGCACGCACAGGGCTACGACCACGAAGTCGAAGAGGAAGCCGAGGAAATGGAAGCGATCGAAACCGAGATTCTCGGCAAGCTCGGCTTTCCCGATCCTTATCAATAGGCGAATAGGCGTTATTCACCTTCCACCTGACCATCCGTTCGAACGACATCGTGAGCACATTCTCCCCGGAAGCCGACACCCGAGAGCCCTGCCCGGACTATCCGCCGGCGCTCGGCGAATCGCGGCTTCTGACGGACGATGAATTGCGCGCGTCGCTCGACTGCACGCTGCGCGACTGGGACCGCAAGAGCGATCTCTGGCTGTTCGGCTATGGTTCGCTGATCTGGAATCCCGGCCTGCCCACCGTCGAGGCAACCCGCTCGAAGGTGCACGGCTATCATCGCGGGCTGTATTTGTGGTCGCGCGTGAATCGCGGCACGCCGGAGCAACCGGGTCTCGTGCTCGCGCTCGATCGCGGCGGTTCGTGCACCGGCATCGCGTTCCGGCTTGCCGCTGAAGGCTCGGCGCCGCATCTCGAGGCGCTGTGGCGGCGCGAAATGGCGATGGGTTCGTATCGTCCGGCGTGGCTGCCGTGCGTGCTCGCCGACGGCCGGCGCGTCGACGCGCTCGCGTTCGTGATGCGCCGCGACGTGCCGAGCTACACCGGCAAGCTGCGCGACGAGGTCGTCAAAACCGTGTTCGGCTGCGCGTGCGGCCGCTATGGCACGACGCTCGATTACGTCAGCCGCACCGTGCATGCGCTGCGCGAAAGCGGCATGCCGGACCGCGCGCTCGAAGCGCTGCTCGAGCGCTGCAAGGAGGCCGAATGCAGCGCAGGAATGAACGCGGTTGCTAGTTCGGAAATGAACGCAGAGGCGGTAATCTGACGCCGCCTGGCACTGACCGCCGAACTCGGCCACGCGTCACCGCTTTTTTGCTCCGAAACGCTTTTCCGCACGTAATCAGTTAGGATTGACCCACGCGCTGTCCATCGCGACAGGGCACGACGAAGCCGCTTCAACCCGCTTCACCCCGGTTTCATCCATCGCCCAGCCCGGCGGGACACGGTCCTGCCATGTGCCTGGTGTATCCTTAATGCTCCGCAACAGCGCGCCCAGTCTTGCCGGGCGCACTACCATGAACGACACGTATCCCAGTCGACGACACACCGACAAACCGCAGGAAAAGCGCTCCCTCCTCGAGCGTCTGACCGACTTCATCTCGCCCGAGCCCGACTCGCGCGCCGAACTTCTGGAAATTCTGCAGGACGCGCACGAGCGCAACCTGATCGACGCCGACTCGCTGTCGATGATCGAAGGCGTATTCCAGGTTTCCGAACTCAGCGCACGCGACATCATGGTGCCGCGCGCCCAGATGGACGCGATCAACATCGCGGACAATCCCGCCGAATTCATTCCCTACGTGCTGGAAAAAGCGCACTCGCGCTATCCGGTCTACGAAGGCAATCGCGACAACATCATCGGCGTGCTGCTGGCCAAAGACCTGCTGCGCTACTACGCCGAAGAAGAGTTCGACGTGCGCGGCATGCTGCGCCCCGCCGTGTTCATCCCCGAATCGAAGCGGCTGAACGTGCTGCTGCACGACTTCCGCGTGAATCGCAATCACCTCGCGGTGGTGGTCGACGAATACGGCGGCGTGGCCGGCCTGATCACGATCGAAGACGTGCTGGAACAGATCGTCGGCGACATCGAAGACGAATACGACTTCGACGAGGAAAGCGGCAACATCATCGCGTCGCCGGACGGCCGTTTCCGCGTGCGCGCGCTGACCGAGATCGAGCAGTTCAACGAGGCGTTCGGCACGCACTATTCCGACGAGGAAGTCGATACGATCGGCGGACTCGTCACGCACCACTTCGGGCGCGTGCCGCATCGTGGCGAGAAGGTCCGCCTCGACGATCTGATCTTCGAGATTCTGCGCGGCGACGCCCGCCAGATCCACATGCTGCTGGTGCGCCGCGATCCGCTCGCCGGCCAGCGCGAGCGCGAAGCGCAGCACGTGCAGACCTGATCCTGCTTTCCGCGTCTTCCGCGCTTCGCTTTTCCGCCCCTCAACTTCTCACGCCGACCGCGCAACAATGGCCGACCCGATCACTTCCCGTTCGCGCCGCGGCGTGAGCGCTTCCGCTGCCGCCGCAACTGACGCGCGCGGCACGCACGCTGCCCCGCTGGCATTACCTCGTCGCGCTGGTCGCCGGCGCAGCCAATACGCTTTCGTTCGCGCCGACGCCGCATGGCGGCTGGCTCGAACTCGCGATCTTCACGTTCTTCTTCGCGTGGCTCACGCGCACGACCGGCTGGAAAAGCGCCGCGCTGACGGGCGGCGCGTTCGGCTTCGGCAACTTCGTGACGCGGCGTGTGGTGGCTGTACGTCAGCATGCATGACTACGGCGGGATGGCCGCGCCGCTCGCGGGTGCGGCGGTCGTGCTGTTCTCGCTGTATCTGGCGGTTTATCCGGCGCTGGCCGCAGGCGTCTGGTCGTTCTGCGCCGGCCACGCGCGCACACGGCGCGGCTGCTGACGATAACCGCCGTTCTCGCCGACCTGGCATGGCGCGCTGGCGTTCGCGAGCGCCTGGGCGATCGGCGAATGGCTGCGCGGCACGGTGTTCACCGGCTTTCCGTGGCTCGCGAGCGGCTATGCGCAGGTGGACGGTCCGCTCGCCGGATTCGCGCCGGTGGCGGGCGTGTATGGCGTCGGCTGGATGCTGGCGCTGGTGGCCGCGCTGATCGTGCAAGCGCTGCTGCGCGTGCCCGCGAGCCGCTGCGATGTCGACGGCAACCGCGAAACGCAGCGCGCGGCATTGCGATGCCGGCTCTGGCGGCGATCGCGTGGCGCTGATCGCGGCGGGCCTGCTGCTGCCGCTCGTGCAGTGGACCATGCCGGCCAACGCGCCGCTGACGGTGCGTCTGCTGCAAGGCAACGTCAAGCAGGAAATGAAGTTCGAGGAAGCCGGCATGCGCGCCGCCATCGACCAGTATCAGCAGATGATCACCGCGAAACCGGCCGATCTGATCGTCACGCCGGAAACCGCGATTCCCGTGCTCGCGCAGCAATTGCCGCGCGCCGTTCGCGTCGGCGGTGCGCAGTTTTCCGATTCGACCGGCAGCTCGTCGATCCTGTTCGGCGCGATTGGCGGCACCATCACGCCGGAAGGCCAGGTGATCGACTACACGAACAGCCTGTTCGGCGTCACGCCGGGTACCCGCGACGTGTACCGCTACGACAAGCATCACCTCGTGCCGTTCGGCGAATTCGTGCCGTGGGGCTTCCGCTGGTTCGTCAATCTGATGAGCATTCCGCTCGGCGACTTCGCGCGCGGCGCGCCGGTGCAGAAGCCGTTCATCGTGCATAACCAGCCGGTCGCCGTGGACATCTGCTACGAAGACATTTTCGGCGAGGAAATTGCGCGCAATATTCGCGAGAGCGACACGCCGGCCGGCGTGCTGGTCAACTCGACCAATCTCGCCTGGTTCGGCGACACGATCGCGCTGGACCAGCATCTGCAGATTGCGCGCATGCGCTCGCTCGAAACCGGCCGCCCGATGCTGCGCGCGACCAATACCGGCATGACCGCCGCGATCGACGCGAACGGCGAGGTGCTCGGGCGCCTCGCGCCGTACACGACCGGCTCGCTCGACGTCACAGTGCAAGGCACGTCGGGCAACACGCCGTATGTGACGAGCGGCAACAACACGGTGCTGGCGGTGTCGCTGCTGTTGCTGGCGTTCGGCTTCGCGTTCGGGCCGGGCATTACGCGGCGACGCAACGGCAATACGGAATACAAGCGGCAACGACGGCAATAAGCAGCAATAAGCCGCGACAAGCCGCAGTCATCAGCGGAAAGCGCGCGCTTTTACGCGCGCCGGGTTCATGCGCGGCAGATGCGGCGCAGCCGTCAGACCCGGCGACGCAAAACGCATCCGCAAAAAAATGCGCCTGTCGAGCAGGCGCATTTCCAATTCCATCACGATCTTCAAAACAGGTTTTCAGGAGCCTGAACCAAACCGTTCAGCTATCCAGCCACCTGGAACGTGCTCAAGTCCGCCGGCACCGTATCGATGAACGACTGACGCAGCGACAGCTTCTGGAAATGCTTGTCCAGATTCGGATGCGGTTCGCGCCAGTTCAACTTCGGGCATGCGGAAGTCGAGGTAGCCGAGCGCACAGCCCATCGCGATATCCGCGAGCGTGTAGTGATTGCCCGCGCACCACGTCTTGCTGCCCAGCCCCTGCGACATCGCGATCAGACCTTCGTCGATCTTGCGTTGCTGCCGCGCGACCCACGCGTCCACGCGCTGCTCGGGCGTGCGCTGCGTGCTTTCGAGGCGGATCAGCACCGCGGCGTCGAGCATGCCGTCGGCGAGCGCTTCCCAGCAACGCACTTCCACGCGCTCGCGCCCCGACTGCGGAATCAGCTTGCCGACCGGCGACAGCGTATCCACGTATTCGCAGATCACCCGCGAGTCGAACACGGCTTCGCCGTCTTCCATCACGAGGCACGGCACCTTGCCGAGCGGATTGAAGGTGTGAATGCGGGTGTCCGGCGCCCAGACGTTCTCGGGCACCAGTTCGTAGTCGATCTTCTTGTCGGCCAGCACGATCCGCGCTTTACGCACGAACGGGCTGGCGAGCGAACCGATGAGTTTCATCATGACCATCTGCCTTTTCTTGAATTCGGCGAAAGTATAAGTGCTTGGCGGCTTTCCGGCGCATCGCGCCGCATATCGCAGCCGCATGGATGCTCGCTGTGGATGGATTGCAACATTGCCGCGCCATGCGCCGCGTCTACCGGCCGATGGCCAGGCTGCCACGGCAGCCCTGGCGCACGTCCGTCGCCCCACAGCTCGAACCGCGCGCGGCGAATCGCCGTCGCCCGCCAGGCGCTCCTTCGGCAGTATCCGCGCAAAATACGTCGCCGCATTGGGCGCTACAATCGCACGATGAACCAGCCGACCGAACCCACCATCGCCATCGACGTTTACCGCACGCGCCGCGAGCGCGTACTCGCCGCGCTGCGCGCAGCGGGCGGCGGCGTCGCCATCGTTCCCACCGCGCCGGAAGCAGCTGCGCAACCGCGACGCCGACTATCCGTACCGGCACGACAGCTACTTCTACTACCTGACCGGCTTCACCGAACCCGAAGCGCTGCTGGTGCTCGACGCAAGCGCCGCGCCAGGCGAGCCGGCCTCGATCCTGTTCTGCCGCGAGAAGAACGTCGAGCGCGAAACGTGGGAAGGCTTCCGGTTCGGCCCGGACGGCGCGCGCGACGGCGTTCGGTTTCGACGCGGCGTTCGCCATCGGCGAAATCGATGCGCAAATGCCGCGGCTTCTCGCCGACAAACCGTCGCTGCACTACGCGCTCGGCAGCGTCGGCGCAACTGGACGAACAGGTTCGCGGCTGGCTCGACGCGGTTCGCGCGCAAGGCCGCGGCGGCGTGGCCGCGCCCG
The DNA here is from genome assembly GCA_963800185.1 of uncultured beta proteobacterium. GTDB lineage: Bacteria > Pseudomonadota > Gammaproteobacteria > Burkholderiales > Burkholderiaceae > Paraburkholderia. The sequence goes on along the minus strand of CAWCZW010000005.1, from coordinate 122,906 downwards.
CTGCCGCGCGCGATCTGATGCCGTTGCTCGACGATATGCGGCTCTTCAAGGACGACCACGAACTCGCGATCATGCGCCGCGCCGGACAGATTTCCGCGCAGGCGCATCGCCGCGCGATGGCGGCGTGCCATCCCGGCATGCGCGAGTACGAACTCGAAGCCGAACTGCTCTACACGTTCCGCAAATTCGGCGCGCAGGCGCCGGCTTATACGTCGATCGTCGCGGCGGGCGCGAATGCCTGCGTGCTGCACTACCCGGCCGGCAACGCGATCGCGCAGGACGGCGACCTGATCCTGATCGACGCCGCCTGCGAACTCGACGGCTACGCGTCCGACATCACCCGCACCTTCCCGGCCAGCGGCCGCTTCACGCCGGCGCAGCGCGAGCTCTACGACATCGTGCTGGCCGCGCAGCAGGCCGCCGTCGACGCCACCCGCGCCGGCGCCACGTTCGACGACTCCGCACCAGGCGGCCGTGCGCGTGCTGTCGCAGGGCCTGCTCGACACCGGCATCATCGACCGCGCGAAATTCGCTTCCGTCGACGACGTGATCGCCGAGCGCGCCTACGCGCCGTTCTACATGCACCGCACCGGCCACTGGCTCGGCATGGACGTGCACGATGTCGGCGACTATCGCGAGCGCGGCGCGCCGCGCGACGAAGCGGGCGCGCTGCCGTGGCGCACGCTGCAAGCGTCGATGACGCTGACCATCGAGCCGGGCCTGTATATCCGGCCGACCGAAGGCGTGCCCGAGCGCTACTGGAACATCGGCATCCGCATCGAAGACGACGCGATCGTCACGCCGACCGGCTGCGAGCTGATCACGCGCGACGTGCCGGTGGCCGCCGACGAGATCGAAGCGCTGATGCAGGAAGCCCGCGCGGCCCATGGACACAAGGAAGTAATCCGCTATGAACGACGTTTCCCAGTCGACGGTGATTCTGAAGCCCGCGCGCGCCCGACCATGCGTTCGACTTCGACGTGACGATCGTCGGCGCCGGACCGGTCGGGCTGGCGCTCGCCGGCTGGCTGGCGCGCCGCAGCGCGACGCAGGCGCTGAAGATCGCGCTGATCGACGCGCGCGAGCCGGAAGATTCGATCGCCGATCCGCGCGCGATCGCCGTGTCGCACGGCAGCCGGATGATTCTCGAACCGCTGCGCTGGCCCGCCGACGCCACCGCCGATCCAGCGCATCCACGTGTCGCAGCGCGGCCACTTCGGGCGCACGCTGATCGATCACAGCGAGCACGGCTTGCCGGCGCTCGGCTATGTGCTGCGCTACGGCTCGATCGTGCATGGGCTCGCCGAAGCCGTGCACGCCACGCTCGGTGCACTGGTTCCGCTCGACGTCGGCGTCGACGCCGATTCAGGAGCACGACGGCGTCACGCTGCCGATCGAGACCGCGGGCGTCACGCGTCAGCTGCGCACGCGGATCCTGGTGAATGCCGAAGGCGGCCTGTTCGGCGACCAGAACAAGACGACGCGAGCAGCGGCACGCGCGACTACGGGCAGACGGCGCTGGTCGGCACGGTCACCGTGTCCGCGCCGCAACCGCATGTGGCGTGGGAGCGCTTCACGTCGCAAGGGCCGATCGCGCTGCTGCCGATGGGCGGCGTGCGCGGCGCGGACTACGCGCTGGTCTGGTGCTGCGCGCCCGACGAAGCCGCGCGCCGCGCGCAACTCTCCGACGACGAATTCCTGCGCGAACTCGGCGCCGCATTCGGCGACCGCATGGGCCGCTTCACGCAGATCACGCGGCCGCGCATCGTTCCCGCTGGGACTGAACGCGGTGGATACGCTCGTGAACGGCCGCGTCGTCGCGATCGGCAATGCGGCGCAGACGCTGCATCCGGTGGCGGGTCAGGGCCTGAATCTCGGTCTGCGCGACGCGCACGCGCTCGCTGACGCGTTGTCCGCGGACGGCCCGACGCCGCTCGCGCTCGCGCACTTCGCGCAACGCCGCGCGCTCGACCGGCGCCTGACGATCGGCGCGACCGACACGCTCGCGCGCCTTTTCACCGTCGATTTCGCCGCCGCTCGCCGTCGTGCGCGGCCTCGCGCTCACCGCGCTCGAATTCGTGCCGCCGGTGAAAACCGCGCTCGCGCGGCAGATGATGTTCGGACAGCGCCGCTGAGCCGCGCCGCTCGCGCTCGCGCCGCGCGGCCTTTTCAGCACCGTGGCATGAGCCGCGCGAGCGTCGCCAGTTCTATGAATTCGGCCACTTTCATAGAAGATTTAATGAGTTACGGCGCGACGCAAGTCGGCTGTCGGCTAGCCGTTAACGCTAAAATAGCGGTTTTCCCTCGCATTTCGCGGATGCTCCGATTGTCAGAACTGAACAATCGGCCGCGCGCGCGTCCACGTCATGCCCACTCTCGGCTCCCACAATCTGCGTAATAACCTGTTCGTCGCCCCCATGGCCGGCGTGACCGACCGGCCGTTCCGCCAGCTGTGCAAACGGCTGGGCGCGGGCTACGCGGTGTCGGAAATGGTCGCGTCGAACGCGCAGTTGTGGAAAAGCGAAAAGACCATGCGGCGCGCCAACCACACGGGCGAAGTCGAGCCGATTTCCGTGCAGATCGCCGGCGCCGATCCGGCCATGATGGCCGAAGCGGCCCGCTACAACGTGGCGAACGGCGCGCAGATCATCGACATCAACATGGGCTGCCCGGCCAAGAAGGTCTGCAATGTGGCAGCGGGTTCGGCGCTGCTGCAGAACGAGCCGCTGGTGCAGCGCATCGTCGAGGCGGTGGTGGGCGCGGTGGGCATCGGGCCCGATGCGGTGCCCGTCACGCTGAAAATCCGCACCGGCTGGAATCGCGACAACAAGAATGCGCTGATCTGTCGCGCATCTGGCCGAAGACGCCGGCATTTCGATGCTGACCGTGCACGGCCGCACGCGCGCCGACCTGTATCACGGCGACGCCGAATACGAGACCATCGCCGCGGTCAAAGCGGCGGTGCGCATTCCGGTGGTCGCCAACGGCGACATTACGTCGCCGCAAAAAGCACGCGACGTGCTCGCCGCCACCGGCGCCGACGCCATCATGATCGGCCGCGCCGCGCAGGGGCGCCCGTGGCTGTTCCGCGAGATCGAGCATTTCCTGCAAACGGGCGAGTTGCTGCCGCCGCCGCGCATCGACGAAATCCAGCAGGTGATGAACGAGCATCTCGAAGATCACTACGAGTTCTACGGCGAATTTACGGGCGTGCGCACTGCGCGTAAGCACATCGGCTGGTACACTCGCGGCCTTTCTGGCGCCAACGTGTTCCGGCATCGCATGAATACGCTGGACACCACGCGCGAACAACTCCTCGCCGTCAACGAATTCTTCGACGCCCAAAAGGCGATCTCCGACCGCCTCGTCTACGTCGACGAGACGCTCAACAAGAACGACGGCGAGCCGGACCATACCGACCGACTAGCAGCATGAGCAAGAACAATATCGAACAATCTGTCCGCGACAGCCTGGGGATGTATTTCCAGGATCTCGACGGCTCCAATCCGCATGACGTCTACGACATGGTTATTTCATGCGTGGAAAAACCCCTGCTCGAAGTGGTGCTCGAGCAGGCCGGCGGCAATCAGTCGCTGGCCGCCGAGTATCTCGGCATCAACCGCAATACGCTGCGCAAGAAGCTGCAACAGCACGGTTTGTTGTAGCTCGCTGTAGTTTCCGGCGCCCTGCCACGTTTCCCTTCGGCTTTTCGTCTTCATCATGATCAAGCAAGCGCTCATCTCCGTTTCCGACAAGTCCGGCATCGTCGACTTCGCCAAGTCGCTGTCGGACCTCGGCGTCAAGATCCTGTCGACCGGCGGCACCGCGAAACTGCTCGCGGACGCGGGCCTCCCCGTCACCGAAGTCGCCGACTACACCGGCTTCCCGGAAATGCTCGACGGGCGCGTGAAAACGCTGCATCCGAAGGTGCACGGCGGCATTCTGGCGCGCCGCGACCTGCCGGAACACATGGCAGCGCTTGAAAAGCACGACATTCCGACCATCGACCTGCTGGTCGTGAATCTGTACCCGTTCGTGCAGACCGTGTCGAAAGAAGAGTGCTCGCTGGAAGACGCGATCGAGAACATCGACATCGGCGGCCCGACCATGCTGCGCTCGGCGGCGAAGAATCATCGCGACGTGACGGTGGTGGTCGATCCGGCCGATTACGCGGTCGTGCTCGACGAAATGCGCGCGAACGGCAACGCGGTCGTCGTACGCGACGAACTTCCGCCTCGCCACCAAGGTGTTCGCGCACACCGCGCAGTACGACGGCGCGATCACGAACTACCTGACGAGCCTGACCGACGAACTGAAGCACTCGTCGCGCAACACGTATCCGGCGACGTTCAACCTGGCGTTCGACAAGGTGCAGGACCTGCGCTACGGCGAAAACCCGCATCAGAGCGCCGCGTTCTACCGCGACCTGACGCGTGCCGGCCGGCGCACTGGCGAACTACAACCAGTTGCAGGGCAAGGAACTGTCGTACAACAACATCGCCGATTCCGATGCAGCGTGGGAATGCGTGAAGACCTTCGACGTGCCGGCCTGCGTGATCGTCAAGCACGCGAATCCGTGCGGCGTGGCAGTCGGCGCGGACGCGAACGAAGCGTATGCGAAGGCGTTCCAGACCGATCCGACCTCGGCGTTCGGCGGCATCATCGCGTTCAATCGCGAAGTGGATGAAGCGGCGGCGCAAGCGGTGGCCAAGCAGTTCGTCGAAGTGCTGATCGCGCCGTCGTTCAGCGCCGAAGCGCGCCAGGTGTTCGCGGCGAAGCAGAACGTGCGCCTGCTGGAAATCGCGCTGGGCGAAGGCCACAACGCGTTCGACCTGAAGCGCGTTGGCGGCGGCCTGCTGGTGCAATCGCTCGATTCGAAGAACGTGCAGCCGCACGAATTGCGCGTGGTGACGAAGCGTCACCCGACGCCGAAGGAAATGGACGACCTGCTGTTCGCATGGCGCGTGGCGAAGTACGTGAAGTCGAACGCGATCGTGTTCTGCGCGAACGGCATGACGCTCGGCGTCGGCGCGGGCCAGATGAGCCGCGTGGACTCGGCGCGCATTGCGAGCATCAAGGCGCAGAACGCCGGTTTGACGCTGGCGGGTTCGGCGGTGGCGTCGGACGCGTTCTTCCCGTTCCGCGATGGCCTCGACGTGGTTGTCGCGGCGGGCGCGACCTGCGTGATCCAGCCGGGCGGCTCGATGCGCGACGACGAAGTGATCGGCGCAGCCGACGAGCACAACATCGCGATGGTGTTGACCGGCGTGCGGCACTTCCGGCATTGAGTTTGGTGCTCTGGTTTCGGCGACGAGCCGCTTTTTGAGGTTGACGTTGCCGGGGCTAGGGGCTAGCTCCGAAGAAAAACGGCCCGGTGGGATTTCCCATCGGGCCGTTTTTTTTGGGCGCTTTGTTTAGGACGCGAGTTTGACGGAGTGAGGTTCAAGCTGGCTGCCGTGCGCAGTCGCAGTAGCCCGTGAAGCAGTTGGCAATGCTTTCAGGACTACCCTTGTCTGGCTTGGCGAACGGCAGTTAGTTGCGGTGGTCTACGCTGCGGCAGTCGAGTTGCGGCATCAGCCTTCACTGCGGCATCAATGCGCGAGTCCGCATCAATCCTCCGGGTCTTTCCTCGCGTAACCGTCGTTTCACCTCCTCGATGCTGACTGATGTACGTCCCCAAACCCTGCCCGCGCAACGCAAGACGCTTCAGCACGGCGACATGCCTGCAGGCCGATCCCTCTCCTCCGTGTACCAATACACGACACCCGGCTTGAAGCGAACCTTGACGAAATCATCGCCAATTTCATACGCGTCGACGCCCGAGTCGCCACTGAGATTCCGATAGCGCTCCATCTGCGAGTCCTCCTCATCACGCACGCAGCAGTTTTTATTCCGCTGACATCGCTTAACGCCGCCCGTCCTCCGGCGCGTTCGTTGTAGTATCGCAAGCACCTGGTTTTTACCGCATTCGCAGCATCTCATGAGAATTCTCGGCATCGACCCCGGCTTGCGCGTCACCGGCTTCGGCGTGATCGATCAAAGCGGCCACACCCTCAGCTACGTCGCGAGCGGCGTCATCAAAACGGCCGACGCCGATCTGCCCTCGCGCCTGGGCACCATCTTCGAAGGTATATCGACGCTGATCCGCCAGCATTCGCCGGATCAATCGGCGATCGAAAAAGTGTTCGTCAACGTCAATCCGCAGTCCACGCTGCTGCTCGGCCAGGCGCGCGGCGCGGCAATCTGCGGACTGGTGGCGGGCGGCGTGCCGGTCGCCGAATACACCGCGCTGCAGTTGAAGCAGGCCGTAGTTGGCTACGGCCGCGCGACCAAAGAGCAGATGCAACAGATGGTGGTACGGCTGCTCAACCTTTCCGGCGTACCCAGCACCGACGCCGCCGACGCGCTCGGCATGGCGATTTGCCATGCGCACGGCGGGACGACGTTGAGCACGCTGGGCGGCATCGCGCCCTCGCTTGCAAAGAAGGGGCTGCGGGTGCGGCGCGGACGATTGGTGGGATAGTGCCGCGCGAGCCGGCAGTCGTCGGTGTCGCGCATTCGCTGCCGTGCGTTCAATCTCATGCGGTGACTCCGAAGGCAATCAGTTCCGGCTAGCCAGCGCTAACCGGCACGCCAGTCCCGCAAACACCGCCCCCAGCAAATATTGCGGCGCTCGCGACGGTCGGCGCCCTGCCGACAAAGTGCGGCTCAACTTGCTCGCCATCAGAATCACCGTGCCGTTCACGCAAAATCCGATCAGATTCAGCATCGTCGCCAGCAGCATGATTTGCAACGCGACAGACCCCGCCTCGGGTCGCACGAACTGCGGAAACAGCGCCAGCACGAATAGCGCCATCTTCGGATTCAGCAGATTGGTGAAGAGACCCTGCCGGAAAATCCGGCCGGCCGGATAACGGCTCATCGACGCATCCGGCGACAGCACGGTGCCTGGCGCACGAATCGTTTTCCACGCGAGATACAGCAGATACCCAGCGCCCGCGAACCGCACGACGTCGTATGCCAACGGCACCGCGAGAAAGAGTTGCGACAGTCCGAACGCGGCCGCCATCGCGTGGCAATACGTGCCGACCTGAATACCCGCCAACGACGCAAAACCCGCCGAACGTCCCTGACTCACGCTGCGCGAGGCAATCAGCAACATGTCGGGTCCCGGCGTGACGGTCAACGCGAGACACGCGCCGGCAAACAGCGCGAGAGTGGTGAGGCTCAGCATGGAAGCTCCTTCTGGATGAGTGGGTCGAGAACCCGCCAAAAGGGACCTCAGTCTATGAGACGAGCCGCACGTGGGTCAACGCAATTTGGCCCTCCGCGCCGCTCACTCGCTGCGCTACACTCGCCCTTTCTTCTCGAGATTGAATTCGCCATGATCGGTCGCATTGCCGGCGTTCTGCTGGAAAAAAACCCGCCGCATCTGCTCGTCGACTGCAACGGCGTCGGTTACGAAGTCGACGTGCCGATGAGCACGTTCTACAACCTGCCCTCGACCGGCGAGCGCGTCGTCCTGCTCACGCAGATGATCGTGCGCGAAGACGCGCATCTGCTGTACGGCTTCGGCACCGCCGAGGAACGCTCGACCTTCCGCGAACTGCTGAAGATCTCCGGCATCGGCGCACGCATGGCGCTCGCGGTGCTGTCGGGCATGAGCGTGCCCGAACTCGCGCAAACCGTCACGATGCAGGACGCGGCGCGCCTGACACGCGTGCCGGGCATCGGCAAGAAAACGGCGGAGCGGCTGCTCCTCGAACTGAAGGGCAAGCTCGGCGCCGACCTGGGCGCGATGGCGGGCGCGGCGTCGGCATCCGACCACGCCTCCGATATCCTGAATGCACTGCTCGCATTGGGTTACTCCGAAAAAGAAGCGTTGGCCGCCGTCAAGAACGTGCCGGCCGGCACCGGCGTTTCCGAGGGCATCAAGCTTGCGCTGAAGGCGCTTGTCCAAGGGCTGAAGCGAGCGCCGCACGGCTCCTCGTATGAACGCTCGTGCGGCGTGGATAAAGCTTCGCACAAGCCTGCGTGCCGAACGCACCCTGGCCGTTCGGCCGAGTTTTGCGGCGGGCGGCTCGCGGTACAATGAGCCCATGATCGAAACCGACAAACTCGCCGCCGAGCGCATCATCGCGGCCACGCCCGTCTCGCCGAACGAAGAAGCGTTCGAGCGCGCGTTGCGCCCGCGCCAGCTCGAAGAATATGTCGGGCAGGAAAAAGTGCGCGGCCAGCTGGAAATCTTCATCGAGGCCGCCAAGCGCCGATCCGAATCGCTCGACCACGTGTTGCTGTTCGGGCCGCCGGGTCTCGGCAAAACCACGCTCGCGCACATCATCGCGCGGGAGATGGGCGTCAATCTGCGGCAAACCTCCGGCCCCGTGCTCGAACGCGCGGGCGACCTCGCCGCGCTGCTGACCAACCTCGAAGCGAACGACGTTCTGTTCATCGACGAAATCCACCGGCTCTCGCCGGTCGTCGAAGAAATTCTGTACCCGGCGCTGGAGGATTATCAGATCGACATCATGATCGGCGAAGGACCGGCCGCGCGCAGCGTGAAGCTCGACCTGCAACCGTTCACGCTGGTCGGCGCCACGACGCGCGCCGGCATGCTGACCAATCCGCTGCGCGACCGCTTCGGTATCGTCGCGCGGCTCGAGTTCTATAACGCCGAGGAACTGGCGCGCATCGTCACGCGTTCGGCATCGCTGCTGAACGCGCAGATCCATCCGGACGGCGCATTCGAAATCGCCAAGCGCGCGCGCGGCACGCCGCGTATCGCGAACCGCCTGCTGCGCCGCGTGCGCGATTTCGCCGAAGTGAAAGCGGACGGCAACATCACCGCGCAAGTGGCCGACGCGGCGCTCAAAATGCTCGACGTCGACGCAGTCGGCTTCGACCTGATGGACCGCAAGCTGCTCGAAGCGATCCTGCACAAATTCGACGGCGGCCCGGTCGGCGTCGACAATCTGGCGGCGGCAATCGGCGAAGAACGCGACACGATCGAAGACGTGCTCGAACCGTATCTGATCCAGCAGGGCTTTCTGCAGCGTACGCCGCGCGGCCGCGTCGCCACGCTGCTGACCTACCGGCATTTCGGTCTCGCCGCGCCGGACTCATCGAGCGCACTGCCCGGCATGTGGGATTCGGCCGCGAACCTAATGCGGGCACGTCGCGCGAGGCCGATCAGGATGTCCGACCAGACCAGGCAACCCGACTCATCGCGGCGGTCTCGCACAATTGCTCACGCGCCGCTTCCGCTCGAAACTGGCCGCCGGCGTCACGCATCTGACGAGCGGCAGCGGCCCCGCACTCGACTACTCATCGCCGCCGGGAGACCCTGGCCTGTTCGGCCCCGACTCCGTGTGCTGGAAAGTCCACGCCGACTTCACGTCGATGATGACGGGCGGCATCAGCGCGCTGCTGCTTCAGGCCTTGCACCCAGCTGGCGCTCGCCGGCGTCTGGGACCATTCGACGTTTCCGCACCGATATTCTTGGGCGCTTGCGCCGCACCGCAACCTTCATCGCGGGCACGACTTACGGTAGCCGGCACGATGCGCTCGCGCTGATCGAACGTGTGAAGCGCATTCATCTCGGCGTGACCGGCGTGGCGCCCGGACGGCCGCCCTTATCGCGCCAGCGAGCCTGCGCTGCTGACGTGGGTGCACGTCGCTGAAGTGTCGAGTTTCATGACCGCGCATCTGCGCTATGTGAACCCGCTGCTGCCCGTTGCCGCGCAGGATCAGTATTTCGCGGAAACCGCGCGCATCGCCGAGATGCTGGGCGCGTCGAATATTCCGCGCTCGCGCGCCGAGATCGACGCTTACCTGCTCGCCATGCAGCCCGAACTGGTGGCGAGCGAGCGCACTCGCGAAGTCGTGAGAATTCTGATGAATGCGCCCGCACCGAGCGCTTCATGCGGCCCGCGGGTGCGTTGATGCTCAATGCCGGGGTCGATCTTCTGCCGGATTGGGCGCAGAGCATGCTGGGATTTGATCGTTATGCGGCGGTTCGTCGTGCGTTCGACGCGGCCCGGCGTCCGGCTGGTTGCGCCGGTTATTCGCTGGGCGCTGGTGAATGGCGTCTCGAAGCGGGCGCGTCGACGGGTTGCGGCGGCGCTCGGAGCGGATTGATGCGAGTTTGCCGCTGGCAAGCTCCGGCGTAGCTTGCAGCTCGGTGAGCGTGCAATGAACCGAGCGCTAATAACGCACGCCTAAGCGCAAAGGCTAACCAGTAACGCAGCCTCCGTGCAAGCCGCCGAGCGTCAAGCGACCAGACGCCTCCCGAACCGCAAACGCAAACGCAAACGTCGACACAAGCCTGACGCTTCGATCAGCGCCCCGCTTCCGGCAGCTTCTTCTTGAATCCATCGTCCGCGGCTCGGCGCGTCGAGATGCGCGACATCCGCCCACGAAACGATGCTCGCGTGGCCATCATCGAAGTCCACGACGTTCACGCTCGTATTCAGCAACGGGTAATCGCGCGGCGCATCGAGCGGCAATTCGCACGCGAACCGGCGCACGCAATCGAGCACGCCGCCATGCGCGACACACGCAATCCGCCCGCCGGGATGCGCGGCGATCAACGGCTCGATCGCATGCACCACGCGATGATAAAACGCGCGCTGCGACTCGCCTTCGGGCGGCGCGAAACCCGGATCGCGGGTTTGCCAGTGCGCGTATTCATCGGGAAAACGCAATGCGATCTCGTCGCTGTCATGGCCCTGGAACGCGCCGTAGGAACGCTCGCGCAGACCTTCGCGCAATTGCAGCGGCAAGCCGAGCGCATCGGCGATCGGCTGCGCGGTTTGCTGCGCGCGTTGCAGATCGCTCGAATAAATCGCATCGAGCCGCACGCCCTGCTTCGCCTCATCAGCGATGCGGCGCGCGAGGCGTTGCGCCTGCGCCAAGCCGGTCGTCGCGAGCGGAATGTCGATGTGGCCTTGAATGCGCTTGATGCGGTTCCAGTCGGTTTCGCCGTGCCGGATGAACAGAATCTGCGTGGTCATGAGATGGAAGTGGGCGCCAGTTCGCCGGTTATGCCGAGCCGCTATTGTCGCAAAAAGCGGCTGGAGGGTTGATGCGCGTGCGATAGCGCGCGCATCGGGAGACGACAGCGGAAACGCGCGTCACATGTCACGGACAGCAAAGCGTGAACCTCAGGCGTTCGTCTGCAACCAGAACGTGACTGGGCCGTCATTGACGAGCGACACCTGCATATCCGCGCCGAACTCGCCGGTTTCGACGATCGGATGCTTTGCGCGCGCCGCCGAGACGAAGTAGTCGAACAAGCGCTTGCCCTCGTCCGGCGGCGCAGCCGGCGTGAAGCTCGGGCGCAAGCCGCTATTGGTATCCGCGGCCAGCGTGAACTGCGACACGAGCAGCAGGCCGCCCGCGCGCCCCGCGCCGTCGAGATTCTGCACGGAGAGATTCATCTTGCCCGCCGCGTCGCTGAACACGCGGTAGCCGAGCACCTTGGCGAGCAGCCGGTCGGCGGCCGCCTCGGTGTCGCCCCGTTCGGCGCAGACCAGCGCGAGCAGACCGGCTTCGATCGCGCCGGTCACCCGGTCGGCCACGCGCACTTCGGCGCGCCGCACGCGCTGGATCAGCGCGATCATCGGCTGACTTCGAGCGTGAACGCACGCCGCATCAGGCCGTCAGCGTGACGCGTGCGAAGCGGCGCTTGCCGACCTGCACGACGTACTCGCCCGCTTCGACCTTCAGGCCCTTGTCCGACACCGTCGCGCCGTCGATCTTCACGCCGCCCTGCTCGATATTGCGCAGCGCTTCGCTGGTCGACGGCACGAGGTTCGCCTGCTTGAGCAACTGGCCGATGGCGAGCGGCGCGCCCGCGAGCGTCACGGCCGGAATATCGTCCGGCACGCCACCCTTCGCGCGATGGTTGAAGTCTTCGAGCGCACGCTCGGCATCGGCTTGCGAGTGGAAGCGCGCGACGATTTCCTGACCGAGCAGCACCTTGAAATCGCGCGGATTGCGGCCCGCCTTCGATCTCTTTCTTGAAGCCGCGCGATCTCGTCCATCGGACGGAACGACAGCAGTTCGAAGTAACGCCACATCAGCACGTCGGAAATGCTCATCAGCTTGCCGAACATGTCGGTCGGCTTTTCGCTGATGCCGATGTAGTTGTTCTTCGACTTCGACATCTTCTCGACGCCGTCGAGGCCTTCGAGCAGCGGCATCGTCAAGATGCACTGCTGTTCCTGGCCGTACTGCTTCTGCAACTCGCGACCCACCAGCAGGTTGAACTTCTGGTCGGTGCCGCCGAGTTCGAGGTCGGCGTTCAGCGCGACCGAGTCGTAGCCTTGCATCAGCGGGTACAGGAACTCGTGGATCGAGATCGGCACGCCGCCCTGGAAACGCTTGGTGAAATCTTCGCGCTCGAGAATGCGCGCGACCGTGTAGCGCGACGCGAGCTTGATCATGCCGTCGGCGCCGAGCGGCATCGACCATTCGCTGTTGTAGCGGATTTCGGTCTTGTCGCGGTCGAGCACGAGCGCGGCCTGCTCGAAATACGTCTTCGCATTCGACTCGATCTGCTCGCGCGTGAGCGGCGGGCGCGTTGCGTTACGGCCTGACGGATCGCCGATCAGCGACGTGAAGTCGCCGATCAGGAAAATCACCGTGTGACCGAGATCCTGCAACTGGCGCATCTTGTTCAGCACGACCGTATGGCCGATGTGGATGTCAGGCGCGGTCGGATCGAGCCCGAGCTTGATGCGCAGCGGCTTGCCGTCGCCTGGCTGCGCGCGAGTTTTTGCGCGAATTCGTCTTCGATCAGCAGTTCGTCGACACCGCGTTTGGTGACGGCGAGCGCGTGACGGACTTCGTCGGTGATCGGAAAGGCGGGCGCTGAATTAGGCTTGGTGGACTCGGTGCTCATGCTGGAAACGTGAAGTCGCGAAAAAAGGAGATTGTCCCATAGATGACGCGCCGCCGCGCCCACTGACTCGGCCACGAGCGGGCCGCCGGCGCACGATTTCCGCGCACGAGGCCGCGGCCACGGCGTTTCGGCGCTTATATTCGACCGCGCTTGCGTCGATAATCTGCTAAAACGGATCGCAACGAACCCTCGACAGGAGCAGCAACGTGGCGCAAGACCCGGCAGACGGCATCTACTTCGGATTGATGTCCGGAACGAGCATGGACGGTGTAGACGGCATCGCCGTCAGGTTTGCCGAAGGGCAAGCCGCCCGAGGTGCTGGCCGAGGCGTTCGTCGGCTTCGCGGCGGGTTTGCGCGACGCGCTGTTCGCGCTGCAACAGCCGGGCGACAACGAGATCGAGCGCGAAGCGCTGGCGGCCAACGCGCTCGCCACGCGCTACACCGTGTGCTGCCACGAACTGCTGCGCGGCAGCCGCGTCTCCGGCTTCGGAGGTTCGCGCGATCGGCGTGCATGGGCAGACCGTGCGGCATCGGCCGGAAAAGGGCTATACGCGGCAGATCAACAATCCTGCGCTGCTCGCGGAAATGATGCACATCGACGTGGTCGCCGATTTCCGCAGCCGCGACGTCGCGGCCGGCGGCCAGGGCGCGCCGCTCGTGCCGGCGTTTCACGCCACGGTGTTCGGCGCGAAAGACGAAACGCGGGTGGTCTGCAATCTTGGCGGCATCAGCAATATCACGATTCTGAACGCGACCGGCAGCGTGCGCGGCTTCGACTGCGGACCGGCGAACGCATTGCTCGACGAATGGGCGCAGCGCCATCTCGGCAAACCGTTCGACGAAAACGGACATTTCGCGGCGGGTGGTCAGGTGGATCGCACGTTGCTGAACGCGTTGCTCGACGAACCGTTTTTCTCGCAACAGCCGCCCAAAAGCACCGGACGCGATCTGTTCAATGCCGAATGGCTCGACGCAAAACTCCAGCCGTTCGCCGGCCTCGATCCCGCCGATGTCCAGGCGACGCTGGTCGCGCTGACGGCGGTGACGGTGGCGCGCGAAATCGAGCGGCACGCGTCGGACGCGAGGGCGGTATATGTCTGTGGTGGCGGTGCGCGCAATCCGGAGATTCATGAAAGCGTTGCAGCAGGCGCTGGAGGACAGCGGCGTAAGCGGCGTGCCCGTCATGACCACCGACGCGCTCGGCGTGCCGCCGAACCAGGTCGAGCCGCTCGCGTTCGCATGGCTGGCGATGCGCTGCGTGGCACGTTTGCCGGGCAATTTGCCGGCCGTCACGGGCGCGGCTGCGGAACGCGTGCTTGGGGCAATTTATCCGCGCTGATCCGAGCAGCAGCCGCGTTTCGCACGGACAATAAAAAACGGGGCCGCGGCCCCGTTTTTTTCACAACCTGTCGCTCAATCAGCCATCAAACCGAGAACGACGAGCCGCAACCACAGGTGGTCGAAGCGTTCGGGTTCTTGATGACGAACTGCGCGCCGTTGATGTCGTCCTTGTAGTCGATCTCAGCGCCGACCAGGTACTGGTAGCTCATCGAGTCGATCAGCAGCTGGACGCCGCTCTTGTTCATGACGGTGTCGTCTTCATTGACGGCTTCGTCGAACGTAAAACCGTACTGAAAGCCCGAGCAGCCGCCGCCCTGCACGAAAACGCGCAGTTTGAGGTCCGCATTGCCTTCTTCTTCGATCAGTTGCTTGACCTTGTCAGCCGCTGCGTCGGTAAAAACGAAGGGGGCGGGCATCTCGGTCACGGGTGTATCGGTGACTGCGTTCATTCGAACTCTCCAAAAAGCATCTAACCGCTATTGTAGGGCTGATCTCAATATCGTGCTGAAGCCCACAAAATCAATGGGTGCTTTGAGCAAAATCAAGGAATTACAAGATCGTTGCCGCCAGCGGCCCTGCAGCGGCGCCAATCTTTGCTTCGACGCTCCGCCTGGCAAGGCTACGGCGCCGAACCAATCTGGTAAAACCATAAAAAAAGCCGCCTTCGCGAAAGCGTTGGCGGCTTTTGCAGCGACTCCAGCCCGAGAGCCGGTTCGCACCCGAAGCGATTAACGCTTCGAGAATTGCTTCCGGCGACGTGCCTTGTGGAAGCCGACCTTCTTACGTTCGACTTCACGAGCATCACGCGTAACGAAGCCAGCCTTCGACAGTTCCGGCTTCAGCGTTGCGTCGTAGTCCATCAGCGCGCGGGTGATGCCGTGGCGAACCGCACCGGCTTGACCCGTTTCACCGCCACCGTTCACGTTGACTTTGATGTCGAACGTGACGCCGTGGTTCGTGAGTTCCAGCGGCTGACGCACGATCATCAGCGACGTTTCGCGCGAGAAGTAATCGGCGATAGGCTTGCCGTTTACAATGATCTCGCCCTTGCCAGCCTTGATGAAGACGCGTGCGACGGCGCTCTTGCGGCGGCCCGTGCCGTAATTCCAGTTACCGATCATGTGGGCTCCCCTTAGATCTCGAGCGCTTTCGGCTGTTGTGCCGAATGCGGATGCGTTGCTTCAGCGTAGACCTTCAGCTTCTTGATCATCGCGTAGCCGAGCGGGCCCTTCGGCAGCATGCCCTTGACCGCTTTCTCGAGCGCACGGCCCGGGAAGCGTTCTTGCATCTTGCCGAACGTCGTTTCATAGATACCGCCCGGGTAACCCGAGTGACGGTAGTACTTCTTGTCAGTAGCCTTGTTGCCCGTGACGCGCAACTTGCCTGCGTTGATAACGATGATGAAATCACCGGTGTCGACGTGGGGAGTGAATTCTGGCTTGTGCTTGCCGCGAAGACGGTGTGCCACTTCGCTGGCGACACGCCCGAGAACCTTATCCGTCGCGTCAATCACGTACCATTCACGCGTAACCTCATGGGCTTTTGCGGAAAACGTCTTCATGATCGATCCAAAAAAATTGCTGCGCCCAATGTGTTTTTTCCTGCTTGTAGTGTGCGCATCGAGGCGCGTGCAGGCTCTCCCTGGTTCTTCCTCCGCGGGCGCGGATGCGGAAAAGCCTTGAATTATAAAGGACTTTGCGGCAGCAAGTCAAAATGTGCGGGGTTTTTGAGAAGCGGCCGTGGATTCGAGGCCTCGGAAGAAGCCCTTTTGCCCGTTTCCGCGCTCGAGGTCGCGGTCTAAGCGGCGACGGTCAACCCGCTAGGCACGGGCGAAAAAAAACCCGAACGAGCGGTTCGGGTTTAATCCACCAAAGGAGGAGGTGGAGGAGACAGCGGAAGTTGCAGAACAGCTGCAACCAATGAGAGCAATTATACGAGTCCGCCTTGTGCGACGCAAGAACATTTGCATTGCGAAATTCATTTTCATAATGTGGCAACTTGACAATGCGCACATGCAAGACCGCAATTTCCTTTTGAATCAATGACTTAAGGGCGGTTTTGCCGGACCCGACCGCAGGACATCGCCTAGAGTAAAACCCCTAAAGATGTCAGGGCATTCCCGAATCGGCTGAACATGCCGCACCGCAGCATGCAAGCCGTCATCCGGCATAATTTCGACGAAAAGTCGCTTCGGGCGGATCCGCAGATGCCGGGCTACAATGCCGTCTCGATATTAGCGAAGCGCGGTGGAGCACAGCATGGAATGCAAAGTAAGCTGGATGGGGCAAGACGGGATGGCATTCGCGGCCGAAACGGGCAGCGGTCATCTGGTCACGATGGACGGCGCGCCTGAAGGCGGCGGCCGCAATCTCGCGCCGCGTCCGATGGAAATGGTTCTGCTCGGCACGGGCGGCTGCACGGCGTACGACGTCGTGATGATCCTGAAGAAAAGCCGTCAGGAAATCGCCGGTTGCTCGGTGACGCTGAAGGCCGAGCGCGCCAGCGAAGATCCGAAGGTGTTCACCAAGATCCACTTCCACTTCACCGTGACCGGCAAGAATCTGAATCCGGCGACCGTGGAACGCGCCATCAATCTGTCGCACGACAAATACTGCTCGGCGTCGATCATGATCGCGAAGACGGCCGAGCTGACGCATTCGTTCGAGATCGTCGCGAGCTAAGGCTTGTCTGACAGCGCATGTCGCCGCGCATGACGACCAGACGTGCTCGACGGCGCACCAAATAAAAATGCCGGCGTCCCGATGGACGCCGGCATTTTTTTGTCAGGTGGCAAAGCAGGCCGATAAGCCGGATTCTGTGCACGCGCAACGTCCGAAAACGCGACGCGCGTGGCAGCCATTCCTCTAGACGCGCCATTACTGACGCGCTCAAGCTTCCTACCCGCAGACGTGACGGGGGCCCCGTCCTGCATCTCGAAGATGCTAGCCTGCCTACTTGGAATTGCTCCGGGTGGAGGTTACCGTGCCGGTCTGCCTTGCAGCAGCCGCGGTGCGCTCTTACCGCACCGTTTCACCCTTACCTGATCCCGGCTTGCGCCGGGCCATCGGCGGTTTGCTTTCTGTTGCCCTGTTCCGCGTGTCGCCACGGATGGCCGTTAGCCATCACCCTGCCCTGTGGAGTCCGGACTTTCCTCGCCCTCTTTGACCGAAGCCGCAGAGGCCGCGACTGCCTGGCCTGCTTTGCTGGGGCGGATTTTAACATCTGCGAGGCAGGCGGGCCGTTTTAACGGGTGAAATAGCCGAACGGCCAGGCGACTTGCGGGAACGATCTACGTGGAAGACCTGAAGCGCGGAAGCTGCCCCAGCAAACCAGAGCGCGTCAGCGGTTACGCCGCCCCGCGCGAAACACGGAGGCGTCGTCGTAAAACGCGGGCGATTCGTTCTCCGCCCACCAGCCCGGAATGCCCAGCACGGGAAGCGGTGCGAACATGCGGCTCGTCAGTGCGTCGGTGCTCAGCAGTGCCGTGCTGACCGATTCGTCGAGATAGGCGTCGCGCGCCGCCGCTGCCCCATTCGAAGTACGCGGACGGCACGTCGACGATCCACGCATGCCCCGTGCAGGCCTTGAACGGCGCGATCAGCTTTTCCAGCAACGCGTGGCCGAAGCAGCGCACTTCGCAGCGCGCGCCCCACGCGCCACGCCCGGCCACCAGCAGCGTCTGCCAGTCGAACCCTCGCAACGCCGCGCTCAACACGGGATCGGCGCAGGCAAACAGCAACGCGTTTTCGTCGAATAAAGTCAGCGTGTCGCGCACGCCGCCGCGGGTCGGGCCGACGCCCAGCACGTCGATCGCCGCCGACTGCCGCGCGTTCAGCGCCGCCTTGATGCGCGGAAACGCAAACCACATCGACCCGTTGAAGAAGTCGTGCAGGTTATGGCGCGTCGGCACGCATCCAGTTGACGCGATATGCGCTTCGTATGAAGCGCCAGGCGGCAGATCGTCCTGCGCGATGAACGCGAGGCGCTGCCCGCGGCCCGTGGTCTGCTGCATCTCGCTCGGCGTCGGCGTTCATTTCGGCGAGCAACGCGGCGTAGCTCGTCAGCGCGCGCCTGCTGCCAGCGTTGACCGCGCACGGCGAATTGCGCGAACCACGGCGTCGACCAGTCGATCGCGGCAAACTCCGACTTCGCCGCAGCCTCGTCCGCCGCAGGCCCCGCCTCGCTCGACTGCATCTAACGCAACCTCAAACCAGCCGCCAGCCAATCGACTCGCCGCCGCGCAACGGCACGACCGGCGTATCGCCGACCGGCAACTCGGCCGGCAGCGTCCATTCCTCGCGACGCAGCGTGACCTTCTCGGTCGTTGCGCGGCAAACCGTAGAAATCCGCACCGAAGAAGCTCGCGAAACCTTCGAGCTTGTCCAGCGCGCCGGCTTTGTCGAATGCTTCTGTGTAAAGCTCGAGCGCGTGCAGCGCCGTGTAGCAACCCGCGCAGCCGCACGCGTGCTCCTTCAAACCCTTCGGATGCGGCGCGCTGTCGGTGCCGAGGAAGAAACGCGGATTGCCCGAGGTCGCCGCCTCGACCAGCGCCACGCGATGCGTCTCGCGCTTCAGCACCGGCAAGCAGTAGTAATGCGGGCGAATGCCGCCCTGGAAAATCGCGTTGCGGTTGTACAGCAGATGATGCGCGGTAATCGTCGCGCCCAGCAGCTCCGGCGCGACACCGGCTTCGCGGATGTAGTCCACCGCGTCTTTCGTCGTGATGTGCTCGAACACCACCTTCAGCGCCGGAAACGCGCGGCGCAGCGGCGTCATCACACGGTCGATGAACACCTTCTCGCGGTCGAACAGATCGATCTGACGAATCCGTCACTTCGCCGTGCACCAGCAGCGGCATGCCCACTTCCTGCATGACTTCGAGCGTTTTCGCGCACTTCATGATGTCGGTGACGCCCGCGTCCGAGTTGGTCGTCGCGCCCGCCGGATACAGCTTCACGCCATGCACGAAGCCGCTCTCGCGCGCGCGGCGGATTTCGTCGGGCGGCGTGTTGTCGGTCAGGTACAGCGTCATCAGCGGCTCGAACTTCGCGCCCTGCGGGGATCGCGGCGATGATCCGCTCGCGATACGCCTGCGCCATCGCGGTGGTCGTGACCGGCGGCTTCAGGTTCGGCATGATGATCGCGCGGCCGAACTGGCGCGCGGTGTCCGGCAACACGGCGGCGAGCATTTCGCCGTCGCGAACGTGCAGGTGCCAGTCGTCCGGACGGGCGAGCGTAGATGCGGGAGTCGGTGGAGTCGAGGGAAACGTTGGAAGCGGTCATGGCAAGTGGGGACGACGAGTATGAGCCTCGGCGGCAAAAGCCAATCGACCGCGGTCAAACCGCCATGTTGCGGCCCAAACACACGTCAATTTTGCTATTTGGCGTTTCTGGCTCGGTGATATGCTTGGAAAATCATCATTGTAACGGCTCGCCCCGTTCACAGGCTTACCCGCAACATGTGCCAACTTCTCGGAATGAACTGCGCCGCGCCGACGGACGTCACGTTCTCGTTCACCGGCTTTGCGGCGCGCGGCGGCGTCACCGATCACCATGCCGACGGCTGGGGCATCGCCTTCTTCGAAGACAAAGCCTGCCGCCTGTTCATCGACCATCAATCGTCGGCCACCTCGCCGATCGCCGAGATGGTCAAGCGCTATCCGATCAAATCGAAGAACACGATCGCGCATATCCGCAAGGCGACGCAAGGGCATATCCTGCTCGAAAACTGCCATCCGTTCATGCGCGAACTGTGGGGACGTCACTGGATCTTCGCGCACAACGGCGATCTGAAAGACTACGCGCCGGCACTGTACGGGCGTCTATCAGCCGGTCGGCACGACCGACAGCGAACTCGCTTTCTGCGCGCTGCTGGAAGGTTTGCGCAAGGCTTTTCCCGGCGCGCAACAGCCGCCGCTGGACGAACTGTTCGCCGCGCTCGAAACGCTCACGCGCGAAATCACGCAGTTCGGCGTGTTCAATTTTCTGATGTCGAACGGCCAGGCGCTGTTCGCGCATTGCTCGACGCATCTGCACTACATCGTGCGGCGCTGGCCGTTTTCGACCGCGCATCTGGTCGATGCGGACGTGTCGATCGATTTCGCCAAATACACGACGCCGGAAGACCGCGTCGCGGTGATCGCGACCAAGCCGCTCACCGACAACGAAGTCTGGACCGCGTTCGAACCGGGCGATCTGATGATGTTCCAGCACGGCGAAGTGATCGACCGTGTCAACGTGCCGGTGCCGGCATCGGTGCTGGAGAAGCTGCGCAATCCGGCGCTGGATGCATCGGCTTCGGCCACCACGATTGCGGCCTCGATCGACGCCCACGGTCGATGGCCGACAGCCGAGCAGCCGACCTCGAAGCGGGACGACACAGCCGCATTCGAAGTCCTGAACACGCGCACGCATCGCCGCAGCATTCGACGCATAGCCTGACGCAGAAAGACGTCAGCCAACAAAAAAGCCGCTTCAGAAGCGGCTTTTTTTCGTTCAGGCGCCACGCGGCCAGACAACGCTGGCCGCGCAACAAGCTCAATCTCAGTGCAGGATCTTCGCCAGAAAATCCTTCGCGCGATCCGACTTCGGATTCGCGAAGAAGTCTTCCTTGCGGTCGTCTTCGACGATCAAGCCCTTGTCCATGAAGATCACGCGATGCGCGACCTTCTTCGCAAAGCCCATTTCGTGCGTGACGCACATCATGGTCATGCCTTCCTGCGCGAGTTCGACCATCACGTCGAGCACTTCGTTGATCATTTCCGGATCGAGCGCGGAAGTGGGTTCGTCGAACAGCATCGCGATCGGGTCCATCGACAACGCGCGCGCAATCGCCACACGCTGCTGCTGACCGCCCGACAACTGCCCCGGAAATTTGTCCGCATGCGCACGCAGGCCGACGCGATCGAGCAGCTTCAGCCCCTTCGCGGTGGCTTCGTCGTTCGAGCGGCCGAGCACCTTGACCTGCGCAAGCGTCAGGTTCTGCACGATCGACAGATGCGGGAACAGCTCGAAGTGCTGGAACACCATGCCGACCTTCGAGCGCAGCTTCGACAGATTGGTTTTCTTGTCGGTCAGCGACTGGCCGTTGATGACGATCTCGCCCTTCTGGAACGGCTCGAGGCCGTTGACGGTTTTGATCAGCGTGGACTTGCCCGAACCCGACGGCCCGCACACCACCACCACTTCACCTTTTTTGACTTCCGTCGTGCAGTCGGTCAGCACCTGAAACTGGCCGTACCACTTCGAAACATTCTTGATAGAGATCATCTTGCGACCTTTTTCTGAAGACCTTTGACGAGGCTCGACGCGATCACGCAGACCACGAAATAACACGCGCCCGCGAACAGTACCATTTCGACGTTCGTACCGTCACGGTCGCCAATATTCGTGGCGGTGCGGAAGAAGTCGGCGAGGCTGATCACGTAGACGAGCGACGTATCCTGAAACAGCACGATACCTTGCGTGAGCAACAACGGCACCATCGCGCGGAACGCCTGCGGCAGCACGATCAGGCGCATGGCCTGCGAATAGCTCATGCCGAGCGCGAACGCGGCGTTGACCTGCCCGCGCGGCACCGCCTGAATGCCCGCGCGAATGATCTCCGAATAGTACGCGGCCTCGAACAGCGAGAACGCGACCATCGCCGACGCGAGGCGAATGTCGATATCCGGCGACAAGCCGAGCACGTTCTGCAGCACCTGCGGCACGATCAGGAAGAACCACAGCAGCACCATCACCAGCGGGATCGAACGGAAGATCGTCACGTAAGCCTTCGCGAACCACTCGAAGGGCTTGAACGACGACAGCCGCAACATCGCGAGAATGGTGCCCCAGATAATGCCGAACACGATCGCGATCAGCGTGATCTTGAACGTGACGATCGCGCCGGTCCACAGCGTAGGCAGTGCGCCCGGAATACCGCTCCAGTCGAAATGATGCATCACTTGCCTCCGATATAGCCGGGCAGCCGGGTTTTGGCTTCGACCCAGCGCATCAGTTGCATCACGACCAGGTTGATCAGCATGTACGCGACCGTGACCGCGATGAACGACTCATAGGTCTGCGACGTGTAGTCGACCAGCTGGCGCGCCTGCGCGGACAGATCGAGCAGACCGATGGTCGATGCCACCGCCGAGTTCTTGAAGATATTCAGAAACTCGGACGTGAGCGGCGGCACGATGATCCGGTACGCAACCGGCAGCAGCACGTAGCGATACGTCTGCCATTGCGTGAAGCCCATCGCCAGACCCGCGGCGCGCTGGCCGCGCGGCAACGCGTTGATGCCCGAGCGCACCTGCTCGCACACGCGCGCGGCGGTGAACAGCCCGAGGCAGATGAATGGACGACGAGAAGAACTGCGCGCCCGGCGGCAGTTGCTTGAACCAGTTGCCCATCGAGACCGGCAGCAACTCCGGTATCACCAGATACCAGATGAAGAACTGCACGATCAGCGGGATGTTGCGGAAAATCGCGACGTAGAGCGTGCCGATAGCCGACGCCCATTTGTTCGGCACCGTACGCAGCACGCCGAAAAACGAGCCGACGATCAGCGCGATCACCCACGCCGACAGCGACACGGTAACCGTCACCCAGAAGCCGGAGAATCAGCCAGCCCAGATAGGTGGTCGGCTCGCCGGTGGAGACCGGACTCAGCAGAATGCCCCAGTTCCAGTGATATGACATGAGCAAGACTCCAGCAAAAAGAAACGGAAGAAGCGCGTGGCCCCTTCCGTTTCGTTCAGCGATTCAAAAAAACAGCTAAGGTTTAAGTCGATTGCCTTGTCATTCGGGCTCTTGAAGAGCGCCTTCATGTCGTCGCTTTCCGGGAAGTTCAGGTTCAGGCCCTTCGGCGGAATCGGCGATTCGAACCACTTCTTGTAGATCGCATCGGCTTCGCCCGAGGTCTCGACCTTCGCGATCGCGTCGTCGACGACCTTCTTGAATTCCGGATCGTTCTTGCGCATCATGCAGCCGTACGCTTCATGCGACTGCGGCGTGCCGACGATCACGAAATCGCCCGGAGTTGTTCGACTTCGCGCGTTCGCCGGCGAGCAGTGCGTCGTCCATCATGAACGCAGCGGCGCGGCCGGTGGACAGCGTCAGGAACGACTCGCCATGGTCCTTCGCGCTGATGATGTTCATGCCCATGCTCTTGTCCTGATTCATCTTGCGAAGCAGGCGCTCGGACGTGGTGCCGGCGGTCGTCACGACCGTCTTGCCCTTCAGGTCGGCCCAGTCTTTGATGCCGGAGTCTTTCTTGGTCATCAGGCGCGTGCCGATCACGAAGATCGTGTTCGAGAATGCGGCCTGCTGCTGGCGCTCGAGCGTTGTTCGTGGTCGAACCGCACTCGATGTCGACCGTGCCGTTCTGCACCAGCGGAATACGGTTTTGCGACGTGACCGGCGTGAGCTTCACCTTCAGGTTAGGCATGTTCAGCTTCTGCTTGACGGCCTCGACCACCTTCAGCGCGAACTCCTGCGAGTAGCCGATGACGTTCTGCTTGTCGTCGTAATACGAAAACGGAATCGACGATTCGCGATGACCCAGCGAAATGACGCCCGTGTCCTTGATCTTTTTCAGTGTGCCGGCGTCTTGCGCGTGCGCGCCAACGCGTAAACAGACCGAGAGTCGCGAGCAGCAGCGCAGCTTTTTTAACCTTCATGTTGTGATCTCCTTGGCAAGAACCGGCGCCAGTTTAGCAAAGTAATTATTCTGAAAGTATCGCAATTAACCCATGCTGTTGCGTGCGCGCCGCTAAGGGTTTTCGCGCGCGCTTGTCAGGGCTAGTCCGGTCAGGCTTTCCGGATATGCAAAGGCGGGCGGCATCGATACGATGCCGCCCGCCGGGTAAAACACGCCGTCTTGTGGACGGCGTTCAGCCACGAATCGACGGCGAACCCGCTAGTTAGCGGACCGCCGTTGTTCAGACATCAGGATCAGGGATACAGGCCGCGCATTTCGCGCGCTTCCAGAATCCGCTTACAAGCGACGATAAACGCCGCCGTCCGCACCGACACCTTCTGCTCGCTCGACACTTGCCACACGGCGGCGAAGGCTTCGCGCATCACGCGCTCCAGACGCTGGTTGATCTCGTCTTCCGTCCAGAAGAAGCTCGAGAAGTCCTGCACCCATTCGAAGTACGAAACCGTCACGCCGCCCGCGTTCGCCACCACGTCCGGAATCACGAGGATGCCGCGATCGTGCAGGATGTCGTCCGCTGCCGTGGTGGTCGGGCCGTTCGCGCCTTCCACGACGATCTTCGTCTTGATCTTGCCGGCGTTCTTTTCGGTGATCTGGTTTTCGAGCGCGGCCGGAATCAGGATGTCCGATTCGACCGTCCAGAATTCTTCGTTCGTCGACAGCGTCCGCTTCCGCGAAACCGCCCACGCCGCCCGTCTTCGCCACGTGTTCGAGCAACGCGACCGCGTCGATACCCGTCGACTTGTACAGCGAGCCGGTGTGATCCTGCACCGCGACCACCTTCGCGCCCGCTTCCTGGAACAGACGCGCAGCGATCCCGCCGACGTTACCGAAACCCTGCACCGCGATGCGCGCGCCTTCGATATCGAAGCCGATGCGGCGCGCCGCTTCGCTAGCCCACCACGAACACGCCGCGGCCGGTCGCTTCCCGACGGCCGAGCGAACCGCCGAGCGTGATCGGCTTGCCGGTCACGACGCCGGTGGCCGTTTGGCCCTGGTTCATCGAGTACGTGTCCATCATCCACGCCATGATCTGCTCGTTCGTGTTCACGTCCGGCGCGGGAATGTCGGTATTCGGTCCGATGATGATGCCGATTTCGCTCGTATAGCGGCGCGTCATGCGCTCCAGCTCGCCACGCGACAAGCGTGCGCGGATCGACGCGAATACCGCCCTTCGCGCCGCCGTACGGCACGTTCACCGCAGCGTTCTTCACCGACATCCACGCGGACAGCGCCATCACTTCCGACAGCGTCACGTCCTGGTGATAACGCACGCCGCCCTTGCCCGGACCGCGCGACACGTTGTGCTGCACGCGATAGCCTTCGAAGTGCGCGACCGTGCCGTTATCGAGTTCGATAGGCACGTCGACGATCAGAATGCGCTTCGGGCGCTTGAGGGTTTCGAGCCAGCGGGACAGCGAGCCGAGATACGGCGCGACGCGGTCGACCTGACGCAGGTAGTTGCCCCACGGGCCGAGGTCTTCGCTATTGAGGTAGGAGGGAACCGACGTGCAACGATGATGCGGATTGTGCGACTTGCTGCTGGGAAGACATGAACGCTCCGGCGTTGATCGAATAGCGTGCATTGTCGAAAAACGCCGTTTTGAAATCCAATGCCGTTTCCTTATCCGATTATGTTTTTTTTGCATAACGTTCGGAAAGCCGCAAATTCGCGTCGTGAGCGCGCAGGTTTTCAGTCCGCGCTTTGCCGCAGTTCTTCGGACACCACGTCCCACAACTGCCGCACGAGTATCTGCCGCGCGTCGTCGCTTTTCGCCGCGAGCTTGTCGCGATACAGGCGAATCTCCATGCGTCAGCGTGAGCTGCCCTTCCGGCGTGCCGCGCGTCGCGCGATCGAGGCGGATCAGCTTGCCGTCGGCGACCGCGTCTTCCACCGCGCTGTGCGGCAGGAACGCGATGCCGTGGCCGGCCAGCGCCATCGCCTTGAGCCCTTCGGCCATGTCGGTTTCATAGAGCCGATCCAGATAGAGCCGCTCCGGCGCGTTCGCGAGGATCACTTCGGTCATGCGTCCGAGATACGCGTTCGGCGTGTAGGACAGATACGGCGTGGGCGCATCGGCGCTGCCCGGCAACGTGTGACGCGCACGGCCCGCGCGGCCCGGCGCGGAGAACGGGCTGATCGGCTCGGTGCCGAGCGTCAGCATGTCGTAGCGGGCCGGATCGAGCGCGACCGGATGGCTGGGATGGTGATAGCCCATCATCAGATCGCAGCCGCCTTCCACCAGCGACAAAGCCGCGTCGTGCACGTTCAGCGCGCGCAGCCGCGTATGGATCGGGCCCATCTGCGCTTCGATCCGCTGCAGCCAGCGCGGAAAATACGTGAGCGACAGCGTGTGCGGCACCGCGAACTCGATGGTCGCCTGCGGCGTCGCCGTGTGTCCGCGCAACAGCGCGCGCGCCTCGTGGAACTGCGACAGCATCGCGAGCGCCTGCTCGTTGAACACCTGGCCGGCCGCCGTCAGCCGCGTCGGATACACCGAGCGGTCGATCAGCTCCGTGCCGAGCCACGCTTCCAGCGCCTGAATGCGCCGCGAAAACGCGGGCTGCGTGACGTGGCGCAGTTCGGCCGAGCGGCTGAAACTACGCGTTTCCGCGAGCGAGACGAAGTCTTCGAGCCATTTCAGTTCCATGCGGGGCCTGCTGCCGGCGGGTGGGGAGAAGTCAGCATTCTAGAGGGTGTCGCGGGGCGAGGCTGGCGCGATTGCGGCGTGTTTGCGTGGTCGGTCCACGCGAATCCCGTTCGTGTCGACAAGGCCGGTTACGCAGGTGGCCGTGTCGAGCGGGGTGCCACCCGTGCTGCGGGTGAGCAGACGGCTGTATCGCGTCACCCGGCCGCGGCGCCCGCTCCTATCGGCCCCTCCGCTCTGCCATGCCTCTTCTCGTGCGCGGCATGCGCACCCAGCGTTCCGCGCCTGGGGCGCTTCGCTCGTGCGCCGTCTCCCATCGTCCACCGTGCTCCCGCCTCCGGCCTCGCCGTTTGCGGCGGCCCACACCAGCGGGACTCGCCGCCACATGGGCGTGGCTGCGAAATCGGGACTCGCGCCGTCCGGTGGTAAAATTCGCGATTCCCGCAGTTTTCTCCGCTCTTTCAGCGCTCACGCCTCCATCATGTCCGACACCCGCCCCGACACCCTGTTCGCGCTCAACGCGCTCTCCCCGCTCGACGGCCGTTACGCGTCGAAAACCGAAGCCCTGCGCGACTGGCTCTCGGAATCCGCTTTCATGCGCAATCGCGTGACGGTGGAAATCCACTGGCTGATCGCGCTGTCGCGCGCCGGTTTCGCCGAAGTGCCGCGCTTTTCCGAAGCGTCCGAACAATTCCTGCTGCAACTGGCCGAGCGCTTCACCGCGCACGACGCCGCGCGCATCAAGGAAATCGAACGCGTGACGAATCACGACGTGAAAGCGGTCGAGTACTGGCTGAAGGAATCGGTCAAGGGTCAGGAAGAACTGGAACGCGCGAGCGAGTTCATCCACTTCGCCTGCACGTCGGAAGACATCAACAACACGTCGCACGGCCTGATGCTGGCCGGCGCACGCGAGCACGTCATTTTGCCGGCGCTGCGCTCGGTGCATCAGCGTCTCGTCGCGCTGGCGCACGCGCACGCCGAGCAGCCGATGCTGTCGCGCACGCACGGCCAGCCGGCCAGCCCGACCACGCTCGGCAAGGAAATCGCCAACGTCGCCGCGCGTCTCGAGCGCGCGATCGACCGTGTTGCGAAGGTCGAACTGCTCGGCAAGATGAACGGCGCGGTCGGCAACTTCAATGCGCATCTGTCCGCGTATCCGGAGTTCGACTGGGAAGCGTTCTCGCGCGAAGTGGTCGAACAGCGCCTGAAGCTCACGTTCAATCCGTACACGATCCAGATCGAGCCGCACGACTACATGGCCGAACTGTTCGACGCGCTGTCGCGCGCCAACACGATCCTGCTGGATCTGGACCGCGACGTGTGGGGCTACATCTCGGTCGGCTACTTCAAGCAGCGCACGAAGGCCGGTGAAATCGGTTCGTCGACGATGCCGCACAAGGTCAACCCGATCGACTTCGAAAACTCGGAAGGCAATCTCGGGTCTCGCGAACGCGACGCTGCGCCACCTCGCGGACAAGCTGCCGGTGTCGCGCTGGCAGCGTGACCTGACCGACTCGACGGTGCTGCGCAACATGGGCGTCGCATTCGGCTACTCGCTGCTCGCGTACGACTCGCTGATCCGCGGTCTCGACAAGCTCGAAGTGAACGCGCAACGTCTGAACGAAGACCTCGACAACTGCTGGGAAGTGCTGGCCGAGCCGGTGCAAACCGTGATGCGCCGTTACGGCATCGAGAACCCGTACGAGCAGTTGAAGGAACTGACGCGCGGCAAGGGCATCACGCGTGAAGCGCTGCAAACGTTCGTCACGGGTCTCGCGATTCCGCAAGACGCGAAGGACCGTTTGCTCGCCATGACGCCGGGTTCGTATATCGGCAAGGCGGTCGAACTGGCGAAGCGGATCGCTTAAGCCACACACTTTATGAATGCCTGCCTCGTTTCTCACGAGGCAAACGAAAAAAAGCCCGCTGTAAAAGCGGGCTTTTCTGTTTCTACGACGAGTGAATCTTCAAACTCAGCGTTGCTCGACCTGCTTGAGCACCTCGTCGACGATCTGTTCAGGCGTCAACTCGATGCTCACCGTGATCGCTTCATCCGCACCCGGCTCTTCGAGCGTATCGAGCTGGCTTTGCAGCAGCGACGGATCGAAGAAATGCCCGGTGCGGGTCGTCAAACGCTCTTCGAGCACAGCGCGCGTGCCCTTCAGATAAACGAAGCACACGTCCTTGTCGCCGTCGCGCAGAACGTCGCGATACGAGCGCTTCAGCGACGAACACGTGAACACCGCCGTCTCGCCCGCCTTCTGCTTTTCCACAATCGCCGCGCGAATGGTCTTCAGCCACGGCCAACGGTCCTCGTCGGTGAGAGGAATGCCGTGGTGCATCTTTTCCTTGTTGGCGGCGCTGTGAAACGCGTCGCCGTCGGTGAATGCGCAGTGCAGGCGCTCCGCCAGCATTTCGCCAATCTTCGATTTGCCGGCGCCCGACACGCCCATTGCGATCAAAATCATCAAAAACTCCTTACACAACCGCCGCTAGCGCGAACGTCAAGCCCAAACCCATCAGCGAGATGATGGTCTCGAGGAGCGACCATGTCTTGAAGGTCTGCCCCACCGTCATACCAAAGTATTCCTTGATCAGCCAGAAACCGCCGTCGTTCACGTGCGAGAAGATCAGCGAGCCCGAGCCGGTGGCGAGCACCAGCAATTCCGGCCGGACCTGCACCGCGCCCGCTGCCGCGATCGGCGCGACGATGCCGCAAGCCGTCGTCATCGCGACCGTGGCAGAACCGGTGGCGAGGCGGATCAGCGCCGCGACGAGCCAGCCGAACAGCAGCGGCGACATGTGCACCGAAGTTGCCGCGTTGACGATTTCCTTCGAAATGCCACTGTCCATCAGCACGCGACCGAAGCCACCGCCCGCGCCGACGATCAGCGTAATGCCCGCGATCGGCGCAAGACAGTCGCCGCAGAACTTCTGGATCTGGTCACGCGTGAAGCCACGTTTGGCACCGAAGGTCCAGAAGCTGACGAGCACCGCCGTCAGCAGCGCGACGTCCGAATTGCCGAAGAAACGCAGCAGATCGTTCGGCAAGGTTTTCGGTGCGAACACGAGATCGGCCCAGCTGCCGACCAGCATCAGGATCACCGGCAGCAGAACCGTGAACAGCGTGATGCCGAAGCTCGGCAATTCGCGCTTCGGTGTGCTGGCTTTCGCCGCATCGCCGCCGTTCGCGCCGCCGAGAAACTGCGCAGCCAGCGCGTTTTCCTTAGGCAGCTTGATATAGCGGCTGATCAGCAACGCAAACAGCGGACCGGCGACGATCGCGGTCGGAATGCCGACGATCAAACCATACGCAATCGTGCGGCCGATATCCGCGTGATACGCCTGCACTGCGAGCATCGCGGCCGGGTGCGGCGGCAGCAGTCCGTGCACGACGGACAGACCCGCGACCATCGGCAGGCCGACCAGCAGCAGCGATTTATTGGTCCGTTTCGCGACGTTGAACGCGATCGGAATCAGCAGCACGAAGCCGACTTCGAAGAACACCGGCAAGCCGACGATCACGGCGACGACCATCATCGCCCAGTGAATGTGTTTCTCGCCGAAGAAGTCGATCAGCGTGGTGGCGATGCGCTCAGCGCCGCCCGATTCGGCCATCATCTTGCCGAGCATCGTGCCCAGCCCGACCACGATGGCAATGTGCCCGAGCGTATTGCCGTTGCCGGTTTCGAACGATTTGACGATGGTCGCCATCGGCATGCCCGCTGCCAGACCCAGCAGCAGCGAGACGATGATGAGGACGAGAAACGGATAAACCTTGTAGCGCGTGATCAGCAGGATCAGCAATGCGATGGCGATCACCGCGATGACCAGCAGCATGCTGCCGTGGAAAGCTCCCATGAAGCCCCTCCTTTTTTTGCGTTATTGACTCAGAGTGCGGAACACGCAGCCAACACTTCGTCTCACGGCAACCTGCGCGATGCCTGAAAACCCGGCTGGCCGCGCGGACGCTGAATTTTACTGTTTGTTATCCGAAAACGCGCGCGAATCCGGTGCTCGTAACAAAAAGGAGCCTCGGCGTTACAAGCCAGACGGCTGTATCGGCGAGGCTCCCTTGCCACCAGACCGTGATCCGGCGACGAATGGCGACTAAAGCCAACTAAAGGCAGCTAAAGTGCGCGCTTCCGGCTCAATGAGCAGGCGCAGCCAACTGGCTCGCAGCACGTGCGAGACGCGTGACTTCGTCCCAGTTGCCGGCGGCCAGCGCGGCCTTCGGCGTCAACCACGATCCGCCGACGCACACCACGTTCGGCAGCGACAGGAAATGCGTGGCCGTTTCAGCGGTGATGCCGCCTGTCGGGCAGAACTTCAGCGTCGGGAACGGGCCGTGGAATGCCTGCAACATCGGCACTCCGCCAGCTTGCTGCGCCGGGAAGAACTTGACGATTTCATAGCCGAGTTCGAGCGCGGTGATGATGTCGGTCGGCGTCATGACACCGGGCAACAGCGGCAAGCCCGCGTCCAGCGAAGCCTGGTGCATGTCTCGGGTCAGACCCGGCGAGACGCCGAACTGCGCGCCCGCCTTCTTCGCCTGAGCGCAGTGCTCGGGCTTCGTGATCGTGCCGACGCCGACCACGATGTCGTCGGCCAGCTGACTTGCGCGCTCGATCGCTTCGAGGCCGGCTGCGGTGCGCAACGTGATTTCCAGTACCTTCACGCCGCCCGCATGCAGTGCGCGCGACACGTGTTCGCCCTGTTCGACCGTGTCGAATGCGAGCACCGGAATCACCGGGCCGAGGCGCACGATATCGCTTACTGTTTTCGCCGTCATAGTCAGACTCCTTGTTTCAGCACCGCTTAGCTGGCTTGCGTGGTGCTGGTGTGTTTTTCGGTATGCGCTTTCGCCGCGTGCTGGGCTCGTGTGCGAGGCTGCCTGCGCGCCCGTCTGCGTGCTCGCGCCTTCGCCCACCATCTTGCCGAACACCGACGCGCCCTGCTCGGCAGGCGCGGCCGCCGCACGGAACACGCCGAACAGTTCGCGGCCAAAGCCCACTTCGTTTTCCGCCTGATGCAGCGGCTCGGCGTTCGGTCGCGCGGCCCATTCGGCTGCGTCGATTTCGATGTCGAGCACACCCGCGTCGGCGTCGATCACCAGCATGTCGCCGGTTCGCACTTTGCCGATCGGGCCTTGCAGCAGCGCTTCGGGCGACAGATGAATGACGGCCGGCACTTTACCCGATGCCCCCGACATACGACCGTCGGTGACCAGCGCGACGTGGAAACCTTGATCCTGCAACACACCCAGCAGCGGCGTCAAACGATGCAGTTCGGGCATGCCGTTTGCACGCGCGCCCTGGAAGCGCACCACGGCGATGAAGTCGCGCTTCAGCTCGCCGTTGTCGAACGCGGCCTGAACCGCTTCCTGCGAATCGAACACGATCGCCGGCGCCTTCACCTTGCGGTGCGCGGCGGCCACCGCGGAAATCTTGATCACGCCGCGGCCCAGCTTGCCCTGCATCAGACGCAGACCGCCATCCGGCTGGAACGGCTCGTTGATGCCGCGCAGCACGGTCGTATCTTCGCTGGCTTCAGCGCCCGGCACCCATTGCAGCTTGCCGTCGATCAGCTTCGGCTCTTCGGTGTAATGCTTGAGGCCCTTGCCTGCCACGGTGTTCACATCTTCGTGCAGCAGGCCGCCTTCCAGCAGATTGCGCACGAGGAACGCGACGCCGCCGGCCGCATGGAAATGATTCACGTCGGCCTTGCCGTTCGGATAAATCTTCGCGAGCAGCGGCACCGCTTGCGACAGCGTGTCGAAATCGTCCCAGTCGATCACGATGCCCGCCGCGCGAGCAATCGCGACCAGATGCAGCGTGTGATTGGTCGAGCCGCCCGTCGCCAGCAACGCGACGATGCCGTTGACGATCGCCTTCTCGTCGATCACATGGCCGATCGGCGTGTAGTTGCCGCGCTCCACCGTCAGATCGAGCACGCGGCGCGCGGCCTGCGCGGTCAGCGCGTCGCGCAGCGGCGTATGCGGATGCACGAACGCCGAACTCGGCAGATGCAGGCCCATCACTTCCATCAGCATCTGATTGCTGTTCGCGGTGCCGTAGAACGTGCAGGTGCCGTGGCTGTGATACGCGGCGGCTTCCGCTTCGAGCAGCGCGTCGCGGCCGCATTGGCCGGTCGCGAACAGCTGGCGCGTCTTCGCTTTGTCGTCGTTCGACAGGCCGCTGCCCATCGGGCCGGCCGGCACGAAGATGGTCGGAATGTGGCCGAACTGCAGCGCGCCGATCAGGAGACCCGGCACGATCTTGTCGCAGATGCCGAGACACAGCGCGGCGTCGAACATGTTGTGCGTGAGCGCGACCGCCGTGCCCATCGCGATGACTTCGCGCGAGAACAGCGACAGCTCCATGCCCGCGTTGCCCTGCGTGATGCCGTCGCACATGGCCGGCACGCCGCCCGCCACTTGCGCGACGCCGCCGTTTTCACGCGCGGCCTGCTTGATGATGTCCGGGTAGTTTTTGTACGGCGCGTGGGCCGACAGCATCTCGTTGTACGAGGACACGATGCCGATGTTCGGCTCGCGAATCTGCTTGATGACGAGCTTGTCGTTGCCCTCCATGCCGGCGAAACCGTGGGCCAGATTGGCGCACGACAGCGCGCCGCGCGCCGGGAACTTGCCTTGGGCGTGCTGGATGCGGGCGAGATACGCCTCGCGCGTGGGCTTGCTGCGCTCGATCACGCGTTGCGTGACCTTCAACAATTGCGAATGCGGGGAAACCATCGGAGCTCCTTCGTCGCTGGCTTGAGGTGCGTAAGGTGCTCGAGGCGGGTGCGCACTTTGCCAGGTAGGTATCGCGGGGGCGTCGGTTCAACCGACGACGCCATCTTAGTAGAAAAACTACACGATCGCAACGCCGTTTCCTGTTGCAGCGCCGCATTGAGCAATTCCGCTGAGCGCCTTACTGGCAGCCAGTCAGCGGTTACTCGCCCGTAGTTAGGGATAACACCTAGGTCAGAATATGTAGTTTTTGTAGCTTCTTCTACAATCAGCTATAGTCCACGCATTCTTCAGCATAGTGCGAGTTTTCCAATGATGCTGTCCCAGGTGGCAGAGATGCGCGAGCAGTTGCGGCCGTCCGAGCGCAAGCTGGCCGACTACGTGATCGAGGCGCCGCGCGAAGTGCTCGACCTGTCGATGACCGAGGTCGCCGCGCGCGCGGGCGTGAGCCAGCCGACCATCGCGCGGTTCTGTCATGCGCTCGGCTTTTCAGGGTTTCGCGAATTCAAGATTCGCCTCGCGCAAGGCATTGCCGCCGAAGTGCCTGCCGTCTACCGCGATGTGCGGCCCGACGAGCCGACGCCGGGGGTCGCTGCGAAGGTGCTCGACCGGACCATCGGCGCGCTGATCCAGGTGCGCAACAATCTGTCGTCGGATAGCGTGGCGGCGGCCATCGATCTGCTGGCGCAGGCGCGCCGCATCGAGTTCTACGGCGCGGGCGGCTCGGGCATTGCCGCGCTCGACGTGCAGCACAAGTTCTTTCGCCTCGGCATGCCGAGCGTCGCGTATTCGGACCCGCATACGTTTCTGATGTCGTCGGCGTTGCTGGGTGAAGGCGACGTGGTGGTCGCGATCTCGAACACCGGCCGCACGCGCGACATCATCGACGCAGCAAAGGCCGCGCTCAACGCGCGGCGCGAAAGTGATTGCGATCACGCACGGCAATTCGCCGCTCGCGCGGCTCGCGACCGTCGGGCTGTTCGCCAACGTGGACGAAGACACGGATATCTTTTCGCCGATGACCTCGCGGGTTTCGCATCTGGCGATCGGCGACATTCTGGCGGTGGGCGTGGCCCTCAGCCGGGGACCGGAGTTATTGGAGAAGCTGTCGCAGACCAAAGAGGTGATTCATCGGCGCAGAGTGGATTCGCACGGGTGAGGTGCTTCCCGATGACTTCAGAACGACAAAAGGGCAGTTGCCGGGATAGACGGCAACTGCCCTTTTTCCTTGCTGCGCGAACCTGACGCGAACCGTCAGAACGGCTTGATCACCACCAGCGCCACCGCTGCCAGCATGCCCAGCACCGGCAACTCATTGAACATCCGGTACCACTTGTCCGAGCGCGTATTCTCGCCGCGCTCGAAAGTCCGCAGCAGCACGCCGCAATACGCGTGATAGATCGACCAGCAGCACCACCACGCCGACCTTCGCGTGAATCCAGCCCTGCCCGCTGCCGATGCCGATCACGAGCCACAGCCACAAACCGCAGGCCAGCGCCGGCACCGCGATGAACGTCATGAAGCGAAACAGCTTGCGCGCCATCGTCAGCAGGCGCGCCGTCGCGGCGGGTTCCGTTTCCATCGCCAGATTGACGAAGATGCGCGGCAAATAGAACAGGCCGGCAAACCAGGAAGCAACCAACACGATGTGAAACGTTTTGACCCAAAGCATCAGCGGTCCCCGAACAACGTTGTGACCGGCTGGCGGCAGAGGCGACCGCCGCGCCGCCGCCAAGCCAGATTGCGGCGGCCTTATTGACGGCCTTCGCCGTGGCCCAGCACGACGTATTTCAGCGACGTCAGCCCTTCCAGCCCAACCGGGCCGCGCGCATGCAGCTTGTCGTTCGAGATGCCGATTTCCGCGCCGAGACCGAATTCGAAGCCGTCGGCGAAACGCGTCGATGCGTTGACCATCACGCTCGCCGAATCCACTTCGCGCAGGAAGCGCATTGCGCGGTCGTGGTCTTCGGTGACGATCGCGTCGGTGTGATGCGAGCTGTATTCGTTGATGTGTTCGATCGCGGCGTCGAGGTTGTCGACCACCTTGATCGCCAGCACCGGCGCGAGATATTCGGTGCGCCAGTCTTCTTCGGTGGCGTCGACGAGCGGCGTCGAGCCCGCGTCTGCCAGCACCGCGCGCGCCGCCGGATCCACGCGCAACTCGACTTCCTTGCTGCGATACAGCTTGCCCAGCGGCGGCAGCACTTCAGCCGCGATGCCGCGCGCGACCAGCAGCGTTTCCATCGTGTTGCAGGTGCCGTAGCGGTGCGTCTTGGCGTTGTCGCAGACGTTCAGCGCCTTGGTCAGATCCGCGCGATCGTCGACGTACACGTGGCAGATGCCGTCGAGGTGCTTGATCATCGGCACGCGCGCCTCGTTCGATCAGACGCGCGATCAGGCTCTTGCCGCCGCGCGGCACGATCACGTCGACGAATTCGGTCATCGTGATCAGCTTGCCGACCGCGGCGCGGTCCGACGTGGCGACCACCTGCACGGCGTCCTGCGGCAAACCGGCGGCTTCCAGCCCCTCGCCGATCAGCTTCGCCAGCGCCGTGTTGCATTCGAGCGCTTCGGAGCCGCCGCGCAGAATCGTCGCGTTGCCGGACTTCAGGCACAGCGCGGCGGCGTCGATCGTCACGTTCGGACGCGATTCGTAGATGATGCCGATCACGCCCAGCGGCACGCGCATCTGGCCGACCTGGATGCCGCTCGGCCGATACTTCAGATTGCTGATTTCGCCGATCGGATCAGCCAGCGCCGCGACCTGGCGCAAGCCTTCGACCATCGTCTTCAGCGCCTTGTCGGACAGCGTCAGACGGTCGATGAACGCGGCGTCGTGGCCTTTCTCGCGAGCCCGCGCGACGTCGCGCGCATTCGCTTCCTTGAGCAACGCGGCGTCGCGTTCGATCGCCTGCGCGACGGCTTCGAGCGCGGCGTTCTTCGCGGCCGTCGAGGCGCGCGCCATTGCGCGCGAAGCGTGGCGGGCGCGGCGACCGAGGTCGGTCATGTACTGGTCGATATCCATGGTCATTCTCATGATGCCGCGCACGTCGAGGTGCGGCGGATAGGCGGAATTAGCGAAAGATCAAACAATTGTAAGCCGGGCGCCGGGGCTTTGCCTCGCACGGCGGCTGGCGTTTCGGGGAGTCGAAGTTCAGCGCGTGGAACTAGTGCGCCCCGAGAACTCGTCGACATGCGAACACCGAGGTTGCCGTGCCGTTCCGGCCGCTCTGAACGAGGCCTGCTAAAGCTTGCCTTGCGTTGTGGCAATGTTGCTGCAACTCAGCCTGGCCTTCGCGCCGGTCGCCAGCCGCGCTGCGAGGTCGCGGCGGCGCCACGGGCGAAGTCTTCGGCGAAGCCACCGTCATCGCCAGTTCGAACAGGCCGTCCCACGGATCAGGCGGCGGATCGTTGACGATGATTGCCCGGCGTGCCGCCCGACAAGCCCTTCACCTGCCGATCCAGCCGCGCCGCCAGAGCCAGCGCCTTTTCCAGCGCGCCTTCGGTGACGCGCGACAACGCCGGGCCGATCAACCGTTCACGCGGACCCCACACGCGGTTCTCGCGCACCAGCATCGCCAGCGGCTTGCCGGCCGACACGCCGCGCTTGATCCGCAGCAGCGTGCGCACTTCTTCGACCACCGCCCACAACACCAGCACCGCCGCCTCGCCCTCGCCGCGCAGCCCGTCGAGCATGCGCGACAAACGGCCGACATCGCCCGCCAGCATCGCTTCGTTCAGCTTGAAAACGTCGTAACGCGCGACGTTGAGCACGGCGTCGTGAATCTGCTCGAAGCTCAGCGAACCCGCCGGATACAACAGCCCGAGCTTCTGGATTTCCTGATGCGCGGCGAGCAGATTGCCCTCCACGCGCTCGGCGATGAACGCCAGCGCGCGCCGCCCTTCTTCGCCCGCGGCCACGCGCTGCCCTTGCGCCGCGAGCCGCTGACCGACCCAGTTCGGCAACTGCGCGCGCTCCACCGGATCGATTTTCAGCGCGACGCCCGCGTCGGCGAGCGCCATGAACCACGCCGACTTTTGCGTGGCCGCATCGAGACGGGGCAGCGTGATCATCGTCAGCACGTCGTCGTTGACGGCGGCGGCGAGCGCCTTCAGCGCGTCCGCGCCTTCCTTGCCCGGCTTGCCGGACGGAATGCGCAACTCGACCAGTTGACGGTCGCCGAACAGCGACATCGACTGGCTCGCGCCGAGCAGCGAACTCCAGTCGAAACCGCGCTCGACGGTGAACACCGAACGGTCGGTGAAACCGGCCGCGCGCGCGGTGGCGCGAATCCGGTCGCACGCTTCCTGCGCGAGCAGGTGCTCGTCGCCGTACACGACGTACAGTCCGGCGAGTCCCTTGGCGAGATGCGCTTCGAGCGCGTCAAGTCGCAGTTGCATGGCTACCGATCGGCGAGGTTGAACAGAGGCAGCGAATCAGACACGAAACGACGCTCACAGCGGCGGCGGCGGCAGCGGCGCACGCGGCGCGATGGCCGGAACGCCCTGGCCCGGCGCCGGATTGCAGCGAACGCACGACGCCCAGACGGCGGATCAGCTGATCGATTGCGTCGTTTTCCATGTCGGCGAACAGAATGTCGGTCTCGGCGGCCTTCGCCTGCGAGAACTGGTCGCTATAGGTCATCGCGCGGTTCAGCGCGATCACGCTCGACGGAATCAGCACCGTGCCGTCCTTGCCGGTCAGCGTGTAGTTCATCGTCAGATTCAGCTGATATTCCTGGACCACGCCCAGCGAATTCAGCGTCAGCGTGCTGATGCCGCGCCCCTGGGTAATTGCAGGATCGCGTCGGCATTGGCCGGCGACTTGACGACGACCGTGTCGCTGCCGCCTTGCACCATGCGCGTCAGCCGCGCGGCGGCCGCCGGCGGACCCGCCGGACACGTACAGACGTTTGAAGGCGTAGTCCTGCTGGCCGCGCAACTGGAAGCCGCAAGCGGACAACATCAGCACGCTGCAAGCCAGCGTCAAAAACGATCTGCGAGTCACATTGGCTCCCGGTTCGCAGTAAATTCCGCGGCGTGGACAAGCGCCGCCGCGCACGGCGGCGTCCTGTCTGCCGACATGTTTTCGTGGACCGTCAAACGACCACGTTCACGAGACGGCCCGGCACCACGATGATCTTCTTCGGGGCACGGCCTTCGCTGAACTTCGCGACCATCTCGTGAGCGGCTGCGAGCTGTTCGATCGCTTCACGCGGTGGCATCTTTCGCCACCGTGATCGCGCCGCGCACCTTGCCGTTCACCTGCAGCACGAGTTCGATTTCGGCCTGTTCCAGCGCCTTTTCGTCGACCTTCGGCCAGGCGGCGTCGAGCAGCGAGCCGAATTCGTCGGCGTAACCGAGTTCCTGCCAGAGCTGGAACGTCAGGTGCGGCACCACCGGGTACAGCACGCGCAGCATCACGCTGTAGGTTTCGCGCAGCACGCCGGGGTTCGCGCCCTTCGCGCTGTCGAGCGCGTTGAGCATCTTCATCGCCGCCGACACCACCGTGTTGTACTGCAGACGCTGGTAGTCGAAATCGGCCTGCTTCAGCACGTTGTAGATTTCGCGGCGCAGCGCCTTGTCGACTTCGCCGAGTTGCGCAGCGTCGAACTTTCCGCCTGCGCGCAGCGCGGCTTCGTTGCTCTGACCGAAGCTCCACACGCGGCGCAGGAAGCGGCTCGCGCCTTCCACGCCCGAACCCGACCACTCCAGCTGCTGCTCGGGCGGTGCGGCGAACATCACGAACAGACGCGCGGTGTCCGCGCCGTGCTGGTCGATCAGCAATTGCGGATCGACGCCGTTGTTCTTCGACTTCGACATCTTCTCGACGCCGCCGAGCACCACCGGCTGCCCATCCGAATTCAGCACGGCGCCGACCGGACGGCCCTTGTCGTCGAACGACACGGTCACGTCAGCCGGGTTGTACCAGGTCTTCTTGCCCGCATCGCTTTCGCGGTAATAGGTTTCGTTGAGCACCATGCCCTGCGTGAGCAGGTTCTTGGCCGGCTCGCCGAATTTGATCAGGCCCAGGTCGCGCATCACCTTCGCCCAGAAACGCGAGTACAGCAGGTGAAGAATCGCGTGCTCGATCCCGCCGATGTACTGGTCCATCGGCGCCCAGTAGTCGGTGCGCTCGTCGACCATGGTCTTCGCGTCCGGCGCCGCATAGCGATAGAAGTACCAGGACGAATCGACGAAGGTGTCCATCGTGTCGGTTTCGCGCTTGGCCGCGCCGCCGCAGGTCGGGCACGCGCAGTTCACGAACGCTTCGGACTTCGCGAGCGGATTGCCCGTACCGTCCGGCACGAGGTCTTCCGGCAGCACCACCGGCAGATCTTTTTCCGGCACCGGCACGTCGCCGCAAACCGGGCAGTGGATGATCGGAATCGGCGTGCCCCAGTAACGCTGACGCGACACGCCCCAGTCACGCAGACGCCACGTGATCTGCTTGTCGCCGAGACCGAGTTCCTTCAGGTCCGCTGCGATCTGGTCGACCGCCGCTTCGTAAGCGAGGCCGTCGTACTTGCCGCTGTTGATCAGCGTGCCGGTCTTCTCGCCATACCATTCTTGCCAGGCTTCGGTCGAGAATTCCTTGCCTTCCACCGCGACCACCTGCTTGATCGGCAGATCGTATTTCTTCACGAACGCGAAGTCGCGTTCGTCGTGCGCGGGCACGCCCATCACCGCGCCTTCGCCGTAGCTCATCAGCACGTAGTTGCCGATCCACACTTCGACCTGTTCCTGCGTCAGCGGATGCGTGACGTAGAAACCGGTGCCCATGCCCTTCTTTTCCATTGTCGCGACGTCGGCCTCAGCCACGCCGCCGCGCTTGCATTCTTCGATGAACGCCTGCAGTTCCGGCTTGCCCTGCGCGAGGCGCGTGGCGAGCGGATGCTCGGCGGCGATCGCGCAGAAGGTCACGCCCATGATCGTGTCGGCGCGCGTGGTGAACACGCGCAGCAGCTTCTCTTCGCCGTCGATTTCGTACGGGAAGCCGAAGTTCACGCCGAAGCTCTTGCCGATCCAGTTCTGCTGCATGATCTTGACGCGCTCGGGCCAGCCGAGGCCGTCGAGGTCGTTCAGCAGTTCGTCCGCGTACTGCGTGATACGCATGTAGTACATCGGGATTTCGCGCTTTTCGACGAGCGCGCCCGAGCGCCAGCCGCGGCCGTCGATCACCTGCTCGTTGGCGAGCACGGTCTGATCGACCGGGTCCCAGTTGACGGTGCCGGTTTTCTTGTACGCGATGCCCTTTTCGAGCATCTTCAGGAACAGCCACTGGTTCCACTTGTAGTAGTCGGGGCTGCAGGTGGCGATTTCGCGCGACCAGTCGATCGCGAGGCCCATCGACTGCATCTGCTTCTTCATGTAAGCGATGTTGTCGTAGGTCCATTGCGCGGGCGGCACGTTGTTGGCCATTGCCGCGTTTTCCGCCGGCATGCCGAACGCGTCCCAACCCATCGGCATCAGCACGTTGTAGCCGTTCATCCGCAGATAGCGGTACATCACGTCGTTGATCGTGTAGTTGCGCACGTGCCCCATGTGCAGCTTGCCCGACGGGTACGGCAGCATCGAGACGCAATAGAACTTGGGTTTGTCGGCGGATTCCGTCGACTTGTACGCGTCAATCGCGCGCCATTGCCCTTGCGCGGCGGATTCGACGTCGGAGGGAACGTATTTTTCGTGCATGGTGTGATGGGATCGCTGGGTCGGTGCTTTCGCACCGGCCGCTTTGGTGCTCTGCTGGATGAAATGGCTTCGTTTCCCCTTCGTCGGGGAAAGGGCTGATTATACCGTCCGCGGACGGGTACGCCGCGTGGCGTGGCAGGCGTGCTTCGCGTGGTTTGTGCCGGTGCGGCGGGTTCGGACGAATTCGGCGTGGCTGGGGTCGGTGCGGGACGCAACCGCAGCGGAGGCGCCGTGCCCTACTACGCCGCACGGAAGGCCGCAGGCTTCGACTCAGTCAGTCGAACGACCGGGCCTCGTCGGCAGACAACCGGGACAACCCACACTCGCCGCGTCAAACGGCGCGTTCAATGCGCGGCGCCCGGCGCGCCGCGTCTGCGGCGGCGGATCGGTGACGAAGCCAAGCCGCTCGAGCCCCGCCTGCTGCGCCGCGCCCATCACCTGCGCGATCACCTCATAACGCGTGGAGCGTTCCGCACGCAGCTGAATCTCCGGCTGCTCGGCCTGCTTGCCGGCCTGCGCAAAACGCGTGCGCATCTGCTCTGACGTGATGACGCTGCCGTTCCAGTACAGCTTGCCGGCGGCGTCGATGGAAAGAGAAATGGTTT
Organism: uncultured beta proteobacterium; assembly: GCA_963800185.1. GTDB lineage: Bacteria > Pseudomonadota > Gammaproteobacteria > Burkholderiales > Burkholderiaceae > Paraburkholderia. The sequence continues at coordinate 81,258 of CAWCZW010000005.1, read as the reverse complement.
GCGGCGTCTGACGCGCGGGCGCTGCCGCGACTTTGGGCAGATCGAGCCGGATCGCGTGCGAGAACAAAGGCGCGGTAATGATAAAGATCACCAGCAGCACCAGCATCACGTCGATCAGCGGCGTCATGTTGATCTCGGCCATCGGTGCGGCCGCCTGCTTTTTTTCGAGTCCGCCGAATGCCATGTCGCCTCCTTCTGCGAGAGTGGGCTATCTCCTGGTGAAGCCCTGACGAGTCATATCCGTTGGAGATTGCTCATGGGCCTGGCCGGTTGTGCCGCTTGCGGGCAATCAACCCAGCCAGTCAGGCCTGATGCGTCGAAGCCTGCTGCACCCGCACCGGCGGCTGAGCCTGCTCGACCGGCGCACAAACATACGCGTGCAAATCGTGCGCGAAGCCGTCGAGTTCCTCCGACAACTGCCGCACGAGACGCCCCAGCACGTTGTACGCAAGCACAGCCGGAATCGCGACCACGAGACCGAAGGCGGTCATGATCAGTGCTTCGCCCACCGGCCCGGCGACATTTTCGATCTGCGCCTGACCGCTCGCGGCGATGCTGCCGAGCGCGTGATAGATCCCCCACACCGTCCCGAGCAAGCCGACAAACGGCGCCGTGCTGCCCACCGACGCGAGCAGCACCTGCCCGAATTCGAGCCGCCGCTGCGACGCGTTGAGCGCCTGGCGCAGCGCCCGCAGCACACGTTCGCTACGTTCGACGCGAGCCAGCAACACACCGGGAATATCGACTTCAGCCGCGTGAAGCGCCGCTTCGGCGAGCGGCGCGAACACACGCTCGCGGTCCGTGCGCTTGAGCACAGCGACCCCTTCGGACAACGTAGGCGCCTGCCAGAACAGCGTAATGGCAGGCGTAGCCTGACGTTTGGCGCGCGTGAGAATCCAGCTTTTGACGATCAGAAAACACCAGCTCGCGATCGACATGGCCAGCAGCACATACGCGACACCGTGCGTAATCGCATCGCTGGATTGCAGGTAATGGATGATGCCGCTGCTGCCTGCCATCTGACCTCGCCGGAGAAAGTGGTTTCTGGAGCGGGACCGAGGCGCGATGCCCCGGTCCTGTTTGAAAAACCCGTGCTTCGCTTGTGCTTGATACCTGCCTGATCCGCTTACCGCAGGCCGAGCACGTCCTGCATGTCGAAGAAACCGGTCTTGTGATTCTCGAGGAAATGTACAGCACGAAGCGAGCCTTGCGCATACGACAGGCGGCTCGACGATTTGTGCGTGATCTCGATACGCTCGCCGATGCCCGCGAACAGCACCGTGTGGTCGCCGACAATGTCGCCGCCGCGAATCGCCGAAAAGCCGATCGTGGACGGATCGCGCTCGCCGGTCACGCCTTCGCGGCCGTAGACCGCGCAGTCGTCGAGATTGCGGCCGAGCGCATTGGCGATCACTTCGCCCATGGTCAACGCGGTGCCCGACGGCGCATCGACCTTGTGACGATGATGAGCCTCGATAATTTCGATGTCGTAGCCGGTCGCGAAATGCTTCGCCGCAAATTCGAGCAGCTTCAGCGTGACGTTCACGCCCACGCTCATGTTCGACGCGAACACGACGCCGATCTTGTCGCCGGCGGCACGCAGTTGCGCTTTCTGCGCATTGTCGAAACCGGTCGTGCCGATCACCATTTTCACGTTGTGGCGCTGCGCCGCTTCGAGATGCTGCAGCGTGCCGTCCGGGCGCGTGAAGTCGATCAGATAGTCGGATTCGGCGAACACGCGCTCAATGTCGTCGGTCAGCAGAACGCCGGTCGGTTTGCCGAGAAACGCACCCGCGTCCTGACCGAGATGCGCGGAGCCGCTACGGACAAGCGCGCCGGACAGCGTGGCGTCGGGATCGTTGAGGACGGTTTCGATGAGCATGCGGCCCATACGGCCCGATGCGCCAGCAATGGCAATTTTCATGGCGATGAGGGTGCAAAAAATGCGAAGAAAGCACAACCCGGCAATGCGGGCTAAAGCGGCGACGGCAGGCAGCACACCCGCGCGCCGCGCACATCATGAGAAAGCGAAAACGCCGGCGGGCGTAGCGCCCGTCGGCGTTGCCCGCCTTAAGACAGGGACAGCGTGATTAGCCGCCCGTTCCCGACGAGGTGGACGACGACGCAGACGGCGACGAGGTCAGCGGTGCGTTGTGCGTCGGGCCGCCGTTGCTGCTTTGCGGACCGGTCGGTCCCACTGGATTGCTGTTCGTGTCCGGCTGTTGCGGCGGCGGCGGACGATGGAACTGGAACTGCGGTTGGCCCGGAGCCGTCGGGCCTTGCGACGGAATGCCGCCGCCATTCGCGGTCGGCGCGCTAGGCACAGCCGAGCGCGGATTACCCGGCGTGGTTTGCACTGCGCTGGTCGCCCGATTGGCGGCCTGTGCGGCTTCCGCGTTGGCGTCCACGGACGGAACGGCGGCCGCTGCGGCGCCGTTGCCAGCCGATGCCGCGGCAGGCGCTGCAGCCGCAGCCGCCGGCGCGCTCGCCGCACTGGCTGCACTCGCCGTAGCCGCCCTTCTGCCACCACGCCTGTCACCGTCGATTTCGGCGAGCAACTCGAGGTTGGACGGCAGATCTTCGCCACCTTGCCAGCTGGTGACGGTGTCACCCGAGAAAAATACGATGAAGTCGCGCTGCTGCACGATAGCCGTCGAGCCGCGCTTGAAATAGAACACATAGTCCCAGCGGTCCGCGTGGAACATGTCGGTCAGAAGAGGCGTGCCAAGCAACTGACGCACTTGCGCACGGGTCATGCCGACTTTCATCTGGGCTGCAGCTTCTGCCGAAACAAAATTGCCTTGCACCACTGTAATCCGGTACGGCGTGATGCTTTGGGCAACGCGCTGTGTCAGGCTGTCGTAAGTGGAACATCCGGCAAGAACCGCGACAGTCGCAACAGCGATCAAGGTACCCCGCATTCGGCTCCCCCGGTAGATCAATTGAGATTTTGAAATCATTTCACTCACCGTGCGGGCCCGAAGACGAGCCGCGCGAGTTTCATTCCATCGAAGATGACCAGAACGGCAAAAACACATTACTATGAGAGCCCAGCATTGTACTCTAGGGATCCCTTGTCATGACCAATCCAACCGATCTCAAGAATATCGGGCTCAAGGCGACCCTTCCGCGCCTCAAAATCCTTGAGATTTTTCAGCACAGCCCGGTGCGTCACCTGACCGCCGAAGACGTGTACCGCAACCTCTTGCACGAAGAACTCGATATCGGCCTGGCAACCGTATATCGGGTGCTGACGCAATTCGAGCAGGCAGGCCTGCTCTCGCGCAGCAATTTCGAGTCGGGCAAAGCGGTGTTCGAATTGAACGAAGGGTCGCACCACGACCACCTCGTGTGCCTCGATTGCGGGCTCGTCGAAGAATTTTTCGACCCCGAGATCGAGAGCCGTCAGCAGTCCATTGCGAAAGAACGCGGCTTCAAGCTGCAGGAACACGCACTGGCGCTTTATGGCGCCTGCACGAAGGAAAATTGCCCGCATCGCAAGCACTGATGCGGGTTCGGCCGCGTCGGGGGACGCGGCCGGGCATACCGGAAAAGCCCCGGCCGATGCGAATCGGCCGGGGCTTTTTTCATGGCGGGCGCGCAGTGCGATGCTGCCGGGTGTTACGCGTGCGCGACTCTCGCCGCGCTCAGCTCAAACTCCAGCCGCCACGGCTCGCCTAATGAGATTTCATCGCAATTGGGCTCGTCGCCGCCACGGTCCACCACGATGAAATCGCTCACCCGCTCTAGCGCCAGCAACGGGTGATGCCACACGCCTTTCGCATAGCTCACGCCCTGCCACGAGTCGGTCCAGAAAGCGCGCATGTGCGCCGGGTCGAACTCGCCCGCGGGCGCGACCACGACCAGGTAATGTTCGTCGCGTAAGGGAATGAAAGCCTGACTGCCGAGCGGATGCCGCTCCATCATCGTGATATCGACCGGCAAGGCGCGTGGCTGCGCGCGAAACAGGTTGATCAGCGGACGGCCGCCCTGCTCCGTCACGTCGACGCGAGCGAGATCGTGATAGCGCTCGGTCGTGCCGCCGTTGATCGCGAAATGACGTGCGCCATCCAGTTCGATGACCTCGCCGAACGGCGCGAAAGCCGCGCGCGTCAGGCGCTCCACCTGCAATGTCTTCATTGACGAAGCCTCCGTTAAGCGATCTCGCCCCACAGACGCAGCCTCGACACGCCGCCATCCGGAAAGATATTGAAACGAACGTGAGTTACCGGACCGAGCGATGCGAGGCCGTCCGTGAACGTGTGCACGTGGTCCATCTGCAGTTTCTGTTCATCGAGCAGCAGCGGCCAGAACATCGCCTGGGTGACGAGCGAATCGTCGGTACCGCCGGTGACCGATGCGGCCTGCAGCGAGCAGCGATCGGGGAAATTGCCCTTGAAGTGCGCCGTATCCACTTCGATCTTGCGGATCACGCCCGGCCGCGCCAGCGCGACGATCGCCCAGTCGTTGCCCGGCTCGCGACGCCGCCGCGTTTCCCAGCCGTCGCCCATGTTGACGCCGCGGCCCGGCATCAGCATCTGCGAAGCGGGACCGAAATGCTGGTTGTTCGCGGCAACCAGGTACGCGCCGTTTTCGATGGCGGCGAGATCCAGCAGCGTGCCGCGCTCGACGCGTTCCCAGTCGCGCTTGGGCTGGCCGTACACGCGCAAGCGCGCGAGGCCGCCGTCCGGATACAAATTCACACGCAGATGCGTAAAGGCGCGCGTGTCGTTCACTTCGACGTAGTGGTGCTGGTTGCCCTGCAACGTGGTCGCCGGCACGAGCGTCTGCCAGTCGGCGTTATCGGGCGGCGTGTCGCTGTCCGCGTAACAGGCGTCGATCGACGCAGCCGGCGGGAAATTGCCCGTGAAGTGGCTCGTGTCCAGGTCCACGCCGTGCACGACGCCGGCTCGCGCGAGACGGATCACGCAATGGTCATGGCCGGTGGTGCGCTTGCGGCGGGTTTCCCAGCCGTCCATCCATTTGCCGTGGTCGTCGTATTTGCCGGGGATGAACACCGCCGGTTGCGGGTCGAGCATGCGCTCTTTCGGCGCGAAGAATTCGTCGCTCGCGTAAAGCGCCTGCGCGCCCAGACGCGGGTCGGCAAGATTCATGTAGCGCCGGGTGAAGGCGGGAGCGTTGGGGTCGAGGATCGGATTAGCCATAGTCTCAGTCAGGCAGCGAAAAGATGATGGACAACCGGCGGTGCTTGCAGGGTCCGCCGGTGCGGAACGCGCGCTGCATTGGCGCGCGGGATTCGGGACGGTGATGCTGATGGTTGGGTGGCGGGCTGCGGCGGTCGGACAGCGTGTTTCGCAACAGCAGCAGCGGCGGCGGCAGCAACGGATCGCGTGTTCTGCGCACCCGAGCCCGGATTGCCGTAGCCGCGCGGCCGATAACGAAACACCTCTGCGTCGCGAGCCAACGTCAGACTGCCGGTGCACGCTCGCCGCTCAGCGGCTCCACGCCTGCGTCCTCGCCGGCCGGTACGTAGCGCAACGCCGCGTCGCGGTTCAACACGCGATGCGCGCGCACCCGGTCGATATCGTTCTCCCACACGGCCACGACCACCGTCGCCACGCAGTTGCCGATCAGGTTGGTCAACGCGCGTGCAATGCCAACGAACCAGTCGACCGGAAGAATCAGCACGAGGCCGAGCACGGGAATCGCCGGAATTGCGGACAAGGTCGCCGCCAGAATCACGATGGCCGAGCCCGGAATGCCGTGCGCGCCCTTCGACGTCACCAGCGACACCAGCACCACCACGATCAGGTCATGCACGGACAACGGCGTGTTCGTGGCCTGCGCGATAAAAATCACGGCCAGCGTGAGATAGATGGAGAAGCCGTCGAGATTGAAGGAGTAGCCGGTCGGAATCACCAGGCCGACGGTCGAATCCTTGACGCCCATCCATTCGAGTTTGCGCATGATCTGCGGCAGAACGGCATCGGACGATGCGGTGCCGAGCACGATCGACAGTTCTTCGCGCAGGTAGCGAATCAGCTTGAAGATGCTGAAGCCCGCGAGCCGCATGACGACGCCCAGCACGACCACGACGAACACAAAACAGCTCGCGTAGAACACCAGCACCAGCATGCCGAGTTGCTTGAGCGACTCGACGCCGTACGTGCCGGTGGTGAAGGCAATCGCGCCGAGCACGCCGAGCGGCGCGAGCTTGATGATGAAACCCATCACGCGGAAAAACACTTGCGAGAGTTCGTCGATCAGGCCGCTCACGCGCTGCGCCTTATTGCCGAGCAGCGACAGCGCCGAGCCGAACAGCACCGAAAACACGAGAATCTGCAGAATGTCGCCGGTCGCGAATGCGTTGATCGCCGTGTCGGGAATGATCTTCAGCAGAAAGCCCGCGGTGTCCTTGAGGCTTTTCGCGTTTTCGGTATAAGTCGCGAGCGACGCCGGATCGAGCGAATGCAGGTTGATGTTCATGCCGACGCCAGGCCGCGTCGCGTAGGCGAGCACGGCGCCGATCACGAGCGCAATCGTCGTCATCACCTCGAAGTAGACCACCGCTTTCAGGCCGACGCGCCCGACCTTGCGCAGATCGCCCGCGTGCGCCATCCCGCTGACCACCACGCAGAACACGATCGGCCCGATCACCATCTTGATCAGCTTGAGAAAGCCGTCGCCGAGCGGACGCAGCGATTGCGCGAAATGCGGATACACCGCGCCGATCACGATTCCCGCCACTAGCGCTATGACCACCCGGCCAAACAGCGAATTGAAAAATTTCAACACGGCTTCCTCCTGGTTGAGATTTGCATCTGTTCAGACTGGTCGGACCAGTACTGTTATGGGGAATAGTAGGAAACCGATATACTGGCGTCAAGGATTCAAAAAACAGTGTTTACCCGTTGTTTTTCCAGCCATTTCGGGCCGGACTGCATGGCTGAATCTTCCGACGATACATCAGCTTTAACGGCGTATTAGAATGCTGGTCAGACCGCGCCACCCAGTGAGCCACGATGAAAAACGTCCCGCATACCGTTACCGATGCCGCCATCGCGACCATCCGCGAACGGATTGAAACGGGCGTCTATCCGGTGGGCAGCCTGCTGCCGGCCCAGCGTCAACTGTCCGAAGAACTGTCGATCAGCCGCGCGTCGTTGCGCGAGGCGCTCTCCACGCTGGAGGCGCTCGGTCTGCTGGTGATTCGCCCGGGCAAGGGCGTGTATGTGGAAAGCGCGCAGTCCTCGGCCGCGCAGTCCTGGCGTTTCGCGGAGCAGTCGTCGCTGCCCGATACCTATCAGATGCGCTTCGCGCTGGAAGGCTTTATCGCGCGGATGGCGGCGCTGGCGGTCAGCGATTCCGATCTCGCGTGGTTCGAGGAAAACATCAGCGCCATGCAAACGGCGCTCGCGTGCGATGAACTCGACGAAGCCGCCCGCCTCGACTACGACTTTCACATGCGGATCGTGAGCATTGCCGGCAACGCGGCGATCGAATCGATCCTGAGCAGCAGCGCGGACATCATGAAGGAAAGCCAGCGGATGCCGTTCTACCGGCGCGAACTGGTGTTGTCCACGTACACCGAGCATCGCGTGATTCTGGATGCGCTGAAGGCACGCAATTCCGCTGCGGCCGGCACGGCGATCGAAACGCATATATCGAATGCCGCGCAGCGCGCCGGGGTCTATTTCCCCACGCCGCAGACGTAAAAAAGCCGCTCCGAGGAGCGGCTTTCTTTTGCTTCTTTGCCCTGCCCTGTCGCCCAACCACGGCAGGCCAGACAGGACAGAAAGCGAAACGCGATCACTTACTTCGCGTTAGCCAGCGCCACAGCCGTGTCCAGCATGCGGTTCGAGAAGCCCCACTCGTTGTCGTACCAGCTCGACACCTTCACCAGACGGCCCGACACCTTGGTCAGCGTGGCGTCGAAGGTCGACGAAGCCGGGTTGTGGTTGAAGTCGATCGACACCAGCGGTGCCTCGTTGTAGCCGAGGATGCCCTTCAGCGCGCCTTCCGACGCTTCCTTCATGATCGCGTTGACTTCTTCGACCGTCGTGTCGCGTGCAGCGATGAACGACAGGTCGACGACCGACACGTTGATCGTCGGGACGCGGATTGCGTAACCGTCGAGCTTGCCGTTCAGTTCCGGCAGCACCAGGCCGACCGCCGACGCTGCGCCGGTCTTGGTCGGGATCTGGCTGTGCGTGGCCGAGCGGGCGCGGCGCAGGTCTTCGTGATAAACGTCGGTCAGAACCTGGTCGTTCGTGTACGCGTGGATCGTGGTCATCAGACCGTTCACGAGGCCGATCTTGTCGTTCAGCGGCTTGACGAGCGGTGCCAGGCAGTTCGTCGTGCACGATGCGTTCGAGATCACCGTGTCCGATGCCTTCAGCACGTGGTGGTTCACGCCGTAGACGATCGTTGCGTCGACGTCCTTACCGCCCGGCGCCGAGATGATGACCTTCTTTGCGCCGCCCTTGATGTGCGCGCTAGCCTTTTCCTTGGTCGTGAAAAAGCCCGTGCATTCCAGCACGACGTCGACGTTCAGCTCGCCCCACGGCAGTTCAGCCGGGTTGCGGTTGGCCAGCACGCGGATCTTGTCGCCGTTGACGACCAGATAATCGCCGTCCACCGACACTTCGCCCGGGAACTTGCCGTGCGCGGTGTCGTATTGCGTCAGGTGAGCGTTGGTCTTGGCATCGCCCAGATCGTTGATGGCGACGATTTCGATATCGTGCTTCTTGCCGTTTTCGTAGAAGGCGCGCAGTGTGTTGCGGCCGATCCGGCCGTAGCCGTTGATTGCGACGCGAATCGTCATGGTTTATCTCCTGATGGCTGAAAAAAATTCGTCCAGGTTTCGTCTGACTGGCTGCGTTGCCGCGCGTTCATGCTGATGCCCGAACGCAGGCGGCAACGCTGGCCGGAAATCAGCCGAGTGCGGCTTTAGCCGTCTCTACAACGTTTTCGACGGTGAAGCCGAAATGCTTGAACAGCACGCCAGCCGGGGCCGATTCGCCGAACGTGTCGATCCCGACCACGCCGCCTTCCAGACCCACGTACTTGCGCCAGAAATCCGTCACGCCCGCTTCGATCGCGACGCGGCGCACGCCCTGCGGCAACACGCGTTCGCGGTATTCGGCGTCCTGCCTGTCGAACACGGTGGTCGACGGCATCGACACCACGCGGGCGCCGATGCCTGCCTGGGCCAGCGGCTCGACTGCGTTCAACGCCAGTTCGACTTCCGAACCGGTCGCGATCAGGATGATCTTGCGTGCCGGAATCTCGTCATTCCAGTCGCGCAGCACGTAACCACCCTTCTCGATGTTCGCGATCTGCGCGTCGGTGCGTTCTGAAAACTTCAGGTTTTGACGGCTGAAGATCAGGCACGACGGGCCGTGATGTTCGACCGCGTGCGTCCAGGCCACCGCGGTTTCGACGGTGTCGGCCGGGCGCCAGACTTGCAGATTCGGGATCAGACGCAGGCTGGCCACGTGTTCGATCGACTGATGGGTCGGGCCGTCTTCGCCGAGGCCGATCGAGTCGTGCGTGAACACGAAGATCGACGGTGCTTTCATCAGCGCGGCAACGCGCAGCGCGTTGCGGCTGTAGTCGGAGAACGTCAGGAACGTGCCGCCGAATGCCTTGAAGCCGCCATGCAGCGCGACGCCGTTGATCGCGGCGCTCATGCCGAATTCGCGCACGCCGTAGTTCACGTAGTTGCCGGCCGCGCGGCCTTCTGCGTTCACACGGACCGGCTTGGCCGCCTTCCAGTTGGTCAGGTTCGAGCCGGTCAGGTCGGCCGAGCCGCCCAGCAGTTCAGGCAGAACTGTCGACAGACCTTCGATAGCCTGTTGCGATGCCTTACGCGTCGCGATGGTTTCCGCGCGCTCGTTCGCACCGGCGATGATCGCCGCCGCCTTCTCCTTCCAGTCCGCCGGCAGTTGCTTCGCGTCGCGGCGCGTGAATTCGGCCGCTTCCTGCGGGTACTTGGCCGCGTATGCCGCGAATGCCTTGTCCCACTCCGATTCGATCTTCGCGCCCGCTTCCTTCGCGTCCCACGCTGCGTAGACTTCCTGCGGAATCACGAACGGCTCCCACTTCCAGCCGATCGCCTCACGCGTTGCCGCGATTTCCTTGTCGCCGAGCGGCGAGCCGTGCGAATCGTGGCTGCCTGCCTTGGTCGGCGCACCTTCGCCGATCACCGTCTTGCAGCAGATCAGCGTCGGCTTGTCGGACAGCTTCGCTTGCTTGATTGCCGCGTCCACAGCGTCGACGTCGTGGCCGACCACGTTCGGGATCACGTTCCAGCCGTACGCTTCGAAGCGCTTCGGCGTGTCGTCGTGGAACCAGTGGACCACTTCGCCGTCGATCGAGATGCCGTTGTCGTCGTAGAACGCAATCAGCTTGTTCAGCTTCAGCACGCCGGCCAGCGAACAGGCTTCGTGCGAGATGCCTTCCATCAGGCAGCCGTCGCCGACGAATACGTACGTGTGGTGGTCGACGATCTTCGCGTCAGCCTTGTTGAATTCGGTCGCGAGCAGCGACTCGGCGAGCGCCATGCCGACCGCGTTCGCCAGGCCTTGGCCCAGCGGGCCCGTGGTCGTTTCGACGCCCGGCGTGATGCCGTATTCCGGGTGGCCCGGCGTTTTCGAATGCATTTGACGGAAGTTCTTCAGCTCTTCCATCGGCAGATCGTAGCCGGTGAGGTGCAGCAGCGAGTACAGCAGCATCGAGCCGTGGCCGTTCGACAGCACGAAACGGTCGCGATCGGCCCATTGCGGGTTCGTCGGGTTGTGACGCAGATGGCGCGACCACAAAGCCGTGCCGATTTCGGCCATGCCCATCGGCATGCCGGGGTGGCCGGAATTCGCTTTTTGAACGGCGTCCATGGACAGCGCACGGATTGCGTTGGCCATCAGGGAGGTGGGTGCGGGAGACGAAGTCGTCATGTCGAGTCCGGAGACAGAGTCAGAAGGCGGTGCGCGCTTGAGGCCCGGAAGCTCGAATGCCAGTTCGCTTCGGCGCACGATGCGGCGCCTGGAGACGCGAAACGGGCAGAGCAAACGGACAAGGCTGAAAGCGAGACATTCTAGCAGAACGTAACCCGCGACCGGCCCGGAAAGGCGCGTCGTCGTGTGGTCCAGTGCACGCGGCGCGGCCCTGCGCCGCATGGCCCTTTACAATTGCGTACAACCTGAACCACCGCGCTCGTGACCGAGCCCGCCGCCCGTGAGCGCTCCACTGCTGTTCCACCCGAGTCCCGACGCCGTCTACGGATTTCCGCAGGCGCGGCTGATCGAACGCGTCGACTCGCCGTATCAGCGGATCGAGGTGTGGGACACGCCGCAGCTCGGCCGGCTTTTCACGCTCGACGGCCGCCCGATGACCTCCACCGGCGACGAATTCATCTATCACGAGTGCATGGTGCACCCGGCCGCGCTCGCGCACCCTTTGCCGCGTGCGGCGCTGGTGCTGGGCGGCGGCGACGGCGGCGCTGCGCGGCAATTGCTGCGGCATCCGTCGATTGAGCGGATCGTGGTGGCCGAACTCGACGCGCAAGTGGTCCGTCTGACACGCGAGCATTTGCCCGACGTGCACGGTGGCGCTTTCGACGACCCGCGCGTCGAGCTGGTGATCGGCGACGCCGCGCATTACGTGGCGGCGTCGGCGTCGAGCTCAGCGCAATTCGACCTGGCGATCTTCGACCTGACACCACCCGACTCACCCGCCGCCGGCCTCTACACGCGCTCCTTCTACCAGCAACTCAAGCGCGTGATGAACCCGCTTGCCGCGCTGTCCGTCCATCTCGGCTCGCCGTATCACCATGCGCAGCGTATTGCCGGCCTGCTCGACGACCTGAGCGCCGAGTTCGACACCGTGCGCACAATGAGCACCTTCATCCCCCTCTACGGTTCGCTCTGGATGATGGCAACCGCAAGCACTTCGATCGATCCCGCCGCAATCTCCGTCGAAACGCTCGCCCGGCGCCTCGAAGAGCGCTGGATCGACGCGCTGAAGCACTACGATCCGGCCATCCACGCAGGACTGTTCTCGGCATCGCGGGCCGTGCGCGATAAACTAAGTCCATTCTTAAAGCCATCAGTCTGACGTGTGGGCACAATGCGTGGTTGGCCAGACGGCGACATCGAATAATCGACATCCGAGCGCCAATCAGATTTGCAGCGAGTGTTCCGCCAACCTTCTAGACCGGAGAACCCCATGACCGCCTCCCGCCCAGCCGGTGTGCCCTGGCTGACCCCCTATCTGACGGTGCGTGACGCGCGCGCCACGACCGCGTTCTTTTCGGCGGCGTTCGGCTTCGAAGTGCGCGACAGTGTCCAGGACGACGGCGTCGTCATGCACGTCGAGATGACCTATCAAGGCCAACTGATCGTGATGTTCGCGCCGGAAGGCGCGTTCGGCTCGGCCGCGAAAACCCCCAAAAGCGCGGGCGCGATCGCCCCACAATCGTTCTATGTCTATGTCGACGATGTCGACGCGGTTTATACGCGGGCGCTGGCGGCCGGCGCAAAATCGCTGAGCGAGCCGCAGGATCAGTTCTGGGGCGATCGCTTCGCCCAGGTCGAAGATCTCGACGGCTACCGCTGGGCGCTCGCTCGCCACCTTTCCTGAGCCACTGAGTATTTTTCGATGCCCCGTTTTTTCGTCAGTACCCCGCTCAATCCCGACGACTTCCTGCAGCTTCCCGATGACGTCGTCCGGCACATCCTCGTGCTGCGTTTGCAGCCCGGCGATTCGATCGTGCTTTTCAACGGCGAGGGCGGCGAGTACAGCGCCGAGCTGGTCGAGGTGGAGCGCCGCTCGGTCTCGGTCAAAATCCGCGAATTTCGCCCGATCGAGGTCGAAACCCCGTATGACCTGACGCTCGCGCAGGGTATTGCCGGCGGTGACAAAATGGACTGGCTGATCGAAAAAGCGGTCGAACTCGGCGCTTCCTGCTTCGTTCCGTTGACTACTGCGCGCAGCGTCGTGCGCCTATCGGGCGAGCGCGCGCAGCGGCGGCATGCGCACTGGCAGGGCATCGTGCGTGCGTCGTGTGAACAGTGCGGGCGCAACCGGGTGCCCGACGTCATGCCGGTCCGGGAGATCACAACGTGGCTCGGCTCGCTGCCCCGGGAGCCGGAAGAAGGCGAACTGCGGATTCTGCTGTCGCCGCGCGCGAGCATCGGTTTCGCGGCGTTGCCCGCTACGCCCCCGCGCGGTCGCGTGATCGTGCTGATCGGGCCGGAAGGCGGTTTGTCCGCCGCCGAAGAAGCCACGGCCACCGATCACGGATTTACCGCCGTCGGCCTTGGACCCCGCGTGTTGCGCACCGAAACGGCGGGCATTGCGGTCCTGTCGGGATTGGCCGCGCGTTGGGGCGGGTGGTAAGTCTCGACCCGCGCGCGTCGCACGGCTTACCCGGAGATTCGGGCATCCAAAGCAGAAGGCCCGCCAATTGGCGGGCCTTCTGCTTTTTCCTGCATGCAACATGCAGCCATTTGCGGCGATCTTTACGCAAACGAATAAAACACGCGGAACGCCACTTTGCGCTCGGCCCAGAATTCGGCGGCTTCGCGGAACACGTCAAGCAGCGTCTCGCGCCCTTCCTTGTCGAATTTCTGCGCAACCGGCAACTGCTCGAGCACGATCACAAAGCCAGGCTGCGTGCCGGCCTTATGAACGAGGTCGGTCAGGCAGTCATAAAGCGCGTCGTAATTCTTGCCGAAATGCTTGGGAAACAGGAACGACGTAGCAATGGTTTCGAGCACTTCCTGTTTGGACAGCGCGTTCGCGCAGTACGCATACAGAAAATGCTGGCCGAGCTGGCTGGCCTCGTCAGCGAGATCCTGCACGCGGAACGCGCGGATCGACTGTACGATGTTCGGTCGTACGGTCTTGAAAAGGCTCATGGGCTCCTCGTTCGATGAAACCACCGTGCCAGCTTCGCTCTGGTTATCGCGACCCTGCTCGCCGGCGCGCATCTTCATGACGCGTTGGAACAAATTGCCGTCGCCGGCCGCGAAAAGATCCGTCGCGACTCCGGAGTCGTGCGCGTAGACGTTGTCGCTCATGCCGTTCATCCCGATGTCATTCAACAATACGATTAAAACTGGTGTAGTGGTCGTCCGAGTAGTAACAATTGTCGGTTCGCTTTAGCGGACCTCCGCAGACGATGCGACGCGCCCCGCGATTGTGCGCGCGAGGCGTGGGAACGGTGTATTCGTGGTAATAGCCGCGCCGATGGGCCGGCAGCAACCGTTCGCGATTGCCGAATACGATGCCGTCCTTCTCATACGGGTAAGGCCCGCCAGCAGCAATCAAGTTCAATGTATTGACCGCTTCGCGCGGCAACTGCGCCAGCGCGACCGTGCCCTGTGCACTCGCGTCGACGGGCGCCGTGTAGTCGCGGGCAAACGCGCCAGGCACGGAGCCGGATAACGCGCACAGCGTAAAAGCACCGATCAGCACGCCTTTGATGCGCCGCCACTTGCGTGCCATGTATCAAGGTTCCCCGCTGTTAGATCACGAGTTTAACGACCATGAAAGTCGTAAGGGTATCGCTAATAGCCCACGGAATCAACGTTAGACGGGCGGCCTGAGGTCGTGCAATCGCGCGGGAAAGGCTACAGGTGGGACTTTGACGACTTTTGACAGAATGTTTAGCCTGCCCGGGCTAAACTGAACCTGACCTTGCAAATTGGTAGCGCGTAAGAGGCTAATCAGCACGCGCACTGGGCGCGGTGTGTTCGCGCAGGCTAGCTGCGTGGGCAGCGTCAGTTTTTGAAGTGAAGTGAGTCTGGAGCCGTTTTAGGGTGGCAATCCCCTGCTTACCCTCGGGCGTGCCCATTGCGGGCACGCCTTTTTTTGCATGGCGCGTCAAGGCGCCATGCTTTGCCCGGATGACAGGAATTAGCGGGCAGCCATTACGTCGGCAACCAGCAGGGCCGTCATGTTGACGATCCGGCGAACCGTCGCCGACGCCGTCAGCACGTGCACCGGCTTGGCTGCGCCCAGCAACATCGGGCCAATCGCGATGTTGTTGCCGGCCGCGGTCTTCAGCAGGTTGTACGAAATGTTTGCGGCGTCGATGTTCGGCAGCACCAGCAGGTTCGCTTCGCCTTCGAGTGTCGAGTCGGGCAGCACTTCGCGGCGCAGATTCGCGTCGAGCGCCACGTCGCCGTGCATCTCGCCGTCCACGTGCAGATCGGGCGCACGTTCGCGCAGAATCTCCAGCGTATCGCGCATCTTTTGTGCGGTCGGCGCATTGCTCGAACCGAAGTTCGAGTGCGACAACAGCGCGACCTTCGGCTCGATACCGAAACGGCGAACTTCTTCGGCGGCCATGATCGTGATTTCAGCCAGTTGTTCCGGCGTCGGATCGACGTTCACGTGCGTGTCGACGAGGAAAATCTGGCGGTTCGGCAGCACGAGGCCATTCATTGCCGCGTAGACCTTGGCGCCTTCCTTCTTGCCGATCACCTGATCGATGAAGTGCAGGTGACGATGCGTCGTGCTGACCGTCCCGCAGATCATGCCGTCCGCCTCGCCCTTCTGCACCAGCATTGCGCCGATCAGCGTGGTGCGGCGGCGCATTTCGAGCTTCGCCATTTGCGGCGTGATGCCCTTGCGCGACATCATCTTCGCGTATTCCTGCCAGAAATCGCGGTAACGCTCGTCATGATCGGTGTTGACGACCGTGTAGTCCTGACCCGCGACCAGACGCAGACCGTAGCGCGCAATGCGCTGCTCGATCACCGCCGGACGGCCGATCAGAATCGGCTTCGCCAGCTTTTCGTCGACGATGATCTGCATCGCGCGCAACACGCGCTCTTCTTCGCCTTCCGCGAACACGATGCGCTTCTTCTCCGGCTCGACGCCACGCGCCAGCTGGAAAATCGGCTTCATCGTCGTGCCGCTGTGATACACGAACTGCTGCAAGTGCTGTTCGTACGCTTCCATGTCCTCGATCGGACGCTCGGCGACGCCGCATTCCATTGCAGCCTTCGCGACAGCGGGTGCGACCTTGACGATCAGACGCGGGTCGAAGGGCTTCGGAATCAGGTATTCCGGCCCGAACGACAGGTCCTGAATGCCATAAGCGGTCGCGACGATATCGCTCTGCTCCTGACGAGCCAGCTCGGCAATCGCGTTGACCGCCGCAATTTCCATTTCCCGCGTGACCGTCGTCGCGCCTGCATCGAGCGCGCCGCGGAACAGGAACGGGAACACCAGCACGTTGTTCACCTGATTCGGATAGTCGGTACGGCCCGTGCACAGCACGGCGTCCGGACGCACTTCGAGCGCCAGTTCCGGCAGGATTTCCGGCGTCGGGTTAGCGAGCGCGAGAATCAGCGGCTTGTCCGCCATCTGCTTGACCATGTCCTGCTTGAGCACGCCGCCAGCCGACAGCCCGAGGAAAATGTCCGCGCCGCCAATCGCTTCGGCGAGCGTGCGGGCGTCGGTTTCGCGCGCGAAGCGCTCCTTGTCCGGATCCATCAGTTCGACGCGGCCCTTGTAGACCACGCCGGCGAGATCGGTCACGGTGATGTTTTCGAGCGGCAGGCCGATATCGACCAGCAGATCCAGACAGGCCAGCGCCGCTGCGCCCGCGCCCGACGAAACCAGCTTGACGCTCTTGATGTCCTTGCCGACCACCTTCAAACCGTTGGTAATCGCCGCCGCGACGACGATTGCCGTACCGTGCTGGTCATCGTGGAAAACCGGAATCTTCATGCGCTTGCGGCATTCGCGTTCGACGATGAAGCAATCCGGCGCCTTGATGTCTTCGAGGTTGATCCCGCCGAAAGTCGGCTCGAGCGCGGCGATCACGTCGACCAGCTTGTGCGGATCGGATTCGTTCAGCTCGATATCGAACACGTCGATGCCGGCAAACTTCTTGAACAGAACCGCCTTGCCTTCCATGACCGGCTTCGACGCGAGCGGCCCGATGTTGCCCAGACCCAGCACCGCGGTGCCGTTCGTGACGACGCCGACCAGGTTGCTGCGCGCGGTGAAACGCGCGGCGTTCAGCGGGTTCTCGACGATTTCCTCGCACGCGAATGCGACGCCTGGCGAATACGCCAGCGCGAGGTCGCGCTGGTTGATCATCTGCTTGGTCGGGGCGATTGCGATCTTCCCCGGGGTGGGGAACTCGTGGTAATCGAGGGCGGCTTCGCGGAGTTTGCTATTGACGGGATTCGACATAAGGCGGGCTTCGAAGTGCGGATTAGAATAGATGTTCGACGGCATTGTAGCCCCAATTGCCTACGCGATTCCTTCAATACGGGTACAACTGCCGCGACTTAAACAGAGCGAACGGCCAGGCCGGCCTGCACCGCCTTCGCGCGAGCCTTGAACGAAGTTGCATGCGGATCGAGTGTCAATGCAGTAGCAACTCCGTACAATCCACGCCGTTAGCCGCTTTTCACAGTACTTCTTCTTTTCTTGCGTGCCACCATGCTCTCCGAGTTCTCGCTGATCGACCGCTTTTTTGCTCGCCGGGCCGCAGCACGTCGTCCGTCCGACGCTGCCGCAGGGACGCTTGGCATCGGCGATGACTGCGCGTTGCTCGCGCCGCGAGCGGGCGAGATGCTGGCAATATCGACGGACATGCTGGTAGAAGGCCGCCACTTCTTCCCCGACGTCGATCCCGAGGCGCTCGGCCATAAAACGCTCGCCGTGAATCTGTCGGACCTCGCCGCGATGGGCGCGCAACCGCAAGCGTTCACGCTGGCGTTCTCCCTGCCGAAAGCGGACGAAGCGTGGCTCGCCGCGTTCAGCGAGGGCCTCTTCGCGCTTGCCGGGCGATACGGCTGCGAGTTGATCGGCGGCGACACGACCGGCGGTCCGTTGAATCTGTGCGTGACGGTGTTCGGCAGCGTGCCGCCACAAGCCGCGTTGCGCCGCGACGCCGCTAAACCGGGCGACGACATCTGGATCTCCGGCACGCTCGGCGACGCGCGCGCGGGGCTTGGCGTGCAGCGCGGCGAGTGGGCGGCGGATTCGGCCGACGCCGCGACATTTCGTCGCGCCCTCGAACGCCCGGAGCCGCGGGTCGCCCTCGGCCTCGCGCTGCGCGGTGTCGCGCGCGCGGCGCTCGATCTGTCCGACGGGCTGGCCGGCGATTTGCGCCACATTCTCGAACGCTCGTCCGTGCAGGCCACGGTCGACATCGACGCCATTCCACGCTCGGACGCATTGCGCCGCCTCTCGCCCGAGATTCAGCAACGCTGCACGCTCGCGGGCGGCGACGACTACGAACTCTGCTTCACGGCCCCCGCTGACGCGCGCGCGTCGGTGGAAGCGGCGGGGCTGAAGGCAGCCGTAGCGGTCACCCGCATCGGTACAATAAGCGCTCTCCAGGCGGCAGAAGACCGCCCGGCGATCCACTGGCGCAATGCCGCCGGCACGCCGCTCACCCTGATGTTGCAAGGCTTCGATCACTTCCATGCAGACTGATCCCCCGCTCGGCCCCGCCGACCAACTCATCGGCGGCACCTCGCCCCAGGCGCCCGGACCGGACGCGCCCCGGCCCCGGCCGCGCCGCGCGACCGCGCGTTTCATGCTGTCGCATCCGCTGCATATTCTGTCGCTGGGTTTTGGCAGCGGGCTGTCGCCGGTTGCGCCGGGCACGATGGGAACGCTGTTCGCGTGGGCGTCGTTTGCCGTGCTGAGCCGCTATCTGACGGTGGTCGAGTGGGCGGCGCTGATCGTCGTGGGGTTCGTCGCCGGAATCGGCATTTGCAGCTTCACGGCGAAGAAGCTCAATGTCGCCGATCCGTCTCAAGTCGTGTGGGATGAAATCATCGCGTTCTGGCTGGTGCTGCTGATGGTCACGCCCGTTACGCTGACCGGCCAGTTTTGGGCATTCATCGTGTTCCGTTTCTTCGATATGGTGAAACCGCCGCCCATCGGTTATTTCGACCGCCGCCTGAAAGGTGGTTTTGGCATCATGTTCGACGATCTCGTCGCCGCGTTTTTTACCTTGCTCGTGATCGCGCTGTGGCGCATGTCGGTTTGAGCCGTTCAGGCGTTAGCTGCGCGTAGCCTCACCCTCCGTCTTCCGGATACACCATGCCTACCGATTCCGTGGTTCACCAGCTCGCGATTCGCGTGAGCAACCGTCTGCGCGACGAGCGCCTGATGCTCGTCACCGCCGAGTCCTGCACAGGCGGCATGGTGGCGACCGCGATCACCGATATCTCCGGCAGCAGCGGCTGGTTCGAGCGCGGCTTCGTCACGTATTCGAACCAGGCGAAGAGCGAAATGATCGGCGTGCCGCCCGATCTGATCGACAAGCACGGCGCAGTCAGCGAACCGGTCGCGCGCGCGATGGCCGAAGGCGCGCTGCGCAACAGCCGCGCGCAGGTTTCCCTGTCGATCACGGGCGTTGCCGGCCCGGGCGGCGGTACTGAAACCAAGCCGGTCGGAATGGTGTCGTTCGGCTGGAGCAACCGGCTGCATACGTCGGTGGAAACAAAGGTTTTCAAGGGCGACCGTGAACAGATTCGCGTGCAGGCAGCCGCTCATGCGCTGCGTGGGGTGCTGGCGCTGCTCGACGAGCGCGAGCACTGAGCTTCGTTGTTGCCTTTCCTGCCTGGCGGAAAACCATGTCCGATTCGCATTCAGCCAAAGACGAGTTGATCCGGCGCTTCGATCTGAAGCCGCATCCCGAGGGTGGTTTTTTTAGCGAAATTTATCGCGCGGCGACGCTTGTGAATCGCGACGACGGGGCCGCGCGTTCGGCATCGACGGCAATTTACTACCTGCTTTGCGACGGCGCACATTCGGCATGGCATCGGATCAAGTCCGATGAAGTCTGGCACTTTTATGCCGGCGAGCCGTTGCTGGTTCATGTGCTCGACGAAAACGGCGCACTGGTCACGCACCGGCTGGGCAATGCGTTGACGCATCCCGGGGCGGTGTTCCAGGCTGTCGTGCCTGCTGGCTTGTGGTTCGCGGCGGAGTGCGCCGATCCGGCGACGTTTGCGCTCGCGGGCTGCACCGTGGCGCCGGGTTTTGAGTTCAGCGAGTTCGACCTGGCTAACGTCGAAGTGCTGAAGGGACATCATCCGCAGCACTCGGCCTTGATCGAGCGGATGGGACCGGCGCTGTCGTGATCGCGGCAGTGAGAAGCTTCCCGCCGAGCCACCTCGCCTGACTCAAAAGGCTACCGGCAAATCTCCCACCGGCAGCCCTTCGGTCATTCACCGGAACGCATTGATCCGGTCACGCGTTTCCATCGCCGCTTTCGCTGCGGCTTGCGCGAAATCGTCGCCCTTGCCTGCGTAGATGATTGCGCGCGACGAGTTGATCAGCATGCCCGTGCCGTTCGCGGTGCGGCCGGCGTTGACCGTCGCCTGCACATCGCCGCCCTGCGCGCCGATGCCCGGAATCAGCAGCGGCATATCGCCGACGATCCCCCGCACCACCTCGATCTCTTTCGGGAAAGTCGCGCCGACCACCAGCGCCAGTTGACCGCTCGCATTCCACTTGTCCGCCGCGAGTTGCGCGACGACCTGGTACAGCGGACGCCCGCCCGTCTCCAGAAATTGCAGATCGGAGCCACCCGCATTCGACGTGCGGCACAGCACGATCACGCCCTTGCCTTGATGCTCCAGATACGGCTGGATCGAATCGAAGCCCATGTACGGGTTCACCGTCACCGAATCCGCCTTGTAGCGCTCGAACGCCTCGCGCGCATATTGCTCGGCGGTGCTGCCGATATCGCCGCGCTTCGCGTCCAGAATCACCGGCAGCCCCGGATGATTCGTGTGAATGTGCGCGATCAGTTGTTCGAGTTGGTCTTCCGCGCGATGCGCGGCAAAGTACGCGATTTGCGGCTTGAACGACGACGCGTACGGCGCGGTTGCATCGACGATCGTGCGGCAGAAGTCGAAAATCGCGTCGGGCCGGTTCGCCAGCGCGCCCGGGAATTTGCTGGGCTCGGGATCGAGGCCGACGCACAGCAGCGAGTTGGTGCGCTGCCAGGCGTCGTTGAGTGTCTGGATGAAATTGGACATGGTGAGTCTCGCGGCGAGCCGGTAATCGGAAGAGGCGCGTATTTTACCCGTCCTGCAAGGCGGATCGCGTGCCGGGCTACAGGCCGTCAGCGCTCGCCGCTAAAACCCGCCATTGCCGATAGCGCGCCGCCCATTCACCGCGTTCACATCACGACCGCCGCCGCGCTCCCGGCATGGACCGCAAACCCGTCCGCTCCACGGTGAAGCGGAACGTCCGCGTCAGCCGCTCGCCGCGCGCGAGCAAGGTCATGCCGTTTTCGCACGCGCCGCCGGCCAGATTCATCGCGTTGATCGGATGATCCACCGGCTCGAAGCAGAAGAAGTCTTCGCCGGGCGGCGTGTAGAGCACGTAGAAGTCGGTATCGGCGGCAATATTGAGCGACAGACGCCGCTTCGGCCACACCACCGCCGCCTGCCCGCTCCAGCCTGTAAAAGCGTGATTGACGATGGTGTCCGGCAACGGATACGCGACCCCGAATTGCCACGCGGGCGGCGCAGGCACATGGCGCAGCGGCAGCCAGTCGTCGCCGGAAAGCCACAGACCGCCAGCCGCCGCCGACAACTCGGTATCCGCATCGCGCACGAAAAACGGATGCAAGCCCAGTCCGAACGGCAGCGCCTCGCGCCCCGCATTCTCGATTTCCAGCGCCACGACCAGCGTCGGGCCGTCCAGCGTATAGGTCTGGCTCGCGCGGAATGCGTACGGCTTGCCGTCACGGCGATCGAGCGTCAGACGCACGTTTTCACGGTCCGACTCGGCCACCTGCCACTCCGACTGCCAGCCGTCGCCGTGAATCGGCAGCGGTTCGTCGGTGCGATTGCGCGCCACGTCGACACGCCGTCCGCCAACATTGAAATGGCCACCGCCGATCCGGTTCGAATACGGCAGCAACGGATAGCAGGCGAGCTGATTCGGCTGCGTATCGGAAGAGACGTGACGGCAGCGCCGGAAAACCGGCGTCAGCGCGCCATCGTTGCGCCAGTCGAAGCGGGTGACGCCGCCGCCCAGCGTCGGCGCGACGTCGAGGCGCAAATGCGCGTTGGCGAGCGTGATACACGCAACGTCGCCGCCACTGGTTTCGCCGATCGCGACCGCCGACGTGCTCGGGCCCGGCAGTACCGGATTGGCCGCCGCGGCAAGGCGCGAGCGTCGGCTCTGGGAGGAGGGGGAAGAAGCGGAAACAGGATTCGCAACAGTCATATCTGGCTCCATCGAGAGGCGTGGGACGTTGCCGTCATTGCTGACGGATGTTGTAGGGCGATTTTTTGAACGGGTCGCCTCTGGGTCCAACTACAAGCTGCCGATTTGCTGCCACTGGAAATCACTGGAATTGCGACATCGACTTCTGATTCACTTTCGGGATCACTGCAGACCGGCCGCCAGATCGAGTTGGTGGCCGGCTGCGTCATTCTGCGCTATGCGGGCGCGCCCTGGAACACCGGCTCGGGCAAACCGTGGCGTCCTTGCGTCGCGACGAACACGCCGCCTGCGTGAGTATCGATCGCGAGCGCCGCCGCGTCGAGGTCGGCGCGCGCACTCGTGATGTACAGCGTGTCGAGTTGCGGGCCGCCCAGCGCGACACAACTCGTGTGCGCGGTCGGCACCTCGACGCGTTCCGTTTCGACGCCATCGGGGCCATAACGCACCACGCGTCGGCCGCCCCATTGCGCATTCCACACGCCGCCGTCGCTGTCGACGGTCGATCCGTCGGGTTCGACGTTCCGCTCCGGCAAGCGGACGAACAGACGGTCATTCGAGATGACGCCGTCTGCGTAATAGTCGCACGCGCGAATTTCGTAGGTCAGCGAATCGCAGTAATACATCGTCGCGCCGTCGGGGCTGAACGCGATGCTGTTTGCAATTGCCGGCGACGGCAGCGGCAGACGTTCCAGCGACAGATCGCGATTGAGCCGGTAAAAGCCGCCGACCGGTTGTGCCGGCGCTGTGTCGTGCTTTCGTCCCGAACACGAAACGGCCCTGACGGTCGCAGCGGCCATCGTTGACTCGCGTGTGCAACTCCGGTTCGACATCGACGATTGGACGGATCTCGCCGCTCGTCAGATTGAAAAAGGCCAGTTTCGACGCGAGACCGAGCAGCACGAAACGCGGATCCGCGCACAACGCGAAGCTGGCGAGCCGCTCCGGCATCGGCCACGACACGTTGGTGCCGTCGAGCGGATCGTAGCGCCACAAACGCGCGCCTTCGATATCGGTCCAGTAGAAACGATCGGTGCTTGCACACCACGTCGCGCATTCGCCGAGCGTGCATTTCGTATCGAGCAGCAGCGTCGCCTTCTGCGCGCTCGAACTGGACGGCGCGCCCGAACTCACGCCCAGCCTCCGTCGACCACGATGTCCTGCGCGGTGATCATGCGGCTGTCGTCGGCGGCGAGGAACAGCGCCATGCGCGCGAGGTCGGACGGTTCAAGCTCGGCGTCGATACACTGGCCTTCCTTGATCTGACGACGCCCTTCGTCGTCGAGCCACAAGCGCTTCTGTTTCTCCGTCATCACCCAGCCCGGCACCAGCGTATTCACGCGGATGTTGAAGTGCCCGAGGTCGCGTGCGAGACCGCGCGTCAAACCCTGCACCGCCGATTTCGACATCACGTACACCGGATAACCACCGTTCTTCAGCATCCAGCTAATCGAGCCGAGGTTGATGATCGAGCCGCTGTTGGCCGCCTTCATGTCTTCCATCACCGCCTGCGCCGCGAAAAACTGGTGACGGATGTTCACGGCGATCCCCGCGTCGAAAAACTCGCGCGTGACTTCGCCGATCTGGTGACGCTTGTCGTTCGCGGCGTTGTTCACCAGCACCTGAATCGGGCCGAGCGCGGCCTTCACGTCGGCGATCGCTTTTTGCAGTGCGTCGACATCGGTCAGATCGCAGCGCAGGAACAGCGGCTTGTGCTTCGAGTCGCCGAGTTCGTCGGCGAGCGCTTCACCGGCGCTCGCGTCGATATCGAAGAACGCGACACGTGCGCCTTGCGCCGCGAAATGCTCGACGAACGATGCGCCGATCCCGGTCGCGCCGCCCGTGATCAACACCGTACGGTCGACAAGACTCGGATAGCGCGCGAACGCGGTGTCAGCGAGACGGGCATTGGCATTGGCCGGAGACGACATCGTTCGATTCCTTTAAGAGCGGGTTGGATAAGTGACGGGGTTCAGGGATCAGTCCCGCGAGCCGCGGTTCTTCAACTGGTCGAGCAGCACGGCGGCGAGCAGGATCGCGCCACGCACGAGGTACTGGTAGAACGCGTCGATGTTCATCAGGTTCATCACGTTCTCGACCGTGCCCATGATCAGCACGCCGATCACGACGCCGGAAATCGTCGCGCGTCCGCCAAGCAGCGACACGCCGCCGAGCACGCAAGCCGAGATCACGTTCAACTCGAAACCTTCAGCGGCATTCGGCTGACCCGACGTGATCCGCGACGCCAGAATCACACCGGCCAGCGCGGTCACTGCCCCTTGAATCAGGAAGATGTAGACGCGCGTGCGTTCGACGTTGATACCAGCCAGACGCGACGCCTCCGGATTGCCGCCGATCGCCAGCGTGTTACGGCCGTACACGGTCTGGTTGAGCATCACGCCGAACACGATGAAGCACAGCAGCGTGACCCAGATCGGCAGCGACACGCCGAAGAAGCTCAAGCCGCCCAGCGCGATAAACGTATCCGACGACACACCGACTGCCTGGCCGTGCGACACGATGAAGCCGAGGCCGCGCACGATTTCCATCGTCGCGAGCGTCGTAATCAGCGCGTTGATGCGCAGATACGCGATCACCGCGCCGTTGACGAAACCGATCACCGCGCCCGCCGCCACCGCCGCAATGATCGCGATGAACGTATTGCCCGTAGCGTTCAAGACCATCGCGCACAGCACGCCGGCAAACGCGACCGTCGAACCCACCGACAGATCGAAGTCTCGCGATGCCAGACAGAACATCATCGTGCACGCGACCATGCCGATCTGCGAAATCGACAGCGCGAGGCCGAGCATGTTCTCGATCGAGAAGAAGTGATCGACGGTGAACGACATCGTCGCGAACATGATCACGAAGATGACGATCAGGCTGTACTCGGTGATCTGCTGCCACCACTTCGCCTTGTCGTTGGACTGCGGAATCAGCGCTTCTGCCGCGCCTTTGGCGGCCTGCTGCGCGAGGTTTTCTCTAGCTTGCATGATGAAGACTCCTCCCGTTCCCCACGGGTTGCCGGACTTGCGTCCGAATAATGTTCAGGCCGCCTGCTGGGCAGCGGTTTCGGTACCGGGCAGTGCCGTCGAGCTTTGCGGCAACGCGAGGCTCAACACCGCTTGTTCGTTTGCATCCTGGCGCGCCAGCTCGCCGGAAATCCGGCCCTGGCGCATCACGACGATCCGGTCGGACACGCCGAGCACTTCCGGCAACTCCGACGAAATCATCACGATCGCGCAGCCGCGTTCGGCAAGCTGATAGATCACGTTGTAGATTTCGTGCTTCGCGCCGACGTCGATACCGCGCGTCGGTTCGTCGAGAATCACGACCTTCAGGTCCGGCTCCGCGAGCCAGCGCGACAGAATCGCCTTCTGCTGATTGCCGCCCGACAGGAAGCGGATTTTCTGCCGGCGGCTCGGCGTCTTGATCTTCAGCAGCTTGATGAAACGGTCCGCGGTTTCCGCTTCCTTCTTGCGATTGAGGAACATCCCGGCGCGCAGATAGTGACGCCGGCAGCTGATGTTGATGTTCTCCGACACCGTCGCCATCGCGACGATGCCCTCTTCCTTGCGGTCTTCCGGACACAGCACGATGCCGTGCCGGATCGCTTCGCCCGCGCTGCGTACCTTGATCGGCTTACCGTCGAGCAGCAGCTCGCCGCCCTTCTTGCGATCCGCGCCGTACACGAGGTGCATCAGTTCGCTGCGGCCCGCGCCGACGAGTCCGAAGAAGCCGACGATCTCGCCGCGCCGCACTTCGAAGCTGGCCGGTTGCGCGAGCGCATGGCCTTCGATCGCCTTCGCCGCGAAACGCACTTCGCCGAGCGGGCGTGCCGAGTAGTTATAGATGTCCGCAATTTCGCGCCCCACCATTTCGCTGACGATGGTGTCGCGCGACACGCCTTCGAGCGTCGGATGCGAAGCGATCTTGCGACCGTCGCGGAAAATCGTGCAGGCGTCGCACAGCTCGTAAATCTCGTCCATGCGGTGCGAGATGTAGATCATCGCGCGGTTGTCGGCACGCAGATCGCGCACCAGCTTGAACAGCACTTCGGTCTCGCGATGCGACAGCGAACTGGTCGGCTCATCCAGCGCGATCACGCGCGCATTGCGCAGCAGCGCCTTGCAGATTTCGACCATCTGCCGTTGCGCGATGGAGAGCTTGCGCAGCTTCGCGTTCGGGTCGAGCCCGACGCCCATCGCTTCGAGACGCTCGCGCACGAAGCGCTTCGCTTCGCGCTTGTTGACCCAGCCGAGCGAGTTCGGCAACTGGCCGAGCAGCAGATTTTCCGCGACCGTCAGATCGGGCACGTACTGCAATTCCTGGTGAATCACCGCGATCCCCGCCGCGATCGACGACGCCGCGCTCGTAAAGCGCACCTCGTTTCCGTCGATCATCACGCGGCCCGAGTCGGGCTGATATTCACCGCCGAGAATCTTCAGCAGGGTCGATTTCCCTGCGCCGTTTTCGCCCATCAGGCCGTGAACCTGGCCGACGTTGACGTCGAAGGACACACCGTCGAGCGCACGCACGCCTGGAAAGACTTTGCCGATATTGTCAAAACGTAGCGTCGCTGACACTTCGCCTCCTTGTGGACATGAAGCTGGCGCTTGAGCGCTGACTTCGGTCCCATTCATGTGAACCGTGTTTGCTGCGCCTCGTGGGCGCAAAGAACCTGGCCTGTCTCTACCGCTTCTTTTATTGCTGCTGCCGATGCACCGCTTTTCAGAGCGTGCCCTGAAAAACCACGCACCGGCAGTTCACTTCATGACGCGACGAGCGCGTCATCAAACCCGCGCCGTCAAACCGGCTTAGTTCGCCGCGAGGCCCATCTTCTGGCGAACGTCGGCGACGTTGTCACGCGTCGCCAGCATGCCGGTCGTCAGCGTGAGCATCGGCGGTTCCTTGCCTTGCGTGATCCAGTCGTACATCAGCGTCGAGGTTTCTTCGCCGTGACGCTTCGGGCTGATGATCACCGTGCCGTAGAAGCCCGTCGGCGTCGGCTTCTTGAACTCGTTGAGTGCCGAGTCCGAACCGCCGATGCCGATACCGATCATGTTGTCCGCCTTGAAGCCGCGGCCTTCCGCTGCGCGCACCGCGCCGAGCACGCCTTCGTCGTTCAGCGCGTAAGCGACCCAGTGCTTGAACTGCGGGTTCTTCGTCAGCGCGATGTTGGCTGCGTTGAACGCGTTTTCCGTGTCGGTCTTCGCTTGCGGCGCCGCGATGATGTTCGCCTTCGGGAAGCCGGCGGCGACCAGTGCGTCGGTCGCGCCCGACGTGCGGTCATGCGCGGTCGGCAGTTGTTCGTAGGTCACGTCGATCGCGCCGACGTCCTTCATGTCCCAGCCGCGCTTCTTGATTTCCGCAGCCAGACCGTCGCCGACCTGCTTGCCGATGTTGTACGCGGAGATGCCCATATGCGGCACCGAATCGATCGGCTTGCCCGCGCCGTCGACCAGACGGTCGTCGACCGTCATCATCTTGAGGCCGTCAGCTTTCGCTTTGGCAACGATGCCCGGCCCGAGCTTGACGTCCGGCGTGCAGATCACGAAGCCTTGCGCCTTTTGCGCCGACAGGTTGTCGATTGCGCTCATGACCTTCTCGCCCGACGGCGCGCCGATCTTCACCAGCGTGAAGCCCTTTTCCTTGGCGGCGATTTCGGCGAACTTCCATTCGTCCTGGAACCACGGTTCTTCCGGCTGCTTCACGAGGAAGCCGATCTTGACCGGATCGGCGGCCTGCGCGACCGGTGCGTTGAACAGCACACCGCGTTGCCGCGGCCACCAGCGTGAGGAAAATTCTACGTTTCATGGTGCGTGTCTCCTGACTAATTGATAACGAGAAGGTATCGGCCGCGTCTTCTTGTACCGGGTATGACACACGCGGCCAGCGCGTCGTCCGGTGTACTTTTGCCCTTCGCTTTCGCTGCCTGACGTATGCCTGCGTGATGCTTGAATCTCAGTCGTGGTACAGCGCCGAACGGCCGCCGTCCACGGTGATGCAACTGGCGTTGATGAACGGCGCTTCGTCCGATGCGAGGAACACCGCCGTCATCGCCACTTCTTCGGGGCGGCCGATGCGCTTCATCGGCGGCAGAGTCGAGCGTGGCCTGCTTCGCGGCGGCCGGATCGGGCTGCTCGTTCCACCAGTCGTGCGTCAATTGCGTTTCGATGTAGCCCGGCGCGATCGCGTTGACCCGCACGTTGCGCGGCGCGTATTCGATGCCGAGCGCGCGCGTCAAGCCGATCACGCCGTGCTTCGCCACCGGATACGGAAAACAGCCCGGAATGATCTTGAACGAATGCGTCGAGGCAATATTCACGATGCTGCCCGCGCCGCGTTCGACCATGCCCGGCAACACCGCGCGGCAACCGTTCCACACGCCGTCGAGATCGACCGCGAAGCAGCGCCGCCAGTCGTCGTCGGTCATGGTCAGCGGGTCGCAGAACACGTTGATGCCGGCGTTGTTCACCAGCACGTCGAGCGGACCGAAGCTTGCTTCGGCCTCGCTCACCGCGTGCTGAACCGACGCGCGACTGCGTCACGTCGGTGTGCACCGCGAGCACGCGTGCGCCGGTTTGCGCCCTGATGTGCTCCGCCGTCTGCTGCGCGGTATCGATATCGAGTTCCGCCAGCACGACCGACGCGCCTTCGCGCGCGAACGCGAGCGCAATCGCCGCGCCGATGCCGCGCCCGGCGCCGGTGACCAGCGTCGACTTTGCCGGCGAGCCGTTTCATTTCTTCGCGCCCGCGCGAGCGATCCGCAAGCCGTTGATGAACGCCTTCGCATGCGAAGCGGTCACGGCCGCGCTCTGACCCGGCTTGTACAGCGCCGAGCCGAGGCCGAAGCCGTTCGCGCCCGCGCTCAGGAACGGCCCCATGTTGTCCGGCGTGATCCCGCCGACCGGCACCAGCGGCACCTGCGCCGCGATCACCGCGCGCCACGCCTTCACGACCTGCGCAGCCGAGTTGTTCGGCGGGGAACATCTTCAGCACGTCCGCGCCGTTCTTCAGCGCGATGAACGCTTCGGTCGGCGTCGCGACGCCCGGCGCGCAGGCCATGCCTTGCGCTTTCGCGGCGACGCACGACTTCGGGGTCGCTATGCGGCATCACGATCAGCTCGCCGCCCGCCGACTTCACGTCGTTGACGAAACTCGGATGCAGCACCGTGCCCGCGCCGACGATCGCGTCGGCCGGCAACACCTTGCGGATCGCGGCGATGCTGTCGAACGGCTGCGGCGAATTCAGCGGCACTTCGACGATGCGAAAGCCGGCTTCGTACAGCGCCTGACCGTGTTCGGCGGCATCGGCGGGCGTCACGCCGCGCATGATCGCGATCAGCGGACAGCGCTTCGAACGCCGCGATCAGACCCGCGTGCGGCATGTACGGAGCGGGCAGATTGATGTGAGGTTGCATGTCGGTTCCTTGTTTCGTAAGCGGCTGCAGCCGGTTAGCTGGCGCGCGCCGTCTGGGCGGCCGGATTGACGAGCCCCGCCTGCGAGGCGATGCGCCACAGGCCGCGTTCGGTCGCCTGCTTCGACCAGTTCGGCCTGCGTGCAGCCGAATTGCGCGAGTGCGAGGCGATAACGCTCGCACAGCGCTTCGTTGCCGATCAGACGCAGGCTCTTGCCGGCGAGCGAGATCCTGTTGTTGCGCGAGCACGGCGTTCGAGGCCGGCGCAGTTCGTGGCCGATCAGCAGGCCCGACAGATAGTCGGGCTGCTGTTCCGGCGCGAGCTGTCCGGTGAGACCGAGCGTGCGGGCGCTGAAAATCGTCGCGAGCACGCCCGCCTGGCCCTTTTCCCGCGCGATGTTCACGCCGTGCAGGAACGCTTCGGCATCCGGCCGATCCGGCGTGCACCATCGTGCGGCCGAGAATCGTGTGATCGCGCAGCGCCGCGAACACCTCGCCGGTCATGAAAGTATGAGAACCGTTCGATCCGGCCCTGCCTGCACGAACGCCCATTTCGCGTGCGTGCCGGGCAAGCCGATCAGCGCGCCGTGCGGCTGCTGTCGAGCGGCGCTCGCGTCGCTCGGCGAGCGCGCCGAAAATCTGCGTTTCTTCGCCGCGCATCACGTTGGGCAACGTCGCCGCGTTGCAGCACGCCCGGCACGATATGCAGCGTCGACGCCGCGCGCCGTCTTCACGCGGACGATGCCGGCGACCAGCGCGTCGGCGTCGGCGGGCGCGTCGACGTACGGCGCTTCCAGCCAGCCTTGCGCGCTGCCGACCATGCCCGCTGCGATCACCGGCACGCCGGGCGCCTGTTCGAGCCACGCGCCGCAGGCTTCGTCGAAGGCCTGCGTCGAAGCCGCCCTGCTCCGCGCTGCGCGGCAGATTCATGATGCCGGCCGTCGATGCGCGCGTGTCCAGCACCGTCGCCCGTCGGCGTCGAACAGATAGGCGCGCAGCGACGTCGTGCCCCAGTCGAGCGCGATCAGCGCGGCGTCCGGCGAAGCTGTGCGTCGGCGTCGGCTGCTGGCCGGAGAGCGCGTTGCCGCTGTGGAAGAACCCGCTTGTGTCATCGTTTGATCCTGCGGGTGGTCGGTTGCGGCGCGCGCCAGCCGAGTTCCTCCGAGATCGCGCGCGCTTCGCGCTGCACGACCGGAATCAGTTCTTCCATGCGTTCGAGCGGCATGTACGGGAATCGTGCTCGCCACCGACAGCGCCGCCACCACCGCGCCCGACGCATCGCGCACCGGCGCCGCGACGCAGCGGATCGACGCTTCGTTTTCTTCGAGGTCGAAGGTGTAGCCGCCTGCCGCGTAGCGCGTCATGCGCTGCATGAAGGTATGCGACGTCGGGACGGTTGTCCGGCTTGAACGTGACGCCGGCGAGCGCGCGACGCGACGCGTCGAACAGCGACTGCCAGATGTCCGGCGTGAGGTCGAGCATCATCGCCTTGCCGATTCCCGTCGACGCCAGCGGCATCCGGTGACCGACGCGCGAGCGCATTTCGAGGCCACGGGTGCCGGGAATCTTGTCGATGTACAGCACGTCGTCGCCGTCGCGCACGCCGAGGTGAATCGTGTCGAGCGTCTGCTCGGCGAGCGATTCGAGATGCGGACGCGCGACGGCGGTGAGCGGCATCTGTTCGAGCGCGATGGTGCCGAGTTCGATCAGCTTCGGGCCGAGCAGATAGCCGCCCTGCACCTGCCGCAGATAGCGCGCCTGCACGAGGCTGCTGACCAGCCGGTGCGTGGTGCTGCGCGTCGTGCCGAGCGCGGCGCCGAAGGTGCGCAGATCGCGCACGCCGGCGGCGGCGGCTTCGAGAATCGCCAGGCCGCGCAGCAGCGTTTGCGTGCCGGCTTGCTGCGGCGTGATGTCCAGCAGCGTGCTGGGCAGCGCGATGGCGTCGACAGCGGGCGGTTGGCGCTGGCGCGCGGCGCTTTGGCGACGGAAGCGGAGCGTGGCGCGGCGCTGGTCGCGTGATCGGCTTCGGACGCGCTCGCGGCGTGAGTGGGCATCGCTTTGTTCATGGCGATTGGCTTTTGGGTGGTTTTTGCGCTTACAGCGCGGGGCCGGAGAAACGGCCTGATGTGCGTCGCGATGCTGCGGGCGCGGGGGTGCGCCTCTGGCTGATTAGGCATGGTTTGGCCTTGTCTCCGGTTTTTTTGCTGTCGCGCGGGTGACATGCTGGAAGATCTGTCTTCGGCGGACGTTGCGTATTGGTTGGATTGTAGGGCGGTTTTTGAGAAATCTCCAATATGTGAATGGTGTTTCATATAATGGGATTTGTGGAATTACGATAGCTCAGGGATTGTTTTCCGTCAGCGCCCTCGGCTTTGTCCCTGACGTCGCTCAGATTTTTTTGCGGCATAGCGTCGCGTCGGCGTGATCGCGCTCTCTGATGCCTAGGGCGCGCGAATCAGAATCAGTGGTGACAGTGAGATAAGACAGAGACATTTCCCGAACAGGATGCCGGAGTGACACACGCAAGCGCGCGATGTGTGCGGTTCACGCGAAGACGTGGCTTTACACCGCTCATGCCAGGAATGAGAGCTTCCGCGTCGCGGACAGAGGCGAGTTATCCGGCAATTCAGCCGCCCCCATGCGCCGCGCAATCACGCGCGCCGCTGCGCCAGATACGGCGAACTCCGATGTTCATCGAAATACTTCGGCCGTGGCAACATCACCGCGAGCCGTGCCGACTGCGCCGCCGTCAACTTGCTCGCCGAGTCTTGTAGTAATACTGCGCCGCCGCTTCCGCGCCATACACCCCATTGCCCCACTCAACCGAGTTGAGATAGATCTCGAAGATCCGTTCCTTGTCCATCAAGGTTTCGAGCATCCACGTGATGATCAGCTCCTGCGCCCTTGCGGATATAGCTTTTCTCCCGCGATAAAAACAGGTTCCGCGCCAGTTGCTGGGTAATGGTCGACCCACCGCGAACGATCTTGCCCTTGGCCTTGTTCTGCTCCCAGGCCTGCAGGATGGCGTCGGTTTCGTAACCGTTGTTATTGACGAAATTCGCGTCTTCGGAAGCGATGATCGCGCGCTTCAGATTGTGCGAAATCTGGTCGTACGGCACCCAGTATGTTGCAGCGACAGATCCGGCCGATCCTGCCGAAGCGCCACGCGTCGGAGCGCATGAACGCCGTCGACCACGGATTGACGGAGTTCCAGATCCGCGATCTGCGCGAAGTAATACGCCTGCGTCGCCAGCCACGCAATGCCAGCACGGCGACCAGATAGAACGATCCATCGCACCGGACCAGGCCGGCTCGTCGCTGCGTTGCTGTCATCGTGCTTCCAGTCCCCGCTTCGGTGAGTTCAGCAGACTCAAGCGTCGCCTTAAGCGTGCGACGGCGCCGTCAGCAATGCACGCAATTCGGCCAGCACCGGCGCGCCGTCAGGCCGCACGCCGCGCCACACGTAAAACGATTCGGCCGCCTGCTCGACCAGCATGCCGAGGCCGTCGGCGCCGCGCGCGCCCAGCTTGCGCGCGTGCTCCATGAAGACGGTCGGATGCGCGCCGTACATCATGTCGTAGGCGAGCGTGCCGTTGCCGAACGCGCGGTCGTCGCACTCGGGCAACGACGCATCCAGACTGCCCGCCGTCGCGTTGACGATCACGTCGTAGGTGCCCGCTTCGATCGCCCGCGCGCTGCCGCCGGTCAGCCGGCATGCGGCGTCGCGCGCGGCCTGCGCGAACTGGTCGACGAGCGCTTCGGCCTTCGCCGCGGTGCGATTGACGATGGTCAGCGTGTGCGGCGCGCGATCCAGCATCGGCAGCACGACGCCGCGCGCCGCGCCGCCCGCGCCCAGCAACAGAATGCGCGCGCCCTTCAACGACACGCCAGATTCACTTCGATGTCGCGCACGAGACCGAAGCCGTCGGTGTTGTCGCCGTAGATGCCGTTGGCATCGATGCGCAACGTGTTCACCGCGCCCGCCGCCGCCGCGCGCGGCGACAGCGTGTCGGCGAACGCGTGCGCGTCGAGCTTGAACGGCACGGTCACGTTCAGGCCGCGCCCGCCCGCTTCGATAAAGGCGCGCACGTGCGGCACGAACGCATCGACCGGCGCCAGCAGGTGACCGTATTCGACCGGCTCGCCCGTTTGCGCGGCGAAGCGGCCGTGAATGAACGGCGATTTGCTATGACCGACCGGGTTGCCGATCACCGCATAGCGGTCGCGCGATTCGGTCGTGCTCATCGTCCCGGCTCCGCGATGTGCTGGTCGGCGGCGTCGCGTGGCGTCGGTGTCGCTCCGGCCGTCGTCCGCGGCGGCTCGCGTCGTCCGCGGTCGCTTCGCCGTCGAGTTCGGCTTCGGCCTGCGCCTCGGCTTCGCCTTCGGCGCTGTCGTCGGCCGCGTCGATGATCTCTTCTTCGCTCTCGTCCGCCTCTTCGGCTTCTTCCGCTTCGCTGCCGCTCGTCACGGTCGGCGCGTCGAGCACATGCAGCAGACGCACGGACGCTTCGACCGTCAGTTCGTCGATCGACATCACTTCCATCTGCAAACGCGTGCCGCGTGCGTGCACGCCGAGACCCGGCACATGCAGCAGCAGCGGAATCTCTTCGAGACGCACCAGATCGCCCTTCACCACCGACGCCACCACCTGCTTGCGGTTCTCCTGCTTCAGCCAGCGCAGGCACCAGAAGTACTCCATGCGGCGCTGGTGATCGGCGTACGCGGTGTACGTGTCGTCGAAACCTTGCACGACGGCGAACAGATCGGCGTCCTTCGGCTTGAACGGCGCGGCCAGCTTCGCGGTCACGCCATGCTGCACGCAGGCGATCAACTGCCACTGATTCACCAGGTCGACGTAACGGCGCAGCGGCGACGTGCTCCACGCGTATTGCGTGACGCCGAGGCCTTCGTGCGGCGCGGCGTTGGTCTGCATGCGCGTGCGCTTCGGGCCGGTCGGCGCGCCGAAACGCGCGCTGCGTGCGGTAAATGCCCGGCACGCCGTGGTCGTGCAGGAACGCGCCCCACGACGAATTCGCGAGAATCGCCAGTTCGGCGACGATCGTGTCGAGCGGCGAACCGCGCCGGCGCGGCGTGATCGTGATGTGCTCGCCTTCCACGTAGAAATTGAAGTCGGTATTGCGCTGCACTTCGCGGCGCAGACCGTAACCGGCGCGCGCGGTCTGGCGCTTTTCGAACAGCGCCTGCGCGAACGGCCACAGCACCGCGATGTCTTCCTTGTGCGGATATCGCCGCGTGCCGGCGGCGAGCGCCTCTTCGGTGACGAGTTCGTCGAGCGTGTTGTGGCGCAGATTGTTCTTCACGAACACGCGCTCGGCGCGCGTTTCGCTCGCGACGATCTCCTGCGTCTCGCGATTGACGATCACGTACAGCGACAGCGCCGGCCGCAAGCCGCCTTCGGCCAGCGTGAACGCTTCGACGACGCTGTCGGGCAGCATCGTGATCTTGTCGCCGGGCATGTACACGGTCGACAGACGCGTGCGCGCAATCGCATCGACCTCGTCGCCGCGCTGGATGCCGAGCGCCGGCGCGGCGATATGCACGCCGATCCGCACGCGGCCATCGGCCAGATGCTCGACGGAGAACGCATCGTCGATTTCGGTGGTGGTGATGTCGTCGATCGAGAACGCCTGCGACGTCGGCTTCCGGCAGATCTTCCGGCAAGCTGCCGACCGTGACGGGCGGAAAGCCGGTGCCGTGCGGGAAAAACTCCGACAGGAATCTCGCCTCATGCAACGCGCGCGCCGACGGAATCGCCGCCGCATTCGAGCATCAGACGCGCCTGCGAAATGCCGCGCGCGGCCGCGGCGGCTTCGAGCGCCTTGTATTCGATCGTGTTCTTGTCGGGCTTGGTCAGCAGGCCGAGCGCTCTTGCCGGCGAAGGCTTCCGGCAGACGGCCCGCCTTCAGTTCTTCTTCGTAGCCCGCTGCACCAGCGCCTGCTGACGCTTGCGCTCGAGCCCGGCCAGCGCCATCTTCAGTTGCTCCTGCGGCGCGCGCTGATACATGCCGCGGCCCTTGCGGCGGAAGTACACCGGCGCGCCATGCATGCGCAGCACCAGCGCGGCGCGCTCGATCGAACCGAACGATCGCCGAAGTACTCCGCGCCGAGCGTCGCAAACGGGAATTCGTCGTCAGGCGCGCATTCCCACAGGAAATCCAGATCGATGTCCTGCGCGGCCGCGTCGGCCTGCTGCATCAGCTCGCCGGCGCTCGGCTTCTCGAATTCGATCAGCACGTCTTTCGCGCGCACCTTGGCGCGCCGGCCGCCCGGCAACTCGACCTGAAACGCGTCGCCCTGGCGCGACAGCACGCTGCCCGCCTTGAAACTGCCCGATTCCTCGAAGAAAACGTTCACTCAATACTCTCGTTCTGACTTGCATCTGCCGGCGCGCCCGATCCCGTTCGGCGATCGGTCACTGCGTGCGCGGCACGGCAACGTGTTCGTGGTAGTGGATCCGCGGCGCGATACGCGCGCCGGCGGCTTGAATCTGACGCGATCTGTATCTGTTGACCGGCAGCGGTGCTGACGCCGGATCAGTGCTGTTTCGGGCCTGCATCGGAGTCGCTAGGCCCTGCCTTTGCCTGAGCTAGCGCGTCTCAGGCTGCCTCGCGCGGCGCCGGCGGCTCGACGTCTTCGGCGTCGCAAAAGGCCAGCACGTCGTCGACGTATTGCGCGAACTCGCTGATCGCGTGGTCGCTCCCTTCGATCAGCGTAGTGCGTGCGCCCGGATAGTGCGCGAGCATTTCGCGGTAGTCGAGCACTTCGTCGCCGGTGGCCGCCATCAAATAATAGCGTTCGGGCCGCGTGATCGACGCGACGCCGAGCGCGCGCAGTTCGTCCAGATGATGCGGTTCGACGACGATGCTGCCGCCGCCGTGCCACAACGGCTGCTCGCCGAGATAGGCGCTCAGGTCGCGCTGCGGCACGACCGCCGGATTCAGCAGCACGGCCGGCCAGCCGTGCTTTTCCGCCAGATGCGTCGCGAAATAGCCGCCGAGCGAACTGCCGATCACCGTCACGTGCTCGGCCTGCGCCGCGGCCACCAGCGATTCGGCCAGCGCAATCGTCTCGAACGGCGACACCGGCAGCATCGGGCAGCACCATTCGTCGCTGCGGCCCAGTTCGGCCAGACGCGCCGCCAGCACGCGCGCCTTGAACGAATTCGGCGACGAGCGGAAACCGTGCAGATAGAGGATCACGAGGCGCCTCGCGCGCGGAAAGCGCGTCCAGCAGCTTCTGATGCACGCCGCCGAAGCCGCCGTTGCTCATCACCAGCACCTGGTCGCCGGGGCGCGCCGCGTGAACGACCGCTTTGACCAGCGCGTCGAGATTGTCGAAGGCCTGCGCCTTGCCGCCGAGCGGCGCGAGCGCTTCGCCGAGATTCCAGCCGAGCGCGTCGCGCCCGGTCGGCGCGCCGTAGCCGAACACGAGATCGGCGTCGGCGAGACTGGCGGGCAATTGCGCCTTCATCACGCCGAGCTTCATCGTGTTCGAACGCGGTTCCAGCACGGCGAGAATGCGCGTGTCGTTCGCGGCCGACGCGCGTGCGCAGACCGGCCACCGTCGTTTCGATCGCGGTGGGATGATGCGCGAAGTCGTCGTAGACCGTCACGCCGTCGACGCTGCCGCGCACTTCCATGCGGCGCTTCACATTGCGAAAGCTCGCGAGCGACTTCGCGGCCTGCGCGGGCGGCACGCCGACATGGCGCGCCGCGGCGATCGCGGCGATCGCGTTCATGCGGTTGTGCTCGCCCTGCACCTGCCAGTCGACCACGCCGACGCGCTCCCCGTTGTGATACACCGCGAAGCGCTCGTCGACCGGCACGCCGTCTTCCGCCGGCAGCGCTTGCCAGCCGCCCTGCACGCCGAAGCGCTCCACTTCGCTCCAGCAGCCGCGCGTCAGCACGCGTTCGAGCGCATCTTCACGGCCGTTCGTCACGATCCGCCCAATGCCCGGCACGGTGCGGACCAGATGATGGAACTGCGTCTCGATCGCGGCGAGATCGGGGAAGATGTCGGCGTGATCGAACTCGAGGTTGTTCAGAACCGCCGTGCGCGGCCGGTAGTGGACGAACTTCGAGCGCTTGTCGAAGAAGGCGGTGTCGTACTCGTCGGCTTCGATCACGAAGAAGCTCGAATCGGTCAGCCGCGCCGAAACGCCGAAGTTCAGCGGCACGCCGCCGATCAGGAAGCCCGGGTTCAGGCCGGCGTCTTCGAGCAGCCAGGTCAGCATCGAACTGGTGGTGGTCTTGCCGTGCGTGCCGGCCACCGCCAGCACCCATTTGCCGTTCAGCACATGCTCGCCGAGCCATTGCGGACCGGACACATACGGCAGGCCGCGGTCGAGAATCGCTTCCATCAGCGGATTGCCGCGCGAGACCACGTTGCCGATCACGAACAGATCGGCGTTCAGACCGTTCGAGCTGCTCCGCGCCATAACCTTCGATCAGACGATGCCCTGTGCCTCGAGCTGCGTGCTCATGGGCGGATAGACGCCGGCGTCGCAGCCCGTCACGCGTGTGCCCCGCGCCGCGCGCGAGTACCGCGAGACCGCCCATGAACGTGCCGCAGATGCCGAGGATGTGGATGTGCATAAGCCTGTCGTGCCGCGCGGGCGTATTTTTGCGAGGGATGGAGATGCGCAGAAAGCGGCCGGAACGACCGTCTGCAAAGGACGCTATTGTAACCGACGGCCTGCGCTCACCCTATGACGCGCGGCACGCTCGCGCCGTCCGGCGCCGCCGGGCAGCCGCCGACGGCCCGCCCAGAAAGGCCGTCGCCATTCTCTAGTATGATTGACGGATGGTTCGCAAATCACATTTCGATCCGCAGCGCGTGCGCGAGGAAATCGCCATCGCCGCTGCGCGGATGATCGCCGAAGACGGTCTGGACTACGCCACGGCCAAGCGCAAAGCGGCGCGGCAAGTTGTCGGCGAGACCCGTGTTGCCGGCGAATGGCTGCCGGATAACGACCAGATCGAGGAAGAAATCCGCGAATATCAGTCGCTTTTTCAGGGCGACAGCCAGCCGGCGCTGCTGCGGCGGCTGCGCGCATCGCGCTCGACTGGATGGAGCGGCTCGCGCCCTTCAATCCGTATCTGACCGGCGCGGTGCTGGGCGGCACGGCGGGCGAACATTCGGATGTCCATCTGCAGGCGTTCTGCGACAACCCGAAAGAAGTCGCGATCTACTTTCTGAACGCCAACATTCAATACGACGTGTCGGAGACGCGGCATTTTGCGGGCCGCGGCTATGTCGAGACGCTGAGTTTCCTGTGGCGCCCGACGAACGAAGGGCGCGACGCCGAACCGGTCGGCATCCACGTCGCGCTGTACGAGCACCGACGACCTGCGCGGCGCGGTGCGCGCCGACGCGCGCGGCCGCACGCGCGGGCCAACGTGCAGGCCGTGCAGGCGCTGCTCGACGAGCAGCGAAGCCACCTCTTCCCACAATTAGACTGACCACACATGAATACGAAACGGATTCTGGCAGGCGCGCTGGTCGCGATCGTCGCAGCGGGCGGCGGATGTGCTGGCCATCACTGGCTGAACGGCGGCACCGACGTCGCGCAAGCGGCGCAACCCGCCTCCGCACAGAGCGCGGTCGACCAGCTGTGGGCCGCGCCCGTCACCAACGCGGACGGCAAGCCGCAATCGCTAAGTCTGCTCAAAGGCCATCCAGTCGTCGTCAACTTCTGGGCATCGTGGTGCGGGCCGTGCGTCGAGGAAATGCCGGCGCTTGTCGCAACTTCATCGCGAATACGCGAAGAAAGGCATCGAGTTCGTCGGACTTGGCGTCGATT
The DNA here is from genome assembly GCA_963800185.1 of uncultured beta proteobacterium. GTDB lineage: Bacteria > Pseudomonadota > Gammaproteobacteria > Burkholderiales > Burkholderiaceae > Paraburkholderia. Next base: position 41,820 of record CAWCZW010000005.1, on the reverse strand, counting down.
CGGATAAAAACGTGAAGGCCTTCCTGCAGAAAGTGAAGGTGGACTACCCGGTCTACGTCACCGGTTTCGGCGGCGCCGACCTCGCGCGCGCGTTCGGCAACAATGCGGGCGGCCTGCCGTTTACCGTCGTGATCGACGCAAAAGGCAACGTTCGGTCGACAAAATTAGGGCAAATCGACCCGAACGAGCTCAAACAGACGCTCGACGCGCTTTAAATTTCACATTCTTTTGACGCTCAGTTGCCGTCCGAACGCGCGAAAATGCGCGCAAATCGCATGAATTTGAGAGAAGATGCGTCGTCCGGCAGTCGTCGACACGGCCGCCGCGAATCGTTCCGTACCTCGCGGGAAACTAGACAAGTTTCTCTAATCAGCGCTAAAGTGCGCCCAATTCCACGGAAAAAGAAGCGACCATGACGCGACTGCTGGTACTGCACGGCCCCAACCTCAACCTTCTCGGCACCCGGGAACCCGAGGTCTACGGTCGCGTGACGCTTGCCGCAGATCGATCAGGCGCTGGCGGACCGCGCAGCGGACGCCGGCGTCGAGCTGGCGTCGTTCCAGAGCAATCATGAAGGCGCTCTGGTCGACCGCATCCAATCCGCCCGGACTGAAAAAACCGATTTCATACTGATCAATCCCGCCGCGTACACGCACACCAGCGTGGCCATTCGGGACGCACTGGCGGGGGTCGGCATCCCGTTCGTCGAGATTCATCTGTCGAACGTGCATCGTCGCGAACCGTTCCGGCATCACTCGTATTTCTCCGACCAGGCTGAGGGCGTCATTTGCGGCCTTGGCTGGAAGGGATATCTGTACGCGCTCGAATTCGCGCTCGACCGGCTCGCCGCCGGCTCGTCGCGCGGCTGAATCCAAACACGACTAATTTGAGCCGGCTCGCGCAACGCGCCGGCACTTTTTGCATTGAAAGGGGCTTCCTGATGGATCTTCGTAAACTGAAAACTCTGATCGACCTCGTCTCGGAGTCCGGCATTTCCGAACTCGAAGTGACCGAGGGCGAAGGCAAGGTTCGCATCGTCAAGAATGCGCCGCCGGTTTACGTGCAACCGTCCGCCTCGTACGCGCCGCAATACGCGCAGCCGGCGCCGCCGATGGGCGGCGAAGCCCCGGCTGCCGCCGCTGCTCCGGCTACGCCCGGCGGTCGCCGCGCCGCAAGGCCACGTGGTGACCTCGCCGATGGTCGGCACGTTCTATCGCGCGCCGTCGCCGGGCGCCGAGCCGTTCGTCCAGGTGGGCGACACGGTCAAGGAAGGCCAGACGATCTGCATCATCGAAGCGATGAAGCTGCTCAACGAAATCGAGTCGGACAAGTCCGGCGTGGTGAAGGAAATCCTCGTCGAAAACGGCCAGGCGGTCGAGTACGGCCAACCGCTGTTCGTGGTCGGCTAACGCGGCACGCTTTGCGCTTTTTGCGCCTGCCGCCCGCGCGCCCGCTGTTCCGGGGTGCGCGACCGATCCTCAGAGGCAGCCGGTGTTGCAAGCAACCCGGCGCCCATTGATGAGTCGAAAACCCGCTATGTTTGAAAAAATCCTCATTGCCAATCGTGGCGAGATCGCGCTTCGTATCCAGCGCGCCTGCCGCGAACTCGGCGTCAAGACGGTCGTCGTCTATTCCGAAGCCGATAAAGAAGCCAAGTACGTGAAGCTCGCCGACGAGGCGGTCTGTATCGGCCCGGCGCCTTCGAATCTGAGCTATCTGAACATGCCCGCGCTGATCAGCGCGGCCGAAGTGACCGACGCCGAAGCGATTCACCCCGGCTACGGCTTCCTGTCGGAGAACGCCGACTTCGCCGAGCGTGTCGAGCAGTCCGGCTTCACCTTCATCGGCCCGCGCCCGGAAACCATCCGGATGATGGGCGACAAGGTCACGGCCAAGCAGACCATGATCAAGACCGGCGTGCCTTGCGTGCCGGGTTCGGAAGGCGCGTTGCCGGACGATCCGAAAGAGATCGTGAAGATTGCCCGCCAGGTCGGCTATCCGGTCATCATCAAGGCCGCCGGCGGCGGCGGTGGCCGCGGCATGCGCGTGGTCCACACGGAAGCGGCGCTCGTCAACGCGGTCAACATGACGCGCGAAGAAGCCGGCCGTGCGTTCGGCAACCCGCAGGTCTACATGGAGAAATTCCTGGAGAACCCGCGGCACATCGAAATCCAGATCCTTGCCGATTCGTTCAAGAACGCGGTCTGGCTCGGCGAGCGCGATTGCTCGATGCAGCGCCGTCACCAGAAGGTGATCGAAGAAGCGCCGGCGCCGGGTATTGCGCGCCGTCTGATCGACCGTATCGGCGATCGTTGCGCGGATGCCTGCAAGAAGATGGGCTATCTTGGCGCGGGTACGTTCGAGTTCCTGTACGAAAACGGCGAGTTCTACTTCATCGAAATGAACACGCGCGTGCAGGTCGAGCATCCGGTGACCGAGCTGATCACGGGTGTCGACATCGTGCAGGAGCAGATCCGTATCGCGGCAGGCGAGAAGCTCGCGTTCCGTCAGCGCGACATCCAGTTCAAGGGTCATGCGATCGAATGCCGGATCAACGCCGAAGATCCGTTCAAGTTCACTCCGTCGCCGGGTCGTTTGACGTCGTGGCATATGCCGGGCGGCCCCGGCATTCGCGTCGACTCGCATGCCTACAATGGCTATTTCGTGCCGCCGAACTATGATTCGATGATCGGCAAGCTGATCGCTTACGGCGCCACGCGCGAACAGGCGATCAAGCGGATGCGCATCGCGTTGTCGGAAATGGTGGTGGAAGGCATTCAGACCAACATCCCGTTGCACCGCGAGCTGATGCTGGACGCGAAGTTCGTCGAAGGCGGCACCAGCATTCACTACCTCGAAAACCGGTTGGCCGCGAAGCTGCAGGCCGCGCCGGAAGAAGCGTAAGTCATGAGCTACCGGGAACTGATCGCCGAGCTGGCACGCGAGCACGCGGAGGAGTTCTCCGACGCGTTGCTCGAGTTGGGCGCGTTGTCCGTGTCGGTTGAAGATGCGGACGCCGACACGCCCGACGAGCAGCCGTTGTTCGGCGAGCCCGGTCTCACGCCGGATCGCACGGCGTGGCAGCGTTCGCGCGTGATTGCGCTGCTCGCGCCGGAACACGAGCCGGCCGTGCTGCTCACTGCAGCGGCCAACGAGATTGGTCTGGAAAGCGCGCCGTCGTTCACGGTGCGTGAAGTCGAGGAACAGGATTGGGTGCGGCTCACGCAGTCGCAATTCGATCCGATTCCAATCGGCGAGCGCATCTGGGTCGTGCCGTCGTGGCACGATGCGCCGGACCCCGAAGCACTCGTGCTGGAACTGGACCCGGGCCTCGCGTTCGGCACCGGCAGCCATCCCGACCACGCGGCTGTGCATGGAATGGCTCGAGCAATCGGTCAAGCCGGAACAGTCGGTGCTCGATTACGGCTGCGGCTCCGGCATCCTCGCGATCCTCGCGAAGAAGTGCGGCGCGAATCCGGTGTACGGCATCGACATCGACCCGCAAGCCGTCGAGTCCGCGCGTCACAACAGCGAGCGCAACCGCGCCGACGTCACGTACGGTTTGCCTGACGAATGCCCGACCGGCGAGTTCGATATCGTAGTCGCCAATATCCTGTCGAATCCGCTCAAGCTGATGGCGTCGATGCTGTCGTCGAAGGTCAAACCGGGCGGCCGCATTGCGCTGTCGGGCATCCTGGCGCGGCAGGCGGACGAAGTCGCGCAGGTCTACGCGCAATGGATCGATATCGGCGTATGGCGCGAACACGAAGGTTGGGTATGTCTGACGGGAACACGCCGCGAAAGCCATTAGAATAAGGCGTATTGTCCAACCACCGGCCTTCTGGCTTACCGGCTCAATATGCTCCTGGCGACGCGTTGCCCCTTCTGTGAAACCGTCTTCCGTCTGCAACCGGCGCAGCTCGCGCTGCGCCGCGGTCTTGTACGCTGCGGGCATTGCCAGGAAGTGTTCGACGCGTCGAGCAGCCTGTTCGACATCACCGAAGGCGGCGATTTCTCCGCCGCCAAACCGGTCGCCGCAGCCGCGGCGATCGAAGCGCTTTCCGGCGTCCGCCAGAAAGGCCCCGACTTCAGCGGGGAAGCATGGGACCCGTGGGCGCCGGCCACCGACGCCGCGATCGACAACCGTCTGCGGCATAACGCCGGCAACCTCCCGCTCACGCCGGTTTCCACCGGAGCGGGCGTCGCCGTCACCCCGCGCCATGCTACCGAGCCCGAACTGCCGGCCGGCGCTTTCGCTACCCCCCTGCCCGCCGGTGAAGAACCGGTACTGGCAGATGCACCACTCGATCCCTTCGCCTATCCTGCCGACGAAGAGCCGCCCGCTGAACCGTCCATCGACGAAGCGCCGCGCGTCTGGCACAAGATCGGGCGCCCTTCAGAAACGTCACCGGACGAGCCGGTACTGAACCCATCCGCGACGTTGCACGGCATCCCTGATAACGAACCGCATTTCGGCGCTGCGGCTGCGGCCACGGCAGCTGAACTGAGTGGGGCGGCCGCCTTCGGCGCGGCGGCGTCTGGCCTGGGCCCGGCCGATTCCGCCACCCACACGGCCGCGCGTCCGTCCACACACACGGCCACGTCGGGCGGAAGCGGCGGCGGTGCGGGCTTGCCTCCGTCTCCGGCTGCAGCCAGCGGCGAGCCTTTCGCCGTCAATCCGGTGAACGACGGCGACGACCCGTTCCCGGTGGTGCGCGAAACCCGTCCCGCCAAACCACGGCGCATGGGCTGGACGATCGCCGGCTCGGTGCTGCTGGTCCTGATGATTGTCGCGCTGCTCGTGCAACTCGCGTGGTGGCAACGCGAAACGGTGCTCGTGTACTTCCCGCGTTCGCAGGCGCTCTACGTCAAGGCTTGCTCGCAGCTGGGCTGCCAGATCACGCCGCCGCATAACATCGAAGGCTTGCTGGTCGAGCCATCCGATCTGCGGCAGATCGACGGCCCGCACAAGCTCGAACTGAAGATGCCGCTGCACAACCGCCTCAACATCGCGCTCGCGTATCCGGCCATCGAACTCACGCTGCTCGACGACCAGAACAACGTGGCGATCCGGCGCGTGCTGTGGCCGCAAGACTACGTGCCGCCGGGCACGCCGATCGCGGCGGGTCTGCCGGCGCACGCAACCCAGACCATGATCGTGCATCTCGACACGGGCGAGGCGGTCGCGTCCAATTTCCGCGTACAGATTTTTTATCCGTAACGCATCCTCGCGCGCCCGGCCACGACCGGGCGCGTTCACCGTCATTCCTGACGAATTTTCGGAGCACAGCAACATGAGTCAAGTCACGCTGGGTGGCAACCCGATCGAAGTAGCCGGCACGTTTCCGTCTGTTGGCAGCAGCGCCCCTGCTTTCTCGCTGGTCGGCAAGGATCTGAAGCCGCTGTCGCTCGCCGATTTCGCCGGCAAGCGCAAAGTGCTGAACATCGTACCGAGCCTCGACACGCCGACCTGCGCCACGTCGACCCGCAAGTTCAACGAAGCTGCGGCGAAGCTGACCAACACGGCTGTGATCGTCGTGTCGGGCGATCTGCCGTTCGCCGCATCGCGCTTCTGCACGACCGAAGGCATCGAGAACGTCGTCACGGCTTCCACGTTCCGCGGCCATGAGTTCGCGCAAGCGTACGGCGTCGACGTGACGAGCGGCCCGCTGACCGGCCTGACGGCACGCGCCGTGGTGGTCATCGACGAAAACGACAAGGTCGTGCACGCTGAGCTGGTCGGCGAAATCAAGAACGAGCCGAACTACGACGCAGCACTCGCCGCGCTGAAGTAAGCCCTTCCGTGCGATGCCGGCGCCGCGCTTCGTGCGCGGCGCCGGCAGCATCGCCGCCCTCCTTCTTTCATTGTTTTTTACAGGAACGTTCGCCTTGGCTACGCTCATTTGCGGCTCGCTCGCCTACGACAACATCATGACTTTCGAAGGCCGCTTCCGGGAGCACATCCTGCCGGATCAGGTCCACATCCTGAACGTGAGCTTTCTCGTACCGACCATGCGCCGCGAGTTCGGCGGCTGCGCGGGCAACATCGCCTACTCGCTGAATCTGCTGGGCGGCGACGCGCGCATCATGGGCACGCTCGGCTCGGTCGACGCGCAGCCCTACATGGACCGCTTCGAGCAACTCGGCCTGTCGACGGAAAGCGTGCTGGTCGTGCCCGACACCTACTCGGCGCAGGCGATGATCACCACCGACCTGGAAAACAATCAGATCACCGCGTTCCATCCGGGCGCGATGATGCAGTCGCATCTGAACCGCGCCGACGAAGCGAAGGGCATCACGCTCGGCATCGTCGCGCCGGACGGCTACGACGGCATGATTCAGCATTCCGAACATCTGGCGGCCGCGGGCATCCCGTTCATCTTCGATCTGGGCCAGGGCTTGCCACTATTCGACGGCGACACGCTGCGGCGCATGATTGAACTTGCCACGTATGTAGCTGTCAACGATTACGAAGCCAAGCTGGTGAGCAACAAGACCGGCTGGTCGATCGAAGAGATCGCCGGCAAGGTCGACGCGTTGATCATCACGCTCGGCGAGCACGGCGCACAGATCCATCACGCAGACGGTATCGAAGAGATTCCGGCAGTGAAAGCGAAGCAGGTGCTCGACCCGACAGGTTGCGGTGACGCGTTCCGCGGCGGTCTGCTGTATGGCATCGAGAACGGGCTTGGCTGGGCGACCACTGGCCGGCTTGCGAGTCTGATGGGTGCGTTGAAGATCGAGCAACAGGGGCCGCAAAATTACGCGCCCACCCGGGCGGAGATCAACGAACGGTTCAAACAGGCGTTCGGATACGAGCTGCCGTGAACTGAGCTATGGGAGCCAGGTAATGAGAACGACGAGTCGCCTGATGGTAGCCACCGTGATTGCCGGTTCAGTGGCCATGACGGGGTGCGCGGTCAACAGTAGTTCTCCCGACGTCTTCACTGCGTCACAGGCGCAGCGCGAACAGACGGTGCGCATGGGCACCGTCGACAGCGTGCGCATGGTGCGAATCAGCACCAACAACGGCCAGCCCAGCGGGCTGGGCGCGGTTGGCGGCGGTGCGCTCGGTGCGCTGGCGGGCAGCTCGATCGGCGGCGGCCGCGGCTCGGTCGCCACGGGCATCATCGGCGGCATAGGCGGTGCGGTCGCGGGCAACGCGGTCGAGAACAGCGTCGCGATGCGCGACGGCCTCGAAATTACCGTGCGGCTCGACAACGGCGACCTCCGCGCGATCACGCAAACCGCCACAGGCGAAACCTTCCGTGCGGGCGACCGCGTGCGGATTCTGTCGAGCGGCGGCGTCTCGCGCGTCACGCGATAATCACGCACTGATCCCGCTCTAACCCTTTTCCCCTCTCGCGCGGCCGGCTAACAAGCCGCCGCGACGACCTCAGACGCATGCCCTCCCCTGTGCATGCGTCTTTTTTCGTCTGCAGGTTTTGCCTGCTCTGCGCTTTGCCTAAGCGCTTCCCGCTCAAGGCTTCCCGAACAATATGCTTCGTCGCGCGATGCTCGCCTTCGGACGCCGTGAAAAACGCCGCGCAAAAAAAATCCCGTCGCCGGAAACCAGCAACGGGATCATGACCGGGTAGCGCTCGCTACAACTCGAGTGCTACCCGGTCATCGGACACATCGTGCGACGTGTCGAACTACTTCTACTGCTTAACTACTGCCTGACTACGGCTTACGGACGGCTGCCCGTCGGGAACGGCCATGCCGCTGCCGGGTTCAGCGCGGTCTTCACCGTCGCCGCCGGTGCGCTCGAGACAGAAGTCGCAGCGGGTGCAGGCGCAGCCTTCTTGGCGACAGCCTTCTTCGCAGGAGCAGCCTTCTTCGCAGGAGCAGCGGCCTTCTTCGCGGCAGCCTTCTTGGCAGGTGCAGCCTTCTTCGCAGCAGGAGCCTTCTTCGCAGCGGGCGCAGCCTTTTTAGCAGCAGCCTTTTTCGCAGGCGCAGCTTTCTTCGCGGCAGCCTTCTTCGCCGGCGCAGCCTTCTTGGCCGGTGCGGCCTTCTTCGCTGCAGCCTTCTTAGCCGGCGCTGCCTTCTTCGCGGCAACCTTCTTCACTGCAACTTTCTTAGCAGCGACTTTCTTCGCCGGAGCGGCCTTCTTGGCCGGTGCTGCCTTCTTCGCCGCAACCTTCTTCACTGCGACTTTCTTGGCTGCAACCTTCTTGGCCGGAGCAGCTTTCTTCGCTGCAACCTTCTTCGCCGGTGCTGCCTTCTTGGCTGCAACCTTCTTCACTGCGACTTTCTTTGCAGCGACTTTCTTTGCCGGTGCAGCCTTCTTTGCCGGAGCAGCTTTCTTAGCTACAACCTTCTTCGCTGCGGGTTTCTTAGCGGCGGCTTTCTTTGCAGTTGCCATCATTTTCTCCTTCAGGTTTTCAGATGAGAGTCAGTTCAAACTACACCCTTCGTCAAAACCCGCTTCCCGCGGACGCTTCTCAGGGCGCGCGCTACGAAGCGGGCTATTCATCGGCGTACGCAGGTGCCGCGCGCTTACGCTAATGAATGCGGTAAGGCGCGCCGTGCCACAAGGCACCGCGCGCCAGATCTGTTCGGCATCGAATCTCAATGCCGGCAATTGCTTGATCGAGCCGCCGGCGACAACGCCAACGGCTTTTTCCGGGGGGAAGTTTGCCCATCCCACTGAAGGGTCCGCAAAGTGCCAGTCATATTTGTGGGCCGCGAAGGCACGCGACGCACCGGGCACGCTTTGCATCAGGCGGTTAAGCTCCTAGCCAAAATTGCCGCGGCCGAAGCCGGCGGCATCCCCATCGATAATGCGTCTGCGACACGCACCCGGATCACTCCCAGGTCAGCGCACCGCCAGTTTGATATTCGATCACTCGCGTCTCGAAGAAGTTGCGTTCCTTCTTCAGGTCGATCATCTCGCTCATCCACGGGAACGGGTTTTCCTCGTTCGGGTACAGCGGATCGAGACCGATCTGCTGGCAACGGCGGTTGCAGATGAAGCGCAGATAGCTCTTGAACATCGACGCGTTGAGGCCGAGCACCCCGCGCGGCATCGTGTCTTCTGCGTAACGATATTCGAGTTCGACCGCTTGCTGGAAAATCTCGCGGATTTCCGCGCGGAACTCAGCCGTCCAGAGTTGCGGGTTTTCGAGTTTGATCTGGTTGATCAGGTCGATGCCGAAATTGCAGTGCATCGACTCGTCGCGCAGGATGTACTGGTACTGTTCCGCCGCGCCGGTCATCTTGTTCTGACGGCCAAGCGCCAGGATTTGTGTAAAGCCGACGTAGAAGAACAGGCCTTCCATCACGCAGGCGAACACGATCAGCGAGCGCAGCAGCGTCTGGTCGGTCTCGAGCGTGCCGGTCTTGAAGCCCGGATCGGTCAGCACGTTGATGAACGGAATCAGGAATTCGTCTTTCGCGCGGATCGAGGCAACCTCGTGATACGCGTTGAAGATTTCGCCTTCGTCGAGGCCCAGCGATTCGACGATGTACTGGTAAGCGTGCGTGTGGATCGCCTCTTCGAACGCCTGGCGCAGCAGGAACTGGCGGCATTCGGGCGCCGTGATGTGGCGGTAGGTGCCCAGCACGATGTTGTTGGCGGCGAGGGAGTCGGCCGTCACGAAGAAGCCCAGGTTGCGCTTGACGATGCGGCGCTCGTCTTCGGTCAGACCGTTCGGGTCTTTCCAGAGCGCGATGTCGCGCGACATGTTCACTTCTTGCGGCATCCAGTGGTTGGCGCAACCAGCCAGATACTTTTCCCAGGCCCACTTGTATTTGAACGGCACCAACTGATTGACGTCGGTCTGGCCGTTGATGATGCGCTTGTCGGCGACGTTGACCCGCGCTTCAGAAACCGCTGCCGTTCCGGCAGCGTGAGCAGCGGCAATGCCTTTTTCGAAAACGTCTTGAGACGCGAAGACGTTTCGGTCCGAGGGAGCATGAGGAGCGGAACGCGTTCCGATTTGCGAACCGACAGCCGGTCCCGCTGCGTTGCGCAACGCATTCTGTTGCGCGCCGCTCGAGGGAGTTACGGCAGTGATCTCGTCATCCCAGTTGAGCATAAATGTCACCATCAATTTAGAACGGTTTGTACCATCTTTTCACGAGCGATAAAAGAGTTCGCTCACGAAAAATCCTGTTTTCGATTCGCGTTGCTACGTTCATACAACACTTTGTTCAACCTGCTGTGTGCGACGCCTCTGATGAAGCGTGTTGAACATGTGTCGTCGACGTGCCTCGCGAGCTCGAAGAGCAACGTGTCCTGACGACGTTTCGCTGCTCTATCTATCTGTATTGCGGAGCGTGTTCACAGCGTCTTGCGATTGCTGGAGCGTTGCGTTTGCGTTTGCATTGCGCGGTGGTCCGCGCCTGCTTCGCAGTTGCTTTGCGCTTGCGTCCTGCTTGCCTCGCGTTTGCCTCGCGTTTGCCTGTTCGTCAGTGGAAGCGAGGTGAAGTTCAATGCGATGTCGAGCGATGCTTGCGGTCGATTGCGTTGATCGCCCTATCGATCGAAGCGTTTGCTGAGCGCACTGTGTCGCGCGCTTGTCTGAGGTGATGCCGGCTGCTTGCTGCTACTTTGCTTGCTACTGTCGCTACTGTCGCGACTGTCGCTACTGTCGCTATGTCGCTGCTGTCGATGAGCGGCGCGATTCGATACCACTCGCCGCTCATCATCTTCACTTCTGCTTCGCTTCGACCCACTTGCTGATCGTAGCCTGCGCGGATCGCTGCATGCGGGTCATCACCTACAACCCGTCAGCAAGCAGCGATCCTGCTGCTTGCTGACTGCTTGCCGACGACTTACTGGCAAGCCTCGCACTCTTCAAAGCCAGGATCGCCCGGACGCATCATGCACACCGGACCATCCGCTTCCGGCGCTGCTTCAACCCCGACTGCTGACGTGGCCGCTGCAGCCTGAAAGCCGCCTGCGGCACCGCCAACCGCGCCGTTGTTCGCACCGAAACCACCTGCCGCGCCACCTGCGGCACCGCCCGAACCTTCACCGCCACCCGAGCTCACCGCGTTCAGCGCGCCGTGCGCAACCGTCGACTTCTCGACGTGCGTCGCCGCCATCGTGCGGAGGTAGTACGTGGTCTTCAGACCGCGCACCCATGCGAGCTTGTAGATCTCGTCGAGCTTCTTGCCCGATGCGCCGCCCATGTAGATGTTCAGCGACTGCGCCTGGTCGATCCACTTCTGACGACGCGACGCCGCTTCCACCACCCACTTCGGATCGAGTTCGAACGCGGTGGCGTAGATCGCGCGCAGGTCGGCCGGAATGCGGTCGATGCGCGACAGCGTGCCGTCGAAGTACTTCAGGTCGGCGACCATCACTTCGTCCCACAGGCCGCGCGCCTTCAGGTCGCGCACCAGGTAGTCGTTGACCACCGTGAATTCGCCCGACAGATTCGACTTCACGTACAGGTTCTGGAACGTCGGTTCGATACAGGCCGACACGCCGATGATGTTCGAGATCGTCGCCGTCGGCGCGATCGCGACGCAGTTCGAGTTGCGCATGCCGTAGGTGGCGATGCGCGAACGCAGTTCGGTCCAGTCCATCGATTCGCTCGAATCGACTTCGACGTAACCGCCGCGCGCGTCGGCCAGCAGCTTCACCGAGTCTTGCGGGAGGATGCCGCGATCCCACAGCGAGCCACGGTAGCTGGAGTAACGGCCGCGCTCCTGCGCCAGTTCCGTCGACGCGTAGTAAGCGTAGTAGCAAACCGCTTCCATCGACGTGTCGGCGAACGCGACAGCCTCTTGCGACGCGTACGGCGTGCGCAGCAGGTGCAGGCAGTCCTGGAAGCCCATGATGCCCAGGCCGACCGGACGGTGCTTCAGGTTCGAGTTACGCGCCTTGGCGACCGCGTAGTAGTTGATGTCGATCACGTTGTCGAGCATGCGCATCGCCACGCTGATGGTGCGCTTCAGCTTGTCGTGGTCGAGCACGAGCGTGCCGTCGGCCTGTTCCTTCAGGTGAGCGACGAGGTTCACCGAACCCAGGTTGCAGACGGCGATTTCGGCGTCGCTGGTGTTCAGCGTGATTTCCGTGCACAGGTTCGACGAGTGGACGACGCCGACGTGCTGTTGCGGCGAACGCACATTGCACGGATCCTTGAACGTGATCCACGGGTGGCCGGTTTCGAACAGCATGCCCAGCATCTTGCGCCACAGTTGCGCTGCCGGCACCTTCTTGAACAGCTTGATCTCGCCGCGCGCGGCCTTCTCTTCGTAAGCCGTGTAAGCCGTTTCGAATTCCGCGCCGAACAGGTCGTGCAGGTCCGGGCAGGTGGACGGCGAGAACAGCGTCCAGTCGCCGCCTTCCATCACGCGCTTCATGAACAGGTCGGGAATCCAGTTCGCCGTGTTCATGTCGTGCGTGCGGCGGCGGTCGTCGCCGGTGTTCTTGCGCAGCTCGAGGAATTCCTCGATGTCCAGGTGCCACGTTTCCAGGTACGCGCACACCGCGCCCTTGCGCTTGCCGCCCTGGTTCACGGCGACTGCCGTGTCGTTGACGACCTTCAGGAACGGCACCACGCCTTGCGACTTGCCGTTGGTGCCCTTGATGTGCGAACCGAGCGCACGCACGCGCGTCCAGTCGTTGCCCAGACCGCCGGCGAACTTCGACAGCAGCGCGTTTTCCTTCAGCGCTTCGTAGATGCCGTCGAGGTCGTCGGCGACCGTCGTCAGGTAGCACGACGACAGTTGCGAGCGATGCGTGCCCGAGTTGAACAGCGTCGGCGTGGACGACATGAAGTCGAAGCTCGACAGCACGTTGTAGAACTCGATGGCGCGCGCTTCGCGGTCGATCTCGTTCAGCGCCAGGCCCATCGCGACGCGCATGAAGAATGCCTGCGGCATTTCGATGCGCACGCCGTCGTGATGCAGGAAGTAGCGGTCATACAGCGTTTGCAGACCGAGGTAGCCGAACTGCAGGTCGCGGCTGTTGTCGAGCGCGGCGCCCAGACGCTTCAGGTCGAACTGCTGGAGCTTGTCGTCGAGCAGGCCGGCGCCGATGCCGCGCTTGATGAACTTCGGGAAGTACTCGGCGTAGCGCTCGGCCATTTCGCCTTGCGTGACTTCTTCTTCGAGGATCTCGCGGCGGATCGTGTGCAGCAGGATGCGCGCGGTGACCTGGCTGTACGCCGGGTCCTTTTCGATCATCGTGCGGGCGGCGAGGATGGCCGAGTCGTAGACCTGGGTCATCGGCACGCCGTCGTACAGATTCTTCACCGTTTCCGCGATGATCGGATCGGCGCTCACCGCGTCGCCCAGGTTCGCGCACGCGGATTCGATCACGCCGCGCAGCGCGACCAGGTCGAGCGGACGCGTGACGCCGTTGTCGATCACGTTCAGACCCGGCGCGCTGGCCGCCACCTGCTCGTCATGACCGCGCTCCTGCGTGCGCTTCTCGCGATACAGCACGTAAGCACGCGCGACGTTGTGCTCGCCGCCGCGCATCAGCGCGAGTTCGACCTGATCCTGGATGTCTTCGATATGGAACGTGCCGCCGTTCGGACGGCTGCGCACGCAGCGCGCGCACCACGCTTCTGCGTGAGTTGCTCGACCAGTTCGCGCACGCGCGCCGACGCCGCACCTTGACCACCGTTGACGGCCAGAAATGCCTTCGTCACGGCGATGGCGATTTTCGACGGCTCGAACGACACCACGCTGCCGTTGCGACGGATCACCTTGTAGTCGGCGAGCGTCGCCTGCGGCGCGAGCGCCTGTGCGCCTTGTGCCTGGCCGAATGCCTGGCCAGTCGGTGAGCCCTCGTACCGGGTCGTCACGTTGTCGGTGGTTTGCATGTGCAAAGCTCCTGGTTCTGGAAATGGTGCGGCGAGTGCCGCGGATTAAATCGAACGCTGCGCAGACGTGCGCGCAAGCGATGGGGTGCGGGAAAAAGGCCGGCCGGGCCGGGTGGCGGGATGCGACTGCGATGAAGCCTGATTCGAATTGAAAACGGTCTTCATCGTGTGTGTCGCGATCACTTGCTGTGCCCTTTTCCCGAATGCTGCTGGATGGCGCCGGAGGTCCCGACCGGCTACACCGCAGGAATTTTTCACTGCTCTGGAATGCTTGCGGCGCCATGCTCGGAGAGCGGGGCGCCGCGGACTTATACACTCGGTTATTCACAGAGTTATGCACAGACCACACAAGATATAGTGCACAACCCGGTTTGTGGCACCAAGTATAGTGGAGAATCGGAACAGGTCAAATGGATTTATTTGCTTCTGTAGGCTTGACTTTTTGGATCGCGCGGCGCGAAGCCGCCTCCCCGGAGAACGAGGCCGCGCCTCGTTTTCTTCGAGTTCTGCGAGGTCGTGCGAAGGGGGATTACCGCGTTCCGGAAAACTTGAGATAGGGGAAATACCGATCGGCGAGCGCGGTGTCGCGCTGCAGACGCTGCCACTCGAAATGGGGCCCGGGATCGGTCTTGCGACCCGGGGCGATGTCCGAGTGACCGGCGAGTGCTTCGACCGGATAGCGCGCTTGCAACGCGCTCACGAGCGCAGCGAGCGTGCGGTATTGCGCCGCTTCGAAGGCAGTGGTGTCGCTGCCCTCCAGCTCGATGCCGATCGAGAAATCGTTGCAGCGCTCGCGGCCGAAAAAATTCGACGCGCCCGCATGCCACGCGCGCTCGTTGCACGACACGAACTGTTCGAGCGCGCCGTCGCGACAGAATCACGAAATGCGCCGACACCCGAACGCCGCGCAGATGCGAGTCGTAGTACGGATGCGCGTCGCAGTCGAGCGTGTTCAGGAACAGTTCGGCGATCGCCGTGCCGCCGAATTCGTTGGGCGGCAGGCTGATGTTGTGGACCACGACGAGCGTCGGCACGACCCCTTCGGGCCGCGCTTCGAAATTCGGCGATGGCAGTTTGCGTGCGGCGGCGACCCAGCCGTCGGCATCGACGGCGAACTCGCCGCTCATCGAGCGTCGCGGCCCGACGGACGCGCGCCGTGACGCTGCGCGTGCGCGGCGCTGCAGAACGGCTGCGCCCGCCACCACGACGGAGTCGCTCTTCGGCGCATGCACGCCGCACTCGACGCAGCGGATCATCGGCTCGGCGAGTTGCGGCGCTTCCGCAGGACGCGCGCCGCCGTTCGCACCTTTGGCACCCGCGCCGCCGCTTGCACCGCTTGCACCGTTGCGCACCGTGCGTTGCGCGCTTGTGCGTCATGACGACGCAGCGCCTTCACCAGCCATTGGCCGACGATGAACAGAAGGATCAGCAGAAAAATTTGTCGCATGGGGACACGCTCACACTACAGCACGGTGCAACAGCACCTCGAAAACAAAACGGCTGCCGACGTACGCCAGCAGCAACGCGACGAACGACGCCAGCACCCAGCGCAATGCCGCACGGCCGCGCCAGCCGGACACCTTGCGCGCGGTCAGCAGCGCGCCGAACATGACCCACGAAAGAATCGCGAACACGGTCTTGTGATCGAGCCGCAATGCGCGGTCGACCAGTTGCTCGCTGAACAGAATGCCCGACACGAGCGTGAGCGTCAGCAGAACGAAACCCGCGCCGATCAGACGGAACAGCAGTTTTTCCAGCGTCAGCAGCGGCGGCAGCGTATCGAGCCAGCTCGACAGCCAGCCATTACCCGCCGCGGCCATATTCCGTTGCGCAAGGCCGCCGCGCATGGCGTGCAGACGCCGCTCGACCAGCAGCATCAGAATCGCGTGCAGCGCCGCGATCGCGAACAGACCATAGGCAATGTTGGCGATCAGAAAGTGCAGCTTGAACATGGGCGCGGCCGAATACGGCAGCACGCGCACGCCGCCAAACGCGAGCGGCATTAGCGAAGCAATGCAGGCGAGCGGCAGTACCAGCAGACGCAAGCCGTCGAGCGGAAAGAAAAAGCTCTCGATCCAGTAGATGCCCGAACCGAGCCAGAACATCGCCGACAGCGCGAACGCGAAGCCGAACACCATCGCGTTCTGCGGAAAGATGGTGGTGTGCAGCAGCACGCCATGCGCGAGCAGCGCGACGAATAATAGCGCGCGCCCCGGCGTGCTCATGCCCGAAGCCGCCGACACGCTCGCCGTGTCGGGCACGGGCGGCACGCTCTCGAGCATGGGGCGCACGGCGGCGTGCCGGTGCGAGCGCCAGCCGGCCACGGCGAGACCGCCATAGAGGAGCGCAGTGAGGGCATACAGTACAATATCCATATTCGAAGTTTACACTAGGCCCCTACTCCACGACGTCTTCCTCGTCGCGTGCTGCGCGGGCCGCACCACCGTTCATCGCTCCCCATGCTCGACAATCTGACTCAACGGATGGCGCGCGTCGTCAAGACGCTGCGCGGCGAAGCCCGGCTCACCGAGGCGAACACCCAGGAAATGCTGCGCGAAGTTCGCCTCGCGCTCCTCGAGGCCGACGTGGCGCTGCCCGTCGTGCGCGAGTTCATCGCCAAGGTGAAGGAAAAGGCGCTCGGCGAGGAAGTCATCAGCAGCCTGTCGCCGGGTCAGGCGCTGGTCGGCGTGGTGCAGCGCGAGCTGACCGCGGTGATCGGCGGCGACTACGAAGGCAAGGCCGTCGAACTGAACCTCGCCGTCACGCCGCCGGCCGTCATCCTGATGGCGGGTCTGCAGGGCGCCGGTAAGACGACCACGGTCGGCAAGCTCGCCAAGCTCCTGCGCGAGAAGTACAAGAAGAAGGTCCTGACCGTTTCGTGCGACGTCTACCGCCCTGCTGCTATCGCGCAGTTGAAGACGGTGACCGAGCAGGTCGGCGCCGACTTCTTCCCGTCGGAACCGGACCAGAAGCCGGTCGACATCGCGCGCGCCGCCGTGGATTGGGCCAAGCGCCACTACCACGACGTGCTGCTGGTCGACACGGCCGGCCGTCTCGGTATCGACGAAGCGATGATGAAGGAAATCACCGCGCTGCACGGCGAGTTGAAGCCGGCGGAAACGCTGTTCGTGGTCGACGCGATGCTCGGCCAGGACGCGGTCAACACCGCGAAGGCGTTCAGCGACGCGTTGCCGCTCACCGGCGTGGTCCTCACCAAGCTCGACGGCGATTCGCGCGGTGGCGCGGCGCTTTCCGTGCGTCACGTCACGGGCAAGCCGATCAAGTTCGTCGGTGTCGCGGAAAAGCTCGACGGCCTCGAAATTTTCTACCCGGACCGGATGGCGAACCGGATTCTCGGCATGGGCGACATTCTCGCCCTCGTCGAAGAAGCGCAGAAGGGTGTCGACGTCCAGGCCGCGCAGAAACTCGCCGACAAGGTCAAGAAAGGCGGCGACTTCGATCTGAACGATTTCCGCGCGCAACTCACGCAGATGAAGGGCATGGGCGGTCTGTCGTCGCTGATGGACAAGCTGCCCGCGCAATTCCAGCAAGCCGCCGCCGGCGCCGACATGGGCCAGGCCGAAAAGCAGATGCGCCGCATGGAAGGCATCATCAATTCGATGACGCCGCTCGAGCGCGCGAAGCCCGACCTGATCAAGGCCACCCGCAAGCGCCGCATCGCTGCGGGCGCGGGCGTGCAGGTGCAGGAAGTCAACCGCATGCTGAACCAGTACGACCAGATGCGCACGCATGATGAAGAAGCTCAAGGGCGGCAATCTGCAGAAGATGATGCGCGGCATGAAGGGCATGTTGCCCGGCATGCGCTAAGCTTGAACAGGATGGCGGCACGCGTGCTCCACGGTTGCACCACGGAACACGCGGCAAGCTTCGGATGCATGCGGGTTTATTCTGTACCGCGTGCCGCCCCGTTCTTCTCCCACACTATGTATACAGTCACCGCCCGTCAGACGTCATGAACCGCGAAGAAGCTCTCCACATTTTTAGCCACTCCGAAGAAATCGTTTCGGCCGACGACGTCAACGCGTCGATCAGCGGCATGGCGTCCGCCATCCGCGACGAGATGAGCGAGGACTTCCCGCTCGTGCTGTCGGTCATGGGCGGTGCGGCGGTGTTCACCGGCATGCTGCTGCCGCACCTCGATTTCCCGCTCGAGTTCGACTACATCCATCTGACCCGCTATCGCAACACCACCAAGGGCGGCAACGAGATGCAATGGCGCGTGGCGCCGGCCGAGTCGGTGAAGGATCGCGTCGTGCTGGTGCTCGACGACATTCTCGACGAAGGCGAGACGATGGCCGCGATCCGCGACCGCATCATGGCGATGGGCGCGAAGCGCTTCCTGAGCGCGGTGCTGTGCGAGAAGATCATTCCGAAGGCGAAGCCGCTGCGTCCGGATTACTGCGGGTTCGAAGTGCCGGACCGCTATGTGTTCGGCTGCGGGATGGATGCGAAGGGTTACTGGCGGAATCTGCCGACCATCCGGGCGCTGACCGAAGGCGCGTGAAGTAAAACCTCTGCCTGCTTTGTCCGCTCGTCCGCTCTGTCCGGTTATCGAAAGGTGTAAAAAAAGCGGCCCGCATTGGGCCGCTTTTTTGTGCTGGTCGCACTACTCCTGCTCGCTAGAACCGCGGGCAACAGCCGCGCCGGATTCAAAGCTGATGCACGAACGACCGGATTCCGCCGAGCATCATTTCAACCGAGATCGCCACCAGCACGAGTCCCATCAAGCGCTCGAACGCGGCCATCGCGCGCTCGCCCAGCCACGTCTGAATCCGCTCTGCCAGCATCAGCACAATCGCGCAGACGATCATCGTAACGGTCAGCGCGCCGATCCATTCGAGCGTCTTGCCGGGCGCCTGCGACGTCAGCAGCATCACCGTTGCCAAGGCCGACGGACCCGCCAGCGCAGGAATCGCTAGCGGCACGATCAGCGGCTCGCCGCCGCGTGAATCGCCGCCGAACGGACCATCCGGATGCGGAAACACCATCCGCAACGCGATCAGAAACAGCACGATCCCGCCGCCGATCCGCAGCGACTGGTCGGTCAGGCTCATCGCGCGCAGAAAGCCCTGACCGAGCACCATGAACACCAGCAGGATCGCAAACGCGATCGCCACCTCACGAAGAATGACGACCGTGCGCCGCTCCGGCGAGACGCTGCGCAGGCAGCTGATGAAGAGCGGAATATTGCCGAGCGGATCGGTGATCAGAATCAGCAGGATCGTCGCGGACAGGAAGGTGTACTCCACCGTCCGCTCCGCTTAGCGCGCCAACGCTGCGCGAACTTTTCCGATCACTGTCTGGGCCGCGTCCTCGACCGGCAACAGCGTCGCTTCGGCATCGCGACGGCCCTGGTATTCGAGCTTGCCGTCCTTCAGCCCACGGTCGCCGATCACCAGCCGATGCGGCACGCCGATCAGCTCCCAGTCGGCGAACATCACGCCCGGGCGCTCGCCACGGTCGTCGAGAATCACGTCGACGCCCGCTTCGACCAGCTCCGCGTACAGCTTGTCGGCCTGCTCGCGCACGGCTTCGCTGCGGTCATAGCCCATCGGGCACAGCACGACTTCGAACGGCGCGATCGATTCCGGCCAGATGATGCCCTTGTCGTCGAAATTCTGTTCGATCGCGGCGCCGAGAATACGCGTGATGCCGATGCCGTAGCAGCCCATTTCCATCGGCTGCGGCTTGCCGTTTTCGTCGAGGCAGTTCGCGTTCATCGCTTCCGAATACTTCGTGCCGAGCTGGAACACGTGGCCCACTTCGATACCGCGGCAGATGTCGATCACGCCCTTGCCGTCCGGCGACGGATCGCCCTTCTTCACGTTGCGGATGTCGGCGACGACCGGCTCCGGCAGATCGCGGCCCCAGTTCACGCCGGTGATGTGGTAATCCACCTCGTTCGCGCCGACCACGAAGTCGCTCATGTTCGCGACCGTGCGATCCGCGACGACCTTGACCGGCTTCTTCGTGTTGATCGGACCGAGATAGCCCGGCGGCGTGCCGAAGGTCTCGACGATTTCGGCTTCGGTCGCCATGCGGAAGTCGGCCAGACCCGGCAGCTTGCTTGCCTTGATCTCGTTCAGATCGTGGTCGCCGCGCAGCATCAGCAACCAGATGGTCGGCTCGGCGCCTTCGTTTTCGGTCGCCAGAATGATCGACTTGATCGTGCGTTCGAGCGGAATGTTCAGCAGCTCAGCGACGGCCTCGCACTTCGCCTTGCCCGGCGTGGCGGTCTTCTTCATCTCTTCGGCCGCAGCCGCGCGTTGCGCGTGCAGCGGCAGCGCTTCAGCCGCTTCGACGTTCGCCGCGAACTCCGAAGTCGGGCAATAGGCGATTGCGTCTTCACCGGTTTCGGCGATCACGTGGAACTCGTGCGAACCGCTGCCGCCGATCGAACCGTTGTCCGCCGCCACCGCGCGGAAGTCCAGACCGAGGCGCGTGAAAATGCGCACGTACGCGTCGTACATCTTGCGATACGACTCGCGCAGACCTTCGGCGTCCTTGTCGAACGAGTACGCGTCTTTCATGATGAACTCGCGGCCGCGCATCACGCCGAAACGCGGGCGGATCTCGTCGCGGAACTTCGTCTGCACCTGATAGAAGTTCACCGGCAACTGGCGGTAGCTCTTGATCTGGTTACGCGCGATGTCCGTCACCACTTCTTCGTGCGTCGGTCCGAGCACGAAGTCGGACTGCCTGCGGTCCTTGAAGCGCAGCAGCTCGGGGCCGTATTTTTCCCAGCGGCCCGATTCCTGCCACAACTCGGCCGGCTGCACCGACGGCATCAGCAGTTCGATCCCGCCCGCCCGGTTCATTTCTTCGCGCACGATGTTTTCCACCTTGCGGATCGAGCGCAGGCCAACCGGCAGGTAGTTATAGATACCGCCGGCCACGCGACGGATCATGCCGGCGCGCACCATGAGCTTGTGGCTGACGATCTCGGCGTCGGCCGGAGCTTCTTTCAGGGTGCCGATAAAGAAACGGGAAGCTTTCATTCAGATTTTCCAAAAGCGGCGGCTCCGGAGGGACCGCCCGAAAGGTGAAAACGGTGGGGAAATCGACACAGATCCGGTGCGAGCCAGCACGGTTTGTCCGACAACCGGGTACGCGTACCCGGTCGGGGCGCCGCTTGCTGGACGAACCGCGCCGCGCAAAGCCTTTTGCACAAGGGATAAGGCGCGGAAAGACTGACAGGCTACCGCAAACGCTGGCCTTTTGCGGCGAATCGTTCCATTCTGGGCCGATTCGGTGCGTCGGGACCGTTATCTGTTTATAATCAAAGCAATTTTAAAGGATTCGAAGGTGGTTGTATGCTGGATCGTGAAGGCTTTCGCCCGAACGTCGGCATCATCCTCTTGAACGCGCACAACGAGGTGTTTTGGGGCAAACGGCTCCGTGAACATTCCTGGCAGTTTCCGCAAGGGGGCATCAAGTACGGAGAGACCCCCGTGCAAGCGATGTATCGGGAGTTACACGAAGAAACCGGGCTGCTTCCTGAGCACGTCAAGGTGATCGGTCGCACGCGCGACTGGTTGCGTTACGAGGTGCCTGACAAGTTCATAAAGCGCGAAGTACGCGGTCATTACCGCGGCCAGAAACAAATCTGGTTCTTGCTCCGGATGGTAGGGCGCGACTGCGACATCTGCTTGCGCGCCACCGACCACCCCGAGTTCGATGCGTGGCGCTGGAATGAGTACTGGGTGCCGCTCGACTGTGTGATCGAGTTCAAGCGGGATGTGTATCAGTTGGCGCTGACGGAGCTATCCCGTTTCATGCGCCGGGCTGCGCCGCGTGCGGAAAAACCTGGCGGGCACCATGGGCCGCGCTATCCCCGGATAGCGTCGTCAATGGAAAGTCCACCGGATTCCACGGTAATGACGGTGACTTCGGTAACCACCGTCAGCATCGAAACATCGGTTCACGTCACGATCGCTTCCGATTGCGGTCCGGGCTCCGGGTCAGCGGCTGAAGTAGACGCCGAGCCGGAACACGAAGACGAATCGGCCGGCGAAACCCTCGGCTCTCTGTACCGCCCGGGCGTGCGCAATTAACAACTCTATCCGGCTGTCCAGGCCGTCTCTGCTGGCGCGGCTCCTCGAGCCGCGCCAGTGTTTCGAGGAAACCATATTGAAAGCACTTGCACTCGTCGTGGCGTGTGTCGCCACCGGCGCCCTGCTGGCTGGCTGCGCCAGCAAACCCACCAACAAAGACGACAGCGCATTCGTCTACCTGCTTGACCGGAAAGGCAACTGGGTTGAAAACAAGGTAGACACGCTGCCGCCGCTGCCGCAAGAGTCGAATTTGCTGCCGTTCGAAGTGTCGGGCAATACGCCGCTGCAATTCGCGATCGACCGGACCTCGGTTAGCGTTGGCTCCGACGGCGTGGTGCGCTATGTGGTGGTGGTGACCAGCCCGAGCGGTGCGCGCAACGTGAATTACGAGGGGATTCGCTGCGACACGTATGAGGCGCGTCAGTATGCAGGTCTGAATGCAGATCATGATGGCTGGGACACAACCGTCGCCAACGATTTCAAGCGCATCGAGAACGGCACGCTCAACGCATATCAGGCGTCGCTTTATCAGGATTACATGTGCGCGAACAAGATGCCTACGGGGAATGCGAAGCAGATTGTTGAGAACATTCGCTATAAGCGCACAGCGAGTTCGTTGATCCATTGAAGTGCCGGTGGCGCTGGCTCTGACTCCGGGCATCTGTCTACCGGATGGATGTGAAAAAGCCGTTTCAGCTTTCGCTGGAACGGCTTTTTTTACGCGCTCCGACGTAACCGCCGGCCAGTGATCAGACCAGCACCAGGTTGTCGCGATGAATCAGTTCCGGCTCCAGCATATAGCCGAGCACCGATTCGATCTCGCCACTCGGACGCCGTTGAATCAGCTTGGTCTCCGCGCTGCTGTAGTTGGTCAGGCCGCGCGCCACCTCGCGCCCCGCCGCGCTCAGGCAGGCAATAACCTCGCCGCGCGCAAACGCGCCGTGCACGCCGACGATGCCGATCGGCAGCAAACTCTTGCCGCCATCGGTCAGCTTTTCAACCGCGCCGTCGTCGATAACCACATGGCCGCGCACTTGCAGGTGATCGGCCATCCATTGTTTGCGGGCGGCCATCCGCGCCGTGCGCGCAATCAACTGCGTGCCGATTGCCTCACCCGATGCAAGTCGGGACAACACATCCGCCTCACGGCCGCTCGCGATCACCGTGTTCGCGCCGCTGTGAGCTGCGCGTTTGGCAGCGAGAATCTTGGTCAGCATGCCACCGCGGCCAAGGCTCGAACCCGCGCCGCCAGCCATGGCTTCGAGTTCCGGCGCGCCGGCATCGGCCTCCTGAACGAGCGTGGCGTTCGGGTCCTTGCGCGGGTCGGCGGTGAAAAGGCCTTGCTGATCGGTCAGAATGACGAGCGCATCGCCTTCGATCAGATTGGCCACCAGCGCACCCAGCGTGTCGTTGTCGCCGAACTTGATTTCATCGGTAACGACCGTGTCGTTTTCGTTGATGATCGGCACGACGCCCAGACGCAACAGCGTCAGCAACGTGGAGCGCGCGTTCAGATAGCGTTCGCGGTCGGCAAGGTCGGCGTGAGTCAGTAGAATCTGCGCGGTCTGAATGGAGTGCTCGGCAAAGCGGCTCTCGTAAACCTGCGCGAGACCCATTTGACCGACAGCCGCCGCCGCCTGCAATTCGTCGATTTCGCGTGGCCGTTTGGTCCAACCGAGCCGCTGCATTCCTTCAGCGATGGCGCCTGAGCTGACCAGCACCACTTCCTTGCCTTGCGCGCGCAGCGCGGCAATCTGCGCGGCCCAGCGGCCGATCGCAGCATGATCGAGGCCGCGCCCGTCATTCGTGACAAGGCTCGAACCGACTTTCACTACCAATCGCCGTGAATCTGCGATGACGGAACGCATTGTGCGCAGTCTCCCAAGATGACGCGTGATGCAAACCGGCAGCACGCAGAGGCCGCCGGCGCTCGAGCTTTTTTATTCCTGCGGATCGACGCTGGACTCGTCCGCCGCGGCCGCTGCTTCCGGCTTTTCGCGGAAACGCACGTCGGCGGCGAGATCTTCGGCTTCAGCCTGGCGCTGGGCATCCGAATGCGCGGCGATGTGGTCGAACACTGCATAGCAGAGGTTTTCACAACCCTGGCCAGTCAACGCCGAAATTTCGAACACTGGACCGTCCCAGCCGAAGCCTTCGAGGAACGCCGAAACACGTGCTTCGCGCTCGTCTTCAGGCACCATGTCGAGCTTGTTCAGCACGAGCCAGCGCGTCTTTTCGTACAGCAGCTCGTCGTACTTACGCAGTTCGTTGACGATTGCTTTGGCTTCCGCGACCGGGTCGACCGCCTCGTCGAACGGTGCAAGGTCGACGATGTGCAGCAGCAAGCCCGTGCGTTGCAAGTGCCGCAGGAACTGGTGACCGAGACCCGCGCCTTCTGCCGCGCCTTCAATCAAACCCGGAATGTCGGCGATCACAAAGCTGCGGCTCGGCCCGACACGCACCACGCCGAGGTTCGGCGCGAGCGTGGTGAACGGGTAATCGGCAATCTTCGGCTTCGCGTTCGACACCGACGAAATAAAGGTCGACTTGCCGGCATTCGGCATGCCGAGCAGACCGACGTCGGCCAGCACCTTCAACTCGAGGCGCACCATGCGGCGCTCGCCCGGCTTGCCGTCGGTTTTCTGACGCGGCGCGCGGTTCGTACTGGATTTGAAGTGCAGGTTACCGAGACCGCCCGCGCCGCCTTGAGCGATTTGCACGCTCTGGTTGTGCTCGGTCAGGTCGGCGATCAACTCGCCGGTTTCCATGTCGGTGATGGTCGTGCCAACCGGCATGCGCAGCGTAATGTCGTCGCCGCCTTTGCCGTAGCAGTCCGCGCCACGGCCGTTTTCGCCGTTGCGCGCCAGATGTTTTTTCGCGTACCGGTAGTCGATCAGCGTGTTGATGTTGCGGTCCGCGACCGCGATCACGCTGCCGCCCCGGCCGCCGTCGCCGCCATCCGGGCCGCCGAACGGAACGAATTTCTCGCGGCGCATCGACGCGCTGCCATCCCCTCCGTCGCCGGCGATGACTTCAATCCTCGCTTCGTCAATGAACTTCATGCGTAACTCCGTCCCGTGGTGTACTGCCAGATGGTGCTGCTAGATTTGATGCTGCTTTGTGCCAGATGCTTCTGAATGCTATTTTGCCGCGCCCGCCGCACGTTGATCAATCGGCCGAACGGCATAGTCGCCGAGGGCGATTGATCCGCGCCGATCTGGCAAAGCGCTGCAATAAAAAAAGCCCCGCTAACTTCGCGGGGCCTTTTTCCGGTCCTGAAGCCCGTGCCTGACTAAACTCAGACTGCTGCCGGGACGACGTTGACCATGTGCTTCTTCGCTGCGCCTTTCGTCGAGAAATTGACGTGGCCGTCCGTCAGCGCGAACAAGGTGTGATCCTTGCCGATGCCGACGTTTTCGCCCGGGTGCATACGCGTGCCACGTTGACGAACGATGATGCCGCCAGCGTTGATAGCCTGACCGCCATAAACCTTCACGCCGAGACGCTTCGATTCAGAGTCGCGGCCGTTGCGGGATGATCCGCCTGCCTTTTTGTGTGCCATTTGATTTGCTCCTTAACCGGTGCGCTTACGCGTTGATCGCGTCGATGCGCAGTTCGGTATAGTTCTGGCGGTGGCCGCCATGCTTCTGGTAGTGCTTCCGGCGACGCATCTTGAAGATGGTCACTTTTGCGTGACGACCTTGCGACACGACGGTAGCCTTGACGGAAGCCCCACTGACCAGCGGCGTACCGAACTTAATCGATTCGCCTTCGCCCACTGCGAGAACCTGGTCGAGCGTGATTTCAGCGTCAATGTCTGCCGGTATCTGTTCTACTTTAAGTTTTTCGCCGACGGCAACTTTATACTGCTTGCCACCGGTTTTTATGACCGCGTACATTGAGAACCTCACTCTGTGTTCATTTTTTCCACGCACCGCGCGCGGAAACCCGTGATTATACATAGAGTTAGCTGCTCGGTCAAAACTCATTGAGAGCCGCCGTGCGCAACGCCCGGCACCCTGCCGCACGGCCCTGGCGCGCGGGTCCAGCCGCGGCTCCGAACGCGCCGCGCCGCAGCCTGCGACCCGGAACTGTCGCGATTCGCCTTATAATTCGCGGCACTACCCAATTCAGCCATCATGTCGTCGACTGCCACCCCCTCCTCCAACGCCGCCAGCCTGCTCGCTCCGATCGCCGAAGACATGCAGCAGGTCAATCGCGTCATCCGGCACCGTCTTGCGTCCGACGTGATGCTGATCAACCAGATCTCCGAGTACATCATCAGTGCCGGCGGCAAGCGGCTGCGGCCCGCGCTGCTGTTGCTGGTGGCCGGCGCGCTGGGCGAAACCACCGGGCATCGCCATGAACTGGCCGCGGTCGTCGAATTCATCCACACGGCAACGCTGCTGCACGACGACGTGGTCGACGAATCCGATCTGCGGCGCGGCCGTCAGACCGCCAACGCGCTGTTCGGCAACGCCGCGAGCGTGCTGGTCGGCGACTTCCTGTACTCGCGCTCGTTCCAGATGATGGTCGGCGTGGGCAAGATGCGCGTGATGGAGATTCTGTCGGAGGCGACCAACATCATCTCCGAAGGCGAAGTGCTGCAATTGCTGAACATGCACGACGCGGACGTCGACGAAGCCCGCTATATGCAGGTGATCCGCTACAAGACGGCCAAGCTGTTCGAGGCGGCGGCCCAGCTCGGCGCGGTGCTGGCCGGTTCGGACGCGAAAACCGAAGCGGCCGCAGCGGAATTCGGCCGCCGCATCGGCACGGCGTTCCAGATCATGGACGACTGGCTCGATTACACGGGCACGGCTGAATCGATGGGCAAGAACGCCGGCGACGATCTGCGCGAAGGCAAACCCACGCTTCCGCTGATCTATCTGATTGAACGCGGCACGCCGGAGCAGTCGGCGCTCGCGCGCGAAGCAATCGAACAAGGCGGCACGGATCGTTTCGACACGATTTTCGAGGCAATCACCCGTTCGGGCGCGCTGGATCACACGCTCGAATGCGCGAAACAGGAAGCTCAAGCAGCCGCAGCAGCAATTTCTTCATTTCCTGATTCCATTTTCAAAGATAGCCTGCTAGAATTATGTTCTTACTCGACGGCAAGACAGTCTTAAACGAGACTGAAACGACGTAAGAGTCCAGCAGTAAGAATCGGGGTGTAGCTTAGCCTGGTAGAGCGCTACGTTCGGGACGTAGAGGCCGGAGGTTCGAATCCTCTCACCCCGACCAGATTTGCCTTGTTAGTTCAAGGCTCGAAAAACCGCCCAGCTTGCTCGGCGGTTTTTTGTTTTGTAGCGCGGTTTCTTGCGCGCATTCGCATGCACGTGCACAGCAATCCCACGCTGTCTGGCAGCAGCCGCCCGCTCAGGCGGCTCGCCCAGCCCCCTCTGCTATATTCTCTCCATCCTCTCCCCTATTCTTCACGACGCGTGGAACAACTTCCCTTATGGGCGCAGATCGGCGCCGTCTTTCTGCTGCTTGTCTGTTCGAGCTTCTTCTCGATTTCCGAAACGGCGATGATGGCGATCAACCGCCATCGCCTGAAACACCTCGCCAATAAGAACGCGCTCGGCGCAAAGACCACCCAGGGTCTGCTGGCGCATACCGATCAACTGCTGAGCGTCGTGCTGATCGGCAACAATCTGTTCAATACGATCATTCCCGTACTGACCACGTCGATCGCGCTGCATACGTTCGGGCGTAACAACGTGGTGCTGTCGATCGCGACCGGCATCGTCGCGTTCCTGATCATCGTGTTCGCGGAGATCACGCCGAAGATCGTCGGCGCGACGTTCCCGGAGAAAATCGCGCTGCCGGCCAGCCTGCTGATCGCGCCGATGATGCGCGTCGCCAAACCGCTCGTCTGGTTCGTCAATCTGTTCGCGAACGGCATTCTGCGCGTGCTGCACATCAATACCAAAGGCGCGCCGCGATCAGCGCCTTTCCACCGAAGAATTGCGCACCGATCGTGCTCGAATCCGGCAGCTTCATGCCGACCAAGCACCGCAGCATTCTGCTGAACCTGTTCGACCTCGAAAACATTTCCGTCGACGACGTGATGATCCCGCGCCGCCGTATCGAGGCGCTCGACTTCGATGCGCCGTTCGAACAGATCCTGCATCAACTCGAAACCTGCTATCACAACAAGCTGATCGTCTATCAAGGCGACATCGACCGGGTGCTGGGCGTGCTGCACGTGCGCAAGACGCTGGCCGCCCTGCATAACCAGGAACTGGAGCGCGAAACGCTGCGCGAACTGCTGGCCGAGCCGTATTTCGTGCCGTCCGGCACGCCCGTATTCCAGCAGCTGCAATACTTCCAGGAGAGCCGTCATCGCACTGCGCTGGTCGTCAACGAATACGGCGAGCTGCAGGGGCTCGTCACGCCGGAAGACATCATCGAAGAACTGATTGGCGAGTTCACGACGTCGATTCCGCGTAGCGCCAATTCGCGCGGCGGCTGGAACGAGAGCGGCGAATGCATCGTGGCGGGCAGCATGCCGTTGCGCGAACTGAACCGCTGGCTGCAACTCACGCTGCCTACCGACGGACCGAAAACGCTCAACGGTCTGATCCTCGAAATTCTCGAAGACATTCCTGACGGCGACGTGTGCGTGCAGATCGGCGATATCAAACTCGAAGTCATGCGCAGCGACGATCAGGCGATTCGCACCGTCAAGCTGTTCAAGCCGCCAGCGCGGGCGAAAACCGGTAAAGCGTTGCTGGGCTAGCCCCCCGGTTCGGGGCCACGCCTGATTCGCCCAGCATCGCACAGCAGCGAGACTCGCGCCATTAGCCGAATGGCCGAGTGGCGCTAAGCCACCGCCTCGCCGGAAGATGAAGCCATCGTGTTCAACAGGCGGCTCATCACCGGTCTCTCATGCAAACCTCTTTCCTCAACGCGGCCGCCTCGCCGCGCTCGAATGCGCTCGATCGCGAAAGCGCGACGAGGCCGAAACCCAATGCGTTCGCAGGCGAATCCAATGTGGCAAGTCCGGCCGCGAATCGCCCAGTTGCCACCTCGTCTGCCAGCTCACCTGCCAACCCTGCTATCAGCGCAGACGCCGACAACGCCCCTGCCGTCCGTCTTCTGACCGAGACCTTGCAGGAAGCTACCCGCCGCAACGCATCCGACCTTCATATCGAACCGGCGGAACACGGTTGGCGCGTGCGCCTGCGGATCGACGGCGTGCTGCATGAAATCCCGCAACCGCCCGCGCATCTGCGAGATGCATTCATTACGCGCGTGAAAGTGCTGGCGCGCATGGATATCGCCGAACGGCGCGTGCCGCAGGACGGCCGGCTGCGCATTGCCGCGTCGCCGGGTCGCGTCGAAGACTATCGCGTCAATTCGCTGCCGACGCTGTTCGGCGAGAAGCTGGTACTGCGCCGTCTCGACGCGCTGCCCGCCGATCTTTCGCTCGACACGCTCGGGCTCGATCCGCGCCAACGCGAGACGCTCGATGCGGCGATTCGTGCGCCGCACGGTCTCGTGCTTGTCACCGGCCCGACCGGCAGCGGCAAGACGTTGTCGCTCTACTGCTTCCTGAATCTGCTCAACG
The DNA here is from genome assembly GCA_963800185.1 of uncultured beta proteobacterium. Classification (GTDB taxonomy): domain Bacteria; phylum Pseudomonadota; class Gammaproteobacteria; order Burkholderiales; family Burkholderiaceae; genus Paraburkholderia. The sequence goes on along the minus strand of CAWCZW010000005.1, from coordinate 12,379 downwards.
CCGAGGCGACGCAATCTGTGTTCGGTCGAAGATCCAGCGGAAATCCAGCTAGCCGGCATCAATCAGGTCAGTGTGCGCGAAAAGGCCGGGCTGACTTTCGCGGTAGCGCTGCGCGCGTTTTTGCGGCAGGACCCCGACGTGATCATGGTCGGCGAAATCCGCGACGCACGAAACCGCCGACGTCGCCGTGAAGGCCGCGCAAACCGGCCACCTCGTGCTCTCGACCTTGCATACGAACGACGCACCCGCCGCCGTCGCGCGTCTGATCGATATCGGCGTCGAGCCGTACAACCTCGCGGCCGCGCTACGGCTGGTGACGGCGCAGCGGCTGGTGCGGCGGCTGTGCGTCGCTTGCCGCGCGCCAGCGCCGCAATCGTCGGCGGCGCTTCGCGCCGCGGGCTTCGACGAAGAGCAACTCGAAGGCTGGCAGCCCTATGCGGCGGTCGGCTGCGCGGCCTGCCACGGCATCGGCTATCGGGGACGCGTCGGCGTTCATCAGGTGATGCCCGTCTCCGACGCGATGCGCGAACTGATCGTGGCGAGCGCCGGCACGCACGAGCTTGCGCGGCTCGCCCAAACCGAACAGGTCGAGCACTTTGCGCGACGCCGCGTTGGCGCGAGTGCGCGACGGCACCACCAGTCTCGCCGAAGCATTGGCCGCCACCGAGGTCGCATGAGCCAACACGACGACATACCGGCCTCCGACTGCCGATACCCGCTTCAAATGGCGAGGCGTCGACGCCGACGGCGTACGCAAGAACGGCACCCTCATAGCGCCAGACGCAGGCACCGCACGCGCCATGCTCAAGCGCGACAGCCTGTTCGTCCTCGAACTGACAGCGCACGGTGCCGGCGCCGCAGTCCGAAAGCACGCGCCCCGGAAGTCACGCTGTTCACACGCCAACTCGCCAGCTTGCTGCGAGCCGGTTTGCCGCTTGCGCCCGCGCTGGATCTGCTTGCGCAGGCGCAGTCTTCGAATCGGCAAGGCATGCCGCGAATCGTCGGCGCATTGGCGCGCGACATCACCGGTGGCCTGCGCTTCTCAGCGGCATTGCAGCGGCACCCGGCGCAATTCAACGCGCTGTATTGCCAGCTTGTCGCAGTCGGCGAAGCAGCCGGCGCACTCGCCGCCGTTCTCGCCCGCATCGCGGAAGACCGCGAGCGCGCCGCCGCGCAACGCGCCAAGGTGCGCGCGGCGCTCACCTATCCGGCCGCGATTCTGTTGCTGGCACTGGCCATTACTGCGGGACTGCTGGTGTGGGTCGTGCCGACTTTCAAACAGATCTTCGACGGCTTCGGCGCAAAGCTTCCCGCACCGACGCAGTTCGTGCTCGCGTTATCGGCTGGCGCGGCGCGCTGGAGCGTGCCGTTGTTCGTCGTGATCTTCGCCTTGGGTTCGGCCGCGACGTTTCTGCTCCGGCGCTCCGAAAAGCGCACGTATCCGGTTCGCACGGCTGTCGCTCAGAATGCCGGTTGCCGGTGCGCTGCTGCGCACATTGTGCGCGGCACGCTGGAGCCGCGCGCTCGGCACGTTGCTCTCAGCGGGAACGCCGTTGACCGATGCCTTCGACTCGCTGACTCACGCCACCGGCAACGCCTTCTTCGATCGCGCCACCGTCGGAAATCGCCGCCCGCTTGCGGCGTGGCGAACGGCTTGCCGCGGCCATGCGCGCGGCGCGCTGTTTTCCGCCGGAGGTCGTGCAACCGGTCGCCGTCGCCGAAGAATCCGGTGCGCTCGATACCATGCTGATCGATGTGGCGTCGCTCGCGGATCGTCAGGTAGACGAGAAGATCGGCACGCTGGCCAGTTTGTGCGAACCGCTTGTGATCGTCGTGCTGGGCACGCTGGTCGGCGGCCTTGTGATCGCGATGTATCTTCCCATTATTCAACTCGGCAACGTGGTGTAGGATCGCAGCCGAATCCATCCCTTATCCATGCGGGCTCCTTTTTCACTCGTGCAAGAAACCTCTTCCAGCCTGCTCCCGGGCTTACTGCCGGAGCACTTCACAAGCGCATTCGGCGCGGCGTTCGGCAGCTTGCCCAGTCGGCCTGCAGTTTGCATTCGCGATTGTGTTCGGCCTTGTGATCGGCAGCTTTCTGAATGTGGTCGTGCATCGTCTGCCGATCATGCTGGAGCGTGCATGGCGCGACGAAGTCCGCGAGGCCACCGACCAGCCGCCCGAAGACGACGGCCTGCCGGCGCGCTACAACCTGTGGGTGCCGCGCAGCGCATGTCCTCATTGCGGCCACGTTCTGAGCGCCTGGGAAAATCTGCCGGTACTGAGCTACGCACTGCTGCGCGGACGCTGCGCCGCTTGCAAGGCACACGTGAGCCTGCGCTACCCTTTGCTCGAAATCGCTACCGCAGCGCTTGCCGCCGGTTCGCTTGCGACGTTCGGCCCAACGCTGAGCGCGCTCGCCGCATTCGGGCTCTGCACGATGCTGCTCGCAATGAGCGCGATCGACATCGACACACACCTGCTCCCCGACTCGATGACGCTGCCGCTCCTTTGGGCAGGCCTCATCGTCAATTTCGGCGGTATGTTCGCGAACCTGCACGATGCTGTGCTCGGCGCCATCTTCGGCTATCTGGTTTTGTGGGCCGTGCATTGGCTGTTCAAGCTGGTGCGCGGCGTCGAAGGCATGGGTTATGGCGATTTCAAGTTGCTGGCGGCACTCGGCGCATGGCTCGGCTGGGCCGCGCTGCCGCAGATCGTGCTGATCGCGGCAGTGACCGGCGCGGTAATCGGCCTCGCGGCAACCTGGAGAGGCCGCATGCGCTTTGAAGAACCCTTGCCGTTCGGGCCGTTTCTCGCCGCGGGTGGCGCGCTCACGCTGTTCTTCGGCACGCCGCTGTATCTGGCCATGGGAGGCTGAAACATGTTTGTTGTGGGACTGACTGGCGGTATAGGAAGCGGCAAATCGACCGTTGCAGATCTGTTCGCCGCGCAGGGCGTGCCGCTTGTCGACACCGACCTGATCGCGCATCGCATCACCGCGCCGCTCGGTCTTGCAATGCCGCAGATCGCCGCCGAATTCGGCGAGGCATTCGTCGCGCCAGACGGCTCGCTCGACCGCGCCCGGATGCGTGCGCTCGTTTTCAGCGACGAGCGCGCGCGCAAACGCCTCGAAGCCATCACCCATCCATTGATTCGTGCGGAGACCGAACGCGAGCAGCATGAAGCGCAAGGACCGTATGTGATCATCGTGGTACCGCTGCTGGTTGAATCCGGCAACTGGAAAAAACGTGTGGATCGCGTGCTCACGGTCGATTGCAGCGTCGAGACACAAATTGCACGGGTGATGAATCGCAATGGTTTCAGCCGCGAACAGGTACTCGCGATCATCGCGCGCCAGGCCACGCGTGAAGCGCGTCTTGCCGCCGCCGACGACGTGATCGATAACGACAACGCACCGCTCGAATTGCTCGCGGCGCAGGTCCAAACGCAGCATCGTGCGTACCTGTCGCTCGCGAATGCGTAAGCTCCGCCGCTGAATTTGGTGGCAGCGATCAGCACGAATCGAAGCACGCAGAAACGGCCCCAAACAGGATAAAAAAGTTGCGAAAGCACGCGGAAAAAGTGCGTGATTGCTAGGGTAGTCGCACGGCATTAGAATGTTCTGCATTCCCGTCACCGACCACGCCCGAGGCGAGCCCGCTTGATCCTTTACGAGTATCCCTTCAACGAGCGAATCCGGACGCTATTGCGCCTCGAAGACCTGTTCGAGCGCTTCACGTTCTTTCTGACTCAGGAAGACGCCAGAGAACACCACGTCGCACTGACAACGTTGTTCGAAATCTCAGAGGTCGCGGGTCGCGCAGATCTGAAGTCCGATCTGATGAAGGAACTCGAGCGCCAACGGCAAACGCTGGCGCCGTTTCGCGGCAATCCGGGAATCGAGCAAAACGCGCTGGAAGCGGTGCTCGGCGAAATTGAACAGACCTTGGCGGGACTTTCACAGATGCAGGGCAAGACCGGCCAGCATCTGGCTGACAATGAGTGGCTCGCCAGCATTCGCAGCCGCGCAATTATTCCCGGTGGCACCTGCAAGTTTGACCTGCCGTCCTATTACGCGTGGCAGCAGATCCATCCCGATCAGCGTCGTCAGGACATCGCGAAATGGGTCACGCCGCTGCTGCCGTTGCGCGACGCGGCCATCATCGTCCTGAGACTTGCGCGTGAGTCCGGTCAGGCGTCGAAAGTCATGGCCATGCAGGGCAGCTATCAGCAAATGCTGTCAGGCCGCTCGTATCAATTGATGCAGGTGCGCGTGTCGCCCGAGTTGCGGGTGATTCCCGAGGCAAGCGCCAATAAGTACATGCTGTGGGTGCGTTTCACGGTGCAGGACGGCGATCTGCGTCCGCGTGCGGTGGATGTCGACGTGCCGTTCCAGCTCACGCTTTGCAGTCTGTAAGCTGAGCGTCTGCGCGCGTCGCAGATTCGCTTCGCAAGGGGCGCGCCTTTAAAGCGGCGCAAAAAGCCCCTATATTCGTTACTTGTTCCGTTTGCGATTGATTGCCTGACCGTATGCCTACTGTCGTCAAATGCCCTACTTGCGGCAAAGATGTCCGCTGGACCCCTGAAAACCGCTTTCGTCCGTTCTGCTCCGACCGTTGCAAGCAGATCGATCTCGGCGCCTGGGCCGCTGAGAAGTACAAGATCGGCGGGACCGATCAGGAAGCGTCGTCTGATGAGACACCCGATGGGGATTTCCACCCGCATTGACCGGCCCGTGGCCACGCGGCTGTAGGTATCGGAAACCGCGCGGGGCAGACGGGGCATGCTCACGCATGCGCCCTTTGCCGCGCGGATCGACCTTTCAGCCCTTTTCAGCCGCGAGCCATTCCAGCACCGGAATGGTTGCCGGCAATAGCGGCTCGACGTCCGCCGGCAGCGTCTGCCAGACAAAAGCCTGACCTTCACGACCGTGCGGCTCGCCGGACCACTGCGTCACCTTGCAGAAAAACAGCCGCACATACGCATGCGGGTAATCGTGTTCGAGCGTATGCCACAAGTGGCTTGCCTTCACATCGATGCCCAGTTCCTCGTGCAGCTCACGAGCAAGCGCGGCTTCGACCGACTCGCCCGCTTCCAGCTTGCCGCCCGGAAACTCCCAGTAGCCTTCATACGGCTTGCCAGCCGGACGCTGCGCGAGCAGATAGCGCCCATCCGGCTGTACCAGCACGCCGACAGCAACTTCCGTCACCTTGCGGCCGGCGGCGTTTTTCTGGGTGTCGCTCATGCCGGGCTTTTCCGGCCAGACCAGTCGCGTGCGAACTGCCACGCCACGCGGCCCGAGCGCGAGCCGCGTTCGAGCGCCCACACCAGCGCATCGCCGCGCGCGGCTTCGACTTCAGCGTCGTCGCAACCGAAATGCCGCAGCCAGTGGCCGATGATCGACAGGTAATCGTCCTGCTTGAACGGATAGAAGCTGACCCACAGCCCGAAACGCTCGGACAGCGAAATCTTTTCTTCAACCAGTTCACCGGGATGAATCTCGCCGTCTGACGTGTGCTTGTACGTCTCGTTGTCGCTCATGTATTCGGGCAACAGGTGACGGCGGTTCGACGTCGCGTAAATCAGCACATTGTCGGACTGCGCGGCGATCGAGCCGTCGAGCGCGACCTTCAGCGCCTTGTAGCCGGACTCGCCGTCTTCGAACGACAGGTCGTCGCAGAACACCACGAAGCGCTCTGGTCGCTGCGCGATCAGATCGACGATATCGCCGAGATCGTGCAGATCGTCCTTATCGACTTCGATCAAACGCAGACCGTCTTTCGCGTACGCATTCAGGCAAGCCTTGATCAGCGACGACTTGCCGGTGCCGCGCGCGCCGGTCAGCAGCACGTTGTTGGCCGGCTGCTTGTGCACGAATTGACGCGTGTTCTGCTCGATCAGCCCTTTCTGGCGATCGATGTTCTGCAGGTCGTCGAGCGTGATCGACGAAATGGCGGGCACCGGTTGCAGGTAGCCGCGCCCCTGGCGTTTGCGCCAGCGAAACGCCACCGCCGCCGACCAGTCGATTTCAGGCGCGGCAGGCGGAAGCATCGCTTCCAGACGGACGAGCACGGCTTCGGCCCGGGTCAAAAACTGTTCGAGTTTGTCCATGACAGTGAGGTAAGCGGCCGAAGCCGCGTATTAAACCTGGTTACGAACGATAGTCGGCGTTGATGCTCACGTAGTCGTGCGACAGATCGCAAGTCCAGATCGTGGCTTGCGCATCGCCGCGGCCGAGTACGACACGAATGCCGATCTCGCTCTTTTTCATGACGCGCTGGCCGTCTTCTTCACGGTAGGCCGGATTGCGGCCGCCAGCAGTGGCAACCAGCACGTCGTCCAGATACAGATCGATCTTGCCGACGTCGAGATCGTCCACGCCGGCATAGCCGATGGCCGCCAGAATGCGGCCGAGATTAGGGTCCGATGCGTAAAAGGCCGTCTTCACGAGCGGCGAATGGCCGATCGCGTACGCAATCTTGCGGCATTCGTCCACGCTCGAACCGCCTTCGACACGCACGGTCATGAATTTCGTCGCGCCTTCGCCGTCGCGCACGATCAGCTGTGCGAGGGTCTGGGCGACTTCGGTCACCGCGTCGCGCAGCGCTGCATAAGCGGGCGAATCGGTGGAAGTGATCGCCGGCAGGCTCGATTTGCCCGACGCGATCAGGATGAACGAATCGTTGGTCGAGGTATCGCCATCGATCGTGATGCAGTTGAACGAACGGTCCGCCACGTGCTTGACCAGCGCGTCGAGCACCGGTTGCGCAACGGCTGCGTCGAACGCGAGGAAGCCGAGCATGGTCGCCATGTTCGGCTTGATCATGCCGGCGCCCTTGCTGATGCCGGTCAGCGTGACCGTGTGGCCGTCTATCTTGACCTGGCGCGACGTAGCTTTGGGCAACGTGTCGGTGGTCATGATCGCCTGGGCGGCGTCGTACCAGTTCGCTTCCTTGCGGTTGGCCAGTGCGGCCGGCAAGCCCGCCTTCAGACGATCGACCGGCAGCGGCTCCAGAATCACGCCAGTCGAAAACGGCAGCACCTGCTCCGGCGCGATGTCGGCGAGACGCGCAAGTTCGGCGCAGGTTTCACGCGCCGCCAGCATGCCCGGCTCACCGGTGCCCGCGTTCGCGTTGCCGGTGTTGATCACCAGCGCGCGGATCGGCTTGCCGCCGCCGCGCACGCGCTCCAGATTCTCGCGGCAAACCGTCACCGGCGCCGCGCAGAAACGGTTCAGCGTAAACGCACCGGCAACCGTGGCGCTTTCGTCGACGGTAATGACGAGCACGTCCTTGCGGTTCGGCTTGCGGATATTCGCCTCCGCCCAGCCAAGCGAAACGCCGGCGACAGGGTGGAGTTGAGCGGGATCGATCGAAGGGAAATTGACAGCCATGGTCGCGACCTGTCGAAGAAAATGCCGGCAGGCGCCGGCATTAAGGGAAACGGAAACTGGTGGCCCGGTCAGGTTGCCGGACCACCGCGAAATCTACAGCGAAGCACAGGGTGAAACGACGCGGCGCGCTCGGGAGCGCGCCGCTTTCGGCATTACACGATCTTGCCGTGGCACTGCTTGTACTTCTTGCCGCTGCCGCATGGGCACGGATCGTTGCGGCCGACCTTTGGCACGTTGTCCGCGCTCACATTGGCCGTCACTTGCGACGACGAGCCATGGCTCATCGCGTCGCCGATCATTGCAGCCGTGGCTGCTTCTGCAGCAACCGGCGCGGCCGCGGCGGCTGCCGCCTCGGCGAATTCTGCATGGCGAAACTCGACGTTTTCGAGGTGCCCGCCCTGCTCTTCCAGCTGCTCGGCCACGTCTTCCAACTGTTCCGGCGACTGGATCTGCACGTTCATCACCACGCGGGTGACTTCGAGCTTCACGGCGTCGAGCATCGCGGCGAACAGTTCGAACGCCTCGCGCTTGTATTCCTGCTTCGGATTCTTCTGCGCATAACCGCGCAGGTGGATGCCCTGACGCAGGTGATCGAGCGCGGCCAGATGTTCGCGCCAACTGCGGTCCAGCGTTTGCAGCATGATCGAGCGTTCGAACGAGCTGAACGACTCGCGGCCGACCAGTTCGACCTTCGCCTCGTACGCTTCGTCCGCCGCAGCTTCGACCGCTTCGAGAATCTCGTCCGCGTTGATCGAATTCGACTCGTTGATCATTTCCTGGATCGCGAGGTCGAGCTGCCACTCGTTGCGCAGCACTTCTTCGAGTTCCGGCACGTCCCACTGTTCTTCAATGCTGCCTGCCGGCACGAACTGATGAACGATATCGGCGATCACGCCATGACGCATGGCGCCGATGGTTTCGGTGATGTCGTTTGCTTCGAGCAATTCATTGCGCTGCTGGTAAATCACCTTGCGCTGATCGTTCGACACATCGTCGTATTCGAGCAATTGCTTGCGTACGTCGAAGTTGCGCGCTTCAACCTTGCGCTGCGCCGATTCGATGGATCGCGACACGATGCCCGCTTCGATCGCCTCGCCTTCCGGCATCTTCAGACGATCCATGATCGCGCGCACACGGTCGCCCGCGAAAATGCGCAGCAGCGGATCTTCCAGCGACAAATAGAAGCGCGACGAACCCGGGTCACCCTGACGGCCGGCACGGCCGCGCAACTGGTTGTCGATCCGGCGCGATTCGTGACGCTCGGTGCCGATAATGTGCAGACCGCCTGCGGCCTTGACCTGATCGTGCAGCGCTTGCCACTCGTCGTGCAGCTTCTGGATACGGCGCTGCTTTTCGTCGTCGGAAAGCGTTTCGTCCTGTTCGAGGAACGACGCCTGTTTCTCGGCATTGCCGCCGAGCACGATGTCGGTACCGCGACCCGCCATGTTGGTGGCGATCGTGATGCGCTTCGGACGGCCCGCTTCGGCGACGATCTCAGCTTCACGTGCGTGCTGTTTCGCGTTCAGCACTTCGTGCGGCAAACCGGCCTGCTTCAGCAGATGCGACAGCAGTTCCGAGTTTTCAATCGACGTCGTACCGACCAGCACCGGCTGACCGCGCTCATAGCAGTCGCGGATGTCGCGGATCACCGCGTCATAACGCTCCTTCGCGGTCTTGTAAATCTGATCCTGCTTGTCGATCCGCTTGGGCGGCCGGTTGGTCGGGATCACGACCGTTTCGAGACCGTAGATCTCGTTGAATTCGTACGCTTCGGTGTCCGCCGTACCGGTCATGCCGGAAAGCTTCGCGTACATGCGGAAGTAGTTCTGGAACGTGATCGACGCGAGCGTCTGGTTCTCGCTCTGGATCTTGACGTGTTCCTTCGCCTCGACGGCCTGATGCAAGCCGTCGGACCAGCGGCGGCCCGACATCAAGCGGCCAGTGAATTCGTCGACGATCACGACTTCGTTGTTCTGCACCACGTAGTGCTGGTCTTTGAAGAACAGCGTGTGTGCGCGCAAAGCGGCGTACACGTGGTGCATCAGCGTGATGTTTTGCGGCGCGTAAAGACTTTCGCCTTCACCGATCAGACCCCACTCGGCGAGCAGACGCTCGGCCTTTTCGTGGCCCGACTCGGTCAGGAACACCTGACGGCCTTTCTCGTCCAGCGTGTAGTCGCCCGGCTTTTCGACGCCGGTGCCGTCCGCCTTCTCTTCGCCAATCTGGCGTTCGAGCAGCGGCGGCAGCGCATTCATGCGCACGTAGAGTTCGGTGTGATCTTCGGCCTGGCCGGAGATGATCAGCGGCGTGCGGGCTTCGTCGATCAGGATCGAGTCGACCTCGTCGACCACCGCGAAATTCAGGGCTCGCTGCACGCGCGCGTCGGTCTCGTAGACCATGTTGTCGCGCAGGTAGTCGAAGCCGAATTCGTTGTTAGTGCCGTACGTAATGTCCGCAGCGTAAGCCTGCTGCTTCGACTCGTGATCCATCTGCGACAGGTTGATGCCGACCGACAGACCAAGGAAGTTATACAGACGCGCCATCCATTCGGCGTCGCGCTGTGCGAGGTAGTCGTTGACCGTCACGACGTGCACGCCGCGGCCCGACAACGCATTCAGATACACGGGCAGGGTAGCGACGAGCGTCTTGCCTTCGCCGGTGCGCATTTCGCCGATCTTGCCGTAGTGCAGGACCATGCCGCCGATCAGCTGCACGTCGAAGTGGCGCATTTTCAGCACCCGCTTGCTGGCCTCACGGCAGACCGCGAATGCTTCCGGCAGCAGCTTGTCGAGCGATTCGCCGCTCGCCACGCGCTGGCGGAATTCACCCGTTTTGGCGCGCAGTTGATCGTCCGTCAATTGCTCGATCTGCGGTTCGAGCGCATTGATCGCCGCGACGGTCTTTTGATATTGCTTGACTAACCGCTGGTTGCGGCTGCCAAAAATCTTCTGTAGAAAACCGGTGGTCATCGGATCGGTGTCTGCGTCGCGGCTTCGGCTGGGTTGCGCGGTGCCGATCGTACGGATCGTGCACTGCGCTCCGGGGTCGGAAGGGCCTCGGCGGCTTAGTCCAAGAGTGAATTCGAATCGGGCATTTTAGCACGCGCCCCCGGCCGCGCCTGTGTCAGAGGCGCGACGTTGGCCGGGTGGCCAAAGCCCGCTGCGCCGAGCTGCGACGGCATGACTTGAGCCGGGCTCGCGTGCATCCCGCGCGGTACAATCGCTGCGTGAACGCGCAATAGGGTGCGAACACGCCCTTATCTATAAACATGAGCCGTTTTTCATCCTTTTCAAGGCCGCCGCCCCAGCAGTTCAAAGCGCGCCGCCCGCAGCCTGTCGCCGAGGTGCTCAATCGCACGGATGCGTACGCGGCGCTGCGCGCGGGGGTCGAGCAGATTGCCGCGCTGGAAAAGGATTTGCGCTCGCTGCTGCCCGATTATCTGGCCACGAGCGTAGAGCCCAGTTTTATCAAGGATGGCGTGCTGGCCCTGTTTGCCGCGCACAATGCGCTCGCTGCGCGGCTGCGGCATCTTGAACCACGGCTGTTGTCGGATTTGCAGCAGCGCGGCTGGCCGGTCAATGCGTTGAGAATTCGCGTGCGGCCGCAGCCTGCTAAAGAGCCGCCGCCGGTCAAGCAGGCGCGCATGACGCCAGTCGGTGCCGACGCATTGCACGCGTTGAGCGAATCGCTCTCGCCGTCGCCGCTGCAGGAAGCGCTGGCGAGAATGGCGGCCCGGCATCGGAGAAATCGCTGAGGTCTCCGAGGTCGCGCAGAAAACAAAAACGGCCCCGAGGGGCCGTTTTTTTGCATCTTCGCTACCGAAGGAACGTTACGCAAACGCCGTTTGCGTCTCATACGCAAAACCGCGCGGCGCTTTCTGCGTGTCGTCGAACGTGACGATTTCGTACGAATCTTCATGCGCCAGCAGTTCGCGCAGCAACGCGTTATTCAGACCGTGGCCCGACTTGTATGCGTCGTACGACGCGAGCAACGGATGACCGATCACGTACAGATCGCCAATCGCGTCGAGCATCTTGTGCTTCACGAACTCGTCGTCGTAACGCAGGCCGTCGTTGTTCAGAATGCGGTATTCGTCGAGCACGATCGCGTTGTCCATGCTGCCGCCGCGTGCCAGACCGAGCTCACGCATCATTTCGACTTCATGCGCGAAACCGAACGTGCGCGCACGGGCAATTTCCCGCACGTACGACGTATTGGCGAAATCCACTTCCAGCGCCTGACCGGTTTTATCCACAGCCGGATGACGGAAGTCGATCGTGAATTTGAGCTTGAAACCGAAGTACGGGTCGAGACGCGCGAACTTGTCGCCGTCACGAATTTCGACCGGCTTGGTGACCTTGATGAATTTCTTGGCGGCGTTCTGCTGCTCGATTCCCGCCGACTGGATCAGGAACACGAACGAACCCGCGCTGCCGTCCATGATAGGAATTTCTTCGGCGGTGACGTCGACGTACAGATTGTCGATGCCAAGACCGGCGCAGGCGGACATCAAGTGCTCGATCGTCGACACGCGCGCGCCGTCTTTCTGCAACACGGAAGCCAGACGCGTATCACCAATCGCCATCGCCGACGCAGGAATGTCTACCGGCGTGGGCAAATCCACGCGCGAAAACACGATGCCAGTGTCCGGCGCCGCCGGGCGAAGCGTCAAATTGACCTTGCGACCCGAGTGCAGGCCGATGCCAACTGTCTTGACGATTGTTTTGATAGTGCGCTGCTTCAACATGGTGATCTTCTATTCGATTGAAAATCCCAATCGGGACTTTTTATTCCATAGCGCGAATTATACTCCAATACCCTTGGGATCGTCGTTGCACGGAACGTATCAATCTGTTTCGCTGCATTACCCAATAGGCGCCCGTCAGGGAAAGCGTGACGGGCCGATGTCCCGGAACGGAGGCGTTTCCGGTCGTCGGCCCGCGTAACGGCCTGTCACAAAAGCGTCTTACTACCCGTTGCCCTCGT
>CAWCZW010000004.1:0-513494 GCA_963800185.1 uncultured beta proteobacterium | reverse complement strand
CCACATGCGCTCGGTCATCGCGCCGTCGTGGGGCGGCGCGCCAATGAACTCGACTTGAGGGCAGAGATTGGGATGGCCCGCCTCGCACCACTCGCAATGACCGCACGACCTGTTCGGGTCGACGGCGACGAGCTGGCCGCGGGCGAGGCCGAGTTCCTCTACGTCCTCACAGAGGCGGCCGCCGAACTCGTGTCCCGGCACGAACGGCGACTTGATCACCGCGGCGCCGATTCCGCCGTCCTTGTAATAGTGCAGATCGCTGCCGCAGACTCCCACCGCGGCGACTTCGAGCAGGACCTCGCCGGGATTCCTCTCTCGCAGGTTGAAGGGCGCAACCTTCACGTCGCCCGCGCCGCGGATGAAAAAGGCTCGGCTCATGCCTCGGATTCCCCTTTGCGTTGGCGTCCCGCCGGCCGTTCGACCGCGGCTTCGTCGCGCTCATGATCAGTGGTCGGCAACCCGTATCCGCCGCCTACGTCGCTCGCACGGACTGACCCGGCGGATTCGAACGCGGCGATGTGGCCGGCGGATGAAGAGCGGCCCGCAATCAGCCGTTTCACCTCGGTCCTGCCGGAGCTCATCGGCGCGAGCGAGCGGTCAAATGCGTTGGCGCATCGGAACACCGTCTCGCCCCTCGCTTCCTTCGCCATCGCAGCAACGACATCGAAAGGCGCAGGGTCGACGGGCAATCCGACACGAACCGCGCAGCCGCCAGGATGAAGCGTTTTGAACAGGTCTTCGTAAGCCTTGTCAACACCGGCCGAACGCTGTCCCGTTTTTCGCTCTCAACGTCGCCCGGCGGCGTAGCGCGGAGCCGCTGGCGAGGCGCTTAGGCCAGACCTCTCCGCTGGCCATGCGCCGCATGCCGCCGCCGTCGATGCGTTGCGGCGTCCCCCGGCGATGGGCGCCCGAGCGGCGGCGAAACGGCGCCAGCCGACGCGCAAGATCGCCTCGCCGCCTGCCCGCGCCCGCGCTCGGCAAATCGGAGCGCGAATCCTCGATTGATCTTGGATGGCGGACTCCCACTCTGTTAAAGCAATGCGAGCGAGGGGGCGCGCAACGCCGAGCATTCCGCACACGCGGACGAAGCGCCGCCGCAGTCGTGGGCAAGCTGCGGCTCATCACGCGGGCGATCGGAAGCTTGGGCGCGCGCCGCGCCCTGTCGGCGTCGGCAGTCGCGCCCTTCCGCCCGGTTCGACCCTTCCGGGATGCGACGTCCCGCCGCGGGGCGACCGATCCGAACCAACCATTCGCGCGATCAATTCGAACGCCGCGCAGTGCTATGTCTGAGCGATGAATTGCCAGCAACGGAGGCGACGGTTCCTATGCCGTATTTTTTGACTGTCGACATCGGCGGCACGGTGATCAAGAGCGGACTGTACGACGAACATGGCCGCGAGAAGGCCGTCGCCTCGCAAACAGACTTGGCGATCGTCAAGCGCGTCGGCTGGAGCGAGCGGGACATGACCGCGATGTGGCGCACAGTCTGCGCCACGGTGCGCGAGGTTCTGGCGACTGGCGGAATTTCGCCGCGCGACGTGGCGGGCGTGAGCTTCTCGGCCCACGGCAAGGGACTGTATCTGGTCGACGGAGATGGCGCGCCAGTGCGCAACGGGATCATTTCGTCGGATAACCGCGCCCTGCCGATCGTACGCAAATGGAAGGCCGAGGGCGTGGACGCGAAGGCCTATCCCCGCGGCTACCAGCAGCTCTGGTCTGGCCACCCGGTTTCCTTGCTCGCATGGCTCAAGGAGCACGAGCCGGAGAATTACCGTCGCATTCGTCACGTCCTGATGGCGCACGACTGGGTGCGCTACAAGTTCACCGGCGCTTTCGGCGCCGAGGTGACGAACATTTCGGGCAGCAATCTCTACAACGTCGGCAAGGGCGCCTACGACCCAGAGCTGTTTGCGCTGTTCGGCGTCGATGAGATGCTCGGCTGCATGCCGCCGGTTCTCGGCTCCGAGCAGAGCCTGGGCGGGGTCAGCCGCGCGGCCGCCGAGGAGACCGGGCTCATCGAAGGAACCCCGGTGTACGGCGGCTTCTTCGACGTCGTTTCGGCGGCCGTCTGCGCCGGCCTCTCCGATTCGCGCTTCATCAACGTGGTCATGGGCACCTGGACGATCGTCACATGGACGACGGACCACATGGAGACGACCCGGCAGCACCCCTACATCTGGGGGCGCTACTGCATCCCGGGGCGGTTCTTCGTGCATGAGGGCAGCCCGACTTCCGCCGGCAACCTGGAATGGTTCGTGCACACGTTCATGCCGGATGCGCCGAACCCCTATGATCGCTGCAACGCCATGGTGGAGGCGCTGGGCAAGGCCGAGACCAACGTACAGTTCCTGCCGTACCTGTTCTCGTCAAACCTCGGCGACAACCTCTCCGCCTGCTTTTACGGTCTCGCCAATGCGCATGGGCTGGACCATGTTGTGCAGGCGGTTTACGAAGGCGTCTGCTTCTCTCAGCACGTGCATCTCGAACGCATTCGCGCGCTCTCGGGCCCCGGCAGGACGCTGCGGCTGACCGGCGGGCCGACAAGGTCGAAGGTGTGGATGCAGATGGTCGCCGACATCAGCGAGCAGCCCCTTGAGGTCATGCACGTCGAGGAATCCGGCTGCCTCGGCGGGGCCATCGCGGCGGCGGTGGGTTCGGGCGTCTACGCCTCCTTCGCCGAAGCGATGGCCGCGATGTGCCCGGCAGGGATCACGGTGCAGCCGGATCGCCAGCGCCGCGCCGCGTTACCGCGCCAAGTACGCCGCATACCGGCGCCTCGCCGAGCATCTGGACAAGCTGCCGGCGCCGCCATGAGCTCGACCCAGCAGGAACAGGCGGCGGGAGCTCCCGGCAATCCGCTGGGCATCTACGAGAAGGCGTTGCCGAAGGCGCTGTCGTGGATGGCGAGGCTCTCCCTCGCACAAGCCCTTGGCTTCGATTTCGTCGAGATGTCCATCGACGAGACCGACGAGAGGCTGGCGCGGCTGGACTGGTCGGCGGCGGCGCGCGCGTCGCTGCGCGCGGCAATCGCGGAAACCGGCGTGACCGTGCCGAGCATGTGCCTCTCGGGGCACCGACGCTTCCCGTTCGGCAGCCGCGACCCCGCGATCCGCTCGAGGGCGCGCGAGATCATGCGCAAGGCCATCGACCTTTCGGTCGAGCATCGGCCTGCGCACCATCCAACTCGCGGGCTATGACGTCTATTACGAGTCGAGCGACAAGGGGACGCGGCAGCGCTTCATCGAAGGATTGCGCTGGGCGGTGGATGAGGCGGCTCGGTCGCAGGTGATGCTTGCGGTCGAGATCATGGACACGCCGCTGATCAACTCGATCACGGCCTGGCTGGAATACGCCAAGATCATCGAGTCCCCTTTCTTCTGCGTCTATCCCGATCTCGGCAATCTGTCGGCATGGAACAACGACGTGCCGGCGGAGCTGAGGAAAGGCGCCGCCAAGATCGTCGCCATCCACCTCAAGGATACGCTCCGGGTGACGAACGATTTCCCCGGACAGTTCCGCGATGTGCCGTTCGGGACCGGCTGCGTCGATTTCGCGACCTGCTTCAGGGTGCTCGCGGAGCTGAGGTATCGCGGCCCGTTCCTGATCGAAATGTGGACGGAAAAGTCTGCAGAGCCGATCGTGGAGGTCGCCCAGGCGCGACGCTGGCTGCTCGAGCAGATGCGTCGGGGCGGGATGTCGCCGAGCGAAAACGGGCGATCGCCGGCGAGCTAGCGCGTCGCGCTCTCGGTCCCGTTTCCGCGCGCGTTCACGTTCCTCTCAAAGACGCCTGCCGGCCTGAGCGGAAGAACTCATGGGCGGATCGTCCGCCCAGTCTCTATCGCCGTGGAGCTTGAAATCGCCGGCCAGGGAACTTGCCGCCCCTGGGAGATTGGTCGCCCACGATCTTCAACGGCTTCGCGCCGTCTTCGCAGAAGGTCAGCGCCATCGCTTTGAGGATGACGACCGGGCTGGCGGCGCCGGGGTCGAGGTGGCCGAGGGCGCGTTCGCCGAGCCGCGCCGCCCGTCCTCGCGCCGCGATCATCGAGCAGGTCAGGGCCGCGCCGGCTTCCGCCGCGGTCAAGACGTCCCGCCACATCTCCTCGGCGGTCGCCGAGCGACGGACGGCGTTGGCGGCCGCCTCGGTCGCCGGAATCCAAGCGTCGAGCATCGTCTTGTCGCCGCGCCGCCCTTTGCCGCGCTCTCGCACGCCGTCCGTAATTCCTTTGATCAGCGCGGCCTCGTAAACCGACCCCTTCGCGCCGCGCCTCCGATACGGAGCCGTGCTGTCAAAGCTCCAGGATTCTCCACGCAGTCGCGGCGTCCCTGCCGCAAGCGGTGACGATCGCGCCGGCGAACGCGGCGTGCAAGGCTGGCGCCTTGGCGAGACCCGGGCCGACGCCGACAACGGCTACGGCGCACCGCTTCATGGCGGCAAAGGCGTCCGCTACCGCCGGGGCCTCGATGATCTGAGCGGCGGTCGCGGCATCGGGCACGACCGCAGGCGCCGGCAGTGGTCGCACCCGGCCCCCGACCCGCGCGGCCATGGCGCGCGCGACCTCGATCGGGTGGGAGGCGACGTCCAGCTGCCCGACGCCGCCGATCAGCGGCACGACTTCGACGTTGTTGAACCACAGGCGCGGCATCCTCGCCGCCACCGACGCGGCGCTTTCACCATCGCCGACGCTGAACCTGATGACATCAGCCAATTCCGCAAACGCTTCCGTCGCCATCACCCTCCTCGCCATGGCCGCCGGTCTGATGAGCGCGCTCGCCGCCGGCGCTCTGATGGGGTTCCTCGTCGCTTATCTCGAAGTGCCCGCCATCTTGGCGACCCTCGGCGCGATGACGCTCATCGATGGAATCAATGTCGTCCCCACCCGCGGCTACACGCTTTCCGACTTTCCCGGCATGCTGCTGGCGATCGGCAACGGTGCAGTCTTCGGCGTTCCGGCGCCGTTTGTCATGCTGATCGTCGTCGTCCTTGCGCTGCACGTGCTGCTCGCCCGAACGCGATTTCGATTCGACCTCTACATGATCGGCTCCAATATGACGGCGGCGCGCTACTCGAATATCGACGTGCGCGCCGTCCTGCTGCGGCAGTACCTGCTCTCGGCCGCGTTTTCAGCGCTGATCGGCTTCGTAATGATGGGACAGTTCAATTCGGTCAAATCGAACTACGCTTAGTCCTATCTGCTCGTCTCGGCGCTCGCCTGTTTCCTCGGCGGCGTCGATCCTTTCGGCGGCGTCGGACGACTGTCGGGAATGGTGCTCGCCGTCGTGATCCTTCAGGCGATTTCGAGCGGCGTGAACCTGATGCGCGTCGATCCGTTCTTTGTCACCGCGATGTGGGGCGCCATGACCCTTGCGCTGATCGCGATCAATCACTTCAGCGGCCGCTGGCGACGATTGGCGCGACCCGCCGAGGCGGCCAGAACGGTGGACGGGAAGCAACGCCCCCCGCCAAGCCCCGGTTGATCGACGACGACACGTTGGCGCAGTCGGCGTCCATGCGCGAACGGCGCGAGCGCGCCAAGGCGATCAAGAGGGGGAAGCGGCCGCCCCCGAGGCGAGAAGATCCAGCTTCTGCGCCCGATCGCCAAGATCCCGACTGCCGAACAGCGCTTTTCCCATAACCGCGAGCTCCACGGAGCACGAGCGCAAGCTGTCGAAGTGCCTCGGCTCGAAGTCCGCCGTCGACGATCAGCGGCAGGCCCTTGGGCGCTTCGTGCAATCCCGCCAGAGCGGCTTTATTGAATTCGCCGCCGCCTGGCGGCGCTGTCAGCAACAGCAAGCCGTCGACCTGCTCGAGCAGAGCGGCGTATCGCGCGATCGGCGTTTCCGGCAGAAGCGCGATGTAAGCGAGCGATCCCTCGGCGCGAATGTCGTCGGCGACCGCGAGCGGATCGCTCACGGCCTCGGCGTGAAAGATGACGCGACGCGCGCCAAGCCCGGCAAAGCGTCGCGTCCAGCGTCGCGGCTCGTCGATCATGAGGTGAACGTCGACCGGCGGCGCCCCTTCCGCAACGAGGCGGCTGACCAAGGCCTCGCCACAACCGAAGGTCGGAGCGAAGCGACCGTCCATGACGTCGACATGCAACGAACCGACGTGCGGCGCGACGGCCGCCACCGCCTCGCTGAGCCGCAACGGATTGGCGGCGTGGAGGCTGGCCGAGATCTTCATGAGGCCGCCGCCCAGGCATGGCGGCGCAGATCGGCGACCGTGAGATCGGCCGCCGCAATCGCGTGGCCGTCGCAGGCGCGATTGCGGAAGACCACGACGCGATCAGCGACCTCGATGAGCTCTTCCTCCTCGCTGGACACCAGCAGGACGGAACGGCCCTGCGCCGCGAGGCCACGGATGATATCGTAGATCTCCGTCTTGGCGCCGATGTCGACGCCTTTGGTCGGCTCGTCAAGCAAGAGCAGTCTGGGCGACTGGAGCCGCGCGCGCGCGAACAGCGCCTTCTGCTGGTTGCCGCCGGAAAGCGACATGATGGGTTCGCGGACGTCGCCCAGGATCGGAATGCTGGACAGCGCGCCGTCGGCCGCACGTTTGAGGGCGGGCCAATTCAAGACCCCGATCCTCAGGAATCGTTGCAGGACCGGCATGATGATGTTCTCGATCGACGTCATTTGCGGAATGAAGCCATCGGACTTGCGCTCTTCCGACAGGAAGGCAATTCCCTGAGCGATCGAATCGCCGGAGCTCTTGGGGTTGAAGGGCCCGCCGGCCAAGAGCATCGCGCCCTCGGGCGCTGGTTCGGCGCCGTACACGGTGCGCAGAAAACGCGACCGCCCCGACCCGACCAAGCCATATATGCCGAGGATCTCGCCCGCGTGGACTTTCAAGTCGATGCCGACAAGGCCGTTGCCGCGCAGTCCGCGAACCTCGAAAGCCACGGGTCCGGACGGGGCGTCGGCGCCGGCGCGAGACCGCGTCTCGGACGACGTTTCCAAGGCCGAAGCGGATTTCAACCGCCGATTGGCGCCTTCGCCGACGATCGCCTCGACCACGTCCTCGACCGCTATATTCTCGACGTCGCCATCGAGAACGATCTGCCCGTTCGCCAGCCCGACGATATGGCTGGCCACGGCGTAGACCTCGCTGAGCTTATGGTCGATGAACAGCACCCCAATTCCGCGCTCGCTCGCCAGGCGCCGGATGACCGCGAGCAGCTCGTCGATCTGGTGCTGTTCCAGCGCCGTCGTCGGCTCGTCGAGGAGCAGATACTTCGCGTCGCGGTGGATCGCTCGCACGACTTCGAGCAATTGCCGCTGGGCGACCGGCAAGCTCGCGACAAGGTCGGAGCCGTCGGCCAGAATCCCATACTCGGCGCAAAGGTCGTCGGCCGTCTTGTTCATGGCGCGTCGGTCGAGCAGTGGGCCGGCGAACTTCTCGGCGCCGAGAAAGAGGTTCTCGGCCACCGAGAGTTCGTTGATGAGGCTGAGCTCTTGATAGACGCAGGCGATCCCCATGGCGCTCGCTTCGCCAGGCGAGCGGAACTGGACCGCATTGCCGTCGAGGCTGATCGTACCCTCGTCCGGGACCTCGGCCCCGGAGAGGGCGCGCAACAGGGTCGACTTGCCGGCCCCGTTGTGGCCGATGAGCGCGACGACCTTGCCGGGAGGAATGGCAAGGTTGACGTCCGACAGCGCCCTGGTGGCCCCGTAGGACTTGCAGATCCCGCGAGACGACAAGACCCTGACTCCGCGCTCATTTGTTCGCCCTCAATTCGCTCAGAGAAGCGATCGGAGATCAGCCCACTTCGCCCGGTCCCGGCTTCTGCCCGTTGACGAAGATCTTGAGCGGCTGCAGCACCTGCGCCGGCACGTCGGCGCCGCCGAGGTATTTCTTCAGATTGTCGAGCGCGATACGGGCGTAGTCGGCCGGCTCCTGGGCGGCGCAGGCCGCGTAGGTCGCGGTCAGGGCCGTGTCGGCGGCGCAGAACGCATAGAGCTTGACCGTGTCGGCCTTGCCCTGCTGCGTAATCGCCTGAAGCGCGCCGACGGCGTGCGGCCCGGTGTCGGCCCAGATGACGTTGATGTCAGGATGGCCTTGCAGCATGTCGCCGGCCACCTGCAGGCTCACATTGGGATCGACCTTGCCGTTGAGCGTCCCGACCACCTTGGCGTTCGGATCCTTGGAGATCGCCTTGGTAAATCCCCCGTCGCGCTGATTGGTCGGAATCTGATCCGGATCGCCGATGATCCCGGCGACGATCTTGGCGTCGGCGCCCATATCCTTGAGCACCTGTTCGCCGATCTGCGTTCCGCCCGCGATCTGGTCGGCGCCGACATACTCGACGAAGGCGGCGTTTTGCGCCTTGAGGTCGTCGGCCGAGACGATGACGTTGACCGTGAACACCGGGATTCCGGCCTGGTTCAAGGCGCGAACGCTAGCCGCCCCGGGGCCGGAGTTGACCGCGTTGAGGACGACGGCGCAGACTTTTTGTTCGATGAACGATTCCACCTGCGAGAGCTGATTGGTGTCGCTGTCGTTGGCGATCGCCACCTTCACGTCGTGGCCGAGCTCGGCGCCGTGGTTCTTAAAGCTGGCCTGCATCGAAATATAGTAAGGGTTGACGGTGTTCGGCAGGGTGATGTCACGTTAACTAGCAGGGGGCGCGATGGCGGTGATGCGTCTGACATTTAGGCCAAAGCGACAGCGATCCGTTTCCATTCGGCCATCGCCCTCAGGCGATGAAGGTGGGTTGAGATGGCGGAGCGTTGAGATCGAGCCGGAACGAAATGATTTCGGATGGCAGAGAAGGTTGAGACGAACCGCTGCAATCCCGACCATGATCGAAACCCCTGCATCATCCGCTCTCGTTTTCGGACGGGAACGTGGGAATTCTCGGCCCGATTGTTCAGCCCCTTATGCTGGCGATGCTCGACATTCGGCATGACCATGCGCCTGGCAGCGCCGTAGGAGCCGAGTTTATCGGTCACAATGCGCTTTGGCGGACAACCTTGCTTGCGCAAAAGCCCTGTCAGCAAATGTCGTGCCGCCTTTGTATTCCGGTGGACTTGCACGATTTCGTCGAGCACATATCCTTCCTGATCGACTGCGCGCCAAAGATAGCGCGTCTCGCCGTTGATGGAAATGACGACCTCGTCGAGATGCCAGACGTCATGGCGAGTGGGCGACTTTCGCTTCAGGCGGCGGGCATAATCCGCGCCAAATTTTACCGCCCACCGCCGGATCGTTTCGTAGGAGACGAGGATGCCCCGTTCGAGCAGCATTTCCTCGACGAGGCGCAGGCTCAAAGGAAAACGGAAATAGAGCCAAACCACGTGCGAGATGATCTCGGGCGGAAAGCGGTGGCGCTTGTAGCTAACGGGGCGATGGCTCATGAGTTCGCCTTATCATCGCGTAGCCTCCCGTCGAGTTAACGTGACATCGCCCCTTCGAAGCCGACGCGCGGCTGCGGAAAGGGGTTTTCCTCCGCCATCTTCTGCGCGTCGAGGAGAACTTGCAGATTCTTGTCCATGTATTGCGGCCCCCAGATCCAAAGCTGGAGCGTCTCAATCCATTGGCTTGCAGTCGTGTGCGCGCGGTTGGCCTTGAAATGGTGGAAGACCGTCTTGCCGAAATTGTCGAGCTTCGCCCAAGTGCTCACGAGCACCAGCGACTGCACCCGCGCCGGCGCGCGGTGGTAGAGCGACTGCGCGATGGCGCCGCCCATCGACACGCCAAGCACATGCGCCTTGTCGACCCCGGCATGATCCATTACGGCCAGAACGTCCATCGCCATCGCCTCCGTCGTATAGGGGCCGCGCGGCTTGTCTGAGAGACCAATTCCGCGGTTGTCGATCTTGTAGCAAGCGAAGTGTTTTCTCCACTCGTTGCTATGGAGCTCCCACGCGGTCCGGTCGGCGCCGAGGCCCATGATGAGGACGAGGGGGAACCCGTCGCCTTCCACTTCGTAGAAGATGCTGACATCTCCATTCTTGACGTAGGGCATCGTGGACTCCGCTATTGACTTACGCCGTAGCGGACGTTGATCCCGAGCGGCATCCGATCCTCCCAATTTCTCTCCTTGATAGGCGCTTCGGGCGCGTCATTCCCCGTCAGCCCGATCGAATTTTGTCACTTTTCGAACGTTCGCGACCCGACGTCGACGCCAGGGGCGGACGCCTTCCATCTTTCGCAGCCGAATTTCTGGGAGCTCCCATTACTGGGTGACCTTCGGACCTAGCAGGCTGTTGAAGAAGTCCCTAGCCAGCCGAATCGTGATGTGATTCCGTCGCCTCGTGAATCGTCGGAGGCGGGCGGATGCGGGGCGGGGACGAGCGGTCTGGGTCACTGTTCAGCTATGTCGATATCGAAGCGCGGGTCGCCAAGGATCATCCGTTGCGGAGCATCCGCGGGCTCGTGAACGAGGCCTTGGCGGCGCTGTCGGGCGAGTTCTCGGCGATGTATTCGCGGATGGGACGCCCGTCGATCCCGCCCGAAAAGCTGCTGCGGGCGATGCTGTTGCAGGCCTTCTATTCGATCCGCTCGGAACGACAGTTGATGGAGCGGTTGGAGTTCGACCTGCTGTTCCGTTGGTTCGTCGGCCTCGGCGTCGACGATGAGGTCTGGAACCACTCGACGTTTTCGAAGAACCGCGATCGCCTGCTGGAGGGCGATGTCGCGGCAAAGTTCATGTCCGTCGTGCTCGATCAACCACGGGTGAAGCGGCTCTTGAGCACGGATCACTTCTCGGTCGACGGCACGTTGATCGAAGCCTGGGCGTCGATGAAGAGCTTCAAGCCGAAAGACGGTTCCGACGAGCCGCCGCCGCGGGATGGCGGACGGAACCGCGAGGCGGATTTCCATGGCCAGAAGCGCTTGAATGCGACCCACGCTTCGACGACCGACCCGGAGGCGCGGCTCTACCGCAAGGGACGCGGCAAGGAGGCGAAGCTGTGCTTCATCGGTCACGCGCTGATGGAGAACCGCAACGGCCTCGTCGTCGACGCCTGCCTGACGCAGGCCGACGGCCATGCCGAGCGGATGGCGGCGCTCGCCATGATCGAGCCGCGCGCCGATCGGCCGCGGCCGATCACGCTCGGCGCCGACAAGGCCTACGACGCCGAGGACTTCGTCAATGAGCTGCGGTCGATGAACGCGACGCCGCACGTCGCGCAGAACACGAATGGCCGCTCGTCGGCGATCGACGGCCGCACGACGCGCCATGCCGGCTACGCGATCAGCCAACGCATCCGCAAGCGGATCGAGGAAGCGTTCGGCTGGATCAAGACGGTGGCCGGCCAGGCGCGAACCAAGTTCCGCGGCCGCCAGCGCGTCGGATGGGCCTTCGCCTTCGCAGCGGCGGCCTACAACCTGATGCGCTTGCCGAAGCTGCTGGAGGTCTCCGCGTGAAGGCCCCGGCGAACTGCCGCCTGATCGGCCGCTGGCGGATCGTCAAGGCCGACATCTGGGACCGCGCTCACCTCGATCTCTGCGGTCCGGCGATGCTGACGATCACCGCCGAAGGCGGCGAAATCGCCTTCGGCGCCTTGGAAGCCGGCCTCGAAGTCGAATACGCCCGCGACTTGATCGGCTTCCGCTGGACCGGCTGCGAGGAAGGCGACCAAGTCGAGGGCGAAGGAACCGCCGAACTGCTCGACGACGGCTCGATCGAGATCGAGTTCGCCTACCACAACGGCGACGAAGCCGTCCTCAAGGCGAAACGGGATACTTCTTCAACAGCCTGCTAGGCCAACATTGGAAGACCGCCTACATCGAGTTGGGCAGCTCACGGGAAAACGGCCATTACGAGAGCTTCAACTGCAAGCTCCGCGCCGAGCTGCTGAACCGCGAGATCTTCTACAGCTTGGCGGAAACGCGGGTGCTGATCGAGCCGTGGAGGTTCCACTACGACACCGCGCGGCCTCACAGCGCGCTCGGCTGCCGGCCGCCGGCACCCGAGGCGATCATCCCGCGCAACGGCTCCATCACGCCGCGGGCGAGCGCGCTTGTTGCGGGGGCCACGCGCTCGCCCACCGCAACTGTCGAAGGTGGTCAGGTGCACTAACATTCAACCCGAACCGCCCCGAGGGGCAGGCCAGAGCCGCCAATCGGCTCGGAGACTAATTCGGTCGCTGTCGGGAGATGAGCGACTAGGGCGGTCTCCGCCGGCTTGTCGGGTCGTGAACGTTCGAAAAGTGACAAAATTCGATCGGGCTGGCCAGGAATGACGCTCTCCAAGCGTCTATCTAGGAGAGCGTTTGGGAGGACCGGATGCTGCTCGGAATTCAACATGCTGCTTTGGACCGCGCAAGTCGGCGGAGATCAGCTTCGACTTTGCGGGAGCCTCAAGAGCCTGGGGTACGGACACGACTTCGTGCGCGCCACCTACGCGGCGGCCTAGCGCCATGCACAATTTTCCCAAGCTGCACAACGCGATGTGGCCGGGATTGGTCGGCAAAGGGCCGGGTTCCGAGCCCCCCATCGCGCTCGAGACCATGCTCGCGCTCACGGCTTCGGCCAAGCTGGACGGAGTTGGATTGACGGGTCGACTTGTTTCTGGCTCTACCCCACACGCCGATCGACGCCGATCGCGACACGGTCGCGCGTCTGGCGGACTTAGTGAAGTCGCACGGCCTGGCGATCGGCTCCTGTGTCGCGCCGGTTTGGCCTGATAACGGCGGCGGCTCGGCGATGGGCAGCGCCGCCGACCGTGCCGCCTATATCGACATGGTCCGTCGGGCCTGCGGCATCGGCAGGCGATTGCGCGAGCTCGGAGTCCGCGCCGCGAACGTGATCCGCGTCGACAGCGCAACCAGCCCCGAGGTTTGGGCGAGCGATCCGTCGGCCTCCAAGACCATCGCCGCCACCCTTCGGGAAGCCGCCCGAGTTGCCGCCGATAACGGCGAGCGGCTGGCGCTGGAAGGCGAAATCTGCTGGGGCGGGATGCACTCCTGGCGGCATATGCTCGATCTGTTGGAGGCAGTCGGCCGTCCTGACGTCGTCGGATTTCAGGCCGACATGGCCCACACCATGCTCTACGCCGTAGGCCACAACGCGCCCGAACACCCGCTCGTCTCGCCCGATCAGGTCAGAGCTGGCTCTGCGGCCCTCGAGAGTGCTTTGATCTTGATCGCCAACGCCCTCAAGCCGTGGACAATCGATTTCCATGTTGCGCAGAACGACGGCTCGGTCAAAGGAATGGGCGCGCACGACAAGACGGGGCGCCATTGCTTGCCCGACGATCCGGACGGTCTGCTCGACATTCCTCGCCACGCCGGTCTGTGGCTACGCGACGCGTCCGGTGAGCTGACGCGGGCGATGCGCCACCTGTGCTGGGACGGCTGCATGTTCCCCAATCGAACGCTGCTGGAGCCGGCGACATGGCGACACGTGCTGGCGGCCATGCTGGCGGTGCGCGCGGCGCACGGCTGGAGCGAGCCAGCGTGAGCGCGGGCATAGCGGGCGCGAGTCTCGTGACTTTCGATGGCCGCGCGCACGCCCAACATTGGGAGGAGGTCGAGCGGTTCAACCCGACGACGCGGGATTTTCTGTTGGGCCAACAGTGAACGATCGACGGAGCGGCCATGATCAAGATCGGATCCCAGACGTATGCCTGGCAAATGAGCGGCAAGCTCTATCTGGATCGACTTGATCACATCATCACCATCGCGGGCCGGGCGGGCTTCGCTGGCGTCGAAGCGGAATTGCAGTTTCTTGGGGCGTTGAGAGACCCTGGGCTGATGCGGAGGCATTTGGAGCAGGCGGGCGTCGATCTCGCCGCTCTTTGCATCGTTCACGATTGGCGCGGCGCGCGCGAGAGTGAGGAGGAGCACGCCTCCGCCGACTGGACGATCGACTACCTCGCCCGGAACTTCCCGGAGGCGCTGCTCAATGTCTGTCCCATGCCCGGTGCCGACCGCAGCGATCTCCGCGAGCGTCAGGACAACCAAATCGCCTGCATGAATGCGCTCGCCGCGCGAGCGGCGGGTCGCGGCGTGATCGCCGCCTATCATCCCAATTCGCCCGCCGGTTCGGTCTGCCGAACCGTCGGCGACTACGAGCGGATGCTGGAAGGAATTGACGCCCGCGTCCTGAAGTGGATTCCCGACATCGGTCACATCGCCAAAGGCGGCATCGACGTCATCGCGCTTCTGAAGGGCTACCGGTCGCTGATCGCCCACGTGCATTTCAAGGACATGTCCGCCGACGGGGTCTGGAGATGCATGGGAGAAGGGAACCTCGACTTTCCGGGGGTGGCGACCTATCTTGCCGCGACCGGCTACGACGGCTGGATCGTGGTCGAGGACGAAGGCGAGGAGGCCGAACATGATCCGGACGGCGTCGCGTCACGCGACGGCCTCTACATGGCGCGCGCGATCGCGCCCCTGCTCCGCTAGCGCAGTCCTCTTCGGCGGCCTCAGCGATTGAGGCCATCGCGATGGGCGGGTCCAAAAGTCACGACGCCGTTCGCGTCAACGCCCATCAGCCGCTCTGCGAAATGGACGTCGTTGCATTCTTCGACAATCTGCGCGATCGCGGATCGATCGAGCAGATGTTCGAATTCCTGCCCGACGTCTCCTTTTACATAAAGGATCGGCAATGCCGCTGGATGGCTTGCAACGCCTGGGCGACTCAATCCCTCAACTATCGCGACAGCGCCGAGATTTTGGGCGCCACCGAGTTCGATTTCTTTCCGCGCCAAATCGCCGAGAAGATTTATGAGGACGACCAGCGCGTCATGGCCACCGGCGTCCGGTTGCTCAACCGGATCGAAGTCATAATAAATCAGTCGGGACATTTGGTCTGGGTGTCGACCAACAAAGTGCCGTTATTCGACCGAGGCGGGAAGGTCGTCGGCCTGATGGGCATCACCCGCGTGATTTCGGCCTCGACCGAACTGCCGGCGGGTTTCCAGTCGTTCCGGGCCGCAATCAATTATATCCAGGATCGCTTGGGTGCCAAGATCCGCATCGACAATCTGGCAGCCCTGAGCAACCTTTCGAGCAGCCAGTTC
This sequence comes from uncultured beta proteobacterium, assembly GCA_963800185.1. Taxonomy (GTDB): domain Bacteria; phylum Pseudomonadota; class Gammaproteobacteria; order Burkholderiales; family Burkholderiaceae; genus Paraburkholderia. Next base: position 498,522 of record CAWCZW010000004.1, on the reverse strand, counting down.
CGCACGCGGTTCCGGATGCTGTTCCATCTGTCGCCACGCGAGTTCATCCTGCGCACGCGACTGCAGACGGCGGCTCGGCGCCTTTCGACGACGCGTGACCCCATCATTTACATTGCGCTCGATTGCGGCTTCTCCAATCAGAGCTATTTCACTGCTCAGTTTCGGGCCTTCTTCGGCACGTCGCCGCACAAATACCGGGGTCGACTTCACCACGGCGACGGCAATCACGGCGACAGTGGCTGACGCGACAGTCTTCGAACTAGGGTCCGGACCCATAAAAGTCTTGGCATGAGTAGCCGCTTGTGATTCACGGCTTCCGAAAGGAAGCGCCGATGAATTGGGATCAGTTCTGGCTGACGGACACGCAGTTTTCGAAGATCGAGCCGCATCTGCCGACCGATACGCGCGGCAAGGCGCGCGTTGACGATCGGCGCGTGATCAGCGGCATCATCCACGTGCTGAAATCAGGTTCGGCCCATCGCACGTTGCTTAGGTGTGTTTCGGCTCGGTGTTTGACCCACCAATCGGCGTCCAGCGTTGACCCATTCATTTGTCGAAATCAGGAACAGACATAGTGATTTACAAATCAGGAGCCGGGTCCGTGTTGGACGCCGATTGGTGGGTCAAACACTGCGCCGAAACACACTCAAGCGATTGGGACGCCGATCGGCGTTTAGACCCGCCGCCGATTCACAGCCAGCGTGTGGTTTCGCGGTGATCTCCACCTTCCTGGCCGCCGCAAATTTGCTTTTTTTCACTGCGCGCGAATAATGTCAAAATAGATCGGGACACGCGAGATAAGGCCATGCAGATTAAGGCCACCGACAGGATCACGCATACGGCCGCCTGGCTCTACTACCGGCATGGGCTAAACCAGGACGAAGTGGCGCGGCGCCTCGATATTTCGCGCGCTTCGGTCGCAAACTATCTACGCCGGGCGCGCGAGACCGGAATCGTTACGATATCGACATCGACTCAACTCTTTGCCGACGACACGCTGGCGCGGCAACTAGAGGACGCGGTCGGGCTGCAGGCCGCATGGATAGTGCCTGAGGATCGTCATGTGCTCGATCCCGCCCATGAAATCCCCATGGTGGCCGGCGCGGTCTTTCTCGAATTGATCAACAAGGGCGACCGGGTCGGAGTAGCCTGGGGCCGAACAGTCTATCATATCGCCGATTCGATGCCCTACGCGGACCTGCGCGGCGTCACCGTCGTGCAATTGTGCGGAAATCTCGGCGCGCCCTACTCCTATCGGCCGGATCAATGCACGACCGAAATCGCGCGGCGACTGAACGCCGAAGGCGTCAATCTTTACGCGCCTCTCGTACTCACTTCTGAACGGCTCGCCGATGAATTGCGCGAGCAACCGGTCATACGCGAGCAATTGGCTGGAATCTCCGGTTGCCAGCTCGCGCTCTATTCCGTGGGCGGCGTCGAGGACGACACCCATCTCGTCAAATGCGGCGCGTTGTCGGTGAAGGAAATGCACGCGATGATCGCGGCTGGCGCGGTCGGCGTCATCGCCGGCCTGTTGATCGACGGCGACGGGCAACTCTTGAACTGCGCTCACAACCGCCGCTGTATCTCGGCCGATCTCGCCACGATCCGCGCGATCAAGAAACGCCTGCTGGTCGTCGAGGAAGACAGCAAGTTCGAGCCGCTTGTCGCCGCGATCAAGGGCGGACTCGCTTCGCACCTCGTCGTGACCCGTTCCATGGCCAAACGGTTGCTTGCGCTTTGGTCCGTCGGGCGTCGGCCAAGCGCCACGAAACAAGGGTTTGCGCCCAAAGAATAGAGTGTCTGCCCGCAAGCCGGTTAACGCGACTATGATCAGGCGAGGAACAAGGGGGTATGACATCATATTTGAAGCCGTCGAGGCGCCGATTGCGGTGATCCCGACCGTTCTACGATCCAGTCGAAACTCGCCTGGGCATTTGTGGCGTTCTGACGCCGACGGCGACGGCTCGGCGTCGCGGCGTCGTATGCCGGATCTGTCAGCTTCAGCCGCAAGAACCAGGGATAGGCGACATTGACCTCGATCTCTCGAACCAATTGCCGCTCGGAGCGCACGCCGAACAGGCAGCCCACGAACAGGACCTTGAACATCAGCGACGGATCAAGCGGCGGACGCCCGTTGTCCACGCAATAGCGCGGCGTAGTCAGATCGTGGATGAACGAAAAATCGATCGCCGCAACGATCTTGCGAAGAGGGTGTTCGGAGGGAACCAACTGATCGAGATGAACAATCTCGAGCGCGGTTTGTTCAGGGCCATGATCTCGAAGCGCGCCGCAATGAATCAAAAACCCCTGGCTCGCGCCAGGGGCTTATCGGCAGTCTGGGCCGCGCAAAGCGCGGCCCTTTCCGGAGAACGGGCGAAGCCCTCACTTTACAGTCGCCTCCGGCATCCACTTCGGCATCGCGACATCGGCATGAGCGAATTGCGGCAACTTGGTCGCGAGCTCTTCCATATTCTTGATGTCGTTGTCGTTGAGCTGCTTCTGCGTGATCAGCGTCGGCGGCACGATGACCTCGTGGCCGGGGTTTTCGCCGGCGAGCAGCATCGCAAGCGCGCGCACGGAAACCTGGCCCACCACCGCCGGGTTGGTTGCTGCGGTCGCTGTCCAGGCGCTGTCGGGCTCGCGCATCGCGGAAATGTCCGAGGTCGAGATATCGGCCGAGTAGATCTTGATCTTAGACGACTTTCCCGCCTCGTCGACAGCAATCTTCACGCCCTTGGCGAATTCGTCATAAGGCGCGAACATCACCGTGATTTCAGGGTGGGCGGAAATGACCGAACGCGCCTGGTTCGCCACCGAATTGGCGATCGGGTTGTCGAGCGTGCCGAACATCGCGACTTCGTTGATGCCGGAATATTTGGCCTTGACCTTCTTCCAGGTCTCGTCCCGGCGGTCGAGCGGGGCAATGCCCGCGACATAGACATAGCCGGCCTTCCAGCTTTCGCCGTTGTCCTTGACCGCCTGCTCGAGAGCAAGGCGCGCCAGGTCGCGGTCTGACTGTTCGACCTGCGGGATCTTCTCGTTCTCGACGTTCACGTCGAAGGCCACGACCTTGATGCCGGCCTCGACGGCGCGACGGGCTGCTTCCTTCATCGATTCCGTCAAGCCGTGCTGGATGATGATGCCGTTAACACCCAGCGCAATCGCCTGGTCGACCATGTCCGCCTGCAGCGCGGCGTCCTGTCGGCTGTCGAAGACGCGCAAATCGACGCCCAGCGCCTTGGCCTGCGCCTGCACGCCTGCGAGGTAGGACTGGAAGAAATCGCCGGTCGAGAGATAGCGCACGAGGGCGATCTTGACCTTTTCCGGGTGATCGAACGGGGCGGGCATGCCGTCCGCCCAAGCCACGTTCCCCAGTGCCGCCACGCCTAGCGCACCCAAAGCGAATTTCGCTAAACTTCTACGTGTCACTCTCATTGGTCGATCCTCCACGGTAGACCCGCTTGAACTTCGGCGCCGACGCCTCAGCGTTTTGTTGACGTCAGCGTTTGCCTCTTTTCGAGAGCGCAAAGGTGAACACCAGGGCGAAGACGAGAACCGCGCCCTTGACAAAATCTTGCGTGTAATAAGGGGCGTTCAACATCGTCAGTCCCTGCAGGAGCACGCCGACAAACAAGGCGCCGATTGAGGTGCCGAAGGCGTTCGGCTTTGAGGCGCCGAGCACCGCGAAGCCGATCAGCGCTGCAGCGACCGAATTGAGCAGAAGATTGTTTCCCGAGGCGATGTCGCCGCGGCCCAGGCGCGCCGCAAGCAGAATGCCGCCGATCGAGGCGAAGACGCCGGATATGACGTAGGCGCTGATCTTGTAGGCGTTGACGGGCGCCCCGCGAGTTGCGCCGCCCGCACATTGGAGCCGACGGCGTACATCATTCGCCCGAACCGGGTGTATTCGAGAAAGAACCAGATCAGAATCGCCAGCACGATCAGCACGACGACGGAGACCGGCAAGAGGTCGGGAATGATCAGGTCGAAGCGATGCCGTCCCAGGGCGAGAAAGCCAGGACTGAACGCGCCGTTGGCGACAGATCCGTCCGGCAGGGTCATGCCGGTGGCGATCGAACGACCCTCGGTCGGAATGCGCTGCACCCCGACCAGCAGGAACATCATTCCTAGAGTTGCCAGGAGATCGGGCACACGCATGTAAACAATGAGGAAGCCGTTGATCAGACCGACCACGACCCCAATGGCCAAGCTCGCCAAAGTCGCGCTGATCGCGTCGCCACCCAGCACAACCATGACGTAGGCGGAGGCCATCATGGCCGTCGTAGCAACCGAACCAATTGAAAGATCGAATCCGCCGACGACCAGCGTCGCGGTGACGCCGAGCGCCAGGATGCCGGTCAGCGAAACCGATTGCAGGATGAAGACGGCGCTTTGCGGCGAGGCGAAACCCGTCGACATGATGCTGAAAAAGGCGATAAGCCCGACCAACAATACGAGGAAGCCGTATTTGATAGCGGCGTCGCGCACAGCCGCCGCGTCTATGGCGTGGGCAAGGCGCGGGTTGAGATTGGCGAACTCGTAGGCGCGATTCGTGTCGTCCATCATCTCAAGCGACCATCTCGTGTAGGCCGGCGATTTCCGCCAGAAGCTTCTGACCGTCGATTCCAGAATTTCGGTGTTCCCCGACCAGCGTTTGTTCCGACATCACCAAGATCCGGTCGGCCACTTCGAACGCCTCGTCCAGTTCGGTCAGGAAGATCAGGGTCGCGCGACCACGTGCCGAGGCGCGCAACTTGGCCGCGATATCGCGCCGCGCGGCGATGTCGACCCCCTGGAACGGTTCGTCGAGGATCAATACGCGCGAGGGCTGGCTGAGCCAGCGACCGACCATCACTTTTTGCTGATTGCCGCCGGAGAGCGTTTGAATTTCGTCGCGCTCCGACCGACAGACGATGCCGAGCGAGGCGATCTGCGCACGCGCCTGCATGCGTTCTCTGCGACGATTGGACACGCCGATGGTGGAAAGCCGCCGCAAGAAGGGAAGGCTGATGTTCTCGTAAAGATTGAAGTCCGGCACAATGCCGCTGTCGGCGCGTTCCTTGGCGATCAAGAATACGCCGCGATCGATGGCCTGTCGCGTTGCTTTGGGCGCGAAGGGCTTGCCGTCCAGAACCATCGCGCCGCCCAGGGGCAAGCGCGCGCCGAATAGCGTTTCGGCGAGTGCGGTCTTGCCGACTCCGACCAGCCCCGTGACGACGACGATCTCGCCATCGCCAAGGGTCAGCGAAAGCGGCCGGGCGCCAGCGGCGAGGCGCAGGCCTTCAACGCGCAGCACCGGCTCGACGAAGTCCTGCACGGCGACCGCGTCAAGGCTGATCTTCTTGCCGAGCATGGCGTTGACGGCGCCCTCGTAGTCGAGCGTCGGCCCCTCGAAAACGCCGCAGACGCGCCCGTCGCGCAAGCTGACGATCGTATCAGCCAGGCGCCGGATATCCGACATGCGATGCGAGATATAGAGGATGGCGACGCCGCGCGCGCGCAGGCGATCCAGCACTTCAAACAGCCGGTCCGCCTCAGCGCTCGAAAGCGACGAAGTCGGCTCATCAAGAACCAGGACCTTTGGTTCGTGCGCCATTGCCCGTGCAATCGCCACCATTTGGCGATTGGCGAGCGTCAGGTCGTTGATCTTGGCGTTCAGATCGAGCCGCAGGCCCATACGCTCGGCCACAGCGCGCGCTTCGCGACGCACGCGCCGCGGATTGAAGATGAGCTTGGCGTCCGGGCCGTTCAATCGGTCGAGCGTGAGATTGGTGGCGACGTCGAGATCGGCGACCACGCCGTCGTTGACGTTTTGATGGACGGTGACGACGCCGGCGCGGATCGCATCGGCGGGCGTGGCTGGCGCGTAGACTTCCCTGGCCAGCGTGATCTGACCGGAGTCGCGCTCATGGACTGCGCTGACGATTTTGACCAGCGTCGATTTCCCCGCGCCGTTGGCGCCCATCAAGACGGTGATGGCGCCGGCGCGCAACTTCAGATCCACCCCATCCAGCACTTGAACCGCGCCGAACGACTTACGCAGACCCTCGATCCGAAACACGGCGCTCTCGGCCATCCGCTCCTCCAATGCAGGCGAACCTAGCGCGCTTCTCTGTCAATTGTCAACGACATTGACAATTGATAGCGACGCGTCGTAACCAATAGCCAGTTTGGCGCGTGACGGCGTCACTCGCTTGAGGTCGGCGGGAGAGAGGAAGCGGCTATGCAAGTCTTTGAAGCGCTGAGCGTCGAGACGCTTTCGCGGCGGCTGGCGGCAAACGCGGCGATGCGCGCGCGGGTCGGCGAGGACGCCGCGCGGTGGAAGGTGCGTGAAGTCGGCGACGGCAATCTCAATCTCGTGTTCATCGTCGAGGGCGACGCAGGAAGCGCAATCGTCAAACAGGCGCTGCCCTATGTCCGGCTGGTCGGCGATAGCTGGCCGCTGCCGCTGAAGCGCTCGTTTTTCGAGTATCACGCACTGTCGCGCCAATCCGCGCGCGACCCCGGCAGGACGCCGGAGCTTTTCCATTTCGACGCCGAACAGGCGCTCATCGTCATGGAATATCTGACGCCGCACATCATCTTGCGTCGCGCGCTGATCGAGGGCCGGCGGCTGCCGAAAATCGCAGGGGATCTTGGGCGCTTCGCCGCCCGCACTTTGTTCCGCGGCTCCGACCTTTCAATGGACACGCGTCAGCGGAAGGCCGATCTGGCGCTGTTCGCCGACAATGTCTCGCTGTGCGACATCACGGAGAACTTGGTTTTCTCCGATCCCTATTTTGACGCCAAGATGAACCATCACACGTCTCCGCAACTCGACGCCCTCGTCGCCAAGCTGCGCGCCGACCGCGATCTCAAGGTTGAAGCGCAACGGTTGAAGCACCTGTTCGCCGCCAACGCCGAAACGCTGTTGCACGGCGACCTGCATACCGGCTCTGTCATGATCACCGCCGACGACACCCGCGTCATTGATCCCGAATTCGCTTTCTACGGCCCGATGGCTTTCGATGTCGGCATGATGCTCGCCAATTTCTGGATGAACTATTTCGCACAGCGAGGGCACGAGGCGAACGGCGATCGCGGCCCGATGCGAGCCTATCTCATCGGCGTCATCGAAGAACTCTGGCGCGTTTTTTGCGAAGAGTTCGCTCATCTGTGGCGCACCGAGCGCGGCGGCATTCTCTACCAACGCACGCTGTTCGAGGATCAGGGCGACGCGCTGGGCGCCGAGCAGGCGCTCGATCGAACGTTGCACGGCGTTTGGATCGACATGCTCGGTTTCGCCGGCGTCGAAATACACCGTCGTATTCTCGGTCTCGCCCATATCGCGGATTTCGAAACGATCGAGAACCTGGATCTACGCGCGCGCTGCGAGGCGAAGGCGCTCAAGTTCGGCCGGCATCTGGCCGTCAATCGTCGCGCCATTCATGGCCTCGCGGAAATCAACGCCCTGGCCGAATGCCTTGAGACGGAGAGAGTTTCTTGAAAGTCAAAGGTCGCCCCTACCACACGATTTGGCTCAACGAAGGCGGCTTTTCCGTCGACGTGATCGACCAGCGCTGGCTGCCGCATGAATTTCGCGTCGTCACGTTGCGCAGCATCGAGGACGCCGCCGTCGCCATCAGCGAAATGTGGGTGCGCGGCGCCCCGCTGATCGGGGTGACTGCGGCCTACGGCGTAGCGATCGCGATGCGCGAGAACGCTAGCGACGCGGCGCTCGACGCCGCATGGTCAAGGCTGCACGAAACGCGCCCGACAGCGATCAATCTGCGTTGGGCGCTCGACGAAATGCGCAATCGCTTGCGTCCGCTGGCGCCCGACGCGCGCGCCGCCGCAGCCTACGCGCGCGCCGGCGAAATCGCCGCTGAAGACGTCGCACTCAACCGCGCCATCGGCCTCAATGGCCTGGAGATCATTCGTCGCCTCGCCGCCGGCAAGAAGCCGGGTGAACGGGTGAACATCCTCACCCATTGCAACGCGGGGTGGCTTGCGACGGTGGATTACGGCACGGCCACAGCGCCGATCTATCTGGCGATGGAACAAGGCGTGCAGGTGCATGTCTATGTCGATGAAACGCGCCCGCGCAACCAGGGAGCTCATCTTACCGCATGGGAGTTGAACAATCACGGCGTTCCCCATACGCTCATCGTCGATAATGCCGGCGGCCACCTGATGCAGCACGGCCTGGTCGACATGGTCATCGTCGGCACCGATCGGACCACCGCCAACGGCGACGTCTGCAACAAGATCGGCACCTATCTCAAGGCGCTCGCCGCCAAGGACAACGGCGTGCCTTTTTATGTCGCGCTGCCTTCGCCGACGATCGACTGGACGGTTCGCGATGGCGTGAGGGAGATCCCGATCGAAGAGCGCCCCGGCGACGAAGTCGCCTTCGTGCAGGGGCGCGGCGCCGACGGAGCGATCGCCCGTGTGCGAATTTCACCGGAAGACAGCCCTGTCGCAAATCCCGCCTTCGACGTAACCCCCGCGCGGCTGGTCACGGGTTTGATAACCGAACGCGGCGTGGCCGCGGCCTCGCCTAGCGGCCTGAAGGCCCTGTTTCCCGAGCACGCGTAAGGCGACAAGACGGAGACGACCAAATGGACAACGCGAAGCCGACCGAAGACGTCGCACTAGGCATTCGCCGCCGCGTATTCGAACACTCGATCCGCAACAATGGCGGCTATATGAGCCAGGCCTGCTCGGCAGCCGAACAACTCGCGTGGCTCTACAACGAAGAGCTCTATCTCGGTGAGCCGACACTGCCGAGGATCCCCAAGCCATTCTCCGGCGTCCCCTCGGCAGCCAACGCCGACTATCATACCGGCGCCGGCTACAACGGACCCGCCGCGCCCGCGTACGATCGGTTGTTCATTGCTCCCGCCCACTATGCTCTCGCCGCCTACGCAACCCTGATCGAGGTCGGGCGGATGGCGCCTGAGGGTCTCGAAATGTTCAACAAGGACGGCTCGTCGGTTGAAATGATCGGCGCCGAGCACTCGCCGGGCATGGAAGTTCACAACGGCACGCTGGGCATCGGGCTTTCCACCGGCGCCGGGCTTGCTTGGGGCCGCCGATGCAAGGGCGAGCCGGGCCGCGTCTGGGTGTTCATGTCCGACGGCGAGGTGCAAGAAGGCCAGACATGGGAAGCCGTGCAAGCCGCAGCATATCATCGCATCGACAGTCTCCACGCCATCATGGACGTCAACGCGCAGCAGTGCGACGGCGCTATGTCGAGCGTCATGGAGGTTGGCGACATCAAGGCCAAGTTCGAAATCTTTGGCGCCCGTGCGGTGGAGATCGATGGTCACGACATTGAGGCCATGCGTCAGGCCGTTCAGGAACCGCACCCCGGCAAGCCCCTCATCATTCTTGCTCACACCAGCCCGTACCGCGGGATGACCTTTTTGAAGCGCCGGTTCCCGCGGTTGCATTACGTCCGCTTCAAATCCGAGGAAGAACGCTCGGAAACGAACCGGACCGTCGCCGAAGAACTCGGCATCGCGCCCATTGAATATGCTCACTGAGGTCTGGCGATGGTTGAAATGGTCACGCGCCCCTATGCAAGCGCTTTTGAGAAATATGCGATCGCCCATCCCGAAGTCGTGTGCCTTTCTGGGGACCTGACATCCTCGTGCGAAATTGACGGCTTCCGCGACCGGCATCCGGATCGATTCATGTCGCTCGGCATGGCCGAACAGAACATGATGAGCTTTGCTGGCGGCCTCGGCCTGGCCGGTTTCCGGCCTTTTGTGCACACTTTCGCCGTCTTCCTCTATCGACGCCCTTACGATCAGTTGATGGCTTCGGTCGCCTATCCTCGCCGCAAGGTGCGCCTGATGGGGTTTCTGCCAGGCGTCACAACCCCTGGCGGCATGACGCATCAGGCGATCGAGGATATCTCCGTCATGCGCTCGATACCCAACATGACTGTCCTTGAGACCGGAGATGCAACCGAGGTGGAATCGATCTGCGAAGCCGCCGACTCCGTCGATGGCCCGGTTTACTGCCGCGTGCTGCGCGGTTCCGTGCCGCGCTTGTTCGATAGCCCGATCAAGGTCGGCGAAATGCGCGAACTGAGCGAAGGATCGGACGTTCTGGTGATCACCTCCGGCATCACGACGGAAGAGGCGCTGCGCGCCCGCGGCAAATTGGAGGCGGCAGGCGTTTCTATCCGTCATCTGCATATCAACACCATCAAGCCATTCAATGATCAGGCGTTGCTAGATCACATCGCTTCGGTCAGGCATGGCGTTATCACGCTGGAAAATCACGTGACGGAAGGCGGCATCGGCTCGCTGGTCGCCGAGATCATGGCTGACAACGGCGTCGGCAAGAAGCTGATCCGTTTGGGGCTCAAGGACACCTACGCCCATGGCGGCTCGCGGCCCTACCTGATGCATTATTATGGTCTCGACGCTCCTGCCCTTGTCGTCGGCGTCGAAAAACTGCTGCACCGCAACTTCGAGATTGCCAACGAAGATCTCGACGCCGTCCGCATCGACGCCGTTCACTCGGCAGCCAAGGCGGAGGCGCTCTAATGCTCAAATTCGTCGTCACCTACCGCATCTTTGCAACGAACCTCGATGAAGCGGCCGAGCGAGCCGCGAGCGTCGCTCTTGAGCAAACCGTTGAGATTCCACGCGACGTCGTGCCGCGCGGTTATGTCGAGGATGAGATTGTCGGCAAAGTCGAGACCCTGACCGAAGAGGCCAGTGGACAATTTCTGGCGCGGATTTCCTATAGCCCGGACAGCGTCGGCGACGAACTGCCGCAACTCCTCAATGTGATCTTCGGCAACTCCTCGATCCTGAAAGGCATCAAAGTCATCGGGATTGATCTAGGGGCGACGCTGTCCGCCCGGTTTCCAGGCGCGCGCTTCGGAATAAAGGGCGTGCGCGACCGCCTCCGCAGACCACAAGGCGGTCTGATCTGCCCGGTGATCAAACCGCAGGGCTGCGACGCCGATACTCTGGCGCAGATCGCCTATCGTTGCGCGCTTGCCGGCGCGGATGTCATCAAAGATGACCATGGGTTGACAGACCAGCACATGGCGCCGTTCAAGCAACGGTGTGAAAAGGTCGCCGCGGCGGTCGCGAAAGCGAATCGCGAGAGAGGTGGTTCGTGCCTTTATATGCCGAACCTGGCGGGCCACAGCGAAGACGTCATCGATTTCGCGCGTTTTGCCAAGGACTGCGGCGCAGGTGGCGTCCTCGTCCTGCCCGGTCTTTTCGGTTTCGATTTGATACGACGCCTAGCGGCGGACGATCGTTTCGATCTGCCAATCATGGCGCATCCGAGCTTTCTCGGCAGCTATGTGCTGTCCGACACTTTGGGCTTCGCCCACTCCGTAATGTTCGGACTCTTGCAGCGTCTGGCTGGCGCCGATATTTCGATCTACCCCAACGTCGGAGGTCGCTTTGGCTTCAGCAAGGCGGAATGCCTCTCCATCGCTCACGCCTGCCGGCAGCCTGACGGCGTCGGGCGCCCGATCTTTCCTAGCCCCGGGGGTGGTATGAGTATGGAGCGTGCCGGTGAAATGAAACGGATGTATGGCGACGACGTCGTCTATTTGCTCGGTGGCAGTCTGCTTCGTTACGGCGAGCGAGTTGGAGAGGCGATCCAAGGCATGCGAGCGGCGCTGGCGGCTTCCTAGCGTCGTGACTTTAACGGTTCGCGCTGATCGGGCGGCCACGGAGGGCAACGCGACGATGGAAGCGAAGTGGGTCGATACCGTCGCTGCCTGGGATGTCGTGATCTGTCATCCAGGAAGCGCAGTCGCGCACCGATCCTCAAGCGATTTGCCGATGCGGCGCGGCGACGACGACCGCCCGCTCTTTCCGCGAGCAATTGGCGCGCAGATGTGAAGTCGCAACGAAACCGAACCCCGTGACAACCCGAGAATTATCTTGTCCGCTCAATAGATTGCTCAACTCACCGAGCGGGGTCCTTGTTCCGCGCAAAGTGACAGACAAGGGGCGAAGCCGTCTCAGGAAACTCAGGGATTGATTGAGGCGCGCAAGCGTCCGGCCGTCACGGTACAGCTCGTGTCTCTGCCCTGAGACTGGCTTTGTCTCCGAATCGGAAAGTCTGAAAATGGACGACATGAGCGTGCGCCGGATTATGGTCGCGACCTGCCTCCGGATGAATGAATTGGGCATCAATCAAGGCGCCTCCGGCAACTTGTCGGTGCGCCAGGGCGACTATTTCCTGATCACGCCCACTTCGCTGCCCTATGACGAGATGCAGCCGGACGATATCGTCCGCATGGATTTCGATGGGCAATATACGGGTCGCCGTCCGTCGTCGGAATGGCGCTTTCATCGCGATATCCTTGCCACCCGGCGCGACGTCAACGCGGCCCTGCATTGCCATTCGATCTTTGCGACGACGCTCGCTTGCCACCACCGCGGCATTCCGAGCTTCCACTACATGGTCGTGGCGGCCGGCGGCACCACCATCCGCTGTGCGCCCTACGCCACTTTCGGCACCCAGGCGTTATCGGATGCCGCGCTCGCCGCGCTCGTGGATCGCAAGGCCTGCCTGCTCGGCCAGCACGGGCAGATTGCTCTCGGCGAGACGGCGAAGTCGGCCCTGAAATTAGCTGTCGAGGTGGAAACGTTGGCGCGGATGTATATTGGAGCGCTGTCGCTGGGCGAGCCGCCGATCCTCTCCGACGAGGAGATGGACAGGGTGGTGCAGCAAATGCGCGACCTGCACTACGGCCCCATGGCGGCGCCGGAATAGGCGTGACAAAGCCCTCGGGGCAGGCTACTCGCGAGCGTTAGAGGATATTCGGTTGGGACGAGCTGGCACATTTGACCCCGCTTCGGATTCGGTTGCCCTGAGCAGGTCCTCTATTCCCTGGGCCGCAAGCGGTTTGCTGAAGAGGTAGCCCTGCATCTTCGTCGCAATTGATGTTGCGGAGAAGCGCCGCCTGCGCCTCGGTTTCTACGCCCTCCGCGATGACCCTCAAATTTAGCGTGCGACCCAGGGAAATTACGGCTCCGGTTACGGCCCTGTCGTTCTCGTCGGTGAGAAGCCCGTCGATGAACGACTTGACGATCTTCAGCTGTGGATCGGCGCGCGATTTGACCCGCTATCGGCTTCGAAGGTTGACCCGCAAGGCGGGCCAAAGTTGTCGGCCGTTTCAGTCGCTTAGCCAAAGTTGGATAGGGTCGCGATTGGAAGCCGATTGCGGGTCAAATCGCGCGCCGATTTACAGTGGTCGAGGCGGCGCTTAAAGGTCAATTGCCCCGGGGTTCGGGCTCAAGCGGCTGCTCGACCTGCCGGTCGCTTGGCCCGAACAATGGACGAGGCTCGGCCTCGAGGCCCCTGCCCGCCCCTGATCGTCCGGGAACTCGGACCCAGCGGCGCGCCAGCCCCTCGCCGCTCCTTCGCCCATGGCGATTCGAGGTTCGACTCCGCAGCCTCGAGCGCCCTGCGCGATGCGGAATTGGGAAACGGAATTGCGCCGCGTCAGAACTCGCCGCCGGCGTCGCGCCCGTGGCGGCCAGACAGAGACCGCCTGACCGGAGCGCAGACCACGGCTGGCCTTCGCTAACTCACGGACTTGTCGTCGGTTTTGATCTTTGGGGAAACCGCCGCCGCGCGCGCGGACTGGCTGGTGGAGCTGAGGGGATTCGAACCCCTGACCTCTGCAGTGCGATTGCAGCGCTCTCCCATCTGAGCTACAGCCCCGTCCGCGCGGCTGTTTACGTGCGCGCCCCGCGGGTGTCAACGGAAGAAAGCGGGAATAGGCCGACAAGGAGCGTCCATGCGGGCCATACTCAACGTCCTGATTCTCGCCCTCGATCTCTACAAGCTGGTGATCATCGTCGCGGCGGTCATGTCGTGGCTGATCGCCTTCAACGTCGTCAACGCCCGCAACGAGGTCGTCCGCACGATCTGGAGCGCGCTGGTGGCGATGACGGAGCCGGCTTTGCGGCCGATCCGCCGCTTCCTGCCCAACACCGGCGGCCTCGACATTTCGCCGATCGTCCTGTTCCTGCTCATCCTGCTCGTCGAGCAGATCATCACGCTCTACATCTACCCCTACGTCTTCTGAACTGCGCCATGAGCGCGCCGTCCAAGACCGCCGCCGGCCGGTTCTTCGAGGACTTCCGCCTCGGCGAGACGCTGCGCCACGCGACGCCGCGCACGCTCTCGGTCGGCGACGTCTCGCTTTATTCGGCGCTCTACGGGACGCGCTTCGCCGTGCAGAGCGCCGACACTTTCGCCCGTGCGATCGGCTACCGAAAAGCGCCGGTCGACGACCTGCTCGCCTTCCACGTCGTGTTCGGCAAGACGGTCGCCGACGTCTCGCTCAACGCGATCGCCAATCTCGGCTACGCCGCCTGCCGTTTTCTCGAGCCGGTCTATCCCGGCGACACGCTGTCGGCGACCTCCGAGGTGATCGGCCTCAAGGAGAATTCGAACCGCGAGAGCGGCGTCGTCTACTGTGCGCTCGCAGGGCTTCAACCAGCATGGGCGGCTCGCGCTCGACTACGTGCGCTGGGTGATGGTGCGCAAGCGCGACCCCGCGGCGGCGGCGGCGCAAACGCATGTCCCCGATCTGCCCGCGGCGATCGCGCCGGCCGAGCTCGGCGCCGCCTGCCCGAACATCGACGCCGCCGCCTATGATTTCGCCCTCGCCGGCTCGCCCGATCGCTGGGGCGACTACGCGCCGGGCGAGCGCATCGACCACGTCGACGGCGTCACCGTCGAGGAAGCCGAGCACCAGATCGCGACGCGCCTCTACCAGAACGCCGCCAAGGTGCATTTCAACCTTCTCAGCGAGAGCCAGGGCCGGTTCGGCCGGCGGCTGATCTACGGCGGCCACGTCATCTCGCTGGCGCGCGCGCTCAGCTTCAACGGCCTCGCCAACGCCTTCCACATCGCGGCGATCAACGGCGGCCGGCACGTCGCGCCGCTGTTCGCCGGCGACACGGTGTTCGCCTGGAGCGAGGTCGTCGACAGCGCGGCGCTGCCCGGCCGCGCCGACGTCGGCGCGCTGCGGCTGCGCACGATCGCGACCAAGAACCGCCCGTGCGGCGATTTCCCGCTCGCGCCAGGGCGAAGGCTACGAGCCGAGCGTCGTCCTCGACCTCGACTATTGGGCGCTGCTGCCACGCTAGAGCCTTTGTCTTTCGGATCGATACGGCCTCACTTTGACTCGGCGTGAGCGCGACATGCGCTTGGGGGAATGCGATGCGCCTGCCGAGCGACGCCGCGCTGATCCTCGTCGACCTGCAACTGGCGATCGACGACGCGCGCTGGGGCCCGCGCAACAACCCGCAGGCCGAGCGGGCGATCGCCGCCCTGCTCGCCGCCTGGCGCGAGGAAGGCCTGCCGATCGTCCATATCCGCCACGATTCGGTCGAGCCGGACTCGCCCTATCGCCCGGATCGGCCGAGCCACGCCTTCAAGCCGGAGGCCGCGCCCCGCCCCGGCGAGGCGGTCGTGGGAAAGAGCGCCCACAGCGCCTTCGTCGGCACGTCGCTCGAGGAAACGCTCGACGGCCTCGGCGCGACGACGCTGGTGATCTGCGGCGTGCTGACCCACAATTCGGTCGAAGCGACGGCGCGCCACGCCGCCGATCTCGGCTATCGCGTCTTCGTCGTCGCCGACGCCTGCTGGGCGGTCGCGCTCGCCGACGGCGCCGGCGGCTTCTGGCCGGCGGAGATCGTCCACCGCCTCGCGCTCGCCTGCCTCGCCGGCGAATACGCGGCGATCGTCGACGCCGAAATGACGCTGGCGGCGGCGCGGCTCGCCAAGACGCGGCTGCGGTCGAGGGAGACCTCCACCGAGGCCGGCGGCTGAGCGGGACGCGCGGGCCTGCGCTCACGCGGCGCTTGCTCCGACGGGTCCGCCGGCGCTATTTCGCCCTGGGGTCTTCGGAGGGTCCGAGGTGGCGCCGTACTCGATCGCGATCATCGGCGTCGGCAAGATCGCGCGCGACCAGCATTTGAAGGTCATCGCCGGCGATCCGAGCTTCCGCCTGGTCGGCGTCGTCAGCCGTTCGGGCGCGCAAGTGACGGGCGCGCCGACCTTCGCTACGCCCGCCGAGCTCTACGCGGCGGCGCCGGGGCTCGACGCGGTGGCGATCTGCACGCCGCCCAACGTCCGCCATCGCCTGGCGCGCGAGGCGCTCGACGCCGGCAAGCACGTCCTGCTCGAAAAACCGGCCGCGCCGACGCTCGCGGAAATGCGCGATTTGACCGCCCACGCCGCGGCGCGCGGTCGGGTCGATCTTCGCCGCCAGTCATTCGCAATACCATCGCCCGGTCGAACAGGCCCGGCTTCGCCTCGTCGGGCGTCGGCTGGCGCGCGTGGCGATCGAATGGACCGAAGACGTGCGCGTCTGGCATCCCGGCCAGCAATGGATCTGGGAAGACGGCAATTTCGGCGTGTTCGATTCCGGCATCAACGCGCTGTCGATCCTCGCCAAGATCGCGCCGGGGCCAGTGTTCGTCAAAAGCGCCGAGCTCTATTATCCGGCCAACCGCGACACGCCGATCGCCGCTTCGCTCGTCCTCGTCAGCCCCGCCGCCGCGCCCGGGGCGCCGCTGACGGCCGCCTTCGACTGGCGGCGCGACGGCGGCCAATCCTGGCGGGTCGAGATCGACGTCGTCGACGGGCCGCGCCTCAGCCTGGTCGAGGGCGGCGCCAAGCTGTTCGTCGACGAAAGCCTGGCGGCGAGCGACGCGGCGAGCGAATACGAGGACGTCTATTCGCATTTCGCCGAACTCCTGGCCCGCGGCGAGAGCGTCGTGGACGGCGCCGCCTCCCAACTGGTCGAAGACGCCTTCAGGCTCGGCAAGCGAACGGCGGTCGAGCCGTTCCTCTGATGATCCCGCGGCCACATCGGCCGGCGACCTCACTCGACGCGCGTCCGGCGCGCTTCGACCAGCCGCTCGAATTGCCGACGCCAGGCATTCGGCCGCGCCAGCTCCCAGGCCGGCTTCGCCGCGCGGGCGTCGTCGCGCGCCTGCAACTCGGCGACCAGCGCCAGCGCATCCTCCCGCTTGCGATCGACGCGATTGTCGGCGAGGAGCGCGATCAGCGACGCCGGCGCGCCGGCGCTGTTCGACCAAAGCCTGAAAGGTAAGGCGCTTGAAGAACAGAACGCGCGCGCTCGCCTCGAGCGCCTCGGCGAGCGCGGGATCGATCAATCCGCGCGCGGCGAGGCGGCGGATGGTCGCCTCGACGTTCACCAGCGCCTCGGTCAGCGGCATGATAGTCGAGCTCGGCGGGCGCATGAAGCTGGGCGACGGCGCTGTCGTCGACGAGATCGCCGCTCATGTAGCGGGCGAAGATCTCGCCGACGCCGATCATGCCGAAATGCGCGCATTCGGCGGCGCGCAGCGCGCCGAGGCTGCCGCCGCCGTAGACCGCGACGCCCTCGCTCAGCGCGAACAGGATCTCCTTGTGCCAGGGCGCGGCGACGTCCTCGTAGCGGCCGTCGACGAGGCCGATCGCCGTCGCGCCGTCGAGCACGGCGGCGGCGATGTCGCCTTGCGCCGCGGGGCCGCGACAGATGATCCCGGGAGCGGCGGCGATGCGCCCCTCGACGATGTCGCCGTAGAGCGACGGGCCGGCGAACAGCGCTTTCATCGGCGCGCGAGCTTGGCGCGCAGCGCGCGCGGGCCGAGCGGAAAGCGGCGCGCGCCGGGAACCGTCTCGAGATCGGCGACCAGCGCCTTGGCGACGGCGAAGCCGCGTTCGCCGGCCTCGAGCGGGACGACGATCGCCGAGCCGACGCCGACCGCCCTCAGGCGCGACGCGATGTGGCCGATGTAGTCGGCAGGCGCGATCGCGCGCGGCGGCCGGCGCGTGGGCCGACGGCTCGGCCTTGACGAACGGCAACAGGTCGAGCGCGATCCGCGCGCGGTAGTCGCCGGGATCGAAATCGTCGCGCGCGCCGGAGATCGCGGTCAGGCGCGACTGCGCCGCTTCGGTCACGGCGCGAATGGCGGCGCGCGCCGGATCGGGATGGCAGCCGCTGCCGCTCTGCAGGTCGAAATGGCGCCAGCGCGCCGGGTCGGCGTCCGGCGGCGGCGAGATCGTGGCGAAGCAGACGGGGATCGCGACGTCGGTCGAAATGTCGAACAGGCGCAGGCGAAGTCCGGCCGCTTCGATCTTGGCCGCAAGCGCGGCGAGCTCAGGATCGTCGAAATCGCGCGGATCGCGGCAGCGTTCGCGCGACTTCGGCGTCGTCGCGCAGCGACCACAGCGTCAGCGCGTCGCGCTCGACGCGCTCGCACAAGCCGTGAAACGCCGCTTCCCAAAGCACGTTGCCCGAGGCGAGACCGTCGGTCGATTGCCAATAGCGCGCCTGAGCCGCCGCCTCGCCGAGCCTGCACCGCGTCGAGCGGAACCCAGACCGGCGCGTCGTCGATCAGGTCGAACCCCTCGATCCAGTCGATCGGTTCGTCGGCGCCGGCGGCGACGCGCCGACGCGCAGCAGTTCGGTCAGCGGCGCCGTGCGGCGTCCGGAGGCCGCCATCGCGCGCGGCGACAAGGTCAGACGCGGCAGATCGCGCCGCTCGGCGGTGGCGACCTCGATCGCCTCCATCATCGCCGAGGCGGCTGCGCGCGTCGTCGTCGACGCCCTTGCCTTGCGACACGGCGAGCGTCGCGCGTTGGGACGAATCGCCGCCCAGACGGGAATGCCGACCTCGTCGAGCCCGGTCAGGCGCGCCAGCCTGGTGATTCCGAATTCCGGCAAGCCGCGGGCGCATCGCGGCGAGCGTCTCGGCCGGCGCGCGAACGCGGTCGAAATAGCGAGATACGACGCCGCGCGCTTGAAGCGACGCGGCGTCGATCACTTTATTGCACGACGTGCATCGGGAACGCGGCGGCGGTCGAACGTTCGGTCGCCGCGGCGAGCGTCTCGACTTCCGTCACCGGCACGCCGAGTCCGCGAGCGGCGTTCGCGCGAAATTTCCGAGACCGCCGGCTTGTCGAAGCTGACCAGCCAAAAGCGGCCGTCGTCCTTGGTGCGCAGAACAATCGCTTTGCTCATGCTTCTCTCCTTCAATGCGCCGACCGTCACGAGCCGGTCAGCTGAAGCCCGCGATCCGCAGACCTTCCGTGTAGCGTTGGACGAAGTCCTTGTTGCGGCATGGCGCCATCGCCAGCCAAGACCGGAGATCGAAGTTGGGATTGAAGTCCATCGCCGCTTTCATCACGCGACGCGACCCGGCGACGTCGCCGATCAGGGCGCGCGCGGCGGCGGAGATGCGGAACGCCGGCGCCGGATTGCTCATCTGCTTGATCTGCAGCAACGTCGCTCCGTAGTCCTCGCGGGCGAAATGGGCGCCCGGCGAGCACCCAGCGAATGTAGTCGCCGCCGGGATCGAAGGAGCGGACCAGATCGTCGAGCATGGCGATCGCTTCGCGCGACTGACCGTTGAAAACCAGCGCGTCGGCGAGATCGGCGCACACGCCCTTGTCCTCGGGGCACAGACTCGCCGCGCGGTTGAGACACTCGATGCCGTCGTCGAGCCGCCGCCGATAGACGCGCACCAGGCCGAGCTCGTGATAGCCGCGGTGGTCGTCGGGACTGATCGCGATCGCCTGCTTGGCGAACTGCTCGGCGAACTCCAGCGGCGCGACCTCGAAGGGCGCGCGCACCAGCCATTCCATGACGTGCGATCGCGCCAGCGCGGCGATGGTCGGCACGAAGTCGGGGGCGACGGTCTGCGCCGACTTCAGCAGGCGGCGCGCGCGCCGGATCGACGGCAGGTCGATGGCGTTGAGCAGCCGCTGCGCCTCGAGGGTGAACCGATAGGCGACGCGCATCCCTTCGACGCCGTCCCGCAGCGAGATCTCGCGATCCTCGATATGACGCAGAATCGAGTTCAGCGTGACCGGCGCGCGCTCGAAATATTGGCCGCTGTCGGCGAACGACGCGGCCCAAAGAATCTGGCGCTCCGGCAGCGTGAGCAGGCGCAGCTGAATGGCGCTGGCCCGGCCTTGGCCGAGGCGGACCTCGACGAGATAGTCGGCCGCCTTCGCGCCTCGGCCTCGGCCGGCGCGTCGACCGCGAGCACGGTCAGCGCCCGGGTCTGCGCCAGACGGGTGGCGATGTCGGCGCCCAATTCGGCGACCAGCTCGCGCCCGGCCGCGGGCGCGTAGCTCGGCGCATGCGGCGAAACGATCGCGCGCGGCAGCTCGTCGTCGCGCATGCCCAAGCGCGGCGCGTTCGAGCGCCGGCTCCGCCGCCGCGTCGGCGGGCGCGCTCCACCCCAAAGCGCGTTCGCCTTGCGACGACCGCGACCGGCGCCGGCCGCCGCTCGGCGCGGATTTCGATGGCCGTGGTCGCGCTGACGGCGATATTGGTCGGCGCGCGGCGCGTCGCCGCGTTCCTGATAGGCCTGGATCAGCGCGCGATAGGCGATCTCCTGGCGCGGATCGATTTCCAGAATGCGCGTGGCGGCGACGATCGCCGCCTCGTCGACCGGGCCGTTCGCCTGCGCCTCGACATAGGGCGTCAACGCGGTCAGGAATTCGGCGCGCAGCGTCGCGCGCTCGCGCGCCAGCCAGCTCTTGAGTCCTTCGCCGCGGGCGGTCAATCCGGCGAGCAGGTCGCCGCTGTAAGCCTCGCAGGCGGCGACGACGTCCAGTCGTCCGGCCGAATTGATCGCCGCCTGAAAGCGGCGCAGATCGATCGAGGCATTGCGCGGACTGAGGACGATCTCCGCGCTCGTCGTCTCCAACAGCCGCATGTCGGCGGCGATTTCGGCGGCGCGGATGCGAAACAGCAATTGGCGGAGATTGCCGGCCTGCCGGGCGCGATCGACTTTTTCCCAGAGGAAGGCGCCCGCCTCCTCGCGCGAAGCGCGCCCGCCGGGACAATCGAGCAGCAAGTAGGCGACGAGCGCCAGGCCCAAACGCGGCAACGCCGCCGCGTCGCTCGACTTTTCGCCGCCGCGGGCTGAGCCAAGGAGGACGACGCCGTTAACGTCGCCTCTCGCTGTCGCGATTTCGTCCGTCACCAACATTCAACGGTCAATTCTCCTACGGAGAAGTCATAACAAAACCGCGGCGGACCAACAACTCTAAGGCGACGATCTTGCGATCCTGTAACGCCGATTTGTAACGCATTTCACATCAATGTGATGACCTAGCAGAGCCCGACGCCTGTCGCAGGATTGCGCTCGGCCGCCCCCGAAGATCGCTGCGTGAGCCACTGGCCGGCGTCGGCAAAGCTTTAACCCCTTTCCCACAAGCTCAAAGCCCATGTCCGCCCCCGATTTCGCCGCATCCGGCGCTCCCGCGACCATGACGCGCCGCGCCTTGGCGCTGGCGGCGAGCCTCGCATTCGGTCTCGCCCTCGCGGCTGCTGGCGCGACGCCTGGCGCCCCAGGCCGCGCCAATCGCCGCCGCCGCGCTCGGCGCGTCTCGCCGCCGCCGCCGCGGTCGGCCTCGCCGCGACTTCGGCGGCGGAGCTTTCGGCGGTCGCCGCCGCCGCTCTCGGCTTGGTCGCGCTCGCCGCCGCGTTCGCGCCTGGCGACGCGGACGCGCTCGAACCGGCTTGCGGCCTCCTTGCGCTCGCGCTGGCCGGCGCGATCGCTCTTTGGCTGGCGCGAACGACGACGCGCCGCTCGGCGAATTCGGCGCGCAATTGCCGCCGCCGTCGCGGCGAGCGCGGCGATCGGCGTCTATGCGCTGATCTATGTCGTCGCCTCGCGCGACCTGATGATCGCCGATTTCATCCGCTATCGCGAGCTTTCCGTCGCCGTCGCGTCGCTGGCGCAGTCCGGCCGCTGGGCGGAGCTGATCGCCAGCGTTCCTCGCCTCGATGACCAGAACGATTATTCCTGGGCGCCGGCGCTCGCGCCCGGCCTGGTCATGGCGGCGACCGCGCCGCTGTCGCGCCTCGCCTATGAAGCGCCGCTCGTCGTCCTCTACGGCGCGCCGGCGCTCGTCGCGCTCGCCGCTCTGGCGCGCGACCTCGCCCGCCGCGCCGGCCTGCCGCGCGACGCGGCGCCGACGGCGGCGCTGGCTCTCGCCGCGGCCGCCGCCTTCGCCGCCTTTCCGACCGGAATCGCCGTCCTCGCGCGCGGCATGCCCGACATCGGCGGCCTCGTTTTCTATGTCGCGGCGCTGCGGCTCGGCGAGCGGCTGCTGCGATTGCTCGCTCTGCCGCCCGGCCACGTCGCGCGCGTCGGCCGCCTCGTGCGCCGCGTCGCGCTGGCGCTGGCGCTCTGCGCTCTTCGCGATGGTCCTATTCCGCCGCTGGTACGCCTTCGCCGCGCTCGGCGTCGCGGTCATGCTGGCGGCGGAGGTCGGCGTCGCTGGCGCTTCGCCGCGGCCGCGCGTTCCGCTGGCGCGAGGCGATCATGGCCGCTTCGCTCGGCCTTTTGGCGACGCTGGCGCTTTTTGAGCCCGGCGATCGTCGACTGGCTGCCCGATCCCGCCGCGCACGACTACGCGGCGATGTACGCCTCCTATCGCAAGCCGAACGCGGTCTTCGCCGCCGAACTGCTCGACTGGTGCGGCTGGGCGCGTCCCGTCGGCGGCGGTCCTCGGCGCCGCTGCCTGCTGTTCGCGCGCTCGACCGACCGCCGCCTGCTGCGCCTGACGATCGGCGCGGCGGCGGTCGCCGCCGCCGCGTTCCTGCAGGTCCAGACGCCTTATGTCCACCACCTCTATCTCGTCGCCCCGGCGCTGACCGCGCTCGATCGGCGCGCCGCTGCTGCTGCTCTTCGCGCGCCGCCGCGTCGCCGCTCTCGCCACGGCGGCGGCGCTGGCCGCCGCGACGCTGACGCCGCTCGCCGCCTGGGCGCCGCCGGGCTTCGCGCCGATCGCGGGGCGTCCGCATCGCGCCGCGCGCCGATCTCGCCGAGCTCGCGCGGCTGAAAGCCTGGGTCGAGGCGCGGGCGCGGCCGGACAATCGCGTCTGCGGGCTCGGCTCGAGCTATACGTTCAGCGGCCAATTGATCGAGGAACTGTGGCAGCTCGATCCGGTCCGCTCGCCGCTCTACGCCGAAGCGCGCGAGCGGCCGAGCGTGACGATGTCGGACGTCGACACGGTCGACGGCCCGCCCAACCCCGAGCTCAAGACTTGCGCGATCATGCTGGTCGGCGATCCGGTGCAGACCCACCTCGATCCCGACGACCAGCAGACGGTGGTCGTCCCCGCACGCGAGATGCTCGTCGGGCGAGGGCATCGGCGCCCATTACCGGCGCACCGGCGAGGTCTTCCATCTCGAACAACGGCGTCGACGCCGTTGGTCTTCGAGCGCACGTCGCCGCTCGACCGACGCCGACATGGCGGCGCTCGCCGACCGCTGGCGCGCGGCGCGCGCGCGCTTTGGCGCAGCCGTTGCGCGGCGCAGATCGTCGCCCTACGCGTCAGCGCCGGTCGAGCCCGAGCACATAGTCGAGCGCGATCTTGCCCGGCCCGAAGGTCAGGATCGCCAGCGCCATCGACGCCCAGGGCAGATGGAAATTCGCCCAGCCGTCGGGGACAGGTGAGCTGGATGATCGCCGTCATGACGAGCAGCCCGAGCGCCGCGTAGCGCGTCGCCAATCCCAGCACCAGCAGCACCGGCAGCGTCACTTCGCCGATCGCCGAGGCGTAGCGCCATCAGTCTCGGGTAGGGGAACGGATATTCGGCGCCGAACATGTGCAGCTTGAATTCGTCGGTGAACAGCGCCTGTCGCGCCGAAGGACAGCGTGAACCAGCCGTCCCATTTGGTCAGGCCCGACTTCCAGAACGGCAGCGCGAGCGTCGACGCGCAGCACGAGCATGCGTCAGCGACATCGGCGAACAGGCCGAACAGGCGCCGACGGTGAAGCGGGCGATCGGGATTCGGCGGCCGCATGAGCGGCGGCGGCGGGCGTCGGCGGTCGACATTGTCAGAGGCTCCTGTCAGCGAATCAGCGGATCGGAACGCGCCGGCCTCGATCAGGCCGACGAGATGCGGCGCCGGGATCGACGCCGTCGCCGACGAGCGGCGCCGCCGCCTCGCCGAGCGCCGCGCCGCGCAGCAGCGCCGCGGCGAATTCGTAGCCGCCCGGCGGCAGGATGCGCACGACGACGTCGGCGTCGGGCCGCGCGATCAGCGCGTCCTCGGGCCGCCAATGCTCGGGCGCGCGCGGTTCGCCCTCGCCCTGATGCGCCGGCCCAGATCGAGGCGGCGGGGTGGGCGAAGCCGCAGCAGCCGCGCCGCGGGATGAGAGACGAAGCGCAGCTCGTCCAAG
This sequence comes from uncultured beta proteobacterium, assembly GCA_963800185.1. Lineage (GTDB taxonomy): Bacteria > Pseudomonadota > Gammaproteobacteria > Burkholderiales > Burkholderiaceae > Paraburkholderia. Next base: position 474,302 of record CAWCZW010000004.1, on the reverse strand, counting down.
CCGCTCGGGCGCGATCGCCGCCAGCGTCGCGAGCGCCAGCGGCTCGGCCTCGGCGGCGTGATAGGCCTCGACCCAGGCGTTCTCGAGCCGCGCGACGTCGGCGAGATAGGCGATCTCGCGCGCCGGCTCGAAAGCCGCGACGAAGTCGGGAAACTCGGCGCCGTAGTGGATCAGCACCGGCGATCGCGGCTTGTTCGCGGCGACGATAGGCGCCGGCCATGGCCGCGAAAGAAATCGTCGCCGACCAGCCGCCGCGTCACGGGAAAGCGCGCCTCCAGCGACCCGATCAGGCCGACCGCGACATTGTTGCGATAGACGGCGAAGCGCCGCGCGTCGGGCCGCCCCTCGCGGCCGCAGCGTCGCCGCGGGCGGCGGCGCGCGCGGGATCGACCAGCGCGCGCGCGAAGGCTGACGATCGTCGCCTCAAACGGCATGGCGCAAGGCTCCCTTGGCGTCGGCGGCGGCCCTGGCGGCCTCGACGTCGGCGCGGCGCGCCTCGGCGAGCAGCATCGGCCAGTCCGGAACGTCGTTGTCCCATTCGATCAGCGTCGGCGTCGGCCCGATCCGCGCCGATCGACACGCTCGTAGAGCGCCCAGACGCCGGGCGCGCACCGGCGAATCGTGGGCGTCGATCCAGCAGCGGCGTGGCCGGCCTCGTCCTCGCGCCTCGGCATAGCCGGCGAGATGGATCTCGCCGACATGCTCGAGCGGGAAAGCGTCGAGATAGGCGAGGGGGTCGAAGCCGTGATTGGTCGCGCAGACCTCGACATTGTTGACGTCGAGCAGCAGCCCGCAGCCGGTGCGGCGCGCGATCTCGGCGAGGAACTCGGTCTCGGGGATCGTCGCTCTCGGCGAACCGCACGTAGGTCGAGGGGTTTTCGAGCAGCATGCGCCGCCCGAGCGCCTCCTGCGTCTCGTCGATATGCGCGCAGACGCTCGCCAGCGTCTCCTCGGTGTAGGGCAGCGGCAGCAGGTCGTCGAGGAAGCCCTCGTCGTGGCTCGACCAGGCCAGATGCTCCGAGAACAGGCCCGGCTCGTAGCGTCGGATCGAGCGCGGCCAGGCGCGGCGAGATGGTCGCTTGTCGAGCGGCCGCGGCGAGCCGATCGACAGGCCGACGCCGTGCAGCGAAAGCGGATAGAGCGCGCGGATCGCCTCCAGCCGCCGATGCGGCGGGCCGCCGTCGCCCATGTAATTCTCGGCGTGGATCTCGAAGAAGCCGACGTCCGGCCGCTCGGCCAGGATCGCGTCGAAATGCTCGGGCTTGAGGCCGACGCCGGCGCGGCGCGGGCAGCGGCGCGGCGACGCGCGGCGAGTGGGTCGGGCGATCGTCATGGGCGTCCTCCTCGACAGCGGCGTTCGTCGGCGTCTTCGCGCCGCGGCCCGCCGCATGTTACACGGCGCGCGCGGCGGGCCGCTGCGATATTTTTCCGTCGGCGATCGCCGGCGCCGTAACAATCTGCTGCAACTGGGGCGAAGGACGAATGAGCCAGGAGCCGTCCGGCGAGTCCGGTCGAGGAGAAATGGGCGCGGCATGATGCGCGCCGCCCTGGCCGGCGACGAGGCGGCCTATCGGCGGTCTGCTCGAGGAGATCGGCCGCGCGGTGCGGCCGATGGCGCGGGGCGCTTTCGCGCGCGCCAGGGTCGGCGACGCGGATGTCGAGGATGTCGTGCAAGAGACTTTGTTGGCGATCCATCTGAAGCGGCAGACCTGGGACGGCGGCCTCAGGCTGGCGCCCTGGGTCAACGCGATCGCGCGCCACAAGATCATCGACGCGATGCGCCGGCGCGGCGTGCGCCGCGACGAGCCGATCGAGGATTTCGAGGCCGTGCTCGCCGCGCCCGAGGCGAGGATCCGCATACGCGCTCGCGACGTCGAGCGGCTGATGGAGCAGCTTGCCGCCGCGCGCGCGCGACATCGTCAAAGTCGATCTCGCTGGAGGGCCAGTCGATCGCGGCGACCGCGGCGCGGCTCGTCGATGACGCGAGGTCGCGGTGCGCGTGGCGCTGCATCGCGCGCTGAAGTCGCTCGCCGTCGCCTGGCGGAGCGCGAACCCAATGAAGACCGCCGACCTCATCGCCGCGCTCGCCGCCGAACCGCCGCCGCCGCGCGTCTCGGCTCGGCCGCCGCGTCGCGCTGGCGCTCGGCGCTCGGCGCGCTGTCAGCGCCGCGCTGTTCATGACGGCGCTCGGGCCGCGGCCCGACATCGCGGCGGCGACGCACACGATGCGCTTCGACCTCAAATTCGTCGACACGCTGGCGCTGCTGCTGCCGTGCGCGCTGCTGTGCCTGCAGGCTGCTCAGGCCCGACGCGCGGCCGGGCGCGCTGGTCGCGGCTGGCTCGTCGCGCCGTTCGTGCTGCTCGGCGGCGCGGTCGTCGTCGAGCTGTCGTGACGCCGCCGCGAACTCTGGGTGACGCGGCTGGTCGGGACGCAACTGGCTGCACTGCCTGACGCTGATCCCGCTGCTGTCGATCCCGCCGCTGGCCGCGCTGATCGTCGCGCTGCGCGAGGGCGCGCCGCGCTATCCCGGCGCTGACCGGCGCGCTCGCCGGCGCGGCGGCGGCGGGCGTCGCGGCGACGATCTACGCCACCAATTGCACCGACGATTCGCCGCTGTTCGTCGCGAGCTGGTATCCGCTCGCGACGCTGGTCGTCGTCGCCGCGGGCGCGCTCGCCGGGCGGCGTGGCTGCAGCTGGTGAGGGCGTCGTAGGCGCGGCCGTCGCGCTGTAGCCGGGCGTCAGCGAGCCCGGCGCTCGCACAGCCTCGAACACCGCGCTTCGCGCGGACCCCTCCCGCGCGAGCGGGGGAGGATCGCAAGCCCTCACTTCACCAGCGGCTTCAAGATCGCGTCGAGATCGGCCATGCGACAGTTCGCCGCCGTAGACCTTGCCGTCGATGACGAAGGTCGGCGTGCCCTGCACCTTGCACGTCCTGGACCGCCGTCTTGAGGATCTTGGTGCATCGCGTCGGCCTTGGACTGGTCCTTGAGGCACGCCATCGCCTTGTCGTGGCCGATGCCGGTCGGGCGCACCGCGGCGATCAGCGGCTCGAGCGGATTGTCGACGAAGGCCCATTTGTCCTGCTCGGCGAACAGCAGGTCGATCGTCGCCAGCGCCTTGTCGTCGCCGACGCAGCGCGCCAGCACGAAGGCGGCGACGTCGAGCGGATTGCGCGAGAATTCGCGGAAGATGAAATGGACCTTGCCGGTGTCGATATAGGCGGCCTTCGAAGGCTGGGCAAGACGGTGGTGGCGAAGGCCGCGCAATGCGGGCAGGTCAGCGAGCCGTATTCGACCATCGGCACGCCTTTGGGATCGCCGAGCGACAGCTCCGGCAGCGGGCCGGGCTGCAGCACCTTCGCCATGTCGACCGTCCGCTCGGCGCCGGCGCGGCGTAAGGCGGGCGACAGCGCCAAGGCCAGCGCCGCCGCGGCGGCGAGACGGACGACGGCGGACGGAAGGAAAGCGATCACAGGCAACTCCGAGGTTGGGGCGCGGCGCGTTTGAGCGCCGGAGGCGGGCGGAGATTGGACTATTTCCCCGTCGCCGGCAAGGGCGGCAGCCGACAGTTCAGGCCCGGAGCGCCCCGCCGGACGGCGCGCGTCAGGCGCGAGCGCCGCCTTGAGGCGCGGCTGGGCGACCGACGATCCCGTGCTGCTCGGCCAAGGCGATCAAGCCCGCCGAAGCGGCGCTGCTTCTTCGCCGCATGATTGGTGAAGATGTCGGCGAGTTTGTGGTCGAGGAACGGATTGCGGAAACGCTCGATGACGCGCGCGCGATAGTCGCGCGCCTCCTCGCCCATGCCGAGCCCGTCGAACACCGGCAGCACCTCGCGATCGTAGAGGTCGTTGAGTTCGGCGAGCGTCGCCGGGTCGGCGAGCAGCTGCGCGCACGGTTTCGTCCGCCGCGCCGCCGCGCCGGCGCCACAACTCGGCGAGATAGGTGTGGCCGAGATTGAGGATGAACAGCTTCAGCCGCTCGTAGCGCTTGAGATCGTCGGTGACGACGACGCTCGGGTGGCGGCACGGCATGACGAGGCCAGGCCGGTTCTCGACCGCCCACAGCGCATAAGGCTCGGCGACCGCGCCCGCCGGCTCCAACGGCGCCGAGACGATGCGGTCGACCAGCGAATTGACCCAGAGGCAGTCCTCGCCGAGCCAGCGACGAAAGGCGTCGGGCAAGCCCCAGCTCGCCGCCAAGTCCAACGCCAGCGCCCTCAGCCGGTCGCCGTTGCCTTCGATCAGCTCGCAGGGAAACAGCGTCGGCGCCGGCCGGCTGGCGGCGAAGCGGGCGTACAGCAGCTTGGTCAGCTTGGCGGGAAACGACTTCGGAACGCCGTTGTCCGCCCGATCGGCCGGGTCGAGTTCGTAGCCGCGATCGCCGGTGTTCGAGACGATCCAGCGCGCATTGAGGAACAGCTTTTCCGCCGCCGCCCAGTCGCGATTGGCGTCGACGCCGCGGCCGATGCTGTCGACCTCCTCCCATTCGTCGACCGCCGCGCCGCCGACGAGGCCGCGCACATGGATGCGATAGGGGCGGCCGGCGTCGAAGAAGGCGACGCGCCGCGCGCTGTCGGCCGAGGCGGTCGTCTGGACGACGGCGATCCGCCGCGTCCCCGGCCCGTCGACGAAGCCGCGAGCGACGAAGTAATCGAAATGGGCCTGAAGGAAGCGGCTGGTGCCGAACTGCAGAATGGGAAAAGGCATCGGTCAGATCTCGATCAGCGCTTTGACGACGCCGCTGGCCGGGTCGAGCCAGTGCGGAAAGACGCGCGCCGCGTCGTCGAGCGAGGCGCGATGGGTGGCGAGCGTCCGGGTCGCGATCGCGCCGGAGCGCAGCGCGGCGAACACCGTGTCGAAGTCCGCCCGCGTCGCGTTGCGGCTGCCGAGCAGCGTCGTCTCGCGTTTGTGGAACTCGGGATCGGAGAAGCTGATGTCGCCGAGCACGATGCTGACCAGCACGTAGGCGCCGCCATGGGCGACAAGCGTGAAGCCGGCGTTCATCGCCGGCGGCGAGCCGGTGCAGTCGAACACGCAATCGAAGAAATCGCCGCCGGTCAGCGCCGCCAGCCGGTCGCGCGCGCCCTCGTCCGCCTCGATCGCCTGGTCGATTCCGATCGCCTTGCGCGCGAAGGCGAGACGGTCGGCGCGCGTGTCGAGCATCGTCACGTCGCCGCCGCGCGCGCTTGGCGAAGATCGCCGCGGCGAGGCCGATCGGGCCGGCGCCGACGACCACGACCCTCTGGCCCGGCGCGATCGCGCCGCGCCGCACCGCATGCGCGCCGATGGCGAGAAACTCGGCCATCGCCGCTTCGTCGAGGCTGACGCCCTCGGCGTCGATGAGATTGTCCTCCGGCACGCCAGCCAATCGGCCATGCCGCCGTCGCTGTGGACGCCGACCACGTTCATGCGTCTGGCAGCAATTGGGCTTGCCGCGCCGGCAGGCGACGCAGTGCGCCGCAGGCGACATAGGGAATGACCGCGACCTGCTGGCCGACGCGAAAGCGGCTCGCCCCGCCGACCGCCGCGACCTCGCCGGCGAGTTCATGGCCGATGACGCGCGGATATTCGAAATAGGGCTGCGTGCCCTCGAAAATATGCAGATCGGTGCCGCACACGCCTGCCCGCTTTATGCGCACCAGCGGCGCGCCCGGCGCGGCGACCGGCGTTGGCCGCTCGACGAGGGCGAGTTTGCGCGGGCTGGGGCAGAGAAGGGCTCTCACGATCGTGATCCGGTTCTCTGGCTCGGCGCGATGCTGGCATGTTAGTACCCACTTGGCCGCTACGGCAAGTTTTACCCGCGGACGGCCTGTTTTCCCTCCGCCCATCTCCCGCCGCGCGGCGAGGGCGGCTAAGATAGACGGGCCGCGGACCAGCCAGCGCCCACGCGCCGGATCGGTTCGCGTGTCGATTCCGGCCAATCGCCGCGCAAAGGCGAAGTGGCGGCTTGCGATTGCGCCAGCCGCCGATCGCGTTGCGCCAATGGAGAATGACGATGGAATACCGACAGTTGGGCAATTCGGGACTGAAAATCTCGGAGCTGACCCTGGGAACGATGACCTTCGGCGGCCAAGGCGGCTTCGCCAAGGTCGGCGCGATCTCGCTCGCCGAAGCGCGCCGGCTGATCGACCTCGTCGCCGACGCCGGCGTCAATCTGATCGACACCGCCGACGTCTATTCGGCCGGCGCTCGCCGAAGACATTCTCGGCGAGGCGATGGGCGCCAAGCGCCAGCCCGGCATGCTGATCGCCTCCAAGGCGCGCTTCACCATGGGCCCGGGCCCGAACGACAAGGGCCTGTCGCGCTGGCACCTGATCCGCGCCTGCGAAGCGAGCCTCAAGCGCCTGCGCACCGACGTCATCGACCTCTATCAGGTCCACCAATGGGACGGGCTGACGCCGCTCGAAGAGACGCTCGAGGCGCTCGACAGCCTCGTGCGCGCGGGCAAGGTGCGCTACGTCGGCTGCTCCAATTTCTCCGGCTGGCACGTGATGAAGGCGATGGAGATCGCGCGCCGCGAAGGCCGCATTCCCGTTCGTGTCGCAGCAGATCCACTACACGCTGCAGGCGCGCGAGGCCGAATACGAGCTGATCCCGATCTCGATCGACCAGAAGCTCGGCGTGCTGGTGTGGAGCCCGCTCGCCGGCGGCCTGCTGTCGGGCAAGCACCGGCGCAACAAGGCCGCGCCCGGCGACACGCGCCTGGCGGCCGGCTGGAAGGAGCCGCCGATCGCCGACGAGAACAAGCTGTGGGACATCGTCGACGAACTCGTCGCCGTCGCCGAGGCGCACAAGGCGTCGGCGGCGCAGATCGCGCTCGCCTGGCTGCTCGGCCGCCCCGCCGTCACCACGGTCATCATCGGCGGCCGCACCGAGGCGCAGATCAAGGACAACCTCGCCGCCGCCGACGTCAAGCTGACCGCGGAGGAGCGCGCGCGGCTCGACAAGGTCAGCCTGCCGACGCTGCTCTACCCCTACTGGCACCAGGCCTGGACGGCGAACGACCGCCTCGGCCCGGCCGACCTGTCGCTGATCAAGCCCGCACCTAAGCTGACGCGACGCGCCATCCTCCCCCGCGAAGCGGGGGAGGGGGACCGCGCGAAGCGCGGTGGAGGGGGCTACCCATGCGAGCGCCAAAAGAGACCTTCGAAAACGCCCGCCATTTGCGCCGCAATCTCTCGCCGCCCGAAGCGCGGCTGTGGTCCAGATTGCGCGCGCGCACGCCAGGAGCGCCGGTCTTTCGCCGCCAGCATCCGATCGGCCCCTACGTGCTTGATTTCTATTGCGCCAAGGCGCGGCTCGCGGTCGAGGTCGACGGGATCAGCCATGACATGGGCGACAGGCCGCAGCGCGACATTCGTCGCGACGCGTGGCTGCGAGCGCAGGGCGTATCGATCATGCGCATCCCGGCGAGTGAGGTCATGCTCGCCATCGACGAAGTCGTCGACTCGATCGTGCGCGCCGCGACCGCGAAGATCGAAGCCTAAACCCCTTCCACCGCGCTGCGCGCGGTCCCCCTCCCCCGCGAGGCGGGGGAGGGGAACCGCGCGTGAGCGCGGTGGTGGGGGCTGCTCATGCGAGCGCCAAAAGAGACCATCGAGAACGCCCGCCATTTGCGCCGCAATCTGTCGCCGCCCGAAGCGCGGCTGCGGTCCAGATTGCGCACGCGCGCGCCAGGAGCGCCGGTGTTTCGCCGCCAGCATCCGATCGGCCCCTACGTGCTTGATTTCTATTGCGCCAAGGCGCGACTCGCGGTCGAGGTCGACGGGATCAGCCATGACATGGGCGACAGGCCGCAGCGCGACACTTGGTCGCGACGCGCGGCTGCGAGCGCAGGGCGTAATCGATCATGCGCATCCAGGCAGTCAGGTCATGCTCGCCATCGACGAAGTCGTCAAATCTCGATCGTGCGCGCCGCGACCGCGAAGATCAAATCCTAGACCCCTTCCACCGCGCTTCGCGCGATACCCCTCCCCCACTTTGTGGGGGAGAGAAAGCTGAACCCTCCTCCCGCTCGCGCCAGAAGGCGACGCGCCATCCTCCCCCGCGATGGCGGGGGAGGGGGACCGCGCGTGAGCGCGGTGGAAGGGGCCGGCGTTAGTCGGCCCAGCGCCGCGAGAATCGCCTCGTCGACCGCACCCGCGAGACACGCGGCAGGATCGTCTCGACGGCGAAGCGGTGCGCCGCCTCGCCGAGTGATGAGCTCGTCGCGTCTTCGGCGACGACGACCGAATAGCCGAGCTGCCAGGCCTCGCGCGCCGTCTGCTCGACGCCGAGATTGGTCGCGACGCCGGTCAGCACGATCGTATCGAGGCCACGCCGCCTGAGTTGCAGATCGAGCTCCGTGCCGTGGAAGGCGCCCCACTGGCGCTTGAGGATCTCGACAGCGCCCTTCCACGCGGCGACCTCGGGGACGAACTCCATCCAGTCGGGCGGACGTGGGCCGCCCGCCATCGCCTGGTCGACTTCCTGCTTGAGCCGGTCGGCGCCGTCGGCCGAGAAGCCGACGTGGACGCGCACGACCGCTCCGCCGGCGCGCGTCAGCGCCTCGGCGAGCCGGGTCGAATTGGCGACGACCGTCGCCGCCGGATGCGGGGCGATCGGCATGGCGAGGATCCCCTTCTGCAGGTCGATCGCCACCAGCGCGGCGCGTTTCGGGTCGAGCTTCAGCATTGTCTTTCTTTCCCTCAATCAACAGTCGGGCTTGTCATTCCCGTCATGGTTCTGTCATGGAGTTGTAGTCACAGCAGGGGCGCGGGGCGGCCGGGCGGCGCGGTGCGACGTGTGCCGTCAGGAATGGGCGGCTTCACGACGCGTGAGGCGCAGTCTCAAATTTGTTCGTACAGCGGCAGTGTCAGAAAGTCGGTGAACTGTTCCGACGTCGACATCTCTTCGAAGATTTGCGCGGCGCGTTCATACGGCTCCGTATCGCCGCCAGTTCACCGCCAACTGCCAGCTTCACCTTGTCGCAACTCCTGCGCCGTCAATTCGCGCACCAGTTCGACCGTCACCTTGCGGCCGTCCTCGAGCTTGCCCTTCGGCGAGCGAATCCACTGCCACACCTGCGAGCGCGAAATCTCCGCGGTCGCCGCGTCTTCCATCAGGTTGTGAATCGGCACGCAACCATTGCCCGCCAGCCACGAACCCAGGTAGTGAATGCCGACGTTGATGTTGTTGCGCAAACCGCGCTTCGGTGATCGGCGTCTCCGGACGGAAGTCGAGTCAGGTCGGCGGCCGTGACGAGCACGTCGTCGCGCTGCTTGCCGATCTGGTTCGGCTTGTCGCCGAGCACCTTGACGAACTCTTCCATCGCGATCGGCACGAGGCCCGGATGCGCGACCCAGCCGCCGTCGTAGCCGTCGCCCGCATCGCGCGCCTTGTCCGAGCGCACGCCGCCCATCGCCTTGTCGTTCGCCGCCGGATCGTTCTTGATCGGAATCAGCGCGCTCATGCCGCCGATCGCCGGCGCGTTGCGACGATGGCAGGTCTTCAGCAGCAACAGCGCGTACGCGCGCATGAACGGCGAGGTCATCGTGATCTGCGAGCGGTCGGCGAGACAGAAGTCGCGGTCGGCTCTTGAACTTCTTGATCGCCGAGAAGATGTAGTCCCAGCGGCCCGCGTTCAGTCCCGAGCTATGTTCGCGCAGCTCGTACAGAATCTCGTCCATTTCGAACGCGGCGACGATCGTTTCGATCAGCACGGTCGCGCGAATCGTGCCGCGCGGCACGCCGACCGCTTCCTGCGCGGCGAGAAAAATGTCGTTCCACAGGCGCGCTTCGAGATGGCTCTCCATCTTCGGCAGATAGAAGTACGGGCCCGAGCCGCGCGCGACCAGTTCCTTCGCGTTGTGGAACCATGAACAGCGCGAAGTCGAAAATGCCGCCCGACACGCGCTTGCCGTCCACCTTCACGTGCTTCTCGTCGAGATGCCAGCCGCGCGGACGCACGATCAGCGTGGCGACCTTGTCGTTCAGCCTGTACGACTTGCCGTTCTGTTCCAGCGAAATCGTGCGGCGCACCGCGTCCTTCAGATTGATGTGGCCGGTGATCTGGTTATCCCAGCTCGGCGCATTCGAATCCTCGAAGTCGGTCATGTACGAATCCGCGCCGGAATTCAGCGCGTTGATGATCATCTTGCGCTCGACCGGCCCGGTGATTTCCACGCGGCGGCATTGCAGATCCTGCGGCAGCGGGGCGATTTTCCAGTCGCCTTCGCGCACGTGTTTGCGTCTCGGCGAGGAAGTCGGGACGCTCGCCGGCATCGAGCCGCTTCGTGCGTTCCACGCGCGCCTGCAACAACTGCTGACGGCGCGGTTCGAACGTGCGATGCAGCGCGGCGACGAGTTCGAGCGCTTCGCGCGTGAGGATTGCTTCGTAGCCCGGCTTGATCTCAGCCGAAATTTCCATGCCCTGCGGCAGCGACAACGATGACAGCGAATTCGCCATGGTTTTCTCCTTGGTCGGTCAGATTGCAATGATGCAAATGTTGGTAAGCTGTCGGGTTAAACGTGTGCTGCATGTGCGTGTTGCGTGGTCCGGTGACTGCCGTCATGCGCCAGGGCTGTGGCGCGGGCGGTTGCCAGCGGGCTTGCCGGAACTGCCCGGCGTGCTGCTACGGCCGGGCGAAGCGAGCGTCTGCAGGAAAGCGAGCAGGTCGTTCATGTCTTCGCCCGTGCCATGTGGCGTGACGCCCAATTCTTCGGCTGGTGCGTTTTGCCGGTTGAGCCAGAAAGTGGTGAAGCCGAACCAGGTCGCGCCCGCCACGTCCCATCCATTCGACGACACGAACACGATCTCGCGCGGCTGCGCGCCGAAGGCTTGCGTGCCGAGCGCATAGGCGGCGGGCGAGGGTTTGTAGGCGCGCACGGTATCGACGGACAGAACGTGGTCGAACAGGCCGCTCATGCCCGCGCTCTTCACGGCGATGTCGAGCATTTGCGGATTGCCGTTCGAGAGAATCGCGAGGCCGGCGCGTTGATGCGCGTTTTCGCCGATCGGCGGCGTGCGGCGGTTTGGCCGGCGTAGCGTAGCCGTGCGTGCCGCCGCCGCGTCGCGCAACGCACGCAGAACCGGCACCGCGTCCGGAAACGCCGACAGGCACGCGTATTCGTCCATCAAACGCTTCTCGGCCGCGCGACCCAGCGTGAGCTGAAGCTTTTTCGCGGAGAAACGCAGCGCGTCGAGCGTGATGTCCCAGAACGGCCGGTAATGCGCGCCGGGGACGTCCGCCGGAGCGGCCAGCGTGCGCAGCTGCGTGTATTCGATCTGCTTCTGACGCCACAACTGCGAGAGCGCGTCGCCGTGACCGGGAAACATCTGCTCTGCGGCAGCGATCACCGAATGCACGTCGAAAAGCGTGCCGTATGCGTCGAAAATCACTGCTTTTGGGGAGAGTGTCGTTGTGGCCGACATTGCCGTGCGCTCCAATCAGAGGTCGGGACGAATTGTATTAGTGATGCTCTGACGCTAAAAAAGAGGCTAAACATCACTTGATCTTTTACTTTTATCCACCTAATCTTGCGCGCTCCGACCACTTTCTCACGCAGCCGCTGTTCATGGACCGTTTCAAGCAGATCGAGACTTTCGTCACCGTCGCGGCCAAGGGCAGCCTGTCCGCGGCGGCGTTGGCGGAAGGCGTCGCGCCCGCGATCATCGGCCGCCGTATCGACGCGCTCGAAGAGCGCCTCGGCGTCAAGCTGCTGGTGCGCACCACCCGCAAGATCACGCTGACCTTCGAAGGCTCGGCGTTTCTCGAAGACTGCCAGCGCGTCATTCACGACATGCAGAACGCCGAAGCCAGCGTGTCGGCGGGCGGCGTGAAAGCGAGCGGCCATTTGCGGCTGTCGGCGCCGGCGGGTTTCGGCCGCCGGCATGTCGCACCGCTGGTGCCGGCGTTCACGGTCGCGCATCCGGACGTCTCGATCACGCTCGATCTGTCCGACCGTCTGGTCGACCTGGTCAACGAAGGTTTCGATTGCGCGGTGCGTCTTGGCGAATTGCCGGATTCGTCGCTGGTGTCGCTCAAGCTTGGCGAGAACCGGCGCGTATGCGTGGCGTCGCCCGCGTATTTGAGCCGGCGCGGCGCGCCGCGCAGCTCGCCGATCTCGCGCATCACAACTGCCTCGCGCTCGGCGCGAGCGCCAATCAGCAGCGCGGCTGGATGTTCCAGCAGGGCGACAAGGTCGTGTCGATCAAGGTGTCCGGCACGATGGAATGCTCGGACGGCGCGGTGCTGCACGAGTGGTGCCTCGAAGGCCACGGTCTGGCGTGGCGCTCGTGGTGGGAAGTCGGCGCGGAGATCGCCGCAGGGCGGCTCGTCAGCGTGCTCGACGAATTCGCGGCGCCGCCGATCGGCATCCACGCGGTGTTTCCGCAGCGCCGCCATTTGCCGCTGCGGGTGCGGCTGTTTCTGGATTTTCTCAAGCATACGTACGGTCATCCCGGTTACTGGGGCTGAACCTCACACGGGGGTTTCCGATATGCGGACAGACCCTTCAAACCGCTCCAAACCCGTATTCGCGCGACCTACAATCGATTGAAGCGGCTTGCATGCCGAGCCGCACTGGATGCTGACGGCAGGTGCGCACGCCCGCTCGTGCACAGCCGGCGACGGAGGCCTCATGTTCACGCACATCCTGGTTCCGACCGATGGTTCCGAGCTGTCGCGCAAGGCGATCAACGGCGCGATCGATCTTGCGCAGGCCGTCGGCGCGCGCATCACGGCTTACGCGTGCCTGCCGCAATATCCGTATTCGCCGTTTTCCGACGTGGTGGTCGAGCCGCCGTCCGAGTTCCTGCAGCGCAGCGAGCGCGAGGCGCGGGTGCATCTGCGGGAAGTGGAGATGGCCGGGCGGCGGGTCGGCGTGATTGTCGAGAGCCGCACCAGCGTGCATCCGGCGCCGTATCTCGGCATCATCGAAGCGGCGCAGCGGGGTGCCTGCGACGTCATCTTCATGGCTTCGCACGGGCGGCGCGGGCTGGGCAGTCTGCTGATCGGCAGCGAAACGCAGCGGGTGCTCACGCATACGAAGATTCCGGTGATCGTGTATCGCTGACGCGGGCAGTGCCATGAAAAAACGCGCCGGCGATGAGGCCGCCGCGTCCCTGTTACACCGGCACGATCCGCCGTGCCGGCTCTTGTCTGCGCTGCTGCGATTTTTCTCTCAGATTCCGGCCGCCGGGCCGATTGCCCGGCAGACCAATTGCACGGACAACGCCGGCGGCGCGGCTCCTCCCTGTGACGGCGGCTCTCTGACGGAGCCGCTTGTCGTCTTCTGCTGCCGTTCGTTGCGATCAGGCCGCGGGGCCGGTCGTCGCCAGTTACGCGACCTTCTTGTCGAAGAACTGTTCGTCTTCCGTCGAACCGTGCAGCGCGGTCGTCGATGCTTCGCGTTCGACCGTTTGCGTCACGGCGTCGAAGTAGCCGGTGCCGACTTCGCGCTGATGCTTGACGGCGGTGAAGCCCTTTTCGGCCGCGGCGAATTCCGCCTGCTGCATTTCGACGAACGCGGTCATCTGGTTGCGGGCATAACCGTGCGCGAGGTTGAACATCGAGTAGTTCAGCGCGTGGAAACCGGCCAGCGTGATGAACTGGAACTTGTAGCCCATCGCGCCGAGTTCGCGCTGGAACTTGGCGATCGTCGCGTCGTCCAGATTCTTCTTCCAGTTGAACGACGGCGAGCAGTTGTACGACAGCAGCTTGTCCGGGAATTCCTTGTGGATCGCGTCGGCGAATTTCTTCGCGAACTCGAGGTCCGGCTTGCCGGTTTCGCACCAGATCATGTCGGCGTACGGCGCGTAGGCGAGACCACGCGAGATGGCCTGCTCGATACCCGGCTTGCGTGCGGTAGAAACCTTCCACCGTGCGCTCGCCGGTCAGGAACGGCTTGTCGTTGTCGTCGATGTCGGAGGTGACCAGGTCGGCGGCTTCCGCGTCGGTGCGGGCCAGCAGCACGGTCGGCACGCCCGAGACGTCGGCGGCGAGACGCGCGGCCGTCAGCTTGGCGATGTTTTCGCGCGTCGGCACGAGCACCTTGCCGCCCATGTGGCCGCATTTCTTCACCGACGCCAGCTGGTCTTCGAAGTGCACGCCCGCAGCGCCGGCTTCGATCATCGCCTTCATCAGTTCGAACGCGTTCAGCACGCCGCCGAAACCGGCTTCCGCGTCGGCGACGATCGGCGCGAAGTAGTCGATTAGCCTTCGTCGCCCGGATTCTTGCCTTCCGACCACTGGATCTGGTCAGCGCGCGTCAGCGTGTTGTTGATGCGCTTCACGACGAGCGGCACCGAGTTCGCCGGATACAGCGACTGGTCCGGATACATTTCGCCGGCGACGTTCGCGTCGCCCGCAACCTGCCAGCCCGACAGATAGATCGCCTTCAGGCCGGCCTTCACCTGCTGCATCGCCTGGTTGCCGGTCAGCGCGCCGAGCGAGTTGACGAACGGCTCGTTGTTCACGCTTGCCCACAGCTTTTCCGCGCCGCGCTTGGCGAGCGTGTGCTCGACCTGCACCGAACCGCGCAGACGGATCACGTCTTCCGCCGAGTAGCTGCGCTTGATGCCCTTCCAGCGCGGATCGGTGTCCCATTGCTGCTGGAGTTGCTTGGCTTGTTCCTGGCGGGATGGTCATGGTGTTCTCCTTGATTTGCCTGTAATGGATAGGTGACTCGGTGATCTTCGTCGAAGCGGCTGGCCGGTTTGGCGTTTCGTTTCGTGAAGTCTTGTATAAGAGTCTAGGCAAATCGAGGTGCGCGCAATAGCCGCGGCGAGACGCTTTTCAGATATTTATTTGTGTTTAAAATCAATTGTTTGCGATGCATCATTCCGCATTGAGAAACGACTTTTCCCATCTCGCAATAGGTCTTCTTGTGCCGTGCAGCACGATTTTTTACGACGCAAAAAAATTTTCCACATCGTGAAATTTCCCGGTGCACGACGCGGATCGTACGGACGAAAAAAAACCGGCGCCTGAGCACCGGTTTTCTTCCGACTGACGGACGGCGAGGAGCCGTCCGGGTCTTTTTTGAGTGATTGCTGTACCGCTACGCAACATGCGGCATGCCGCAAAGGCATGCGAGCCGGATGCGCAGCTTAGCTGCCGCGACGAGCCGTACGCGGGCCGTCGCTGCGGCGTGCGCCGTAGCCGCCGTCACGCGAACCGCCGTAAGCCTTCACGCGAGCCGCCACCAAAGCCGCCGCCGCCTTCACGCGAACCGCCGCCAGCCGACTTGCCGGCCCAGCCGCCGCCCGTGCCGCTACCGCTGCGCGCACCGCCGCCGTTACCAGCCGGCTTGCCCGAACCGCTACCGAAGCGACGGCCACCACCATTGCCACCGCCCGGACGGCCACGGCCGCCAAAGCCAGGACGGCCGCCATTGCCCGACGGAGCCGACTTGCGCGGCTCGAAGCCTTCGACGACGTTGACCGGCAGCGGGGTACGCACGAAACGCTCGATGCGCTTGAGCGCGCCTTGTTCCGCGTGGTGCACGAGGCTCACTGCGATACCCGAGCGGCCAGCACGGCCGGTACGGCCGATACGGTGCACGTAGTCTTCAGCGAACTTCGGCAGATCGTAGTTGAACACGTGCGTGATGCCCGGGATGTCGATACCGCGAGCGGCGACGTCCGTTGCCACCAGCACGCGAACACGGCGCTCGCGCAGTGCCTTGATCGTGCGGTTACGCGCGCCTTGCGGCAGATCGCCGTGCAGAGCTGCCGATTCGAAACCGGCGTCGGCCAGACGGCCAGCCAGCTGGTCGGCGTCCATCTTGGTTGCCGTGAAGACGATAGCCTGGTCGAGGCCTTCGTCGCGCAGCAGATGGTCGAGCAGACGATCCTTGTGATCGCGGTCGTCCACGTAGTGAACGGTTTGCGCGATGTTGGTACGTTGTTCCAGACGCTGAACGATCTCGATGCGTTCCGGGTCCTTCAGCAGGCGGCCCGTCAGCGAACCGATCTTGCCGTCGAGCGTAGCCGAGAACAGCATCGTTTGACGCGTAGCCGGCGTAGCGGCGACGATCGTTTCGATGTCTTCGATGAAGCCCATGTCGAGCATGCGGTCAGCTTCGTCGAGCACGAGAATCTGCAGTTGCGACAGGTCGATACGGCCGCGTTCCAGGTGGTCGATCAGACGGCCCGGCGTAGCAACCAGGATTTCCGGGTTCTTCGCCAGCAGCATCAGCTGTTGACCGTAAGCGACGCCGCCCAGAATGCTGACGGTGCGCAGGCGCTTCAGGTGCTTGCCGTACGTGGCAGCGGCGGTGGTGACCTGCATCGCGAGTTCGCGGGTCGGCGTCAGAACCAGCATGGTCGGACGGGCAACCGGTTGCGGACGGCGCGTGCCGGGCGCCGTCAGCCGGACGCGGTTCACGCGGCTGGCTGGCTTGCGCCTTTTGCAGTTGCGAGAAACGTTCGATGGCGGGCAGCATGAACGCGGCGGTCTTGCCCGAACCGGTCGGGCTCGACACCAGCAGATCGCGGCCGGCGATGCCAGCCGGGATAGCGCGTTGCTGAACCGGCGTCGGGTTCTGATAACCAGCGGCGGTCAGCGCGGAGACGACATCCGCGGACAGACCGAGCGACGCGAACGTCGGGCCGGTCGGCGACTGCGGCTTCAGCGGCGACGGCTTCCGGAGCGGCAGCAACGGCTGCGGCTTGCGCGGGTGCGTCGGCGAGACCGAGTGCCTGATCGGCGATGGCGTTCAACGGGCTGGAGGTATTGCTCGAAGTCATGAGAATCCTTGGTACACAGGGAATTAAAACGTCGGCGCCAATCGGCATACCCAAGTCGTCGGATTCAGCGAGCAAAGAAGCAGCGAGCAAATCGAAAAACGGGGGCAGCTCGCGACAATGAAGGCGAGCTTTTCGTTAGAAGCTGTATCGGATGCGACATGCCAACACGGCGTGCCGCCAGCCTGGGACATGATCGCCCGTAGGGGGCTAGGCAGGAGGGGACAGGTTCTAAACTGGATTGGAGCTAAACGCTACGAGGCGCTGCGCCGCAAAGGCCGCTAGAAGAAAGCCGGGCAAAGCAGTGAAGCGCAGGCAGCATTGTATAGGGTTTTGTTGCACTGCGCCACTGTTAGGAGTTTTCTTAACGAAAAACGTCATAGATGGCAGCGGCGGCGGCTGCCGGCGGGGCGGTTGCTGCGGACGACGCCTGCGTCCGCAGGTCGCATGCTCGCGGCGCTTGCCGTGGCGAGCATATCGGTGCCAATCCGCGCGGCCGGCTGCGGTTGCTAGCCGGTTGCCGGTCAGGCTTCAGGCCGCAGTGCCGCTTTTCAGCGATTCGACGAGTTCGACGTATTGCTGCTTCGCGGCGTCCTGGTCGGTGCCCTTGAGCGCGGCCCACGCGTCGTACTTGTATTTGCCGACGATATCGGTGAAGCCGGGCTTGTCGCCGTGCACGTCGCCCTTGGTGGCCTGCTTGTAGAGCGCGTAGAGGCGCAGCAGCGTGAGGTTGCCCGGACGCTCCGGCAATTGCTTGGACTTCTTCCTGGGCTTTTGCGAACTGGGTGTCGATGTCGGTCATTGTCGTTTTGCCCGCCGGGCGGGATCGGGTTGGTTGAGATCGGCTGACGATCATAACAACTGGATGCCGCCGCCGGGCCGAGAGCTTATTCCAAACATCGCAGCTGCCGGCATCGCAGGCAGCGCCGACAGGCTGCGGGTAACGCGGGCAGCCAAACCACATTTGCACGCGCCGCGCCGATTACAATACGGTCCATGACTCAAACTGTGCTCCTTGCCCTCGATACCTCGACCGAATTCTGTTCGGTGGCGCTTCTGTCCGTCGCCGCCGCACGCGGCCGCGCGAGACCTGCCGCCGAACCCCGCGTCTGGGTTCGTCACGAGCAGACCGGCGCGGTCTCCAGCACGCGCCTGCTGCCCGCCATTCGCGAACTGTTCGACGAAGCCGGCCTGACACTGGCGGACTGCGACGCGATCGCCTTCGGCTCCGGTCCCGGTTCGTTTACCGGCTTGCGGACGGCGACCGGCGTCGCTCAAGGCCTCGCGTTCGGCCTGAACCTGCCGGTCGTGCCGATCAGCACGTTGCTGGCCTGCGCGGAGAGCGCGCGGCTGCGCGATCCGTCGGCGACGCGCGTGCTTGCCGCGCTCGACGCCCGCATGGACGAAATCTATTGGGCCGACTACGCGTGGGACGCCGCGCAACGCGAATGGCGCACGCGTCCAGCCGGCGTCGCTCGACGCGCCCGGAGCGGCTGGTATTGCCCGACGTGCCTTTTACGCTGGCCGGCAACGCGGCGGCGGCTTTCGGCGCGCGGCTGCCTGCTGTCGCCGCTGCGCGCAAGGTCGACGGCGAAGCGCTGCCGCATGCATTGCCGCTCGCGCACGCGGCGCTGCGCGCGTTTCGCGCCGGCCGCACGGTGCCCGCCGATCAGGCCGCGCCCGAGTATATGCGCGACAAAGTCGCGCAGACCACGGCGGAGCGGATGGCGGAAAAGGCCGCCAAGGCGGAGCAGGCCGCGCAGGCGGCGCGAAGCTGCACAGGCTGCCGGCCTCACCCACGAGGTGCCGCAACGCGCCTCTCAGGACGCACCCCATGGCGAGGGCCGGCAATGAGCGGCGTGCTGCTCGCGGACCGCTACATGTCGCCGATGACCGAAGGCGATCTGGACGAGGTCGCGGCCATCGAAAAAATCGCCTATGAGTTTCCGTGGAGCCGCGGCAATTTCGGCGACTCGCTGCGCAACGGCTATTTCGGCGTCTGCCTGCGGCATGTCACGGGAACGCTGATCGGCTATTGCGTGCTGATGCCGGTTGTCGATGAAATGCATCTGCTCAATCTGTGCGTGGCGCCGCACGCGCAAGGCGCGGGCGCCGGGCTCGCGCTGCTGCGCGAAGCGGTGCGCATCACACGTGCGGAAAAACTCGAAGGGCTGCTGCTGGAAGTGCGGCCGTCGAATCATCGGGCGATCCGGCTGTATGAGCGCTTTGGCTTTGCTTCGATCGGCCGGCGCAAGAACTACTATCCGGCGCGGCATCGCAGCCGGGAGGACGCCATCGTGATGCGTTTCTCGTTTGCCACGGAGGGCGCAGATGGCGCTGCATGAATCGGTACTGGAAGAGTTTGGGCTTGCGCCGCTGTGGGTGCGTCGCGGCATGGCGGTGCACGAATCGGCCGATGCGGCCGCAGGCGCTGTCTCAGCCGCTCAGGCGGCTCAGGCTGACGATGCCGGAGTAGAGCGTTCGGCGGCGCAGGTGTCCGGCGATGTGCGGCAGACGCAAGCGGGGTTGCAGCCTGCACAGCAGTCCGTGCAGCGGACCCAGCCTTCGTCGGGGCATCAAACGTTGCCGCAGACTCAACCGTCGGCCGGGCGTCGCCCCGTTTCCGGGCGTCCGTCGCCGGAGCCTGAGCA
This sequence comes from uncultured beta proteobacterium, assembly GCA_963800185.1. Lineage (GTDB taxonomy): Bacteria > Pseudomonadota > Gammaproteobacteria > Burkholderiales > Burkholderiaceae > Paraburkholderia. The sequence continues at coordinate 454,923 of CAWCZW010000004.1, read as the reverse complement.
TCACGCTGCGCAACCGACGCCGACACTCGCCCGAACCGCGAGTCCCAACCCGAGTCCCAGCCGAGCCAACCCGCACGCGAATCTCGACCGGAACCGGAATCCACGCAGGCGCAGCAGCGGATTCAACCTGCGTCCGCGCAGCAAGCCGCAGCGGCACGTCACCCGGCTTCCGGGCCGCAAGCCGCTCAGCAGCAGCGGGCCTCGTCGCCGTCTCAATCCGCGCCGCAATCCCGTTCGACCGAGCCTGATCTGCATCCTTCGACGCCCCGCCCGACGACGATTTCGCGTGGTTCGACGATCTGCCCGCCCATCCCTCGTCGCGAAGCACGCGGCCGAAAAGCCGGCGCTGCCCGCCATCCACACACTTGACTGGGATGCGTTGAGCGAGCGAGTCGCGGGCTGCCAGCTTTGCCGCCTGTGCGAAAAGCGCACGAACACGCGTGTTCGGCGTCGGCGATCGCGGCGCCGACTGGATGCTGATCGGCGAAGCGCCGGGCGAAAACGAGGACCGTCTGGGCGAGCCCTTCGTCGGCCAGGCGGGCAAGCTGCTCGACAGCATGCTGCGTTCGCTGACGCTCGCGCGCGACACCAACGTCTACATCGCGAATGTGATCAAGTGCCGCCCGCCCGGCAACCGCAATCCCGAAGCCGGACGAAGTTGCGCGTTGCGAGCCGTATCTGCAACGCCAGGTGTCGCTGGTCAAGCCGAAGCTGATCGTCGCGCTCGGCCGCTTCGCGGCGCAAAGTCTGCTGAAGACCGACGGCGAGCATTTCGTCGCTGCGCGGTCGCGTGCACGAATATGAAGGCGTGCCGGTGATCGTCACCTATCACCCGGCGTATCTGCTGCGCAGTCTGCCCGACAAGGCGAAGGCATGGGCCGACCTGTGCCTCGCACGCGATACGTGGCGCGCGGCGAGCAGCGCAGCGTCGAACGAATCACAGTGATGAGCGCCGGGAGGACCGAGGCGGAGGGCGTCGCCGCTGCCGCCGGATCTGGCAATTCTCAGACGCTACGCGGCTCGTTGCTCGATACGCTGCTCGGCACCTTGCGCGATAGCGTCGTGCGCGATCTCGCGTGGTTGCTGCTGAGCGCCGATCTGTTGCGTCCGCAACCGCCATGTCGGCGTGCTCGCAAGCCTGTTCGAAACGCCCCAGGAACTGCACGCCACCGTCGACTGGCTGCGCGCGCTCGATGCCGCGCCGCACGCGTTGCATCGCGATCTCGCGGCGATACGCATGACCCGTCTCGGCCGTTACGCCGAATGGCTGCTCGGCTGGTTTCTGCAACATGGCCCGGCAGCGCGGCTGATCGCGGCCGGCGTGCCGTTGCGGCGCGCGGGCGTCACGCTTGGCGAATGCGATTTCCTGCTGGAGACGCAGCAGGGCGCGCGTTTGCATTGGGAACTGGCGGTGAAGTGTTATCTGCATGCGGGCGAGGTGGCGTCCGCAATCGACGGCGCGTCTCGCCGATTTCGTCGGGCCGAATCTGAAAGACCGGTTCGATCTGAAGCTCGCGCATGTGCTGGATCATCAGTTGCCGCTGAGCGCGCGCGAGGAGTTCGCGTCGGTCGGCCATGCGGGGCCCTGGACGCCGCAGATGTTTATCAAAGGCTGGTTGTTTTACCGGCATGGCCAGACGCCCTGCCGATCCGGTCGAACTCGATCCGGCGCATGGCCGCGGCTGGTGGGTTACGCGCGGCGACTGGCCGGATTTTGCCGCGGCGCATGCGCGCAAGTGGCGGCCCTTGCCGCGTCTGGAGTGGCTTGCGCCGAGGCGTGTGAACCGGATGAGCACAACGAGGGTCGCTCAGAAGACGAGGCCGCCGCATTGCGTTGCGTCGATGCGGCACACGCTCACTGAGCAGATTTCGCATCATCAGCATGGACCGGCGATGGTCGTCGCTTTTGCCGAGGACGACGCGGGCAATCTGATCGAGCGCTCGCGCGGCTTCATCGTGCCGGACGAGTGGCCGGAGCATGGCGCGCAACTACGCGCGCAAAGCAGGGCAGGTAACGTGGGGCCTCGCGGCCTCTCACCACCACCGGTAAAAATGATGCACCGGCCCGACGCCGCTCCCCACGTCGAGCCGATCGCTCGCCTGCAGCGCGCCGGTCAGATAAACCTTCGCATCGGCCACCGCGCTCGCCAGATCGCCGCGCTGCGGAATCAGCGCCGCAATCGCCGACGACAGCGTGCAGCCCGTCCCGTGCGTGTTCTTCACCGGTACGCGCGGGCCGCCCAGGCGCAGCGTGCCGCTGTCCTGCACCAGCCAGTCCGGGCTATCCGTCGCGCTCAGATGGCCGCCCTTCATCAGCACCGCGCGTGCGCCGAGCGCGCGCAGCGCTTCGCCCTGTTCGACCATGCCCGCTTCATCGGCGGCAGCCGGCACGCCGAGCAGCGCGGCTGCTTCCGGCAGATTCGGCGTCAGCAGATCGGCAAGCGGCAGCAATTCGTCGCGCACCGCCGCGACCGCATCCGGCAGCAGCAATGCGTGATTGCTCTTCGAGATCATCACGGTATCGAGCACGACGTGCTTCGGCTTATACCGACGCAGCGCATCCGCGACCGCGCGCGCGATCGGCGCGTTCGCCAGCATGCCGATCTTCACGGCATCGATGCGGATATCGTCGAACACCGCGTCGAGTTGCGCGGTGATGAAGCCGGGGTCCGGCGCGTGGATCGCGGTCACGCCGCGCGTGTTCTGCGCGGTCAGCGCGGTGATCACGCTCGCGCCGTATGCGCCGAGCGCCGAGAAGGCCTTCAGATCGGCCTGAATGCCCGCGCCGCCGCCGGAATCGGAACCGGCGATCGTCAGCACATTGGGAATCGGTTGAGTCATGGTCAAGCGAGGAAGAAAGAGGGCGCGGGCGCGCTGTCGAGCGCTCGCCCGCCGCAGGTCAGGGTCAGTGCTTGACTTCGCCGATCAGCGCGACCGAGTCGAACGCGCGCTGGTTGGCCTGGTGGCGGCGCATTACGAACCACATCATCACGCAGACGAAGGTGCCGAACAGCACGATCACCGCGGTGACCGGCACGTCGAGCCACACGAGCACCGCGTACAGGCACAGCATTACGAGCACCGAGAGATTTTCGTTGAAATTCTGCACGGCGATCGAGTGCCCCGCCGACAGCAGCACGTGCCCGCGATGCTGGAGCAGCGCGTTCATCGGCACGACGAAAAAGCCCGACAGGCCGCCGACGATCATCAGGAAAATATACGCAAAGATCAGATAGCCCGGCACGTGCATGCGGCCGAAATAGAAGCCCCAATGCGCGGGGAACAGATCGCGCGTGTAGAACGCCATCAGCATCACGGCGATCCCCATCATGATGCCGACCGGCAGCACCGAGAGCGACTTCTTCAGCGGCACGCGCGAGGCCGCGAAGATCGCGCCCGCCGCGACGCCGACCGCCACCACCGCCTGCAGAATCGCCGCCTCGGACAGCGACATGTTCAGCGACACCTCGGCCCACTTCAGCACGATGAATTGCAGCGTCGCGCCCGCGCCCCAGAACAGCGTGGTGACGGCGAGCGAAATCTGGCCCAGCTTGTCGCGCCACAGCACGAGGAAGCAGTCGGCGAAATCGGTGACGAGCTTGATCGGGCCGCGTTCCTGTTTCGGATAACGCGCGCCGGTGTCGGGAATTCGCAGATTGAAAAGCGCGGCGACGACATAGATCGCCATGATCACCAGCATCGCCGCTTCGGCGGGCGTGTTGACGGTGGGAATGTGCTGCCGGAGGATCGGCGCGGCGATGTGCGGGCTGATCAGCGCACCGCCGAGCACGGTGCCGAGAATGATCGAGCCGACCGTGGTGCCTTCGATCCAGCCGTTCGCGGCGACCAGCCGGTCAGGCGGCAACAGCTCGGTGAGAATGCCGTATTTGGCGGGCGAGTAGGCCGCCGCGCCGAACCCCACGATGCCGTACGCGATCAGCGGATGCGCGCCGACCAGCATCGTGATGCAGCCGAGCACCTTGATGGTGTTCGTGACGAACATCACGTGGCCTTTCGGACGGGAGTCGGCGAAGGCGCCGACGAACGCAGCCAGAACGACGTACGACAGGACGAAGAACAGCTTGAGCAGCGGCGTCATCCAGTTCGGGGCGTGAAGATCTTTCAGCAGTGCGATAGCAGCGATCAGAAGCGCATTGTCGGCCAGCGACGAAAAAAACTGCGCGGCCATGATGGTGTAAAAACCTTTTTTCATCTGATGCGATGCTGTCCTCGCTGCGGTCTGTCTGCCCCGACCGTTTGCAATGCGTGCGGGCCTATGCCGTTCGAAATGGGTTGTGCGCACGGCTTTATATCACGAAAATAGCTGGATTCGGACTAGCAGAATCCTTGATCGCACCGCCCAGCGGGCTGCCGAGCGCTGAAAACGCCCTGTAAGCCGCTGATTCGCAAGCGTCTTTACGAAAAAATATCCCATGCCGCGCCCCCTTTCAGCCACGATCCATACTGCCGCACTCGCCAATAATCTCGCCGTCGCCCGCCGCTATGCGCCGAAATCCAAAATCTGGGCCGTCGTCAAGGCAAACGCTTACGGGCATGGCCTCGCGCGCGCTTTTCCGGGCTTGCGCGCAACCGACGGCTTTGGATTGCTCGACCTCGAAGAAGCCGTGAAGTTGCGTGAATTGGGCTGGGCGGGCCCGATTCTTTTGCTCGAAGGCTTCTTTCGTCCGACCGATATCGACGTGATCGACCGCTACAGCCTGACTACCGCGCTGCATTCGGACGAACAGCTGCGCATGCTGGAAATGGCGCGGCTGTCCAAACCCGTCAACATCCAGTTGAAGATGAACACCGGCATGAACCGGCTCGGCTACACGGTCGGAGAAATTCCGCGCGGCGTGGGAGCGCGCGCGCGCCTGCCAGGGCGTCGGCCAGATCACGCTGATGACCCATTTTTCCGATGCCGACGGCGAGCGCGGCATCGCGTATCAGATGGAAGCGTTCGAGCGCGGCGCGCAAGGCATTGCCGGCGCGCGCAGCCTGTCCAATTCGGCGGCCACGTTGTGGCATCCCGGCGCACATTTCGACTGGGTGCGGCCGGGCATCATCCTGTACGGCGCGTCGCCCTCGGGCGTGACGGCGGCTGTGCAAGGCACGGGCCTGCAACCGGCCATGACGCTCGCGTCGGAGCTGATCGCCGTGCAGACGCTCGAGCGAAGGCAATACGGTCGGCTACGGCTCGGCGTTCAAGGCGCGCGGCACGATGCGTATCGGCGTGGTCGCGTGCGGTTATGCGGACGGCTATCCGCGAGTCGCGCCGGAAGGCACGCCGGTGATCGTCGACGGCGTGAGGACGCGGATCGTCGGGCGGGTGTCGATGGACATGCTCACGGTCGATCTGACGCCGGTTCCGACGGCCAACATCGGTTCGCGCGTGGAGCTGTGGGGCGCCACGTTGCCGATCGACGACGTCGCGCAGGCGTGCGGCACGATCGGCTACGAGCTGATGTGCGCGGTCGCGCCGCGCGTGCCGGTGCGCGCCGAATAAGGCGCGGACTGCAGGCCGGTCGCGGCGACGGCGTTCTTGCGGACTGCGTCCATGACGTTCATTGCGTCCTATAGGGATGCGCCGCCATGCGACGCATCAATCCAAGAACAGCAACACAGGCAAGCGCGCGTGGCTAAACCGAAGACGTTGTACATCTGCAGTGAATGCGGCGGGCAATCGCCGAAATGGGCCGGGCAGTGCCCGTCTTGCCAGGCGTGGAACACGCTGGTCGAATCGGTGGCGGAAGCGCCGTCCACGCATCGCTTCCAGTCGCTCGCGAAGAGCGCGCCGGTGCGCCGTCTCGCCGATATCGAAGCGTCCGACGTGCCGCGCTTTTCCACCGGCGTCAGCGAATTCGACCGCGTGCTCGGCGGCGGCCTGGTGCCGGGCGGCGTGGTGCTGATCGGCGGCGATCCGGGCATCGGCAAATCGACGCTGCTGCTGCAGTCGCTCGCCGAAATCGCCGCGGACAAACGCGCGCTGTATATCAGCGGCGAAGAATCGGCCGCGCAGATCGCGTTGCGCGCGCAACGGCTGTCGCTGCTCGAACCGGGCTCGAAGGCGAGCGAGCTGCAACTGCTCGCGGAAATCCAGCTCGAAAAAATTCAGGCGACGATCGCCGAGCACCAGCCCGACGTCGCGGTGATCGACTCGATCCAGACCGTCTATTCCGACGCGCTGACGTCCGCGCCCGGCTCGGTCGCGCAGGTGCGCGAGTGCGCGGCGCAACTGACGCGCATCGCCAAGCAGTCGGGCACCACCATCATCATGGTCGGCCACGTGACCAAGGAAGGCGCGCTGGCGGGGCCGCGCGTGCTCGAACACATCGTCGATACGGTGCTGTACTTCGAGGGCGACACGCATTCGTCCTACCGTCTGGTGCGCGCGATCAAGAACCGCTTCGGCGCGGTCAACGAACTCGGCGTGTTCGCGATGACCGAGCGCGGCTTGCGCGGCGTGGCGAATCCGTCGGCGCTGTTTTTGTCGCAGCATGAGCAGTCGGTGCCGGGCTCCTGCGTGCTGGTCACGCAGGAGGGCACGCGTCCGTTGCTGGTCGAAGTGCAGGCGCTGGTGGATGCGGCCAACGCGCCGAATCCGCGGCGGCTCGCGGTCGGTCTCGAACAGAACCGCCTGGCGATGCTGCTGGCGGTGCTGCACCGGCATGCCGGCATTGCGTGTTTCGATCAGGACGTGTTCCTGAACGCGGTGGGCGGCGTGAAGATTACCGAACCCGCCGCCGATCTGGCCGTGCTGCTCGCGATCCATTCGTCGATGCGCAACAAGCCGCTGCCCAAAGGGCTGGTGGTGTTCGGCGAAGTGGGTCTCGCCGGCGAAATCCGGCCGTCGCCGCGCGGTCAGGACCGGCTGAAGGAAGCGGCCAAGCTGGGCTTCTCGGTCGCGGTGATTCCGAAGGCCAACGCGCCCAAACAGCCGATCGAAGGCTTACAGGTCGTTGCGGTCGAGCGGATCGAACAGGCCATCGACCGGGTTCGCACGCTTGAGTAGACGGGACGTGCGGCGCTCGCGGGCGTCTTGCACGCCGTAATGACCGGTAAATATCTCCATATTGGCTGTAACCTGACTCGCATTCCTTTTTCCTAAGCTGGGAGGGTCATTGCATCCCTTCTGATGCCCGAAAAAGGATCGCGCCTTGAAACAGTCATATGAAACCGTAGCCGAGCGGCCGATGCAGGTGCGCGGCTGCCGTGTCTCCGCACCGATTCGCCAGCCTTGGGGCGGCGCTTGCCGGATTGTCGAGTGGATCGACACGGCCGGGCAGATATCGCGCCGGGTCGTGGCCGAAGACGCCACCGCCGCCGAAGTGCGCGCCACGATCAACCGTCACGTGGAAGGCCGCAAGCATGTGCTGTACGACGACGAAAAGACGCCGCGTCAGACGTTGCCGCGGCAGACGGCGGTCAGGCGCTGAGGCGCTAACGGCACTGAGGGATCGCGCAAATCCATCGCGCGATCGGGCTTCGCCGGCTGCTTGGTCGGCCGGCTGCGTCTGCCGTCCTGCACGCACATAGGCCTGCGGATTGAACAGCGGATGCTGCGCGGCTTCAGCCGGCGTCAGCACCGGCGAAACGCAGCAGTCGATCGGCTCCAGCAGCAGCACCCATTCTTCCAGCGCACGCTTGCCGATCACCTCGGCCAGCTCCTGCGTCAGCGCGACGGCGTCCGGACCGCCGATCGCCTGGCCGAGGCTCCAGTGGCGCGTCGCCCATTCGGGCCGGTCGAGCGCCATGCACAGCGTTTCCCAGAACTTCAGTTCGAGCGCGCCGACCGCGAGCCAGCGGTTATCGAGCGTGCGGTACAGGTTGTAGCAGGGCACGCCGCCGTTCAGCAGACCCGCGCCGGCCGGCGGCGCGTCGCCCTCGTTGGCGAGCGCGACTTGCGCGACGAGGTTATGCGCGTGCGTGACATGCGTCATCGAAACATCGACGAAGCGGCCTTCGCCGCCGCGCGACACGTGCCATAACGCAGCGAGAATCTGCGTGACCGCGCTGAGTGCGCCGCCGAGCAGGTCGGCAATCTGGAAGTTCGGCAGGATCGGCGTGCCGTCGCGGCTCGCCAGTTGATCGAGCACGCCCGCATAGCCGATGTAGTTCAGATCGTGGCCGGCGTGATCGACAAACGGGCCGCTCGCGCCGTATCCGCTGATCGCGCAGTAGACGAGCCGCGGATTGGCCGCGCGCAGTGTCTCGTAGCCGATGCCGAGGCGATCCATCACGCCGGGCCGGAAACTCTCGATCAGCACGTCCGCTTCGGCTGCGAGCGCGCGCAGCACATTGCATCCCGCTGCGGATTTGAGATCGAGGCGCGTCTCGCGCTTGCCGCGATTCACCAGCCGGTAAAACGCGCCGGGGCGGCCGGCCACGCGGTCGCTCGACGACTGCATCATCGTGCGGGTGGGGTCTCCCGCGCCGGGCGCTTCGATTTTCAGCACGTCGGCGCCGAGTTCGGCCAGCCGCAGCGCGGCAACCGGGCCCGGCAGCAGGCGCGTCAGATCGAGCACGCGCAAGCCTTGCAGCGCGGGCGGCGCGACACGGGCACTGCCGGCAATCCGGTAACTGCGGTAACTCCGCAGATGCGGGCGATGAGCAGCCGTTGACGTCAGCCGATGACCCGGATGATGATGTCGCAGATGACAAAGCCAACCTCTCGTCGGTGCCGGCGCGGACGCGGAAACAGCGTGCCGCTAGCCGATTTGTTCGAGTTCCTCGTGAGTCTCGAGCCATTCGGCTTCGAGCGTTTCGAGGCGCGCGTTCACATCTGCCTGACGGCGGATCGCCTCCGTCAGTTTGCTTTTCTGCTCGGGCTCGTAACTGGCCGGATCGACGACGAACGCATCGAGCGTCGTCTTCTCCGCGTTGAGCGCGTCCATCTCCTTCTCGATCTTCGTGATGCGGCTTTGCAGCGGCTTCTTCAGATGCGCGAGCTTCTGACGCGTTTCCGCTTCCAGACGACGCTGTTCCTTGCGGTTCACGCCGTTGTCGCGCGTCCGCTGTCGGCGCCGTTGCGACGCCGTCGCCGCCTTGAGCGCCGCGCGCTGTTCGGCCGCGTGTTGCAGCAGCCAGTCGCGGTAGTCGTCGAGATCGCCGTCGAATTCCTGCAGACGGTGTTTGGCGACCAGCATGAACTGGTCGGTGGTGGCGCGCAGCAGATGCCGGTCGTGCGACACGAGAATCAGCGTGCCTTCGAACTGCGCGAGCGCCATGGTCAGCGCGTGACGCGTTTCGAGATCCAGGTGGTTGGTCGGCTCGTCGAGCAGCAGCAGGTTCGGCTTTTGCCAGATGATCAACGCGAGCGCGAGGCGGGCTTTTTCGCCGCCGGAGAAAGGCGCGATTTTCGAGGTCGCCATCTCGCCGGAAAAATTGAAGCTGCCGAGGAAGTCGCGCAATTCCTGCTCGCGCGTGTCCGGTGCGAGACGTGCGAGGTGCTGCAGCGGCGTGTCGTCGGCGCGCAGCGTTTCGAGTTGATGCTGCGCGAAGTAGCCGATGCGCAGACCCTTGCCTTCGCGCACGTGGCCGCCGAGCGCTTCGAGCGTGCCGGCGAGCGTCTTGATCAGCGTCGATTTGCCCTGGCCGTTCGCGCCGAGCAGGCCGATGCGCTGACCGTTCTGGATCGACAGCATCACGTGATCGACGATCGGAATCTCGACGCCTTCTTCGCCGTGATAACCGCAGCGCACGTCTTCCATCACCATCATCGGATTCGGCGCGGAATCGGGCGTGCGGAACTCGAACGTGAACGGCGACGACGGCATGCGCCGGCGCGATCAGTTCCATCTTCTCCAGCGCCTTCACGCGGCTTTGCGCCTGGCGCGCCTTGGTGGCCTGCGCCTTGAAGCGGTTGATGTAGCTCTGCAGATGCTCGACCGTGCGCTGCTGCTTCTCGTACGCGCTCTGTTGCAACGCGATCTGCTGCGCGCGCAGCACTTCGAATTGCGAGTAGTTGCCGCCGTAGCGCTTGATCTGCTGGTGTTCCAGATGCAGCGTGACGTTGCAGACCGAATCGAGGAACTCGCGGTCGTGCGAGATCACGATCAGCGTGCCGGGATAGCGGTGCAGCCAGTCTTCGAGCCAGACGATCGCGTCGAGATCCAGGTGATTGGTCGGTTCGTCGAGCAGCAGCAGGTCGGAGCGGCACATCAGCGCCTGCGCCAGATTCAGCCGCATGCGCCAGCCGCCCGAGAAGCTGCTGACCGGCTCGCGCGTCTGTTCGAGCGTGAAGCCCAGGCCGAGCAGCAACGCTTCGGCGCGCGCGGGCGCGGTGTAGCCGTCGGCGTCGGCGAAGGCGGCGTGCGCTTCGCCTTCGGCTGCGCCGTCATGCGCGGCGGAGGCGGCGGCGATGCGCGCTTCGATTGTGCGCAACGCGGCGTCGCCGTCGAGCGTGTAGGCGAGGGCGGTTTTGTCCGCGGCGGGCGTTTCCTGCGCGACGTGGGCGATCTGCCAGGTGGGCGGCATCGAGAAATCGCCGCCGTCCGCATGCAGTTCGCCGAGCAGCACGGCAAACAGCGTCGACTTGCCCGCGCCGTTCGCCCCCACGAGGCCGGCCTTCTCGCCGGGGTTGAGGGTGAACGTGGTGTTGTCGAAGAGCGGCTTGGTGCCGCGCGCGAGGCTGAACTGATTAAAGCGGATCACGAAGAGGCCGGCTGAAGAAAACCGCTATTTTAGACTGCCGGGCGCTGACGCCGGGCGCTGAGTCGGGATCGGCCATTCGGCCGACTGTTCTGGCGCGGCTTTTGGCATAGACTGACGGCTTTCACGGGGAGAGCACATGACATCGATTTATTCGTTTTCGGCACGGACGCTCGGCGGCGAGGAAGTGAGTCTCGAGCAGTATCAAGGCAAGGTTTTGCTGATCGTCAACACGGCGAGCGAATGCGGATTCACGCCGCAATACGCCGGCTTGCAGAAGGTGTACGACGACTTACGCGGCGCGCGGGCTGACGGTGCTCGGCTTTCCGTGCAACCAGTTCGGCAAGCAGGAGCCGGGCGACGCCGCGCAGATCGGCAGCTTCTGCGAAAAGAACTACGGCGTGACTTTCCCGATGTTCGACAAGATCGACGTGAACGGCGCGAACGCGCATCCGCTGTTCCGCTATCTGACGGGGAGGCGCCGGGCTTGCTGGGGCTCGAAGGCGATCAAGTGGAATTTCACCAAGTTTCTGATCGGCCGCGACGGCAACGTGGTGAAGCGTTATGCGCCGCTCACCAAGCCGGAGGCGATTATCGAGGATATCGAGAAGCTGCTGTGACGCGAAGCGGCTAGCTGGAGCTTCTGGATCTGCGTGCAGCCGCGCAAATTGCGTCGAATCTGGCTTGGTGCGAGGGCGTGGAGGCGGCCGGCAGGAATCAATGCCGTCTATCAACGCCGTGTGCGCGGCCGCCGGGTTTTGAGACGACACGTTGCGCGCCGTTGCGACAGCGTGACGGCGACCGCGCCCGGCTTAAAGGATCGGCGAAAACAGCCGCGCCACGTGCATCAGCACGCGTCTCAGCGCGCTGGCCTGCCGGTACTCGTTGCGGTCGATTTCGAGCGACTCGCGCGAAATCGTTCAGCAGCATTGCTTCGACTTCATTGCGCGAAGCCGCGGTCCACGGTCAGCACCATGATCTCGAAGTTCAGACGGAACGAGCGGTTGTCGAGATTCGCGCTGCCGATCGCGGCGGCCACGCTGTCGATCAGCACGACCTTCTGATGCAGGAAACCCGGCTGATAGCGGAAAATCCGGATGCCCGCGCGCAGCGAATCGTACGCATACAGCTTCGATGCGGCGAACACCACGCAGTGATCGCGCCGGCTCGGAATCAGAATGCGCACGTCCACGCCGCGCAGCACGGCGAGCCGCAACGCCGAGAACACCGCTTCGTCGGGTACGAGATAGGGCGAGGTGATCCAGATCCGCTCGCGCGCCGCGTTGATCGCTTCGACGAAAAAGAGCGAGCAGGTTTCCTGTTTGTCGGCCGGACCGCTCGGCACGACGAGGCAGTGCATGCCCTGATGGTTCGACGGATCGACCGGCGCGGGCGCCGGCATGTCGAACTCGGGCAACTGCTGCGTCGCCCAGTGCCAGTCTTCGGTGAACACGAACTGGATGCTGGCGACCGCCGGGCCGCGCACCTCGATATGCGTATCGCGCCATGGCGAAAGCGGCGGCTTGCCGCCGAGATATTCGACGCCAACGTTATGCCCGCCGACAAACGCGCGTTCGCCATCCACCGAAACGATCTTGCGGTGATTGCGGAAGTTCAGTTGCAAGCGGTTGACGAAGCGGCGATTGGTCGCGAACGGATGCGTTTCCACGCCGCCGGCGCGCAGCGCCGCCACGTAGCGGTGCGGCAGATCGAAACTGCCGATGCTGTCGTACAGGAAGTAGACGCGCACGCCTTGCTGGGCCTTGGCGATCAGCGCGTCCTTGAGCATTTCGCCGAGTGCATCGTCGCGCACGATGAAAAACTGCACGATCACGTAGCGACGTGCGCTCTTCGATCGCCTCGAAGATCGCCTCGAAGGTCGCGGCGCCGTTCACCAGCGTGCGAACGGAGTTGCCGGGCAGGAAAGGCATGCCGCCCAGGCGCGTCAGCGAATGCACGAGCCTGCCGCCGAGCTGCTGGGTGGGCAGTCCCGCCGACGACGCCTGCGTGTCCCATTCCGGAGGATGCGCGCGGGTGCGCAGCAGTTCGTTTTCGACGCGGCGCGCGTCCGCGTAACCGGCGAATTTGCTGCGGCCGAGAAACAGGTAGGGCACCAGCGTCAGATAAGGCATCGCGACCAGCGACACGGCCCACGCAATCGCGCCTTGTGAGGTGCGCGTGTTGAGAATCGCGTGACACGCCGCGACCATGCCGAGGATGTGGGCGAGGGCGACCAGCGGGCCGACGTGAAGCAGGTCGAATTGCATAGGCGGGCGAAGGGTTGGCGAGTGCGGCATGTTCCAGCCGATGACGCGGCGGGCAGGCGCTCATCTTACCGAACGCAGGTGTGTTGGGGTGTCGTTGTGCGCAGGCTTCGTGGTGACAGAAGCGTGCGGGGGGATGCCTGGAGGCGACGAAAAGACCGGCCAGCGATCGGATGAAGTGAGGGAAGCTACTGCGGGAGGGGGTTCGAGAAGGCTGAGCGAGTTCGATGAGCGCGCTCTGAAAGCGGTTACGGGCGCAAGCCCAAGCCGCGATGGCAGGTGAGCCAGCCGCGAGGGGAAACCGCTTGACGCAACAGCCAGAAGGAATATCTTCAGGCAACGCCCACAGTCAGTTGATCTCAAACACACCGCCGCCGGGTCGCCCTTCGCGGCATGCCGCGCGCAGCAAAAGCCACGCGCGCCACGCGACAAACCGGAACAACAACCTCAAACCGGCAAATCGGCAGCCTGAATCAAAAACACGTTGTCGTCGCCGGCACTGGTCGAGAGCCACACCAGATCGAGCCCGCCGAATGCCGCTTCGACGTTCTCGCGCTCGTTGCCGATTTCGACCACCAGCACGCCCTCGTTCGGTGAGCCAGTTGCGCGCCTCGCCGATGATCCGGCGCACGATGTCCATGCCGTCCGCGCCGCCCGCCAGCGCCATGTCCGGCTCGTGCTTGTATTCGGCAGGCAGTTCCTGCATCGACGCCGCGTTCACATACGGCGGATTGCTGATGATCACGTCGTAACGGCGCTCGGCGAGCGGCGCATACAGATCGCCTTCGAACAGCGCGATCGCGGTCGTCGAGCTTGTAGTCCGTCACGTTGCGCGTGCGCAACTTCCAGCGCCGGCGCCGACAGATCGACCGCGTCGATATCCGCGTTCGGGAACGCATGCGCGGCGAGAATCGCGAGGCAGCCGGAGCCGGTGCACAGTTCGAGCACCGCGCTCACCTGCTCGGGATCTTCCACGTAAGGCTGCAAACCGTCCTGCAACAACTCGCCGATGAACGAACGCGGCACGATCACGCGCTCGTCCACGTGAAAGCGGAAGCCGTGCATCCACGCTTCCTGCGTGATGTACGCGGCCGGCACGCGCTCGCGTGGCGCGGCGCTCGATCACGTTCAGCACGGCGTCGATTTCGGCCGCGCTCAGACGCGCGTCGAGGAACGGCTCCAGCAGATCGAGCGGCAGATGCAGCGTGTGCAGCACCAGATAAGCGGCTTCGTCGTAGGCATTGGCCGAGCCGTGACCGAACGACAGCTCGGCCTGGTTGAAGCGCGACACTGCGAAGCGCAGCAGGTCGCGAACGGTGGAAAACGGGAGCGTCATCGCAAATAGTCCTAGGTCAGGCGATCAGTTGTTCGAGCACGCGGCGATACACGTTCTTCAGCGGCTCGATGTGTGCGACTTCGATATGTTCGTCGATCTTGTGGATGCTGCGCGTTCAGCGGGCCGAACTCGATCACCTGCTCGCAGATGCGCGCGATGAAGCGGCCGTCCGAGGTGCCGCCGGTGGTCGACAGTTCGGTGCGCGACGCCGGTTTCGTCCTTGATGGCTTTGGCCAGCGCGTTCGACAGATCGCCGCGCGGCGTCAGGAACGGCAGGCCGCTCACGTTCCACTGCAGGTCGTACTCGAGGCCGTGTTTGTCGAGGATCGCATGCACGCGAGCCTGCAGGCCTTCCACCGTGCTGGCCGTCGAAAAGCGGAAATTGAACATCACGTCCGCATGACCGGGAATCACGTTGGTCGCGCCGGTGCCGCTGTGAATGTTCGACACCTGCCAGGTGGTGGGCGGGAAATATTCGTTGCCGTCGTCCCAGCGTTCGGCCACCAGTTCGGCCAGCGCGGGCGCGAGCAGATGCACCGGATTTTTCGCCAGATGCGGATAGGCGATATGGCCTTGCACGCCTTTGACGACCAGCTTGCCCGACATCGAGCCGCGCCGGCCGTTCTTCACCATGTCGCCGAGCTGCGCGCTCGAAGTCGGTTCGCCGACGATGCAGTAGTCCATCCGCTCGCCGCGCGCCTGCAACGCTTCGACGACCTTGACGGTGCCGTCGGTGGCGGGGCCTTCTTCGTCGCTCGTGATCAGGAACGCGATCGAGCCGCGATGCGCCGGGTGCGCCGCGACGAACTCTTCGCTCGCGACCACGAAGCCGGCGATCGACGCCTTCATGTCCGCCGCGCCTCGGCCGTACAGCTTGCCGTCGCGATGGGTCGGCTCGAACGGCGCCGAGTGCCACTGTTCGAGCGGGCCGGTGGGCACGACGTCGGTGTGTCCGGCGAACGCGAGCAGCTTGCCCGCAGTGCCGTCGACGCCGCGTTTGACGGCCCACAGATTGGTCACGCCGTTCGATTCGATCGTCTCGTGCTCGAAGCCGATCGCGGACAGGCGTTCGATCAGGAGACGCTGGCAATGCTGGTCGTCGGGCGTGACGGACGCGCGCGCGATCAGTTGTTCGGTAAGGGCGAGGGTGCCGGACATGGATTCAGTACAAGCCACTTTGAAATGAAAAAATGCCGGCTGGCGGTGATGCACCGCAGCCGGCAACAGCTTCTAATCGACGCGGCGAGGCCGCGTTTTACTGCTTTGCGTGCCGGTCCCGACAGCGGGACCTGGTGCGAACTCTGGCTGACGCGCATTCGGTGCACGTTAGCTGACGCCGGAGTGCACCGCCTGCGTGACACTCAGGCAAACAGCGCCGTGTATTCGTCGGCGGAAAAACCGAGCGATTTGACCCGCCCGTTCACCACCAGCACCGGCCGCTTGATCACCGACGGCTTGTGGATCATCAGCGCGATCGCGCCCGACTGCGTGTCGGCCGCCGCTTTCATGTCGTCGGACAGGCCGCGCCACGTGGTGCCGCGACGGTTCAGCAGCGCGTCGAGCTTCACGTCTTTCAGCCAGTCCTGCACGAGCGGTTCGGTCACGCCATGCTTCTTGAAGTCGTGAAACTCGAACTCGACGCCGTGCTCTTCCAGCCACACGCGGGCTTTCTTCACGGTGTCGCAGTTCGGAATGCCGTAGACGACGGTTTTGTTGCCGCGCGCCATCAGTCGCCTCGCAGCAGCTCGTTCAGGCCGACCTTCGCGCGCGTCTTGGCGTCCACCTTCTTGACGATCACCGCGCAGTACAGGCTGTGCGAGCCGTCTTTCGACGGCAGGTTGCCCGCCACCACCACCGAGCCCGCCGGAATGCGGCCGTACGTGACTTCGCCGGTTTCGCGGTCGTAAATCTTGGTGCTCTGGCCGAGGTACACGCCCATCGAGATCACCGAGTTCTCTTCGACGATCACGCCTTCCACCACTTCCGAACGCGCGCCGATGAAGCAGTTGTCTTCGATGATGACCGGATTGGCCTGCAGCGGCTCCAGCACGCCGCCGATGCCCACGCCGCCCGACAGGTGGACGTTCTTGCCGATCTGCGCGCACGAACCGACGGTCGCCCACGTGTCGACCATCGTGCCTTCGTCGACGTAGGCGCCGATGTTGGTGTACGACGGCATCAGCACGACGTTCTTCGCGATGAACGAGCCGCGGCGCGCGATGGCGGGCGGCACCACGCGGAAGCCGCCGGCGGCGAAGTCTTCAGCGGTGTAGTTGGCGAACTTCGACGGCACCTTGTCGTAGAACTGGCTGTAGCCGCCAGCCGCCATCGGCGCGTTGTCTTCGAGGCGGAACGACAGCAGCACGGCTTTCTTCAGCCACTGATTGACGACCCAGTCGCCGTCCTTCTTTTCGGCGACGCGCAGCACGCCCTTGTCCAGTTGCTCGATCGCGTGGGCGACGGCTTCGCGCACGTCGGCCGGAGCGGCTTTCGGCGACAGTTCGGCGCGGTTTTCCCAGGCGGTGTCAATGATCTGCTGAAGTTGTTGCGACATATGCGTGCTTTTCTGAAGAGTTGAAGTCTGAAGAAGGAGATGCGGCGCGCGGGAGCTCGCGCGCCACGGTTCGAGGTCGAACGCCAAACCGTCGGCCTGGCGAACTCAACCCGCCAGCGCGCGGCAAAAATCGACGATGCGCTGGGCGCCTTGCGTGCATTCGTCGACGTCGGCGACCAGCGCGATGCGCACGAAATTGCGGCCGGGGTTCACGCCGTGCGCAGTGCGCGCGAGGAACGAGCCCGGCAGAACCGTCACATTATAGTCGGCGTAGAGGCGCTGGGCGAACTCGGTGTCCGTCAGGCCGGTGCGCGACGACGTCCGCCCACAGGTAGAACGCGGCGTCCGGCAGGCGCACGTCGAGCACCTCGGCGAGCATCGGCGTGACGGTCGCGAACTTCTGCACGTACTTCGCGCGGTTCTCGCGCACGTGCGCTTCGTCGTTCCAGGCGGCGATGCTGGCGTTCTGGAATACCGTCGACAACGCCGCGCCGTGGTACGTGCGGTAGAGCAGGAAGTCCTTGAGGATGCGCGGCGTCGCCGGCGACGAAGCCCGAGCGCATGCCCGGCACGTTCGAGCGCTTGGACAGGCTCGACAGCATGACGAGCCGCTCGAAGCCGCGGCCGAGCTGGTGCGCCGCTTCCAGGCCGCCGAGCGGCGGATTGGCTTCGTCGAAATAGATTTCGGAGTAGCACTCGTCCGAGGCGATCACGAAGCCGTAGCGGTCCGACAGCGCGAACAGTTCGCGCCAGTCGTCGAGCGTGAGCACCGCGCCGGTCGGGTTGCCCGGCGAGCAGACGTACAGCAGCTGGGTGCGCGCCCAGATCGTCGTCCGGCACCGCCGAATAGTCGCAGGCGAAGTTGCGCGCCGGGTCGCTATTGACGAAATACGGCTGCGCGCCGGCGAGAATCGCCGCGCCTTCGTAGATTTGGTAGAACGGGTTCGGACAGAGTACGATCGCAGGCTCGCCGTCAGCATTGCGCTGTCGGGTCGACCACCGTCTGCGCGAGCGCGAACAGCGCCTCGCGCGAGCCCGACACCGGCAGCACCTGGGTGGCCGGATCGACCGGCGGCAGGTTGTAGCGCTGCGTGACCCACTTCGCGATCGACTCGCGCAGCGGCGCGGAGCCCAACGTGGCCGGATACGCGGCCAGGCCGCCAAGCGAAGCCACCACGGCGTCGCGGATCAGCGCGGGCGTAGGATGTTTCGGCTCGCCGATGCCGAAGCTGATATGCGCAAGGCCGGCCGGCGGCGTGACGTCCTTGAAAAGCAGCGCGCAGCTTTTCGAACGGATAGGGCTGAAGGGAGTCGAGTAGCGGGTTCACTGGACGGATCGAGCCTGATCGAAGAGGGCGCAGAACGGATGCAGGAAGCTGGGGCACGCGCGCTGGCGGCGAAGCGCTGAAGTGCGCTGAAACTGAACGCAGACAGATGCGCTAGACACGCTGGCAGCGGCGGCGAGCGGATGATTATAACGGGTGCGCGGAGGCGCGCGCGCGGGCTTGCGCGGGTCAGATGGACCGGACAGCGACCGTGATCGCGAGCATGGCGGAAGCGAGTAGGCGGCCGTGCAAAGCATGGTGACACGAACGCAGTGCGCCGCCCCAAACGGCGCAACCCGCCAGGCGGCGCATTCGATGCGCTGCAGCGGGAACGACGCGAACCGCCGACGGTTCGCGCAAA
Organism: uncultured beta proteobacterium; assembly: GCA_963800185.1. Lineage (GTDB taxonomy): Bacteria > Pseudomonadota > Gammaproteobacteria > Burkholderiales > Burkholderiaceae > Paraburkholderia. Next base: position 436,433 of record CAWCZW010000004.1, on the reverse strand, counting down.
AGAGAAGCAGGAGCAGCAATGGTCACAGCAGTCCCGGAGACAGCCGGACAGCAGGCGCAGGACGCCGCGGTCCGTCAGAGCGAAGTCATGACGCCAACATCGCGCGTGCAACCACGAGCGCGAGGCAAGCGCCACGCCAGCGCGAGCACTCGCAGCCGCGCAAGGCGCGACCGCGCCGGCAACCGACGCAGCCCGGCGCGCTCGCCGCGACACGATCCGCCAGGAGCCCGCACCATGACCAACTGGCTTCGCAACGGCTGGCCGACGCTCGCGATCATGCTGGGCGCGTCGGTGTGGGGAATGATCTGGTATCCGCTGCGCATGCTGGCGGCGCTCGGCGTCACCGGCACGGCGGCCAGCGCGCTGACGAGCGCGCGCCGGCTGCCTGTTCGTGCTGCTGGTGCGCCATCGCGCGATCAGAACGGTGCGCTGGCACTGGCTGCTTGCCGGCGCTCGCGCTGGCCGCGGGCATCACCAATCTCGGCTTCGTGTGGGGCTCGATCCACGGCCAGGTGATGCGCGTGCTGCTGCTGTTCTATCTCACCCCGGCATGGACCGCGCTATTTGCGCACTTCATCCTGCATGAACGCCTGACATGGGCGGGCGCGGGCCTCGCCGCGCTGTCGCTGGCGGGCGCGATGACCATGCTGTGGTCGCCGCAACTCGGCATTCCGGTGCCCGGCAATCTCGCCGAATGGGCGGGCCTCGCGGGCGGCATGGGCTTCGCGATGAGCAACGTGCTGATCCTCAAGACGAGCCGCGTGTTGCCGGAGATGAAGCCGGAAATGCGCACCGCGACGATCTTCGGCGGCGCGGCGATTTTCAGCGCGTGCGCGTCGCTGTTCGAAGCGATGCCCGCGCCGCCCACCGGCGCGCATCTGGGCACGGCCGCGTTGCTCGTGCTCGGCCTCGGTTTTCTGCTGGCCTCGAACAATATGCTCGTGCAGTACGGGCTCGCACGCGTGCCGGCCAACCGGGCGTCGATCATCATGCTGTTCGAGATCGTCGTCACGGCGTTGTCCGCGTGGCTGTTCGCCGGCGAGACGCCGGGCCCGCGCGAATGGGCGGGCGGCGCGTGCATCGTGCTGGCGTCGGCGTTGTCGAGCTGGGTCCACCGGACCCGGCCGTACGCCGCCCGATCCGGCCAGCTCAGGACGCCGAGTTCGCGCGCTGAAGCCAATGCCGATGAAGAAGGGCGGTAAGCAAGACCGTAAGGGCGGTAAGAATCGCTCACGCGCGATGGTATGATTGCCCCTCATTAGCCGGCGCATGCTTGAGAAGCATGAAACCGGCGTCCGTGTTGCGAGGGTTTGTGAGGTTCGCGGGCCGCTTCGCTGCAGTGGCGAACGGCTGGCGCGGCCTTCACGAGCCACCTATTATTTTCCCTTTTCAAACAGCGAAATCGCCGTGCGTCTGACCTCGATCAAACTCGCTGGCTTCAAGTCATTCGTCGATCCCACGCATTTCCAGGTCCCGGGCCAGCTAGTCGGCGTGGTCGGACCGAACGGATGCGGCAAGTCCAACATCATCGACGCCGTGCGCTGGGTGCTCGGCGAATCGCGTGCCTCCGAGCTGCGCGGCGAGTCGATGCAGGACGTGATCTTCAATGGCTCGACCGCGCGCAAGCCAGGTAGCCGCGCCAGCGTCGAACTCGTGTTCGACAACGCCGACGGCCGCGCCGCCGGACAGTGGGGCCAGTATGCCGAAATCGCCGTCAAGCGCGTGCTCACGCGCGACGGCACCTCGAGCTACTACATCAACAATCTGCCGGCGCGTCGCCGCGACATTCAGGACATCTTCCTCGGCACCGGCCTCGGGCCGCGTGCTTACGCGATCATCGGGCAGGGCATGATCGCGCGCCTGATCGAGGCGAAGCCGGAAGAGCTGCGCGTGTTCCTCGAAGAAGCCGCGGGCGTGTCGAAGTACAAGGAACGCCGCCGCGAGACGGAGAACCGTCTGCATGACACGCGTGAAAATCTGACGCGGGTCGAAGACATCGTCCGCGAACTGAGCGCGAATCTCGAGAAGCTGGAAGCGCAGGCGGTCATCGCCACGCGTTACAAGGAACTGCAGACCGACGGCGAGGAGAAGCAGCGTCTGCTGTGGCTGTTGCGCAAGAACGAAGCGGGCGGCGAGCAGCAACGCCAGCAACGCGCGATCGAACAGGCGCAGATCGACCTCGAAGCGCACACCGCGAAGCTGCGCGAAGTCGAAGCGCAACTCGAAACGCTGCGCGTCGCGCATTATTCCGCCAGCGACTCGATGCAGGGCGCCCAAGGCGCGCTGTATGAAGCGAACGCGGAAGTCAGCAGGCTCGAAGCCGAGATCAAGTTCATCGTCGAATCGCGCAACCGCGTGCAGGCGCAGATCGCCGCGCTGAGCGCGCAGCGCGAGCAATGGCAGTCGCAGGCCGAAAAGGCGCAAGGCGATATCGAAGACGCTGAAGAACAACTCGCCGTCGCCGAAGAAAAAGCCGCGCTCGCCGAAGACGACGCCGCCGCGAAGCACGACGCCATGCCCGCGCTCGAAGCGCGCTGGCGCGATGCGCAAACCGAACTGAACGCCGAGCGCGGCGGCATCGCGCAGACCGAACAGGCGCTCAAGCTCGAAGCGGCGCATCAACGCAATGCCGATCAGCAATTGCAGCAGCTGCAGCAGCGTCACGAGCGGCTGAAGTCGGAAGCGGGCGGTCTCGACGCGCCCGACGAAGCGCAACTCGAAGACCTGCGCATGCAGCTTGCCGAGCACGAAGAGATTCTGCACGACGCACAAGCCCGTCTCGCGCGACGCGCAGGAAACTCTGCCGCGTCTGGACGGCGAACGCCGCGCCGCGCAGGAGCGCGTGCAGACCGAAAGCGCGCAGATTCATCAGCTCGACGCCCGTCTTGCCGCGCTCAAGCAGTTGCAGGAAAGCGTTCAGACCGAAGGCAAGATCCAGCCGTGGCTCGAAAAGCACGAGCTCGGCGGCTTGCCGCGTCTGTGGAAGAAGCTGCACGTCGAAGCCGGTTGGGAAAACGCGCTCGAGGCCGTGTTGCGCGAGCGTCTCGCCGCGCTGGAAGTGTCGAACCTCGACTGGGTCAAGGCCTTCGCCACCGACGCACCGCCCGCCAAGCTCGCGTTCTACGCACCGCCCGCAGCCGGTCAGCCGCTCGCGCCGCCGCCCGCGCTGCGGCCGCTGTTGTCGCTGGTGCGGATCGACGACGCTGGCATTCGCGCGGTGCTCAACGACTGGCTCGGCCTCGCGTTCGTCGCCGACGATCTGCAGCAGGCGCTCGGCATGCGCGCGCAGTTGCCGGAAGGCGGCTCGTTCGTCGTCAAGGCGGGTCACGTGGTGACGCGCGTCGGCGTCCAGCTGTATGCGGCCGATTCCGAACAGGCCGGCATGCTGGCCCGTCAGCAGGAAATCGAAAATCTCGCTCGCCAGGTGCGCGCCCAGGCCTTGCTCGCCGATGAAGCGAAGGCTGCCGCGATCCGCGCCGAAGCCGCGCACACTCAGGCTGCCCAGGCGCTGACCGATGTGCGTCAGCAGGCCGAGCGCGCCACGCAGCGCGTGCACGCATTGCAGATGGACGTGCTCAAGCTCACGCAGGCGCATGAGCGTTACACGCAGCGCAGCACGCAGATTCGCGAGGAACTCGAAGAGATCACCGCACAGGTCGAAGAGCAGCGTGCCATGCGCGCGGAATCGGAAGCCAATTTCGAGCGGCACGATTCCGAGCTCGCCGAATTGCAGGCGCGTTTCGAAGACCACCAACTGGCCTTCGAAGCCCTTGACGAAAGCCTCACCACTGCGCGCGGCCAGGCGCGCGATCTCGACCGCAACGCCACCGACGCGCGCTTTGCCGCGCGCAACATGGCGAACCGCATCGACGAATTGAAGCGCAGCATTCAGGTTGCACATGAGCAGCGCGAGCGGGTCGAGGCGTCGCTCGAAGACGCGCGCGCCGAGCTGGAAACGATCAACGAACAAACGGCTCACACGGGCTTGCAGGACGCGCTCGACATCCGTTCGGCCAAGGAAGAGTCGCTGCACGCCGCGCGTCTGGAACTGGACGATCTGACCGCCAAACTGCGTGCCGCCGACGAAACCCGCCTCACCGCCGAGCGCGCGCTGCAACCGCTGCGCGATCGCATCAACGAATTGCAGTTGAAGGAACAGGCGGCGCGGTTAAACGGCGAGCAGTTCATCGAGCAGCTCGCCGCAGCCGGTGTCGACGAGGCCGAATTGCAGGCCAAGCTCACGCCGGACATGAAGCCGTCGTACCTGCAGGGCGAAGTCACGCGCATCAACAACGCGATCACGGCGCTCGGCCCGGTCAACATGGCCGCGCTCGACGAACTGAAGGCGGCGAGCGAGCGCAAGACCTTCCTCGACGCGCAGTCGACCGACCTGAACAGCGCGATCGAAACGCTCGAAGACGCGATCCGCAAGATCGACGCCGAAACGCGCACGTTGCTGCAAGGCACGTTCGACCAGGTGAACCACCATTTCGGCGAACTGTTCCCGCGTCTGTTCGGCGGCGGCCAGGCGAAGCTGATCATGACCGGCGACGAAATTCTCGATGCCGGCGTGCAGGTGATGGCGCAACCGCCGGGCAAGAAGAACTCGACGATTCACCTGCTGTCGGGCGGCGAGAAAGCGCTGACCGCCACCGCGCTGGTGTTCGCGATGTTCCAGCTGAATCCCGCGCCGTTCTGTCTGCTCGACGAAGTGGACGCGCCGCTCGACGACGCCAACACCGAACGTTTCGCGAACCTTGTGCGGGCGATGTCGGACAAAACCCAGTTCCTGTTCATCTCGCACAACAAGATCGCGATGGAAATGGCGCAACAGCTGATTGGCGTGACCATGCAGGAGCAGGGCGTATCGCGGATCGTCGCGGTCGACATGGAAACGGCGGCCGGTTTCGCCCAGAATATCGTTTAAATCAAGCCTTCGCGGGCGTCCGCGTTCAGCGCAGCGGCTTGAGTGCAAGCCGCGCGACACGTGGAGCGGGCGCACAACCGCGCAGATAAAAGAATTGCTGATGGAGCATGCATGGACGAGTTGACACTCGGTTTGATCGGCGCAGGTGCCGTGGTGGTCGGAGGCGTGGTTGTGTACAACGCGTGGCAGGGCGCCAAGGTGCGTCGCAAGATGCCACGGCCCATGCCGGCTGAAGCCGCCGAAAGCTTTGCGCGGGACGAGCATGAGGAGCAAAGCCCGTTCATCGAACCGGCTCGTCCGACTACGCGTCGTGAGCCGGTGGTCGGCGCCGACGCGCCGGCGGAGACGGCTGCGGCGCGGGTCGAACCGACGTTCGGCGCGCCGGTGGGGGCCGCGCCGCTCGATACGCCGGCCGACATTCAGGCTGAGACGACCACACCGAACGGTTATACCGAAGAGGAAAGGTTCACCGAGGCTGACGGCGCAGTGTCGGGCCAAACTGAAGCTGCCTCTCTTTCGAGTGAAGCGGCTCATCAAGCCGATGAACCGGTCGAGCCGATTCTGCCCGCCGCTACGACCATCTCGTCGGCACCGCCCGCGATCGTCGATCGCCGGATCGACTGCATCGTGCCGATCCGTCTGAACGGCCCGGTTGCGGGCGACAAGGTCATTCCGCTCGCGCAGCGCCTGCGTCGCGCCGGCAGCAAGCCGGTGCACATTGAGGGCAAGCTCGAAAGCGGCGCGTGGGAATTGCTGCAAAACGGCGCGCGCTATGAAGAGCTGCGCGCGGCGGCGCAACTGGCCAACCGCAGCGGTGCGCTCAACGAACTCGAATTTTCGGAGTTCGTGACTGGCGTGCAACAGTTCGCCGACGCGCTCGATGCGTCGCCGGAATTCCCCGACATGCTCGAAACGGTTGCGATGGCGCGCGAACTCGACGCGTTCGCCGCGCAATGCGACGCGCAGTTGTCGATCAACGTGCTCTCCGACGGCGCACCCTGGTCGGCCAATTACGTGCAGGCGGTGGCGTCGCAGGACGGCTTGCTGCTCTCGCGCGACGGCACGCGTTTCGTCAAGCTCGACTCGCGCCAGAGCCCGGTGTTCATGCTGCAATTCGGCGACACCAACTTCCTGCGCGACGACCTCACGTACAAGGGCGGCCAGATGATCACGCTGGTGCTCGACGTGCCGGTTGCTGACGAAGACATCCTGCCGTTCCGGCTGATGTGCGACTACGCGAAATCGCTGGCGGAGCGGATCGGCGGAAGGGTAGTCGACGATGGCCGCCGTCCGTTGCCGGAAACCGCGTTGCTCGCGATCGAAAAGCAGTTGATGACGCTTTACGCGAAGCTCGAACAGGCGGGTATTCCGGCGGGTTCGCCAGCCACGCGTCGGTTGTTCAGCCAATAATCTTCAACGTTTTTCAGATGCTCTCGACGGCCGCACACTGTGCGGCCGTCGTCGTTTGCGGCGGCGCATTCGCCTCCCGCAGAGAGGCCATCATAGGCGCGTTAAATCCAACCCGAAACCTGGCCATCCGGCCGATGTAAAGGGGCACGCTTCCTGCGATAATCCAATGTCTGAATTCATTGAAGAAACGTCTCCAGCATGGCCCGAACTCCCGCCTCTCCTCCTGCAGCCAGTGCCCCCGCCGAGCGGGCCGTGTGGCTGCGCGCGGAACTCGAACGCGCGAACTACGCGTACTACGTGCTCGACCAGCCCGACCTGCCGGACGCGGAATACGACAAGCTGTTCAAGGAACTGGAAAGCATCGAGACGGAGCATCCGGACCTGATCGTGCCGGATTCGCCTACGCAGCGCGTCGGCGGCGAGGCGGCCAGCGGCTTCGAACAGGTGCTGCATGATCAGCCCATGCTGTCGTTGAACAACGGTTTCGCCGACGAAGACATTGTCGCGTTCGACAAACGCGTCGGCGACACGCTCGGCAAGACCACGAGCGAGCCGCCAGTGCCGGTCGATTACGCGGCTGAGCTGAAGTTCGACGGCCTCGCGATTTCCCTGCGCTATGTCGACGGCGTGTTCGTTCAGGCGTCCACGCGCGGTGACGGCACGACTGGCGAGAACGTCACCGAAAACGTCCGTACGATCCGTTCCATTCCGCTCAAGCTCAAGGGCAAGCGTGTGCCGCATGTACTCGACGTGCGCGGCGAAGTGCTGATGTTCAAGCGCGATTTCGAGCGTCTGAATGAACGCCAGCGCGCCGCGGAGCAGAAAGAATTCGCCAATCCGCGTAATGCCGCGGCAGGCAGCTTGCGGCAACTCGATTCGAAGATCACCGCGCAACGCCCGCTGTCGTTTTTCGCTTATGGAATCGGCGTGCTCGAAGGTACCGAGATGCCGGCCACGCATAGCGAACTGCTCGACTGGTACAAGGAATTGGGCTTGCCGGTGAACGGCGAGCGGGCGGTGGTGCAGGGCGCCGAAGGCTTGCTGGGCTTCTTCCAGACGGTGGGTGAGAAGCGCGACAAGCTGCCGTACGACATCGACGGCGTGGTCTACAAGGTCAACCGCCGCGACGAACAGGACGCGCTCGGCTTCGTGTCGCGAGCGCCGCGCTTTGCGCTGGCGCACAAATTCCCCGCGCAGGAAGCGCTCACGAAACTCGTCGCGATCGACGTGCAGGTGGGCCGCACCGGCGCGATTACACCGGTGGCGCGGCTCGAGCCGGTGTTCGTCGGCGGTGCGACGGTGACCAATGCCACGCTGCATAACGAAGACGAAGTGCGCCGTAAGGACATTCGCATTGGCGACACGGTGATCGTGCGGCGCGCGGGTGACGTGATTCCGGAAGTGGTCAGCGCGCTGCTCGACCGTCGTCCGGACGACGCCCGCGAATTCGTGATGCCGACGCAGTGTCCCGTGTGCGGCTCGAACATCGAGCGTCTACCCGACGAGGCGATTGCGCGTTGCACAGGCGGTCTGTTCTGCCCGGCGCAGCGCAAGCAGGCGCTGTGGCATTTCGCGCAGCGGCGCGCGCTGGATATCGACGGGCTGGGCGAGAAGATCATCGATCAACTGGTCGAGCAGAACCTCGTGCGCACGCCAGCCGACCTGTTCAATCTCGGCTTTGCGACGCTTGCCGAACTTGACCGTTTCGCTGAGAAATCCGCGCAAAACCTGCTCGATTCTCTGGAAAAAGCCAAACACACGACGATGGCCCGCTTCATCTACGCGCTCGGTATCCGCCATGTCGGCGAATCGACCGCGAAGGATCTCGCGAAACACTTCGGCTCGCTGGACCCGATCATGGACGCGTCGGTCGAAGCGTTGCTGGAAGTCAACGATGTCGGCCCGGTGGTCGCCGAGTCGATCCACCAGTTTTTCGCCGAAGAACACAACCGCACGGTGATCGAGCAACTGCGCGCGCCGGGCAAGGTCACATGGCCGGAAGGGCCGCCCGCGCCAAAGGCGCCGCAAGGCGTGCTGGCCGGCAAGACGGTGGTATTGACCGGCACCTTGCCGAGCCTCGCTCGCGAAGAGGCGAAGGAAATGCTCGAAGCGGCCGGCGCGAAGGTGGCGGGGTCGGTGTCGAAGAAAACGGATTACGTGGTGGCGGGCGCCGAAGCGGGCAGCAAGTTGGTCAAGGCAGAGGAACTCGGCATCCCCGTACTCGACGAAGATGGTATGCGCAAGCTCCTGGAGGGGCAGTTATGATCCGCGAAATTCTCAAGATGGGCGATCCGCGTTTGCTGCAGATTGCCGATCCGGTCGATCACTTCGACACACCCGAACTGCATGAACTCATCAAGGACATGTTCGAGACTATGCACGACGCAAACGGCGCGGGTCTTGCCGCGCCGCAGATCGGCGTGAATCTGCAGGTGGTGATCTTCGGGTTTGGGCAGAATCAGCGTTATCCGGACGCGCCTCCTGTGCCGGAAACGGTGCTGATCAACCCGACCATCACGCCGGTCTCGCTAGATATGGAAGAGGGTTGGGAAGGCTGTCTGTCGGTGCCGGGTCTGCGAGGCGCGGTGAGCCGGTTTTCGATGATCAAGTATCACGGCTTCGATCAATACGGCAAACCGATCGACCGGGTTGCCGAAGGCTTTCATGCGCGCGTCGTGCAGCATGAATGCGATCACTTGATCGGCAAGCTGTATCCCATGCGGATCAACGATTTTGCGAAGTTCGGCTTTACCGAGGTGCTGTTTCCGGATATGGATCCGAATAGCGACGATTGAGGCAGCCGGCTGGTCGGCCGATCAATAAAAAACCCACGCGAAGGCGTGGGTTTTTTATTTGATCTCTGCGTCAGGCTGAGGCGGAGCGGCTTAAGCCGCCCGCCTGCTGCCGCTGGCTTCGCAGCTGCGCCCGATCAGAACGACTCGTCCGCCGACAGATATCGCCACTGACCCGGAGGCAACGCGCCCAGCATCACTTGACCCATCCGCACGCGCTTCAGGCCAATCACTTCGAGGCCGACCAGTTCGCACATCCGGCGAATCTGCCGTTTCTTGCCTTCGCGCAGCACGAAACGAAGCTGCTCGCCGTTCTGCCAGTTGACTTGCGCCGGCTTCAGCGGCTGGTCGTCGAGCGACAGGCCGTGACACAGCAACTCAAGACTCTCGGCCGGGAAATGGCTTTCGACGTCGACCGTATGCTCGCCATAGGCCACGCGCACCAGATACTCCTTGTCGATCTCCGAATGGCCGCCGATCAACTGTTTGGCGACTCGCCCGTCCTGCGTCAACACCAGCAGGCCTGTCGAGTCGATGTCCAGACGTCCGGCCGGCGCGAGCTGACGCAGATGCGCGACGGAAAAACGAATCTCCGAGTGGTCGCCTTCCCAGCGATTTTCCGGCGTGACCAACGTAATGGCCGGCTGGTAGCCATCTTCCGCCTGACCGGACACCAGACCGACCGGCTTGTGGATCAGCACCGTCACCTGGCTCGCTTGCGCGGCCTCGGCGGCGGGATCGATCTCGATGCGCTGATCCGGACGGACCTTGGTGCCGAGCGTGTCGACGACTTCGCCGTCCACCATCACCCAGCCTTTTTCGATCCACTCGTCGGCTTCGCGGCGCGAGCAAAGGCCGAGTTCCGACATCAGCTTCGACAGACGCAGCATGCCCGGTGCGTCTTCATAATCGCGACGCGGCGTGCGCGGCGCGGCGTCGTTGTCGTCGCCGGCAACGTGATGTTCGGTGCGAGCAGCGTGCGACGGGCCGCGCGGCTTGTCGGCTCGTGCCGGCCGATCGTCGCCGAAACGACGTGTCGCGGACGGCAACGATTTGTCGAAACTGCGGGCAGGGCGTTCGCCACGCTCCGTGCGATCCCCAGCGCGCGCGGGACGGTCGCCGAACTCGCGCCTCGCCGGCGCGCGTTCGCCGCGATCGTCGCGCGGTTGGCGTGCCGGGCGGTCGCCGCGTTCGCCGTAGCCACTTTTTACGGGGCTCGCGAAGCTACGCTCGCCACGCTCGGACGAAGCACGCGCCGGGCGTTCACCACGCGGACCACCTTCCGACGGACGGCCTGCGCCCGTGCGCGGGCCGCTGAATGGGCGACGTTCGCCGTCGTCGCGACGCGGGCCGCGATCGCCAGCGTCACGACGCGGACCACGGTCCCCCTCATCACGACGCGGGGGGCGATCACCGAAGCTGCGCGGAGCGCGTTCGCTACGATCTGCACCGCCTTCGAAGCGGCGGGGTGCGCGCTCAGCACGATCGCCAGCGTCACGTCGCGGACCGCGGTCCCCGTCATCACGACGCGGGGGGCGATCACCGAAGCTGCGCGGAGCGCGTTCGCTGCGATCGGCGCTGCCTTCGAAGCGGCGAGGCGCGCGTTCAGCACGATCACCAGCGTCACGTCGCGGACCACGGTCGCCTTCATCACGACGCGGGGGACGGTCACCGAAGCTGCGCGGAGCGCGTTCGCTACGATCTGCACCGCCTTCGAAGCGGCGGGGTGCGCGTTCAGCGCGATCACCAGCGTCACGACGCGGACCACGGTCGCCTTCATCACGACGCGGGGGGCGATCACCGAAGCTGCGCGGAGCGCGTTCGCTACGATCTGCACCGCCTTCGAAGCGGCGAGGCGCGCGTTCAGCGCGATCACCAGCGTCACGACGCGGACCACGGTCGCCTTCATCACGACGCGGGGGACGGTCACCGAAGCTGCGCGGAGCGCGTTCGCTGCGATCGGCGCCGCCTTCGAAGCGGCGAGGCGCGCGTTCAGCGCGATCACCAGCGTCACGTCGCGGACCACGATCGCCTTCATCACGTCGCGGACCGCGCTCGCCCGCCGCTCCTTCCCGCCGAGGCGGCCGGTCCGACGTCGCACGTCGCGGTGCGCCCGAATCCCGCTCGCGCGAAAACGATCCTTCGGCGCGCGGGGTACGCCCGCCAGCACCAGCCGGCTTACCTGCCGCCGGGCGCTTACCGCCGCCAGCCGTAGCGCCAGCGCCTTCGTCCCGCGCCCCGCTAAAACCCGCCGTCGACGGCTTGGGTCCCGCCGGACGCGTCGGCTTACGCCCCGACGTGGTACCGGTTCGGACAGGGGCGCGTTCGGACGAAGCCGGCCGCGGGTGCTTGGCTGTTAATTTGACTCGCATGAAATCTCACACTGCAATCGCGCGCAGCAGTTCGGTCTCGACCTGAATTTGCAGGCGGTTGTCCGACAGACCGCGTCCCTCCAGCAGGAACACGTCTTCGACGCGTTCGCCGAGCGTATTGATTCGCGCCGAAGCGACGCCAACCCGGTGCTCGGCCAGCACGCGCGCGATCGAATAAAGAAGGCCTGGCCGGTCGTTCGCCGACACGGACAGGATGTAATATTGGCCGCGCTCGTCGGCCCGGAGATCGACGCGCGGCGTAACAGGGAAGGTCCGCGACAGCCGCGACAGGCGGCCTTTCGACGGACCCGGCAGTAGGGTGCCGTCGCCGGTCAGGCGTGCGGTCAGTTCCTGTTCGACCAGATTGGCAATATCCCGATAATGCACGTCTTCTTCGGTATGCGCGACGAGGAAATTATCGAGCGCATAACCGTGACGGGTCGTGCTGACCCGCGCATCCAGCACCGACAGGCCGCTGCGGTCGAAGTAAGCACAAATGCCGGCGAACAGATCGGGTTGATCTTTCACGTACACCAGCACCTGGAGTGCTTCGCCGATCGGCGACGGACGGGCCCGTACGATCGGCGTCGGCGTTTCGACATGACGGGACAGCACGCGGGTTTGCCACGCGATATCCGCTGCGTCATGGCGCAGGAAGTAGCCGACATCCAGTTTGTCCCACAGCGCCTTTTGCGCGCCGTCCGGCACGGTTTCGAGACGCAGCAGCGCGAGCGCCTCTTCCTTGCGGGATTTCAGCTCGGAATGCTCATCCGGCCGTGCGCCGCCGAGTACAGCGAGCGTCGCGCGATACAGGTCCTCGAGCAGCTTGCCCTTCCACGTATTCCAGACTTTCGGGCTGGTGCCGCGAATATCGGCTACCGTCAGCAGATAAAGTGCGGTGAGGCGCCGCTCGGTGCCGACCATTTGGGCAAAACGCTTGATGACTTCCGGATCGCTCGTGTCCTGCTTCTGTGCGACCTGGCTCATGGTCAGATGCTGCTGCACCAGCCATACGACCAGCTCGGCGTCTTCGCTCTCGATGCCGTGCTGGCGACAGAAGCGTCGCGCGTCGGCCATGCCGAGCGTGGAATGGTCACCGCCACGCCCCTTCGCGATATCGTGAAACAGCGCCGCCACGTACAGCACCCACGGCCGGTCGAAATTGACGATCAACTGACTGCAGAACGGATATTCGTGTGCGTGCTCGGCGACTGCAAAACGGCGCAGATTGCGCAGCACCATCAGAATGTGCTGGTCGACTGTGTAGACGTGATACAGATCGTGCTGCATCTGCCCGACAATTCGCCGGAAATTCAGCAGGTAACGTCCGAGAACGCTGGTCTGGTTCATCAGACGCAGCGCGTGCGTGATGCCGGCCGGCTGCTTCAGGATATCCATGAAGAGCCGCCGGTTTTCCGGATCGCGCCGCCAGTGCTGGTCCATCACGTCGCGTGCGTTGTAGAGCGCGCGCAGCGTGCGCGCCGACAGCCCCTTCACGCCGGGCGTCTGCTCGTACAGCAAAAAAGCTTCGAGGATCGCGTTCGGCTCGCGCTGGAACACGTCGTCGTCGGCGATTTCGAGCATGCCCTGTTTCTCGACGAAGCGATTCGACAGCACGCGCGTAATGCCGCTGGTGTTGGGAAACAGCTGCGCTTCGATGTTCTGGATCAGAATCGTCGCGAGTTGCGTGACGGCTTTGGCGGCCCAGTAGTAGCGGCGCATCAGTTGTTCGCTGGCGCGCTTGGTGGCCGTCGGCTTGTAGCCGAAGCTTTCGGCCACAGGCGTTTGCAGATCGAACACCAGAATGTCCTGGCGACGCCCGGCGGTCACATGCAGCCGCGCCCGCAGAGTCTTCAGAAAGCTCTCGTTGCGGCGCAATTCGCCCGCTTCGCGCTCGGTAATCAGCCCGCGTGCTTCGAGTTCGCGCCAGCTGCTGCCAAATTCGGCCGCCTGGGTGATCCAGAGTATCAGTTGAAGGTCGCGTAGCCCGCCCGGGCTTTCCTTGACGTTGGGTTCGAGCGCGTAGGGCGTGTCCTGAAATTTGGCGTGACGCTGACGCATTTCCAGCACCTTTGCCTGGAAAAACGCCTTCGGATCGAGCGCTTCGCGATAGCGTCGTGCGAAGTCGTCGAACAGCGTGGCGCTGCCCGTGATGCGTCTTGCTTCGAGCAGCGAGGTGCGTACCGTGACGTCGTTGACGGCTTCCTCGAGACATTGCGACACGCTGCGCACGCTGCTGCCCAGTTCCAGCCCCAGATCCCACGCGAGGCTGATAAAGCGTTCGACGCGCGCTTCCAGATGGTCGAGCGGCGTGTCGGGCAGCAACACCAGAATGTCGATGTCGGAATGCGGCGCCAGTTCGCCTCGCCCATAACCGCCGACTGCCAGCAACGCCAGTTCTCCCGGCAGTTCGCAGGTGTCCCAGGCGGCGCGCAGGGAGTCGTCCGTGGCGCGGGCCAACGCAGCCATTAGCGCATCGACGTTGGTGGCGGTTTTGAAGCGTTCCAGCAATTGGGCTTTGGCCACTTTGTAGTCCGCCTTGAGCGACGTGGCATGGGATTGGGCGACGGCTGGAACACTACTCATTGGCAGGCGGATCGGCAGACGGTGGGTCGGAGGGCGGTCAGGCGGTGGCCGCGACGACCGGCGGGCGCGCTGGCGTGCCGGCAGAAACGGTCAGCACGTCATAACCGGTTTCCGTGACGAGCACGGTATGTTCCCATTGCGCCGACAGGCTGCGGTCCTTCGTCTTGACGGTCCACTGGTCGGGCATGGTGCGGATGTCGCGCCGGCCGGCGTTGATCATCGGCTCGATCGTGAAGATCATGCCGGCCTGCAGTTCGAAGCCGGTGCCGGGACGGCCGTAGTGCAGAATCTGCGGATCTTCGTGGAATACCGTGCCGATACCGTGGCCGCAATATTCGCGCACGACGCTATAGCCCTGAGCTTCGGCATGCTTCTGGATCGCATAGCCGATGTCGCCGAGATGCGCGCCCGGGCGTACCTGGTCGATGCCGAGCCACATGCATTCGAACGTGGTCTGAACCAGCCGTTTAGCCAGAATCGAGCCTTCGCCGACGATGAACATCCGGCTGGTGTCGCCGAAATAGCCTTCCTTGATGACGGTGATGTCGATATTCAGCGCATCGCCGTTTTTCAGGGCTTTGTCGCCGGGAATGCCGTGGCAGATCACGTCGTTGACGGAAATGCAGGTGGCTTTCGGGTAGGGCGGGTAGCCGGGCGGCTGATAATTCAGCGGCGCGGGCACCGTGCCCTGTTCCTTCAGCATGTATTCGTGACACAGGCGGTCGAGTTCGCCGGTCGTGACGCCGGCCTTGACGAACGGCGTGATGTAGTCGAGCACTTCGCTCGCGAGTTTGCAGGCGACGCGCATCTGCGCGATATCGTGTTCGTTTTTGAGCGTAATAGCCATGAGTCGGGCCTGAAATGCGAGTTATTGCGTGATTATCGCACCATATTCCGGGCGCCGCAGGCTTTTGCGCCGGCCCTGGCGCGTTTCGCGGACTGCTTCTGGTGTCATTGCCGTGCGGGCGCGGCGGCCCTGTTGTGTCGTGGTTGTACTGCAGCGTCGGCGGTGCGCTGGGTTCATGCGCGGGACATGTGCCCGCCACACTATTGAGAGAGCGAGTCTGCGGTGCAACCCGGCGTGCCGTCAAGCGGGGCTACCGGGCAGGTTGAGTCGGCCGATAGTCACGTGCTATAATCTTTGGCTAAGTCGATCTATGTCGTGGTTTATTTGCTCTTGTAGGAGTGCAGAGTCATGGCGGGAAAGGCTTACTCATGGCGATCGTTGCCTGCGCCACGGGGGTCAAATAGCAGTACCAAGGCAGCAGACTCGCAAGCCGGCGCACCCAGGGTGTCCGTCGCGTTCAGCCAGAAGATGAATGGCGGGCGCGGCCGATACGGCAGCCGGCTTAAGACCCAACCCTCGCGGAGATTTTCATGGCAGTTACCATGCGTCAAATGCTGGAAGCCGGTGTCCACTTCGGTCACCAAACGCGCTTCTGGAACCCGAAGATGGCCCCCTTCATTTTCGGTCATCGCAACAAGATTCACATCATCAACCTCGAAAAGACGCTGCCGATGTACAACGACGCGCTGAAGTACGCGCGTCAACTGGCAGCGAACCGCGGCACGATCCTGTTCGTCGGCACGAAGCGTCAATCGCGCGACACGATCGCTGAAGAAGCGCAACGCGCAGGCATGCCGTTCGTCAACGCACGCTGGCTCGGCGGCATGCTGACCAACTTCAAGACGCTGAAGGTGTCGATCAAGCGCCTGAAGGACATGGAAGCAGCGCTGGAAGCAGGCGAAACCGAACGCATGAGCAAGAAGGAAGCTCTGCTGTTCGAACGCGAAATGGCCAAGCTGCAGAAGTCGATCGGCGGCGTGAAGGACATGGGCGGCATTCCGGACGCGATTTTCGTGGTCGACGTCGGCTACCACAAGATTGCCGTGACCGAAGCTAACAAGCTCGGCATTCCGGTCATCGCCGTGGTCGACACGAACCACTCGCCGGAAGGCATCGACTACGTGATCCCGGGTAACGACGACGCCTCGAAGGCTGTCGCTCTGTACACGGCTGGCGTGGCTGACGCGATCCTCGAAGGCCGTGCGAACGCGGTCAACGAAGTGGTGCAGGCTGCTCGCGGCGGCGACGGCGACGAGTTCGTCGAGGTCAACGCGGAAGCGTAAAGCTGCCCCGTGTCCGGCAAAAAAGGGGGCTTTCTACAGGCCCCCTTTTTTTAAGTCGCGACATTGTAGTGGGGCGCTGAACGTGGTGCCCGAAGCGTTGTCTGCGAAAAATTCGCGCAATGCTGAAACGAATTCTTGCCGCCGGTATCGAAGTGCGGGCGGCGTGTGACAGACGGAACTCAAGGAGCAAATGATGGCGGCAATTACCGCAAGCATGGTTGCAGAACTGCGCGCAAAGACCGACGCGCCGATGATGGAATGCAAGAAGGCGCTGACGGAAGCCGACGGCGACATGGCGCGCGCTGAAGAGCTGCTGCGCGTGAAGCTGGGCAACAAGGCCAGCAAGGCAGCATCGCGCGTGACGGCTGAAGGCGTGGTTGCATCGTTTATCGGCGGCAACGCGGGTTCGCTGGTCGAACTGAACTGCGAAACCGACTTCGTTTCGAAGAACGACGACTTCCTGGCTTTCTCGAAGCAGTCGCCGAACTGGTCGCAACGGCACAACCCGGCTGACGTCGCAGCTCTGTCGGCACTGCCGCTGGACGGCTCGACGGTCGACGCAGTGCGTCTCGCGCTGGTCGGCAAGATCGGTGAAAACCTGTCGATCCGCCGTTTCGTGCGTTTCGACACGGCGAACAAGCTGGCAGCGTACCTGCACGGCACGCGTATCGGCGTGCTGGTCGAGTACACCGGCGCGGACGAGCAGGTCGGCAAGGACGTGGCGATGCACATCGCCGCGATGAAGCCGGTTTCGCTGTCGTCGGACGACGTGCCGGCAGACCTGATCGCCAAGGAACGCAGCATCGCTGAGCAGAAGGCTGCCGAATCGGGCAAGCCGGCTGAAATCGTCGCCAAGATGGTCGACGGCAGCGTGCAGAAGTACCTGAAGGAAGTGTCGCTGCTGAACCAGACGTTCGTTAAGAACGACAAGCAGACGATCGAACAGATGCTGAAGGCTGGCAACGCGAGCGTGCAGAAGTTCGCGCTGTTCGTGGTCGGCGAAGGCATCGAGAAGAAGCAGGACGACTTCGCAGCTGAAGTGGCCGCTCAAGTCGCTGCTGCAAAGCAACAATAAGCTTTAGCCTAAGCCTTACCGTAGTACTGTTGGACCCGCGGCGGAGCAAGACTTTGCCGCGGTCGGCAGCGCCGCAAGTCCGCACGCGGGTTGACCCTCGCAGTGCGGTCGCCGGCGGACTCCAGGGTCCGTCAATTTGGCGGCGCTTGCCCGAATCAGCATTTCACCCCTACATTAGTCCCTTGTTGTTGCCCTGTTCTGCGCGATCTGGATACCCCTATGCCCACTGCCTACAAACGCGTCCTGCTCAAACTCTCCGGTGAAGCTCTGATGGGCGACGATGCCTTCGGCATCAATCGCGCGACCATCGAACGAATGGTGGCGGACGTGGCCGAAGTGGTCCGTCTCGGAACGCAGCTGGCCGTGGTGATCGGCGGCGGCAATATTTTCCGCGGCGTCGCGGGCGGCGCGGCCGGTATGGATCGCGCGACGGCCGACTACATGGGCATGCTGGCCACCATGATGAACGCGCTGGCGCTGCAGGACGCAATGCGCCACGCCGGCATCGAAGCGCGCGTGCAATCCGCGCTGCGCATGGACCAGGTGGTCGAGCCGTACATCCGCCCCCGCGCGATCCGCCAGCTCGAAGAAGGCAAAGTCGTGATTTTCGCGGCCGGCACCGGCAACCCGTTCTTCACGACCGACACGGCCGCCGCGCTGCGCGGCTCGGAAATCGGCGCGGAAGTCGTGCTGAAAGCAACCAAGGTGGACGGCGTCTATTCGGCCGACCCGAAGAAAGACCCGAGCGCAACCCGCTACACCACGATCAGCTTCGACGAAGCGATCGGCCGCAATCTGCAGGTGATGGACGCGACGGCGTTTGCGCTGTGCCGCGACCAGAAGCTGCCGATCCGCGTGTTTTCGATCGTCAAGCCGGGCGCGCTCAAGCGCATCGTACAAGGCGAGGACGAGGGCACCCTCGTCCACGTGTAAACTCTCGTTCACATAACGTGGGCTTTAACGCGAGCCCAGGCCGCCGCATAACGTGCGCGCTGGCCGGCTCGCACCGTTTTGAAGGTTCGGAGGTTTAAAAATGTCTGTGGCTGATATCAGGAAGGGCGCTGAACAAAAGATGCAGCGCTCCATCGACGCGTTCAAGAACGACCTGTCGAAGATCCGCACGGGCCGTGCGCACACGGGCCTGCTCGATCACATCCAGTGCGATTACTACGGTTCGCCGGTGCCGATCTCGCAGGTCGCGAACCTGACGCTGATCGACGCACGCACGATCGGCGTGCAGCCGTGGGAAAAGAAGATGGTCCAGGTCGTCGAAAAGGCGATCCGCGAATCGGACCTCGGTCTGAACCCGGCAACGCAAGGCGACGTGATCCGCGTGCCGATGCCCGCGCTGACCGAAGAACGCCGCCGCGAACTGACCAAAGTGGTCAAGAGCGAAGCGGAAACGGCCAAGGTCGCGGTGCGCAACCTGCGTCGTGACGCCAACGAGCAACTGAAGAAGCTCGTGAAAGACAAGGAAATTTCGGAAGACGACGAGCGTCGTGCAGGTGACGACGTTCAGAAGCTGACGGACAAGTTCGTCACTGAAATCGACAAGCTCGTCGTGACGAAAGAAGCCGAGATCATGACGGTCTGAGGCCGTCTGGGCTCAGCACTTTCACGGTTTCCACTTCTTTATTTGCAGTCACAGTCCCGACGGCCATGACCTATACCAGCTCAACCGTGCGCGTGCCTGATGTCGCCGCGGTGCCGCGACATATCGCGATCATCATGGACGGCAACGGCCGTTGGGCGACCCAGCGGCGTCTGCCGCGCGTGGCGGGCCATACGCGCGGCGTCGACGCGGTGCGTGCGGCCGTCGAGGCATGCGCCCGTCAGGGCGTCGAATACCTGACGCTGTTTGCGTTCAGTTCGGAAAACTGGCGTCGTCCGAACGAGGAAGTCTCGTTCCTGATGCGCCTGTTCGTCACCGCGCTGGAGCGCGAAATCGGCAAGCTGCACGCGAACGGCATTCGTTTGCGCGTGGTGGGCGATCTGTCGATGTTCGACACGCGCATTCGCGACCTGATCAAGCGCGCG
Source organism: uncultured beta proteobacterium (assembly GCA_963800185.1). Lineage (GTDB taxonomy): Bacteria > Pseudomonadota > Gammaproteobacteria > Burkholderiales > Burkholderiaceae > Paraburkholderia. The sequence goes on along the minus strand of CAWCZW010000004.1, from coordinate 417,104 downwards.
GAAACCAAGACCGCGCGCAACACCCGTCTTACGCTGACCATCGCCGCGAACTACGGCGGCCGCTGGGACATCATGCAGGCCACCCGCAAGCTCGCCGAACAGTCGGCGCTGGCGGGCGAGGCGGTCGAGGTCAACGAAGATTCGTTCGCCGAACACCTGTCCATGGCTTATGCGCCGGAGCCGGATCTGTTCATCCGCACCGGCGGCGAGCGCCGCGTCAGCAACTTCCTGCTGTGGCAGCTTGCCTACACCGAGTTCTACTTCACCGACACGTTCTGGCCGGATTTCGACGCCGACGCGCTCGGTCACGCCATCGCTTCGTACGCGGAGCGCGAACGCCGCTTCGGCCGCACCAGTGCTCAACTCGAGCCGCAATCGCAAAACGTCGATTCGCTTCCATGCTAAAAACCCGTGTCATCACGGCGATCATCCTGCTGGCAGTGTTCCTGCCGGTCACGCTGTTCGCGCCGGTTGGCGCGTTCGGCGCGCTGATCGCTTTCGTCGTCGTGTTCGCCGCGTGGGAGTGGGCGCGCCTGCTCAAGCTCGGCGGCGCCGGTCCGGTCATTTACGCGCTGATCGCGGCGGCCGCGCTGGTTGCCAGCACGCGGCTCGGCACGGGCGTCGTCGAGGCCCGTTCGCTGTTCAAGGCGGCGGCCATTTTCTGGGTGATCGCCGGACCGTTCGTGCTGCTGCGCAAGCCGACGCTCGCGCAGGGCGCGTGGCGCATCTTCCTGTTTCTTGCCGGCATTGTGATATTCGTCGCCTGCTGGCATGCTCTCGTCGCCGCACGCATGCAGGGTGTGCCGTTCGTGCTGTCGCTGCTGGTATTGGTATGGCTGGCCGATATCGGCGCATACTTCTCCGGAAAAGCATTCGGAAAGCATAAGCTGGCGCCTGCCATCAGTCCGGGTAAAACCTGGGAGGGCGCGATCGGCGGCTGGCTGGTGGTGATGATCGTCGCGGCGGCGGCGGTCTTTTTGCATGCGTTCGAGCCGACCCTGTATTCTGCGCTGCTGGCGCAATGGGGCGCCGTACGCACACTGCTCGCACTGACCTTGCTGGTGGCATTCAGCGTGGTGGGCGACCTGTTCGAATCGATGATGAAACGCCAGGCCGGAGTGAAAGATTCAAGCGGCCTGTTGCCGGGACACGGTGGCGTGCTCGACCGCATCGACGCATTATTGCCGGTGCTGCCGCTTGCCATGCTGCTGCTCGGCTAGAGAAAGAGATATGCAAAAACGTCTGACATTGCTCGGTTCCACGGGCTCGATTGGAGACAGCACGCTCGACGTCGTCGCGCGTCATCCCGAACGCTTTTCGGTCTATGCGCTCACTGCGCATCGCAACGGCGACAAGCTCGTCGAGCAATGCCTGCGCTTTCAGCCGGAAGTCGCGGTAGTCGGCGACGCCGATACGGCCGCGCACGTTGCCGCGAAGCTGCGCGAAGCCGGTTGCAAGACCGAAGTCACGTACGGCCCGCAAGCGCTCGTCGACGTGTCGAAGAGCGACGGCTGCGACACGGTGGTCGCGGCGATCGTCGGCGCGGCGGGTCTCGCGCCGAGTCTTGCCGCCGCGCGCGCCGGCAAGCGCATCCTGCTCGCCAACAAGGAAGCGCTGGTGATGTCCGGCGCGATCTTCATGGACGCGGTGCGCGATAACGGCGCGGTGCTGCTGCCGGTCGACAGCGAACACAACGCGATTTTCCAATGCCTGCCGCGCGAAGCGGCGCTGCACGGCGGCGTGTCCAAGATCATTCTGACCGCGTCGGGCGGCCCGTTCCGCACCCGCGAACCGGCCACGCTCGCCGACGTCACGCCCGAAGAAGCGTGCAAGCATCCGAACTGGGTAATGGGCCGCAAGATTTCGGTCGACTCCGCCACGATGATGAACAAGGGCCTCGAAGTTATCGAGGCGCACTGGCTGTTCGATTTGCCGGGCGAACGCATCGACGTGCTGATTCACCCGCAAAGCGTGATCCACTCGCTGGTGTCCTACGCCGACGGCTCGGTGCTCGCGCAACTGGGCAACCCCGACATGCGCACGCCGATCGCTCACGCGCTGGCCTTTCCGGATCGCGTGGATTCGGGCGTCGCGCAACTCGATCTCGCGGAAATCGCGTCGTTGTCGTTCGAAAAGCCGGATTACGCGCGCTTCCCGTGTCTCGCGCTCGCGATGAAGGCGCTGGCCGAGGGCGGCGTCGCGAGCGCGGCGCTGAATGCCGCCAACGAAATCGCAGTCGAGGCGTTCCTCGCGCGCCAGATCGGCTTCATGACGATCGCGCAGGTGGTCGACTCGGTGCTGAACGCGTTGCCGAACCGCAGCGCGCACGCGCTTGAAGACGTGATCGAAGCCGATGCCGCCGCGCGTCGCGCCGCTGCCGAATTCATCGCGCGTCTGCCGGACGGCGCCCGTCGCACGGAACGCGCCGTCCAGTGAGGCGCCTATGAACCTGCTGATCGAACTGCTCGCCTTCGCGGTCGCGATTGGCGTACTCGTGGTCGTCCACGAGTATGGGCATTACAGCGTTGCGCGCCTGTGCGGCGTGAAGGTGTTGCGCTTTTCGATCGGCTTCGGCAAGCCGCTGTTCCAGTGGGTGAGCCCGAAAACGGGCACCGAGTGGACGATTGCCGCGCTGCCTCTCGGCGGCTACGTGAAGATGCTCGACGAGCGCGAAACCGGTGCTGCGCCGATTCCCGCCGAGCTGTTGCCGCAGGCGTTCAACCGGCAAGTCGGTATGGCGCCGGTTCGCGATTGTCGCGGCCGGTCCGGTCGCGAACTTCCTGCTGGCCATCGTGCTGTTCGCGCTCGTGTTCGCCACTGGCGTGACCGAGCCGGCCGCCGTGATCGCGCCACCCGCAGCCGAATACGCCAGCGGCAGTAGCCGGTTTCGAGGGCGGCGAGACGATCGTCGCCGCACGTGCATCGCAATGCCGGCGATTCCGAGCCGGTGCGCTCGTGGTCGGATTTGCGCTGGAAACTGCTGGGCGCGGCGTTCGATCACAAGTACATCGTGCTGAGCGCGAAAGACGCGCACGGCACCTCGCAATTTCCAGCTCGATCTGCGCGGTATCGGCGAGAAAGATGTCGACGACGACTTCATGTCCCATCTCGGCTTCGAGCCGGGCGGCGGCAAGCTGACGGTGGCCGGCGTGCAGCCGGGCAGCGCGGCGCAGAAGGCGGGGCTGGTCGCGGGCGACCGCTTGCGCGCCGTCAACGGAATTCCGACGGATAACGCCACGGCGTTCATCGCTTATGTAAAATCGCACGCCGGCGTGCCTGTGACGCTTGCAGATCGAGCGCGGTGCTCAGGCAGGGTCCACGCAAGGTCGTCTCGAAGACGTCAGCATCGTGCCGCAGTCGCAGCGCGATGAGACGACCGGTCAGCAGATCGGCCGTATCGGTGCCGAGCTGGCAACCCAGGTGCCGTCGATCGACGTGCGCTATGGGCCGCTCGAGAGTCTGCAACTGGGTGCGCGCCGCACGTGGGACCTCGCGGTTTACTCCGTGCGCATGTTTGGAAGAATGATCGTCGGCGAAGCATCGCTGAAAAATCTTTCTGGCCCCGTGACGATCGCCGATTACGCAGGAAAGAGCGCACGTCTGGGTCCTTCTGCGTTTCTGTCGTTCCTGGCCCTTGTCAGTATTAGCCTCGGCGTACTGAACCTGCTACCAATTCCGGTATTGGACGGGGGTCATCTGTTATATTATTTGGTTGAAGCTGTGACCGGTAAAGTTGTCTCCGATCGCTGGCAACTCGTTTTTCAGAGGGCGGGTCTCGCCTGCATCGTCGCATTGTCGGCGATCGCGCTGTTCAACGATCTGGCTCGTTTAATCCATTTTTAAAGTGTCCGGCGGCGTTCACGATGGCGACCGTCTGACCTGATGCAGCTATACACACTGGGGAAGCACGTTGTTTAAACCTCATCGCTTTGTTCCAAAGACGGTTATAGCCGCGGCATTCGCCGCGCATGGGCTGGTTGCTCACGCAACGACGCCCTTCGTGGTGCAAGACATCCGCATTGAGGGATTGCAACGCGTCGAACCGGGTACCGTGTTCGCGTATCTGCCCATCAAGCAAGGCGACACGTTTAGCGACGACAAGGCGTCCGAAGCGATTCGCGCGCTGTATGCGACGGGCTTCTTCAACGACGTCAAGATCGCGACCGAAGGCAATGTCGTCATCGTGCAGGTGCTGGAGCGTCCGGCCATCTGGCACGATCGACTTCGCCGGCATTCATGAATTCGACAAGGAAAACCTGACCAAGGCGCTGCGCGCCGTCGGTTTGTCGCAAGGCCGTTATTACGACAAGGCGCTGGTCGACAAGGCCGAGCAGGAACTGAAGCGTCAATACCTGACGCGCGGCTACTACGCGGCCGAAGTCACGACCACGATCACGCCGATCGACCGCAATCGCGTGTCGGTGCTGTTCTCGGTGGCCGAAGGTCCGAGCGCGAAGATCCGCCAGATCAACTTCATCGGCAACAAGGCGTTCAGCACGGGTACGCTGCGCGACGAAATGCAGTTGTCCACGCCGAACTGGTTCTCGTGGTACACGAAGAACGACCTGTACGCGAAAGACAAGCTCACCGGCGACCTCGAAAACGTCCGCTCGTATTACCTGAATCGCGGCTACCTCGAGTTCAACATCGAGTCGACCCAGGTGTCGATCACGCCGGACAAGAAGGACATGTACCTGACGGTCACGCTGCATGAAGGCGAGCCGTACACGATTTCGAGCATCAAGCTGGCCGGCAATCTGCTCGATCGCGAAGCCGAGCTGACCAAGCTCATCAAGATCAAACCGGGTGACCGCTTCTCGGCTGAAAAGCTGCAAGCCACCACCAAGGCGATCGTCGACAAGCTCGGCGAATACGGCTACGCGTTCGCGACCGTCAACGCGCAGCCGCAGATCGATCAGCAACACCACACGGTGGACCTGACGCTGCAAGTCGACCCGAGCCGCCGCGTCTACGTGCGCCGCATCAACGTGGTCGGCAACACGCGTACGCGCGACGAAGTGGTGCGCCGCGAAATGCGCCAGCTCGAAAGCTCGTGGTTCGATTCGAACCGCCTCGCGCTGTCGAAAGACCGTATTAACCGTCTCGGCTACTTCACCGACGTCGACGTGACCACGGTGCCGGTCGAAGGCACGCCCGACCAGGTGGACGTGGACGTCAAGGTCGCTGAAAAGCCGACCGGCGCGATCACGCTGGGCGCGGGCTTCTCGTCGACCGACAAGGTGGTGCTGTCGGCAGGCGTGTCGCAAGATAACGTGTTCGGTTCGGGCACGAGCCTCTCGGTGAACGTGAACACCGCGAAGACGTACCGTACGTTGACGGTGACGCAGGTCGATCCGTACTTCACGGTCGACGGCATCAAGCGCATTACCGACGTCTACTACCGCACGTACCAGCCGCTGTACTACTCGACGGATTCGAGCTTCAAGATCGTCACGATCGGTGGCGACCTCGAAGTTCGGCATCCCGTTCTCGGAAGTGGACACGGTCTACTTCGGCGCGGGTCTCGAGCAGAACACAGCTGGATGTCGACTCGAACACGCCGGCATCGTACAAACAATACGTGAACGAGTTCGGCCGTGTGTCGAACAACGTGCCGGTCACGGTGGGCTGGTCGCGCGACGCGCGTGACAGCGCGCTGGTGCCGAGCCGCGGTTACTTCGCGCAGGCCAACGCCGAATACGGCACGCCGATCGGCAGCACGCAGTACTACAAGGCCGACATCAACGCCCAGTACTATTACTCGTTTGCGCGCGGCTTCGTGCTGGGCTTCAACTTCCAGGGCGGTTACGGTAACGGCCTCGGCGGCAAGCCTTACCCGATTTTCAAGAACTACTACGCGGGCGGTATCGGTTCGGTGCGGGGCTACGAGCCGAGCTCGCTGGGTCCGCGCGACGCGACGACGAGCGACCCGATCGGCGGCTCGAGCTGCTGGTCGGCAATATCGAGTTGACGTTCCCGTTGCCGGGCACGGGCTATGACCGCACGTTGCGGGTGTTCACGTTCCTTGACGCCGGTAACGTCTGGGCCGACGCGAGCACTGCGGCGACGTCGACCGGCGCGAACGGTCTGCGTTACGGCTATGGTGTGGGTCTGGCGTGGATTTCGCCGATCGGTCCGCTCAAGCTCAGCCTGGGCTTCCCGCTCGTGAAGCACACTGGCGACCAGTATCAGAAATTCCAGTTCCAGATCGGGACGGCGTTCTGATCGGGGCGGCCGGCTGCGGCGGCGGGCCTGCAGCCAAATCTACAGTATCGAGAGGATGACTTTGCTAACCGGTATGTTTTCGAAACGTGTAGCGTGCGCATTGGCGCTGGCAATGACCTTGGGCGTCGGCGTGCGGCGCATGGCGCAGGAGGCGCGCATCGCCGCGGTGAATTCCGACCGCATCCTGCGCGAATCGGCGGCGGCGAAGGCCGCCCAGGTCAAGCTCGAAGCCGAGTTCGCCAAGCGTGACAAAGATCTTGCAGACATGGCGCAGAAGCTGAAGTCGATGTCCGATTCGCTCGACAAGAACGGCGCGTCGATGTCGCCGGCCGATCGCGCGCAGAAGCAACGCGATCTGTCGCAACTCGACACGGACTTCCAGCGCAAGCAGCGCGAGTTTCGCGAAGATCTGAACCAGCGCCGCAACGAAGAACTGGCGGCGGTGCTCGATCGGGCGAACAAGGTCATCAAGCAGATTGCCGAGCAGCAGCACTACGATCTGATCGTGCAGGAAGCGGTGTATGTGAGTCCGCGTATCGACATTACCGACCAGGTGCTCAAGGCGCTCGCGGCGTCGGGCAACTAATCGCAGGCGCCGGGTCGTTCACCGGCGCAGCCGCATTGCGTTTGCATCTGACAAGTTGGACTGAATTGCAGGAGACAGGATAGGCATGGCATTTACGCTCGAGGACATCGTCCAGCGGTTCGGCGGTGAAATAGTCGGAGACGGTTCGCAGCGCGTGGGCAGTCTGGCGCCGCTCGACCAGGCGGGTCCGGACCAGCTGGCGTTCCTCGCCAATCCGAAGTACCTGTCGCAGGTCGAGACGACCCGCGCGGGCGCGGTCCTGATCAACGCCAACGACCTCACAAAGGCTCGACTTCCCGCGAGGGCCGTAACTTCATCGTCACGCCGAACCCTTACGCTTACTTCGCGCGCGTCGCGCAAACCTTCATCGATCTCGCGACGCCGAAGGCGGCGCCAGGCGTGCATCCGAGCGCCACGATCGACCCGTCGGCGCAAATCGCCGCGACCGCGGTCATCGGTCCGCATGTCACGGTGGAAGCGGGCGCGGTGATCGGCGAAAACGTGCGGCTCGACGCCAACGTGGTGATCGGCCGCGGTACGCGGATCGGCGCGGACTCGCATCTGTATCCGAATGTCGCGGTGTACTACGGCTGTAAGCTCGGCGAGCGCGTGATCGTGCACGCGGGCGCGGTGATCGGCTCGGACGGTTTCGGCTTCGCGCCGGATTTCGTCGGCGAAGGCGACGCGCGCACCGGCAGCTGGGTGAAGATTCCGCAGGTCGGCGGTGTGTCGATTCGCGGCGGATGTCGAAATCGGCGCGAACACCACGATCGATCGCGGCGCGATGGCCGATACGATCATCGAAGAGTGCGTGAAGATCGACAACCTCGTGCAGATCGGCCATAACTGCAAGATCGGTGCATACACGGTGATCGCCGGTTGCGCGGGCATTGCAGGCAGCACGACGATTGGCCGCCATTGCATGATCGGCGGCGCAGTGGGCATCGCGGGGCACGTTACGCTGGCCGACTATGTGATCGTCACGGCGAAGTCGGGCGTGTCGAAGTCGCTTGCTGAAGCCCGGCATGTACACGAGCGCGTTCCCGGCCGTGAATCACGCGGACTGGAACAAGAGCGCGGCGTTGCTGCGCAATATCGACAAACTTCGCGATCGTATCAAGGCGCTCGAAAGCGCCGCGGCTGAAAGACCGCGCGAAGGCCAACGCGACAACTCGACGGCCAGCGCGCAGCAGGCACGTCACATGCAGCACGCACAAAGCCTGAGTTATCAGGGCCGCTGGCCGGCACGCGTAAAATAGCGGGCGAGCTTCACGAAACAAGTCGGTTGCCGTGCGCGTGGCACGGCCACCGGATCATGGCGGGCGCCGGCGGCACGCGTTTTCAACCTACCTGCACCAGCATCCGCAGTCATCATCGCGCAGTCAATGCGTGAGCAGAAACACCATGAGCACCGAAAAAATCAATCTCGACATTCATAAGATTCTCACGCTGCTGCCGCATCGTTACCCGATCCTGCTGGTTGACCGGGTGCTCGAACTCGAGCCGCACAAGAGCATCAAAGCGTTGAAGAACGTGTCGATCAATGAGCCGTATTTTCAGGGGCACTTCCCGACGCGTCCGGTCATGCCCGGCGTGCTGATTCTCGAAGCGCTCGCGCAAACCGCGGCGCTGCTGACGTTTTCGGAAGAGCCGAGCGATCCGTCGAACACGCTGTATCTGTTCGTCGGCATCGACAACGCGCGCTTCAAGCGCGTGGTGGAACCGGGCGACCAGTTGATCCTGAACTGCACGTTCGAGCGCCACATGCGCGGCATCTGGAAGTTCAAGGCGCGTGCCGAAGTGGACGGCGCCGTCGCGGCGGAAGCCGACCTGATGTGCGCCGTGCGGCACACGGACAAGGACGCCTAAGTCGGCGTCCCGGCAGTCAGCGGCTTCAGGACGTCTAAGGCGTCTCAGGAGCGCCGCCGAAACCGGCGCTGCGGCCTGCATCCAGACAACGCAACAGAATCAGAAGCGAGGACGCATGAGCAGGATTCATCCCACTGCGATCATCGAGCCGGGCGCACAACTCGACGAATCCGTCGAAGTCGGACCGTATGCCGTGATCGGCGCGCACGTCACGATCGGCGCGCGCAGCACGGTCGGTTCGCATAGCGTGATCGAAGGCCACACCACGCTCGGCGAAGACAACCGATCGGCCACTATGCGTCGGTTGGCGGTCGTCCGCAGGACATGAAGTACAAGGACGAGCCGACCCGGCTCGTGATCGGCAATCGCAATACGATCCGCGAATTCACCACGATCCACACCGGCACGGTGCAGGACGCGGGCGTCACCACGCTCGGCGACGACAACTGGATCATGGCGTATGTGCACATCGGGCACGACTGCCACCTCGGCAACAACGTCATTCTGTCGAGCAACGCGCAGATGGCCGGCCACGTGACGATCGGCGACCATGCGATCGTCGGCGGCATGTCGGGCGTGCATCAGTTCGTGCGCATCGGCGCGCATTCGATGCTGGGCGGCGCGTCGGCGCTGGTGCAGGACATTCCGCCGTTCGTGATCGCGGCCGGCAACAAGGCCGAGCCGCACGGCATCAACGTCGAAGGTCTGCGCCGCCGCGGCTTCTCGCCGGACGCGATTTCGGCGCTGCGCGCGGCTTATCGCGTGCTGTACAAGAACGGCTTGTCGCTGGAAGAAGCGAAGGTGCAGTTGCGCGAACTCGCTGCGGCGGGCGGCGACGGCGATGCGCCGGTGCAGACGCTGCTCGCGTTCGTCGAAGCGTCGCAACGCGGCATCATCCGCTAACGCGATGGCATTGAATCCCAGTCCCGCTACGCGTCGCCATGGTGGCCGGCGAGCCGTCCGGCGACCTGCTGGCGGCGTCGCTGCTCGACGGCCTCGCGAGCCGTCTGCCCGCCGGCACCCAGTACTACGGCATCGGCGGCCCGCGCATGATCGCCACGGGCTTCGACGCCCACTGGCCGATGGAAAAGCTGACGGTGCGCGGCTATGTCGAAGCACTGCAAGCATATTCCCGAGATTCTCGGCATCCGCAACGAGCTGAAGCGGCAATTGCTGGCCGAGCCGCCGTCGGTGTTCGTCGGCGTGGACGCGCCCGATTTCAACTTCGGGCTCGAACACGCGTTGCGCGACGCGGGCATTCCGACCGTGCACTTCGTGTGCCCGTCCATCTGGGCGTGGCGCGGCGGCCGCATCAAGAAGATCGCCAAAGCGGTCGACCACATGCTGTGCGTGTTCCCGTTCGAAACGGCGCTGCTGGAAAAGGCGGGCGTCGCGGCGACGTACGTGGGCCATCCGCTCGCCGACGAAATTCCGCTCGAACCCGACACGCTCGGCGCGCGCCGCGAGCTGGGTCTGGCGGAAGACGGCCCGATCATCGCGGTGTTGCCGGGCAGCCGGCGCTCGGAGATCGATGCTGATCGGCCCGACGTTTTTCGCCGCGATGGAAATGATGCAGCACCAGGAGCCGGGCGTGCGCTTCGTGATGCCGGCGGCAACGCCGACGTTGCGCGAGATGCTGCAGCCGCTGGTCGATGCGCATCCGGGCCTCGCGCTCACCATCACCGACGGCCAGTCGCAACTCGCGATGACCGCCGCCGACGCGATTCTCGTCAAAAGCGGCACGGTGACGCTGGAAGCGGCGTTGCTGAAAAAGCCGATGGTCATTTCGTACAAGGTGCCCTGGCTGACCGGCCAGATCATGCAGCGGTCAGGGTTATCTGCCGTACGTGGGTCTGCCGAACATTCTGGCCGGCCGTTTCGTCGTGCCGGAAATCCTGCAGCATTTCGCGACGCCCGAGGCGCTGGCCGAAGCCACGCTGAAACAGTTGAGCGACGAAGCCAACCGGCGCACGCTGACGGAAATCTTCACGGAGATGCATCACGTGCTGAAGCAGAATACCGCGCAGCGGGCAGCGGAAGTCGTGGCGAGCGTGCGTCGAAACGCGCAAGGCGCGGCCGTGACCGATGCGCGTACCTCGGCGCAAAGCGTGCGGTGCGGCGGCGCAGGTCGGCCTGAACTTCGACGTCGCCGGACGACATCGTCTGCGGCGTCGACGAAGCCGGGCGCGGCCCGCTGGCGGGTCCGGTCGTGGCTGCTGCGGTGATTTTCGATCCGTCGAAACCGATGATTCGCGGGCTCGACGATTCGAAGGTGCTCACCGCCAAAAAGCGCGACGAGCTGTACGACAAGATCGTCGAGCGCGCGCTGGCTTATTGCATCGCGTCGGCCACGGTCGAGGAAATCGATTCGCTGAATATCCTGCACGCCACGATGCTGGCGATGAAGCGCGCGGTGGAAGGGCTGTCGGTCGTGCCGACGCTCGTGAAAATCGACGGCAACCGCTGCCCGACGCTCAGCGATTCGCAGCGAAGCGGTGATTGGCGGCGACGCGCTCGTGAAGAGCATTTCGGCGGCGTCGATTCTGGCCAAGGTCACGCGCGACCGCATGCTGCTGCGAATTGCATCAGACGTTCATCCGGTGTACGGTTTCGACGCGCATGCCGGCTACGGCACGCCGCAGCATCTCGCGGCGCTGCGCGAACATGGTCCATGCGAGCATCATCGGCGCTCGTTTGCGCCGGTGCGCGAGGCGCATTTGCGCTTTGGCACGGGCGTGTCGCTGCCGGCGGCTGAGTTATCGTCTGCCCGGCACGCTGACCGACGCGCTGTCGACGACGACGCGTTCGGCGAGCGCAGCAGCGCCTGAATCTATTTGAGCGCACGAGCGGCCACAGTCGCTCGCAGCCGTTCTTTCCCATTCTCACTGTCTTCGCTGCCTGTGAAAGCCATCACCTCGCGGGACAATCCGCTCTACAAGCGCCTGAAGGCACTGGCCGGTTCGACGCATCAACAGCGTCGCAGCGGCCACGCGTTGCTCGAAGGCTTGCATCTCGCGAGCGCCTATCTCGACGCCGCCGGGCAGCCAGAAATGTGCATCGTCACCGAAGGCGCGCTTGCGTCACGACGAAGCGCAGGCCATCGTTGTCGCGCATCGAAGATCACCGCGTCGTGACGCTGCCGGACGCGCTGTTCGGGCAGTTGTCGAATGTCGTGCATGGTGTCGGCATTTTGCTGCTGGTCGAGAAGCTCGATACGCCGCTGCCGGAACGGGTCGCGCAAACCTGTCTCGTGCTCGATGGCGTGCAGGACGCGGGCAATGTCGGTTCGATTTTGCGCAGCGCGGCGGCGGCCGGTATTCAGCAGGTGTTTTGCGCGCCGGGCACGGCGTACGCGTGGTCGTCGAAGGTATTGCGCTCCGGCATGGGCGCGCATTTCCTGCTGCAGATTCACGAGGATGTCGACGCGCACGCGCTTGATCGAACGCCTCGGCGGTGCCGATCGTCATTACCGATTCGCACGGCGCCGAAGCGATCTACGATTGCGATCTGTCGGGGCCGCTCGCGTGGGTGTTCGGCAATGAAGGGGCGGGCGTTTCGCAGACGTGGCGCGATGCGGTGTCGCTTGCGAGTGACGATTCCGCAGCCGGGCGGCATGGAGTCGCTGAATGTGGCGGCGGCCGCCGCGGTGTGTGTATTCGAGCAGTGCCGCCAGCAGCGCGGGCGGGGTTGAGCGCACCGCGGCACGGTAGAGCGCCGCACCGGCGCGTCGTTTTGCAGCACTGAAGCGGCTGCGCACCACGCGCGCCAGTTCCAGCCGATCTCAGGCCGGCTCAATAAGCCGGCCGATCCAGCTTGATTTCCTGCAGGATCGTCGTCGCGATCTCCTCGATCGACTTGTGCGTCGACGACAACCACTTGATCCCCTCGCGCCGCATCATCGCTTCGGCTTCGTTGATCTCGTAACGGCAATTCTCCGGCGCGGCGTACTTGCTGCCCGGCCGGCGCTCGTTGCGGATTTCCGACAAGCGCTGCGGATCGATCGACAAACCAAACATCTTCTGCCGATGCGCCAGCAGCGGCGTAGGCAGCTTGCCGCGCTCGAAATCTTCCGGAATCAGCGGATAGTTGGCCGCTTTCACGCCGTACTGCATCGCCAGATACAGGCTGGTCGGCGTCTTGCCGCTGCGCGACACGCCGACCAGAATCACGTCGGCGTCGGCGAGATTGCGGTTCGACTGGCCGTCGTCGTGAGCGAGCGAAAAATTGATCGCCTCGATCCGGTTCTTGTATTCCTCGGTGTCCGCGTTCTGGTGGCCGCGGCCCATCGCGTGGCTCGACTTCAGTTCCAGTTCCTGTTCCAGCGGCTCGACGAAGGTCTGAAACATGTCCAGCACGAGCGCGTTCGAGCCCTTGACGATCTGGTTCGACGCGCTGTCCACGAGCGTGGTGAACACGATCGGACGGCGGCCGTCCTGCTGGATCGCTTCGTTGATTTTTTCGAGCGTGGCGTACGCCTTTTCCGTCGAGTCGACGAAGGGCACGCGAACCAGGCGGAATTTCTGGTCGAACTGGGAGAGGATCGAATGCGCGAAGGTTTCGGCAGTGATCCCGGTACCGTCGGAGACGATGAATACGGTGGGCGGCATCAGTGGGACTGGGGAACGTGAGCGGCAAACAGCGCTCGAATCAAACATCGCTGCGTCGAGTCGCTGCCCGGTGGCTGACCGGAGACTGCAGCGGCGTCGATACAGCGCGCCGTGGGCACCGCAATTGCGCCCGGATGGCGGCTGGGCCTCGCAAAAGCCCGTCGCCGGTCCGGGGCGCGATTCGAGGCGCAATTCTCGTCCGACTGCCACATTTCGGGAGTCGGCACGGTAGAATAGCGGCAACCTGTTGGATAAGCAATTGCAGGCGATTGGCGTCTAACTTACCGCGAACGGTCGTTCAACGCCTCGCTATCAGCCGGTAACTTGCGGTGAACGTGGTGGATCGATCGGTAAATTCGTCCATTCGCCTTCTTCGTCGCGTATCTGGCGCTTTGCGGCTCGTCGTCGGGCGCGTCTGCAGCGATTGCTTCTCCAACAGGTTGTGCAAGACACGAGGTCACGCTTCCAATGGGCGTCTCGTGTTCAAGCCCACTTGCACAACCGTGAATTTCTTTCACACTTAGGGGCTTGTATGACTAACGCAGTTACCGTCGCAAAGGACAAGGCGTATGTAGTTCCGTTCGAGCAGTTGCGGATGACCGACGTGGAAATCGTCGGCGGCAAGAACGCGTCGCTGGGCGAGATGATCAGTCAGCTCGCCGAAGCCGGCGTGCGCGTGCCGACCGGTTTCGCCACCACGGCGCTGGCTTTCCGCGACTTCCTGCATCACAACAATCTGACCGAACGCATCGCCAAACGTCTCGAGACGCTCGACGTCGACGACGTGAAGGCGCTCGCCGAAGCGGGCAAGGAGATCCGTCAATGGATCGTCGACGCTCCGATGCAGCCGCAACTCGAAGCCGACATTCGCGCAGGCTTCGACACGCTTCAAAACAGCTCGCCTGAAGAGCTGTCGTTTGCCGTGCGTTCGTCGGCAACGGCGGAAGACTTGCCGGACGCATCGTTCGCGGGTCAGCAGGAAAGCTACCTCAACGTGGTCGGCATCGAAGACGTGCTCGATCGCATGAAGCACGTGTTCGCGTCGCTGTATAACGACCGCGCTATCTCCTATCGCGTCCACAAGGGCTTCACGCACGCTGAAGTCGCGTTGTCGGCGGGCGTGCAGCGCATGGTGCGCTCGGACGTCGGCGCGGCAGGCGTGATGTTCACGCTGGACACCGAATCGGGCTTCAAGGACGCCGTGTTCATCACGTCGAGCTACGGTCTGGGCGAAACCGTCGTGCAAGGCGCGGTGAATCCGGACGAGTTCTACGTCTTCAAGACCACGCTCGCGCAAGGCAAGTACCCGATCATCCGCCGCTCGATCGGCTCGAAGCTGATCAAGATGGAATTCACGAAGGCCGGCGAAGCAGGGCCGCGTGAAGACCGTCGACGTGTCGCACGAGCAGCGCAACCGCTTCTCGATCACCGACGAAGACGTGATCGAGCTGGCGAAGTACGCGGTCATCATCGAAAAGCACTACGAGCGTCCGATGGACATCGAGTGGGGCAAGGACGGCCGCGACGGCAAGATCTTCATCTTGCAGGCGCGTCCGGAAACGGTGAAGAGCCAGGCTGCGGGCAAGGCCGAGCAGCGCTTCAAGCTGAAGGGTCAGTCGAACGTGCTGGCCACGGGCCGCGCAATCGGTCAGAAGATCGGCGCGGGTCCGGTGCGCGTGATCCACGATCCGTCGGAAATGGACCGTGTGCAGCCGGGCGACGTGCTGGTCGCCGACATGACCGACCCGAACTGGGAGCCGGTCATGAAGCGCGCGTCGGCAATCGTCACGAATCGTGGCGGCCGCACCTGCCACGCGGCGATTATCGCGCGTGAGCTGGGCGTGCCGGCGGTGGTCGGCTGCGGCGACGCGACCGACGTGCTGAAGGAAGGCGCGCTGGTTACCGTGTCGTGCGCGGAAGGCGACGAAGGCAAGATCTACGACGGCCTGCTCGAAACCGAAATCACCGAAGTCCAGCGTGGCGAACTGCCGCCGATTCCGGTGAAGATCATGATGAACGTCGGCAACCCGCAACTGGCTTTCGACTTCTCGCAACTGCCGAACGCAGGCGTGGGTCTCGCGCGGCTCGAGTTCATCATCAACAACAACATCGGCGTTCACCCGAAGGCGATTCTCGAATACCCGAACATCGATCAGGACCTGAAGAAGGCGGTGGAAAGCGTCGCTCGCGGTCATGCATCGCCGCGCGCGTTCTACGTCGACAAGCTGACCGAAGGTATCGCGACGATCGCGGCGGCGTTCTATCCGAAGCCCGTGATCGTGCGTCTGTCGGACTTCAAGTCGAACGAGTACAAGAAGCTGATCGGCGGTTCGCGTTACGAGCCGGACGAAGAAAACCCGATGCTGGGCTTCCGTGGCGCATCGCGCTACATCGCCGAAGACTTCGCCGAAGCGTTCCAGATGGAATGCATCGCGCTGAAGAAGGTGCGTGAAGAGATGGGCCTCGACAACGTCGAGATCATGGTGCCGTTCGTGCGTACGCTGAAGCAGGCGGAGCGCGTGGTCGGGCTGCTGGAGAAGTTCGGCCTGAAGCGCGGCGAAAAGGGCCTGCGCCTGATCATGATGTGCGAAGTGCCGTCGAACGCGATTCTCGCCGAAGAATTCCTGCAATTCTTCGACGGTTTCTCGATCGGTTCGAACGACCTGACGCAGCTCACGCTGGGTCTGGACCGCGACTCGGGCATGGAACTGCTGGCTGTCGATTTCGACGAACGCGATCCGGCCGTCAAGTTCATGCTGCAAGCGCGCGATCGAAACGTGCCTGCGGCTGAACAAGTACGTCGGTATTTGCGGTCAGGGTCCGTCGGATCATCCGGACTTCGCGCAATGGCTGACGGACGAAGGCATTGCGTCGATCTCGCTGAACCCGGACACGATCATCGAGACGTGGCAGACAGCTGGCGAAGTCGTCGAACGAAGTAAAGCGTGAGCATGCCGTTTCAGGCGGCATGCATAACGTGCGGTGCGATACGTCAAAAGCAGTCAAGGCGTTTCGCGCATCGCCCGTTAAATGCACCAGCTTCGTGCTATAAACACCCCGGTAGATCCGGGGTGTTTTGCTTTGTGGAGGTCGACGTGGCGCCAGGTGGATTGTTCTGGTGGATCGGGGCGGGCGTGCTGGTCGTGCTGGAGTTGATCAGCGGCACCTTCTATCTGCTGATGATCGCGTTGGGTTGCGTCGCGGCCGCGCATTGCGCATCTGGCGGGCGCGCGGCGCCGACGTGCAATTCGCGGTGGCCGCCGTGGTGGCGCTGGCGGCGGTCGTGGTGCTCAGGCGTTCGCGCTTCGGCCGCCGCAAGCGCAAGGAGGCGTCGCGCAATCCGGACGTCAATCTCGATATCGGCCAGACGCTGAGCGTGCCGGCGTGGCACGAGCGGCCGGGCGCGCGCCGATTATCGCGGCGCGGCATGGGACGTCGAACTGGCCGCGGGCGAGCCCGAAGATGCGCAGCTCTACGAAATCACGGAGTTGCGCGGCAGTTGCCTCGTCGTCGTGGCGAGCCGGCAGTCGAAAGCGAAAGCGAGCGCGGCCTGAGCGCTTGCGCGCCAGCGCCGATGCCAGCGCAACACGACAACTATTCGAACTAACGGACCGGAGGGCAGTTATGGATTCAACCATCGTCGGGGCGGTGCTTCTGATCATCGTGATCGTGCTGGCCGCGCAGACCATCAAGATCGTGCCGCAGCAACATGCGTGGGTGCTGGAGCGGCTCGGCCGCTATCACAGCACGCTGACGCCCGGTTTGAGCTTCGCGTTTCCGTTCGTCGACCGGATCGCGTACAAGCACATCCTCAAGGAAATTCCGCTCGAAGTGCCGAGCCAGGTCTGTATCACGCGCGACAACACGCAGTTGCAGGTGGACGGCGTGCTGTACTTCCAGGTCACCGATCCGATGAAGGCGTCGTACGGGTCGAGCAACTTCGTGTTCGCGATCACGCAGTTGTCGCAGACCACGCTGCGCTCGGTGATCGGCAAGCTCGAACTCGACAAGACCTTCGAAGAGCGCGACTTCATCAATCACAGCATCGTGTCGTCGCTCGATGAAGCGGCGGCGAACTGGGGCGTGAAGGTGCTGCGCTACGAGATCAAGGACCTGACGCCGCCCAAGGAAATCCTCCACGCGATGCAGGCGCAGATCACCGCCGAGCGCGAGAAGCGCGCGCTGATCGCGGCGTCGGAAGGGCGCAAGCAGGAGCAGATCAATATCGCGTCCGGCGGCCGCGAGGCGGCGATCCAGAAGTCCGAAGGCGAGCGGCAGGCGGCGATCAATCAGGCGCAGGGGCAGGCGTCGGCGATTCTGGCGGTGGCCGAGGCCAATTCGCAGGCGATTCAGAAGATCGCGGCGGCGATCCAGTCGAATGGCGGGATGGAAGCGGTGAATCTCAAGGTGGCCGAACAATATGTGACCGCGTTCGGTAACCTGGCGAAGCAGGGCACCACGCTGATCGTGCCGGGCAATCTGGCGGATATGAGTTCGATGATCGCGTCGGCGTTGACGATCGTGAAGCAAAGGCAAGGGCGCGCCGGAGTGCGGTAAGCGCTGCGTAGTTTGCCTGCTGCAAAAAAATGGCCCGCAGACGAACTGCGGGCCATTTTGTCATTGAGTCGACGTGCTGCCGGTGTGACCTGTGGCGCTGGCGGACCCAGCGTCACGGCCGCCTAGACGCCGATCAGATGCTCGGTCGCGCGAGCGCATCAACTGCGCCTTCTCCCGCTCCCAGTCGCGCTTCTTCTCGGTTTCGCGCTTGTCGTGCTGCTTCTTACCCTTGGCCAGACCGATCTCGCATTTGACGCGGCCGCCCTTGTAATGGAAGTTCAGCGGCACGAGCGTGTAGCCGCGCTGCTCGACCTTGCCGATCAGTTTGCTGATCTCTTCGGCTGTGCAGCAGCAGCTTGCGCGTGCGCACCGGGTCGGGATTGATGTGGGTCGAGGCTTCGGGCAGCGGGCTGATGTGCGTGCCGATCAGGAACAGTTCGTTATTCTTGATGACGACGTAACCTTCCTTGATCTGGCCGCGCCCGGCGCGCAGCGCCTTGACCTCCCATCCTTCGAGCACGAGCCCTGCTTCATAGCGTTCTTCGACCGAGTAGTCGTAGAAGGCTTTTCTGTTGTCGATGATGCTCATGAATGGAAAGTGCCCAACTCGTTTAAAATCACGATTTTAGCAAAGCGGGGCAAGGAAAGCCCGCGGCGCTTTTTCACCCGCTTGTCCACCCTTGCCACGCGCTGTTCAATTTATGGCAGATGTCCAGAAAACCGTGTTGATCCGCCATTCGGCGGAACAGATGTTCGACCTCGTCACCGACGTCGCCGATTACCCCAATTTCCTGCCCTGGTGCGGAGGCGTCGAAATCCGCCGCCAGGACGAAACCGGCATGGAGGCGAAGATCGATATCAACTTCAAGGGCATCAAGCAGCACTTCGCTACGCGTAACAGCATGGAGCGGCCCACGCGCATCGACATGGAATTCGCGGACGGCCCGTTTCGCAAATTCACCGGCTTCTGGCGGTTCACGCCGTTGCGCGCGGACGCCTGCAAGATCGAATTCGCGCTGCACTACGAATTCACCAACATCATTCTCGAGAAGATCATTGGGCCGGTGTTCAACCACATCGCCAATACCTTCGTCGAATCGTTCGTGAAGCGCGCCGATCAGCGCTACGGTAAGGCATGAGCGCGCGCTTGTCGATTGAAGTCTGCTACGCGCTCGCCGATGAGCAGACGCTGATCGCCGTGGAATTGCCCGAAGGCGCCACGGTGCAGCAGGCGCTCGACGCGAGCGGCATCCTGCAGCGTTATCCGCAGATCGATCTGGGTACGCAGAAGGTCGGCGTGTTCGGCAAGCTCAAGCCGCTCGACGCGGTGCTGGCCGACCACGATCGCGTCGAGATTTACCGGCCGCTGCTGGTGGATCCGAAGCTGTCGCGGCAGCGGCGGGTCGAGAAGACCCGCAAGGCGGGGTCGATCGAAGGGCGCCGCTGGCAGAACCGGGATTCGCGCTAGGCGGAGGCGGGCGATTCTGTGCGTAGATCTGCGTGGCGGATTTGCGCCAGCGCTGCGTGCCATGCGGTCGCTTCGTTGCCCGTCCGAACTGCACGCGTCAGGGCGCTGAAACCTGCGCCTTGTCCTTGATCGACGTGCCGCGCCGGACGAATCGTCGTCCGCATGCTGGCGCACCGACCAGCACACCCCCGCCACCAGCAGCAGGATCGCCGCCATTTCCAGCGGACGCGGCAGGCGCTGGTCATAAATGAACGCGTAAAGCAGCGCGAACAGCGTCTCGAACACGATCATCTGGCCGGACAGCGTCAGCGGCAGCCGCTTCGACGCGGCATTCCACAGCCCGTTGCCGAGCCACGACGCGCCGATCGCGAGACCGAGATTCAGCATCCAGAAGGTTTGCCAGCGCGCGTCCGCCAGTTCGCCCTGCGGGCCGCCCGACGGCAGACACCGCGATCACGAGCCACAACGCCGCGCCGAGCGCGCCCGTCACCACGCCCCACAGCACCGACCACTCGTTGCCGCTGAAATGCGTCTGGCGCTGCAGATAGCGGGCGTTTTCGACCGCGAACCACGTCCAGCAGCCCGAGCGCGCCGACCGCGCAGGCGATGCCCAAGAGTTTCGTGGCGACGCTGACCGGCGTGCTGTCCGCCACCGTGAAGACGTCGATATTGATGCAGACGATGCCCGCCATCACCACCGCGAGCGGCCACGCGAGGCGGGCGAGCGGCACCGCGCCGTGATCGCGCCGGCCGAGCAGCGTCACCGTGACCGGCAGCACGCCGACGATCAGCGATGCCGGCGCAATGCCGATCAGATGGACGGCCGCCGTCAGCAGCAGGTAATAGAGCGAGGTTGCCGGCCAGCGCCAGCTTCACCAGCGCGCCGAGATCCTCGCGGGTCAGGCGTTTGACGAGCGAGCGGGCCATCGGCAGCGCGGCGGCCAGCGAGACGATGCCGTACATCGTGTAGCGGCCCGCGCTCAGCAGCAGCGGCGAAAAATCGGGCAGCACGCGCGGCACCAGAAAAACCATGCCCCATAAGGCCCCGGCCATTACTCCATATGCCACACCGCGCTGCATCGACTGCCCCTGCAAGAAAACTGGAATGGTCGGCAGAATAGCCGGTCGGCGGGCGGCGTGTCTTGTTCGATTCTGCATTCGGCGGCATTATGCGATTTCAGATGCCTGTTTGGTCCGGTCGCTTCCCGGCGACGCATGTTGCGCCCGAACGCGCAAACGAAACCTGATCGAACCCGAGGCGAACACGATAAGCGAAATCGAAGGGCCCGAAGTCGCGAAAAAAATCGCCCGAAATTCGCTAAGCTGCTGTTAGTGCAGTGAAAACCGGGGAGGTATCGCGTATAATTCGCTTTTGCGCCTATAGGATTTGCCATGCGTCTGATCCAAACAGCACTCACGTTCGATGACGTGCTCCTCGTCCCGGCTTTCTCCGATGTTCTGCCGCGCGACACCAGCCTCAAGACCCGGCTGACCCGCAACATCTCCCTGAATATGCCGCTCGTGTCCGCCGCCATGGACACCGTCACCGAAGCCCGCCTCGCTATCGCGATGGCGCAAATGGGTGGCGTGGGCATCATCCACAAGAACCTCACGCCGGCCGAACAGGCGCGTGAAGTCGCCAAGGTCAAGCGTTTCGAGTCGGGCGTCGTGCGCGATCCGATCACGGTTCCGCCGCAAATGAAGGTGCGCGACGTCATCGCGCTGTCGCAGCAGCATGGCATTTCGGGCTTCCCGGTTGTCGAAGGCGCGCAACTGATCGGCATCGTCACGAATCGCGACCTGCGTTTCGAAGAGCGTCTGGACGAGCCGGTGCGCAACATCATGACGCCGCGCGAGCGCCTCGTCACCGTCAAGGAAGGCACGCCGCTCGCCGAAGCGAAGGCGCTGATGCACAGCCACCGCCTCGAGCGCGTGCTGGTCATCAACGACGCGTTCGAACTGCGCGGCCTGATGACCGTCAAGGACATCACCAAGCAAACCGAACACCCGGACGCGTGTAAAGACGAACACGGCAAGCTGCGCGCAGGCGCGGCGGTCGGCGTCGGCGAAGACAACGAAGAACGCGTCGAACTGCTGGTGCAGGCGGGCGTCGACGTGATCGTCGTCGATACCGCGCACGGTCACAGCCAGGGCGTGCTCGAGCGCGTCAAGTGGGTCAAGCAGAACTTCCCGCACGTCGAAGTGATCGGCGGCAACATCGCCACGGCAGCGGCCGCCAAGGCGCTCGTCGAATACGGCGCAGACGGCGTGAAGGTCGGTATCGGCCCGGGTTCGATCTGCACGACGCGTATCGTCGCCGGTGTCGGCGTGCCGCAAGTCACCGCGATCTCGAACGTATCCGAAGCGCTGAAGGGCACGGGCGTGCCGGTCATCGCCGACGGCGGCGTGCGTTTCTCGGGCGACGTCAGCAAGGCGCTGGCAGCCGGCGCGAACGCCGTGATGATGGGCAGCATGTTCGCCGGCACCGAAGAAGCGCCGGGCGACGTGTTCCTGTATCAGGGCCGTCAGTACAAGTCGTATCGCGGCATGGGTTCGGTCGGCGCGATGAAGGACGGCGCGGCAGACCGCTACTTCCAGGACAACTCCGCGAACATCGACAAGCTGGTGCCGGAAGGCATCGAAGGCCGCGTCGCCTACAAGGGCTCGGTCAACGCGATCCTGTTCCAGCTGATCGGCGGCGTGCGCGCGAGCATGGGCTACTGCGGCTGCCGCACCATCGCCGAGATGAACGACAAGGCCGAGTTCGTGCAGATCACCGGCGCGGGCCTGCGCGAGTCGCATGTGCATGATGTGCAAATCACGAAGGAAGCCCCCAACTACCACGTGGACTAAACGCCAATGAAGCCACTGCTGCGCGTTGTACTCATCGTCGATGCCTTGTTGTTGCTTGCGTTCGGCCTGCTGTTTCTGCTGACGCCCTGGACTTCGTTGTACAACGCGCTGCAGCTGGTGCAAACCGAGCCGGCTCTGGTCGGCCAGGGGTTTGGCGTGGCGCTGATCGGGCTTGCGTGGCTGGCATTGCACGCGTCGTTCGATGGCGCGCTGACGTCCGCGGTCGCAAAGGTCGTCGGCCATGTGAACTGGCTGACCGGTGTGCTGATGCTGGTTTGGCTGCTCGGTCTGCGTACGCCGTCGCTCACCGGTTTTGGGCAGGTTGCCGCGGTGCTGGCGGGTGTGGTGCTGGTGGTGGTCGGCTTGGCGGCGTGCGCCTGTCGGGCGCGGTGCGGCGGCGTGAGAAGGGCATCGTGGTTAAAGGCTCTTCCACTCGTGCTGAAAAGCGGGCCGCGAAACAGGCTGAACTCAGGCTGCAATCAGGCGGCAAAGACGCTGAAATCCAGACCGAAAAGGATGCCGCGAAGCGGCGCGAGTTGGAGCGCGAAGCTGCGCGTGAGCCGGCTCGCGTCACAGCGGGGTTTCCGGTGTATCACGCCGAGCCGGTGGTCGAGCCTGTGATTCCGGTTACGCGGCCAGTCAGTCCTGTTTCAGCCACGCCGCTTCATCCGGTGGTCGATGAAGCGAGCCTTACCGAGTCTGAACGTGCTGCGCGAGCAGCAGCGGCTTCGCGCGACGGACACCCGCAACGCTACCGCCGACGCCTCCGGCGCGCCCCGGCCGCCGCTTCATGGCTGACGCGCTACGCGCCACGCCGTCCGCCGAAGCTACCGGATTCCGTTCGAGCGTGCCGCAGGCAGGTGGCTGCGGCGCCGAACGCATCAGTCATGCTTCATCGTTACGTTTCATGCCCGATTGTCCCCACGTGGACCGTTTTGAATTCAACGCTGCGCGCTCCGGTGCGCGGCATCCCGTATCCGCTCACTTTTGACTCCGTCCGCTGCCATGCATGACAAGATCCTGATCCTCGACTTCGGTTCGCAAGTCACCCAACTGATTGCACGTCGCGTTCGCGAAGCCAACGTGTATTCGGAAATTCATCCGTACGACGTCGATGCGTCGTTCATTCGCGATTTCGCGCCGAAGGGCGTGATCCTCTCCGGCGGCCCGAGCTCGGTCACCGAAACGGATACGCCGCGCGTGCCGCAAGCGGTATTCGAACTCGGCGTGCCGGTGCTTGGCATTTGCTACGGCATGCAGGCGATGGCCGAGCAGCTTGGCGGCAAGGTCGACAACGGCCATCTGCGCGAATTCGGTTATGCCGAAGTGCGCGCGCGCAACCATACGAGCCTGCTCGATGGCATTAGCGACTTCACCACGCCGGAAGGTCACGGCATGCTGAAGGTGTGGATGAGCCACGGCGACAAGGTGCTGGAAATGCCGCCGGGCTTTGCGCTGATGGCATCGACGGAATCGTGCCCGATCGCGGCGATGGCCGACGAGAAGCGCCATTTCTACGGTCTGCAATGGCACCCGGAAGTCACGCACACCGTGCAGGGCCGGGCGATGCTCGAGCGTTTCGTGCTGAAGATCTGCGGCGCGCAGCCCGACTGGGAAATGGGCAACTATATCGACGAAGCCGTCGCAAAAATTCGCGAGCAGGTCGGCAACGAGCACGTGATTCTGGGGCTGTCGGGCGGCGTGGATTCGTCGGTGGCGGCAGCGCTGCTGCATCGCGCGATTGGCGATCAGCTGACCTGCGTGTTCGTCGATCACGGCCTGTTGCGCCTGAACGAAGCCGAGCAGGTCATGGCGACTGTTCGCCGACAACCTCGGCGTGAAGGTGATTCACGTCGACGCGAGCGAAGCGTTCCTGAGCAAGCTGGCCGGCGTGACCGATCCGGAAGCGAAGCGCAAGATCATCGGCGCGGAATTCGTCGAAGTGTTCCAGACCGAAGCCGGCAAGCTGACCGACGCCAAGTGGCTGGCGCAAGGCACGATCTATCCGGACGTGATCGAATCGGCGGGTAAGGGCAAGAAGGGCGCGCAGACCATCAAGAGCCACCACAACGTGGGCGGCTTGCCTGAGACGCTGAATCTGAAGCTGCTTGAACCGCTGCGCGAACTGTTCAAGGACGAAGTGCGCGAACTCGGCGTGAAGCTCGGTTTGCCGCCGTCGATGGTGTATCGCCACCCGTTCCCGGGCCCGGGTCTGGGCGTGCGGATTCTCGGCGAAGTGAAGCGCGATTTCGCGGACCTGCTGCGTCGCGCGGACGCGATTTTCATCGAAACGCTGCGTACTTTCATCGATAAGGAAACGGGCAAGTCATGGTACGACCTGACGAGCCAGGCGTTTGCGGTGTTCCTGCCGGTGAAGAGCGTCGGCGTGATGGGCGATGGCCGCACGTACGAGTACGTCGTCGCGCTGCGCGCCGTGCAGACGCTGGACTTCATGACCGCGCATTGGGCGCATCTGCCGCACGAGTTGCTGGGGCATGTGTCGAACCGGATCATCAATGAAGTGCGCGGGATTAACCGGGTTGTTTATGACATCTCGGGTAAGCCGCCGGCGACGATTGAGTGGGAATAAATTTGCCGGTTTAATGGCATGAGAGAGGGCGCTGCGGCGCCCTTTTTATTGCCGTGACTTTTTCGAAATCGTGACTGGTGTTACAGACAACGCGGAGTCGGCCAATTCACGCGCCCGTTCAAGCGCGTTGCTGATCTCGGCGAGCACTTTTTCGCGAGCCGCTTCGTTCGGCTGCCTCAGCGCAAACGAAGGATGATAGGTCGCGATGCCCCAGCCGCCTGGCACTTCAAACGGAGCATCGACGTAGTCCCGCAAGCTGGCTTTCTCGCGCAGCAAAGCGTTGAGCGCTGTTGCGCCGAGCGCTACGATCACAGCCGGCCGCACAGTATCTAATTCTCGCTCGAGCCAGTAAGAACATGCCTCGACCTCACGTTGCCCCGGCGTTTTGTGTAACCGACGCTTGCCGCGCAGCTCCCACTTGAAATGCTTCACCGCGTTAGTCAGATAAAGACGTTCACGCGACAATCCCGCGCGCTTTATCGCCATGTCCAGCAACTGTCCCGCAGGCCCGACAAACGGTTGGCCGCTAAGATCTTCCTGGTCACCAGGCTGCTCGCCAATCAGCATGATTCGCGCGTCGCCCGGCCCCGAACTGCCGACCGCTTGCGTCGCGTTGCGCCACAAGTCACAACGTCGGCATGCATCGAGCGATGATGGGCTTTCGCGGGCCGGTTGAGCGACTTCGGCCTCCACTGGAATCGACTTGCCGCCGAGCGCACCGACTCCGCTTGCTTGTGCTAAACGGCGCGCGCCGCTTTTCGCTTCACTGATCATGGCGGGAATCAGGTGGCCTTCGGGCAGCCCTTTCCAGAATCTTACCGGCATGTGCTGTTCAAGGGCTGCCTCATTGAGGCGTGCCGGGTTGAACGTGCTGCGGTAATAGGCGAGCCAGAGCGCTTCGGCTTCATCCGCAGTGTCGATGCGATGCTCGCCAGGCAGTGCATGACGGCGTTCGAGATGCAGTCGCTCACTGTCCCAGAACGCGGCGCCTCGCGGCGTTGTGATCAGCCACGACGAACGCCCCATTCGCTGGGCAAAATGCTCGGCGGCCCACTCAAGGACGTCGTGCTCGGGTTCGTACCACGCGATGTACTCGGGCGGCCTGGCTGTTTGAGCCTGCTGGCGAAACCGGACATACGCGATCATGTCGTGCTTGGCGCGCCGCACGCTTTTGGCCATGCGATAAAGCCGTGCACCATCTTCATCTGCCGGCGACGCTACCGAGCGATCGCCCTGCTGCCAGCGCCACAGCACCTTGTATAAAAATGCCCAACGCTGTGGCTCGCAGTGGAGTGCGCAGTCGTGAATCAGCGCGGCCAGTTCTTTCGATACATGCACGGCCGCAGTTGTGGGCATCGCCGTGGCGTCTTCCGAAGATTCTCCATAGTCGAACAAGGCTTGACCTTGCCGTAACTCTGACGGCTGTTCAACGCGCCATTCGATCGCTTCCGGCGCGAGGCCTGCGCCTAACGCCTTGAGAGACGCGGCGCGCCACGCGGCGAAATGGTCATCAATAACGATGGAGCGCATCGCGATATTTCACAACAGTGCTAGTTGCACCGGCGGCGGCGTCAACACCCGACGCAGATGAGCCGACGATGCGTCATGCCCGGCCGCGCGATAGTCTTGCGTGACGACAAACGGTTTGATCTTTTCTAGCGGACAGCGCAGTCGAACGAGGTCGTCATAACGCACACGACGCGCTCGCCGTAATTCGACCAGCCGCTTCGCGTTGCGCATGCCGATGCCCGGCACACGCGCAATCATTCGCACCGATGCACGATTGAGATCGACCGGAAACTGTTCGCGATGTGCCAATGCCCACGCGAGCTTGGGGTCGATCTCTAATGAAAGATTGCCAGGTTTTTCAAACAGTTCTTCGACGCTGAAACCGTAGCCGCGCAGCAGAAAATCGGCCTGATACAGGCGATGTTCGCGCAACAACGGCGGCGCTTGCGCAGGCAAGGCCGACGGGCTGTCGGGAATCGGACTGAAGCCCGAGTAATAGACGCGTTTGAGCCTGTACGCGCCATAGAGTGTTTCGGCTGTTTGCAAAATCGTGCTGTCGTCGGTTTGATCCGCGCCGACGATCATTTGCGTGCTTTGTCCCGCCGGTGTGAACTTCGGCGCCTTCGCGTCGCTTTGCGCTTCTTCCTGCGCGAGACGGATCGAGCCCATTGCCAGCTTTATGGTGTGCACATTCTTTTCCGGCGCGAGGCGAGCAAGACTGCCGTCAGTGGGCAACTCGATATTCACGCTCAAACGGTCGGCATAGCGCCCGGCCTGGGCGATCAGTTGTGGATCGGCGTCGGGGATCGTTTTCAGATGAAGGTAGCCGCGAAACTGGTGTTCTTCACGCAACGACTGCGCAACGCGTACGAGCTGTTCCATCGTGTAGTTCGACGACTGAATGATTCCGGAACTCAGAAACAGGCCGTCGATGTAATTGCGCCGATAAAAATCCAGTGTGAGATCGACTACCTCCTCCGGCGTGAAGCGCGCGCGGGGCACGTTGCTCGATCGCCGATTGACACAGTACTGACAGTCGTAAAGACAGAAATTGGTTAGCAGTATTTTCAGTAGCGACACGCAGCGCCCGTCAGGCGTAAAACTATGGCAAATGCCCGCGCCAGTGCTGGCGCCCAGTCCGTCAATGCCGCGTGAGCCACGCTTGGGAGCCCCACTGCTGGCGCACGACGCGTCGTACTTCGCCGCGTCCGCCAATACTTCGAGCTTTTTGAGCAATTCCATGTTGCCGCCAATACTGTATGGATGTACAGTATTGTACGTGGGCGGTTCAAAGGTGCAAGCAGTTTCTGAAGGGGTTGAAACGATCGGGGCGCGGCCGCGCCCGCACAATAAACGGAGGTTCATTTACATGCACACGCCGGTTTTCCCCGGTCAGGAACGACATGCCTGAACAACTGTGGTTGCCTGGGCTGGAGGCACCCCCAACGCCAACAGACGGGCTATTTTTCGCCGCCTTTCCCGACACCAGAACAGCGGCCGGCATTGCAAAGCTCGCGCAGCAGCTTTGCGGGGAGGCGCGTATCCGCAGCAAGCCGCTCGCGGCTGGCCGTTTGCACGCAACGCTGCTGCATCTGGGAAATTTTGCGGGAGGCCTGCCGCAGGGCAAAGTCGACGCGGCAAAGCGGGCGGCGGAGTCGATCGGCATGGCGCCATTTACTGTCGAATTCGACGCGGTTGCCAACTTTGGAAAGAGGCCTCGGCCGGGGCCGATGGTGTTGACGGGGAGCGAGGGCGTCGTGGGCCTTCATGCGCTTCATGACGCGCTGGAGCGGGCGCTAAAAGGCATCGACTTTTGGGAGCATCCGGTTGCCGGCAAGAGCTATGAGCCACACATTACGCTGGCTTATGGCATGCCGCCGGCCGACAAGCGTCCCGTGGAGCCTGCGTGCTGGAACGTGCGGGAGTTTGCGTTAATACATAGTTTGTTAGGGCGTACCCGTCATGTCGCATTGGCGCGTTGGTCTCTTGGGGGTGGGGATTTTTAACGAGTGCTTGTGCAGAACGCGAATGAAGGGCGAAGTGTGAGGCGTAAGTAGTAGCGAGCCGCTTCGACGCTACAAGGCCGAACAAGGCCGAACAAGGCCGAAGCGTGTGCATCAAAACCGTACGTGGGTCCCGCAGCCGCCAGCGAAGCCCCCACCGCTTTGACCCGCGCCGCCGCAGAACACGCCGCAGCCGGAGAGCGTTACTAACACGACAATCGTCGCCAAAGTTGTGCTCAAGTGTTTCCGGAATGTGCGCCTGCCTAGGTGGGCAGTGTGCGAGCGGTATCTGGCGAATTGCGAGGGGCTGCCCGAGCTGGATGGTGCGAAAGTGATGCGGGACGGCAGCTCGATGTTTCTGGATTGCATTACGTTCATGGTCTCGAAGAACGCAAAGGAGGCTACCTGTTGCGTCGGTCGGTAGGGCGTTTTTTGCGGTTCCGTTGTGCTAAAACGGTGCAGAAGCCGGGTTTCAACTCTAGTTCACGTCTATGCGTAGCGCAAATACGCAGTATCTGAAAACCAGGGCGATTTGTCTGTCAGACACGCGGAGCGGCTATGCGCTCCCTGATAGAATGCTTGGGCCGCAACGTGTGGATTTCAGATGAAATTGCTTGATGCGCTTGTCGAACAGCGTATTGCCGCCGCAGCCGCGCGCGGCGAGTTCGAAGACTTGCCGGGTGCGGGCGTGCCGCGACCCCAGGACGATGACGCATTGGTCCCGGAAGAAGTGCGCATTGCCAACCGGATTTTGAAGAATGCGGGCTTCCTGCCGCCCGCAGTAGAGCAGTTGCGCGCGTTGCGCGATCTGCAGACAGAGTTGAGCGCCGGGAACGGCAGCGCCACGCTTTGCCGCATTCGGGCGCGCATGCTGGCCCTCGATATGGCGCTCGAATCGCTGCGTGGCGGTCCGCTGGTTTTGCCGCGTGAATACTGCCGGCGCATTGCTGAGCGGCAATCGGAGCGGGTTGGCAAACTCGATACGGCAGACGTGGTTTCGCAGTGAGTGAAACGTCTACCTGCACAGCCTTGTCTGGATCGATGTCTGTCGAGGGTAGCGAAGCATTGAATATGTCTGTTTCTCCGCGAATCGAGGCCCGTGCAGAAGTCTCCGAGGCGTCGGTGACCGAGTCGTGCGCGGCGGCTGCGCCGGAGGTCAGCGGATCGGCAATATCTGCCGGTCCGTCAACCGATCTAGTCGTTTCCGAACGTGATCGCCGGTTCATGGCACTTGCACAGGCTGCCGCCGAAAAAGCGCGCGCAGCAGGCGAAGTTCCGGTCGGCGCGGTGCTCGTTCGTGGCGACGAAGTCATCGCCCAAGGTTTCAATCATCCAATCGGAGCGCACGATCCGTCGGCGCATGCCGAGATGGTTGCGTTGCGTGCGGCCGCGCAAGCCGTCGAAAATTACCGGCTGCCAGGCTGCGAACTTTATGTAACGCTCGAGCCGTGCCTGATGTGCGCGGGTGCGATCATGCACGCGCGAATTGCTCGCGTCGTGTTCGGCGCCCGCGATCCGAAAACGGGGGCGTGCGGCAGCGTCGTCGACGCATTTGCGAATCCGCAGTTGAATCATCACACCACGGTGAGCGGCGGAGTGCTCGAAGCTGAATGCGGTGCGGCGCTCAAATCGTTTTTTGCCGAGCGGCGGCGTGCAAGTCGTGAAGCGCGCGCGGCGGCGCGTGCCGCTGAAGCAGGCGGCGATTTCCCGTCAGCCGGGTCGCTATAGAACGGCTTTGAATCCGCCGTAAGACGACAACATCCAACAGGTCTTGCCAATGACCGTTCATCGCACCATCGAACTGATCGCGCCTTCCGGATATCCGCATGATCCTGAGGTGCTGCATCGCGCTTTGCATCGTTTGCACGCGCAGGGGCATCGTGTCGGCGGCGAGGCAGCGGCGAAGCGCCGCTACCAGCGCTTCGCGGGCACAGACGGCGAGCGCGCAGCCGATCTGAACCGGCTCGCCGACCCGTCGCGTCAGTTGCCCGACGTCGTGCTCGCCGTACGCGGTGGTTATGGCGCCGTACGTATTCTGCATGGGCTGGATTATGAGGGGCTGCAGCGGCGTCTTGCCGATCAGCCAGTGGCGCTGGTTGGACATAGCGACTTCACCGCGATCCAGCTCGCGTTGCTGGCACGCTCTGGCGTGAAAACGTTCAGCGGTCCGATGTTGATGAGCGACTTCGGCGCGGAGGACGTCAGCGAATTCACCATGCGGCATTTCTGGTCGGCATTGACGAAGCCGACCATGACCGTGACCGGCGACACGCCGCAGGCGCAGTCGGTCGACGTGTCGGGCATGCTATGGGGCGGCAATCTGGCAGTGTTGACTTCGCTGATCGGCTCGCCCTATATGCCTGCGGTGCAGGGCGGCATCCTGTTTGTCGAGGACGTCAACGAGCAACCGTTCCGTATCGAGCGGATGATTTATCAGTTGCATCTGTCAGGCATTCTCGCGCAGCAGCGAGCGCTCGTGCTGGGCGATTTCTCCGGCGGCAAAACCTACGATTACGACAACGGCTACGACCTGCATGCGATGGTCGAGCAGGTGAGGGGAGTGATTGGTATTCCGGTCGTCACGGGACTGCAGTTCGGGCATATCCATGACATGCTGACTTTGCCGGTGGGCGCGGACGGGCACCTCGTCGCGGATGCGCACGGGTTCAAATTGACGTTGTCGGGCTACCCATATCTCGCCTGACATTCGAGCGATCCGGAGTTAAAAGAAGCGGGCATCAGCCCGCTGTCTATTTTCCAAAAAGGCAACTAACGGGCATGTTTCGCCTGCGTCGCCCACCGTATCCGACCGCAAAGGTCAGAAGATTTTGTTGACAAAATATGCCGCCAACTATGAGGTCGAACGCCAATTAGAAATGCTACTGCCTCAAGCCACGCCGCCCAACGAGCCAACTCGCGGGCCCTTCAAGCCCAAACCCACGCGAAAAATTGTCGAGATTCAAAACAAAAATTGTTGACAATCTTTATGTCCATCCTAAGATGACCAACATACCGAGACAAACATCATGTCCGACACAGACTCCGTCGCCCTGAACAGTTCGAAACCCGAAGCGATTGCCGAGCGCATCCGCGCCGCAATCCTCGAGCATCGGCTCGCTCCTGGCGCCAAGCTGACAGAAGCGCAGTTATGCGAAGTATTCGGCGTGAAGCGCGGCCCGATCCGGCAAGCGCTCGCGCAGCTGGCAACCGACCATCTCGTCGACCTCGAACCGAATCGCGGTGCGTTCGTCGCGAGTCCGTCGTTGCAGGAAGTGCACGAAGTGTTTGAAATGCGCCGCATCATCGAACTTGCCGTGGTCGAAAAGATTTGCAGTGGTCACGGCATGCGTCGGTTGAAGAGCATCGGCAGCATGATCGGCCGTGAACGCAAGGCGTTCGAAACACGTGATTTCCCGGCGTGGATCCGTCTATCGGGCGAGTTTCACACCGAACTGGCGGGACTCACCGGCAATGCCGTGTTGTGCGATTGCCTGAACGGACTGGTCGCGCGCTCCACGCTGATTTCTGCGTTGTATGAGTCGCTCGGACGCAGCCCTTGCTCGTTCGAGGACCACGAAGCCATTCTCGCCGCGCTCGACGCCGGCGATGCAAAAGAGGCGGCGGCCCTGATGTCGCGCCATCTGCAAAGCGTCGAGTTGAAGATGCTGGACCGCCCCGCTCGTGGCGCGGCCGATCTCCATGAAGTGTTCGGCACGCTGGGCGCGGCGCCGAGAAATGCCTCCAAAGCCGATTCCACGGTGGGCTGAGGCGAGCAGTCAGTGCGAGCGGGTTTGAGCAGAAGCGCACGTTGGCGGTGCGCGCCGCACTGAATTGAATCGAACTGGATCAAGCGTTGCAAGGCGGCTCGGCATGAGCGCTGCCGGCTTGCGCACGCGTGTTCGTCGCCGGGCGGCGGACGTTGGGCAGCAACGTATCGCCAGGATTTCGCGGCGGCCGGCGATGCGATTACCACAAGTACGTCAGTACGGAGACACCCGCGGCACGGCCCTGACAGACAGCGCCGGCTTCCTTTACCGACAGCGGTAGCAAAACCGCACGCGGGCGAGGAGGGCGCGACTGGCACGGCCGGTGCAACGTCCTTCGATGCGCTATCGAAGGTCCCTATCCAAGGAGGAATCATGGCTCAGTTCAGTGCAGCGCCCGGCAGTCCCAACCTTCCCACTTATGCCGACGGCAATGCGTCCGGCGATTCGTCGATGCCAGCAGGCTACAGCGAGCGGCTCTACAACGAAGACCTCGCGCCGCTGCGCGAACAGACCTGGGGCGCATACAACATCTTTGCGTTCTGGATGTCGGACGTGCATAGCGTCGGCGGCTACGTGTTCGCGGGCAGTCTGTTCGCGCTCGGCCTGACGAGCTGGCAGGTGCTGATTGCGCTGCTGGTCGGCATCGCGATCGTCAATCTGCTGTGCAATATGATCGCCAAGCCGAGCCAGATGAACGGCGTGCCGTATCCGGTCGCGTGCCGCGCCACGTTCGGTGTGCTCGGCGCGAATATTCCCGCAGTGATTCGCGGGCTGATCGCGGTCGCGTGGTACGGCATTCAGACCTATCTGGCGTCGAGCGCGCTGGTCATCGTGGTGCTCAAGTTCGTCCCGCAATGGCTGCCTTATGCGGATGTTCATCATCACGGCTTCATGGGCTTATCCATGCTCGGCTGGGCCGGTTTCATGCTGCTGTGGGTGTTGCAGGCGCTGGTGTTCTGGCACGGCATGGAAACCATCAAGAAGTTCATCGACTTCGCCGGTCCGGCGGTCTATGTCGTGATGTTCATTCTCGCGGGCTACATGGTGTATCGCGCGGGTTGGCGCAACATCGGCATCAACCTGGGCGGCGTCAAATATCACGGCATGCAGGTCGTGCCAGTGATGATTACGGCAACGTCTCTCGTCGTATCGTATTTCTCCGGCCCGATGCTCAATTTTGGCGATTTCTCGCGCTACGGTAAGAGTTTTCGCAGCGTGAAGCGCGGCAATTTCTGGGGACTGCCGGTCAACTTTCTCGCTTTCTCGCTTGTCACTGTGATCACGACTGCGGCCACGCTGCCGGTGTTCGGCGAACTGATCACGGACCCGGTCGAAATGGTCGGCCGCATCGACTATCCGACCGCGGTGATTCTCGGCGCGTTGACTTTCACGATTGCGACGATCGGCATCAACATCGTGGCCAACTTCGTGTCGCCGGCTTTCGACTTCTCCAACGTCGCGCCGCGTCTGATCAGCTGGCGCATGGGCGGCATGCTCGCGGCGGTGGCGTCGATTTTCATCACACCGTGGAATCTGTTCAACAACCCGGCCGTGATCCACTACACGCTCGACATTCTCGGCAGCTTCATCGGACCTTTGTACGGCGTCCTGATCGTCGACTACTATCTGGTGAAGCGTCAGAAGATCGTGCTCGACGATCTGTACACGGTGGCGCCGACCGGCTCGTACTGGTATCGCAACGGCGTCAACTATCGGGCCGTGGCGGCATTGCTGCCGGCTGCGCTGATTGCGGTGATCTGCGTGATGACCCCGGCGCTCGACAACGTGGCGAATTTCTCGTGGTTCCTCGGCGCAGGCCTGGCGGCGCTGTTCTATCGCGTTCTTGCACGCTGAGTTTTGCTTGTCGCTTCGCCGGCCGGATGTCGCGGCCGTACATGAGTTGCAACAGGAGTCGAGATGCGTATCAAACTGATCAACCCGAATACGACCCAGCGCATGACGGACGCAATGGGCCGTTGCGCGCGCGAAGTTGCCGCGCCAGGCACCGAAGTGATCGCGGTGAATCCGGCCATGGGGCCGCCGTCGATCGAAGGCTATTACGACGAGGCGCTCGCCACGCCCGGCTTGCTCGCGGAAGTCGCCGCGGGTGAGCGCGAGGGCTGCGACGCTTACGTGATCGCCTGCTTCGGCGACCCCGGTCTGTATGCGGCGCGCGAGTTGGCGCGCGGGCCGGTGATCGGCATCGCAGAGGCGGCGATGCACGCGGCAAGCGTGCTGGCACCAGGCTTTTCTGTCGTGACGACGCTGGCGCGCACCTGCGGCATGGCATGGCATCTCGCCGAGCGCTATGGGATGAAGCGCTTTTGCCGCAACGTCCGCGCGACCGATGTCGCGGTGCTCGATCTCGACAAGCCGGGCTCGGCGGCGCGTCGCATCATCCTCGACGAATGCCGGCGTGCGCTGGCCGAGGACGGGTCGGACGCGATCGTGCTGGGTTGCGCGGGGATGGCCGAATTGTGCAGGGAGATCGAGGACGCGCTGGGCGCGCCGGTGATCGAAGGCGTGACGGCGGCCGTGAAATGGAGCTGAGGCGCTGGTCTGCGCTGCGGCTCTCGACGGCCAAGCGCGGCGACTACGCGCGGCCGCTGGCCAAGCGTTACGACGGCGCGCTGGAGTCGTTCAGCCCGGGTGGACCCGAGCGGGATCCTCAGTCGCCGCGCGGGTCTGCCGCGTCGGGGGCGGTCAATCCGCAGCAAGCGGGCGCGCAGGCTGCAATGCAGGGAAATCTGTCAAAAAACCTTCCTGAATCCACTAAAACCCCCGATTCGACCCGGGTAAACGCCGAGGATTCGGGGCAGCACATACATTCAGTCTGACACGCACTATCTGCCCGGGTGTATGGGCGCACCCGGGTGTTTTCGCTACACTGGTTCAACTCGGCGCGGTGCTGAAACGCTGTTTTTTGCCGCTGATTCAGCCCCGTTCGCAACCGCGCCGGCGAGACGCACATGCAGTTACCTCGCACGTAGACTGGCGTAACAACTCAAGTGCGATGTGCCTATACGTGCCGATGTGCCTATGCGTGCCTGGATCAGCCCCCTGAGCGTCGCGCGAATTTTTCGTACCGTCACCACGCATTCGTCAAACCATGCCACTCGACTCGAACTATCCACGCGATCTGATCGGCTACGGCCGCCACCCGGTGCAGGCAAACTGGCCGGGTCGAGCGCGCATCGCGGTGCAATTCGTCCTGAATTACGAAGAAGGCGGTGAAAACTGCGTGTTGCATGGAGACCCCGGCTCGGAGCAGTTTTTGTCGGAGATTGTTGGCGCGGCGGCCTATCCGGCGCGTCACATGAGCATGGAGTCGATCTACGAATACGGCTCGCGGGCCGGCGTCTGGCGCATCTTGCGCGAGTTCGAAAAGCGTCGCCTGCCGCTGACGGTGTTCGGCGTCGGCATGGCGATCGAACGGCATCCGGAGCTGGCGCGCGCGTTCGTCGAACTGGGTCATGAGATTGCGTGCCACGGCTATCGCTGGATTCACTATCAGGACGTGTCGCCGGAGAAAGAGGCGGAGCACATGCGCCTCGGCATGGAAGCGATCGAACGCGTGACGGGCGAGCGCCCGCTTGGCTGGTACACCGGCCGCGATAGCCCGAATACGCATCGTCTGGTCGCCGAACACGGCGGCTTCCTGTACGACTCCGATTACTACGGCGACGACCTGCCGTTCTGGATGGACGTCGAAGTCAAGGGCGGCGCAAACGCAGCCGCAACTGATCGTGCCGTACACGCTCGACACCAACGACATGCGCTTCGCGAGCCCGCAAGGTTTCAACACGGCGGACCACTTCTTCACCTACCTGCGCGACGCATTCGACGTGCTCTACGAAGAAGGCGACGAAGCGCCGAAGATGCTGTCCATCGGCATGCACTGCCGGCTGCTCGGCCGACCCGGGGCGCTTCCGCGCGCTGCAACGTTTTCTCGACCATATCGAACAGCACGATCGCGTGTGGGTGACGCGGCGCGTCGATATCGCGCGTCACTGGCGCGAACATCACCCTTACCAGCAAAACAACCGCGGGGCTGCGGCATGAAGGCGATGCAATACACTCTGGACCAACTCAACAGCATCCCGGCCGACGCGTTTATCACGGCGCTTTCGGGCATCTTCGAGCACTCGCCGTGGGTCGCGGAAATCGCCGCGCAACAACGGCCGTTTGCGAGCATCGACGAGTTGCATCGCAAGATGTCGGGCATCGTCGAGGCGGCTGGCGAAGAGAAGCAACTGGCGTTGATCAACGCTCACCCGGAGCTTGCCGGCAAGGCCGCGGTGCGCGGCGAGCTGACCGCCGAATCGACGCGCGAGCAAAGCGGCGCGGGCCTCGCGCAATGCACGCAGGAAGAGTTCGACAGGCTGCTTGCGCTGAACAGCGCGTATCGCGAGAAATTCGGCTTTCCGTTCATTCTCGCGGTGCGCGGCTACGACCGTCACGGCATCATCGCGAACTTCGAGGCGCGCGTGAATAACAGCCGCGCCGACGAATTGCGCGCGAGCCTCGACCAGATCTACCGCATCGCACGTTTCCGGCTCGACGACCTGATCGACGCGTAAGCGTTCGGCGTGATTGCGATCACGCCTTCAACCGCGCCCGCGTCGCAACTCCCGAACCGAAACGTTTTTTCAGCACCTAACAACTCAAGGAAGACAAAGATGGCACTCCCGATTCTCGACCCCAACGCACCGGAATTCACGCGCCGCTATGTGAATCTGGCGGACCCGCGTCTGGGCGCGCAGGCGCTCGAGTCCAGCGACGATTTCTTCGCGCCGAAGGAACGCATGCTGAATCCGGAGCCGGCCGTCTTCATTCCGGGCAAGTACGACGACAACGGCAAATGGATGGACGGCTGGGAAACGCGCCGCAAGCGCGCCATCGGCTACGACTGGTGCGTCGTCAAGCTCGCGCGTCCGGGCGTGATCAAGGGTCTCGACCTCGACACCAGCCACTTCACGGGCAACTTCCCGCCGGCGGCTTCGGTGGAAGCCGCGCGCGTGGTGGATGGCGCGCCGAACCAGTCGACGCAATGGACCGAAATCGTCCCGTCGACCACGCTTGCAAGGCAATAGCCACCACTATCACGAAGTCAGCGACGCGAACGCCTACACGCATCTGCGCGTGAACATCTATCCGGACGGCGGTATTGCGCGTCTGCGTGTGTATGGTCAGCCGCAAGTCGACTGGGCCGGCGCGAGCCGCACCGAGCAGTTCGATCTGGCCGCGATGGAAAACGGCGCGTATCTGGTCGCGCGCGAACAACCAGCACTTCGGCGCAGCGTCGACGATGCTGATGCCGGGCCGTGGCGTGAACATGGGCGACGGCTGGGAAACGCGCCGCCGTCGTGAGCCGGGCAACGACTGGGCGATCGTCGCGCTGGCGCAACCGGGCGTGATCAAGAAGATCGAAGTCGATACCGCGCACTTCAAGGGCAACTTTCCGGATCGCTGCTCGATCCAGGCCGCGTACGTGACGGGCGGCACCGACAGCTCGCTGGTCACGCAAGCCATGTTCTGGCCGGTGCTGCTCGGCGAACAGAAGCTGAAGATGGACAACCAGCATTATTTCGAAAGCGAAATCGCGGCATTGGGTCCGGTCACGCACGTGCGCTTTAACATCATTCCGGACGGCGGCGTATCGCGTCTGCGTCTGTGGGGCACGCTCGCATCATGAAAACGCTCGCTATCGAACCGTTGACGAAAGAAGCGTTCGCCGCGTTCGGCGACGTGATCGAGCTCGAAGGCGCGAAGCAGATTCCGATCAACCTCGGCACGACGATCCGCTTTCACGATCTCGCGAAAGTGGACGTGACCGACGAGAACGGCCGCACGCTGGTGAACCTGTTTCGCGGACAGCCGCGCACGTTGCCGTTCGAGGTGAAGATGCTCGAACGTCATCCGCTGGGCAGCCAGGCGTTCGTGCCGCTGAACGACAAGCCGTATCTGGTCGTCGTGGCGCCGGCCGGCGAGCTGGACCCGACGCAGATTCGCGCGTTCGTGACGAGCGGCTGGCAGGGCGTCAATTATGCGAAGGGCGTCTGGCACCATCCGCTGATCGCGTTGGGCGACGTGAGCGACTTTATCGTCGTCGATCGTGGCGGCGATGGCTGAACCTGAATGAGCAGGATCTGGCCGAGTCGCTCTGGCTCACCGAAGATGCATTGAGCGCAGTCGCGGTTTGAGGATTGTCGCTGCGCGTGCTTGTGAATCGCGCGCAGCGTGCAGCGTGCTGTTAAAAAGGCCCACGGCATGCATGTGCCGTGGGCCTTTTCATTGCTACCGGTTAAACCGTGCGCGCAGTGAATCGCCGCGCAGTGATTCATCGTTTGCCAAGCAGAGGCGAGCGCCCGATCACCTCGCGCGCTTTTTCAGCCGGTTCCGGCGCTGAAAAACCCGCCGCCTCGATCGCAGGTTGAAGTCCCTTGAATTGCAGGCTTTTCTTCGGCGAGCGCAACGACGTCATGCCGTCATCCCACGCATGCAGCATCTGTTTCGCGACGTTGTGCCAGTGCGGCTCATTGCGCGCCGCTTCGATCAACTCATGGCCGACCGCGACCGCCGAATCGCACAATGCTTCGACCATCTGCGCGTACTGCCGGGGCGGGATGCCCATACGCGTATTGAAGAAGCGCTCGAGCGTCTTGCCGGCCGCCCATGTCTTGCGGCCGTCGATCGGCAGGCCCGGCGGATTCGCCGCGAATCGCGGGTAAGCCTGGGTCGTGACGATATCGTAGACAGGCGTGAACGCGACATCGTCGACTGATGTGTAGTACAGCGCGATGTTCTTCGTATGACAGTCTGCGTTGCGCACCACGTAGTTGGTCAGCAGGTGCCACGCCAGCTGTTCCAGTTCAAGCCGCATCCTGTCGCGATCGAGCAGATAGGCCCGCGCGGCATTGAGCATTTTCTCGGTGGTCGAGTTGTACTTTTCGTGTGGCGGCAATCCCAGCAGACCACACATATCTTCGACGCCATAGGCCGGCAGTCCGTCGGCATCCACATCGAAGCGCTCGACGATCAGCGCGCGGCCATCGTCCGACATCTGCGTGCGCGCCACCTTGGCGACATCGAGCCGCTCCAGCACGCGCATCGAATAGAACTCGTTGAAGCCGAGAAACGGCGTGCTGTCGTCCGAACCTTTGACGATGTGACGGCTCGTGCGGATGGTCGGCTTGCCGAGCGGCATCGGCACGGATTCGCTGTCGGCTTGCCGGTCCGGTGCGATGAATTTCGGCACCGCGCCCGAGATCGCCGCGCGCGCATATTCGCGCACCAGTTGCGAGAAATGCTCAGCGGTGTTCTCGCCATGCAGAATGTCCTGCACGTCGAGCGCCTGCAATTCGGTGCCGGGCGCGACGCCTTCGGGCGTGACGGTGACGCGCCCAATCCCCATTGCGCCGACCACCGCCAGCAAGGAGAGATCGGTGCCGTCGAGCAACGGCCCGAATTGCTCGCGGATCAGATTCAGCAGATAGCCCTCCGGCAGGTTCTGCCGGAAGAACGGATGCAGGTCGCGCGGCCAGCGCCAGGCCTCGTCGCGCACCGGCATGGTCAGGCTGACGAAGTCGGCGGCTGTCGCGTTGGCGTTGTATTTGAGGACGTAGTCGTCGCGCTCGCGAAACAGCGTAGCGACGTTCTTGCCCAGTACCTGAACGTCGAGTCTCATGGGTTCGTGTCCGGGCTGCGTTGTTCAGCGAGGATGTCTTCGAGCGTGCGCCCATGTCCGTGCGCGACGAACTTGAGGTCGTAGCCCGCCGCTTCGAGCAGACGCACGAGCACGGACACGCTCATATCGTTTTTGGCAAGCGTTTCCATCCGCGCGACGGTGGTGCGCGCCACGCCCGCGCGGCGCGCCAGTTCTTCCTGCGACAGATTGCTTTCGCGTCGCACGGTTTTCAGCATGTCGGATACGTCGGCCAGATTGGTCATTTGTAGCCCCAAGGCATCAATTTCTGCAATTTAGTTATTTTATTGTAGCCCATGAGACACAAAAACGTAGTGATATTTTGTGTCCTATAGGCTACATTTCAGTGATTCTTAGGTGATTTTTGTAGCCCTTGGGCGACCAAATTGTTCTGCGGGCATCGGCGGTCGGCAAGAAAGAGAGCCAAAGCGGAGCAAAAGAAAAAGCGGGCTTTCCGCTTCACGCGAAAAACCCGCTTTCCTGAGGCTGCCTATGTCGGGGACGGCACGCTCAGCCCGCTTCACTAGCCGAAAGCCGCGCGCGAATCCCTGCAAACCTTACTTCACTGCGCCACCTTCAAACCACGCGGCGATCTTCATCCGCTCGTCGTCGGTCATGTGCGTGACATTGCCGAGCGGCATCGCCTTCAACGTCACCGCCTGCTGATAAATCCGCTGTGCGTTCTGCGAGATCTCATCCGGCGTATCCAGCAACACGCCGGCCGGGGCGCTGCCCATCATCGTCGGATGCGCGGAGTGGCAGGCCACGCAGCGCTGTTGCAGCACCGGCGCGATATCGGCCACCTTGACCGTCGGCGCGTTCGCAGCTTGCGCCTGCGGCACGATCGGCTTCGGCATCGTCCAGAAGAGGGCGGCAGAACATCAGCACGATACCGACCAGCGGCAGATACCACAGCACCTGGCCACGGTGACGCATCACGAAGAACTGGCGAATCAGCGCGCCGGCCAGCATGATGATCAGCAGCACGACCCAGTTGTACGGATTCGTGTAGGTCATCGCGTAGTGGTTCGACAGCATCGCGAACACCACCGGCAGCGTGAAATACGTGTTGTGCACCGAGCGTTGCTTGCCGCGCTTGCCGTAGATCGGGTTCGGCGTTTCGCCCTTGAGCATCGCGGCAACCATCTTGCGCTGACCCGGGATGATCACGAAGAACACGTTCGCCGACATGATCGTCGCCAGCATCGCGCCCATGATCAGGTAAGCCGCACGGCCCGCGAAGATATGGCACGCGAGCCACGCCGCGATCACCACGTAAACGCCGACGCAGATGCCGAGCACCTTGTCTTTGTTGCCGAGCAGGCGGCACAGCGAGTCATAGACGATCCAGCCCGCGGCGAGGAAGCCGAGTGCCGAAGCAACCGCGACCACCGGGCCCATGTCGAGCACGTTCTTGTCGATCAGGTACGTGGACGGCGAGAACAGATACAGCACCGTGAAGAGACTCGCGCCCGACAGCCACGTGGTGTACGACGGCCACTTGGACCAGTGCAGATCGTCCGGCATTTCCGGCGGCGCGACGGTGTACTTCTGCATGTTGTAGAAGCCGCCGCCGTGCACGTGCCACAACTCGCCGAACACGCCGCGCTTGCGCTGGTTCGGGTCCGTAGGCGGTTTCAGGCTGTTGTCGAGCGCGACGAAATAGAACGATTCGCCGATCCAGGCGATGGCGACGATGACGTGGAACCAGCGCAATGCCAGGTTCAGCCAGTCGGTGATAAAGCCTTCCATGAAACTCCTCCACTTCTGATTCGTTGTACGCGCGACGACGGTCCTGCCTTATCGTGCCTTCGGGACCCGGCTTGACGGGTCCTCGGCATGCACGCGTCGTTGCGCAGACTGCGGGGTGAAAGACGCGCGTGCGCTCAGTTCGCACGGCGCCGTTTTTTAATGGACCTTCAGGTCGAGTCGCACGCGTTCGATTGCGTTTCGCGGATGTCTCGCACGGATCCGCATCAGCGCAAGTCGGGCGCGCTCGGGCTGCAACGCGAGTCGACCTCTCTCGTCCAGCGCCAATCGAACGCGCGACCGGCTCAGGCCGCGCTTAG
This sequence comes from uncultured beta proteobacterium, assembly GCA_963800185.1. Lineage (GTDB taxonomy): Bacteria > Pseudomonadota > Gammaproteobacteria > Burkholderiales > Burkholderiaceae > Paraburkholderia. The sequence goes on along the minus strand of CAWCZW010000004.1, from coordinate 375,296 downwards.
CTGCCGCGATACGTGCTGTACGACCACGGCGACACCAGCAGCGGCACGTGATAGTGCGCGCCGGCATCGGCGACACCGAAGCGCAGCACGACGCGATCGACGAAACGCGGCTCCGGCACCTTCGTGCCGATCGACGCGAAGTAATCGCCGGCGCCGAACACGAGTTCGTATTCGCCCGGGACGAGTGCGTCGCCTTCGAGCAGCGGCTGGTCGCAGCGGCCGTCGTCATTGGTGGTGGTGGTTTTGAGCGCGCGGCGGGTGTCGCCCGAGAGCGCGAAGAGTTCGACCTTGATGCCCGCGCCGGGACGGCCGTTCGCGGTGTCGAGCACATGGGTAGTGAGCTTTCCCATTCGCAATTTTCCTTATGTGTATGCGAGGTTTCGGCGGCGGCCCGATCCAGATACGTTTGCGGCGGATCGAGGCTCCACGTCAGTGGCTACATACCCGTCGGCGAATTGAAGCGAGCGCCGTGGCAGCCATTGTAAAAAGGTTGTTCCCGTCAGCGCGCGCGAGATAGGAAAGATAATACCTGGCGCATGACAGACAGCCTGTTGAAAGCTGCAGCGAGCCGATTCGTTCGCTTATTGCGCGTGCATCGAACCGTACCGGCGGATCGTACCGGCGCCAAAAAAGGCCCACTATATCGGCAGCGTGAGGTTGGGTATCGCACTGGCACGAGTTGTCAGCATTATTTTGGCCGTCGAAGGTTACGCCTGTGCGCCGCGGCGAAAGCCGGAGCGCTGAAGCGCGGCGCACCCCGAAGACGGCGGAATACGCTGGGTAACCGGGCCAACGGCGTTCGACGGGACGCGGCGGCACGGTTGGCGTGCCGTCGACATCGCGTTCGAACGACTTTGCACGGAAGCAATGAAGCGGAGAAACGAATGACGATGGAACAGACGGCTTCAGGACCAGCAAGCCGAAGAAAACGATGCTGGTCAAGCACGCGGACGTGCTGGTCACGATGGACGGCGCCCGGCGCGAACTGCGCGACGGCGGCCTGTATATCGAGGACAACCGCATCGTCGCGGTCGGACCGACGGCGGAATTGCCGCAAACGGCCGACGAAGTGCTGGACATGCGCGGCCACCTGGTGATCCCGGGGCTCGTGAACACGCATCACCACATGTATCAGAGCCTGACGCGCGCGATACCCGCCGCGCAGAACGCCGAGCTGTTCGGCTGGCTGACCAACCTCTACAAGGTGTGGGCGAACCTCACGCCGGAGATGATCGAAGTCTCGACGCTGACGGCGATGGCCGAGCTGCTGCTGTCCGGCTGCACGACCTCGAGCGATCATCTTGTATATCTACCCGAACGGCAGCCGGCTCGACGACAGCATCGTCGCGGCGCGCCGGATCGGCATGCGTTTTCACGCTGCGCGCGGCAGCATGAGCGTGGGGCAGAAGGACGGCGGCTTGCCGCCGGATTCGGTGGTCGAGCGTGAAGCGGACATTCTGAAGGACACGCAGCGTCTGATCGAGACGTATCACGACGAAGGGCGCTACGCGATGCTGCGCGTGGTGGTCGCGCCGTGCTCGCCGTTCTCGGTGAGCCGCGATCTGATGCGCGAATCGGCGGTGATGGCGCGGCATTACGGCGTCTCGCTGCACACGCACCTGGCGGAGAACGTCAACGACATCGCGTATAGCCGCGAGAAGTTCGGCATGACGCCGGCGGAGTATGCGGAAGACCTCGGCTGGGTCGGCCACGACGTGTGGCATGCGCACTGTGTGCAACTCGACGACGCGGGCATCGAACTGTTCGCCCGCACGGGCACCGGCGTCGCGCATTGCCCGTGTTCGAACATGCGGCTCGCGTCGGGCATTGCGCCGGTCAAGCGGATGCGTCTGGCGGGCGTGCCGGTGGGCCTGGGCGTCGACGGATCGGCGTCGAACGACGGCGCGCAGATGGTCGCCGAAGTGCGTCAGGCGCTGCTGCTGCAGCGGGTCGGCTTCGGCCCGGACGCGATGACCGCGCGTGAAGCGCTGGAGATCGCGACGCTCGGCGGCGCGAAGGTGCTCAATCGCGACGACATCGGCGCGCTGGCGCCGGGCATGGCGGCGGATTTCGTGTCGTTCGATCTGCGTCAGCCGCTGTTTGCGGGCGCGTTGCACGATCCGGTCGCGGCGCTGGTGTTCTGCGCGCCGTCGCAGGTGAGCTATAGCGTGATCGGCGGCAAGGTGGTGGTGAAGGACGGGCAGTTGACGACGCTGGAACTCGGACCGGTCATCGAGCAGCACAACCGGCTCGCGAAGACGCTTTACGAAGCGGCAGCGTAAGCGGCAGATGAGGCGTAAAGCGCGGGATCGAAGCCAGCAGGTCTATCGCGTCGCATCAATGACGGCGATGCCGACAGGACCGCAGAACAACGGATTAAGGCTTGTCGATCAAGGTTTTGGTCGCCTCGGCAACCAGACTGCGCAGCCAGCGCACTTCGTCGGAGTAATGCACGCGCTCGTGCCACAGCTGGTAGTACTGCATCGGCGGGAAATCGAGCGGGGCGGGCACCACGGTCAGCGGCAGGAACTTGGCGTAGTAGTCGGCAAACAGACGCGTCGTCGTGAAGATCAGATCGGACTTGATCAGCACGTACGGCGCCAGATTGAAGTACGGCAACGTGACGACCACGTGACGCTTCAACCGCTCGCGCGCGAGATGCACGTCGATCGCGCCGCGTTGGCCCACCGAGTAAGGAGTCGGCGCAAGATGCGGCGCATTCAGATACTGGTCGAGCGTCAAGCCGCCGCGTTTGGCGAACGGATGCGCGTTGCTCATCAGGCAGACGATCTGATCGACGAACAGGTTCGACAGATGCAATTGCTCCGGCGGTTCCGGCCAGTTGCCGACCACGATGTCGAGCTTGCCGTCTTCGAGCGCGAGTTCGTAGTCGAAGGCCGGCCCGAGCGAGTGAAATTCGAGCGTCGCGTTCGGCGCGGCCTGACGAAAGCGTTCCACCACGGTCGGCACGAACAGCACGTTCAGGTAGTCCGGGCAGCCGATCCGGTAGCAGCGGATCGACGTCGCCGGATCGAAGTTGTGCTGCTGGAACTTGATGCGTTCGATTTCGCGCAGCGCGTTCTGCACCGGTTCGAGCAGGCGCAGGCCGTACTCGGTCGGCACCATGCCGGATTTGCCGCGCACCAGCAGCGGGTCGCCGGTGATGTCGCGCAAACGGCGCAGCGCCGCGCTGATGGCGGGTTGCGATTGATTCAGTTTGACGGCCGCGCGCGTGACGCTGCGCTCCATCAACAGGGTATGCAAGACGCGTAATAGATACGTATCGATCGCCTCGCGTTGCTGACTCATGACTTCTCCGAAATATATGTTCTGGCTGATCGAACGGGCGTGGGGGTATATGCGTTTTAATATGAACGAAAAGCCACGTCAAGGGAGGGATACCCGCAGAGCACGCTACGGCGCGGGTTTGCGGGGAATTTTGGCGGCTCGACTGACTGGGTCGAATTAGGTATTGTCACCCGGTTGTGGTGACGGATCGCCTGCCGGCAAGGTGGACGGACGCGCTGTAACCGGCAGTCTCTGACGTACTACGGAATCACATGAGCGACTCTTCTTATAGCGACGGCGCCGCCGCGCAGCCGGCAAACAGGCCGGAACAGGCGGCGCCCCGGTTGATGCTTCAGGGCATCACCAAACAATATCCGGCCGTGCGGGCCAACGACGACGTCACGTTGATCGTCCAGCCGGGTGAAATCCATGCCGTGCTCGGCGAAAACGGCGCCGGCAAAAGCACGCTGATGAAAATCATCTACGGCGCGGTGCGGCCCGACGCCGGCGAGATTCGCTGGGAAGGCCAGCCGGTCGAGATCGCGAGTCCCGCGGCGGCGCGCAAGCTCGGCGTCGGCATGGTGTTCCAGCATTTTTCGCTGTTCGAGACGCTCACGGTCGGCGAAAACATTGCGCTCGCACTCGACGAACCGTTCGATCTGAAGACGCTCTCCAAACGGATCCGCGAAGTATCGGCCGATTACGGCCTCGACATCGACCCGCAACGTCACGTGCATAGCCTGACGGTGGGCGAGCGGCAACGCGTCGAGATCGTGCGCTGCCTGCTGCAGAACCCGCGTCTGCTGATCATGGACGAACCGACTTCGGTGCTTACGCCGCAAGCGGTCCGCAAGCTGTTCGCGACGCTGCGCCGTCTCGCTGCCGAAGGCTGCAGCATTCTCTACATCAGCCACAAGCTCGACGAAATCCAGGAACTGTGCGACACCGCCACGGTGATGCGCGGCGGCCGCGTGACCGGTCACGTGAAGCCGAAAGGCGAGACCCATGCGTCGCTCGCGCAATTGATGGTCGGCCATTCGCTGCCCGACTACACGCGCCGCGAGCACAACCCCGGCGCCGTGCTGCTCGACGTGAAGCAGTTGTCGGTGCGAAAGCGACGACCCGTTCGGCACGTCGCTCAACAACGTGTCGTTCGGCGTGCATGCCGGCGAGATTTTCGGCATCGCGGGCGTGTCGGGTAACGGGCAGGCGGAATTGCTGTCGGCGCTGTCGGGTGAAAAACGCGGCGTGCGTGCCGACGCGGTGACGATCTGCGGCAAGGCGGCGGGGCGCCTGGGCGCAGGCGGCCGACGCGCGCTCGGTTTCGGCTTCGTGCCGGAAGAGCGCCTGGGCCGTGGCGCGGTGCCGGCGATGTCGTTGTCGGAAAACGCGCTGCTCACCGCGCATCGTCAGCAGATGGTGAATTCGGGCTGGATCAAGGCGGGCGCGATGCGCGCGTTTCGCCAAGCGCTGCATCGAAGCTTTCGACGTGCGTTGCGGCGGCTCGGAAGCGCTCGCGCAAAGTCTATCGGGCGGCAATCTGCAGAAATACATCATGGGCCGCGAGATTCTGCAGGCGCCCAAGGTGCTGGTGGTCGCGCAGCCCACATGGGGCGTCGACGTCGGCGCGGCGGCGTTCATCCGCCAGCAGTTGCTCGATCTGTCCGCGCGTGGCGTGGCGATTCTGGTGATCTCGGAAGAACTGGAGGAGTTGTTCGACATCTGCGACCGCATCGCGGTGCTGGCCGGCGGCAGACTTTCGCCGGTGCGTGCCACGGGGGCGACCAACGCCGAGGAAATCGGCCGCTGGATGGCGGGCCTGTTCGGCGACCGCGAAGGCGCGGCGCCGTCGGCGGAACAGCCGGCGCATGCCTGACAGCGAGCGCGCGATCGGAGCGCTGGTCGACGCAACGCCAGAACTCGACAACAACAACGCAATAAAGCACACGCTACCCATGATCCTTCCGTATCGACTCGAAGCACGCACGACGCCCTCGCGCACGATGCAGCTCGCCGTGCCGCTGATCGCCGCGTTGCTCACGCTCGCGATCGGCTTTCTGATCTTCAGCCTCGTCGGCCGTGATCCGCTGCGAGGCCATGCACGCCTTTTTCATCGAACCGCTCTCCAGCGTGAACGGCTGGTCCGAACTGCTGCTGAAGGCGTCGCCGTTGTGCCTGATCGGCCTCGGTCTCGCGATCGGCTATCGCGCGAACGTCTGGAACATCGGCGCTGAAGGGCAGATGCTGCTCGGCGGCATCGCCGCGAGCGGCGTCGCGATCTATTTCGATCAGGCCACCGGCTGGTGGATTCTGGCGACCATGATGATCGCCGGCGTGGTCGGCGGCATGGTCGTGGGCGGCGATTCCCGCGCTGCTGAAAAGCCGCTTCAACACCAACGAGATTCTCGTCAGCCTGATGCTCACGTATGTGGCCACGCAATTGCTGATCTATCTGGTGAGCGGCCCGTGGCGCGATCCGCAGGGCATGAATTTCCCGCTCTCGGAAATGTTCAGCGGCGACGCGCTCTATCCGACGTTCTACGGCGACTGGCACTGGAAATGGCTGCGCGGCACGCGTCTGAACGCATCGGTGTTCGTCACGCTGATCGCGATTCCGCTCGTGTGGCTCTTCATGCGCAAGAGCTTCGCGGGCTACCGGATGAACGTCGGCGGTCTCGCGCCGCTCGCCGCGCGCTACGCCGGTTTCTCCGACAAGAAAACCATCTGGACCTCGCTGCTGATCAGCGGCGGTCTTGCGGGTCTCGCCGGCATGGGCGAGATCGCCGGTCCGATCGGCCAGTTGCAGGCGACGTGGTCGCCGGGCTATGGCTTCACCGCGATCATCGTCGTGTTCGTCGGGCGGCTGCATCCGGTCGGCATCGTGCTCGCGAGCCTGCTGATGGCGCTGCTGTACCTCGGCGGCGAAGCGGTGCAGACCTCGATGCAATTGCCGCAGGCGCTGTCCGGCGTGTTCCAGGGGCTGCTGCTGTTCTGCCTGCTGGGCGCCGACCTGTTCGTGAACTACCGCGTGCGCCGCCGTTCGCTCGCCGCCTGCCGCCCACTGACCCGTTCACCGTTTTTTTCGCCGGATCTCCATGGATATTCAACAAGCCAGCGCGCTCACCTCGAGCGCCGTCACCGCCGCGATTCCGCTGATGTTCGCGGGCGCGGGCGAACTCGTCACCGAAAAATCGGGTGTTCTCAACCTCGGCGTCGAAGGCATGATGCTGATGGGCGCCGTGAGCGGCTACGCGGTCACCGCGATCACCGGCAACCCGTGGCTCGGCGTGCTCGCCGCGATCGGCGCCGGTCTCGCGATGTCGCTGCTGTTCGCGTTTCTCACGCTGACCATGCTCGCCAATCAGGTCGCCACCGGCCTGTCGCTGACGATCTTCGGCATTGGCCTGTCCGCCTATGTCGGCAAGCCGTACACGTCGGCTGCCGTGCGCGCGACCATCGACACGTGGACCATTCCCGGTCTCTCGAAGATTCCCGTGCTCGGCCCGGCGTTCTTCAGCCTCACGCCGCTCGATTACCTCGCGTTCCTGATGTTCGCGGTGATCGGCTGGTTCCTGTACCGCACGCGTGCGGGCCTCGTGCTGCGCTCGGTCGGCGAATCGCCGCAAGTGGCGCACTCGGTCGGCTTTCCGGTGGTCGGCGTGCGCTACGGCGCGGTAGCTTTCGGCGGCGGCATGGCGGGGCTCGCGGGCGGTTATTACTCGATCGTCAATCTGCACCTGTGGCAGGAAAACCTCACCTCGGGCCGCGGCTGGATCGCGCTTGCGCTGGTCGTGTTCGCGACGTGGCGCCCGGGGCGTCTGCTGATCGGCGCGCTGCTGTTCGGCGCGGTGACCGGCCTGCAGTTCTACGCCCAGGCGATCGGCGTGCCGGTGCCGACGCAATTCCTCGCGATGCTGCCGTATGTCGCGACGGTCGTCGTGCTGGTGCTGATCTCGCGCAATCCGAACACGATCCGTCTGAATGCGCCCGCGTCGCTCGGCAAGCCGTTTTTCTCGGCGGGCTTGACACTGATCTGCCGCGTTCATACTGTTTTGACCAGCATCCGATTCACCATATCCACATCGACTAAACACGACAGGAGAAAACATGAAGAGAAGAAATCTGCTGACCGCCTTTGCGTGGGGCGCGGCCTCGCTCGCGCTCGCCGCGCCGCTCGCGCAAACCGCGCAGGCCGCCGACGCACCGGGCGTCGCATTCGTCTACCTCGGCAATCCGGGCGATGCCGGCTGGACCTTCGCGCACGACGCGGGCTCGAAGGAAGCCGAAGCGAAATTCGGCAACAAGATCAAGATCACGCGTATCGAGAACGTGCCGGAATCGGCCGACTCGGAGCGCGTGTTCCGCGATCTGGCGAACAAGGGCAACAAGATCATCATCGGCACGAGCTTCGGCTATCAGGACTTCGAGCTGAAGGTCGCGAAGGATTTCCCGGACACCGTGTTCCTGCACGCCACCGGCTACAAGAAGGCGCCGAACTTCGGCACCTATGACGTGCGCATGTATCAGGGCGCGTATCTGGCGGGCGTCGCCGCGGGCTAGGTGACGAAGACCAACACGCTCGGCTTCGTCGCGTCGGTGCCGATTCCCGAAGTGATCCGCAACATCAACGCGTACACGCTCGGCGCGCGCTCGGTGAATCCGAAGGTGCACACCAAGGTCATCTGGATCAACAGCTGGTTCGATCCGGGCAAGGAAAAGCAGGCGGCTGAAACGCTGATCGGCCAGGGCGCCGACGTGCTGCTGCAAAACACCGATTCGAGCGCGACGCTCGCGACCGCATCGGAAAAGCACGTGCACGCGTTCGGCTGGGATTCGGACATGAAGAAGTTCGGTCCTGACGCGCACCTCGGCTCGGTGGTCGCGCATTGGGGCGTGTACTACAACGCGGCGATCCAGCAGGTGCTGGACGGCAAGTGGAAGAACGATCCGGTGTGGTGGGGCATTCCGCAAAAGGCCGTCAACCTCGACGACCTGAATACCTCGGCGATTTCGGCTGACGCGCAGAAGCAGGTCGCGGCGAAGCGCGACGAACTGGCGAGCGGCAAGTGGGACGTGTTCACTGGTCCGATCAAGGATCAGTCCGGCGCGGTGAAGGTGCCGGCCGGCAAGACGCTGAGCGATCCGAACTGCAACGTATGAACTGGTATGTGGAAGGCGTGGACGGTGCGCTGCCGAAGTAAGGCGCGTGCCGGGGTTGAGCCGCTACGGCTTCAAGGATTCACGATCGACCAGGCGGCGGCCTCAGCAACCGCTGCTTTAAAGAGCTGCGTCCCGTACGGACGCAGCTTTTTTTCGCCTCGAGCTTCGGGCTCGACGCGATAGAAACTTCGATGCGCGGCTGCACGTCACTCGATGCGCAAGCCGACCTTGATCGTCACCTGCCAGTAGGCCACCTTGTCGTCTTCGATCTGGCCCCGCGTTTCGATGACTTCGAACCAGTGCAGATTGCGCAGCGTCTTTGACGCTTTGGCAATCGCGGTGCTGACTGCGTCGTCGATCGATTTGTTCGACGAGCCGGTCAGTTCGATCTGTTTGTAGACGTGTTCCGACATGAACTTCCTCCTTTGATCTTCGTTGGTGTTCAAAAAGTATAGGCAACCGAAGCTTTGACGCACGGCCGTTCCTTGAGCGAGTGAAGTCGCACGTCGCGTGCCTGGCGGCGTCAGGAAGGCGCTGCGAGGATTGGCGGTGAGATCCGATGTCAGTTGCATGACAGGCGTGCCACGTGCGCGTGGGTTGAATTCGCGATAACCTGCTAAAATATTGGGTTTTTCGCCGATATCACATTCAAAGGGACGCGCCGTGCTGTCTACCGCCAATATCACCATGCAATTCGGGCCCAAGCCCCTCTTCGAGAACATCTCGGTCAAATTCGGGGGAGGCAACCGCTATGGCCTGATCGGTGCGAATGGCTGCGGCAAATCCACCTTCATGAAGATTCTGGGTTCCGATCTGGAACCGAGTTCGGGCAACGTGATGCTCGAACCGAACATTCGCCTCGGTAAATTGCGCCAGGACCAGTTCGCGTACGAAGACGTGCGCGTGCTCGACGTCGTGATGATGGGCCACGCCGAAATGTGGGCCGCGATGACCGAGCGCGACGCGATCTACGCGAACCCCGACGCGACCGACGACGACTACATGCACGCCGCCGAACTCGAAGCGAAGTTCGCCGAGTACGACGGCTACACGGCCGAAGCGCGCGCGGGCGAACTGCTGCTCGGCATCGGCATCGCGATCGAAGACCACAACGGCCCGATGAGCAACGTCGCGCCGGGCTGGAAACTGCGCGTGCTGCTCGCGCAGGCGCTGTTCTCGAAGCCGGACGTGCTGCTGCTCGACGAGCCGACCAACAACCTGGACATCAACTCGATCCGTTGGCTGGAAGACGTGCTCAACCAGTACAACTCGACGATGATCATCATCTCGCACGATCGACACTTCCTGAACCAGGTCTGCACGCACATGGCCGACATGGACTTCGGCACGCTGAAGGTCTATCCGGGCAACTACGACGACTACATGCTGGCCAGCACGCAGGCGCGCGAGCGTCAGCAGAACGCCAACGCGAAGGCCAAGGAACGCGTGGCCGACCTGCAGGACTTCGTGCGCCGCTTCTCGGCGAACAAGTCGAAGGCGCGTCAGGCAACCAGCCGTCTGAAGATGATCGACAAGATCAAGATCGAGGAATTCAAGCCGTCGTCGCGGCAGAACCCGTTCATCCGCTTCGAGTTCGAAAAGAAGCTGCATAACATCGCGGTGGTGGCCGAGAAGATCTCGAAGAAGTACGAACGCACCATCTTCAACGACTTCAGCGTCAGCGTGCAGCCGGGCGAGCGTATCGCGATCATCGGCGAGAACGGCGCGGGCAAGACCACGCTGCTGCGCTCGCTGCTCGGCAAGCTGGAACTCGATCACGGCGACGTGAAGTGGGCGGAAAACGCGAACGTCGGCTACATGCCGCAAGACACGTACGAAGAGTTTCCGGACGACGTCACGCTGATGGACTGGATCGACGGCTACCGCCAGGAAGGCGACGACGAGCAGATGGTGCGCGGCACGCTCGGCCGCCTGCTGTTCAACGCCGACGACATCCGCAAGTCGGTCAAGGTGCTCTCCGGTGGCGAGAAGGGCCGCATGATCTGGGGCAAGCTGATGCTGGGCCGCCACAACGTGCTGCTGATGGACGAGCCGACCAACCACATGGACATGGAATCGATCGAGTCGCTGCAGATCGCGCTCGACAAGTTCGACGGCACGCTGATTTTCGTGTCGCACGACCGTGAGTTCGTGAGCGGGCTGGCGAACCGGATCATCGAAGTGAAGACCAATGGCACGTTGAACGACTTCGGCGGCAACTACGAAGAGTTCCTGACGAGCCAGGGCGTGCAGTAAGGGTCATTGACTGCACGCGCTTTTCGCGGCACGTACGTGTGCAAGAAAGCCCGCTTCTTCAGAAGCGGGCTTTTTTCATGGTGCGCGTCATGCGCGACCGCACCGTTATCGCGCATTGAAAGCCGATTTGCGTGACCGGCGTCAACGCATTCGACGCATGCGCTCAGAACCATTCGCCACCCATTGACCTGACGCAAAACACGCCGCGCCCGACAGCCGATCATCGCCGGTTCGATCATTCATCCATCGGGCCAGTCATGCTCAACTCTCATTCTTTCCCGCCGCTGGTCATCCGCGGCCGCTCGCTGCTGCCGATCGTGCAAGGCGGCATGGGCGTCGGCATTTCCGCGCACCGGCTGGCCGGCAGCGTCGCGCGTGAAGGGGCGCTCGGCACGATCGCCAGTATCGACCTGCGGCATCATCATCGCGACCTGAGCGAGTTATGCCGCCAGTCGCCCGATACGCGCGACGCTCGAACGCGCCAACCTCATCGCACTGGAGCGCGAAATCCACGCGGCCAAAGCGCTCAGCGAAGGTCGCGGCATGATCGCAGTCAACGTGATGAAAGCGCGTCAACGCGCAAGCCGATTACGTGCGCGTGGCCTGCGAAAGCGGCGCCGATGCCATCGTGATGGGCGCGGGCCTGCCGCTCGATTTGCCGGACATGACCGCAAGGTCACGACATCGCGCTGATCCCGATCCTGTCGGACAGCCGCGGCGTCGCGCTGGTGCTGAAGAAGTGGATGAAAAAAGGGCCGCTTGCCCGACGCTGTGGTGATCGAACATCCGGCGCATGCGGGCGGCCATCTCGGCGTCGGCAACCTGGCCGACATGCACGATCGGCGCTTCGACTTCGTGCGCGTGCTCGAAGAACTCGAAACCGTTTTCGCGTCGCTCGGCCTGAACCGGCAGGACGTGCCGGTGATCGTCGCGGGCGGTATCAACAGTCACGAGGCCGTGCGCGCGCTGCTGAACGCGGGCGCGAACGGCGTGCAACTCGGCACGCCGTTCGCCGTCACCGAAGAAGGCGACGCGCATCCGAACTTCAAGCGTGTGCTGGCCGAGGCGACGCCCGACGACATCGTCGAATTCGTCAGCGTGACGGGGCTGCCCGCGCGCGCGGTGAAAACGCCGTGGCTCATGCGCTATCTGCGCCACGAAACGAAAATCCGCGACAAGGTCGGCGCGCTCAAACACGCGTGTCCGACCGCGCTCGAATGCCTGAGCATGTGCGGCTGGCGCGACGGCATCGAGAAGTTCGGGCACTTCTGCATCGACACGCGGCTCGCCGCGGCATTGCGCGGCGACGTGGCCAACGGTCTCTTCTTCCGCGGACGCGAAGCGTTGCCGTTCGGCTCGGCGATTCGCAGCGTCCACGATCTGATCGAACTGCTGCTGACCGGCAGCACGCGACCTGCTGTCGCAGGGCGCTGGTCGTTCTCGCTGGGTTGACGCGGGTCAATGCGCAGCGCTGACGCGAGCTTCGACAATCCCTGCGAATCAATCAATGACACGGGGGAAGTATATGAAGTACTCGCTCAGCAAGAAGATCAAGACCGCCGCCGTCGTGTCGGGCCTGCTATGCGCGGGCGCTGATGGCGCCGCACGCACACGCGCAGTCGGCGGGCAACGATCCGATGAGCGGCATTCACGCGGGCGACGTGCTGGTGCGTCTGCGCGCAATCAGCATCATGCCGGACGTGGGCACCAGCAACACGCTGTCGGCGCTCAATGTGGGCGTCAACAATGCGATCGTGCCGGAACTCGATTTCACCTACATGATTCGCGATGACCTGGGCGTCGAATTGATTCTCGGGACGTCGCGGCATCAGCTGACGTCGAGCCTCGGCCGGCTCGGTGGCGTGAACGTGTTGCCGCCGACGCTGCTGCTGCAATACCACTTCAACCATGCGGGGCGCATTCGTCCGTATGTCGGCGCGGGTCTCAATTACACGCTGTTTTATAACAACGGCTTGAGCGCGGGCGGCGAGTCGATCGGCGATCAGCAATCACAGCTTCGGGCCCGCGTTGCAGGCCGGCGTCGACGTGCAGGTCACGCGCAAGCTGTTCGTCAACGCGGATATCAAGAAAATCTGGATGCACACGGATGCGACGCTCGGCGGTGCAGCCGATTGGCCGCCTGAATATCGATCCGCTGATCGTCGGGTTGGGTGTCGGTATGAAGTTCTGATTCCGGTGAGCAGCGGGCCCGTGCAAAAGCCGGTGGCGGCAGCACACATCGGGCGATGGTCGAAGTCGAGCGCGGCGGGCATGGCGAGAAACTACAGCTTGTCGTTCTTGAAGCGCATCGCCGTGCCTTCCTGCTCGATGCGCATCCAGATGGCGCGCTTTTCTTCGTCGCTCAGGAAAACCCAGTTGGACACTTCGGTGGCGGTGCGGCCGCAGCCTTTGCACACCTCGTCGAAAAGCGTGGAGCAGACGCCGATGCACGGGCTGTCGGGAAGATCGTGGAGATTCGAAGCCATCGGAAACCTTGGGGCGGAAAAGCAAAGTTCCGCTATGTTAGCCGATGACGCGAGGGTGGGCCGCTGAGGTGAGATGGCACGGAGGACGCGAGAGGGAGCAGCGAGCCGCATGTGCGAGGCAGTGAAGTCGCCGACTGGCAGGGCGGGCTGCAACGCGAAAGGCGGCGCTTCCAGGCGCCCGCAGCGTCAGCGGCAAGCGCAACATCAGCAACACCCGCAACACCCGCAACACCCGTAACACCCGCAACATCAGCAACATCAGCAACATCAGCAACATCAGCAACACCCGCACCCGCTGCGAGTCCTGAGCAACCTGCCTTGTAACGGGCCGACAGATTTTCTCTTCGTGCACAAAGGCAGCACAAAAGGCCGCACAAAGAAACAACGAAAGCGCAAGCTCCCGCCAGCGCTATCCGCCAAACGCCAACTGCCACAGCAACGCGCCATTGAGCAAAACGATAAATGCCGCCGACAGCCACGCCAGCGCCAGCGGCACGCCGCGCACGCGCCAGCCGCGCATCAGTGCCAGCATCCGAGGTGAAGCGGATCAGCGGCACCACCGCGAGCGGCAATTGCAGGCTCAACACCACCTGGCTCGCCACCAGCAACTGATTCGAGCCGTGCTGGCCAAACAGCGCGACCGCGAGCAGCGCGGGCCCGATAGCCAGCGCGCGCGTCAGCAGCGCGCGCTTCCAGCGCGGCAGCTTCAGCCGCAGAAAGCCTTCCATCACCGCCTGACCCGCCAGCGTGCCGGTCACGGTCGCGCTCAGCCCGCAGGCGAGCAGCGCCGCCGCGAACAGGATGCTGGCCCAGTGCGAGCCGACCAGCGGCGCGATCAGCCGATGCGCGTCGGCGAGATCGGTCACGTCGCGGTGGCCGCTCGCGTAAAACACCGCGGCGGCCACGATCAGCAGCGCCGCGTTGATCACGAACGCGAACGTCAGCGAGCCGAACGTATCGAGATTGACGACGTGCAGCGCGGCCTTGATCTGCGCGTCGCTGCCGTCGGGCGCGTGGTGCTTGACGAGCGCCGAGTGCAGATACAGGTTGTGCGGCATCACCGTCGCGCCGACGATGCCCGCCGCCAGCCAGACCATGCCCGCGTTGCGCAGCAGTTCGAGGCTCGGCGCGGTGCCGGCCAGCGCGGCGTGCCAGTCGGGCTTCGCAAGCGCCAGCTGGACCACGAAACACAGGCCGACGAAGCCGATCAGCGCGGCGATCACCGCTTCGAGCTTGCGGCCGCCTTTCTGCTGGAGCGCAAGCAGCGCGAACGTGCAGACCGCCGACATCAGCACGCCCACCGTCAGCGACACGCCCAGCAGCAATTGCAACGCGACGGCGCTGCCGACCACCTCGGCGACGTCGCACGCGATGATCGCGACCTCGCTGGTCAGCCACAGGAAGAGGGTGCCGCGCCGGCTGGTGCGCTCGCGGCAGATTTGCGCGAGATCGCGCCCGGTCACGACGCCCAGGCGCGACGACAGCCATTGCAGCAGCATCGCCATCAGGCTCGCCAGCAAGCACGATGCCGAGCAGGCGGTAGCCGTAGCCCGCGCCCGCGCCGAGCGCAGTGGCCCAGTTGCCGGGATCGATATAGCCGACCGCGATCAGCGCGCCCGCGCCGACGAACGAAAACCAGTGAGCCGGGCGCGCCGCGCCGTCGCCGGGCACGCGCCGGCGGCGGTTGGGTCGCAACGCGGAGGGATTCGTGTTCATCGATGCCTGAGGGTCGAGACTGCATCCGGGGCAAGCCACGTGCCCGCTGTCCGCTACGGTGCCTGCTGGCCGCGCGCATTAGCTCGTGCGGCGGGCCCGGCGCACCCGCAGAGGCGTCTGACAGGCTGCGGGAACCGCCGCGCGGTGGCATGGTATTCGCGGCACGCGATTCGCCGCATCTGCGTCACGGCTCATTGTGCACCGTGAAACGCTCGCACCGCTCATGCCGCCTGATGACGGCGCGGCCACCCGAACTTGACAACGAGATAACAGCGCGTCGCCGCCGGTGTTTTTTTCGGGTAGACACGCGCGCGATAACCCGCTAAAATTGCGCCCATTTTCCAGCGGTGCGGCTTGCGCTGTACCGTTTGCGCGACAGCCTCGGCGTTTTTTTTGGCGCGCGCAATAATTGATGGTAGTTTTCGGGTTTTTCAGGGGAGCCGCGTGCGCGATGCCGCGGCATGAGTGACGACGGCCGGCTCGGGCCGGTCAGGATCGGAGAACGGGATGAAAAGACGGGTAGTGGGGCAAGTGGCGGCGCTGGTCTTGTGCGCGGCGCCGTGGTTGACGGCCGCTGCGAAAGATACGCAGCTGAACGTGTATAACTGGTCCGATTACATCGCCAAGGACACGATCCCGAACTTCACCAAGCAGACCGGCGTCAAGGTCAAGTACGACAACTACGACAGCGACGACACGCTGCAAGCCAAGCTCCTCACCGGCAATTCCGGCTACGACATCGTCGTGCCGACCAGCAATTACGCCGGCAAGCAGATCGCCGCGGGCATCTTCGCGCCGCTCGACAAATCGAAGCTGCCGAACCTGAAGTACCTCGATCCGTCGCTGATGGCGCTCGTCGCCGGCGCCGATCCGGGCAACAAGTACACGGTGCCCTGGGCGTACGGCACGACCGGCCTCGGCTACAACGTCACCAAGGCCCAGCAGATTCTCGGCAAGAACGTGCCGCTCGATAACTGGGACATCCTCTTCAAGCCGGAAAACATTTCGAAGCTGAAAGCCTGCGGCGTGTCCGTGCTCGACGCGCCGGACCAGATGTTCGCCGCCGCGCTGCATTACATCGGCAAAGATCCGATGAGCACGAACCCGGCCGACTATCGCGCCGCGCTCGACATGATGAAGAAGATCCGCCCGTACATCACGCAGTTCAACTCGTCGGGCTATATCAACGACCTGGTCGGCGGCGACGTGTGCTTCGCGTACGGCTGGTCGGGCGACGTCGTGATCGCCAAGCATCGCGCGGTCGAAGCGAAGAAGCCGTACAAGATCGAGTACTACATTCCGAAGGGCGGCGCGCCGGTCTGGTTCGACGTGATGGCGATTCCGAAGGACGCGAAGAACAAGGAAGCCGCGCTCGAGTGGATCAACTACATCGAAACGCCGCAGGTCCACGCCGCGATCACCAACGCCGTCTATTACCCGAGCGCCAACCTCGAAGCGCGCAAGTACGTGGACAAGGACGTGGCGAACGACCCGGCCGTGTATCCGTCGCCGGAAGTCATCAAGACGCTGTTCCTGCTCAAGCCGCTGCCGCCGGAAATCCAGCGGCTGCAAACGCGGCTGTGGACTGAATTCAAGTCCGGCCGCTGACGTGCGGCGTAAGCCTGAACGGGTAAGTATCATCATGAAGCCCTCGGTGTCCACCGGGGGCTTTGTTCGTCAAACGCCGGAGTAAAGCATTGTGATGAGTAGTGACCAGTCGGGCGCAGCTGGCAGCAGCGCCCGCGTCGTGCCAGTGCCCGAGCCGGGATGAGCGGCGGCGCGAGCGCGGCAACGCGATCGCGGACAATTTCATCCAGATCGTCGACGTCGTGAAGAAGTTCGGCGAGACGGCGGCGGTCAAGGGCGTCAACCTGTCGGTGAAGAAGGGCGAGCTGTTCGCGCTGCTCGGCAGTTCCGGCTGCGGCAAGTCGACCCTGCTGCGCATGCTGGCGGGGCTCGAAACCGTGACGTCGGGCAAGATCCTGATCGACGGCGAAGACCTCGCGCAATTGCCGCCGTATCGCCGGCCGGTCAACATGATGTTCCAGTCGTACGCGCTGTTTCCGCACATGACGGTGGAGTCGAACGTCGCCTTCGGTCTGAAGCAGGAAGGCGTGCCGAAGGCCGAACTGAACGAGCGCGTGCAGAACGCGCTCGAACTCGTGCAGATGGGCCGCTTCGCGAAGCGCAAGCCGCATCAGCTCTCAGGCGGCCAGCAGCAGCGCGTGGCGCTCGCGCGTTCGCTGGTCAAGCGGCCCAAGCTGCTGCTGCTCGACGAACCGATGTCCGCGCTCGACAAGCAGATCCGTCAGCGCACGCAGATCGAACTGGTCAACATTCTCGACCAGGTCGGCGTGACCTGCATGATGGTCACGCACGACCAGGAAGAGGCGATGACGATGGCGGACCGTCTCGCCGTGATGAGCGAAGGCGAGATCATCCAGCTCGGCACGCCGCATGAAGTCTACGAGTACCCGAACAGCCGCTTTTCGGCGGACTTCATCGGCTCGACCAATCTGTTCGAAGGCCACACGGTCGAAGACGAACCCGACTACGTGTTCATCGAAACGCCCGACCTGCCGTGCCGCCTCTACGTGAGCCACGGCATTACCGGCCCGCTCGGCATGCCGGTGACGATCTCGGTGCGCCCCGAGCGCATCGCGCTCACGCGCAAGCCGCCTGAAGGCGCGTACAACTGGGGCAAGGGCGTCGTCACGAATATCGCGTACATGGGCGGCTATTCGCTGTATCACGTGAAGCTCGACGGCGGCAAAACGGTGATCGCGAACGTGACGAGCCTCGCGCTGACGGAGATCGATCCGCCCACCTGGGGCGACGAAGTGTACGTGCGCTGGAGCGCGTCGGCCGGTGTGGTGCTGACGTCATGAAGCGCCGGTTCCATTCGTTCGCCACGTGGCCGGTGCGGCGCTTCAACCTGACGGGCCGCACGGCGGTGGTGGCGGGGCCGTTCATCTGGCTGCTGCTGTTTTTCCTCGTGCCGTTCCTGCTGGTCGTGAAGATCAGTTTCGCCGATCTGCAACTCGGCATTCCGCCGTATACGCGAACTCACGCAACTTCGCCGACGGCGCGATTCACATCACGCTCGACCTGTCGCATTACGCGTTTCTGCTGACCGACAGCCTGTATTTCGCGACCTATGTGAATTCGGTGGTGGTCGCGGCGATCTCGACGTTGCTGTGTCTGCTGATCGGTTATCCGATGGCGTATTACATCGCGCGCTCGAATCCGGCGAACCGCAATCTGCTGATGATGGCCGTGATGCTGCCGTTCTGGACGTCGTTTCTGATTCGCGTGTATGCGTGGATCGGGATTCTGAAGAACAACGGCTTGCTGAATAATTTCCTGATGTCGATCGGGTTGATCCATTCGCCGATCGAGCTGTATCACACGAATATCGCGGTCTATATCGGCATGGTGTATTCGTATCTGCCGTTCCTCGTGATGCCGCTTTACGCGCATCTGGTGAAGATGGACATGACGCTTGCTCGAAGCCGCGTACGACCTCGGCGCGAAGCCGTGGAAGGCGTTCTGGCAGATCACGTTGCCGCTGTCGAAGAACGGCATTATCGCGGGCTGTCTGCTGGTGTTCATTCCGGCGGTGGGCGAGTACGTGATTCCGGAACTGCTCGGCGGCGCGGATACGCTGATGATCGGCCGCGTGATGTGGAATGAGTTCTTCGACAACGCCGACTGGCCGATGGCCTCCGCCGTGACGTGTGCGATGGTGTTGCTGTTACTGGTGCCGATGGCGTTTTTCCAGTGCGCGCAGGCGAAGGCGATGGAGGAAAGGCGCTGATGAAGCCGAATCGGATTTCTGCAGTTTCATGGCGCTCGGGCATCGGGTTTCTGTTCCTGTACATTCCGATCGTGAGTCTGGTCGTGTATTCGTTCAACGAATCGCAACTGGTCACGGTATGGACGCGATTTTCGACGCGCTGGTATGCGGCGTTGCTGCAGGACGACGAACTGATCGCCGCCGCGTGGCTGTCGTTGCGCATCGGCGTTGTTGACGGCGTTTGCGTCGGTGATCATCGGCACGTGGGCGGGATTCGTGCTCGCGCGCATGGGGCGGTTTCGCGGCTTCACGCTGTACACCGGCATGATCAACGCGCCGCTCGTGATTCCCGAAGTGATTCAGGGCATCTCGCTGCTGCTGCTGTTCATCGAAATGGGCAAGCTGGCTCGGCTGGCCCGCGGGACGCGGCATCTTCACGATCTGGATCGGGCACGTGATGCTGTGCATGTCCTACGTCGCGATCATCGTGCAATCGCGGGTGAAGGAGCTGAATCCTTCGCTCGAAGAAGCCGCGCTGGATCTGGGCGCAACGCCGCGTGCGCGTATTTTTCTTCATTACGTTGCCGCTGATTTCGCAGGCGCTTGTGTCAGGATGGCTGCTGTCGTTCACGTTGTCGATCGACGATCTGGTATTGTCGGCGTTCCTGTCCGGCCCCGGTTCGACGACGCTGCCGCTGGTGGTTTTCTCGCGCGTGCGGCTTGGCTTGAATCCCGAGATGAATGCGCTGGCCACGCTGTTTATCGCCGTGGTCACGGTTGGCGTGGTGGCGGCCAACTTCTTCATGCAGCGGGCGGAGCGCAGGCGGGCAGTGCTGGCGGTCTAGTTTTCCGATGCCTCGTGCGATGCAGGGTTTGCATCGCGCGAGGGGTCGCCGGTTGATTCAGGACTGCTCCGAACTCCTCCTTCCATCTTCCCGTCGGCGACCATGATTCACTGTTTTACAAGCGCGTTTGCCGATGCTTTTGCACGCGTCTCAGGCTGGGACCAGCTGTATTACCTGTGGGAAATGCTGGTCATGCTCTGGAAACTCTTGCTGGGGCTCCTGCGCATGCTGGGCGGTGGTTAGTCGTCGTGTACCTTCAGGCGTTCAACCCTCAGGCCTTCAAACCGGCGCGCGGCGCGGGTCCCTGGCTACCGTGCTGGAAGCGTTCGCCGCATTTGAATCCGGCGCGCCGAGAAATGCGCGCAGATCGGTCATCACGCGCTCGGGGGCTTCTTCCATCGGAATGTGGCCGAGTCCCGCATACATCACCGACTTCGCGCCCGGAATGCGGCTCGCAAACTCTTCTGCATGCGCGGTCGGAATCCAGCGGTCCTTCGCACCCCATAGCACCAGCGTCGGTACGTCGAGGGTCTTCAGCACGTCGGTGTCGACTTCGGTGAAATCGAGCGTGGGTACCATCTTGCCGATCGCGGCGCGCGTGCCTTCACCGTGGAAAAATTCGACGTAGCGCCGCAGCGTGAGCGCGTCGAGCTTGCGTGGATCGCCGTACACATTGCGCACCGCGCTTTTGATGATCGCCTCGGGCAGCCACCACGGCGAACTGATGCGCACCAGCGCGCTATTGAACAGGCCGATGTAAATCGGCAGCTTCATCGGAAAGCCGGCCGAATCGATCAGTACCAGCTTTTTGACCGCGGCGCGATGACGTATCGCGTAGTCCCAGGAAATCAGGCCGCCGAGCGAATTGCCGATAAAGGTCGCATGCGCGATGTCCAGTGCTTGCAGGAAGGTGTCGATGAAGCGCCGGTAAGTCGGCAGATTCATCGTTTCGATTTCACCGCTGCTCGAGCGCAGCGGGCCGGTTACGCCGAACGGCGGCAGATCGAGACGGATCACGCGATGCGTGCGTTTGAGTTCATCGGCAACCCGATTCCACGTGTGCAGCGACGACGCGAAGCCGTGAATCATGACGATCGTGTCGCCGTGTCCTTCTTCGACGTAGTGGACGTCGGCGCCCATGATCTTGACGAATTTCGAGCCGCTTTGCGTATAGCGTCGACGCAGATCGGCGCGCGACACGCTGGTGATGCCAAGGCGCGCGGCGATCGAACGCGACGGCAGGGCGGTGGCTGAGGACGTGCTGGAGTCGATGCTTGTCATATTCTTATCCCCTTTCGATTTTTTCTAACGCAACGCAGAATCGCTTTTGCCGCGCAACAAGCGCGGGTTTTGCGGGAGCGCAGAGTTCTCTCAAGCTCTCACGCTCCAGACTGCTCGCAACATCGACGGCGAAGGCTCTATGGCGCAAACCGGTAATCGTCCTGGCCGCACGCGCCGGGTGCGTTTGCGAAAGCTGAACGTGAACCCTGGCCACAGCGCCGTCACCTTGCCGCTCTCCGTCTGATACCAGCTGTGGCAACCGCTGGTCCACACCGAGTGCTGCATGTCCTTTTGCAGACGCGCGTTGAAATCGCGCTGCACGTCGGGCCGCAAATTCATCGTGCGTGCCCGGCGCTTGCGCAGAACGCGCAGACAATCGGCGATGTATTGCACCTGTGACTCGATCATGTAGATCATCGAGTTATGGCCGAGTCCTGTATTCGGGCCGACGATCATGAAGAAATTCGGGAAGTTCGCGACGCTGGTGCCGAGGTAAGCCTCGGGGCCCTCGCGCAACCACATTGCGCCGAGGTCGGCGCCTTCGAGGCCGGTCACGTCGAAAGGCGCGCCGACGTCGTTCACCTGAAACCCCGTGCCGCAGATGATCGCGTCGGCGCGGCGATGCACGCCGTCGTCGGTCACGATGCCGTCCGCGACGATTTCGCGGATGCCGGTCGTCACCACGTCGACATTCGGCTGGCTGACGGCTCGATAGTAGTCGCTCGACAGCAGCACGCGCTTGCAGCCGAGCCGGTAATCCGGCGTCAGCTTCGCACGCAGCGCCGGGTCCTTCACGCGGCGTTCCAGATAGCTGAGGCCAAATTTCATCGGCAGCTTCATCAGCTTGGGATTGACCACGAAAGCGATCGCGCGCGATTCGAGTTGCCAGTAGATCGCATTGCGCACGAAGCGCTGCGTGAACGGCAAATGGCGGAACAGCCAGTGCGCGCGCGGGCCGACCGGCTTGTCCGGTTTCGGCATGACCCACGGCGCGGTTCGCTGGAACAGGTCGATGTGCGCCGCGCGCGGCTGGATTTGCGGCACGAACTGGATCGCGCTCGCGCCGGTGCCGATCACTGCGACGCGTTTTCCTTCGAGCGGATACGCATGGTCCCAGCGCGCCGAATGAAACAGCTTGCCTTCGAAGCGTTCGAGCCCGGCAATCCGCGGCATGGCCGGACGCGACAACGGTCCGCTCGCGGCGATCACGATATCGGCTTCGATGGTCTCGTGCGAGCCGTTCGAGTCGATTTCGACGCGCCACAGCTGGCGCGCTTCGTCAAAGTGCGCCGAGCGCACACGCGCAGTTGCAGCGCAGGTAACGCTCCACGCCGTACTTGCGCGCGCAATGCTTCAGATAGGCGAAGATTTCCGCCTGACCGCCGAACGCACGCGACCACGCCGGATTCGGCTCGAACGAAAACGAATAGAGATGCGAGGGGACGTCGCAAGCCGCGCCGGGATAGGTGTTGTCGCGCCATGTTCCGCCGATGCTCGGCCGCCGCCTCGTAGATCGTGAACGACGTGATGCCCATCTGCTGCAGTCGGATCGCCATGCCGATACCGGCAAAACCACTGCCGACGATGGCGATGCGTGGCGCGGCGAGGGAAGAAGGAGCAGGCGTCACAACGGTCTCCGGCAGAGGGATGAAATCGGGTTTGCGTATCTCGGCAGACGTGCACATCTGTCTACGCAGACATAACGCGCAGGGTAGACAACTGTACACTTCGCGTCAAGATCGTTTAGAGTGCTGCTATTAAACGCATTCATTAAACGCATTCGTCGCACGGTGATTGAAAGCTCATGAAATCCGCACCCGAAGCGGCGCTCGCCGCCGATCCTGGCCCGGCCGTTGCGCAGGAATTGCCGGCCGGCAAGCGCAAACTGATCGAAGCCGCATTGCGTCTGACAGCGGGCGGCCGCAGTTTCGCGAGCCTGGGTCTGCGCGAACTCGCGCGTGAGGCGGGGCTGAATCCGAACACGTTCTATCGTCATTTCAGCGCGCTCGACGAACTCGCCTGCGAGGCGGTCGAGTCGGTCAGCCGGCGCTTGCGGCCGATGTTGCGGCGCGAACGCTGGCTCGCCGCGCATGACGAGCCGCATGAGCGTGCCGCGTCGCGCGTGCGTGGCGTTTTTTGCGTTCACGCTGGAGAACCGCGCGGCGTTTCAGAGTGCGCTGGTCGAGTATCACGGCACGTCGCCGGCGCTGCGTGACGCAGTGCGCGCGAATCTGCACGAGGTGTCGGCGGAAATGGCGGATGACGTCGTGCAACTGGAGCTAATGCCGACGCTCTCACGCGACACCGTCGACGAAGTCTGCACGCAGATCGTGCTGCAACTGTTCCATCTATCGGCTGAATACATCGACGCGGATGCCGCGACGCCGCGATGCGCTGATCGCGTACGCGGAGCGTTTTATCGTCAGGCTGTTTGCGGGTTCGATGCTGCTTGCGCAACATGAGGCCGGCAGCGCGCGGTCTACATGACGAGGTTGGCTTGCGTGCGTATGAAGCAGCGGGCCGACAGGCACGCATAAAAAAACAGGCTCCGTTTCGCGGAGCCTGTTTGTCGTTTGACGGAGGGTTTCTGATTACTGCGTGAATCAGGTATCCGTCCAGCCGCCCGAATCGTCGTTGCTGCCCATATCGATTCCGCCGCCACCGCTGTCGTCGCTCCAGTCGTTCGAGCCCTGGCCGAAGTCGAGCGCCGCCATTGCCGCCGTCGTTGCCGCGGCGACGCGATTCATCGTCGACGATCACATCGCGTTCGACGACGCGCTCACGTCCCGAGTTCAGCGCTTCGCCCAGCAGCACGCCGGTCAGCAGGCCGCCCATGCCGCCGCCGAAACCGCCGCCGCCTTGCTGCACGATGACCGGGGCTGCTGATACGGGCTGCTGCGGATACGGCGCTTGCGGCGGATTGCCGAAACGTTCGGCTTCCTGCGCATACGACGACTGTTGGGGGTCGGCGGCCGTGCGCATACGGATCGGGCTTGCCGTCCGCGCGCGCGCGAAGACTGCCGACGCGTTGTTCCAGTTCGTCGAGCTGATACGGCGGCAACGGATTCTTGCCGTTCGACAGCGTTTCGACTACGCCGCGCAATTGATCTTCGGTGGCTTCGACTTCCTTCTCCAGCGCCTCATGACCAGGCGCCGTGGAAAGCTTCACGTCGAGCTTCAACGAACGCACCGTGTTGAGCATGCTCGGTTGCGCGCTTGAGTTGCACGCGGCGATCGTCGTCCGCGCGCGTGTCTTCCTGCGTGCGGGCGCGGCGCAACGTCCAGCGCAGCACCAACGCGATCACGCCGATCAGAATAATGATGCCGATCCACATACCGACCCCCGGACCATGCCGTGGTTGCGCTTGCGACACCATCGCCGATTGTTGCTGCACAGCAGGCGCATTCTGCTGCGCGAACGGATTCGCGGCGCGGCTGGTGGTGTTGCCATTCAGACTTCCCGCACGTTCCGCGTCGCGGCGGATGCGCGCTTCGGTTTGTGCGAAACGGGTGGGTCGGTGAAGCGGATTTGCGGGTCGAGCGTCTTGGCCTGCTGCACCTGAGCCAGTGCGTCGGCATAACGGCCTTCGCGATCGAGCACCTGGCTATACAGATAATGCGCGCGTGCATTGTTCGGATGCGCCTGCAGCACTTCGCTCAGACCGGCGTCGGCCTGCTGCCAGTTGCCTTGCGACATGGCGGATTCGATCTGCTGCACAGTGGGCAACGCGAACGCCGCAGCCGACACAAACAGCAGGCTGAAGCGAACGCGGTTGCGAGAAATTTTTTCATGTGCGGGCCGGGCGCGTGGCACCCGTCTCCTTCAGTCGTTTCCGGTGGCCGGGTGTTGCGATGTGTTGCATCGGCCGGCATACCGGGCATCTCATACAGACGCCGGTATGTACTGCTGACGCAATTACTGGGCCGGCGTGTTGATCTGCTTCTTCAATGCTTCGAGACGGTCTTCGACGGACGGGCCGCGATTCAGGTCCGCGAGCTTGTCGTCGAGCGCCTTGCCGCTTTTCTGTCGGCGGAATTCAGGCGTGCGTCCGAACGCGCATTCGACAACGCGACCTTGTCTTCGAGCTTCTGGAAATCTTCGGACAGATTCTTGCCGCCGATACCGCCCAACGCCGTGGCCGCGACATCTTTGGCCTGCGCGATCTGCTGCTTGGCCTGCAGGATGTTCGAGCGCGCGTTCAGGTCGTTGCGACGGCTGCGCATGTCGTCGATCTGGCTCTTCAACTGGGCAACCGAGGGCTCCAGCGTGGTCAGTTCTTTCGTCAGCGCATCGCGTTCGGCTTCGGCCGTGGCTTGCGCGCCGAGCGCTTCGCGCGCGAGTGCTTCGTCGCCGGATTGCAGCGCGCGTTTTGCGCCGTCTTCGTATTTCTTCGCCTTGTCGGCCGCAACGTCGCGCTTGCTTTGCTGCGTGGCCACCTGCGCCTGAATTTCGATCAGCGAATTTTCGGCTTTGCCGATGCTGTCGTCGAGTTCGCGCACGATCTGGCGCGAGTCGCGCGACGGGTCTTGCACGGAGTCGGCTGCGTCGTTCAAAAGACCTTTGAGCGTGCGCGAAATGCTGTCAAAAAGCGACATGAAAAACCTCCAGAGAATGGTGTCGGCGCTGAATATCTCACGCGCTCAACTACTTTCAACTGCTACTTTACGCCGCTGCGCGGGATGCTGCGCAACGTTCGGACCGGAGTTCGGGGCGCACTCTTCAATTGCAATAGCGAAACGATAAATTGTTCGATTTGAATGGTGAGCCGCAGTCGTCAATGTTAAAGCGTTAAAGCGCGTGAGGGTCATTGAGCGGTTGGCGGATATTACACCATGGTCTTTCTTAATTTCGGCTTAAAGGGTGCGATGACGAAATGCCTCACCTTGCATGTCGCAGGTGTCGCAGGCGTGACTGTGGACGGCCTGTGCAGGGCCTCGTCGTCTTGTTCATCACGTCGATCGTTGCGATGCGCGCGAGCTTGCGACACATCGATAATGCATGCGCGCGAACGGAGTTGCATCGCCGGATAGGGCGCAACGATATTTACTCGCTTCAGCTTGCAATATCGAAAGCTGATTCATTGCCCGAATCAGGCGGAGAGGGCGCTACGCACGGCCCGTAGTGCATCGGTTCGCGTCAAGCGGAATACGCAATGGCGCAATGGCGCAATGCTCTTCGCTTCAGGCGAAGCGGCCGCCTTCGGTGCTCGGATCGTTCCGTGGATCGTCGTCTTCGCGCGCGGTGTCGAGGCGCGGGCGCTTCAACACGCTGCGCAATTGGGCGTCGGTATCGGCCTGTAAGCGGCGCAGCGTCTTCAGCCGCTGCTTTGGCCGCGGCGACGCGGGCGACAGCCTCGGCTGTCGCGGCGGCTTCCTCGTCGACTT
Source organism: uncultured beta proteobacterium (assembly GCA_963800185.1). Taxonomy (GTDB): domain Bacteria; phylum Pseudomonadota; class Gammaproteobacteria; order Burkholderiales; family Burkholderiaceae; genus Paraburkholderia. The sequence goes on along the minus strand of CAWCZW010000004.1, from coordinate 349,083 downwards.
CGGCGGCCAGAGCGGCGGCAATGCCCGCCGGTAGCAGGGGAGCAAAACTGGCCGGCTTGAGCGTGTCTGGCAGGACTCTTGGATCGGCGGCGGCGGCGTGATGCCGGCGCATGCTGACGCGGCGGTGTGAAGTATCGGCGGAACTGGCGGAAGCGCTCGTGGCGGCGTCGTTCGCCGATGCTGCTGCGCGAGCCTCCGCTTCGCTGTCATCGCGTGCCTGCAGCGCCGCGGGCAAGGCCGCGCGAGCGTGCCGCGTGCCGCGCGCGACCCGCTGCAACGCTGCGTTGAGCGCGTCCGGCGCGCGGGGCGCGCGCAGACGGTCGACAATGCTGGCCGCTTTCACCTGTTCGCTGGTGGCGCCGAAGCTCAGCACCGCGCGCCGCATCAATTCGCTGACGCTGATGCCCAGATTCTCGGCAGTGGAGGTGATCGCGCGTTTCTGAGCGGTCGTGACGAAGACGACGATGCGTTCGCTGGGCTTGTTCATGATCGGCTCGCATACTTGTTGGCATTGGCGGGTCAAGGCGCGCATCTGGCATACGCCGTCGCGCGTTCCGGTGTCGACTTGCACGCGCCGAGTCCATCATATGACGAGTTGCCCCGATGCGGAACGGGCGCCGCATGAAAATCCCGTGACATCAACGAGTTGTAGCGTTTCCGGCGGCGTTTGTCCACAGGCCTTTCAACATTTTCTGTTGATAACTGCGGCGCGCTGCACGGGGCGGGTTTGCGCGTGCCGCGAATATACAGCCGCGACGCGCCGCGAAGGGAATTCTTACAAAAAAACTATCTTGGACCGCGCTTGATTTCTTTAAAATGCGCTGTTACGTTGCGCCGGACACTGGTCCCGGGCGTGCCGTGCGGCCGGCCGGGGGCTGAGGGCCGCGCGGTGGTTTACGCCTCAGGCTACGATGCTCGATCACGACCCATGCGCGCGCCATGAGCGCGGGCAGAAAGGCGTTCAGTCATGCGCCCACTATTCCAGTCATGCCAATCATCAAACGACCGCATTCCTCCCATTCTCCGGCCGGTGAAGACCGGGACTCCTACCAACGCACTCCAGGACGCAACGCCGCCTCGCGCGACGCCGAGCCGGCCGCCGTTCGATCGGCGCGACGCTCGTCATCTGGTTTGTCAGCCTGGTCGCGACGCTCGCGGTGGTGGGCGCGCTGATCGTCGGCTATGCGCTGGTGGTGATGGGGCCGCAACTGCCGTCGCTCGACGCGTTGACCGACTATCGTCCGAAAGTGCCGCTGCGGGTCTACACCGCAGACCACGTGCTGATCGGCGAATTCGGCGACGAGCGGCGCAGCATCGTGCGCTTCCAGGACATTCCCGACCAGATGAAGAAGGCGGTGCTCGCGATCGAAGACTATCGCTTCTACGAGCATGGCGGCGTCGACTTCCTCGGCATTCTGCGCGCCGGTTTTGCCGACCTCGCGCACGGCGGCGCCTCGCAGGGCGCGAGCACGATCACGATGCAGGTGGCGCGCAACTTCTTCCTGTCGAGCGAAAAGACCTATACGCGCAAGATCTACGAAATGCTGCTCGCGTACAAGATCGAGCGCGCGCTGACCAAGGACCAGATTCTCGAGCTGTACATGAACCAGATTTATCTGGGCGAGCGCGCGTACGGTTTCGCCGCGGCCGCGCGCGTGTACTTCGGCAAGGATCTGAAAGACATCACGCTGGCCGAAGCCGCGATGCTGGCCGGCTTGCCGAAGGCGCCGTCCGCGTATAACCCGGTCGTCAATCCGAAGCGCGCGAAGATCCGTCAGGAATACATTCTGAGGCGCATGCTCGAGCTGAAATACATCAGCCAGGAGCAGTACGACCAGGCGGTCAAGGAAGAGATTCACACGCAGCAATCCGGGCAACGAATACAGCGTGCACGCCGAGTACATCGCCGAAATGGTCCGCCAGATGATGTACGCGCAGTACAAGGACGAAACCTATACGCGCGGCCTGAACGTCACCACCACGATCGATTCCGCCGATCAGGACGCGGCCTATCAGGCGGTGCGCAAGGGCGTGATGGACTACGAGCGGCGCCACGGCTATCGCGGGCCGGAAGGCTTCGTGCAACTGCCCGCGCCGGGCGACGACCGCGATCAGACGATCGACGACGCGCTCACCGATCACCCCGACAACGGCGAGATCATCGCCGCCGTGGTGACGGACGCGAGTCCGAAGCAGGTCAAGGCGCAACTGGTCGACGGCACGCAGGTGACGATCGGCGGCGACGGTCTGCGCTTTGTCGCGGGCGCGCTGAGCGCGCGTGCGTACGGCGGCGACGAAGATCAAGGCAGGCTCGATCGTGCGCGTGGTCGCCGACGACAAGGGCAACTGGCAGATCACGCAGCTTCCGCAAGTGGAGGGCGCGCTGGTCTCGCTCACGCCGCAGGACGGCGCGATTCGCGCGCTGGTGGGCGGCTTCGACTTCAACAAGAACAAGTTCAATCACGTGACGCAGGCATGGCGTCAGCCGGGTTCGAGCTTCAAGCCGTTCATCTATTCGGCGGCGCTCGACAAGGGTCTCGGACCGGCCACGATCATCAACGACGCGCCGCTGTATTTCCCGCCGAGCACGCCGGGCGGCGACGCGTGGGAGCCGAAGGACGACGACCAGCCGGACGGTCCGATGCCGATGCGCCTCGCGCTGCAGAAGTCGAAGAACCTGGTGTCGATCCGCATCCTGTCGTTCATCGGCACCAAGTACGCGCAGGACTTCGTCACGCAGCGTTTCGGTTTCGACGCCGACAAGACCCCGCCGTATCTGCCGATGGCGCTCGGCGCGGGCCTCGTCACGCCGCTGCAATCGGCGGGTGCGTATTCGGTGTTCGCGAACGGCGGCTACCGGATCAATCCGTATCTGATCAACGAAGTGACGGACGCGCGCGGCCAGCCGCTTTCGAAAGCGCAGCCGCTGACGGCCGGGCCGCGATGCGCCGCGCACGCTCGAACCGCGTAACGCGTACATCATGAACAGCCTGCTGCATTCGGTCGCGACGGCCGGCACGGGCGCGGGCACCAACGTGCTGCATCGTTCGGACCTGCAGGGCAAGACGGGTACGACCAACGACGCGAAAGACGGCTGGTTCGCCGGCTATCAGCAGTCGCTGGTGGCGGTGGCGTGGATGGGTTACGACCAGCCGAAGAGCCTTGGCAGCCGTGAATTCGGCGCGCAACTCGCGTTGCCGATCTGGGTCGAGTACATGCAGCGCGCGCTGCGCGGCGTGCCGCAGAGCCGAGCCGGCGCAACCGGACGGCGTGACCTCGGTCGACGGCGAACTGTTCTTCACGGACATGACGCCGGGCAATGGCTTCGTCGCCAGCATCGGCCTCGATTCGGCGAACCCGACCGCGGGCGCGAGCGATGCGGTGGGCGGTGTCGGCCCGGCGGGCATGACGCCGCCGGTGGTGCCGCCGCCGAGCGTGTCGTCGAATGAGAAGAAAGAGATCATGGACCTGTTCGAGTCGAACAAGCCTTGATCGTGCGTGAAGCGTGCGCGTGCCGGCTTCGAACGTGGCACGCACGCACAGGTTCTGAAAGCAGCGCCAAACCGCGCCCGGCGTGACTTTCAGGGCATAACGCGGGCGCTCCGCCTCAGCAGTTTCTGTGCCCGGCACTCGCAGTGTGCTTTAATCACGCCTGCGGTGCTTTCACCTTGGGTCCCTGACCGGACGTCTCGATTCCTAAGCGGGATTCGGCTTCCAGCACCACAGCGTCTCGCCGCGAGCGGGACGTCCATCTTCAGAACGCGCAGCGCGAGACCCGGTTTGACGCGCGCACATTTCACCTCGCTCGTCGTTCGCTCGCCGACAATGTTGATCGCCGTGTCCGGCGTGTTCGCCATCCAGCATCCACCGGGTTCCCGCCTCGTGAAAAGTCGAATTCTCATCTGTCTGATGACAGGTTTGCTGCGCGTGTTCGCGTTCCTGCCGTATGGCGTTGTCGCGCGAATCGGCACCGGCATCGGCGCGCTTGCTGTACCGCATTCCCAGTACGCGCCGGCGCGTCGTGCACACCAATCTGAAGCTGTGTTTTCCCGATATGAGCGACGACGCGCGCGAACGTCTTGCGCGCGCGCATTTCTGTCATGTGATCCGCAGTTATGTCGAGCGCGGGCCGCAATGGTTCGGCAATGCGCAGGCGCTCGCGCGGCTCGTCGAAGTGGAGAGCGCGATCGATCTCGACGGATATGCAGGGCCAGCCGACGATTTTCGTCGGCTTTCACTTTGTCGGCATCGAGGCGGGCTGCATGATGTATTCGACGCGTCATCCGGTTGCGTCGCTCTACACGCCGATGTCGAACCTCCTGCTCGACGCGATGGCGAAGCGGCAGCGCGGCCGCTTCGGCACGGAGATGATTCCGCGTAGCGATAGCGTGCGGCGCGCGTTGCGCGTGCTGCGCGAGGGCAAGCCGGTCATGCTGGCGGCCGATATGGATTTCGGTTTGCGCGACTCGGTGTTCGTGCCGTTTTTCGGCGTGCCGGCCTGCACGCTGACCTCCGTCTCGCGGATGGCGCGTGCGGGCAATGCGCGGGTGGTGCCATTCGTGACCGAAGTGCTGCCGGATTATCGCGGCTACAAGCTGACCATTTTCGACGCGCTGAGCTGATTTTCCGTCCGACGATGTGTCGGTGGATGCGCGCAGGATCACCGAGTTTCTGGAGACGCAGGTCAGACGGATTCCTGATCAATATTACTGGGTGCACAAGCGCTTCAAGAATCGTCCGGCGGGGGAGGCGGGGGTTTACTGATGCGCGTGCGGTTCGTGGCAGCTCGCGTTGAATGCATAGCGCGCTCAAGCACTTAGGCGGAATCTCCAGGCGTTATCAACAGGCCTTTCAACAAAATCTGTGGATAACCAGCGCGTTGGAAATGCGCGGCATTTTCCACGCGCCTCAGGCCACCAGACTGCTTCGCTTTGCTTCCACCAGCTCTTCGAGTCAACAATGCCGAGTCGCATCAAGCACTTAAGCCGGGCACGCCCCGGAGTTATCAACAGATCTGTCAACATAAATCTGGGGATAACGTTGAGGCATCCCTGGCTTTCGATTCAACGAAAAAATAGCCTGGCAGCGCCAACTGGTTCATTCTGTACCGCCCGGGTAAATCCCCTTGCGTTCAACGTGTTAGCCTGGTTGTCAGATAGTTTTCAACAGGCTCTTCAACATAAACTGGGGATAAGTCGAGCGGCTTCAGTACGGAATCCCAGGTTTAGTTGCTGATTGCCGCACTCGCATGCAGGCCCCGCGGCAGCCGCCGTGGCCGCCGCGGTGGCCACATCAGCCGCCCCAACCGGCGGATTGCCCATCGCCTGGAACAACGCCGCCGTGTCCGTCAGACGCGCGCTGGTATAGCGGATCTCATCGAGCTGCGCGTTACGGAATTGCTGTTCGCTCGAACGCGTCGACGCACACCGGCAGCGCGCCCAGCCGATAGCGCCCCGACGTCTCGTCGAAAATGCCCTGAGCCGAGCGCGCGGCGACGTTCGCGGCGTCGAGTGCCTGCGCATCATGCTCCAGCGCGGCGAGCGTATCGGCGACGTTCTGGAACGCGGCCAGCACCGTCTGCTTGTACTGCGAGACCGTGGCGTCGTACGTGTCCTGCGCCGCGCGGCGCTGCGCGAACAGTGCGCCGCCATGAAACAGCGGCTGCGACAACGATGCGCCGATGCTCCAGATCGCGCCCGCGCCGGATAGCGCCACCGGCCAGCTAAAGCCGCCTTGTCCCATCGACGCGCTCAGCGACAGGCTCGGGAACATCTGCGCCGTTGCCACGCCGACGTCGGCCGCTGCGGCCTTCAAGGCGGCGTCGGCGGCCTGGATGTCGGGCCGCGCGCGCAGCAGTTCGGACGGCACGACGACCGGCACCTGTTCGGGCACATGCAGTTGCGCGAGATCGAGGTCGTCGGGCGCGGCGTCCGGCGTGCGGCCGAGCAGCACCGCCAGCGCATGACGCGTGCGTCAGCCATTGCTGCCTCAGACCCGGCAAGACTCGCGGACAGACTCGCCGCGCTTTGCTGCGCACTCAACTGATCGGCGTGCGAGACCGCGCCCAGCGCGTAGCGGCGCTGCGTGTCGCGCGCCTGTTCGTTGGCGAGCGTCACGAGCCGTTCGGTGGTGTCGATCTGCGCGTGCAGCGCGGCGCTGGTGATCGCCGCCGTCACGATGTTGGCGGCGAGCGCGCGCCGCGCGGCGTCGAACTGATACGCCTGCACGTTCACGCGCGCGGCGAGCGCCGCGTCGGCGAGACGCGCGGCGCCGAACAGGTCGAACGTGTAGTGCGCCTGCAACTGGCCGACGAACATGTTGTACAGCAACGTGCTGGGGCCGAGCTCGGGAATCGCCAACGCGCGATTGCGGGTGGCCTGGCCGCCCGCGTCGATGGTCGGCAACATCGAACTGCCGACCTGCGCGCGCAATTGCTCGCGCGCGGCAGCGAGGCTCTTGTCGGTGGCGGCGAGCGTCGGGCTATTGCGCAAGCCTTCGTCGACCAGCGCATTCAGCGCGTCCGACTGATAAAGCTTCCACCATTCGGGCACCGGCTTCGCGCCGACCACGAACTGCTGCGTGATGCCTTGCGCGGGCACGGTCTGCGCCGGTTGCGCTTGCGGCGCCGTAGTGGGCGGGTTGCGGCATCGCGGGCGGCTCGCCGCTCGGGCCGAACGAACAGGCCGGCGAGCGCGCAGGCGGTAGCGAGCAGCCGAGAAGCGTCACGAGGCGCGGCTGCCGGAGGATTGCCAAAGTTCATCATGCTCAATTCCCCGTATGCGTCGCGCCGGACGGCGTCGGCGGCTCGCGCTCGTCGCCGCGCACCCTGAACGACGCGGCGTACAGCGCCGGCAGATAGAACAGCGTCAGAATCGTCGCGCTCGTGATGCCGCCCATCAACGCGGTCGCCATCGGGCCGAAGAAGTTCGAGCGCAGCAGCGGAATCAGCGCGAGCACGGCGGCGGCCGCGGTCAGCGTGATCGGCCGGAAACGCCGCACCGTCGCGCCGACGATCGCGTCGAAACGCTTGATGCCCCGACGCGATGTCCTGCTCGATCTGATCGACCAGAATCACCGAGTTGCGCATGATGATGCCGAACATCGCGATCACGCCGAGCATGGCGACGAAGCCGAACGGCTGGCCGAACAGCAGCAGCGTGATCACCACGCCGATCAGCCCGAGCGGCGCGGTCAGCACGACCATCAGCACGCGCGCGAAGCTCTGCAACTGGATCATCAGCAAGCGTCAGCACGGCGATCACCATGATCGGCATCTGCGCGTTGATCGACGTCTGGCCTTTGCCGCTTTCCTCGACCGAGCCGCCGATTTCGATCCGGTAGCCGACCGGCAGCGTGCTGCGAATCTGGCTCAACGCGCGTGTCCACCGCATGCGTGACGTCGATGCCCTGCGCGCCGCGCCGCGACGTCGGACTGCACGGTGATGGTCGGCTGCCGGTCGCGCTCCCAGATCACGCCGTATTCGAGGTCGTTGCGCAGATGGCCGAGCGTGCCGAGCGGCACCGGGCCGTTCGGCGTGGGCATCGCCAGCGTGACGAGCTGCGACGGGTCGACGCGCTCCGCTTTCGGCGCGCGCAGATCGACGCTGATCAGCTTGTCGCGCTCGCGATACTGCGTGACCGTGTAGCCGGACAGCGTCATCGCGAGGAAGCTCGAGATGTCCTCCGAACTCACGCCGAGTTCGCGCGCCTTCTTCTGATCGACTTCGAAGCGCACCGAGCGCTCGGCGGGTTCGTCCCAGTCGAACTGGACGTTGCGCGTGCCGCGTGTCGGCGCGCATCGTGGCGGCGACGCGCTCGGCGATCGAGCGCACGGTGGCGATGTCGTCGCCGCTCACGCGGAACTGCACCGGATAGCCGACCGGCGGCCCATTTTCCAGTCGCGACAGACGCGTGCGGATCGCCGGGAAGTTGTCGCGCAATTGCGGGTCGAGCCACTGCGCGAGCTTCTCGCGATCCTTCACCGACTTCGCCGTGATCACGAACTGCGCGAAATTGGGCTGCGGCAATTGCTGATCGAGCGGCAGATAAAAGCGCGGCGCGCCGGTGCCGACAAAGCTCACCGTATGATCGATTTCCGGCCGTCCCACAAGCGCTTTTTCGAGCCGCTGCGCCTGCCGCAGCGTGGCGTCGAACGAAGCGCCTTCGGGCAGGCGCACGTCCACCAGCAACTCGGGACGGTCCGAGCTCGGGAAGAACTGCTGCGGCACGAGCGTGAAGCCCGCCATCGCCAGCACGAACAGCACGACGGTGATCGCCAAGCACGACGAAGCGCCGCTCGATACACCAGCCGATCCAGCCGCGCAGGCGCCGGTAGAAGCGCGTGTCGTAGATATCGTGTTCGTGGTCGTCGGCGAGATGCGCTTCGTGCGCCTGCGCGTTTGCGCTCGGGCAGCAGGTGATAGCCGAGCAGCGGAATCAGCACGACGGCCGCGAGCCACGACGCGATCAGCGCGATCGCCGACACCTCGAAGATCGAGCGCGTGTATTCGCCGGTGCTCGATTTCGCCAGCGCGATCGGCAGGAAGCCGGAGACGGTGACGAGCGTGCCGGTCAGCATCGGAAACGCGGTGCTGGTGTAGGCAAAGGCCGCAGCGCGCGTGCGGTTCCAGCCTTGCTCGAGCTTCACCGACATCATTTCGACCGCGATGATCGCGTCGTCGACCAGCAGCCCGAGCGCGAGCACCAGCGTGCCGAGCGACACCTTGTGCAGGCCGATATCGAACAGATACATGCACAGCGCGGTGACGGCGAGCACGACCGGAATCGAGATCACGACCACCATGCCGGTGCGCACGCCGAGCGAGACGAGGCTCACCACCAGCACGATCGCGACGGCTTCGGCGACGGCTTCGAGGAAGTCGTCGACCGAACGCGCGACCGCGTTCGGCATGCTCGACACTTCGACCAGATGCAAGCCGGCCGGCAGACGCCGCGCGCAGCGGCAGCATCTGCTGATCGAGCGCCTTGCCGAGGCGGATCACGTCGCCGCCGGGCTGCATCGTCACGCCGATGCCGAGCACCGCCTTGCCGCCGAAGCGCATCTGCGTGACGGCGGGATCGTCGTAGCCGCGCTTGATGGTCGCGATGTCGCCGAGCCGGAACGAGCGGTTGTTGATGCGGATCAGCGTGTCGGCGAGCGCGTTGACGTCCTTGAACTGGCCGGTGGGACGCACGAACACGCGGTCGTCGGTGGTGGTCAGCGTGCCGGCCGGCGCGACGCTGTTCTGCGAGTTGATCGCCTGGCCGAGTTGCTGCGGCGAGATGCCGAGTCGCGTGAGCTGCGTGTTGGCGATCTCGATGTAGATGTGCTGATCCGGGTCGCCGAAATAATCGACCTTGCCGACGCCCGGGCACGCGCAGCAGCACCGTGCGCAACTGGTCCGCGTAATCGTGCAGTTGCGCGGCGTGAAAAGCCGTCGCCTTCGAGCGTGTAGATGTTGGTGTAGACGTCGCCGAATTCGTCGTTGAAGAACGGGCCCTGAATGCCTTGCGGCAGCGTGCTGGCGATATCGCCGACTTTCTTGCGCACCTGGTACCAGGTTTCGGGCACGTCCTTGACCGGCGCCGAGTCTTTCATCGAGAAGAACATCAGCGATTCGCCGGGGCGCGAGTAGCTGCGCACGAAATCGACGGCGGGCGTTTCCTGCAACTTTCGGCCGATGCGGTCGGTCACCTGTTCCTGCACCTGCCGCGCGGTCGCGCCGGGCCAGAACGTGCGGATCACCATCACGCGGAACGTGAAGGGCGGGTCTTCCGATTGCGCGAGCCGCGTAGTAGGCGAGGACGCCGAACGCGGTCGCGAGCGCGATCAGGAAAACGACCAGCGCCTGATGACGCAACGCCCACGCGGACAGGTTGAAGCGTCCCTCTTCATGCGGGCGTGCTCATGAAGCGAAGTCCTCGGGATGCAGCGGTGCGATCACGCGGACTTTTTCGCCGGCGGTCACCGTATGCACGCCTTGCAGGACGACGCGTTCGCCGTCGCTTCAGCCCCTCGCCGACGACGACGGTGCGCTCGTTGTAGCGGAGACGGTGACGCGGCGCAGTTCGAGCGCGTTGTCATTGGCGCGCACGATCCACACGGCCGGCTGCTGGCCTTCGTGGAACAGCGCGGTAGCGGGCAGCGTGAACGAACCGTGCTGACTCGGCCGCGCCGTTCGATGCCGACGGCGCCGCCATCGGCGCAATGTCCGCGGTCATGCCGAGGCGCACGTCCGGGCCGGGATGTTCGAGCGTGAGCCGCGCGCGGTAGGTGCGGCTTTGCGGATCGGCGGCCGGCGACAATTCGCGCACCCGCGCAGTGAACTTGCGCCCCGGCAGCGCCGCGAGCGTGACATTCGCGCTTTGTCCGACCGCGAACGCGGCGAGCGCGCTTTCCGGCACGTCGCAGACCACGTCGACGTCGCCGCTCCATGCGAGGTTGTAGACGGCCTGACCCGCGGACACGTTCTGCCCGGTGTCGGCCTGCTCGGCCGGTGATCACGCCGGCGTGATCGGCGACGAGCGTGGTGTACTGCAACTGGTTCTTCGACAGCGCCGCTTGTTGCTGCAGCCTGATCGCGCTGCGCGAGCGCGGACGCGTACGCATTGGTGGTCTGCTCGAGTTGCGCCTGCGAGATCAGGTTCTCTTTCGCCTGCGCCTGGTCGCGATCGAGCTGCTGCTTCGCGAACACGAGGCTGTGTTGCGCGGCGTCGAGTTGCGCCTGCGAACTGGCGGCATTTTTCTGTGCGTCGGCGGGGTCGAGCTGGGCGACGACCTGACCGGCTTTCACGACGTCGCCGAGACGCACGCGCCGTTCGATGATCTTGCCGCCGACGCGAAACGACAGCGGCGTCGAATAACGCGCCTGTATTTCGCCGGGCAGGGACGCGGCCTGCATTGCATTGCCGTCCGCATGCACGGCGAGCGCGACGACGGGGCGCGGCTCGGGCGCCGCTGCTTCTTTCTTCGAGCATGCGCTCAAGCGCGAGAACACCGGCCATGACAAGCGCAAAGGCCGCGCGCGCGCAAGAACGCCGCCGAGGACTGCTGGCGCATCGGCGACGATGCGGGAAAACCGGGACGCTTCACAATTACCCCAACAGGAGACAGCGAACGAACACGGCAAGCCGCAGCGGCCCGCCAGCAAAGGCTTGTAAGCGGATTATGCAATTCGCATACAGGTCTGACTTCGAATGACGATTTGCATTCTAATACACACCTGTATTTGAATGTGGAGGTGAATGGGAATTCTTTTCGGTGCTAGACTGGCGCCCATGAAACGGCAACGACTGACCCGCGAGCAGAGCAAGGACCAGACGCGCGAGCGCCTGCTCGATGCTGCGCAAGCGATTTTTATGAAGAAGGGCTTTGTCGCGGCGAGTGTCGAAGACATCGCCGGGGCGGCAGGTTATACGCGCGGTGCGTTCTATTCGAACTTCCGCAGCAAGAACGAACTGTTTCTCGAACTATTGCGGCGCGATCACGAGACGATGCAGGCGGGCTTGCGCGCGATCTTCGAGAGCGCGGCGTCGCGTGAGGAAATGGAAGCGCGCGTGCTGCACTACTACAGCAACCTGCATCGCGAGAACAAGTGCTTTCTGCTGTGGGTCGAGGCGAAGCTGCTGGCGGTGCGCGATGGCCGCTTCCGGCTGCGCTTTAACGCATTCATGCACGAGAAGCTGGAGCAGTTGGGTGCGTACATTCGCGAATTCTCGGCGCGAGTCGGCACGCCGATGCTGATGCGAGCCGGAGCACACTGGCAATCGGTCTGATGGGTTTGTGCGACGGCGTGCAGTTTTTCTACACGGTCGATCCGCAGAATGTGCCGGCGGAGATGGCCGAAAAAGTGCTGGCGGGATTTTTCGCGCGAGTGGTGTTCGGGCGCGATGCGTGAGCGGAGCGCTGCACGTGAATCTGCTCGTGCGCACAGCGTGGCAGGGTGCGCATCGCCGGCGGGTTTCACGCGACAGCGCGGAAAGCGTGGCTGACGTATCACAGACCCTGAACCAGCGGTTCGCTGCCGCCGCAATCAGACAGATCAGTTGACCGGAAGCTGCCCGCAAACGTCGGTGGCCGGCGTCGCGCAGGCGAACGAGTATTCGCCGCTGTAGCGCAGGACTTCTTCGCCGGCATGCAGAACGACCTTGATGTCCGGGCATCGCTCGTAAGCGATGAAGGCCGAACAGGCCGCGGCGGACCAGCAAACCAGCGAAAACGCGATTTTTTCGATAAGCTGAAAACGAGGTGTCATAGCGATTATTTCCTTTCGGACGCTATGTTACCAGCATACTAGGGTTTATACCTAGTCGAATAATCGCAATTTTAGCCTTGCAACTAATGATGCGATGGCGCCTCGCCAACCTGACCGGAATGTCATCTTCAGGTCAGGGTTGGGACATGATCGGGTCGATACAATCGGAATCGTTGGGCAAATCCGCGCGCGCCTTGCCGCGCGGGTCGACACAGGCGGCAGCGTTGCGCCGGCCCGGCTTTACCGAGGCAGGAGCCGTCCCATGAATCAACTTGCAGTCGATGCGCGTATTCGTCAAGGTGGCCGACCTCGGCAGTTTCGTCGGCGCGGCCAGTGCGCTGGATCTGTCCACGGCGGTCATCACGCGGCACGTGGCCGATCTCGAAGCGCGCCTCGGCACGCGGCTGCTCAATCGCACCACGCGCCGTCTTTCGCTGACCGAATCGGGCACGCACCTATCTCGAGCGCGTGCGGCACATTCTCGACGACCTCGAAGGCGTCGAGCAGATGGTGGTGGCGCGCAATCACGAGCCGGTCGGCACGTTGCGGATCGTCGCGCCGGTGGTGTTCGGGCTGCATAGCCTGGCGCCGGTGGTGCAGTCGTACGCCGCGCGTTATCCGGATGTGATGCCGGACGTCACGCTGGCGGATCGTCATGTCGATCTGGTCGAAGAGGGTTTCGACGTCGGCATTCTGGTCGCGCGGCATATGCGCAGCGCGAGCATCGTCACGCGGCGCCTGACCACCGGCTATATGACTGTCTGCGCGACGCCGGCTTATCTGGCGCAGCATGGCACGCCGACGCGCCCCGAGCATCTGCTGACGCATCCGTGCCTGAGCCGGCCGTCCGAACAGGGCGGCGAGGAAAGGGTGTTCACGGGCCCGGAGCGGTGAAGTCCGCGTGCGGCCCGGCAACGCGATCGGCGCGAACAACACGGAGATGCTGAGGCAGTTCGCGTTGCTCGGTATGGGCGTGGCGATTTTGCCGAGTTATCTGATCGGCCGCGATCTGGCGTCAGGGCGGCTCGTGCCGTTGCTCGACCGATTACCGGCTGCCGCAAGTCGAAATCACGATTGCTTATCCGAGCCGTCTGCATTTGCCGGCGAAAGTGCGGACCTTTATCGATCACCTCGTCGAGCATTTCCAGCAGGATTAGTCCGCCCGCGCGAGCACCCCGAGTCGATTGCGCCCAGCGTCGTGTCGTAGCGGAGCCGATGACGAAGGCGGAGGTCCGGACGACGCCCGCGCGCTGGCCGCGGTCACATCTGCCGCAGGGCGCGCGCGCGTGCGCCTGCCGAAAGGCTGCCGCGCACGCGGATCGTGGCGGCGTCGTCGGCTCTGATTGGTTTCGGCTCTGAGAGCGTGGTCGTGGGTGACGTGCATGAGCGAGGTCGATCCCCCGCTCATTCCTGTATGTCACGAGCTTAGAACCCGGCCCGTAATTGCCGCGACCAGCCGCGTAACCGAGTCGACGTCGGCGTAATCCTGTTCAGGCATGCCGTCGAGCATCGACAGCAGTTCGTTGCTCGCGCCGGCTTCGCGCGCGGCATCGACCAGCGCGTCCTTGTTGGTCGGAAAATGGATTTCGCTCAGAAGGTCGGCGATCTGCAGATCAATCGATTCGCCGGGAAAAGCCGATGCAGTCATGCAATGCTCCAGGTTGGATGTGAGCGTGAGCGGCGATAGCGCCGCCGCCTGAGAGAAAAGTGTCCGCAGAGTCGACGCGGAACGTGCACCGCTGCGTGACGGCTCGGCGTCTAACTGAAGTACCCGCGACTAGTCCGCAGCGAAACCGCTGCACGCACGATGACTCCCGCCGAACTTTTCGCGCGCGTCAGACGCCCGCCAAACGCACGTCAACGTCAAGTCTGCAAGTGCTCGTTCTGCCCCATGAAGCTTCGGTCGAGATGCCGCGACTTGGGCAGCGCGATGTGTTGCCATTGTTGCGGACGGTTGTCGTCCGTGGCAGCGACATCCGGCGCCGCGGGGGCGACGGGTGCGGCGTTGGCGCGTTCGGCGAGGCTACTGGCGCTCGTGCCGTCCGGCGCGGTATGAACCGGCGCGGCAAAACACGAAGCTGACAGCGTCACCATGGTCAACAGTGTCGAGGTTTTCATCGCCCGACCTCCTAAGCTCATGCGGCGCTGACAGTTGAGCAATCGCTGTGCCGTCCCCGCGTCGAAAGGAAGGCGCAAGCTACACGCGGCGTTGCGCTATGCCGGCGCGCGCGTATCTTACCATCTTAGATGGCAAATGCTGCAACGCGCGCACATTTGCGGCAAAACCGTATTGTAGATTTCACATGATGGCAGGAAAAGGGACCTAACGCGCTGCGTCCGCGAAGTCGGTGCGTGCGCAGCGAAGCGATGATGCAACGCAAGAGGCTCGCCATGCACCGCATCTAATGCATGCGCCTCGAAACGCGTCCACGGCCATGACGGCCGGTCGCGCATATAGCCGTTGAGCCAGTTCCACTGCGGATGGCGCTTCATGAACGCCTGCGCGTCGAACGGCCGGCCGCACGGATGCCCCCAGCGCGCGCTGAAGGCCATCGCGCGCGCCATGTCGCTGTCGACCACCTTGCCGTCGTTCGCGCCCCACGGATTGAACGGACCGTGGTCGGTGCCGCCGAAGCGCGCGTCGTCCAGTTCGAGGTGGCCGCAGATGGTGCGCGAGCAGGGGTTGTCGTTGCGATCGAGATAGACGTCGTGATGGTCGGCGATCATCTCCTTGGCCAGTTCGACGTCGATCTTGCCGTGATGCATTTCTTCGAGCTGCATGAAGCGCAAACGCCGCGCGCCGTTCTTGCGGACGTCGGTATAGTCCTCGCCTTCGCCGATGCATTCCTGGTTGCGGATTTTCAGATCGGTCGCGGTGTTGTAGCCGCTGTAGAAACCGTTCTTTCGTCTCTCGAAGCCGCGAATAGTGCAGCCCGAGTTCGTAGCGCGCGATCTCGCCGGTCTTGGCGTCGCCGAGCAGCCAGCTATTCGCATAGCCGCCGTTATTGGCGATCGCGAACATCTCGCACCATTCGCCGATATCTTTCGCATACTGCGACGCGCGTCGCGAGCGATAGAACTCCGGCGCGCCGGCCGCGTTGTAGCCGACGAAGTTCGAGATCGTGGTTTCCGTCACCATCAGCCCGGCGGCCGTGACCCAGAAATCGGTGAGGCTGGAGATGCAGCCGGGCAGGCCCTGCATCAGGATGCGGTTGCCGCGATCCGGCACGATGTCGAAGATCGACGTTGAACGCGTCGCCCGCCGCGTAGCGGTCCCACGAGTTGTGCGCCATGACGATGCGGCCGTCGCGCGTCGCGTCGCCGGTGGCGATGAACGCGCTGCAATGGTGGCCGCGGCGGCCGCGCCAGGGCTTCACGCCCAGCTGCGGTTGCTGCTGCGCCGCGTGGCTCGGCCACCAGCTTTGCAGCAGATCCATGTAGCCGTTCCAGGCCAGCACTTCGGCGAACGGCAGCTTCGCGCCGTCGGCGATGCCCTGGATTTCGTCGGCGAATTCGGTGTCGAGTTGGTTGGCGAACTGCGACGACGGCGGCGTTGACGAAGGTGTCGAAGTCTTCGCCGGTGTCCCATTTCGCGAGGTAGCGGGCGGTGCGGATCGCGTTCTGGATTTCGGCTGGCGAGCAACTGGCCGTGCTGTTCGCCGCGATCGTACGGCTCGCCTTCGATATGCACGAAAATCCAGCCCGCCTGATCGCGGCGCACGGCATCGAGGGACGGTTCGCTCATCTTCGCTCCGATCGAACGGCGGGCGTCTCGGTGCGCCCGTCTCTGGCGTAACGCGCGCTGCTGGCGTAGTGCGCGATTCGTCAGCCGCAGTTTGTCCCTCATTGTAGAAAATCTGCCGCGCTTTGCACCGGGCGCGCTGCGCGTGGCGCTTGTGGCTTGCGTTGCTGCCCGCTCAAGCGATACCTAGCGGGTCGGATTCATGCGGAAATACGCATCGAGCAGCGAGGTCTTGTAGACCACGCCCGCCAGCTTCGGATGCGCCGCGCTTTCCACCACCGGCAGACGCTCGCCCTGAAACGCGAGGAAGTGCTGCAACGCGACGCCGAGCGACATGTCCGGCGTGAGCACGTCGAAATGCGGCTGCAGATAATCGGCGGCGGTTTTGCTGCCGGTGTCGCGCTTGTCGAGCAGATCGGAGGTGATGTCCTTCAGCGCGACCACGCCGAGAAACGCGCCCGACGCGTTCGCGACGTACAGATACTTCACCGGATATTCGAGGAACACGCGCGTCATGTCCTGCACGGTCGCGTTCGGCGGCACGACGGTTTCGGCGGGACGGATCAGCTCGCGCATCTGCGTGGCGCGCAGGCGCGTGCGCTCCTGTTCCTCCTGATTGCGGCGCAGCGTGATTTCGTACATCGACGTCTTCGCCGATCGCGCGCGAGATGAAATACGCGACCACGCACGACAGCATCAGCGGCAGCACCACCTGATAGCTGAGCGTCATTTCGAAGATCATCAGGATCGCCATCAGCGGCGCCTGGGTGGCGCCGGCGAGAAACGCGCCCATGCCGACCATCGCATAGGCGAACGGCGCGGAGGTCGCATGCGGCCACAGCGCATGCATGCCCTGGCCGAACAGCGAGCCGACCACCGCGCCGACGAACAGCGTCGGCGTGAAGACCCCGCCGACCGCGCCCGAACCCGCGGTGGCCGCCGTCGCGACGATCTTGAACACCAGCACGAGCGACGAGCGCGGTCCACGTCCACGGCGAGTGGAGGATCGAGTTGACGACGCTGTAGCCGTTGCCCCACACCTCGGGCGTCCAGATCGACAGAATGCCGACCACCAGACCGCCGAGCGCGAGCCGCACCGGCAGCGGCAAGGGCAGCTTGCGAAAGCTCGCCTTCGACGACGTCGAGCAGCCGCAGAAACTGCGGCGCGGCCGCGCCGCACAGCAGCGCCGAGCGCGACGAACAGCAGCACTTCGACGCCGGCCACGGGCGGAAACACCGGCATCTCGTACGGCGGCTTGTAGCCGGCGAACTCGCGCATCGTGATGTTGGCGACCACCGCCGACACCACCACCGGCCCGAAGCTTTCCATCACGATCGAGCCGAGCACGATTTCGGTGACGAAAAACGCGCCGGCGATCGGCGCGCTGTATGCGGACGTAATCCCGGCCGCCGCGCCGCACGCGACCAGCAGGCGCAGGCGCGGCGGATCGAAATGCACCCAGCGGCCGATCAGCGACGCGGCCAGCGCCGCCAGTTGCACCATCGGCCCTTCGCGGCCGATCGAGCCGCCGCTCGAAATCGTGAACAGCGACGACACGCTGCGCCACAAGCTCAGCTTGACCGGCACCACGCCGTCGCCGATCGCGACCGCTTCCATGTAGTCGACGTGATTGCATTTGTCGGCGTGACGCTGCGCGATCAGCAGGAACAGACCGGCGATCAGACCGCCCGCGGCCGGCAGCCAGATGCGCACGGTCCACGGCAAGCTGCGCGCCATTTCGACGAAGCTGCCGGACTTGCCGGCCACCGCCAGTTGCAGCAGCGCGATGCCTTCGCGAAACGCAATCGTCGCGAATGCGCCCGCGACGCCGACCACCACCGACCAGACCAGCATCGTGTGGGCGTCGGAGAGACGGAACAGATGTTGGGCGCGGGTGCGCAGCTTCAGCAGGAATGAAAGCACGTCGGCGGTACGAGGGTGTGAGGTAGGGTGTGATGAGAAAGCGCGCACGGCAACAGCAGCTTGCGCGCCGCGTATCGGACGAGCGGGCGCGCAGCATAGCGGGTCGAGCGATCGACGAAGGCGGGCGGCAGCGGTTCAAGTCGCCGCCTTGTCGAGTTCCGGGTAGTGCCGGAAGATGCAGGACTCGTTATGCTCGATGCGCCGCTCCGACTGCAGATAAGCGGCGATGTTCGGCCGTTCGATCACGCGCGTCGTGCAACGCGGCGAGCCGCGGATAGTGTTCGCCGAAACGCTTCAGCGCGCGCGGAAACGCGTACAGCAGACCGTCGATCAACTGGAACATCGACAGGTCGACGTAGCGTGAGCGCGTCGCCGACCATGAACGTGTCGCCGGCCGGATTCTGTTTCAGCACGCGCTCGAAGTACGACATGAACTTCGGAATCCGGTTGTCGATGAAGTCGTGCGCGCGCACTTTGGCGGCGTCTTTCTGGTCTTCGTAGTAAAGGCCGCTGGCGAGCGGATGATGCGTGTCGTGCGCCTCGGTGACGACGTCGGCGATCGTCAGTTGCAGGCCGTTGGCGACGTAGCGCAGGCTTTCCACCGACGGCGCGAGATTCAGCTTCGGGCCCAGGTAGAACAGGATGTTGGCGGTCTGCGAGATGACCAGATCGCCGTCTTTCAGAAACGGCGGCGCGAACGGCGGATACGGCTCGTCGCGGCTCTTCATCAGCGCCATCATCGCGCCCGTGCCGAGACCCTTCGACTCGCTTGCCGCGCGCGACTTCCACGTAGTCGGCGCCGGCTTCTTCCAGCGCCAGCCGCACGAATTCGCCGCGGCCCTGCAGGCCGTCCCAATAGTAAAGTTCCAGGCTCATCGATCGATCCTCATTCCGGTCGCCCATGTCACGAGGCATGCAGTGCAGGTGGGTTGCAGGAGAGGTGACGCCAGCAACCAGTATGCCGCGCGAGCGTGTCTGCCGTCCGATTTGAGCTGTCGGCCTAGAACGCACAAAACCCCGCACGCGGCGGGGTTGGTCTCGAAGGCGACGGCAAGCGGCTTAGCCGAACAGGTGCTGGACGGTCCATGTGATCCCCAGTCCGCCGGCGATCAGCCACACATACAGGATCAGCCCGGTGGTCAGCGCGCGCGGGCCGGCCTGACGAATCTGCGAAATGCGCGTTTCGATGCCGAGCGCGGTCATGGCCATGGTCAGCGCGAAGGTGTCGAGCGTGTTCAGCGTGCTGGTCGCGGTTTCCGGCAACACGTGCAGCGAATTGATCACGACGAAGCGCGAGGAAGCCGAGCGCGAACCAGGGAATCGCCAGCTTGCGCGGCGCGTTGCCTTGCGCGTCCTGCCGACGTCGGTCGAAGCCGCTGCTTTGCGCGCCGAGCGGTTCACCCACATGCCGACCACCAGCAGCACCGGCACCAGCAGCATCACGCGCGTCATCTTGACGATGGTGGCGATGTGCGTCGCTTCCGGGCTCACGTTGCTGGCCGCGCCGACCACCTGCGCCACTTCGTGGATCGTGCCGCCGAAGAACAGCCCCGCGCCGACCGTGTCGAGATGCAGCCAGCCCGCGTTGAACAGCACCGGGTAGAGGAACATCGACAGCGTGCCGAACAGCACCACGCTGCCCACGGCCATCGCGCTCTTGTGCGGCTTGGATTGCAGCGTCGATTCGAACGCGAGCACGGCGGCCGCGCCGCAGATCGCGCTGCCGGCGGCGGTCAGCAGCGCGGTATCGCGGTCGAGCTTCATGATTTTCATGCCGGCCCAGGTGCCGATGACCAGCGTGCTCACGACGATCAGCACCGATTCCGCGAGACCGGGCAAGCCGACCTGCGCGATTTCCTGCAGGCTCACGCGCAGTCCGAAAAACGCGACGGCGATGCGCAGCAGCTTGCGCGCCGAGAAATTGACGCCGGCCGCCCAGCTCGCCGGCATGCCGTCGCGCAGCACGTTGCCGTAGATCGCGCCGGCGACGATGCCGACGATCAGCGGGCTCAAGCCCAGCCCGGCGATGGCCGGAATCGCCGCGACGCGGGTCACGGCGGCGGCGAACAGCGCGACGAACAGAATGCCGTTGAGTTGGCCGCGCGTGGACGACTCGGCGGATGCGGCGGCAACGGTGAGACGGGGCAGTGGACATGGCGCAGTGCCTTGGATGACTGACTGAATTCGATGGCGCTAATCCTAAATTAGATATATCGATATGAAAAATCGTGATTTAGAATGTAAAGTATCGGCTAATCTGATATTTCGTCACCATGACCCCAGATCAACTTATAACTTTCGCCGCCGTCGCCGAGCATCGGCAATATCAGCCGGGCGGCGGTGGCGCTGCATCTGTCGCAGCCGGCGGTGTCCGGGCAGTTGCGGCAGTTGCAGGACGAATTCGGCGAGCCGCTTTATCAGCGCGACGGCCGCGGCGTGCGCCTCACGCCGGCCGGCGAGCAGCTTGCCAGCTATGCCGACGCGGCTGCGCGACACCTGGCGGCAGGCGCATGCGTATCGCGACGCGTTGCGCGGGCTCGAGCAGGGCACGCTGCGGATCGGCGCGAGCACCACGCCCGCGAGTTATCTGCTGCCGTATCTGATCGCCGACTTTCATCGGCGGCTATCCGGACGTGACGCTGCATACCGCCGACGGCAATACCGCGGAAATCGTCGCCGCGCTCGGCTCGGTGGATATCGCGATGATCGAAGGGCCGGTCGGCGCCGATTTGCCGCCCGACACCGCCGTGCATGCGTGGCGCGAGGACGAGATCGTCGCGATCATGCCGCGCGGCGCATCCGCTGGCGCAGGCGGCGTCAGACGACGGACGGGGCGTCGTCGAACTGGCGGACGCTCGGCGCGCTATCCGCTGGTGTTGCGCGAGGCGGGCTCGGGCGTGCGGCAGATCGTCGAGCGGGCGTTCGCGCGGGCGGGCGTGCCGATGCGCGTCGCGCTGGAAATCGCCGGGGTCGAAGGCGTGAAGGAGGCGGTGCGGGCGGGCATGGGCATCGGCTTCGTGTCGGCCATGTCGATGCGGCATGAGGACGGCGCGCTGCGTCTGTTCTCGCTGAGCCCGGAGCCGCTGACGCGGCGGCTGTCGATTCTGGTGCCGCATGCGAGCGCGCCGTCCCGGGTCGTCGAGCAGTTTCTCGCGCTGTGCCTGGCAGACGGCGGCTAGGGCGCCTGAGCGCTAAGCCGAGCTGCATGCCCGCCGCGCCTGGGGATTTCCACTATGGTGCAGCTGACGCTGGCTCGGCGCACTATCCGGGCATTGCAAGCGCCTCGGCGCTTTTTTTGAAAGCGTATTTGGAACCGGTTCCAAATTCCGATTACGAGCAGCAAGACATGACCAGGTAAATTCGACATGGCTGATGCAGTGGACGTAGTGATCGTCGCAAGCGCATTCGGGATGGACGCGGTGCGCACGGGCGGCCATCTGAAGTGGGCGCAGGCGAGCCGGCGGGCCGGCGCGGCGGGTTTCGAAGTGCGCCGCGAACTGTTCGCCGACGAAGCCGATGCCGCGCCGCAGCGTCTGCGCGCGCTCGGCGGATCGATCGCCGAACTGGGCTTGTGGTCGGTGTTTTCGACGCCCGCTTCGCTGTACACGTCCGACGGACAGCTCGACGCGCGACGCACTGCGTCTCGCGCTCGACGAAGCGGCGGCGCTCGGCGCGCGTTTCGTCAAGCTGCAACTCGGCGGCTTCGTGCGCGACGGCGCACGGCGCGGCGATTGCTGAGCAGATGCAGCGGTGCAGCGCGAATCTGCGGCTCGTCGTGGAAAACGGGCAACTGGAGGAAGGCGGCTCGCTTGCGCAATTCACCGGCCTGTTCGACGCGCTCGCAGCGCGAAGGTCACGCCGACGTGCTCGGCATGACTTTCGATATCGGCAACTGGGCATGGCGCGATGTCGCGCCGCTCGATGCGGCGGAGCCTGCTGGCGGCGCACGTCGAATACATCCATTGCAAGACGACGGTGGGCGAGGGCGCGCGGCGCTTTCCCGCCGCGCCGGCCGCCGACGACGCGCACTTCGCCGCGGTGCTCGACCGCTTGCCGCGCGATGTGCCGCGCGGCATCGAATTTCCGTTCGATGCGAGCCGCATCGAGCGCGGACGCGGCGCATTACGTCGCAGTGGCTGGGCGCCGCTTGAAGCTAGGCGGCATGAGAACCTGAGAGAGCAATAACCAAAAACACGCGGTAACGAGTGCAGGTAAAGCAGCGGCTGAGAGCGTTCGGTAGCGGCTTACCGCGCTAACGCACGGCACGAGGCGCGGCAGAAGCTACGCGAAGAAAGCGCGCACGCGCCAGAGCGACGAAGCAGAATCGCAAAGCAAAGCCCCATAAGCAAACACGCAGCGCAAAGCAACACGCAGGAGCAAAGCATGAGCAACACACAGCGCAGCACTCGATGTCATCACCTACGGCGAAGCCATGGCCATGTTCGTGGCCGCCGAAACCGGCCCGCTCGCCGGTGTCGGGCAATTCACGAAGCGCGTGGCGGGCGCCGATCTGAACGTGGCGATCGGTCTGTCGCGGCTCGGCTTCAAGGTGGGCTGGATGAGCCGCGTCGGCAACGATTCGTTCGGCCAGTATGTGCGCGACACGTTGACGAAAGAAGGCATCGACCAGCGCTGCGTCACGCACCGACGAGCGCTATCCGACCGGCTTCCAGCTGAAATCGAAAAACGACGACGGCAGCGATCCTGCGGTCGAATATTTCCGCAAGGGCTCGGCGGCGAGCCATCTGTCGCTGGACGACTACGCGGCGGATTACGTGCTGCCCGCGCGTCATCTGCATCTGACGGGCGTGGCGCCCGCCATCTCGGCAAGCTCGCGCGAACTCGCGTTCCATCTCGCGCCGCGAAATGCGTGCCGCCGGCAAGACGATTTCCTTCGATCCGAACCTGCGCCCGACGCTGTGGCCCTCGCGCGCCGCGATGGTCGAAGGGCTGAACGCGCTCGCCGCGCTGGCCGACTGGGTGCTGCCCGGCATCGGCGAAGGCGAGATCCTGACCGGCTACACGCAACCTGACGATATCGCGCAGTTCTATCTCGATCGGGGCGCGCGCGGCGTGATCATCAAGCTTGGCGCGCAGGGCGCGTATTTCCGCACCGCCGACGATGCCGCGATCGATCGCCGGCCAGCCGGTCGCGAAAGTCGTCGACACGGTCGGCGCGGGCGACGGCTTCGCGGTCGGCGTGGTCAGCGCGTTGCTCGAAGGCAGGACGCTGCCGCAAGCGGTGGCGCGCGGCAACCGCATCGGCGCGCTGGCGATTCAGGTGATCGGCGATTCGGAAGGCCTGCCGACCCGCGCCGAACTCGACGCGCTCGAACTGGCCGATGTGCCGCCCGCCGGCACGAACGCACGCTCGCGTGACTCGCGACAAGCGCGGTGTGACCGACGGTGCGCACGCAACAGTGCACATGACCGTCGCCCGCGACCATTGCAACAGCGCGGATCCGGGCACGCGCTAGCGCAGCACTGTAACACAGGACGCAGTAACTGGAGACTCCCATGAAGACCCCCTGACTTCATCGCTCGCGATTCGCCGCTGGTGGACGATCATGCCGATCGTATTCATCACCTATAGCCTCGCTTATCTGGATCGCGCGAACTTCGGCTTCGCGTCGGCCGCCGGCATCAATCAGGATCTCGGCATCAGCAAAGGGCTGGCGTCGCTGATCGGCGCGCTGTTCTTCCTCGGCTATTTCTTCTTCCAGATTCCCGGCGCGATCTACGCGGAACGCCGCAGCGTCAAGAAGCTCGTGTTCTGGAGCCTGATCCTGTGGGGCGGCTGCGCGGCGCTGACCGGCATGGTCAGCAATATTCCCTCGCTGATGGTGATCCGCTTCGTGCTCGGCGTCGTCGAAGCCGCGGTGATGCCGGCGATGCTGATCTTCATCAGCAACTGGTTCACGAAGAGCGAGCGCTCGCGCGCCAACACCTTCCTGATTCTCGGCAATCCGGTGACGGTGCTGTGGATGTCGGTGGTGTCCGGCTATCTGGTGCATTCGTTCGGCTGGCGCCACATGTTCATCGCCGAAGGCGCGCCCGCGATCATCTGGGCGGTGTGCTGGTGGTTCATCGTGCAGGACAAGCCGCAGCAGGTGTCGTGGCTCACCGCAGCAGCAGAAGGACGATCTCGCAGAGACGCTGCGCGCCGAACAGGCCGCGATCAAGCCGGTGCGCAATTACGGCGAAGCGTTCCGCACGCCCGCCGTGATCAAGCTGTGCGCGCAGTATTTCTGCTGGAGCATCGGCGTGTATGGTTTCGTGCTGTGGCTGCCGTCGATTCTGAAGAACGGTTCGTCGCTCGGCATGGTCGAAACCGGCTGGCTGTCGGCGCTGCCGTATCTGGCCGCGACGATCGCGATGCTTGCGGCTTCGTGGGCATCGGATAAACTCAACCGCCGCAAAGTGTTCGTGTGGCCGTTCCTGCTGATCGGCGCGATTGCGTTCGCGGCGTCGTATGCGCTCGGCTCGACGCATTTCTGGCTCTCGTACGCGTTGCTGGTGATCGCCGGCGGCGCGATGTATGCGCCGTACGGGCCGTTCTTCGCGATCGTGCCGGAACTGCTGCCGAAGAACGTCGCGGGCGGCGCGATGGCGCTGATCAACAGCATGGGCGCGCTCGGTTCGTTTGTCGGCTCGTATGTGGTCGGCTATCTGAATGGCGCGACCGGCTCGCCGCGGCATCGTATGCATTCATGAGCGTGGCGCTGATCGCCGCGGTGATCCTGACGCTGACCGTCAAGCCGCAGCCGCTGACGCAGACATGCCCACGCTCGCTACACCGTTGCAAGGAAAATAAGCTAATGAAGAAGATCGTCGCCTAGAAATCGCTGCCCGAGGATGTGCTCGCGTATCTGCAACAGCATGCGCGAAGTCGTCGCAGGTCGATGCCTCGCAGCACGACGCGTTCGTCGCCGCGTTGAAGGACGCCGACGGCGCGATCGGCGCGAGCGTGAAAATCACGCCGGCGATGCTCGAAGGCGCGAGCCGGCTGAAGGCGCTGTCGACCATCTCGGTGGGCTTCGACCAGTTCGATGTCGCCGACCTCACGCGGCGCGGCATCGTGCTCGCGCACACGCCGGACGTGCTGACCGAATCGACCGCGGACACGGTGTTCTCGCTGATCCTTGCGTCGGCGCGGCGGGTGGTCGAACTGGCGGACTGGGTGAAGGCGGGCCAGTGGACGCGACAGCATCGGCCCGGCGCAGTTCGGCGTCGACGTGCAGGGCAAGACGCTCGGCATCGTCGGGCTGGGGCGGATTGGCGGCGCGGTTGCGCGGCGCGCGGCGCTCGGCTTCAACATGAAGGTGCTGTACACGAACCGCAGCGCGAACGCGCAGGCGGAAGCAGGCCTACGGCGCGCGCCGCGTCGAGTTGGCGGAATTGCTCGCCACCGTCCGACTTCGTCTGCCTGCAAGTGCCGCTCACGCGCCGAAACGAAGCACATGATCGGCGCGGCCGAATTCAAGTCGATGAAGAAGAGCGCGATCCTGATCAACGCGTCGCGCGGCGCCGACCGTCGATGAAGCGGCGCTGATCGAAGCCCTGCAAAACGGCACGATTCACGGCGCGGGTCTCGACGTGTTCGAGACCGAACCGCTGCCCGCCGACTCGCCGTTGCTGAAGCATGCCGAACGTGGTCGCGCTGCCGCACATCGGTTCGGCGACGCACGAAACCCGTCATGCGATGGCGCTCAACGCGGCGGAAAACCTCGTCGCCGCGCTCGACGGCACGCTGACGACCAACATCGTCAATCGCGAAGTGCTGCCATGAGTGCGAGCGAAGGAGTGACGCACGATCAGCACGCTGTAGCCGACGCGCCGCGCCGCGCGACGATCACCGACGTCGCGCGCGAAGCCGGCACCGGCAAGACCAGCATCTCGCGCTATCTGAATGGCGAGATGAGCGTGCTGTCGCCGGAATTGCGCGCGCGCATCGAGGCGGCCATCGAGCGGCTCGACTATCAGCCGAACCAGATGGCGCGCGGTCTGAAGCGCGGACGCAACCGTCTGATCGGCATGCTGCTCGCCGATCTGACCAATCCGTACACGGTCGAAGTGCTGCAAGGCGTCGAGGCGGCCTGCCACGCGCTCGGGCTGATGCCGCTGATCTGCCACGCGGCCAACGAAGTCGAGATGGAGCGGCGCTATCTGCAACTGCTGACCACGTATCGCGTGGAAGGCGTGATCGTCAACGCGCTCGGCGTGAGCGAGGAAACCTTGCGGCCGGTGGGCGGCGGCGGGATTCCGGCGGTGCTGGTCGACCGTTCGGTGGAAGGGCTCGTCGCCGACATGGTCGGGCTCGACAACCGGCGCGGCGGCGGAACTCGGCACGCGGCATCTGCTGGATCAGGGTTTCGACGAGATCTGGTTCGTCGTGCAGCCGTTCGAGCAGGTCAGTTCGCGGCAACTGCGCGAAGCGGCGTTTCGCGAGGTGATGAGCGATGAGGCGAATCGCGGCTGGCGCGCGTGGACATACGCTGGTGCTGAATCTGGCGGATACGGGAAGCGCTCGCAAGCGGCAGCTCGCGCGAGCTGGACCGGCGCGACTCGGATGCGGCCGCGATGGAGGGTGAGCGTCGACAGCTGACGCGCAAGCGCCAGCGTCGCAGCCACCCGCCGCATCGCGCTTGTTCGCCGCCAATGCGCCGGTCGCGCTGTGCCTCGCGCTGCATCTGAAATCCCGCTACGGCGCCGACTGGCAGACGCGCGTCGCGCTGCTGTCGATCGACGATCCCGAATGGGCCGAACTGACCGGCATCACGACGATCCGTCAGCCGACCTACGAGATCGGCTACCGCGCGGTCGAGTTTCTGCACGAGCGCATCGAAGGCGTTCAGACCACGCGCGCGCGACTGCCTTTTGCCAGGCGAATTGATCGTTCGCGCGTCAACTTTGCGCTGATCTGCGATCATTCGGGCTGCGGCGCGCAGCGGGTGCGCGCCGGTCATCGCAAGGAAACTCATGGTTGTTGCACCGATTACCCTGTCGAGCCTCGCCGTCGCGACGCTGCTCGTCGCCGCTTTACCGTTTCTGATCTACCGCCGCCTGCGCCGTCCGCTCGCGCTGAACCCGCGCGACGCGATCACCGGCATCGCCATGTTCGCGCTGTTCGCGATGGTGATCGAGCGCGCGCTGAACGACTACGTGCTGCATCGGAACGAAGCGACCGCGACCTTCCTGTCGAATCCGCTGGCTTTCGTGGTGTATGGCGCGCTGGTCGCGGGTATCTGCGAGGAAGTGGGGCGTTTCATCGGCATGCGCCTGTTGCTCAAACGCGCGGCGGCGAAGTCCGCACTGCCGCCGCGGCGCGCACCGAGCGACGGCACCGCGCTGACTTACGGCCTCGGCCACGGCGGCGCGGAAGCGTGGCTGGTCGGCGTGCTGGTGCAGATTCAGTGGATTCTGTTCGCGATCTTCGAGAACCGCGGCCAGCTGGACGGCTATCTGAGCAACCTGCCGACCGACTCGCTGATGCGCATCCATCTGATTCTCGCCAGCCTGACGCCGCAGACGGCGGGCATTTTCGCGCTCGAACGGGTGGCGGCGCTGGTGTTCCAGATTGGTTTGTCGGTGCTGATGTGGCGCGGCGTGCGCGGCGGGCTGGCGCGGCATCCTGCCGCTGGCGATTGTGTTGCACGCGCTGGTCGACGTGCCGGCCGCCCTGTTCCAGGCGCAGCTCGTACCGCTCGCCGCGGTGGACGCCATTTATGCGCTGGCGGCGCTCGTTGTCGTTGGGCTTGCTGTTCAGGACGTTCCGACGTCCGCCGGCGGTGTGCCGACCGTGAGTCGCCTGACCGCTATTCGCTTGCCGCGGATGGCTCGCTAAAACGTCGGCCTTTGCCTACAATCGGCCGACTTTTTCCTGAGCTTTCTAAGCGTCTTTCAGCCTCTTCAGGCCGATCTTTCGGCACACCTCATGGAAGCTTACCAATACGACTGCGCGAATCCCGAGTTCGAGGAATTGGCGCGCGTCATCAGCGATCTGTTTCCCGAGCAGACGCAGTTCATCCAGCGCGCGGCCGAAGACGGCACGCCGACGCTGGCGA
This sequence comes from uncultured beta proteobacterium, assembly GCA_963800185.1. GTDB lineage: Bacteria > Pseudomonadota > Gammaproteobacteria > Burkholderiales > Burkholderiaceae > Paraburkholderia. Next base: position 321,099 of record CAWCZW010000004.1, on the reverse strand, counting down.
TTCACTGGGTCGCCATGCGTTTCGGCGCGACCGCGCGCCGCATCGTGATGACCGTGGCGATCGCGCCGGCGGCGCTGGCGCGTTATCGCGCGTTGCCGGCGCGGCTGCGTGGACGCAGTTTCGCCGTGTTGCGCGCGTATGTCGAAGCGAGCATCGGCTCGCTCGAAGAGCAGTATGCGAACGGCGAGGCGGTGCCGCGCGACGTGATCGTGGATCTCGGCGACGAGTTTGCCTGAAAGGCTTGGCAGTGAGGCGTTGACCAGGCTGCGAGTTGGCGCGCTGGGTTCGCGCGGATTGCAGCGACGCGTCAGACCGACCTGAGACTATCGGCGCAGCCGATAGACCTTTGCGAAGCGTGCGGCCTGAACCACGCCGTAGTCGCCGGGCGCGTATTGCATGACCCAGTCGCCGGCCACGCCGCGCAGCACGTCGCCGCCGCTGCGCCGAGCGGGCGAGCGAAAACGCTTCGTTCATCTGTTTGGCGAGCACGACGGCCGGGCGGTTACGGTAGGCGCCCGGTTTCGCCATGAGCGAGGGCGGCTTCGGCGGGCAGGTATTTGGCGTCGAAGCGTTCGCGTGAGACGACCCAGCGGTCGCCGGTCGAGCCGGTGATCAGCGCGTCGCCGCGCACGTAGCGGTTCGGGCCTTCGAGGCTCATCAATTCGCCTTCGTGCAGCGGCGAATTCGACGTGCGACCGTTTCGTCCTTGACGACGCGAAGGGCGTGGGCATCCGTGAGTCAGATCGAGATTTTTCAGTTCGGTCATGAAGCGGAGAGTGGATGAGGCGGTGCGAAAGATTGACAGCGCGTGCGCCGCGGATCGTCTCTGACGGCTCTGGCGACGTGTCCAAGCCGGTGACCCGCATGATGCCAGATGCATCTGAAAATCGGCTTCTTTTGCCATGAACGGCGCGGGTGCCGTGAACATTCTGAACTGGCGCGCATTGCAGAACACCCGCACGCGCAGCGCGAACTCACACTAGCGTCAGCGAATTCGTGAGCCGACGCGCTTACGGCTTCACAGCCGCGTCGCTAGCCGCAGCAGCAGCGGGCGCTTTGCGCCCTTGCCCTTGCCATGATGATGACGGCCGCCCTCGCCGCCCGGCTGATGGAACGTCACGTCCGCAAGCTTCTTCTGTTCCGGCGAGAAGCTGCTATACAGCGGATCGAAAGCATCGACCAGCTTCTTCATGCCGTCCGCATGCGCTTGCGCGATCGTCGCGTATTGCTTCATGTCGTCGATCGCCGACAGGTTGTCGGCAGCCTTGCGCTGCTGGAACAACTGGCCCATCGTCTCGCCGTTGTTGCGCATGACATCGGCGAACGTGTTCCATTGCGATTCCTGCGCCGAGGTAATCTTCAGTTGCGAGTGCAGATAGGCGATGCGGTCTTCGACATTGCGCTCGTGGCCTGCCTTGCCGGCGGGGGCCGAGGCGCTCATCGGCGCCGAAGCCGGCGCGGGAGTTTGTGCGAACGCGCCGCTCATGGCGACTGCGGTGGCCAGCATGACCAGTGCTTTTTTCATCGAAACTCCTGATGTCTATTCGAATTGGGACAGGGCGCGTGGCGAGCGTCCCGTCGCATGTCCGTTATCTCGACGACATGCGGCGATTGGCTGCCCACTATCGCCGTCGCCGCTATTTGTATCACGATATCCCGACAATGCGACTCTTGTGCGACAAACGCTTACAACCGAAACGAACAGGAAATAGCGGGTGGATAAATTCGTCAGCATGGAAATCTTCGTTGCGGTGGTCGAAGCGGGCAGCCTGACCGCGGCTGCCGAGCGCTTTCGATATTTCGTCGGCGATGGTCGGCAAGCATATCCGCTCGCTCGAAACCCGCCTCGCGACCCGGCTCCTGACGCGTACGACGCGGCGGCAAAGTCTGACGGAAATTGGCCGGCAGTATTACGAGCAATGCAGACGCATCCTGGCCGATGTGAAAGACGCCGAGTCGCTCGCCGAAGCGATGGCGGCCGAAGCCGCGCGGCGTGCTGAAGGTGACGGTGCCGCTGACTTACGGCGTCGAAGTGTTTGCGCCGGCCATGACCGATTATCTGGGCGCATGGCCGGATGTGAGCCTCGAACTCGATCTGTCGAACCGCGTGGTCGATCTCGTCGAAGAAGGCTTCGATGCGGCGGTGCGCATCGGTCGTCTGGCGGATTCGAGTTTTGTCGCGCGGCCGTTGAAGCCTTACCGGATGCGCGCCTGCGCGTCGCCGGTTTATCTGGCGAAGCCGGTACGCCGCGCACGCCTGCCGATCTCGCGCAGCACGAGTGCCTGGGTTTTCTGCATTGGGGCCGCGAAGGTTTATGGCGTCTCGATGGCGATACCGTCGACGAAAACCCGCTGCGCGCCGGCCGCTTTCGCGCGAACAACGGCCAGGCGCTGAAGGTTGCCGCGCTGCGTGGTTTCGGTCTCGTGCTGCAGCCGGAAGCGCTGCTCGCGCGAGAGATTGCGAGCGGTGAACTGGTGCCGGTGCTGGACGACTATCTGCCCGACGGCGCGCCGGTGCATCTGATCTATCCACGCGATCGGCGCGCGACGCCCAAGCTCACCAGCTTCATCGATTTCGTGATCGACCGGTTCGGCGTTTGAGCATGGTGTCTGAGCCTGGTGTTTGAGCCCGGCGTTCGAGCATGCGAGTGAGCGCGGCCATCCCTGCTTTTCATCGCGAAGACGCGCGATAATCCGCCTCATCACCGACCCACTTCGATCGCCCTCGATGAGACCACCGCGCCTCGACCAACTCGACGATCTCGACCGCAACCTCGTTGCGCTGCTGCAAGCCAACGCCCGCGAAAGCGTCGCCAATCTCGCGCGCCAACTCGACGTGGCGCGCACCACGGTGATCGCCCGGATCGCGCGGCTCGAGCGCAGCAACGTGATCGCCGGCTATAGCGTGCGGCTCGGGCAGGACGTGCTCGACTCGAGCATCAGTCGCTTATGTCGGCATCATCATCGCGCCGAAATACGGCGCCGGCGGTGCAGAAGCGGCTGGGCAAGATGCCCGAGGTGCAGTTGCTATGCGCGGTGAGCGGCGAGTTCGATTATGTCGCGTGGCTGCGCGCCGATTCGCCTGACCGCCTTAACGACCTGCTCGATCAGATCGGCGGGCTGGAAGGCGTCGAGCGGACCACGACGTCGATCATTCTCGCGCGCAAGATCGATCGCGGAACGGTGTGATACAAGGGTGAGCCGACAGACCGCGTTTACGCGGTTTTTATACGTTTTCGACAGATCGACTGAAAACGTTCGTCATAACGTCGAAATTCGATGGTCATAGCGCAGCATTTTGCGCGTATGAACTGTTTTTGCTTCTCCCTACACTGTGGCTCAAGGGTTCAGCGCCTGGCCGCCATGCGCCGCGCCGCTTGGCGCCGCGCATCTTCCCAGGCTGGCGACAGCACACAGATAACAAGGAGAAGCGCATGAAAGTAGCCATCGTTGGTGCAGGTTTGATCGGTCACACCATCGCTCACATGTTGCGCGAAACCGGCGACTACGACGTCGTCGCGTTCGACCGCGATCAGCACGCGCTCGACAAGCTCGCCGCCCAGGGCATCCCGACGCGCCGCGTCGATTCCGCCGATGCCGCCGCGCTGCGCGCCGCCGATGCAAGGCTTCGACGCGCTCGTCAACGCGCTGCCGTACTACCTCGCGGTGAACGTGGCGTCGGCGGCGAAGGGCGCGGGCGTCCATTACTTCGATCTGACCGAAGACGTGCGCGCGACCCACGCGATCCGCGCGATCGCCGACGACGCCGATCACGCGTTCATGCCGCAATGCGGTCTCGCGCCGGGCTTCATCGGCATCGCCGCGCACGAACTGGCGAACCGCTTCACCGAAATCCGCGACGTCAAGATGCGGGTCGGCGCGCTGCCGGAATTCCCGACTAACGCGCTGAAGTACAACCTGACGTGGAGCGTCGACGGCCTGATCAACGAATACTGCCAGCCGTGCGAAGCGATTCGCGACAGCCGCACGCAGTGGGTGCAGCCGCTGGAAGGCCTCGAACATTTCTCGCTCGACGGCACCGAATACGAGGCCTTCAATACGTCCGGCGGTCTCGGCACGCTGTGCGAAACGCTGTCGGGCCGGGTCGAATCGCTCGACTACAAGTCGGTGCGCTATCCGGGCCACCGCAACCTGATGCAATTCCTGCTGGAAGACCTGCGCCTGTCGAGCGACCGCGACACGCTCAAGACCATCATGCGCCGTTCGGTGCCGTCGACCGCGCAGGACGTCGTGCTGGTGTTCATCACCGTGAGCGGCATGCGCGACGGTCAACTGGTGCAGGAAGTGTTCACCCGCAAGATTTTCGCGAAGACCGTGTGCGGCGTGCCGATGAGCGCGATCCAGATCACGACGGCCGGCGCGATGTGCGCGGTGCTCGATCTGTTCCGCGAGCAGAAGCTGCCGCAAAGCGGCTTCGTGCGTCAGGAGCAGGTGTCGCTGCGCGATTTTCTCGCGAACCGATTTGGCCAGCTGTATGAAGGCCAGTCGGCTGGATGCGATGGCGACGGTGTAAGCCGGGCGTCGCCGCTGCGGGCAGGCGAGGCGTGCGACGCCGCGGGGCGACTGCGCGAGCGAGGTGGAAGCTCGTTGCAGCGCCGTTGTCATGCAGGCTAGCGTGCGCCGCTGCGGGCATCGGGCGCATGCGATGCGGTCTGCGGGCAGTTGATGCGTGCCGTTAGCCTCCGGCCAGGTCTAGACCGGCAACGGCGGCATGACGCTAGCCGACGCCTGCGGTCGCCGACGATGCGCGCGAGCAGACGCTTCATAATCGGCGGCGGAGGGCGCCGTATTGTCGAACATCAGCAGGTCGTCGCACATGTCGCCGCTCGGCACGAAGCGGCGCTGACGATACTCGTCCCAATGCGCGAGTTTGTAGGCATCGTTCGGATCGCCGCGCGCGACGATGCGCTGTCGCGCCGTCTCTTCGGTCGTGTGGACCCACACGACCCGCAGCTTCGACGTCCTCGCCGATACCCAGCCATGCGCGATCGAACAGACGCCGCTCGCGCACTTCGCGCGATAGCGGCCCGACCACCAGCGCGCTGACGCCGAGTTCGAGATTGTCGCGGGCGGTATCGATCAGCCCGCGATATTCGGGATCGCGCAGATGTTGCGAGGAAAAGCGGGCTGTCGCGGTCGTTCGGATCGCCGGTCAGCATGGCCATCGCGGCCGCGCTGTAGCCGCCGTACAGCGTGTCTTTATCGAGCAGGCAGAAGGGCGTGGCGCTCGCCTGCATCAGCGGGCCGATCAGCTTTTTCGCCAGAGTCGTCTTGCCGGTGCCTGCGTGGCCGCAGAAGAAAACCAGATGCGTCACGCAGACGTGTCCTCGGGCTGGGCGTCGGCGCGTACCGGTGCGCTGCGGGTCACGCGCGAATTTGCCGCTCGCCTCCAGCCACATCACGTTGATGATGCCGAAGCCCAACGCCACGCCGATGCCGAGAATCCAGGTGAAATACCACATTGCAGTCTCCTTGATCGTGGTCCGGCGACGCGGCCGGTAGCAGTGCGCATAGTCGGTACAGCGAAGCAGACATGCAGACGGACGAAGATAGTGCGCGGCGGGCTGTAGCGGGTAAGTACCCGCGCACGGCGCTCGCGGCCGCAGTCCTTTGCAGCGATCATGAAGAAGAACGCGGCGCCGCGCAAGAGGGCGTGGCGTTGGCCGTTCGGCCAGGCTGGCGCAACGGCCGCGCGTTGCTATGATGCGTGGCAGTGGTGAGCGGCAGCAATCAGGATGGCAAATCATGGATCGGCGTCGATCAACGCTGTATCGCGCCGCATTGACTGAGCGTGCGTCTGAGGTCAGCGTTCGACTGTCGGCGTCGAACGTGTACAACCGGCATCGTCAGAGCCAGACGACACCACAATCAGACAACACGGGAGACGACAGCGATGCCAACGCGCTTCGATTGCCACGTCGCAAAGCCGCATCGGTCCGCGCGATGCGCGCTTCGTGCATGCCGCGCTGTCGCTGGCGCTCGGCCGGTTGCGCCTCGACGCCGGCCGAGCCCGTGCCGTTCAAGGCGGTGCCGTCGGCGCGCATCGTCCAGCCCGGCTACACGCGAGCCCGGCGCCGGACTCGTGGCGGTCGACGTGCGGCGCGAACGCTCGCGCGACGTGATCGTGCGGTTTCGCGATGCACTCGGTGTATATCGACGGCGAGCAGGTCACCGATCTGATGAACGGCGAACACGTCGTCTTCTATCTGAGCCCGGGCGTGCATCGCATCGGCGTGTCCACGCAATTCGATCCGGTCGTCGAAATGCACTTCATGGTGACGGCCGATACCGCGCTATACGAACCGCGCGTCGGTCACCTTCAACGACGATCATCGCATCGCTTTGCACCGGGTTGCCCAATAGCGCCGCGCACGGCCTGGCAGCGCCGGATTGCGCCGGGCAACGCCAAGCCCGATCCGCCGCCACGAACCGGGTTTAACAATTGGATACATGACGTTCACGCATAGCCCTTAACATGGCGGCTGTCGTGTATTCGTTCATGCGGATCTGCGCCGGGCTTACGCTCCGGGCGATGCCGGCCGGTCTGTTCCGTTTTCAAGGTAATCCAACATGCTGATCAATTGCGCCGCCTATCAGGACGGCCGGAAGCTGGCTGATATCGACATCGATAGCATCAGCGACTACGTGGCGCGGCCCGAGTGCTTCGTCTGGGTCGCGCTGAAAGACCCGGGGCCGGGCGAGCTGGCCGTGATGAAAGAAGAATTCGGCCTGCACGAACTCGCGATCGAAGACGCGCAGAACGGCCACCAGCGTCCGAAAATCGAGGAGTACGGCGAGTCGCTGTTCGCCGTGATGCATACCGTCGAAATGGACGAAGACGGGCGAACTGCTGATCGGCGAAGTCGACGTGTTCGTGGGCCGCAACTATGTGCTGTCGGTGCGCCGCGGCACGCGCACCGGCTTCCAGAATGTGCGCGCCCGCTGCGAGCGCGAGCCGCATTTGCTCAAGGAAGGCTCGGCGTTCGTGCTGTACGCGCTGGCGGACGACATCGTCGATCGCTATTTCCCGATCATCGAGGCGCATGAACACCGAGATCGAAGAACTCGAAGACCGCATTTTCGATCGCAACAATTCGGCGGCGTCGCGCGTGATCATTGCAGGATCTGTACTCGTTGAAACGCCGCCTCGTGATCCTGCAGCACCACATCGACGCCGTTGCAGGAAGCCGATCAGCAAATTGACCGGCGGCCGCATTCCGAGCGTCTGCGAAGGCATGCAGGCCTACTTTCGCGATGTCTACGACCATCTGGAGCGAATCGTCAGAATCGATCGAAGGCCGGCGCGAAATGGTCGTCACCGCGGTGCAGGTCAATCTCGGCATGATTTCGCTGGCCGAGAGCGAGGTGACCAAGCGGCTCGGCTCGTTCGCCGCGCTGTTCGCGGTGCCGACCATGATCGCCGGCATCTACGGGATGAACTTCGAGAGCATCCCCGAGTTGCACTACAAGTTCGGCTATCCGATCTGTCTGGCCGTCATGCTGTCGGTCGACATTTTCCTGTACTGGCGCTTCCGCAAAGCCGGCTGGCTGTGAATCTCACAGCTGTCACGGCTCCCATCGCTCCGCGTTGTCCCTGCTTGCACCGCGCGCAATAAAAGGCCAGCATAGGCGGCCCGCCGGCTGCTGATCTTGCAGCCGGCGGCAACATCTGCCACGCACGGACCGAGCGAGGGACCCTTGCCAACACGCTGCCTGCCGACGCGCCTATCCGGCGCGCCGGGCCGAATCGATCGACCGCACAGCATCGCCGCACATCCTGCGCGCCGATGCACTGCAACACTGCGAATCGTTGACATTGCGAACGGACTGCGCTGAGAATAGGCCTCGCAAACGTTTGCGCGCAACTAAAAATACGGCTCGGCTTGCGAGCCTAGAAACCTGGAGATACGCATGAGCCATTGCAACGGTCATCGCCTGCGCCGCCGCATGCTGGCGGCCGCCGTCCTCGCCACCGCCACCGCCGCGCTTGCCGTTTTCCGCCGCCTATGCGCAGAGCGCGCCCGCCCACAAGCCGAAAGTCGCGCTGGTGATGAAGTCGCTCGCCAACGAGTTCTTCCTGACCATGGAAACCGGCGCGAAGGACTATCAGAAGCACAATCCCAGCCAGTTCGACCTGATCACCAACGGCATCAAGGACGAAACCGACACCGCGAACCAGATCCGCATCGTCGAGCAGATGATCGTCTCGAAGGTCGACGCGATCGTGATCGCGCCGGCCGATTCGAAGGCGCTGGTGCCGGTCGTCAAGAAAGCGGTCGACGCGGGCATCATCGTCGTGAATATCGACAACCGGCTCGACCCGGACGTGCTCAAGTCGAAAGACCTGAACGTGCCGTTCGTCGGCCCGGATAACGCGAAGGGCGCGCAGAAGGTCGGCGACTACCTGGCCAAGCAGCTGAAGTCGGGCGACGAGGTCGGCATTATCGAAGGCGTGTCGACCACCACCAACGCGCAGCAACGCACGGCGGGCTTCAAGGCAGGCGATGCAGACGGTCGGCGTGAAGGTCGTGTCGGTGCAATCGGGCGAATGGGAAATCGACAAGGGCAATGCGGTGGCGTCGGCCGATGCTCAACGAGTACCCGAACCTGAAGGCGCTGCTGTGCCGGCAACGACAACATGGCGATCGGCGCGGTGTCGGCCGTGCGCGCGGCGGGCAAGCAGGGCAAGGTGCTGGTGGTCGGCTACGACAACATCAACGCGATCAAGCCGATGCTCAAGGACGGCCGCGTGCTCGCCACCGCCGATCAATACGCGGCCAAGCAGGCCGTGTTCGGTATCGACACCGCGCTGAAGGCGCTCAGCGAACACAAGAAGCAGTCGGATTTGTCCGGCGTGGTGGAAACGCCGGTCAACCTGGTCACGAAGTAAGCGTTGTCCGGCTCGCACCGGATCAGATACCGGGACGGTCGTCCGGTATCCGGCACCGGGCCGAAGTCGCGAGCTATGCGCGCACGCCGTAGCGGCATTGCGCTGCGCACCAGCCGGTGCCTGCATGCAGGCGAACCCGGCTGAGCGACGCGAATCCGCACTATTCAACGCTCATAACGTTCAATAAGCGCTCAAGAAACCCGCCGTGCCGCCGTTAATTTCAGTGGTAAGCGTGATGACGGCGGCTGTGCAGCGGACGGTGCGCGGCCGTTAGCGCCCGCGAATTCGCGCGTATTGGGCCGACATGACTCGTGGCGGCCGGCTGCAGCCTCATTCGCGTCACTGCGTATGAGGCCACGCCGTCCGCCACGGAACCAGGATCGCGATGGATTCAACCGACCACAACGCGTTGCCCGCTGTACTGTCCGTCAGCGGCATCGGTAAGACCTATGCCGAACCGGTGCTCGCCGACGTTTCGCTGGCGCTGCACGCCGGCGAGGTATTGGCGCTGACCGGCGAGAACGGCGCGGGCAAGAGCACGCTGTCCAAAATCATCGGCGGACTGGTCGACCCGACCGCCGGCACGATGCAACTGGGCGGCGCGCCGTATGCGCCGGCTAGCCGCACGCGAAGCCGAGGCGCTCGGCGTGCGCATGGTGATGCAGGAGCTGAATCTGCTGCCCACTTTGTCGGTGGCCGAGAACCTGTTCCTGAACCGCTTGCCGCAGCGCGGGCGCGTTCAGCTTCGGCTGGATCGACCGTCGCAAGCTGCGTGAGGACGCGCGTCAGGCGATGGCGCAAGTCGGGCTCGACGCAATCGATCCGGACACGCTGGTCGGCGAACTCGGCATCGGCCATCAGCAGATGGTGGAGATCGCGCGCAATCTGATCGACGATTGCCGCGTGCTGATCCTCGACGAACCGACCGCGATGCTGACCGCGCGCGAAGTCGATCTGCTGTTCGAGCAGATCGACCGGCTGAAGTCGCGCGGCGTCGCGCTGGTCTATATCTCGCACCGGCTCGAAGAGCTGGCGCGGATCGCCGAGCAGGCCGCGGTGCTGCGCGACGGCCGGCTCGTGCATGTCGACGCGATGGCCAACCTGACGAGCGACCAGCTCGTCACGCTGATGGTCGGGCGCGAACTCGGCGAGCGGATCGATCTGGGCGTGCGCAACATCGGCGCGACGCTGTTGAAGGTGGACCGGCTTGACGCGCGGCAAGGTGGTGCGCGACGTGTCGTTCGAGGTGCGCGCGGGCGAGATTTTCGGCATTAGCGGGCTGATCGGCGCGGGCCGCACCGAGCTGATGCGGCTGATTTACGGCGCCGACCAGAAAGACAGCGGCACGGTCGCGCTGGCCGCGACGCCGGGTGCGGCGCCTGCGCCGGTGCAGATCGCGTCGCCGTCGGACGCGGTGAGCGCGGGCATCGCGCTGATCACCGAAGACCGCAAAGGCGAAGGTCTGCTGCTGCCGCAACCGATCGCGGCCAACGTGTCGCTCGGCAATATCGGCGCGTGGCGCGGCATGGCGTGGTCGACGCGAAGCGCGAAAACGCGCTCGCGCAGAAGCAGATCGACGCGATGCGGATTCGCAGTTCGGGGCCGGCGCAGATTGTCGGCGAGCTGTCGGGCGGCAACCAGCAGAAGGTCGTGATCGGCCGCTGGCTGGCGCGCGATTGCCGCGTGCTGTTATTCGACGAACCGACGCGCGGCATCGACGTCGGCGCGAAGTTCGATATTTATGGCTTGATGGGCGCGCTGGCCCGCGAAGGACGCGCGCTCGTCGTGGTGTCGAGCGACCTGCGCGAGCTGATGCTGATCTGCGACCGGATCGGCGTGATGTCCGCGGGCAGCATGACGGGTGTGTTCGAGCGCGATAGCTGGTCGCAGGACGCGTTGCTGGCGGCGGCATTTGCCGGCTATCGCAGCCGCGAGGCGATGCTGCACACCCCCGATACCACTGAAGCAGGGAGTCTGTGATGACCGATCAATCGTTGCGGGAAACGTCGGGCGGCAAGCAGGGCGCAGGCGCACGGTGCAGTAACACGGGCGCGGCCGGCAACGTCACGCCGCCGGCCGATCCGTCGGCGCCGCTCGCGAGCGGCAAACCGGCCGGCACGCGGCTCGGCTTTTCGAACTACCTGGGTCTGGCCGGCGCGTTGCTGGCGATGATCGTGCTGTTCTCGCTGCTGAGTTCGCACTTTCTGACCTACGACACGTTCAGCACGATCGCCAACCAGATTCCCGGATCTGGTGGTGATGTCGGTGGGGATGACCTTCGTGCTGATCATCGCCGGGATCGATCTGTCGGTCGGGTCGGTGCTGGCGCTGGGCGCGTCGGTGGTCGAGCGTCGCGGCGCTGAAGTGGGGCTGGCGGCGTTGCCCGTCGGCGCTGCTCGGCATGGCGGCCGCGGCGCTGACCGGCACGGTCACCGGCGCGGTGACGGTGGGCTGGCGGATTCCGTCGTTCATCGTGTCGCTCGGCGTGCTCGAAGCGGCGCGCGGCCTCGCGTATCAGATGACGAATTCGCGCACCGCCTATATCGGCGACGCGTTCGACTTCCTGTCGAACCCGATCGCGCTCGGCATTTCGCCGGCGTTCCTGATCGCGGTCGCGGTGATGGTGATCGCGCAGCTGGTGCTCACGCGCACGGTGTTCGGCCGCTATCTGGTCGGCATCGGCACGAACGAGGAAGCGGTGCGGCTCGCGGGCGTCAATCCGCGGCCGTACAAGGTCGATCGTGTTCGCGCTGATGGGCGCGCTGGCGGGGCTGGCGGCGCTGTTCCAGATTTCGCGTCTGGAAGCGGCCGACCCGAACGCGGGCGTCGGGCATGGAGCTGCAGGTGATCGCGGCGGTGGTGATCGGCGGCACGAGTCTGATGGGCGGGCGCGGCTCGGTGATCAGCACGTTTTTCGGCGTGTTGATCATCTCGGTGCTGGCGGCCGGGCTCGCGCAGATCGGCGCGAACGAGCCGACCAAGCGGATGATCACCGGTGCGGTGATCGTGGTGGCCGTCGTGCTGGATACGTATCGGAGCCGGCGCAAGCGGGCGTGATCCGAAGCGGCCGATGCAGCAGCGGCAGATGCATCGGCAAACAAGGCAGCAGATGAAGCGGCAAACAAAGCGGCAAATCAGGAAGTGGCAGGATTGGTCTGGACCGGGGGCGGCACCAGCAGCAGTCGCAGCTTGACTGGCGGTAAAGCAAAAATACAAACGGGGTTGGTCTGATTTCGATGAAGACGTCCGGTGGGTCGCCAGGTGGCGCGGCCGGCGGGAAAAACAGGCAGGAGAGCAACAGGTTATGGCGACGATCAAGGATGTAGCGGCCGTGGCAGGGGTGTCGTTCACGACGGTATCGCACGTGGTGAACAACTCGCGGCCGGTGTCGGCCGACGTGCGCGCGAAGGTCGAGCACGCGATCCGTCAGCTTCACTATGTGCCGTCGGCGGTGGCTCGTTCGCTGAAGGCGCGGGCGACGGCGACGATCGGGCTGGTAGTGCCGAACAGCACCAACCCGTATTTCGCGGAGCTGGCGCGCGGTATCGAGGACGGTTGCTCGCGCAATGGCTACTGCGTGTTCTTCTGCAATTCCGACGACGATCCGGCCAAGCAGCGTCACTATCTGCGCGTACTGCAGGAAAAGCGGATCGACGGTCTGATCGTCGCGTCCGCCGGCGACGACGCCGTGCTCGCGCAGACGCTCGCCGACGCGCGCGAGCCGCTGGTGATCGTGGATCGCAACATCGAAGGTCTGAACGCGGATCTGGTGCAGATCGACCATGAAAAGGGCGCGTATCTCGCCACGCGTCATCTGCTCGAACTGGGGCATGTGCGGATCGGCTGCATCACCGGGCCGGTCGCGACGGCGGTCAGCGCGATGCGCGTGCACGGCTTCATTCGCGCGATGACCGAGCGCGGCATCGAGATTCCGGCCGACGCGATCGTCGAAAGCGATTTTTCGGGCACCGGCGGCCATCGCGCGGCCGGACAGCTGTTCGATACGGTCAAGCCGTCGGCGATCTTCGCGGGCAACGACATGATGGGCATCGGCGCGTTGCGCGCCGCGGCGGAGCGCAATATCAGCGTGCCGCGCGACTGCTCGATCATCGGTTTCGACGATATCGAGCTGGGACGCTTTACGTATCCGGCGTTGTCGACGGTTGGGCAATCGGTGCGCGCGCTGGGCGACATGGCGGCGCAGACGCTGATCGAGCGGATTGCGGGAAGCTCGCCCGGCAGTGCCGGGTTGCCGGTCGGCACGCGGGCGCCGGGGCGGCGGCGGGTGGTGTCGCCGAGGCTGATCGTGCGCGAATCCACCGCGACGTGGGCCGGAGCGGAGAAGCGCGGTCTGGCGGCTTGACGCGGATTTGAGGCGATAGTTGATGAGTGCGTGAGGCGGCGGTTCGATCGCGCCAGGCGCGCCAGTACTTGTGATGGCGAGTGGGTGGTGTGGGCGGATGACCTCGTGCTGAATCTGGCGGCTGGTCCCGCCTGTCAGCCGAACCGGTTGGCGACATGATGCGACCACACGGCCGGGTCTCACGACAGGAACCCAGCGACGTGGCGACACGTTACGGCCGAGCCTCCTGGCCGCCGGATCGGTCCGAGAGAGCCGGCTTGGCCTCGCCCCAGAAACTCGCCGCACGCATATAGGAGACAACAGTGGCAAGTAACGAAACGCGCTCACGCGTGACCGTGGTCGGCAGTCTGAATATGGACCTCGTGGCGCGTGCGCCGCGTATGCCGCATCCCGGCGAGACGCTCGCCGGCCACACGTTCGCGCAGGTCGCGGGCGGCAAGGGCGGCAACCAGGCGGTCGCGGCCGCGCGACTAGGCGCGCAGGTTGCGATGCTCGGCTGCGTCGGCGCGGACGGCAACGGTGCGCAATTGCGCGCGGGTCTGGAAGCGGAAGGGATCGACTGCACGGCGCTCGAAACCGGCCAGGAAGCGAGCGGCGTCGCGCTGATCATCGTCGACGATGCCAGCCAGAACGCGATCGTGATCGTCGCGGGCAGCAATGGCGAAGTCACGCCGGAAACGGTCGGCCGTCACGAGGCGGTGCTGGCGTCGGCCGAGGTGGTGATCTGCCAGCTCGAAACGCCGCCCGACACAGTGCGCGCCGCGCTTGGCCGCAGCGCGGCGTCTGGGTAAGACGGTGATTCTGAACCCCGCGCCCGCAACCGGTCCGCTGCCCGCCGACTGGCTGCCGCTGATCGATTACCTGATTCCGAACGAACTCGAAGCCGCCACGCTGACCGGTTTGCCGGTCGACTCCCCCGACGACGCGGCCAAAGCCGCCGCCGCGCTGCAGGCGGCGGGTGCGCGCAACGTGCTGGTGACGCTCGGCGCGCGCGGCGTGTACGCGGCGCTCGACGGCGCGCAGCCACGCTGTACGACGCGCCGAAGGTGAAAGCCGTCGATACGACCGCGGCGGGGGATACGTTCATTGGCGGTTTCGCGGCGCAGCTTGCGCTCGGCGAGAGCGTCGACGCGGCAATCCGGTTTGCGCAGCGCGCCGCGGCATTGTCGGTGACGCGCGCCGGCGCGCAGCCTTCGATTCCCACTCGCGCGGAAGTGGACGCATCGGCCTGATTCCCGGAGACGGGCGCGGCGCCCGACGCTTCTCTCGCGGCAACTGCGCCCATTCAGTCTGATCCGTCTTTGCCGCCACGCGTGGCATCGCGGAGGAGGCGGCCCTCTTTCGTCTCAGATCGGTTTCCCGGCCTGGAAGGCCTGGTATCGTCGCCGTATCGCCCACAGCACACAGCACGCTGCAGCTTCTCGAGCAATCTATCAGGCGCCCGCCTCGCTCCCTGCAGCCCGCTTTTATATCGCGCATTTCGCGTTTCCAGCGCCGCCTGGCCAGCCCGCGCAGCGCGCCGTTGTCATCACTTCCACTCCCTTACAGCGCATTTCCTCATACCATATAAAGCCTTCAAGTATGCATTGGCAGTGCCGTAAACGAGGTTATTAGAGCGCCATTTCAAAAAGCGCCATCGACGCAGACGCCACGCGTTAGCCCGCGCTGCGTAAGCGGCCTCTCATTTAGTCAAGCACAGGAATCAAGCATGTTGAACAAAGGCATTACGATCAAGGCGCGGATTGGCCTCACGATGGCTTTTCTCGCCGCGCTGCTGGTCGCGATCGGCGGTTTCGGTCTGTTCGGCATGAGCCGTTCGAACGACGCGTATCAAGGACACGTTCACCAACGCGATGCCGAGCGCCGTCGATATCGGCAATGCCGAGTTGTACGCCGCGCGCGAGCGTCTCGCCCTCGATCGCGCCGCGTTCATGATCGGCACGCCCGACGCCGCGCCGACGCTCGAGCGCGCGCGTGCGATGCGCGCCACCTCCGACATGTGGTGGAAAAAGTACATCGGACCTGCCGCGCGACGCCGACGAAGACCGTCTCGCGCAGGACGTCGTCGGCCAAACGCGACACGCTGCATCAGCAAATGGACGCGTTTTCGGCCACGGTGGCGGCGAACGATTCAGCCAAGATCGTCGACGGCGCGAAGCGTCTGCAGGCGACCTACAACGAGCTGTCCGAACGCCGACGACGCGCTGCGCAAATTCCAGTTCGACGTCGGCGCAGGCAGGGCTACGACGCCGCGCAAAGCAGCTTCGACGTGTTCCGCATGGTCAGCCTGCCGCGCTGCTGGTCAGGCGTGCTGGCCGCTGTGATCTCGTACCTGACGCTGAGCCGCGCGATTGCCCGCCCGCTCGACGAAGCGCTCGGCCATTTCGACGCGATCGCCGCCGGCGATCTGCGCCGTCCGGTCGTCGTGACCTCGCGCGACGAAATGGGGCAACTGCTCGAAGGCATCGCCAAAATGCAGCGCAGCCTCACCGAAACGGTGCGCACGGTGCGCAGCGGCAGCGAATCGATCGCGACGGCCACGCGCCAGATCGCGGCCGGCAACATCGACCTGTCCTCGCGCACGGAAGAGCAGGCGTCGGCGTTGCAGGAAACCGCGTCGAGCATGGAAGAGCTGACCGGCACGGTCAAGCAGAACGCCGACAACGCCCGCCAGGCGAGTTCGCTGGCGGCGAATGCGTCGGAGATCGCCAACAAGGGCAGCGCGGTGGTCGGCCAGGTGGTCGGCACGATGGGCGACATCAACCAGAGCTCGGCGAAGATCGCCGACATCATCTCGATCATCGAAGGCATTGCGTTCCAGACCAACATCCTGGCGCTGAATGCGGCGGTGGAAGCGGCGCGCGCCGGCGAAGAAGGGCGCGGCTTCGCGGTCGTGGCGGGCGAAGTGCGCAGCCTCGCGCAGCGTTCGTCGGCGGCGGCGAAGGAAATCAAGGAGCTGATCGACACCTCGGTGGAGCGCGTGCAGTCGGGCTCGGCGCTGGTCGACGAGGCCGGCCGCACGATGACCGAGATCATCGGCGCGGTGCAGCGCGTGACGGACATCATGGGCGAGATCGCGGCGGCGTCGGAAGAGCAGAGCAGCGGCATCGACCAGGTGGCGCGCGCCGTCACGCAGATGGACGAAGTCACGCAGCAGAATGCGGCGCTGGTGGAAGAAGCGGCTGCGGCGGCGTCTTCGCTCGAAGACCAGGCCGGCAAGCTGCGTACCGCGGTGGCCGTGTTCCAGCTCGAAGAGGGCGGCTATCAGGGCGCCCGGAAAGCGCGCCGCGTCGTGCGTCGGCGCCGCTGCGTCCGGCTGCGCGCAAGGCGCCGTCGATGGCGGCCGCGACCGCGCGCGCCGTGCTGCTGCCGCGCAATGCGTCTGCTGGCGCGCCGGCCGCCGCCGCGCCGGCCAGGGCGCCCGCCAAAGCCATGGCGACCGCGAGCGCCGGTGGCGATCAGGATTGGGAAACGTTCTAAATCGTTGTTGGGGCGGGTCGGATTCGGATCAAACGGTTGAAATGGGCTCGCGATGCGAGCGCCCTTACAAACGAGCTGGCGACGTCACGGAGCGCTTCAGTTTCACTCTGTGGGTTATTGGTCAGCTCAAACCGGTCGCACTGATCCCGGTTAAGTCCAGTCGCTGGCCGCAACATTCATTCCCGGAAGCGTGTTGTTAACCGCCACGCGAACCCGTCCGGCTGACCACTGCCCAGCGTCAAAAGACCGCGATTGCACTACGCATCCGCGGTCTTTTTTCATGGTGTGCGCATTAAGTCACCTTTCCGATGCATAGTCCGCACCCTGGCGGGCGTCATGATCCGGTACATTGACGGGCGCAGCCATGGCTTCGCGGCCGCGACGTTCATGCGCAATCGTCTATCCGGCACGCATGAGCGCTGCGCCTTCGATGCGCCGCAACACATGGCTTCCTCCAACCCGTACGCCATACCAGCCGCTCAATGCGCCAGCCAGAAAGGACCGACATGACGCCACACGACCTCGCGCAACGCCTCGTCGAAGCACGCCGGCAGCATCGCCCGATCGATGCGCCCGCCCCCGACAGCCTGCCGCCCGATGCGGCAACCGCGTACGCGATCCAGCAGGCGGTCATCGCGGGTCTCGGCGACGTCGACCGGCGCGTGGAAGATCGGCGCCAAGGCGCCCGGCGGCGCCGCCTCGGGCGCGCCGATTCCGGCTTCGCTGGTGCTGCGCTTCGCCGGCGCGGATCGCGCATGGCGGTTTCTTCCGCGTGCTGCGTGGAGCTGGAAATCGCCTTCCGTTTCGCCGAGGCGATCGAGCCGCGCGGCACGGCCTATGCGCGCGACGAGGTGCTTGTCGAAGGTCGGTGTCGTGCTGCCGGCCATCGAGATCGTCGATAGCCGCTTCAGCGAATGGCCGAATGTCGCGCCGCTCGCGCAACTGGCCGATGCGCAGAACAACGGCGCGTTGATCACGGGTCATCCGGTCGCCTATGCGGGTCTCGCGCGCGACTTCGATTTCGTTTCGCCTGAACTGGAGTTGACGTCTCGACGGTGCATCGCTAGTGCCGGAAGCCACCGGCAATCCGGCGGGCGACCCGCGCGAACTGCTGGTCTGGTTCGTCAACCATTGCGCCGCGATGGGCATCACCATCGAACCCGACTGGACGCTGACCACTGGTTCGTATGTCGGCGCACACAGGGTGGACCGGGCCGGGCGTCGTGCGCGGCCATATCGACGGGCTGGGCGAAGTGGAGATTGAACTGACGTGAAAACGGGCTGGACGCTACGCGATCTGTAACAGCGTGGCTGTCGCGATGCGTGTGTAACAGCGCATTACGAAGCGTGATTCAAACGGCTGCCTGCGGGCGGCCGTTTTTATTTGTCGACTCTGTCGTCGCATCTGCATTGGCTGCTTTGCCGTATACACCTATGAAAGCGATTCAATGCATCGCCGTCATCCAGTTATGAGAGCGGCTAACCATGCTGCCCACGCGGTTAATCCGGATGACGCAAGCGCGATTGTTCGCGACAGGCGATGCATCGTTATGAGTGCGTAATGAAGCGGAACCAAAAACGTGCACGCGTTGACGAACACGCTTGAAGGTGCTGCGACTCGTGTTTCAGGCTGCATCGAATGCGAACATGTAACAGACGCGAGTGCGCTGTACGACCGAATGCGTAGTGCCGCGCGTTGATGAAAAAATGTGCCGGGCATGGAAATAGCATAACGTCAGCGTTTTTTAGCGACACAGTGTGGGGACGCAGACAGCTTGTCCGATGCAGCAGTGAGATTGTTCACTGAACAGGACGAACTAAATGACTCGCGGGAGCGGGTTGCGAAACTGTGCGAGCAAGTGGCACAGGCAGCTGCGGCATTGTAACGACGCAAAGCGTAGCAACGCAGCAGACAATCACGCAGTAGCCGCAGTAAAGCAATCACGTGCGGCAATAATCGCTGCGATGTGAGTGCAAGATTGTAGGTGATCGAATTTTTGTTTCCAAGTGAGGAATGTTGGGAGGCGCATACGGCGCGATTTTCGCAACGTAGTTCGTGAAAAAAAATTTAAAAGGGTTTAGGATGAATTCGAGCGATGTCGTTTCCGAATAGCGCGCCGCGCACGACATCGGTCTAGACTTCGGCGAGGAGGTAGCATGGATATCTACAGCAGTTTCGCGACCCGCTTCGAGAAAACGCGAGAAGATGAACTCTCGCTCGAGGAGTATCTCGCGCTCTGCAAAGACAATCCCGCCGCGTACGCCACGGCTGGCGAACGCATGTTGACGGCCATCGGGGAGCCGGAACAGATCGACACTCGCAACGATCCGCGCATGTCGCGTATCTTCGCGAACAAGGTCATCAAGGTATACCCCGCATTCCGTGAGTTCTACGGAATGGAAGAGGTGATCGAGCAGGTGGTCGCCTACTTCCGGCACTCAGCCCAGGGGCTCGAAGAAAAGAAGCAGATTCTGTATCTGTTGGGTCCGGTCGGCGGCGGTAAATCGTCGATCGCGGAACGTCTGAAGCAACTCATGGAACGCGTGCCGTTCTACTCGATCAAGGGCTCGCCCGTGAACGAGTCGCCGCTCGGTCTGTTCGACTACGAGGAAGACGGTCCGATTCTCGAAGAACAATACGGCATTCCACGCCGCTACCTGAAAAGCATCCTCAGTCCGTGGGCGGTAAAACGCCTGCACGAATATCAACGGCGACATCCGCAAGTTCCGCGTGGTGCGCCGCTACCCGTCCATTCTTCGCCAGATCGGTATTGCCAAGACCGAGCCGGGCGACGAGAACAATCAGGACATCTCGTCGCTGGTCGGCAAGGTCGATATCCGCAAGCTCGAACAGTATGCACAGGACGACGCGGACGCATACAGCTACTCCGGTGGCCTGTGTCTCGCGAATCAGGGTCTGCTCGAATTCGTCGAAATGTTCAAGGCGCCGATCAAGGTCTTGCACCCGCTGCTTACCGCTACCCAGGAAGGCAACTTCAAGGGCACGGAAGGCTTCGGCGCGATTCCGTTCGACGGCGTGATTCTCGCTCACTCGAACGAGTCCGAATGGAAGGCGTTCCGCAACAACCGCAACAACGAAGCACTGCTCGACCGGATCTTCGTCGTGAAGGTGCCGTACTGCCTGCGCTACGGTGAAGAGGTCAAGATCTACGAGAAGCTGCTGCGTAATTCGTCGCTGGCCAATGCGGTGTGCGCGCCGGGCACGTTGAAGATGATGGCGCAGATGTCGGTGCTCACGCGCTTGCAGGAGCCGGAGAATTCCAGCCTCTTCTCGAAGATGCAGGTGTACGACGGCGAGAATCTGAAGGACACCGATCCGAAGGCGAAGTCGTATCAGGAGTACCGCGATTTCGCGGGCGTCGATGAAGGGATGACCGGCGTGTCGACCCGCTTCGCGTTCAAGATCATGTCGCGCGTATTCAACTTCGATTCGACCGAGGTCGCGGCGAATCCGGTGCATCTGATGTACGTGCTCGAACAGCAGATCGAACGCGAGCAGTTCCCGCCGGAAACCGAGCAGAAGTACCTGTCCTTCATCAAGGACGTGCTGGCCTCGCGCTATGCGGAGTTCATCGGCAAGGAGATTCAGACCGCGTATCTGGAGTCGTATTCCGAGTATGGTCAAAACATCTTCGATCGCTATGTGACGTACGCCGACTTCTGGATTCAGGATCAGGAGTTCCGCGACCACGACACCGGCGAGAGTTTCGACCGCGCGGCGCTGAACGCCGAACTGGAGAAGATCGAGAAACCTGCGGGCATCAGTAACCCGAAGGACTTCCGCAACGAGATCGTGAACTTCGTGCTGCGTGCGCGTGCTGCCAACGGCGGGAAGAATCCTGCGTGGGTCAGCTACGAGAAGCTGCGCGTCGTGATCGAAAAGAAAATGTTCTCGAACACGGAAGAACTGCTGCCGGTGATTTCGTTCAACGCCAAGGGCTCGGCGGAAGAGCAGCGCAAGCACGAGGACTTCGTCAATCGCATGGTGACGAAGGGCTATACGCCGAAGCAGGTACGCTTGCTGTGTGACTGGTATCTGCGTGTGCGCAAGTCGTCATGATGCGCATTGCGTGCCGCCCGCGCGGTTTGACCGCGCGGGCACCTTGCGAGGCGCAAGCTGTATGGACACGGCCTGTATGGACACGGTCTGTATGGACATAGCGTTGCCGGTGTAGCACCAGGCAGCGTGCATCTCGCGCACCCGAAATTGGCGCAGCTGCATGGGATCGAAGTCAGTGCTTTGCATGGTCGGCAGCTAAAGCGCCAACTGCGATCGACATGGCTGCATGGGAGACCGGGCGTGCTTCATCAAATCATCGACCGCAGGTTAGCAGGCAAGAACAAGAGCATTGCGAATCGCGAGCGCTTTTTGCGTCGCGTCAAAAACTACATTCGTCGCGCCGTGTCGGAAGCGGTGCGCGACCGCAGCATCAAAGACATTCAGAACACCCAGAGCATCACCATTCCGCGTAAGGACATCGCGGAACCGTCGTTCCGTCATGGTCCGGGCGGCAAGCGGGAAATGGTGCATCCGGGCAACTCGGACTACATCCGCGGCGACAAGATCCAGCGTCCGCAAGGCGGCGGCGGTGGAGGCGGGGGCAATCAGGCCAGCAACGAAGGCGACGGTCAGGACGACTTCGTGTTCGAGCTGAGCCGCGAAGAATTCATGCAGTATTTCTTCGACGACCTCGAACTGCCGCGTCTCGTCAAAACCCATCTGATGGCCGTGCCCACGTGGAAAAGCATCCGCGCGGGCTGGGCGGCCGAAGGCACGCCGAACAATATCGACGTGGTCCGCTCGCTGCGCAGCGCGCTCGGCCGGCGCATCGCGCTCGGTGCGCCGCTCGTCAACCAGTTGCACGAGATGGAGCGGCAACTCGAAGTGATGAAGGCCGATCCCGCCGATCGTCGCGACGAGATCAAACTGCTCGAAGAGGAAATCCACCATTTGCGCGGCCGCATCTGGCGGATTCCGTTTATCGATCCGTTCGATCTGCGCTACGTGAACCGCGTGAAGCAGCCCACGCCGTCCAGCCAGGCGGTGATGTTCTGTCTGATGGATGTGTCCGGTTCGATGGACGAGCAGCGCAAGGACCTCGCCAAGCGCTTCTTCATCCTGCTGTACCTGTTCCTCAAGCGTAACTACGAGAAGATCGAGGTGGTGTTCATCCGCCACCACACGCGCGCCGAAGAAGTCGACGAAGACACGTTCTTCCATTCGACCGAAAGCGGCGGCACGGTGGTGTCGAGCGCGCTGGAACTGATGCAGAAGGTGATGGACGAGCGCTATTCGCCGACTGAATGGAATATTTACGGCGCTCAGGCGTCGGACGGCGACAACTGGACCGACGACTCGCCCAAGTGCCGCAAGATACTGTCGGATGACATCCTGGAGAAGGTGCGCTATTTTGCGTATATTCAGGTGACGCCCGAAGAGCAGAACCTGTGGCTCGAATATGCGCAGTTGGCGTTGAGCCAGCCGCACATGGCGATGAAGAAGGTCGAAACCGCGGCTGACATTTATCCGGTGTTTCGCGAGCTGTTTGAAAAGCAGGTGGCGACTTCATGACGAACAAGCCCCTGCACAACGAAGCGCGCGGCGACCAGACATGCAACGCCGGAGCGCGGGAAAGGCGTGCCGCAGCAAGCATCGGGGCATGCCGAGGCTGAGGCGGACAACACAGGTGCCGCCGCAGCCGGAGCAGTCCACAGCGCTGCAGCACGGGGACACACCGGAACGCCCAATAAGGGGCAAAGGGAAGTCCGTATGAACGTAGCCGATAGACGGCCTCTGCCGTGCCCGTCCGACTGGACCTTCGAATTGATCGAAGAGTACGACTCGCATATTGCCCGTGTTGCAGAGCAATATGAACTCGACGTGTATCCGATCCAGCTCGAACTCATCAGCGCCGAACAGATGATGGACGCTTACGCGTCCGTCGGCATGCCGGTGAACTACCGTCACTGGTCGTTCGGCAAACACTTTCTCTCCACCGAAAAAAGCTACCGTCGCGGGCAGATGGGGCTGGCGTATGAGATCGTCATCAATTCGAACCCTTGCATCGCGTACCTGATGGAAGAGAACACGATGACGATGCAGGCGCTCGTCATCGCGCACGCGGCCTACGGGCACAACTCGTTCTTCAAGGGCAACTATCTGTTCAAGCTGTGGACGGATGCGCACGCGATCATCGACTACCTCGTCTACGCGAAGAATTACATCGCGGAGTGCGAGGAGCGCTTCGGGCTCGACCGGGTCGAAGAACTGCTCGATTCGTGCCACGCGCTGATGAACTACGGCGTGGACCGATACAAGCGTCCGCAGAAGCTGTCGCTCGAAAAGGAGTTTGCGGCGCGGCGCGAGCGCGAGGCTTATCTGCAATCGCAGGTGAATGAATTGTGGCGCACGCTGCCCACCCGGCATACGCCATTGCCGGAAGAAATCGAGGAGCGTTATCCGCCGGAGCCGCAGGAAAATCTGCTGTATTTCGCGGAGAAAAATGCGCCGTTGCTGGAGCCGTGGGAGCGCGAGGTGATTCGTATCGTGCGCAAGGTGGGGCAGTATTTTTATCCGCAGCGGCAAACCCAGGTCATGAACGAAGGCTGGGCGACGTTCTGGCACTACACGCTGCTCAACACGATGTACAACCAGGGCAAGCTCGAAGACGGCTTCATGATGGAGTTTCTCCATTCGCACAGCAACGTGGTGTATCAGCCGCCGGTAACGAAGCCGTATTACAGCGGCATCAATCCGTACGCGCTCGGTTTTTCGATGATGAGCGACATTCGCCGCATCTGCGAAGCGCCGACCGACGAGGATCGCCAGTGGTTTCCCGAGCTTGCCGGCAGTCCGTGGCTGCCCGCCATGCACTACGCGATGCGCAACTTCAAGGACGAGAGCTTCGTCGCGCAGTATCTGTCGCCGCATCTGATCCGCGAAATGCGTCTGTTCTCCGTGCTCGACGACGACATGCGCGATTCGCTCGAAGTGTCGGCGATTCATGACGATAGCGGTTATCAGTACGTGCGTCAGGCGTTGTCGCGGCAGTACGACATGCATCATCGGGAGCCGAATATTCAGGTGTGGTCGGTCAACACGCGCGGCGACCGGAGTCTGACGCTGCGGCATTTCATGAGCGACAACCGGCATCTGTCCGGCGATAGCGATGAAGTGCTCAAGCACATGGCGCGGCTTGTGGCAGTTCGACGTGTATCTGGAAAGCGTCGACGAAAACGGCACGGTCAGGAAGAAGTATGACTGCCGTTATGTGCCGCCTGCGGTGAGGTCTGTAAGTTTTTCGGCGGGAACGTTCGTGCCGCGCGCGCCGTCTTACCAGTCGGATCCGCTCAAAGCCCCAGTCAGTCCTGCGACTAGCTGGGGCTTTTCCTATTGGCAGCGGGTTTGACCGCGTCGTTCCTTTAGTGTTTTCCAGACTTGTCCGAGATCTACTCCAGCTAACAAATTCCCATCTATTCCTTTCGATTCTGTAAAATTCGCGCGCACTCGCGATCAGTGCCTTTTCACGCACTTCGGCGCGCGTTGTGAAGGCGGCGAGACGATCGCCATCTCCGTTTCAAGACAAGGATAGACATCAGCATGACCGAACTTACCGATCAATCCGTGGCCTCGGCGCACGACACGCGGCGCCGCATCTTTGCGATCGTCGGCGCTTCATCGGGCAATCTCGTCGAGTGGTTCGACTTTTACGTCTACTCGTTCACCGCGCTGTATTTCGCGCCGGCGTTCTTCCCGAGCGGCAACACCACCACGCAGTTGCTCAACACGGCGGGCGTGTTCGCCGCGGGCTTCCTGATGCGGCCGATCGGCGGCTGGTTCTTCGGCCGTCTCGCCGACAAGCACGGCCGCCGCACCGCGATGATGATCTCGGTGTTCATGATGTGCGGCGGCTCGCTCGTGATCGCGATGTTGCCCACCTACGCGCAGATCGGCGCGCTGGCGCCAGCGCTGCTGCTGGTCGCGCGGCTGTTCCAGGGCTTGTCGGTGGGCGGCGAATACGGCACCAGCGCGACCTACATGAGTGAAGTCGCGCTGAAGGGCCGGCGCGGTTTCTTCGCGTCGTTCCAGTACGTGACGCTGATCGGCGGCCAGTTGTGCGCGCTGCTGGTGCTCGTGATCCTGCAGCAGACGCTCTCCACCGAGGAGCTGAAAGCGTGGGGCTGGCGCGTGCCGTTCGTGATCGGCGCGATGGCGGCGCTGATCGCGCTGTATCTGCGTAAATCGCTCGATGAAACCACGACCGCCGCGACCGCGTCAGCGCAAGGAAGCCGGCACGCTGCGCGGCTTGTGGCTGCACAAGGGCGCGTTCATGACGGTGCTCGGTTTCACGGCCGGCGGCTCGCTGATTTTCTACACGTTCACGACCTACATGCAGAAGTATCTGGTCAACACGGCCGGCATGCAGACGAAAACCGCCAGCAACGTGATGACCGCGGCGCTGTTCGTCTACATGGTGATGCAGCCGGCGTTCGGCGCGCTGTCGGACCGCATTGGCCGACGTCGTTCGATGCTGTTGTTCGGCTTCTTCGCGACGCATCGGCACGGTGCCGCTGCTGCATGCGCTGAAGGACGTGACGAGCCCGTACGCGGCGTTCGGTCTGGTCGTGGTGGCGCTGGCCATCGTGAGCTTCTATACGTCGATCAGCGGCCTGATCAAGGCGGAAATGTTCCCGCCGGAAGTGCGCGCGCTCGGCGTGGGTCTGTCGTATGCGGTGGCCAATGCGATTTTCGGCGGCTCGGCGGAATATGTGGCGCTGTGGCTGAAGTCGATCGGCAGTCGAGTCGATGTTCTTCTGGTACGTCACCGCGATGTGCGCGATTGCCGGGCATCGTGTCGCTGCGTATGCGCGATCCGTCGAAGGAAGGGTATTTGCGTCACGAGCCTTGAGCCTGTGACGTGTGCCTGAAAGCGGCGGCCGGAGTGGACTCTGGCCGCCGTTTTTTTATGGCGTTTCACACATGAGTCGTCGACACATGAGCACACGCATGAAGGCAAACACCCACACACGATTAGCCCACCTTCAGCTCACCACGATCTCCGTCCCCAACGCATGCAACAGATCGCGCAAGGCTTCGGCCTGCGCCATCTTCGCGTCGCTGCGAAGATGAATTTGCACCGCGCGGCCCGCGATGCCGTCGACGGGATGGGCGAGCCATAACTCCACCGCGAGGCCCAATCCTTCGGGCTGATTGTCGACGACGGGTTCGATCACACGCGGCTTGAAACAGGCACTGTCGGACATGGCGGATCACCTTGGGCTGATGACGGGTTCATCGTAATCAGCGTCGCGCGCAGCGCCAAGCAACAAATCCGCGTTTGCTAAGCAGAGGATGCTTAGCACAGAGCGTGCTTAAAGCGGCTGCAACGCGGCTCGGAACGCTGGCTCCGAACCATCCGTCACCAGCTCGTCGACGAGGTCCTTCGACCATCTCCGCCGGATCGCGCAATCGACGGCGCGGCGGCCACCGCGACGACCGCGCGCCGCTGCGACGGCCGCCTGCCGTGCAACGCGAACGCGGCCCGCGCGAGCATCAGCAGATGGTAGTAAAGCCGCGTGCTGAACCCATAGTTGTACGCGAACAGATGTGCTGAGCGCGATCTTCAGGCCGGCCAGCGCCTGCCGGTTGCTCGCATGCACCGACACGACGATCGGCGCGAGCCGGCGCAACGCGAGCCGGCGCGACGGCTTCCAGTTGCGGCGGCAGCGTCAGCGCCTTCACGAACCGCATAGGCGCTGACCGTCGCCGCGATCGCCGTGCCGCGCGTGCTGTGCGAGATCGAAGTCGCCGTCTTGCGATACACCGACACATAGTCGTGCAGATAGAACACCTCGCGCGCCGCGAGACAGAGTTGCGGTGCCGAACACGAAATCGCAGCACATGCCGTACTGCTCGTCGATAGCCGATCCGCTTGACGAGGTCCGCGTTCGCCATCCAGCCATTGTTCGGGAACATCTGGATCAGCCCGGTTCGGCCCGGCAGCGCCTGCAGACCCTCGGCGTCCTTCGTGCGCCGGAACGCGGCGTTCAGACGCGTCGCTCGCGTCGAAATCGATCGTGCCGTCGTGATCGGCCTCGTACTGATCGCCGAACGCGGCATCGAGCTGCGGATGAAGCGTCCAGAGCGACACGAGTTTCTCGACGCCGTCGATGGTGAGCAGATCGTCGTCGTGAATCAGCAGGATCTTGTCGCCGCTCGCGCGCTCGAACAGGCTCGCGACGTTGCGCGCCTGGCCAAGCGGCGGCTGGTTCATCGTGTAGCGCACGCGCGGCTCGCTCGCATAGCGTGCCGCGATCAACTGCTGGGTGCGAGCATCGCTTCGAATCGTCGCCGATCACGATTTCCAGATTGCCGTAGCGTCTGCGCGAGGCACGAGTCGATGCACTCGACGATCAGTTCAGGCCGGTTGCAGGTCGGCAGACAGATGGACACTTTGGGAGACGTCTCGGGCGTGTGAGGAGATGGACATGGGCGTCGCCTTTTTTATCGATTAGAGGGGCGGCAGCCGGTTCGCTTGGCGCGCACGATCGCTGCAAGCAGGAAAATAGTCCATCGCGCCGAAAAAATAATCGGTAAAAATTCGGAAGAAATGTCTGCGTTCCGAAAGGCGTTGTAAGGGAGAAATTTATGCGGCTTTGCTCGCGCAGAACGCAGCAAAGCCGCTTGCAGCCTTTGGATATTTTATTAGTTTCAACTGACTGACGGTTCGCCTTCGCCGGGTTTTTTGCCGGGGCGGTCGGCGGGCGACTGATCGCGGCCTTCGTCGTCGCGCTCGGGCAGCTTGCTCTTTTCGTTATCGCTATGGACTGGCCGGCTGCGGATGTTCGATGTCGGCCGGCTTGGTCTTCGTGCTTTCCTTGGTTTCGCTCATTGTGCTCTCCTGGTGTGTGGATACTCTATGAAGCAGCAAGCGTCAGGCCTGACGTGCGGCTGGGCGTATCGACTCATGCGCGCGCGCTCAACATGGCCCGCGATGCACCCGCGCGGTGCCTGCACGCGTTGAGCGGGTGCAGCTTGCCGCGTCAGCGATACCGCCCTTGATCGGCGAAATCGGCCTGCGCTGCGCAGTCTCTGCAGCTTCGCTCGCAACTGGCACAACATTCGCTTAAAGGCAATCAGAGTAGAAGCGGCTAGCGAGCCGGCATGCTTGATGCCGGTCACCGTGGGGCATTGCTCTTGGGGCGCATCGTGCGCCCACGTCGAAGCAATTCGACGTTTGAACGGAACCGTCCGGTTTCGCCAACAAGGAGCGTGCGATGCAGTTGCCCCAAATTTTCACCCGACTGTTTTGCGTCACCGCCATTGCGCCGGCGATCTGCGTTCGTTACGCGTCTGTGCGTGTACGTCATCGCGCTGCGCACCCGTCGCGACGCGCTTTCGCACGACTCTCCCGCGCTTTTCCACTTTCCCACTCATTCCCCACGTTCACACGGAGTTCAGTCATGCGCGTTCTGCATCTTCTCTCCCGCATTGCCCGCGTTGCGTCTCGGGCCGTTCGTTTATCGCGCGCATAGCCGCCGCAGCTGCGCGCCGCCGCGTTGGCCGGCGTCACGCTTGCCGCGCCGCTGGCCCATGCCGAAGATCACGTCACGTTGCTGACGAGCTGGTACGCACAAGCCGAACACGGCGGCTTCTATCAGGCTGTCGCGACCGGCATCTACAAGAAGTACGGGCTGGACGTCACGATCAAGATGGGCGGCCCGCAAGTCAACGGCATGCAGTTGCTCGCCGGCGGTCAGGCGGATTTCCTGCTCGGCTACGACTTCCAGGTGCTCTCGAGCGTCGAAGCCGGGATTCCCGTCACCACGGTCGCCGCCGCGTTCCAGTACGACCCGCAAGGCATGATGACCCACGCCGACGTGACGAGTCTCGGCGGTCTGAAGAACAAGACGATTCTGGTCGCCGGTTCGGGCCGCACGACCTGGTGGCCGTGGCTCAAAGCGAAGTACGGCTACACCGAAGCGCAGGCGCGTCCGTACACGTTCAACCTGCAACCGTTCTTCGCCGATCCGAACGTCGCGATGCAGGCGTATCCGTCGTCGGAAACGTTCCAGGCCGAGCAGGCTCACGCGAACGCGCACTTCTTCCTGTTCGCCGACGACGGCTATCCGCCGTACAACACGACGATCGTCACGATGCGCGACACGATGAAGAACAAGCCGGACTTGGTCGCGCGTTTCGTGAAGGCGTCGATGGAAGGATGGAAGAGCTATCTGAACGATCCGGCGCCGGCCAACGCGCTGATCAAGAAAGACAACCCGCAGATGAGCGACGCGCAACTCGCGTACGGCGTCGCGCAGCTGAAGAAGCTGAAGCTCGTGACGGGTGGCGATGCGGCGACGCAAGGCATCGGCACGATGAGCGATGCGCGCTGGAAGAAGACCTTCGACTACATGGTCGACGCCAAGCTGCTCAAGCCCGCAACCGACTATCACGCGGCCTACACGCTGCAATTCATTCAGAACGTGAAGGTGATGCCTTGAGCGGCGCTAGCGCATGCACAGTGCACGTATTGCACGTATTGCACGCATTCATGCACCCGCACGTCCGAACGCTTAGAAAAGAAGGAGTCTCACATGCTGGTCACACGTCAAAAAGTCTTGCGCCGCTTCTGGTACGCGATCATGCCGATGTCGCAACTCGATGCCGGTCCGCAGCCGTTCACGCTGCTCGGCGAGCCGATCGTGTTGTGGAAGGGCGCGGGCGGCAAGCCGCATGCTTTGCGCGACCGCTGCTGCCATCGCACGGCCAAACTGTCGAAGGGGTTCGTCGATGGCGACGGCAACATCGCCTGCGGCTATCACGGCTGGACCTACGACTGCACCGGCCAATGCGTGAAGATTCCGCAGAACGACGGCGGCGCGATTCCGTCGCGCGCGGTCGTGCCGTCGTATCACTGCGAGGAGCGCTACGGCTATGCGTGGGTCGCACTCGAAGAGCCGCTGCAACCGATTCCCGAATTCCCCGAAGACGGCGCGCCCGGCTACCGCCGCATCCTGCAGTTTTACGAGCGCTGGGAAACCAGCCCGCTGCGGATGATGGAGAACTCGTTCGACAACTCGCACTTCAGCTTCGTGCACAAAGGCAACTTCGGTCTGTTCGATAACCCGAAACCGTCGAAATACGAGTTCCGTCCGAACGACTGGGGCTTCGAAGCGGAGACGCATGTGCCGGTGCGCAATCCGCCGGCGAGCTATCGCATCACCGGCACCACCGAGGAAGTCACCGAGCGGCATCTGATCAACCGCTGGTTCATGCCGTTTGCGCGGCGCTTTGGCTGCGTGTATCCGGCGAGCGGCATCCATCACATCATCTACAACTGCGCGACGCCGATCGACGACCGCACGCTGATGCTGTCGCAATGGCTCTATCGCAACGACACCGAAGAAGCGTGCTCGACGCAGGAGCTGATCGACTGGGACCGTCCGATCACCGACGAAGACCGCGACATTCTCGAAGCCACCGACTACGACGCGTGCATTGACGTGCGCCGTCAGCAGGAATGCCACATGGAGTCGGACCAGCCCGGCCTGCTGATGCGCCGCATGCTGCTCAAGCTGCTGAACGATCACGGCGAGTACGAAGTCTTTCGCGAAGTATTCCCCATTCACGTGGAGGCAATGATCATGGCGGCGACTGAGGCCTATATTCCCAAAGCCGCCTGCGCCGTTGCTGTCGGTGCAGCGAGTCGACAAGCGCTATCCGAACGGCACCGTCGCACTCGAAGACGTGCGGCTCGCGATCGAACCCGGCGAGTTCATCTCGTTGCTCGGGCCGTCGGGTTGCGGCAAGAGCACGTTGCTGAAGATGTTCGCGGGGATTGAAACGCCGACGCACGGTCATATCCGCTGGTGGGGCCAACCGTTCGACACGGTCGGTTCGAAAGGGCGGCGTATGTCGATGGTGTTTCAGGAAGCCACGCTGATGCCTTGGGCGACGGTCGCCGACAACGTGCGCCTGCCGCTCGATCTCGCGCATGTGCCGCGCCGCGAAGCGGATGCGCGGGTGGCCGACGCGCTCGAAGGCGTCGGGCTCGGCGAAGTTCGGCAAGGTGCTGCCGCGCGAATTGTCGGGCGGCATGCAGATGCGCGCGTCGCTCGCGCGGGCGCTCGTCACCGAGCCGGATCTGCTGCTGCTCGACGAACCGTTCGGCGCGCTCGACGAGTTCACGCGCAACCGGCTCGACAGCGATCTGCGCGCGCTGTGGAAGCGGCGCGGCATGACGGTGGTGTTCGTCACGCACAGCATTTATGAAGCGGTGTATCTGTCGAGCCGCGTGGTGGTGATGCAGGCGCGCGGCCTGGGCGGATCATCGCCGAGGTGCCGATCGACGACGCCAATCAGGCAGCGCTCGAGCGCGACGACGCATACCGCGTCAGCGAGCCGTTCATGCAGCATTGCAAGACGCTTTCGGAGTTGATTACCGATGCGCATCGCGCATCGTTCGCGAACGAAGAAACAGGAGTGCAATCATGACAGGCGAAGTGCTTGTGGGTCATTCGGCCAACACGCGGCGCGAAGCGGCGACGACGCGACTCCGTCTGCGAAGCCCGCGCGCCGGCCGTGGCTGCAACGGCCCGGCATGGCGAAGGCACTTGCGCCGTGGATCGTCGGTGTGGTCGTGCTCGCGCATGTGGCAAGGCTGGTGCGTGCTGATGAAGGTGCCGGCGTATCTGGTGCCGTCGCCGTCGGCAATCGTGACGGAATTGATCCAGGACGCGCCGTTGCTGTTCGGCAGTCTGCTCGCCACGTTGAAGATCACGTTGCTCGCGTTCGCGCTGGCGACCGTGCTGGGTGTCGCGATTGCGTTGCTGTTCGTGCAGAGTCCGCTGATCGAGGCGAGTCTGTTTCCGTACGCGATCCTGTTGCAGGTGACGCCGGTCGTCGCCATCGCGCCGCTGATCATCATCTGGGTCAAGGACATGAACGTCGCGCTGGTGCTGTGCGCGACGCTCGTCGCCCTGTTCCCGATCATCTCGAACACCGCGCTCGGCTTGCGCAGCGTGAACCCGGGCCTGATCAACCTGTTCAAAATCAATCGCGCGAGCCGCTGGCAGACGTTGGTGCGCTTGCGGATTCCGAGCGCGTTGCCGTATTTTTTCGGCGGCCTGCGCATTTCGAGCGGCCTGTCGCTGATCGGCGCGGTGGTCGCGGAGTTCGTCGCGGGCACGGGCGGCAGTGGCGCAGGACTCGCGTATCAGATTCTGCAAGCCGGTTTTCAGCTGAATATTCCGCGTCTGTTTGCGGCACTGCTGCTGATTACCGTCACGGGCGTCGTGCTGTTCGCGATCACCGCATGGGTGTCGCGCATCGGTTTGCGCGGCTGGCACGACAGCCAACTTTGATTTTTTCGCGCTCAGGCATCAGGCGCTCAGGTATTCAGGCTTATGACAACAACACACACGACGAAGCCTCCACGCTGATCCGCAACGCGGCCGCCATCATGACCGGCGGCTCGCGGTTCGGCGGACGACCCCGCGCGGGTGAAGGGCCCGGACATCCGCATCGTCGGCGATACGATCGAGGCGATTGGCGCGCTCACGCCGCGTGCCGGCGAGACGATCGTCGACGCCACCGATTGCGTGATTTACCCGGCGTGGGTGAACACGCATCATCATCTGTTCCAGTCGCTGCTCAAGGGCGATACGGCCGGTCTCGACGCGACGCTCACGCCGTGGCTTGCCGCCACGCCGTATCGATTTCGCGCGCTGTTCGACGAGCGGCGCTTTCGGCTCGCGGCGCGCATCGGTCTGATCGAACTGGCGCGCTCGGGTTGTGCGACGGTCGCCGATCACAACTACGTGTACTACCCGGGCATGCCGTTCGACAGCTCGGCGATCCTGTTCGAAGAAGCCGACAAGCTCGGTTTGCGCTTCGTGCTGCTGCGCGGCGGCGCGACCCAAACCCGGCAGCTTGAAGCCGAGTTGCCGACCGCATTGCGTCCCGAAACGCTGGACGCGTATGCCGCCGATATCGAACGGCTCGCCGCCGCAATACCACGATGCGTCGCCGCGCGCGATGCAGCGCGTCGTCGATGGCGCCGACCACCGTGCTGTATTCGATTTCTCCCGCCGAGATGCGCGAGACGGCGGCACTGGCGCGTCGGCTGGACTGCGTCTGCATAGCCATTTGTCGGAGACGGTCGGCTATCAGGACAGCGCGCATTCGATGTACCGCCAGTCGCCGGTCGCGTTCTGCGGCGAGCACGACTGGCTCGGCAGCGACGTCTGGTATGCGCATCTGGTCAAAGTCGATGCCGACGAAATCGCGTTGCTCGCGCAGACGGGCACGGGCGTCGCGCATTGTCCGCAGAGCAACGGGCGGCTCGGCAGCGGCATCTGTCCCGTGCGCGAGATGGCGGATGCGGGCGTGCCGGTGTCGATCGGCGTCGACGGCGCGGCGTCGAACGAAGCGGCCGACATGATCTCCGAAGTACACATGACGTGGCTCGCGCAGCGCGCGCGGCTCGGCATGATGGCGCAGCCGACGTATCGCGGCGGCAGCTTCGAAGGCGGCGCGAATGCGGCCAGTGTCGCCGACGTGATTCATTGGGGCACGGCGGGCGGCGCGCAGATCATGGGACTCGACGAGGTCGGGCAAGATTGCGGTGGGTTATCGCCGCGGACCTCGCGGTGTACCGGCTCGACGATCCGCGCTATTTCGGCTTGCACGATCCGGCGATCGGACCCGTTGCCTCGGGCGGACGGCCTTCGCTGGCGGCGTTGTTTTGCGCGGGCAGGCGGGTGGTCGCCGACGACCAGATCGACGGTGTCGATCTGAAAGAACTCGCGCGCGAAGCGAGGTCGGCGGTGCGGGAGTTGCTGGAAGAGGTGAGCTGAAAGGAGCCGCAACGTCAGACGACCGGAGTGAGCGGCGCGGTCATGCAAGCCGCGAAACGCGGAGTAAAAAGCGCTTGACCGCGCCCCTCATTCAGCGCAACGTCCAAAAGGAGATGGACAACTGCCGGAGTACGACATGTCGCTCAACTTCCCGAACCCGAGTCGCAGCTACGACGCTTATCACCATTGCGTGAACTTCTGGGGCTACGACAATGCACGCGAAATCGCCTTTGCAGTCAACG
The DNA here is from genome assembly GCA_963800185.1 of uncultured beta proteobacterium. Taxonomy (GTDB): domain Bacteria; phylum Pseudomonadota; class Gammaproteobacteria; order Burkholderiales; family Burkholderiaceae; genus Paraburkholderia. The sequence goes on along the minus strand of CAWCZW010000004.1, from coordinate 287,222 downwards.
ATTCGGTGCTGTCGAATCTGAGTCCGAACGCGGGCTCCGATGAACCGGCGGTACTGGCGGCGTTCGACCGCCATCGCGAGCAGATACTGATGCTCGCGCGTGGCGTGTATGTTCCCGGCTCGCAGAATCGCTATACGATTGGCTAGCGCGGCGCGGCAGCAGCGCAGCAATTGCGTCGCAATTGCGCGAGTCGGTTGCAACCCGCTGCAACCCGCCGCACCCCGCGCGCGCTTCAAGCCGCCGCTTCGCGCGCTCGTGCCGCCCGTCAGCGAAACGATGAAATCGTAGAACGCCCGCACCTTCGCTGGCGGATGATGCCGCGACGGATACAGCGCATACAGCGGATATACCTCGTCGCCCCAATCGGGAAACAACTCGACCAGCTTGCCGTTCGCCAGCAACGACTCCGCACCGAGCGACAGAATCTGCGCGATCCCCTGGCCCGCCGCGCAGGCGCTATGCAAGGTGCCCACGTCGTTGACGGTCAGCCGGCCCTGCGGTGTAACCACCATGCTTCTTGCGGCCGCGATGAAACTCCCACGCGAACGGATACCCGTGAGCGGGTCGCGAAACTTGATGCACACATGCTTGCCGCTTTCGAGTTCGGCCGGGTTCACCGGATGACCATGCTTCTTCAGATACGAAGGCGCGGCCACGGTCAGGATGCGCGTGTCGAGCAGCTTGCGCGCGATCAGTGTCGACACCGGCGGCTCACCGAAACGGATCGCCAGATCGAAGCCGTCGGCGACCATATCGCCTAACTGGTCGCGCGTGATCAGTTCGAGTTGCAGATCGGGATGTTTGTCGATAAAGCCGCCGAGTCGCGGGCCCAGCACGAGGCGCGAAAAGAACGGGTCCATGTTCACGCGCAAACGTCCACGTACCGCAGTTGCGCCTTGCGCAGCGGATGCCGCCGCCTCTTCGAGCCCACCCAGCAGCGGCACGATCTGTTCGTAGAAGCGGCGGCCCTTCGTCGGTCAGCGTGACCGAACGTGTGGTGCGGTCGAATAGCCGGATACCCAAACGCGCTTCGAGCCGTGCGACTGAACGGCTCACCCCGGATTGCGACATGTCGAGCGCTTCGCCGGCCGCCGCAAAACTGCCGCAATCGACGATCGCCGTCAAGACGCCCATGCCGTTCAGCATGCGCTCGTCAAATGGCATGTGATCTTCCTTTTGTTATGCATTAATGCACGACATGCTAACGCGAAAGTTAGCTTTGAATCACGCGACAAAGCACGCCGACAGGCCTGTCAAGCGCTTATCAATGATGTCGATGTCATGAGTGCAATGATAGCGACGCTATCGCGTCAATCGCGCGTTGCGCGTTAGTCTGTTCGAACTCGGCCGGCATACGATGGAATGGGCTTCTCGTCATGCATTGGGCATATTCAGTCTGACTTGAATAGGAGAATCCATCATGGCACGTGTTTTTATTACCGGTTCTGCCGATGGACTAGGCCAAATGGCCGCTCGTCTGCTCGTCGACGCAGGGCATGAGGTTGTTTTGCATGCGCGCAGTGCCGCGCGCGCTGACGATGCGCTGAAGGCGGTGCCTCACGCGCAGGCTGCACTCGTCGGCGATCTGTCGAGTATCGCGGCGACCATCGCGCTTGCCGCAGCAGGTCAATCGGCTCGGCCGCTTCGACGCGGTGATCCACAATGCGGCGGTCGGCTTTCAGGAGCCGCGCCGGGTGGCGACGCGTCGACGGCTTGCCGCATGTGTTCGCGGTCAACACGCTGGCTCCGTATATGTTGACGCGCGCTGATCGACAAGCCGAAGCGGCTCGTCTATCTGAGTTCGGGCCTGCATCGCAGCGGCGACGCGAGTCTCGTCGATCTGGCGTGGGAGCGGCGTCCGTGGCAGAGGTACGGCCGCGTATTCGGACTCGAAGCTGCACGACGCGTTGCTTGCGTTCGCGATGGCGCGCCGCTGGCCGGGGGTGTTGTCGAATGCGCTGGAGCCGGGTTGGGTCGCGACGAAAATGGGCGGCAGCGGGCGCGCCGGACGATTTGCAGGCGGCGCCGAAAACCCAGGTCTGGCTCGCGGTTAGCGACGAACCGGCGGCCACGGTGAGCGGCGGCGTATTTCTATCACATGAAGCCGCGTGACACGCATCCGGCTTTGCGCGATGTTGCTGTGCAGGAGCGCCTGATCGAAGCATGCGAGGGTTTTTCGGGCGTCCGCTTGCCGGCAGTGATGCCGGCGATCCGGGCGCACGCGCGCAGCCCGGAACTCAGCGCCCGGCGCCTCTGCGCCGCCTGGCCGCGCACGGGACTCGTACCCGACGCGTCGTCGAGATGGCGGAACATCCACGCCGACACCAGCGTGATCACGCCGACGCACACGAAGCTCAGCCGGAATCCCAGCTCGGCCGAACCCCAATGCGCGGAGAACACGATTCACCAGCCCGCCGCCGATCGACACGCCCAGCCCGATCGCCAGCATCTGCACCATCGAGAAGAGGCTGTTGCCGCTGCCCGCATCTTCGTGAGACAGGCCTTTGAGCGTGACGCTGTTCATCGCCGCGAACTGCATGGAATTGGCCGCGCCGAACACGGCCAGAATCGCGAGTCTCGATCACGAGCGGCGTGCCGCGCGAAATCAGCGCGAACGACGACGATCGCCGAGCCGACGATGATCGTATTGACCAGCAGGAACGTGTCATAGCCGTAGCGGCGCACGAGCGGCGCGATCCAGCGCTTGGCGACGCGTGCCGGCGAGCGCGGCGGGCAGCATCATCAGCCCGGAATGCAGCGGCGAATAACCCAGTTGCAATTGCAACAGCAGCGGCACGAGAAACGGCACCGCGCTGGAGCCGATGCGGCACACCAGATTGCCGATCAGACCCACGCTGAAATTCGGCTCGCCGAAACAGCGAGAGCTTGAAGAGCGGATTCGCGCCGGTGCCTCGCGTACGGAATGTAGGCCAGCGCGCTCACCACGGCGAGCACGAACAGCCCCGCCGACCACGCGGCCCGATGCGTAGGAACCGGCGCGTCGACCGCGAGCGAAAACGCGATCATGCACAGCGACAGCAACCCGCAGCCGATAAAGTCGAACGGCGGCGCCTTGGCCTCACCATGCGACGGCAGATAGCGCTGCACCGCGTACAGACCCACCGCGCCGATCGGCACGTTGATCAGAAAAATCCAGTGCCAGGTGATTGCCTGCACGAACCAGCCGCCGAGCGTCGGACCGGCAATCGGCCCGAGTTGACCGGCAATCGAAATGAACGCGAGCGCCGACACGTACTGTTCGCCCGAGACGCTGCGCAATACGGCAAGCCGTCCGATCGGCAGCAGCATCGAGCCGCCGATGCCTTGCAGCACGCGCGCCATCACCAGTTGGCCGAGCGTATGCGCGCTCGCGCAGCAGACCGAGCCGAGCACGAAGATCGAGGATCGCGATGAAGTACACGCGCCGCGTGCCGAAGCGGTCGGCGAGCCAGCCCGACGCGGGCGTGAGCATCGCCATGGTCAGCGTGTAGGCCACCACGATCGGCTGCATCGCGAGGGGCGCGACGTGCAGGCTGTGGGCGATCGACGGCAGCGCGGTGTTGACGATCGTCGTGTCGAGCGACTGCATGAAGAAGCCGGCGGCGACGATCCACAGCAGCGCGGTCTGGGAGGAATCCTTGGTCATTTTTTACGACGCGCCAGCGCGGCCTGAACGGCGGCTGCGCGCGGGGCAATTCATGGGGGAATTCCGTCATGATATTGACATCACCGTCAATCGGGAACCCCACTAGGGACGCTGACTGTTATCGACTTTGCCGATAAGCAGCGCGACAATGCCGCATCATGCTCAATCCCATCTGGCTCAAGACTTTCGCGACCGTCGCCGCCTGCCACAGCTTCACCGAGGCGGGGCGGCGGCTGAACCTGACGCAGTCGAGCGTCAGCGAACACATCCGGCGGCTCGAAGAGAGCGTCGGCCGGCGCCTGTTCGTGCGCGACACCCATTCGCTTGCGATGACCCCCGACGGCGAGGCCATGCTCGCCCACGCCAGCGTGATCCTGCAGGCACTCGCGCGGGCCGAATCGCAGTTTCGCGCGCCGCGCCTGAAAGGCCGCGTGCGCCTCGGTTCATCCGACGATGTCGCGCTCGGCCCGCTGCCCACGGTGCTGGCGGCGTTTCGCGACGCGCATCCCGATGTCGAGCTGGAAATCACCATCGGCATGACCGGCAAGCTGTACGAATTGCTCGACGCGGGCGCGATCGATCTGCTGGTCGGCAAACGGCGTCTGGGCGACCGGCGCGGCGTGCCGCTCTTCACCGGACGGCTGGAGTGGCTGGCGCGCGCGGGCACGCTGGTCGATCTGAGCCAGCCGCTGCCGCTGATTCTGGTCGCCGAGCCGAGCGTGACGCGGGCGGTCGTGCTCGACGCGCTCGCCGAGGCGGGTTTTAGCTGGCAGGTGGTGTGCACGAGCAGCAGTCATTCGGGCTGCATTGCCGCTGCGCGCGGCGGCCTGGGCATTACGGTGCGTCCGCAATATCTGGCCGCGCGCGGGCTGACGCCGCCCTTGAACGCGGCAGGTCTGCCGACGCTGCCGTCGGTCGAATTCATCGCGCTCGCCGCGAAACGGCTCAGCCGTCCGGCGGGAACGCTGCTGCAACTGCTGCATGACAGCGATCTGCGGGGCTCGTGGATCGGCGAATGATCGAGGTGAATGCCGTTGCGCGACGGAGCGGCAAACAGCAATGACGGCGCGCGCAACGTGCGCGCAGGTCGTGACGGTCCACTTCCTGTGATTCTCCGAATCCGGCATCCGCAAGCGTGCGCATGTCTGTTGCGCGTTTACCGCGCCTTCCCAGATTTTATTTTTTCGCACGACCTGTCTCGATATACTTTCCATATACGGTTAGATGTTCCAAATAAGGAACAAATAATCGTTTAAGCAGGAAATTTAGAGTGGCGACGTGGAAGGCGTCGGGACACATCGCCTTTCATCCGTGCGCGGGAGCCGCACGTCATGAGCCAGAGCGCGAGACCAGCCAGAGCCAGAACAATCACGATGACCAGACACCTCACTATCAATCTCCGCATCGCGATCACCATCGCGTTCCTCGGCGTGCTGCTGATCGCTACCGGCGCGCTCGGCATTCTCGGCATGGACGAAAGCAACGACGCGCAGCACGACGCGTACGCGGTGCACTTCGCGTCGGTGGTGGCGCTCGGCAAGTCGGGCACGGCGATGTCGCGGGCACGCTTCGGACTCGACTGGGCGATGAGTAATCCGCATTCGCCGCAACTGAACGCGCAGCTCGAGCGCGCCAACATGCTGCTTGGCGAGTCGGACAAATGGTGGAGCACGTTTCGCGAGCTACCGAAAACCCCCGAACTGCAAACCCTCACCGACGACCTCGACGCGAAGCGCACCGCCGTGCGGCGTGACGGTATCGACAAGCTGGTCGAAGCGATCCGCACCGGCGACGTCAGCTGGATGGACGAAGGCCGCGCGAATCATCTGATCGGTCTTTATACGGCGATGAATACCAGCCAGGGCGCGCTCGAGAACTATCTGAACCAGCAGGCGAGCGACGCGAACGATCGCTCGGCGGCGCGCTTTCATACGCTGCTGATCGCGTGTCTCGGCAGCATCGTGCTGGGATTGACGGTGGCCTTCATCAGTTGGCGCACGTTGCGCCGCGCGATCATGACGCCGCTGAACGACGCGCTGCGCCAGTTCGACGCGATCGCCGCCGGCGAATTGACGACCCACGTGCCGATCCGCTCGAACGACGAAATGGCGACGCTCCTGCGCGGCGTCGCGTCGATGCAGGACAAGCTCGGCGCAACCGTCACCACGGTGCGGGCCGGCTCGCATTCGATCGCGTCGTCCACCCAGCAGATCGCCGCGGGCAATCTCGACCTGTCGCAACGGACCGAGGAGCAGGCTGCGTCGCTCGAACAGACGGCGGCGGCGATGGAGCAGCTCACGTCGACCGTGCAACTGAACGCCGAGAACGCGCAGCACGCGAGCGAACTCGCGCTGCGCGCGTCCGAGATGGCGGCGCGCGGGCGCGATTCGGTCGGCAGCATGGTCGAGACCATGCGCGTGATTCACGCGGGTTCGTCGAAGATGACCGGCATCATCACCGCGATCGAGGGCATTGCGTTCCAGACCAACATCCTCGCGTTGAATGCGGCCGTCGAAGCGGCGCGCGCGGGCGAAGAAGGGCGCGGTTTTGCGGTGGTGGCGGGGGAAGTGCGCAGTCTCGCGCAACGCTCGGCGGCGGCCGCGAAGGAAATCGGCGGGCTGATTGCGGAGTCGACTTCACGCGTTGAGAACGGCGCGGGTCTCGTCAACGAAGCGGGCGGCACGATGCAGAACATCGAAGCCGCGATTGAACGCGTCGCGCGGATTGTCGGCGAGATCGCGGCGGCCTCTAAAGAGCAGAGCGAGGGGATCAGGCAGGTGAGCCTCGCCGTCACGCAAATGGACGAGGTGACCCAGCACAATGCGGCGCTGGTCGAGGAAAGCGCGGCGACCGCGAACTCGCTCGCCGATCAGGCGCGGCAGTTGAGCGAGTTGACAGCGGCGTTCAAGGTCTCGGGCGACCGGGCGCTGCGCGAGCCGGTTTATTGAGCGTTCGCGCAGCGCGTTCGCGGGTTCGCGGGTTCAATACACAGCACAGCCTTCTCGTCGTTACGCGGGCATTTTGCGGAACGAGATCGCAAAGCGGTTCCATGCGTTGATTGCCGAGATCAGCAGCGTCAGGTCGACCAGTTCCTCGTCGCTGAAATGCGGACGCACTGCTTCCCACACTGCATCGGGCACATGCTCGTGCGACACCAGCGTTACCGCTTCGGTCCATTCGAGCGCGGCACGTTCGCGGTCGGTGAAGAACGGCGTTTCGCGCCATACCACGACGGTGGCCAGACGCCGTTCGGTTTCGCCGCCTTTGCGGGCGTCGGTGGTGTGCATGTCGACGCAGAATGCGCAGCCGTTGATCTGCGATGCGCGCAGGCGCACCAGTTCGGTCAGCGATTTTTCGAGCGCCGATTTGCCGATGCGTTCTTCGACGCCGAGCATTGCCTTGATCGCGGCGGGGTTGGCTTTGTAGAAGTCGAGACGTTGTTGCATGATTCACTCCTGGGTCGGATGGTTGAACGCGTAGCTGGACGCTGTTCTGCTGGCATTCCGTGACGCGATGAGTGAAGCTTAAACCTCGAAATGGATTCGAAAAATGACCGATTCCGGCTATTTTGAGGTAACCACTTTGTTGTGGCTGGCGGTGGGCTGGCGGCGGTGTGAAGTCGGCCGTGGCGGGCGTTGCGTGGGCCACGGCCGCCGTCTTCATGACGCCTGCTGATCCGCCCGAACGGACCGGCAGCCGCAGAAGGTCATAGTCGCTTGCGCCCGCTTGCACCCGCTTGCTCCGGTATGCGACGTTCGACACAACCGCCCGGACAGTCGACAATCGACGAACCCTGCCGAGATCCGGTCTTGGCGGTCTTGACGCTCATCCGGTCGAAGGCGACGAATCCGGTCTCCGTCCATCATTTTCCAAAAACCTTACTCGCCCTGTCCGCGCCCCCATGAAAATTCCGCCGCCTGTTGCTCTCGTCACTGGCTCGACTTCCGGTATCGGTGCCGCGATCGCGCGACGACTCTCGAAGGACGGATTCTCGATCGTCCTGCATTCGCGCAGTTCAGTGGCGGCAGGTCATGCATTGGCCCGTGAACTTGGATCGGCAACTTATGTGCAGGCCGATCTGGCCGACGACGCGGATAGAGTGAAGCTCATCCGTGAAGCGATCGCCGCATGGGGACGACTCGACGTTCTGGTCAATAACGCAGGGATCAGTCGCGTGATTCCTCATGCGGACCTGGCCGCGGCCACACCCGACATCTGGCAGGAGCTGCATGAAATCAATGTCGTTGCGCCGTTTCGCCTCGTAACCGAAGCGCAATCCGCGCTGCGTGAAGCGGCCACGCGAGGGAGGCCCGGTTGCGTCGTGAACGTGAGCTCACATGCCGGCGTCCGGCCAAAGGGAGCGTCCATTCCTTATGCCGCGACCAAGGCGGCGTTGAACCACGTAACCCGCCTGCTCGCGGTTTCGCTTGCCCCGGATATTCGGGTAAATGCCGTCGCGCCTGGTTTGGTCGATACGCCTTTGACTGCGGACTGGACCCAGGCGCAGCAGCTCTGGAAGGAGCGGGCGCCGATGCGTCGAGCCGCGAGTCCCGGGGATATTGCTCAGGCGGTTGCGTTGCTAGTCGCCTCGGATTATCTGACAGGCGAGATTCTGCTCTCGGATGGCGGATTGAATCTCACGTAGCAAACGCTTGATGGCCGATGGGCTGGTTTGCCGGGATCTGAGGGACTGGTGTGAGTCGCGCGTGAGTCGCTTATAAGTCGCGGATGAGTCGCGCTCTGTCGCGCAGGCGGAAGTCGGCTGTCAGAGCACAGCCGACGTTGGTCCCGTCGGCCCACAGCATCGACTTTTGGCAAGTGGCCGATCCGTAGTCCGGAAAGGTCGCGTGTCGGACTCACACCGACGACCATCCGATAGTCGACACGCCATTCGCGCTTGCGACACGTCCCTAGTTGCCTCCCCGGTAAAGATCTTGCAACTGCGCTGCCTGGCCACTTTTCTGAAAATCCTCCAGCTCACGCAGCACCTGCTCGCGTGTTTTTCCAGCGGAAACGGAGGAGGGCGGTGCGGGATCCGGAACTGCGACCGCTGAAATCTGCGGGGCGTTGCCGTCCGTTGCCGATTGATTCTGGCTCAGCGTCGATTGGGCGAAGCATCCGTCCGCTGCGGCACCCGCTATCAGCGCGAGGCAGACGAGGATCGGTGGATAAAGCTTCATGTGCATTCTCCTTCGGAGTTCGGGAAACCGGCGTGTGCAACTCTCGCCGTCCGACAGCAGTCTTCGCACGCGACAAGGCCGGTTTGGCTCATCGCAACGATTGACCGGTCGAGGTGCACTCGACGAACGCCGTTCCAGCATTGCTGTCCTGTTCATTCTTGGTCAGACGAAACGCTGTCACAACGCACATGCGTAGGCGGCGAGCCTGCAACGCCGGTGAAAGATGTATGCACTCCCGTTGGCCGATCCCCGGTGACGTATCAGCTCGTCGCCTCCGATGACGGCGGAGCATCCTGCCGAGCCGTCCGGCGCAGCCAGGGACACATCGCGTCATTGATACATTTGTAGCTGATGGTACGGAAATCGACCTGTTATTCTCTTTTTATCGCCCAATGGTTTATCGCACTGTGGCTGCTCGCGAAGGCGTTCTGCATCCTTGACCATCGGCGCTGCTTGCGTTGGAGGGTGCAGTTCCACTCCGTTAGCCACGTTCGGTGGGGACCTGTCTAACCCGTCGTGCGCCGATAAAGCCTCTCGATGTCGCGCACTTTCCGCCCACGGCAGCTTACGTGATCAAGCAGGCTATGAGAGCGTCAGGCTTCGTAGTACGCAAGTTCAGATCCGAGGCGATGGAGCGTGCGTTCCTCATCGACTATGCGCGTCGCTACGCGGGCCAACGCAGGCTGGCCGGCGCAAGCCTCCTGCTGATATGGGCCGCAGTTGTAGTCCGTGACTGGTTGCTGCTGAACACGCTTGATCCCGGCATCCTTCGGCACATCGGCTATGTGCGGCTTGCAGGTGCCGTGGGTATGGCGCTGCCGCTATGGTTGATGTGGGGACCACGCGCCTTTGACGAACGCTCGGCCGTCAGATTACTTTGTGTCGTGATACTGAGTTGCTGGTTCGCGCTATTGGGATTGGTGAATGTTTATCCGCCGGTCCAGGTCGGAAAGGAGATTTTCCCCGGCTTTTTTGTTGTCCTTTTCCTGATCTTCACGTTGTTCCGATTTCGCGCGATCACCGCAATATGGTTAGTCGGACTATGCGTCGTCACCTACCATGTTGAAGAACTGCTCCAGTACAACTGGGGCACGTCCACGCCGTGGTCTCACTGGTTCACGCGTGGGGCTATGGTGCTGATGATGTATCTGGTCGGAATTGCCGTGTGCATTCAGTTTGAATTCGCCGCGCGGCGCGAATTCCTGTTCCGGCGAACGCTGCGCGCAGCCAAGGCGCGCGTTGAAGCCGCTTCCCGCGTGGTCAGGCAACAGAATGAACGCATGAGAGAAGTCGTCAGGGAGAAAGAGCGGTTCTTTTCATCGGCGTATCACGACATCCAGCAGCCTCTCGCCGCGATCAATCTTTTTATCCGTAGCGCGCGGATAAAGCTCGAAGACGAACACGTCGCAAGCCATGATCTCGACGTCATCGAGGAAACGGCGCACGACCTTCTCGACATGTTCAAGGACATTCAGGACTATAGCGAACTGGGCTCATACGTTCCGCACCTGGCGCCATGCGATACGCAGGCCGTGCTCAGGGAGGTCTGTGAGCAATACCTCGAATTGGCGAAGTCGCGGGGCATCGAGTTGAGAATCGGCCTGCGTCGACGCCCCCCGCCGCCTATTGAAAGTGACCACGCGATGTTCAAGCGGGCACTCTCCAATCTCATGTCGAATGCGATCAAATACACCTGCGTGGGAGGCGTCGTAATCGGCTGGGTGGAGATCGGGGAACGGCTTCGCATAGACGTGTGGGACACGGGCATCGGTATCTCGCCCGTGCATCGCGATGCGATATTCGCCGAGTACTATCAGATCGACAATCCAGGGCGCGACCGGTCGAGAGGCTTGGGGCTTGGACTGTCGATTGTTCACCGGGTTATCGGCATGCTGCCCGGGCACAGTATGAGTTTCTGGTCGGTGGCAGGGCGCGGGTCGCGCTTCTCCCTATACGCGCCGATAGCGCAATCGGCGCCCGTCAGCGTCGCGGACAATCAGACGAACGTCGCCAGCATGTCCTCCCTTAAGGGCAAATACATCCTGCTGTGCGACGACGAACCGATCGTGCTGGAGGGACTGCGGCGCCTGTTCTCGAGTGCTGGCGCACTGGTGAATACCGCCGGGTCGATGGCGGGGTTCGAAGCGATTCTCGCCGACGACAGCCGCGCGCCCGACGTCATTGTCACCGACATCCGGCTGCGCGACGGGCCAACCGGTATCGAGGTTGCCGAACGGATCCGGCGGCATTTCGCCTGGGCGGGCGTGCTGCCCGTCGCGTTCATCACGGGCGAACTGGTGTCGCCTCATGCACTTCGCGATTTCGCTGAGCCGTTCGTGCTGTTGCGGAAGTCCGCCGCGCCAGAAAGCACGCTCGGCTGAGGTCAGTCGGCTGGTTGCCGAGCGGCAGCCGCCGGGGTTCGGTCAAGTGCGGGATCCGTGAGTGCCGGACCTGTCCAGCCCATGACGCGCCGCTAAAGCCTCCCGATGCCGCGCACTATCCGCACTATCCGCCCACGGTGGATTTCCGAATCAAGCAGCCCATGAGATCGTCAGGCTTCGTAGTGCGCAAGTTCGGGTCGGCGGCGATGGAGCGTGCGTTCCGTATGGACTATGCGCGTCGCTACGCGGGCCAACGCAGGCTGGCGGGTGCCAGCCTCATGCTGATATGGATCGCGTTTGTTGGGCGTGACTGGTGGCTGCTGAACGCGCTTGATCCCCAGTATCCTTCTCGACGTTGCTTATGTGCGGCTTGCAGGTGCCGTGGGTATGGCGCTGCCGTTATGGTTGATGCGGGGACCGCGCGCCTTTGACGAACGCCGGTCCGTCAGATTGCTTTGTGTAGTGATACTGAGTTGCTGGTTTGCCCAATTGGCATTGATGTGCGTTTACCCGGCGAGCCGGGTCTTCGAGGAAACCTTCCCCGAATATTTCCTTATTGTTTTCCTGATATTCACGTCGTTCAGGCTCCGCGCAATCACGGCAGCATGGTTAGTCGGCCTATGCGTTGTCACCTTCCGTCTTGCCATTTATCTCTGGCTACGGAGTCATGGTTCGACGCCAGAGTTGCACTCGGTATCCTGGGTGTCCCGTGGGAATACGGTGTCTCTGATGTATCTCGCCGGCATTGTCGTGTGCATTCAGTTTGAACTGCGCCGCCCGGCGTGAATTTGTGTTCCGGCGGACGTTGCGCGCAGCCAAAGCACGCGTTGACGCGGCTTCCCGCGTAGTCAAGCAGCAGAATGAACGCATGAGAGAAATCGTCAGGGAGAAGGAGCGGTTTTTTTCATCGGCCTACCACGACATCCAGCAGCCTCTCGCCGCGATCAACCTGTTCATCCGCAGCGCGCGGATAAAGCTCGAAGGTGAACACGCCGCAAGCCATGATCTCGACGTCATCGAGGAAACGGCACGCGATCTCCTCGACATGTTCAAGGACATTCAGGACTATAGCGAACTCGGCTCATACGTTCCGCGCCTGTCGCCAGTCGATACGCAGACCGTGCTGACGGAAGTCTTCGAGCAATACCTGGAGCCGGCAAGGTCGCGGGGCATCGAATTCAGAATCAGCGAGCGTCGGCGCCACCCGCCTGCCATTGAAAGCGACCGCTCCCTGTTCAAGCGGGCATTGTCCAATCTCGTATCGAATGCGATCAAGAATACCTCCGCGGGGGGAGTCGTGATCGGCTGGGTGCTGATTGGGGAACGGCTTCGCATCGACGTGTGGGACACGGGCATCGGCATCTCGCCCGTGCATCGGGATGCGATATTCGCCGAGTACTATCAGATCGACAACCCTGGCCGCGACCGCTCGAAAGGCCTCGGACTTGGGCTGTCTATCGTCAATCGGGTTGTCGGGATTCTGCCGAAGCACGAGCTGCATTTCTGGTCGGTCGAAGGGCGCGGGTCACGCTTTTCCCTGTACGCGCCGATATCCAGAATGACACCTGTCGTCGAGACGGAGGATCGAAAGGACGGCGCATGCATGTCCGTCCTCAAGGGCAGATACATCCTGCTTTGCGACGACGAACCGACCGTTCTCGAGGGCCTGCGCCGGCTATTTCTCAGTGCTGGCGCACTGGTGGATACCGCCGCGTCGATGGCGGGATTCGAAGCGATTCTCACCGACGACAGCCGCACACCCGACATCATTGTCACCGATATCCGGCTGCGCGACGGGCCGACCGGTATCGAGGTCGCCGAACGGATCAGGCGGCATTTCGCGTGGGCCGGCGTGCTTCCCGTCGCGTTCATCACGGGCGAGCTGGTGTCGCCTCACGCACTTCGCGATTTCGCCGAGCCGTTCGTGCTGTTGCGGAAGTCCTCCACGCCGGAAAGCACGCTCGCTGAAGTCAGTCGGTTCGTTGCCGCCCAGCAGCCGACAGGCTTCGATCATGTGCGGGATCCGTGACTGGCGGGACGCCGAGCTTGATCCCTCTATCCGCCAGCATGACGATGAGTTCCGTACGGCGCCGCAGATTGAAATGCGCGAGCAGATGGCTGACGTATTTCCGTACCGTAATGTCCTCGAGCCCCATTCTTAGGGCAATCGCCTTGGAAGGAAGTCCGCGCACGAGCCACGTCAAGGTTTCGAACTCTCTCGGAGTGAGTCCCAGCTCGGATGCGCTGCTCATTTCCGAATTGACGCCCGGCTGTGCTTTCCTCGGCTTCATTTGCCGGGGTCTCGTCCGTACCCATGTCGCGCCTGAGCCTCGCGATGCTGGCGGCGGGCAGGAACACGCCCCCGGCAAGCACCGCGCTGATCGCTGCATGAAGCGCTTCAGGCGATGACGATTTGGGCACGTATCCCATGGCGCGAAGTTGGATGCATCGACTGATCGTTTCCACGCTCTCATCGGCCGATATCACGATCACCGGTAACGACGGCCGCGACTCCTTCAATTCGGCAAGCGCGTTGCAACCGTGGCCATCGGGAAGGTCGAGATCGAGAAAAACGATGTTCATGAGCTCGCCAAGCGCATGACTCAATCCCTGCGACAACGTGCTCGCATGCAGCAACTCGATGTTCGGAAAGAGCTCTCTCAGTAGAAGCGCCAATCCGGCTCTGAACAGCTCGTGGTCATCGACGATCAGTACGCGCATTCCATCGTCTCCCGGGACCGCTTTCGAGGCGAGCTGCAATTGCACATCGGACGCATGCTCACATGCGTAGGCAATCGTCCGATGTGTTCAGGTCCGATAGTACACAGTGGTAGCTGCGTTCTATATGGCATTGCGTCAAAAGTGGCGGTTTTCGCCCATCATTAGACGAATCACGCTTACCGGGATCGCCGCCGCCCTCGAATACGGCGATGACCGGGGCGCTTTGACCAGACGAGCGTAACGCGGTGCAATAGCCTTGACGAGCCCGCCGAAACGCACGCCGGACCGAGCCTGCTTCCCGGGGCCGCCCGCGATTAAAAGACGTAAATGGATTCGACCGATGCAAGATGAAAGGCTGCTGGAGATGCGTGTCTTCAAGGCAGTGGCGGAGGCCGGAGGCTTCGCCTCGGCTGCGAATATGTTGGGGGTCAGTCAGCCTTTTGTCAGCCAGAAGGAGTCAACAGTCTGGAGCGAAGGCTCGGCGTGCAGTTGCCGCATCGTTCGACGCGCACGCAGAGACTGACCATGAGGGCGAGCGCTTTCTGCAGTCGTGCATCGACATTCTCGAAAGCCTGGAAGAAGCGGAGGCCGGCGGCGAACACGTTAGTACCCTTAAGGTCACGCTGGCGGTCGTATCTCCCATCTTCGCCACGCTGGGCATCCTCGGCGCGCGCGGCGTGCCAGTCCTGTGCGATCCCGCCTGCATTGCTGGGTGGCGCGGGGCCGCCGCCGTGGGCATCGCGCCAGGTGCGGTGATTCGACAAGCCGCAGCAGATTGCCGACAATCTGTCCCACAGCGATAGATAGAGCGAGGAACCCGATGCTGACAGGTGGATGCTATTGCCGAGCCATCCGGTATGAGATTCATTCGAATCCCTTCGATACGACGCTCTGTCACTGCGTCACATGCCGGAAAATATCAGGAGCGCCGGCGCTTGCCTGGTTCAGTGTGCGCAAGAGCGGGCTGCGTTGGGTGCAAGGCACACCAAAGACGTTTGAATCCAGCCCTAAGGTTCTTCGCGCCTTTTGCGGCGATTGCGGAACGCCACTGACTTACGCAAACGCCGAGTCGCCTGATGTGGTCGATATGTCGACCTGTTCTCTCGATGAACCCGGCGCGGCTCCTCCAGCGAGTCACACCTGGGGCAAGGAGCGCTTACCGTGGGACAGAACAACGGACGGTTTGCCTGAGTATCCGGAAGCCGGGTAGCGCAGGCCTGCTCATTGGCCAGTAGATTGCGCTCACGGCAGCCAGCGCGGCCGCAGGCGGAAACGTCGACATTCATAGGGCTCCTGGGCCGTCGTCCTGTCGCTAGGGGTGCGCCGTCTCAGGCTTCGTGTGGCCGGCGAATCACTACGAGATTTCGACTGCTTGCCGATCATAAAGTCGAGCGTTTTTCCATCGATGCGGAAATTCATGAACCCCCGGTTCAAATAAACTCAGCGCCCTCCGTCGCAACTGGGCGGGTCGCGACCGGCACGCTCAGGCGAAAAACGCTCAGGCGACACGCTCAGGCGACATACGCTCAGGCGAAATGCGGCAGGCTCGCATCGATCGCATCGGCGAGCGTGTTGAACGCCGGCGCGATCTCCTCGATCCGGCACGCACGCATAGCCGATCAGCAAGCCCGACGGCGCCCGCGCCGGCTGCGCGTAATACCCCGACAAGGGCCGCACGACGATATTGCGCTCCAGCGCGGCCGCCGCCACCGCGCGATCGTCGCTGCCTTCGGGCAATTGCATCACCAGATGCAAACCGGCATCGCCGCCCGACCGCGGGCAGCGCATCGCCATAACGTTGTCGACGCGGCATCGAGCAGGGTCTGGCGACGCTGCCCGTACAGCGTGCGCATCTTGCGGATATGCGACGTGAAATGCCCTTCGGCGATGAACTCCGCGAGCATCGCCTGCTGCAGCAACTGCCCTTCGCGATACAACTCCGCGCTCGCAGTCGCGAAGCTCTCCGCCAGCGCTTCGGGCACGACCAGATAGCCAATGCGCAAGCCCGGAAACAGCGTCTTGCCGAAGCTGCCCACGTAGATCACCTGCCCCGACGTGTCCAGTCCTTGCAGCGACGCCAGCGGCCGGCTGCCGTAGCGGAATTCGCTGTCGTAGTCGTCCTCGATGATCCAGCACTGATTCTGCCGCGCGTACTCGAGCAGCATGCGGCGCCGCGCGAGGCTCATCACCATGCCGAGCGGATATTGATGCGACGGCGTGACGAGCATCAGCTTCGGCGGCTGCGCGAGATCGTCGGCGGATGGATTGATGCCCTCCTCGTCGACGGCGATCGGCCGCGATTGCAGACCCGACACATGCAGCACGCTGCGCACGCCCCAATAGCATGGGTCTTCGGTCCAGATCACGTCGCCCGGATCGGACAGCAGACGCACGGCCAGATCGACCGACTGGTGAATCCCGGTCGTGATGATGATCTGCTCGGGCGTGCAACGCACCGAGCGCGAGGTGCGCAGATAGTCGGCCAGCGCGTGACGCAGCGACGCGAGACCGCCGCCCGGCGCATAGGTCAGCAGGTCGGGACGCAGCCGTCGCCAGTACTTGTTGTGCAGACGGCTCCAGACGCGCGCCGGAAACTTCGTGACGTCCGGCACGCCGGGCATGAACGCGCCCCACTGCCGCTTGGAAACGCCCGCGCCCGCGATCAGCCGCGCGCCGCGCGTGGACAACGCGCGGCGCGCGGCCAGGTGCAACGGCGGCGCGATCGACTGCGTGCGGCGCGGCGTCCTGCCTGGCGGGCCGTGGGCGAGCCTGCGGCCGTCCGGCTCCGGCACGCCGACGATTTCGTCCGGCGCGCTGTCGGCAACGAACGTGCCGCGCCCGGTCGCCGAACTCACATAGCCTTCGAGCACCAGTTGCTCATACACCTGCGTGACCGTATTGCGCCCGATGCCCAGTTCCTGCGCGAGCAGCCGCGACGACGGCACCTTGCTGCCCGCCGGCAATTCGCGCGACAGGATCGCCTGCTGCAACAGCCGATGCAACTGACGATAGATCGGCTGGCCGTTGCCGCGGTCGAGGCGCTGCGCCAGCCAGTCGGACAAAACGCTCGCGCGCATGATTGGCTCCTATATTTTTATTAAAATGGCTCTGAAATTAAGAGCCAAATCTCATTATAGTCGCTGCATGTGCCGCGCGGTGAGCGCGCGGCGTCCGCAGAAACCGAGGAGCCAAGATATGACCTGAAGAATGCCGAACTGAAGAGCCGCAAGGATGCCGCCACGCCGCGCGGCGTCGGCGTGATGTGCGATTTCTACGCCGAGCGCGCGGAAAACGCCGAGTTGTGGGACGTGGAAGGCCGCCGTTTCATCGATTTCGCCGCGGGCATCGCGGTGTGCAACACGGGCCACCGTCATCCGAAGATCGTGGCGGCGATCCGCGACCAGCTCGACAGTTTCACGCACACCGCGTATCAGATCGTGCCGTACGAGTCGTATGTCGCGCTGGCCGAGAAGATCAACGCAGCGCGCGCCGGGCGACTATCCGAAGAAGACCGCCTTTTTCACGACCGGCGCCGAAGCGGTCGAAAACGCGATCAAGATCGCGCGCGCCGCGACCGGCCGTCCGGGCGTGATCGCGTTCACCGGCGGCTTTCACGGCCGCACGATGATGGGCATGGCGCTGACCGGCAAGGTCGCGCCGTACAAGATCGGCTTCGGGCCGTTCCCGTCGGACGTGTTCCATGCGCCGTTCCCGAATCCGCTGCATGGCGTGACGTACGGCCGATTCGCTGAAGGCCATCGACTATCTGTTCAAGGCCGACATCGATCCGAAGCGCGTCGCGGCGATCATCTTCGAACCGGTTCAGGGCGAAGGCGGTTTCTATCCGGCGCCGGTGGAGTTCGTGCGCGCGCTGCGCAAGCTGTGCAACGAGCACGGCATTCTGCTGATCGCCGATGAAGTGCAGACCGGCTTCGCGCGCACCGGCAAGCTGTTCGCGATGCATCACTATGACGTGGTGCCCGATCTGATGACGATGGCCAAGAGCCTCGCGGGCGGCATGCCGCTGTCGGGCGTGGTCGGGCGTGCCGATGTGATGGATGCCGCCGCGCCTGGCGGTCTGGGCGGCACGTATGCGGGCAATCCGCTGGCGGTGGCGTCGGCGCATGCGGTGCTCGACATCATCGATGAAGAAAAGCTGTGCGAGCGGGCGACGCGTGCTCGGCGACCGGGTCAAGGCGAAGCTGGTCGCGCTGAAGAGCGAAGTGCCGCAGATCGCCGATGTGCGCGGCCCTGGCGCGATGGTCGCGGTCGAGTTCTGCAAGCCGGGTGGCACGGAGCCCGATGCCGAGTTCACGAAGCGCGTGCAGGCGCGCGCGCTTGAACGCGGCTTGCTGCTGCTGGTTTGCGGCGTTTACTCGAACGTGGTGCGGTTCCTGTTTCCGCTCACGATTCAGGACGCCGTCTTCGACGAAGCGTTGACCATTCTCGAAGACGTGCTGAAGGAAAGCGTGGCCGTCGCAGCGTAGTGCTTCGTATCGCGTCGCGGGCGCTTGATGTGCTCGATGCACTCGATGCACTCGACGCGCCTCGTGCCCTTGCGACGCGAATCAGCCACGACCCGGACCCGACCACGTTTGGCAAAGACATCCATGACCACGCTGACTTTAAAAGACCCCTCGCTGCTGCAAACGCGCGCCTACATCGCGGGCGAATGGCAAGGCGCCGACAACGGCGCGACCTTCGACGTCGCCAATCCCGCCACCGGCGAATTCATCGCGACAGGTGCCGCTGCATGGGCGCGGCCGAAACCCGTCGCGCGATCGATATCGCCAACGCGGCCTGGCCCGCATGGCGCGCGACCACGGCCAAACAACGCGCCGTGATCCTGCGCAAATGGCACGACCTGATGCTGGAAAACGCCGACGATCTGGCGATGATCCTCACCACCGAACAAGGCAAACCGCTCGCCGAGGCCAAAGGCGAGATCCATGTACGCGGCGTCGTTCCTCGAATGGTTCGCGGAAGAAGGCAAGCGCGTCGAATGGCGACACGCATCCCGACGCCTGCCGGCGACAAGCGCATCGTCGTGACGAAAGAACCGATCGGCGTGTGCGCGGCGATCACGCCGTGGAATTTCCCGGCCGCGATGATCACGCGCAAGGTCGGCCCGGCGCTCGCGGCAGGCTGCCCGATCATCGTCAAACCGGCCGAGGCCACGCCGCTTTCCGCGCTCGCGCTGGCCGTGCTGGCCGAACGCGCGGGCGTGCCGCGCGGCGTGTTCAATGTCGTGACCGGCGAGCCGAAAGCGATCGGCGCGGAAATGACCAGCAATCCGATCGTGCGCAAACTGTCGTTCACGGGCTCGACGCCGGTTGGCCGTCTGCTGATGGCGCAGTGCGCGCCGACCGTCAAGAAGGTGTCGCTCGAACTGGGCGGCAATGCGCCGTTTATCGTGTTCGACGACGCCGATCTGGACGCCGCGGTCGCAGGCGCGATTGCATCGAAGTATCGCAACAGCGGCCAGACCTGCGTGTGCACGAACCGCTTCTATGTACATGACAAGGTCTACGACGCGTTCGCCGACAAGCTGCGGCGCCGCGGTCGAGCAACTGAAGGTCGGCCGCGGCACCGACGACGGCGTCACGCAAGGTCCGCTGATCAACGAGGCAGCCGTGCGCAAGGTCGAGTCGCATATCGAGGACGCGCTCGCCAAAGGCGCCCGGGTCGTCACTGGCGGCAAGCGTCATGCGCTCGGTCACGGCTTCTTCGAGCCGACCGTGCTGGCGGACGTGACGCCCGCCATGAAGGTCGCCAGGAAGAAACCTTCGGGCCGCTCGCGCCGCTGTTCCGCTTCTCGTCCGACGAGGAAGTGATTCGCCTCGCTAACGACACCGAATTCGGGCTCGCGTCGTACTTCTACAGCCGCGATATCGGCCGCGTCTGGCGCGTCGCCGAAGCGCTCGAATACGGCATGGTCGGCATCAACACCGGGCTGATCTCGAACGAAGTCGCGCCGTTCGGCGGCGTCAAGCAATCGGGCCTGGGCCGCGAAGGCTCGCATTACGGGATCGACGACTACGTGGTCATCAAGTACATGTGCGTCGGGGGGATTTGAGTATTCCGGTCTCGCCGGGTAGCAGGTGATCCTGGAGCGTTGGATGCGGCGAAATCGGGATGCCGCGTTTCGCAGCAGAAAGAGGGAGCGTGCCATGCGGTGCGCGCCCCCCGTAGCGCTTCGAAGGAGGACCCGGCTCACACCTGTGAATGCAGAAGCGTGAATGCAGAAGCGTGAATGAGAAGCGTGAATGCAGAAGCGTGAATGCAGAAGCGGCGCGATGACCCGAAGCGATCGTCGCGCCGCGCGCTCGTCTTACTGGCCCGCGAGCGATACCGAGGTGGTCAGCGCGTTCGTGTCACGCGACGACGCGCCTGCGACCAGCCGTAGGCGCCGGCGTTGAGCTTCCACTCGTGGTTCGTCGCGTCCCACGTCGACAGCAGCTTCGCGGCACCGACACGCTGACCTGCTGCGACTGCCCCGGCTGCAGCGAGACTTTTTGCCAGCCGACCAGCCGTTGTGGCGGCTCGCCAAGTCCCGCTCGGCAGTTCGGCATAGACTTCCGCGGTTTCCGCGCCCGCACGCGAGCCGGTGTTCTTCACCGTGAAGGTCACGGTCACGTTGCCCTGCGCAGTCCGCGTGTGCGCTGATGCCCGAATACGCATAGCGTCGTGTACGAGAGACCGTAAGCCGAACGGGAACAAGCGGCTGGATCTGCTTCGCGTCGTACCAGCGATAGCCCATCAACAGCCCTTCGCTGTAGGTGACTGTCGTATCGGTTGGCGAGATGGTCGGCTGCGGCAAGATCCGAGTCCTGTTGCGGGAATGTGATCGGCAATTTGCCTGACGGGTTCACGTCGCCGAACAGCAGGTCGGCAATCGCCTGGCCGCCTTGCACGCCGGGATACCACGTCTTCGAGCACGCCGTGCACGTTGCCGAGCCACGGCATCAGCACCGGGCTGCCGTTTTCGAGCACGACAATCACGCGTTTGGCCTTGCGCCGCGACCGCGGTAATCAGCGCATTCTGGTCGTAGCTCTGATTGGACGTGTCGGTCGTATTGCTCGGCAGGCTCAGGCGTCGTGCAGGTCGGTGCCTTCGCTTTCCCATTGCGTTGCGAACACGATCGCGACATCGGCCTTCGCGGCGGCGGTCGCGGCGGCCGTGGCATTCGTGCCGTCGACGTAACGTGACGGTCGCGGCGGGTGCCTTCGCCTTGATCGCCGCCAGCGGCGACAGACTTGTACCAGGTCGCGCAGGTCGCTCAGCAGCGGTGACGCCGATCGTGCAACCGGACACCGCATTGCCCGCGGCGGCCGGCACCGCGCCCGACCCGCCGCCCGAGAGCACGCCGGCGTCGGCGTGGCCGCCGATCACGACGATCGACGACAGCGACGCCGCGCTCAGCGGCAGCACGGCTGGGCATCGCCGCTTGGCGCACGCGCATTCTTCAGCAGCACCGCCGACTGCTGCGCGATCTGCAGCGCGAACGCATTGCCGGCGGCCTGGTCGACGGCGCCGCCCGGGGTCGGCGGCGAATCGAACACGCCCTAGCGGATCATCGTGCGCAAGCTTGCGCTGGACCATGTCGTTCAGACGCGACATCGGCACGCTGCCCGCCGTGACGGCGGCCTTGAGCGCGGTGCTGAAGTACGACGGAATCGTAAAGCCGAGCGAACGCGTCCGCCGCCGACATCGCCGGGTTCTTCCTCGTCCAGACCGGCGAGCGCCGCCGCGACCGTGCTATGCGTTGCTGTCCAGTCGGACTGGACGACGCCCTTGAAACCCCATTCGTTCTTGAGGACCGTGGTCAGCAGATACGGGTCTTCGCAGGCGTAGATGCCGTTCACGAGGTTGTACGAACACATCACGTTGCCGGGCTGCCCTTGCTTTGACGCCGATTTCGAACGCGAGCAGTTCGGTCTCGCGCATCGTGCGCTCGTCGACAACCGAGTTGCTCGTCATGCGATTGGTTTCCTGATCGTTCATCGCATAGTGCTTGATCGTCGCGATGACCTTTTGCGCCTGCGTGCCGGTCGTGCGCGCCGCGCTCATCGTGCCGCTCAGAACCGGGTCTTCGCCCATGTATTCGAAGGTGCGGCCGTCGCGCGGCTCGCGCGTGAGATTGACGCCGCCACCCAGGCCTTCGCCATACCCGAGCACGCGCAGCTCGGTCGCAATGCGCGCGCCATACGCGTTCGCAAGCGGCGGGTCCCAGCTCGCGGCGAGCGCGACCGGAGCGGGCAGTGCCGTCGCATTCGAGTTGGCGACGTTGACGCCGCCGGCCGAGTCGGCCATCGACAGCGCCGGAATGCCGAGCCGCGAAATGCCCGGAATATAGCCGGCGCCGTTGACTCCCGGCGGGAACGGACCGCCGAGTCCCACATTCGGAATGCCGATGCCGTGCACGAGCTGGATCTTTTCGTCGGTCGTCAATTGCGCGACGAGCGCGGCAGCGCGCGTGTCGGCAACGATGTCCGGATCGGTGGGCGTAATGCTGTCATCGTGACCTCCGCATGCGGCGAACAACATGCCGACGCCACATGCGATGGCCGTTGACGCACTGATGAGGGTGAGTCTTTTCATTGTCTCGCTCCGTCCTGTTGTTGGTGGTGGCACTTTGGAAAAACGGCTTTCACGGCTCGCACAACTGCGGATTGCGGGGCGCCAAGCGCGTGCTGTACTATTTATTTCAAACTATTTCATCCAGGCAAAAATTCTAAAGTTGCCGTCTCGGGGACGATTGACCAACTGGAGCAGAACTTGATCGGCTGCTTCTCAGGAAAACCCGAGGACGATGGAGACAGGAGGAGTGCAACGTGGATCTACGGAATAAATCCGTATCAGCGCGCCTCTACAAGCTGATGTTTGCAGAAGCCGACAGAATTGGCCTCGACTGGCGGGCAATCGGCGCCAGTCTGGAGATTGACGAGGCGGCCATTGCCGCGAGCGATGCGCGCGTGACCGGCGATAAACACGTACGCATGCTGAAACTGGCAGCCCAGTGCTTGGACGCACATGAGCCGATCGAGGACATGTCGCGCTGCCTGCTCCCTTTTCCCGAACTCGCCGGCGTGGTGTTCAATTGCGCGACGTTGCGGGAGGCGATGCTTCGATTTGTCGAATATCGCGATCTGATTGGCAACGTCGACTGGTTGCTGCCCAATGAGCAGGGCGATGAAATGGCCTTCGACTATGTACTCGAAGGCGACGGGCGATCGTCGATCTGCGCGTTAGGAAATTTTGCGACTATCGCGGCAGTGGCGCGCATTTACGATCCGTCACTGCGGATTCGCGAGGTGACGCTGAGCGATTCGAAGAGGGTGCGCGCGAAGTGGCTTGCCGATTCGCTGGGTGTCGGAATCCGGACCGATCAACCGCGCAACCGGATGGTGCTGCAATCGTCGATGTTCAACCGGCCTTTCGACAGATACAACGCGGCGCTTGCGGCAATTCAACATTCGGCCGCCTTTGACGACCTGACCCGCATCCGTTCGCTCGGGCTGTTCTCGCCGAGCGTGCAGCGGTGCCTGCACGGCATCATGGGCGGCGATACCGCGGACATTCAGCCGAAAAATCTGCAGGCGATGGTCTGTGAGCGATTATCGATGACACGCTGGACTTTGCAGCGCAAGCTCGCAGCAGAAGAACTCACGTTCAGCGAGGTGCTGATGCAGGCGCGCGTGCAACGGGCGCGCGATCTGCTCGCGCATACGCATATGCCGATCTCCGAAGTAAGCGAGCGCGTGGGCTTCGCGTCGACCCCGGCTTTTACGCGGTTTTTTTCACGCGCGTGTGGAGTGCCGCCCGCCCGTTATCGCGACCAGCACTATCGTTTCGGGCTGTAGCCCAGCATGCGACGCGCGCTTGCCGGTACCCGCGTTGTTGCACGATCGCGGGTACTTTGCAGGTTGATCAGGGGTACGTCAGAAGTCTCAGGGAAGTCAGCCCCATGTGCACGCCAAGGCCGCCCAGCATGAGTCCCATTGCCCAGCGCTGAGCCAGCAGCAGAGCCGGGCGACTGCGCAAAAAATTGGCCATACCCCCGGACCCCAGCGCGACCAGACCATTCGCCAAAGCGAATGCCGCAATCAGCAGCGAGCCGAGCAGGATCGACTGGCCGAACACATCGCTTCTCTGATAGTCGATGAACTGCGGCAATAGCGAAATAAAAAGCATCGCAAGCTTGGGATTGAGCACACTGGTCGTTGCGCCCATTGCCAGCAGACGCAGCGGCGATTCGCGCGAAAGCTCGCGGACCTCGAAAGGGGAACGCCCGCCGGGTTTGACCGACTGCCATGCCAGATACGCCAGATAGAGCGCGCCCACTGCGCCGAGAATGCCGCCTGCGCGCGGCACTTTGAGAAACAGCGCGGTGATCCCGAATGCGGCGCTGAACATATAGAACAGATAGCCGAGCATCACGCCCGCGAGCGAAGTGAGTCCGGCTCTGCGTCCTTGCGCGATCGAGCGCGACATCACATAGACCATGTTGGGCCCCGGCGTGACGGCGAGCATGCCACCGACGACAAGGAATTGATACATCGACCCGGAAGCATGCATTGATCTGCCCTTGGTGAGAATCACGATTGGATCGATTGTCAGGCCGGCAGTCCATGAAGGGAAATGAATTAAACTGAACATATTCGTCAGATTCTCTGAGTAATATGAAAAAGCTCGATCTGGATGTACTCGAGATGGTGGTGGCGGTGGCCGACTCGGGCTCCTTCGTCAGGGCGGCTCAAACCGTATTCCGGTCGCCGTCTGCGCTCAGCATGCAAATCAGGTCGCTGGAAGAAGCGCTCGGAAAACAACTGTTCATTCGCGATACGCGCAACGTCACCACCACGGCCGAAGGGCGGCGGCTCGCCGACTATGGCCGCCGAATGATGACGATGCGTGATGAAGCGTGGGCGTCGGTCGTGCGCCCGGAGATCGAGGGCCGGGTAACGATCGGCGTTCCCGACGACTATATTTCGTCGCTGCTGCCGCAGGTACTCGGAAAGTTCGCGCTGACGCATCCACGTGTGGATGTTCACGTGATTGGCCTGCCCAGTCGTGCGCTTGTTCCGATGATCAGGGACAACACGATCGATCTGGCCTGTCTCACCAAAGTCAGAGGAATAACGGGCGAGTTCATCAGATTCGAGCCGATTATCTGGACCGGGTCACCGAAGCGAAAAGTCTGGGAGGAACGTCCGCTGCCGATCGCGGTGTTTGCGGATGGCAGTACCGCCCGCGACCATGCGGTCAGGGCGCTGCGGCGAGAGAACATCAAATTCCGCATGTCGTACGAAAGCCCGAGCTTTCTCGGCCTGCTCAGCATGGTGGAGGCCGGACTCGCGATAGCGCCTCTCGCCCGATGCAGCATTCCGGAGCACCTCGTTCAGCTGTCGCAGAACGACGGAGTTCCCGCGCTGAACGAACTTGAAGTGGTGCTCGCCCGCAGCGCACACTCTGAACGCCCACCCTGTGACTATCTTGCTGAACAGATTCTTGAAGAATGGAAAGCTTGAAGGGATTAAGTCCGGCGCTGGCGAACACGACATCGAGGCGGCCGTGGCTCGCGCGATCCGTTCGGATGGAATTGAAGCAGAACGAAGCGGGGAAACTGTCGGCGACGATGGCACGACTTTGAGGCGGCATGTTAATCTTCGCCGCCTGAATGACTATGCGGTTCTCACAAAGATCCACATGGCTGGATGTACTTGGATACCAGAAAAAACCGGCGTGGCTTGCTGCGACGACTGGTTTGGTGTCTGCACGAAGGGGTCTGGTTCTTCGAAGCAACAAAGTCATCGTGGCTGGCTAATGCCTAACACCTCTCGAAGAGGTGGTCCCCACAATACCCAATACATACTGCGTTCGTTTCAGTTGCGTTGACTGCTCAGGCCTGGGCAGACCTTGAATGCAACCGGTCGGGGCAAACAAGACACTCCCCATCTTCTTTTGCGGCCGAAGCGGCAGCAGCCTGGTGCTGCGCGCGCATCAGCGAATGTTCAATTGTCCGGTCAACTCGACTTGCTTGAGCTTCTGGAGGCGTCGCGAGTTTCAACGCTGCGCTAACAGAATCGATTGTAGATGATAACAATTCCTATTTGAAATGGAGGTTGCAAATCTTCGGCTACGCGTCGTTACTGCCATGCGCGGGTAACTTACCGCCTGTAGTGGCATTGTTGCCGGGCTTCGGTCGATTCGGTATGGTGAGCCTTCATCCAATCGCACCCAATCGAAGAGAAACGCCCATGACGTCCGCCGCCGAGCCACATTCGACGCCAATCCGCACCGATGTCCTGATTGTCGGTGCCGGTCCCGTGGGCCTGTTTGCGGCTTTCGAGGCCGGTGTGATCGGCCTGTCGTGCCAGATCGTCGACGTGCTCGACAAAGTGGGCGGCCAGTGCACCGAGCTTTATCCCGACAAGCCGATTTACGACATTCCCGCTATTCCGTCGTGCACCGCGCGCGAACTGGTCGATCGTCTGATCGCGCAGTGCAAGCCCTTCAATGTGCCGATCCACCTCGAACAGCGGGTCGAATCGGTCGAGCAGCGCGACGACGGCCGCTGGACTGTGCAGACCAGCGGCGGCCTCGTATTCGACGTCGCGGCCATCCTGCTGGCCGCCGGCAACGGCGCATTCGTGCCGCAAAAGCTGGCGCTCGCCGAGGCCGTGCCGCTGGAGTCGCGTCATGTGCATTACAGCGTGCCGCGTCTCGCCGATTTCGCGGACAAGATCGTGGTCGTCGCCGGCGGCGGCGATTCCGCGCTCGACTGGGCACTCGCGTTGCGCAAGGTCGCGCGGCGCGTGACGCTGGTGCATCGGCGCAACGGTTTCAGCGCGGCCGATTCGAGCGTCGAGTTGATGCGGCGCGCGGTCGACGGCGGGCGAGATGGATTTCGTGGTCGGCGCGATTGCCGGGCTCGACGTCGAAGACGACAGCGCTGAAGTCGCTGACGTTGCGGCAGATCGACGGCGAGACGCAACTCGACACCGAACACACTCGTCGCGCTCTACGGACTGGTGGCGGATCTCGGGCCGATCGCGCAGTGGGGGCTGACGATTCATGGCGGCCGTGTCGAGGTCGATACGTCCAACTACGAAAGCTCGCGGCCGGGCATTTTCGCGGTGGGCGACATCGCCAATTATCCGAACAAGCAGAAGCTGATTCTGTCGGGCTTTCACGAGGCGTCGCTGGCGCTGCGCAAGGCGTATTCGTACGCGTATCCCGAGAAAAAGCGCGTGCACGTCCATTCCAGTTATGACGCGAAGCTGGCGGAAAAGCTGGGGGCGCCGGGATGAGGTTTTAACCTGCGAATCACGAGGTTATATAACGATTATTCAGGCACGCAGACAGGCCGCTCGCGACTTCCCGTCGCGACCGGCTGGTTTTTGCGGTTTTTCCAAACGGTTTTTTCCAAACATCAGGCGAATCAAGCACGCGCGCACGGGCGAGCATTCCGCGCGGATCTTATTTCCCCGCAGGTTGACTGGCTGCCGCCGCCGCGCTGGCTTCCTTGTCCTTCTTCTTCGCTTCGTGATGGCCGATCGCACAGCCCGCTGCCGCGCCCGCTACGCCATGATCCCCGGCCACGTGGCCGGTCACGCCGCCGACTACAGCGCCTTTGGTGCAGCCTTCGGCATGCGCGGCCGTGTTGGTCAGCGCGAGCAGGGTAGCGAAGGCAACGGTTGTTAATACTTGTTTCATTGAGGCTCCTTTAGTCGATGCTTCGAAGTAGGTAGCCGTTGAGGTAGCAAGCGCGGGGCCTGCCATTGAGCTGCACTGGGAGCGACGTGCCGCGAACAACGCACGGTGGGCCTGGTTTATGCGACCGTCTGACCACGCGCGTCTCCCAGGTGAGGCGCCCCAGGTGAAACGATAGGCCGGGCTGCGACCCAAGCCCGGTGTATGCTTCCGGGAAAAATCCCCTCTACATTTGCACCATGAAACAGCTTGATGTCCCTTCTTCCCACGACAGCGGTGAGCCGGCCCGAGTTGCCGCCACGCGTCCGGCCCGGCCTCTCGATGTCGACTACTGGCAGCTCGTACAGGCGATCGAAGACTATGCAATCTTCCTGCTCGACGCCACCGGACGGATCGTCAGCTGGAACGTCGGGGCGCAGAAGCTGACAGGGTTACACGGAGCCGGAAATCGTCGGCCAGCACTTCTCGCGCTTTTATACCGAGGAAGCGGTGGCGCGCGGCTGGCCCGCTTATGAGCTGCAGCAGGCGTCGCTAACCGGCCGTTTCGAAGACGAAGGCTGGCGGGTTCGCAAGGACGGCACGACCTTCTGGTCGAACGTCGTGATCACGGCGATCCGCAACGACGCGGGCATCCTGACCGGCTTCGCGAAGATCACGCGCGACCTGACCGCGCAGCGCGAGTATGTGGAAGCATTGCGGCAAAGCGAAGAGCGGTTCCGGCTGCTGGTCGACAGCGTCAAGGACTACGCGATCTTCATGCTCGATCCGCAAGGCTTCGTGGTCAGCTGGAATGCGGGCGCCGCGCGCATCAAGGGCTATACGCGCGAGGAAATCGTCGGCCGGCATTTCTCGCAGTTCTATCTGCCGGAAGAAGCGGCGGCGGGCAAGCCGGCTCGCGAACTGGCCATCGCGCGGCAGCTCGGCCATGTGGAAGACGAAGGCTGGCGGGTGCGCAAGGACGGCACGACCTTCTGGGCAAACGTCAACATCACGGCCGTGTATGACGAGTCGAACCGGCTGCGCGGCTTCGCCAAGGTCACGCGCGATCTGACCGAACGGCGTCAGCGCGAAGAGGCGGAGCGCTCGAGCGAGCGTCTGCGTGAGTTTCTGGCGACGCTCGCGCATGAGTTGCGCAATCCGCTTGCGCCGGTGCGCAATGCGGTGGGCGTGATGCAGACTGGAGGTCGGGCTGAGCCCGACGCTGGCGCGCGCACGCGACCTGATCGACCGCCAGGTCACGCACCTCACGCGGCTCGTCGACGATCTGCTCGACGTGGGCCGGATCATGTCGGACAAGGTCGAACTGCGCTATTCGCGTGTCGATCTGAGCGAGCTGGTCGCGCGTGCGACCGAGGCCGCGCGGCCCTTCACCGATGCACGCGATCAGCGCGTGGCCGAGCATCTGCCGCTCGAGCCGATGACCATTCGCGGCGACATGACCCGGCTTGTGCAGGTGCTGCAAAACCTGCTGCACAACGCGTCGAAATTTTCGCCGGTGGGCAGCGTCATCGACGTGCTGGGCCGCATCGACTACAACATGGCGGTGATCGAAGTGCGCGACGCGGGATGCGGTATTCCCGCGCGTTCGCTCGACCGCATCTTCGAACTGTTCGCGCAGGAAAAGTCGGCGCAGAGTTCGGGCGAAGGCGGTCTCGGCATTGGCCTCACGTTGTGCAAATCGCTGGTGGAAATGCATGGCGGCAGCATTTTTGCGAGCAGCGACGGGCCGGGTTGCGGCAGCGCATTCACGCTGAGTTTGCCGCTCGCGGCGGCACCCTCCGAGACCCCCGCCGATGAAACCGGCGCGGCGTTTGAGCAGGTCACGCCACTGCGGATTCTGCTGGTCGACGACAACCACGATTCCGCCGACAGCCTTGCGATGCTGCTCGAACTCAAAGGCCACGAAGTGCGCATCGCGTATGAAGGCGAGCAGGCGGTTCAGATCGCGCCGCGTTTTGCGCCTCATCTTTGCGTGATCGACATCGCGATGCCGAAGATGGACGGCTACGCGACCATCGCGGCCTTGCGAGAAATGCCGGAGCTGGCCGACACGATGTATGCGGCGATGACCGGCTTCGGTCACGCGAGCGACCGCGAGCGCACCCGCGACGCGGGTTTCGATGCGCATCTGGTGAAGCCGGTGGAACTGGCGTTGTTCGATGAACTGCTAGCGCGGGTCGAGGCGCGTCGGCGGCGCTGACGTCTCGATGCCGGCGCCCGACGCGGCTCGTCAAAACGCGGATTTGAGCGCGGATCTGAGCGCGGATCTCAGCGCGCCTCGGCATTCGCATATCTCGAAGTCCCTGAAGATGGCAACGCGTAGCGTCGTCCGGTCACTGAGGCACGACGCTTGCTGTGCGTTTTGTATGCTCTGCGGCACACAATGTCCGCGAGCCGATCGAAGCGCTTCAGGGAGGCACGATGCTCGATACGCACGACCATGCGGCCGCAGTCAATGCGCGGCCTTTTGCAGATTCCAGTGAGAGGTCGAGCGAGACCTCGTCGGGTGAAACGGTCAGCCGCGATTCTCGCTTTGCAGGTGTTTCGGATGTGACGCCCGTTGCAGCAGCCGCGCGGAAAGCCTTCCGGGTCGGTTGAAAACGCGCTTGAAAACGCGCTTGAGCACGTTTTGCGCGACACGCGCTTCGAGGCCGTCCCGATCCCGCTTCGCCTGGCGACGGTTTGCGCGCGCTCGTCGAACACGGCTATGACCGGGCGCCGTTGCTGCCGCTCCCCGCTCAGGGCCAGACGCTGGCCCGCTGGCGCGTGCTGGCGGCCGTCGCCGCGTGCGATCTCAGCCTCGTCAAACTGTTCGAAGGTCATACCGATGCGCTCGCGATACTCGCAGAGCTGCAGGGCCCCGCAGCGCCCCCAGCGAGCCGCTGGGGCGTGTGGGCGGCCGAGCCGCCCGATGCGCGCGTGCAGGCCGCCCAGACAGGAATCCGAAGCAATCACGCTGCTGGTGCGTCGGTGCTATCTCACGGGCACAAAGGCCTGGTGTTCGGGCGCGGAAGTGCGTCAGTCATGCGCTTGTGACGGCGTGGCTCGACGACGAGCCCGTGCTCGCCGCCGTCGCGATGGACCACCCGTCCATCTCGATCGATACCATCGAAGTGGCAGGCGCGTCGGCATGCAGGCCACGGCAAGCGCCGATGTCCGGTTCGACAGAACGCCTGCGACGCTGGTCGGCCCGGCGCCATGCGTATGTGCGGCGGCCGGGGTTCTGGCATGGCGGCGCGGGCATTGCCGCGTGCTGGTACGGCGCTGCGGCGCAGATCGGCCGCACGTTGCGCGACGCCTGCGCACAGCGCGCCGATCCGCATCGGCTGGCTCATCTCGGCGCGGTCGATGTCGCGCTGGCATCCGCCGCCGCCGTGTTGCGCGAAACGGCGGCGCATATCGACGCCAATCCTTTCGCCGACGCGCAACGCGAGGCGATGCGCGCACGCCTTGTCGTCGAAGAAGCGGCGACTGCCGTGATGACGCACGTCGACGCGCACGCTCGGCGCCGGCTCCGTTATGCCGCGACGCGCGCTTTGCCCGCGCGCTCGCGGACCTGCCCGTGTTCCTGCGACAAAGCCATGCGGAACGCGATCTGGCCTCGCTGGGCGAGCTGGTGGCCGCCGCTCCTGTTACTTCTGCTCATGCGTTCATGCCGGTGAAGCCGTCGATACCGCCACGCCGGGAGCCGCGCCATGGACGCTCTGACATCGCGCGTGAAGTTACCTCAAGCGGAGGATCGTTGACATGAACTCGACGGCCCAATATTTCGACGATCTCTACAGGCAAAGCGACGATCCGTGGAAGCTGCGCGAAGGCTGGTACGAGCGCCGCAAACGCTCGCTCACGCTCGCGTTGCTGCCGCGTCCGCGCTATCGGAACGCGTTCGAACCCGGCTGCGCGAACGGCGAACTGACGCGCCGGGCTGGCGACGCCGCTGCGACGCGCTGCTCGCCGCCGATCTGCACGAACGCGCCGTGACGCTGGCGCGCGAACGTGTCGCCGACATGCCGCACGTGCGAGTCGAACAACGCACGGTGCCGCTCGAATGGCCGACCGAGGCGGGACCGTTCGATCTGATCGTGATCAGCGAATTCGCGTATTACCTCAATGGCGATGAACTCGAAACGCTGGCCGCGCGGATCGCCGCGTCGCTGACGACGGACGGCACGCTGCTCGCCTGTCACTGGCGCCGGCCGTTCGCCGAAGCGCTCGAATCCGCCGATACCGCGCATGCGCTGTTCGATGCGCGATGCGGACTGTACGCGTCTCGCGCATCACGATGAAGCCGATCTGCTGATCGACGTATGGTCGCGCGACGCACGTTCGGTAGCGCAACGCGAGGGGCTTCTATGATCGGCGTGATCGTTCCGGCACATAACGAAGAGGCCTTGCTCGCGCCTTGCCTCGCGGCGCTGCTCGAAGCGTCGCGTCACGAGGACCTGGCGGGCGAGACGGTGCGCATTGTGGTCGTGCTCGACGCGTGCAACGATTTTTCCGGCGCGATCGCGCGGGCTTACGGCGTGGAGACGCTGGCGCTGAAGGCGCGCAATGTCGGCATTGCGCGCGCCACCGGCGCCGATTTTCTGCTCGCGGACGGCGCTCGCTGGCTCGCCTTTACCGATGCGGACAGCCGCGTGTCGGCGGCATGGCTGGTCGCGCAGTTATCGCTCGACGCGGACGCGGTGTGCGGCTCGATTGCCGTCGACGACTGGAGCGCGCATCCGCACAGCGTGCGCGAATATTTCCGCAAGACCTATGTCGATGCGGACGGGCACCGGCATATTCACGGCGCGAATCTCGGCGTATCGGCGCGAGGCTTACCGGCGTGCAGGCGGCTTTCCGCCGCTGACCTGCAGCGAAGACGTCGCGCTGGTCGACCGGCTGATCGCGATCGGCGCGCACATCGCGTGGAGCGCCGCGCCGCGCGTGATTACCAGCGCGCGCGCGGCGGCGCGTGCCGCGGCGGTTTCGGCGATACGCTCGCGGCGTGGGCGGCCGGATAACGCCGCGCTGGCGACTCGCGTCGCCACGCTTGGTGTCGGAGCCGCTCGCGAGATCAGAACGGCAGCGTGCCGCGAGGAGGGCGACATGACGGATGCGATCTTCCTGCTGTTCGGCGAGGGCCGTGACCTCAATACATTGCAGATGGGACTGCGCGCGATCGTCGTGTTCGTGATTGCGCTGGTGCTGATCCGCGTGTCGGGGCGGCGTTCGTTCGGACAACGCTCGCCGTTCGATTCGGTGGTCGTGATCCTGCTCGGCGCGACGCTGAGCCGCGCGATTGTCGGCGCGTCGCCGTTTGTGGCGACGGTGCTGGCGTCGTTCGTGATCGTCGCGTGCCATCGGCTGCTGGCGCTCGCCTGCGTGCACTCGACGCCGGTTCGAGCGGCTGGTGGGCGGGGTCGAGCGCGAGGTGTTTCGCAACGGCGCATTCGACGCGCGCGAAATGGACGCGGCGCTGATCACCCCCACCGATGTTCAGGAAAGCGTGC
The DNA here is from genome assembly GCA_963800185.1 of uncultured beta proteobacterium. Lineage (GTDB taxonomy): Bacteria > Pseudomonadota > Gammaproteobacteria > Burkholderiales > Burkholderiaceae > Paraburkholderia. Next base: position 254,082 of record CAWCZW010000004.1, on the reverse strand, counting down.
GGCAGAAAACCGGCTCACGATCGATGGACCACGTGGCCGCGGCGATTCTCGAGCGCAACGGCGATATCAGCGTGATCCGCAAGCAGGGCCCGCCGCAATGACGGGCAGGGCGCGCTAACCCCGGCCGCCGCGCGAAATTTCCTCGCCCGCGCCGCGCGGCATGCGCAGCGTGACCGGAATCGACGCGAACGAGCACAGCCCGACCACCAGAAACGCCGGCCAGAAATCCGACCACGTGATGCCCGGATGCCCGTGCAGCACGCGCGAAATCTGCAAGCACGATCCCGCCGACCGTCACGCCGAGACCGAGCGACATCTGCTGCACGACGCTGCCCAGACTCGTGGCGCGGCCCACGTCGCGGCTGGCGATTTCCGCATATGTCAGCGAATTCAGACTCGTGAATTGCAGCGCGGGGAAGAAGCCGCCGAGCAACACGACCACCCAGATGATCCAGGTCGGCGTGCCGGGAAAAAACAGCCCGCACGCCGCGATCGAGATGCCCGACAACGCCGCGTTGACCACCAGCACCGAGCGGAACCCGAAGCGCCGCAGCACGCGTCGAGGCGACCGTGCGCATGAACATGCCGCCGAACGCTGACGCGCAGGTGATCAGCCCGGACTGGAACGCGCTCATGCCGTGGCCTTCCTGCAGCATCAGCGGCAACAGGAACGGCAGCGCGCCGAGGCCGATCCGAAACAGCGAACCGCCGAGCACGCTCGCCTGAAACGTCGGCACCTTGAAAAAGCGCAAATCGAGCAGCGGCAGCTTTGACGCGCTGCGCGTAGACGACGTAGATCGCGAGCAGAACGGCGCCGATGCCGCACATGCCGAACGCGTCCGCATTCGAAATCAGTTCGCCGCCCACCAGCGACAGCCCGAGCAGAAGCAGCACCGCGCCCGCGGCCGACAGCAGGAAGCCGATCCAGTCGAGCGGGCCCGGGATCCGGTTCGCGCGTGTTGGCGATGTACCGGTTGGTCAGATAGATGCCGAGAATGCCGATCGGCACGTTGATGAAAAAGATCAGACGCCAGTGCAGATACGTGGTGATAAAGCCGCCGAGCAGCGGGCCGGCGGCGGGGCCGAGCATCGCCGGGACGCTCAGATAGTTCATCGCGCGGATGAAGTCGGCCTTGTCCACCACGCGGAAGATGATGATGCGCCCGACCGGCACCATCATCGCGCCGCCGACGCCCTGAACGAAGCGCGCGAGCGTGAAGGTGGCGAGCGAATTCGACGCCGCGCACAGCAGCGAGCCCGTCACGAAGATGCCGATCGCCGTGCGGAAGATGGTGCGCGCGCCGAAGCGGTCGGCCAGCCAGCCGCACACGGGGATGAACACGCCGAGGCCCAGCACGTAGCTCGTGACCGCGATTTTCAGCGTGACCGGATCGCGCCCGAAATCGCGTGCCATGGCGGGTAACGCGGTGACGATCACGTTCGCATCGACGCTTTCCATGAACATCGCGCACGCGACGATAAGGGGCGCAATCAGGGCTTTCTGGACGACGGTCATGAAGGCGGAGTGCTGCGGCGGACGGTCGCAGGCAAAGGGGTCATTATTGCACCTGTACGGTGCGGATGGTTAATTGACGCCGTCTGATGGCGCCCCTTTGCGAAATTTCGCGGTGCAGCGCATGTGGTCGTCGTGCAACAGTGCGCGGCAATGATTTAATTTTTGTTGCGGCGCGGGATAAGAAGACTATAATCGGGTTATTCCCTAGGTATAAACCCTATACAGGAGTTCACCATGAACACCGCTTCCAACGCCGCTGCCCGTGCTACCGCCGCTCGCAACACCACCTGGTTGGGCAAGCTGCGCGCTCTGGCGCTGCATGCGCTGAACCTGCATCTGCAAAACTGCGCGGTCATCGCAGAAGCGCACCGCCGTCCGCAGTAAGTCGAAACGTTGCGTGCCGTCCGCCGAATAGTAGCGGGGCGGCCGCAGGAGAGGGCTCGCACGGGCCGCGTCGGTGGCCTTCGGTCTGCCCTGGGTCGGCGGATATCGCGCTAGCCGTCATTGGCTGCCAGCCAACCATGTACCGACGGCGGTCAAGTGTCGCCGGTCGTCCGGCGCTGTCCCGACAGGATCAGCGCGCGACCCGGGGCCGCCCATGTCCACTATCTTGGTTCCGGCGAATCTCGGCTTGCCTGCGACTCGCGCCAGCGGCATTTCGCCTCTGGCGTTGCGGGCGCTGGTAAATCGCGCGCGCAGGACTGCGATTTACTCGCTGGTGCGGGCCGAGGCCGAACTGGACGCCGCCGTGCGTTCCTTCGTCGCTCGCGCGGACAACGCGCTCATCAACAGCAGCGTGGACACCAGTCCGACCAGATACACGCCCGCCATCACCCAATCCTGATCTGCCATCATCGTTCCCCTTCAAGTGCCGGACTTCACGTGGCAAGCGCTTCGCATTTCATCGTGCCATTGCTTGCGATTACGGCACGCGAAGCGAAAACCTTGATGCCGGCAAACCGCTTTCGAATCAGCTTTTTGAGGCTGGTGAAAAGCTGCGCTGGGGCGATCCGATAGGGTCGAATCGTCCTTCAAACGCGATTGCGCTTAAACTCCGGCTCCCCTTGGCTTCATGCATCGATCGACAGGGACGCCAATCGGCAAATTCGTCCGTTTCAACGGATTGGCGGCGTCGAGCCGACCCGCTCATGCGTTCCCTTTTAATGGCCTGCTGAGTTAATTCCCGTGGAAATCGCTGCCCCTGTCAACCTTTTGGTCGGTTTGCCGTTATCCCTTTGTAATCGCCAAAAGCAGGCGACGCCGCGATGGACGATCCGTCGTCGCGACAGCTCCACGCAAGGCCCGCATGACCATGTTTCATCGTTATAACGATAAATCCGGCCGGTTCGGCGCGATGCTCGACCGGGTGTCGAAAGCCCTCGGCAACCGGGGCATCCTCTCGCCCGTGCTCGCACTCGTTATTTGCGGGCTGCTGCTGCTCGTCTTCCAGCATCTGTCGCAGGCAGTCGACTATCGCTCGGTGATGCGCCAGTTGCGCCAGCTCACGCGCCGGCGAATGGAGCGCCGCGCTCGGCGCCACCGCGCTCAGTTATGTGGCGCTGGTCGGGCGCGACGCGGTCGGCCTGCGCTACCTCGGCGCGGTCGTGCCGCGCATGGCGCTGTGGATCGGCGCGACCGCGGGCTCCGCGCTCGGCAATGCGACCGGCTTCGGCGCGTTGACGGGCGGCGCGGTGCGCGCGCGCGTCTACGGCGTGGCGGACGTCACGCCCGCGCAGATCGGCCGCATGACGGTGTTCACGAGCGTGTCGCTCGCGCTCGCGCTGGTGCTGATGACGGCGCTCGGCATGGTCTGCATGGCCGGCTCGCTCGCGCCGATGCTGCATCTCACGCCCGTCACGCTGCGCTGGATCGGCGCGGCGCTGCTCGTCGCGCTCGCGCTGCGCGGCCGCCGCATGCCGCCGCGAAACGCGTCCGGTCCGCACGCGCTGGCAGTGGCTGTCGTTCGATATTCCCGGCGCGCCGCGATCTGCTCGCGCAAGTCGCGCTCGCGGTGCTCGACGTGGTCGCGGCAGGTCTCGCGTTGTGGGCGCTGCTGCCGCACGCGGACGTGAGCTTCGTCGACCTTCATCACCGTCTACGCGGCGGCCATGCTGCTCGGCATGATCGGCCATACGCCCGGCGGCGTCGGCGTATTCGAGGCGGCGATGGTGTTCACGCTGAGCGGCAACGTGCAAACGCATCAGATGGTTGCCGCGCTGCTCGCCTATCGCGCGATTTACTTCGGTGTCCCGCTGATCGTCTCGGCCGGCGCTGCTTGCGGGCTTCGAAGGCCGCGCGCTGAAAGAGCCGTCTGCCGCTGCTGCAGGCCGCAGGCCGCGTCGAAACTCGCGCCGCTGTTTCTGAGCCTCGTCACGTTCGTGGTCGGCGGCATGCTGGTGATTTCCAGCGCGACGCCCGCGTTCTGGCAACGCATTCATATCTTGCGCGACGTCGCTGCCGCTGTGGGTGCTCGAAAGCTCGCAGATGCTGTGCAGCGTGCTCGGCGTGCTGCTGCTGTTCGTCGCGCGTGGTTTGCTGCGGCGCCTTGATGCCGCCTGGTGGATGACGCTCGCTGCTCGCGGTGGCTGAGCCTCGCGCTGTCGCTGACCAAAGGTCTCGCGTTCGTCGAAGCGGGCGTGCTCGGCATGCTGATCGTGCTGCTGCTGTCCACGCGCCGGCGCTTCAACCGTCACTCGTCGCTGTTCGCCGAGCGTTTCACGGCGGGCTGGCTGGTGTCGGTGGCGATGGTGCTGCTGCTGGCCATGTGGGTCATGCTGTTTGCTTTCCGCGACGTGCCGTACACGCGCGACCTGTGGTGGCAATTCGCCTTCGACGAACGCGCGCCGCGCGCGCTGCGCGCGACGCTGGCGGCGAGCCTGTTCGCCGCGACCTTTGCGTTCTGGCAATTGCTGCGTCCGGCGCCGGGCCGCTTCGTCAAACCGGCGCCTGAAGATCTGCACGACGCCGCGCGCATCGTGCGCGCGCAGGAGCGCAGCGACGCCGGTCTCGCGCTGATGGGCGACAAGAGCTTCCTGTTTTCCGAGTCGCGCGAGGCGTTCCTGATGTACGCGAAAAACGGCCGCACGTGGGCCGCGCTGCACGATCCGGTCGGGCCGCGCGAGGAGTGGGCCGGCGCTGATCAGCAAGTTCGTCGCGCTCGCGCATGCGCACGGCGGCCGCGCGGCGTTCTATCAGGTGCGCGCCAACGCATTGCCGCTTTATCTCGACGCCGGTCTCACGCTGATGAAGCTCGGCGAGGAAGCGCACGTCGTGCTCGACGATTTCGATCTGAAGGGCTCGCATCGCGCGCATCTGCGCTATGCGCTCAAGCGTGGCGAGCGCGATGGCTTTACGGTCGAAGTGATCGATCAGGCGAACGTGCCGGCGTCGCTCGAAACGCTGCGCGCAGATTTCCGATGGCTGGCTCGACAGCCGTGACGCGCGCGAGAAGAGCTTCTCGGTGGCCGCGTTTACCGACGAGTACCTCGCCGCGCAATCGGTGATGCTGGTGCGCCAGAACGGCGAGCCGGCTGCGTTCGTGACCTTCATGACGACCGATCTGAATACCGAGGCGACGGTCGGCGTGATGCGGCATGTGGAAAGCGCGTCGCCGTACGCGATGGAATATCTGTTCACGCAACTGGCGCTGCATCTGAAGCAGGCGGGTTTCCGCTCGCTCAGTCTCGGCATCGCGCCGCTCTCCGGCATGCAGCCGACGCCGCTCGCGTCGCGCTGGCATCGGCTGGCCGGCATCGTCTGGCGCTTCGGCGGCCGCTTCTATAACTTCCGCGGACTGCGCGCTTTCAAGAGCAAGTTCCAGCCGCATTGGGAGCCGCGTTATCTCGCGGCGTCGGGTTCGGTGGGCGTGTTCTTCACGCTCGCGGACCTGTCATTGCTGGCGGGAGGCCGGCGTTCATGACATTGCATCCGTTCTTCAAGCTCGCCGTTGCGGCGAGCCTCGTGACTTGCTGCGGCGTTCGCGCAGCGCATGCCACCACCACCGTGCCGGGCGGCCGCTATGGCGACGTCACGGTGACGCAGCCGGTCGGCCCGTTGCGCGGCTTTGTCGTGCTGTACTCGCAGGCTAGCGGCTGGAGCCCGGCCGACCAGCAGAGCGCCGATGCGCTCGCCAAGGCCGGCGCGTTGACCGTCGGCGTGGATACCGCGCGCTATGCGGCCAATCTGAACGCGAAGAAAGAAACCTGCCATCAACTGGTGGGCGATGCCGAAGCCTTGAGCCATCAACTCGAACGGCAATCGCAATCGAGCCGCTATTTCGCGCCGATCGTCGCGGGTACGGGCCAGGGCGCGACGCTCGCGATGCATGTGCTCGAACAGGCGCCGTCGAACACGATTGCGGGCGCGGTATCGGTGGATGCCGAGCGCAATCTCGATGCGCGTTTCCAGCCGTGTCCGCCGGACCCGACGATGATCCGCGACAAGGTGCCGGGCTTCGTCGAAAAGGCCACCACAGCCGCAGCGCCGATCGCGCGCGCCTCGTTGTCGCTGGTCACGCCGCATCTGCAGGCGCGTCTCGACGAGCGATGACGACGTCTCCGATCTGCCGCTGATCGAATTGCCCGCGGCGCATCCGAACGGCCTGATGGCGATCGTGATTTCCGGCGACGGCGGCTGGCGCGATCTCGACAAGACCATCGCGCGAGGCGTTGCAGAAAGACGGCGTTTCGGTGATCGGCTGGGACAGTCTGCGCTATTTCTGGAGCGAGAAGCCGCCTGCGCAAACCAGCCGCGACCTCGCCCGCGTGATGCAGACCTACGGCGCGCGTTGGCACGCACAGCACATCGCGCTGGTCGGCTATTCGTTCGGCGCCGACGTGATGCCGTTCGCCTATAACCGCTTGCCCGAAGCGCTGCGCGCGAAGGTGTCGTTGATCTCGCTGCTCGGCTTCGCACCCGACGCCGATTTTCAGATCCGCGTGGGCGGCTGGCTCGGCATGCCGGCAAGCGACAAGGCTCTGAAAGTGCAGCCCGAATTGACGCGTGTGCCGCCTGCCATCGTGCAGTGCTTCTATGGCGAAGACGAGAAGGACACGTTGTGTCCGGCGCTGACCAAAACGGGTATCGACGTGATTCGCACTGGCGGGCGATCACCATTTCGGCGGCGACTATGACGCGCTGGAGCAGCGCATTCTGCTGGCCTTTAAAAAGCAGAGTGGCGCGCACGATTGATTGTCGCGTTGACTGTCGCATATTGTCGCGGCGCCAGGTCTACAGGCAGCCGCGATGCCGACGGCTACAGGGATTGACAAAGCCCGTCAAGTCAACGAAGATCGAGCGCATGAACTGCACCCGACATCCGTATTGCGCTGATTATTAGCATCATTCATCGAATGGTGGGTTAGCGCGCGTCTGGTAGCAGTGACACATTAACCCGCCCCACGAGGCGGGTTTTTTTATGTCCGCTCTGCCTGCCTCCTGGTGAACTCTTTGCTGATTCGTCCTTGCCACCCAGGAGCTTGCCTTGCCGTTACACGAATTCGAACATGCGGTCGAAGCCGCCGATAGCGTCGCGCTTCGCCACGACTACCTGAAAAAAACCCTGACCGCGCGCGTCTACGACGTGGCCCGCGAGACCGAACTCGAACGCGCGCCGAATCTGTCGGCGCGGCTGCGTAATCCGGTGTATCTGAAGCGCGAGGACAACCAGCCGGTGTTCTCGTTCAAGCTGCGCGGCGCGTACAACAAGATGGCGCATATTCCGGCAGAGGCGCTGCAGCGTGGCGTGATTACCGCGTCGGCGGGCAATCATGCGCAGGGCGTGGCGTTGTCGGCGGCGCGCATGGGCGTGAAGGCGATCATCGTGGTGCCGACGACGACACCGCAGGTGAAGGTCGACGCAGTGCGTGCGCATGGCGGCCCGACCGTCGAAGTGGTGCAGTTCGGCGAGTCTTATAGCGACGCTTATGGCCACGCGGTGAAGCTGCAGGAAGAACGCGGCCTGACCTTCGTGCATCCGTTCGACGATCCCTACGTGATCGCCGGCCAGGGCACGGTCGCGATGGAAATTCTCAGCCAGCATCAGGGCCCGATTCACGCGATCTTCGTGCCGATCGGCGGCGGTGGACTCGCCGCAGGCGTCGCGGCGTATGTGAAATCGGTGCGCCCGGAGATCAAGGTGATCGGCGTACAGACCGACGATTCGTGCGCGATGGCCGCGTCGCTGAAAGCGGGTGAGCGCGTCACGCTGAACGAAGTCGGGCTGTTCTCGGACGGCACGGCGGTGAAGCTGGTCGGCGAAGAAACCTTCCGCCTGTGCAGCGAATATCTCGATGACGTGCTGCTCGTGAACACCGACGCGTTGTGCGCGGCGATCAAGGACGTGTTCCAGGACACGCGCAGCGTGCTGGAGCCGGCGGGCTCACTGGCCGTGGCCGGCGCCAAGCAGTATGCCGAGCGCGAAGGCATCGAGAACCAGACGCTGATCGCGATCACGTCGGGCGCGAACATGAACTTCGACCGCATGCGCTTCGTGGCCGAGCGCGCCGAAGTCGGTGAAGCACGCGAAGCCGTGTTCGCCGTGACGATCCCCGAAGAACGCGGCAGCTTCCGGCGTTTCTGCGAACTGGTCGGCACGCGCAGCGTCACCGAGTTCAACTACCGCATTGCGGACGCGAACTCGGCGCATATCTTCGTCGGCGTGCAGATCAGAAACCGCAGCGAGTCGGCGCAGATCGCGGGCGCTTTCGAAGCGCACGGCTTCGCCACGGTCGACCTGACTTTCGACGAACTCTCGAAGCAGCACATCCGCTATATGGTCGGCGGCCGCTCGCCTCTGGCCCATGACGAACGGCTGTTCCGTTTCGAGTTTCCGGAGCGGCCGGGCGCGCTGATGAAGTTCCTGTCGTCGATGGCGCCGAACTGGAATATCAGCCTGTTCCACTATCGCAACCAGGGCGCGGACTACAGTTCGATCCTCGTCGGCATTCAGGTGCCGGAGAGCGAGAACGACGAGTTCGAACAATTTCTCGCCACGCTCGGCTATCCGTACTGGGAAGAGACGCAGAACCCGGTTTACCGGCTGTTTCTTGCGCTAACGGCCGGTCCCATAGCAAGCTCGGGGTTTACCTTGAGCGCTGCGGATACCCCGCGCGACGAATGCGAAACCGGCGATCGCCGGCAAATGGGCCGAAAAGCCCCGTCTGGCAGGCGTCTGGCGCGCGATGCAACCCGTCCGCGCCAGCCGTCCCGGATAGGCTGTTTATCGCCATAAGCGATACAGCCTATCCGCCATATCGCGTTGCGCGATACACCGCCTGATCGTCAAACTGTGCACAATCAATCGCCGCATTCAGGAGACAACTCATGCGCACCCAAGTTGGCATCATCGGTGCCGGGCCTGCGGGCCTGCTTCTTTCCCATCTTCTTCATCTGCGCGGCATCGAGTCGGTCGTGCTCGAAACGCGCACTCGCGAACAGATCGAATCCACCATCCGCGCCGGCGTGCTCGAACAGGGCACGATGGACCTGCTGACCGAAGCCGGCGTCGGCGCGCGCATGAAAGCAGAAGGCGCGCTGCATCATGGCTTCGAACTGGCTTTCGAAGGCAAGCGTCGCCGCATCGATCTGACCGGATCTCACCGGCCATTCGATCACGGTCTACGCGCAGCACGAAGTGATCAAGGATCTGGTCGCGGCGCGCGTGGCGGCTAACGGGCAGCTGCGTTTCGGCGTGATCGGACACGTCGCTGCACGGCATCGATACCGACAAGCCGTCGATCCGCTATCGCCACGAAGGCGAATCGTACGAACTGCAATGCGACTTCGTGATCGGCTGCGACGGCTCGCAAGGCGTGTCGCGTGCATCGATTCCGCAGGCGCTGCGCAAAGACTACGAGCGCGTCTACCCGTTCGGCTGGTTCGGCATCCTGTGCGAAGGGCCGCCGTCGTCGGATGAACTGATCTACGCGCGCCACGATCGCGGCTTTGCGCTGATCAGCACGCGCTCGCCGAATGTGCAGCGCATGTACTTCCAGTGCGATCCGAAAGACTCGGTCGAGAACTGGTCCGACGACCGCATCTGGGCGCGAATTGCACGCACGTGTCGATTCGCACGACGGCCAGCAAATCGTCGACGGCAAGATCTTCCAGAAGAACATTGTCGGCATGCGCAGTTTCGTCTCCGCGACGATGCAGCACGGCCGCCTCTTTCTCGCCGGCGACGCCGCGCATATCGTGCCGCCTACGGGCGCGAAGGGTATGAACCTGGCCGTTGCCGACGTGCGCGTGTTGACCCAGGCACTGAACGCGTTCTACGTCGAAAATCGCACGGATCTGCTCGACGGTTATAGCGAAACCGCGCTCAAGCGTATCTGGCGTGCCGAGCACTTCTCGTACTGGATGACCAGCATGATGCACCGCATTGAAGGCGCGTCGCCGTTCGAGCAACAGCTTCAGGTGGCCGAGCTCGAATACGTGACGACGTCGCGGCGGCGGCGACGGCGATGGCGGAAAACTACGTGGGTGTAGCGGCAGTCTGATGTCAAACGGCGGCTTTTAAAGCATCGGGATGCACGTTTTCAGTTAAGCGATAAATCCCGATGCGCCGCAGACTGAAACTCGGTAGGCGTGACGCCCGTCTGCTTACGAAAATAGCGGCTGAAATAGGCCGCAGTCTTCAAAACCGAGCGCATGCGCGATCTGTTTGATGGTCATGCCGGAATAGACCAGATCGCGCTGCGCCTCGCGTATCAGTTGATCGTTGACGAGCGACATGCGGCGAATGGCCGAGTTCGTCGCGGCAGATGCGGCCCAATTGCGCCGCGGTCACTCCGAATTTCCCTGCATAGAATTCGATTGGCCGATGCTCGCGAACATGCGCGGCGACGAGTTCGCGCAGCCGTTTGATCTGCGCCGCGCGCCGGTCGTTGACCGTGCGCTCCGGCCGCCGACGCAGCATCGGTCAAACGCGCCACTTGCACAAAAAGTGCAATCATCAATGACATGCCCGCGGCGATATGACCGCGCGCGCTGCCGCGAAATTCCTGCTCCAGCAAACCGAATAGCGGCATCAACGTGCCTTTGCCGAGCGAGGGCCGAACGGGGATCAATGCCGGCCGTTGCAGCACTGGCAAAAGCCCTGGCGACACGACCTTCGAAATCGACTCCAGCGCACGTTGCGCGGCGGTAATCACGAGTCCGTCGATGTCGGGTGAAAACACGAAACCATGCACGGTTTGCGCGGGAATCAGCACGATGCACGGCGGTTCGATGACGAGCTTCTCGCTTTCGATCAGCACATGACCGCTGCCGCTGCGGATATACAGAATCTGCAATAGCGCGTCATGACGGTGAGCGGCGATATGCCAGTCGTTAGGACGGCTTCGTTCCGCAATCCATTCGAAATTGAACGCGTCGTACCAGGGCGGGCGCGCCGACTCTCCGTACAGATCGTAGTTAGGGATTTTCCTCATGCGGTTTTGTCTCCTGTGTACGAATTGTCCTGCGATGCGCTCCGTTTGTCCAATTTCTCGCTGCACTCGCATCGCTATACTTTTTTCCATGGATGGGACGGTTCAATAGCGCGGCGGCGATGTCGTCCGGCGTACCGGATCAGAGATTAAAAACATGGAGTTATGGATGGCTAATCAAATTGATCAGGCCGATGAACCTGCCGGTTCACGGCACTGGCTCGCGCTCGAAGGCAAGGTTTGCGTCGTCAGCGGCGCAGCGGGTGGCATCGGCAGCGCCATCGCACGAGCGCTCGGCGAGGCGGGCGCACGGATTGCGTTACTCGATCGTGACGAAGAAAAATGCCATGCGCTTGCGCAAACGCTCAACGCGAATGGCATCGAAGCACTCGCTCTCGCCTGCGATATCGGCGATATAGACAGCGTGCGCGGTGCGGTGGCGGGCGTCGAAGTCGGCATTCGGCGCCGCCGATGTGCTGGTGAACAATGCGGGCCTGTTGCGGCCCGGGTGGCATCGAGGAGATCGGGCTGGAAGCGTGGAACGCGATGCTGCGCGTGAACCTCACCGGCTACATGCTGTGCTCGCAACAGTTCGGTCACGGCATGTTGAAGCAGGGCGCGGGCGCGCTTGTCCATGTGGCGTCGGTGGCCGCACATCATCCGCAAACTTATAGCGGCGCGTATAGCCCGGGAAAAGCCGGTGTCGCGATGCTGTCGAAACAGCTGGCGGCGGAGTGGGGGCCGCGCGGTATTCGCAGCAATACCGTGTGTCCGGGCATGATCCGCACGCCGCTGTCCGCTGCGTTCTACGAGCACGGCGATATCGAACGGCGTCGTAGCGCGATGACGGCTAGCCGCCGGATCGGCGAGCCGCAAGATATCGCAGACGTGGTCGCGTTTCTCGCGAGTGCGCGAGCCGCGTATGTGAACGGCGCGGAGATCGTGGTCGACGGTGGGCTCGAAAGCATGTTGATGGACCTCGTGCCGCGCCCCGGTTTCGAAGCCGCGCAGGTTGCCGCACGCTAAGCCATCACAAGGACGACCATCATGACTGACGCAAAGCGAAACGCCACCTCTGACATGCGACGTGCTCGTCATCGGCTCGGGCGCGGGCGGCCTCTCGACGGCCATCACGGCTCGCAAGCAGGGGCTCGACGTGATCGTGATCGAGAAGGAGCCGTTCTTTGGCGGCACCACCGCGTTTTCCGGCGGCGTACTGTGGATCCCCGGCAATCGTCACGCTAAAAGCCACCACGTCGAGCGACACGCGCGAGGCGGCGCTCACCTATCTGCGCAACGAGACGGGCGATTTCTTCGACGCAGCGGCCGTCGAAGCCTTCCTCGACACCGGCCCGCAGATGCTCGATTTCTTCGAGCAGCGAAACCACCGTCAAATTCGTGCCGACGCTGTATCCCGACTATCACCCGAATGTGGAGGGCGGGGTGGACATCGGCCGCTCGGTGGTGGCCGCGCCGTTCGATGCGCGCTCGCTCGGCAAGGACATCGTGCGTCTGCGGCCGCCGCTCAAGACGATTACGTTTATCGGCATGATGTTCAATTCGTCGAACGCGGATCTCAAGCACTTTTTCAATGCGACGCGTTCGCTGACGTCGGCGCTCTATGTGGCGAAGCGCCTCGCGAGTCATCTGAAAGATCTCGCGCTGTACCGGCGCGGCGTGCAGGTGACGAGCGGCAACGCGCTCGCCGCCCGTCTGGCGAAGTCGGCGCTCGATCTGGGCATTCCGATTCACACGAACACCGCCGCACGCGAATTGACGACGACAGGTCAACGCGTAACCGGCGCGCTCGTCAGCGGTTCGGAGGGCGAAATTCGCATCACCGCGCGGCGTGGTGTCGTGCTTGCCTGCGGCGGCTTTTCCCATGACGTGGCGCGGATTGCGAAGGCCTACCCGCATCTGGGCGTGGCGGCGAACATCTGTCGCCTGTGCCGCCGGGCAACACCGGCGACGGCGTCGGCATGGCGGAACGTCTCGGCGCGAAGCGTGGCGATCCGTTATCCGCAACCCGCGGCCTGGATGCCGGTGTCGCGCGTGCCGATGCGCGACGGCAGTGTCGGCGTGTTTCCGCATCTTCTGGATCGCTACAAGCCAGGCATTATCGGCGTCACGCGTGCGGGCAAGCGCTTCACGAACGAAGCGAATTCGTATCACGACGTGGGCGCGGCAATGATCGAAGCGTGCGCGAACGAGCGCGAGACGGCGATGTGGCTGATTTGCGATCACGCGACGATCCGCAAATACGGGCTCGGTTTTGCGAAGCCCGCGCCGGTGCCGCTCGGTCCGCTGCTGCGCAATGGTTATCTGACGATGGGCCGCACGCTGGCTGAGCTCGCACGCAATGCCGGGCTCGACGGGCAAGCGCTTGAAGCGACTGTGCAAGCGCTACAACGCCGGCGCGGTGCGCGGCGAAGACCCCGAGTTCGGCCGCGGCACGACTTCGTTCAACCGCTATCTGGCGGACCCCGAACAACAGCCGAATCCATGTGTCGCGCCGATCGGCGCCGGCCCGTACTACGCGTTGAAAGTGTGTGATGGGCGACCTCGGCACCTTCGACGGAATCGCGACCAAAGGTCACCGGCGAAGTGCTCAACGAAGCGCGCGTGCCGATTGCTGGCCTGTATGCAGTCGGCAACGATCGGGCGAGCGTGATGGGCGGCAACTATCCCGGCGCGGGCATCACGCTCGGGCCGATCATGACCTTCGGCTATATCACCGGCCGCCATCTCGCCGGCGTGAGCGACCCAGCTGTGGCCACGCGAACTGAAGCAGCCGCATTGGACGCATTGCAAGCGTCGAAAACAGTCACGAGGACAGGCACATGAGTCGCGGCAAACCCTTTGTCGATCACCGCATTTATACGATTCGCCCGCGTGGCATGGCGGAATTCATCGACGTATTCGACCGGCTGGCGATGCCGATCCAGGTGAAGTATCTCGGTGCGCCGGTTGGCTTCTACATGAGCGACATCGGCGCGTTGAATCAGGTGGTGCATCTGTGGGGCTACGAGAGCATCGCCGATTACGACCAGCGCCGCACTGCTCGCGATGCCGATCCTGAATGGCCCGCTTATCTGCAGGCGTCCGCGCATCTGATCGTCGCGCAGGAGAGCCGGATTATCAAGCGCGTCGATTTCAGGAGCCTCGCCATGCTTCGCTAGCGGCGCGGTGGTCGACCGGATGACGGTGCGATAACGGTGCGTTAAGGGTGCGAGACGGTGCGATGACGGAGGAGACAGATCATGAATGATCGAACACGACGCGTCGCGATCGTGACAGGTGGCGCGAACGGCATTGGCTGGGCGACGGCGCAGCGGCTGGCGCAAGAGGGCTATAGCGTGGTCGTCGCGGACCTGCACGCCGAGCGTGCGCGCCAACGCGCGGAAGAGTTAGGCACGGCTCACGCCGGTTTCTTCGCTGACGTCGCTATCGAAGCAGACGTCATTGCGTTGATCCGGGTGTGCGTCGAACACTTTGGCAGGCTCGACGTCCTCGTCAACAACGCGGGCAATAGCGACCAGCCGTATCCGACCATCGAGCAGAACGTCGATGCATTCGACCGCCTTGTCGATATTCATTTGCGCGGCACCTTCCTCGCCTGCCGCGAGGCGGCGAAAGTGATGCTCGCGCAGCGCAGCGGCGCGATCGTCAACCTTGGCTCGATTGCGGGGCTCGCGGGCATTCCCCAACGCAATGCGTACGGCGCGGCGAAAGCCGGCATCGCCGCGATGACCCGCTCGCTTGCGTGCGAATGGGCGCGCCAAGGAATTCGCGTGAATGCCGTGGCGCCAGGCTATGTCGCGACTGAACTGGTGGAAGCGCTCGAACGCAACGGCCAGATGAATCTCCAGTCGATCGAAAGGCGCACGCCGATGGGCCGGCTCGCGCGCCCGGATGAAATCGCGCGGGCAATCAGCTTTCTTGCATCCGACGCCGCGAGCTATATCACCGGCACGACGCTCAGCGTGGACGGCGGCTGGCATGCGTATGGCGCGGCTGACTAGACACGTGCGGGGCAGGTAGCGGCCACAGCGGCCACAGCGGCAACAGCATCATCGGCAGCCATTCGAAAAATAAAAATCATCACGTCATATCACGGAGACATCGCAATGAATCAGCCCCAACCATGCAGGGCGGACGCTCTGCATCCGCACGATCCCAAAACACGCTCCTCACGCGAGATTGCCGGGTACGGAGGTGCGCTATGAAAAGCCCGGACCGCAGCGTGGATGTTCAGGTTTTTATCGACGAACAACGCTTCTCGCCGTTTCAATGGACGATCCTCGTGCTGTGCTTTCTGGTCGTCGCCGCCGATGGCTTCGACACCGCCGCAGTGGGTTTTATCGCGCCATCGCTCGTGCAGCAATGGGGCATCGCGCGGAGTTCGCTCGGCCCGGTGATGAGCGCGGCGCTCGTCGGACTCGGAATCGGTGCGCTCGCCGCCGGTCCGTTCGCGGATCGTATCGGCCGTAAGACAGTGCTGGTGCTATCGGTATTTTTCTTCGGGATATGGAGTCTCGCCGCGGCTCGCGCGACTTCGATCGAATCGCTGACGTTATTGCGTTTTTTCACCGGCCTCGGTCTTGGTGCGGCGATGCCGAACGCGGTCACGCTGATGTCCGAATACGCGCCGGCACGAATTCGCGCGGTGGCGGTGAATGCGATGTTCTGCGGCTTTTCGTGCGGACTCGCGATCGGCGGTCTGGCGTCCGCCTGGCTGATTCCGCATTTCGGCTGGCCCAGTGTGCTCGTTGCAGGCGGAGTGGGTCCGATTGCGCTGACTGTGCTGCTGATTCTGTTGCTGCCGGAGTCGGTTCAATTTCTCGCCGTGCGCAGGAAAGCGGACCAGCGTATCGCGCGAATTTTGCAGCGCATCGCGCCACATATCAGCCTGGCCGGATGCCGTTTCGTCGCGCGCGACGATCGCGCCGGGCACGCTGCCGATGCACGCGAACACCGCGGCGCCGGCACACGCACTCAATGGGCACTCGCCGTCGTGCTCTCGTCGCGCTACCGCTTTGGCACGCTGATGCTCTGGCTCGCGTATTTCATGGGGCTGCTGATCTACTACCTGCTCACCAACTGGCTGCCCACCTTGTTCAAAGACACCGGTTTTTCAGGCGAAAAAGCGGCGCTGATGACCTCGCTGTTTCCGCTCGGTGGCGTGCTCGGCAACCTGTGCGTCGGCTGGATCATGGACCGCTTCGCCGGGCATCGCGTGGTCGCATTGACCTATGTGCTCGTGGGTGTCCTCGTTTTGCTCGTGGGACAAGGCGTCGGCCATCAACTCTGGCTCGGCACGCTGATTTTCCTCACCGGGACGGTGGCCACCAGCGCGGTCACGTCGATGTCGGCGCTCGCCGCGAGTTTCTATCCTATCCGGGCGCGCGCAACCGGCGTCGCGTGGATGCTGGGCGTGGGCCGCATTGGCGGCGTCGCGGGCGCGTTGGTGGGGGCGGCGCTGATGGGACTCGGCTGGCAGTTCGGCGCGGTGTTCAGCCTGCTTTGCGTGCCGGCAGTCATTGCGGCCGGCGGCGTGTATCTGATGATGCGGCGCGTGCCCGAGGACGAGTCCCCATCGGGAAGCCAGGTTGCCGCTATGGCAGTGAAATGATTGCTGCGTTGCGGAAGCGACTGTGCGTCGCGGCTCCTGTTGTTCATATGAAGAGTCGCTTTTCATTGTCGTGCGAAACACAACAGTGAATTCATGATTGATGGATTTATCTCGCACCGGGCGACACCTACACTGTCTCTAACGCTGCCTCACAAGTTGCATCGGCAGCCCGCACAGAGACAATCTCTGGAGGTGGTTTCATGAAGTCGCTCATTCAAGCTGTTGCTATCGCTGTTGTTCTTGCTGCGCCGGTTGCATCGTTTGCGCAATCGGCTAATCAGGGTGGAACGCAAGACACGCAGGCCACGCAAGCTCAGGCATCGGGTCAGCAGAACGCAGCCCAGGCCGATAACAGCGGTTATGGTTCTGGCAGCCATGGACGTGGCAATCGGGTCGAGGCGGCAGCACGACGATCAGTTCCTATTCGCCGCCGATTTACAACGCACGTTGAGCTTTACCGCGTTGCTAGCGTACAACGAAGCGGCGCAGCGGAAGTCAAGAACAGAAGCCAGTGAGCAGAAATAAAGAAGCGCGCGACGAGCCTGTCGACTCGTCGCGCGCTTCTTCATTTTCGTAGTGATGCTCAGATCACGCGCAACAACACCATCTCGTTGCGCAGCAGCGCGAGCAGATCGTCGTCGCTCGGCCGCGTGCCCCAGTGCCGCGCGCCGGCCACTGACGCAATCGCCATCCACGAGTGCGGCGGAAACCATTCGCGCAATAGCGTGCCGTCCTGTCGCAAACACAATTGGCCCGGTCTGCTCGCTGTATTCGGCGCAGATGAGCGTACCGTCGACCTGCGCGCTTACTCGTCGTGGATCGCTGCGTAGCAATTCGTCGCTCCTGCAAAATGGGTGGCGCGAATGCGTGCGCGGCGCGGCCGCGTGACCGAGGCCGCTTGACCGAGCCGTGTGCATGGTCAGTGATAGCCGCGACCATGGTCGTCGTCACGGCCATGCGGCCGTCATCGTGACCGCGCCAGTCGCCGTGCGGGCCGCGCGCGTCATGCCACTCGCGCGGATCGTGATGACGCGCTTCCCACTCGCGTCGTTCCCAGTAGCGATGGCCGTCGTAGTAACGATCACCGTACCAGCCCGGGTTCACCACGACGACCGGCGCCGGTGCGTAGACGGGCGGCGGGGGCGGCGGCGGTGCATACACCGGCTCGGGCGCGGCGAGAACGACACCCGGCACGCCGATGTTCACGCCGACATCGACGTGAGCCATAGCGGCCGACGATGCGCCGATCCCCAGGCCTGCAACGATCGCCAGCGACATCCAGCGGTTTCGTGAAGTGTTCATGTTTTATTCTCGGGTTCTGCGATTAAGAGTGGGTGTTGCTGCGCGATGCGCCTAGTAATGGTCGTGATAGTGCGGATGGTCGTGATAACCGCCGTCCGGGACCACGATACAGCCGCTCAATGCGGTGCCGAGGGTTGCCGCCAGAATGGCCAGCGCGAAAATTTTTTCATGACGTTGCTTCCTTTTTGCGTGTGACCGAACTCTACTGAGCGGCGAAATTTCGGTGTGTTTGTGTGTAACAGGACGTGTCCATCGCACTGCGCGCCGCTGACGCACGCGGCTTTGACGGGGCACGCCTTCGCGAGTGAAATGGAAGCCCGGTAAGCACTGATAAAACTGCGGGCAAGCTATTGAACGCGCTATGAAAAAAACGCTGGGTGCGGGAGCGCGATGCGGTTGCATCTAGCAGGCGGCAAACGCATCAACTGTCGATAAGTGGCTCGCATCGTGTTTCACCACGGCAATGCGCGGCGGATACATTCAGTTGCAGACTGAGGGCGCGATGCGACATCGGGAGTACGCTTTAAGAGGCTTCTCGACGCTTCGCGGCGCTTCACGGTCCGCATTCACGCGCGGAGGAATGTGCGACGCAGATGTGTCAGCCGAGTGCGATTGGCTCACGATGTGATGGAAACTGCAGCTTGGGGTGGAGTCTTCCCGCTCACCAGCTGACGTGCGAATGGTGGATTGCCCGACCTCGCCGGGCGGTCGTCCTGTCCAGCGTCGCGACGGCGCGCAATTGCCATCCGGCGCAATAAGGCGCAGCGCCTGCCCGCGCTCTGACGCGCGGGTAAACGATGACCGAAAAATCGAAAATGAATCGGAATCCGCGTTCCTTTCACGGTGATATATTGCGCCGAAAGGGAGCAGCCCGACACCAGACCGGGACATCACTCACCGGGTTATCCACCCGGCAACGGGACGCAAGTCCATGGAGGAGGCATGAAGCTCAAGAAGGCCCTCGACCGCATTCCTGGCGGCCTGATGCTGGTGCCGTTGCTGCTCGGCGCCTGTGTCCACACGTTCGCGCCGGGCGCGGGGAAATACTTCGGCTCGTTCACCAATGGCCTGATCACTGGCACCGTGCCGATTCTGGCAGTCTGGTTCTTCTGCATGGGCGCGACGATCGACCTGCGGGCAACCGGCGTGGTGCTGCGCAAGTCGGGCACGCTGCTCGCCACCAAAATGCTGGTGGCGTGGATCGTGACGCTGATCGCCGTCGCGCTTCATTCCGGTCGACGGCATCAAGACCGGGCTGTTCGCGGGCCTCTCGATGCTGGCGATCACCACGTCGATGGACATGACCAACGGCGGCCTCTACGCGGCGGTGATGCAGCAATACGGCACCAAGGAGGAGGCGGGCGCGTTCGTGCTGATGTCGATCGAATCGGGGCCGCTCGTCAGCATGATCATTCTGGGCGCGACGGGCGTGGCGTTCTTCGAGCCGCGGCTGTTCGTCGGCGCGGTGCTGCCGTTCCTGATCGGCTTCACGCTGGGCAATCTCGACAGCGACCTGCGCGAGCTGTTCGGCCGCTGCGTGCATCCGCTGATTCCGTTTTTTGGCTTTGCGCTCGGTAACGGCATCGACCTGAACGTGATCGTCACGAGTGGCTTTCCGGGCGTCGTGCTCGGGCTCGCGGTGATCGTCGTGACCGGCATTCCGCTGATCCTCGCCGACCGCTGGATCGCGGGCGGCAATGGGGCGGCGGGGCTGGCGGCTTCGTCGACGGCGGGGGCGGCGGTGGCGAACCCGGCGATCATCGGCGAGATGATTCCGAGCTTCAAACCGCTGGTGCCGGCCGCCACCGCGATGGTCGCGACCGCGTGTCTCGTGACCGCGATTCTGGTGCCGATTCTGACCGCGCTATGGGTGCGCCGGCATCATGCGCGCGATGCGTTGCGCGAGGAGTTTGTGGCGGCGCAGGCGCGCCGCTCAATGAGCGGGACGCGCACGTTTGATTGCGCGGGCGGTCGCGTGGCAGGCGGCTGAGCGGCAGCTTGCGAAGCGCCGTTAGCGCAGTTGATCACGGGCCGCTCAGGCGATGAGCGGACGCGCAACTGACGACTCGATCACGCCGCTGCGCGGCGGCGAGCGTTCAGCCTACGCGCCCGAGCTTTCTCTTCCAGCATCGCCTTCACGTCGGCCCATTCATCATCGATGATGCTAAAGCGCACCGAGTTGCGCTTACGCCCATCCGGCATGATCCGTTCGTGCCGGACCACGCCTTCCTGTTTCGCGCCGATGCGCAGAATCGCCGCGCGCGATTTCTCGTTGAGCTCGTCGGTCGTGAACTGCACGCGCACGCATTGCATCGCGTCGAACGCGTGACTCAGCAGCAGATACTTCGCCTCGGTATTCACCGCCGAGCGCTGCACCGATTCGCTCAGCCACGTATGGCCGATTTCGAGCTTGCGGTTCGCCGCGGTCGATCTTCCAGAAACGCGTGCTGCCGACAACCGCGCCGGTTTCGCGCAGCACGATCACGAACGGCATCACGGTGCCGGCTGCGCGGCCTTCGAGCGCGGTTGCGATATAGCTGCCGACGGTGTCAGGCCCCGGCACCACGGTCAGCTTCATATTCCACAATTGGCCGTCCGCGGCGGCGTCGAGCAGCGCTTGCGCGTGTTCCTGCTGAAGCGGCGGAGTTCGACGGTCTTCCGGTCAGCGTGGGCTGCATGAGTCAGAGAGGGCTATCAGAAGAGAGATAGCATGACGCAATAAAAAAGGTCCGCGAGCGAAGGCTCGCGGACCCGGTATGGCGCTTCGCAGGACAGCGCGGGAGCGGCAGCGCAAGCCCGCGCCGGCCTGTCCTTCAGCACGAGCCTTAAGCCGCCATCACCGACACCGCCTTGGTGACCAGATAGCCTTCCATCGCTTCCGGACCGCCTTCCGAGCCGTAGCCCGAATCCTTCACGCCGCCAAACGGCATTTCCGGCGACGGCGTAGCAGGCTGGTTGATCCACAGCATGCCGACTTCCATTTGCTGCGACAGCAGATGCACGTTGCTGAACGACTTCGTGAACGCATAGCCCGCGAGACCGAACGGCAGACGGTTCGCTTCGGCGATCGCTTCTTCGAGCTTGTCGAAGCCGCGAATCGCGGCGATCGGGCCGAACGGCTCGTTGTTGAACACGTCCGCTTCGAGCGACACGTTGGTCAGCACGGTCGGCGCGAAGAAGTTGCCTTCCGAGCCGACGCGTTCGCCGCCCGTCTCGACCTTCGCGCCGGTCTTGCGCGCGTCGTCGAGCACCTTGCTCATCGCGCGTGAGACGGCGTGCGTTGGCGAGCGGCCCGAGGGTCGTGCCTTCGGCCAGGCCGTCGCCGAGCTTGAGGCTTTCAGCATGCTTGACCAGCGCCGCCGCGAATTCTTCGCGGATGCTGTTGTGCACGAGAAAGCGCGTCGGCGAAATGCAGACCTGGCCCGCATTGCGGAACTTCGCGCCGCCGGCTGCCTTGACGGCGAGCGCCACGTCGGCGTCTTCCGCGACGATCACCGGCGCATGACCGCCCAGTTCCATCGTTGCGCGCTTCATGTGCGCGCCGGCCAGCGCGGCCAGTTGCTTGCCGACCGGCGTCGAGCCGGTGAACGTGACCTTGCGGATCACCGGATGCGGGATCAGGTAGCTCGAAATCTCAGCCGGATCGCCGAACACGAGGCCGACCGTGCCGGCCGGCACGCCGGCTTCGACGAACGCCTGCAGCAGCGCAGCCGGCGACGCCGGGGTTTCTTCCGGCGCCTTGACGAGGAACGAGCAGCCGCTTGCCAGCGCCGCGCTCAGCTTGCGCACGATCTGGTTGACCGGGAAATTCCACGGCGTGAACGCCGCGACCGGGCCGATCG
This sequence comes from uncultured beta proteobacterium, assembly GCA_963800185.1. Classification (GTDB taxonomy): domain Bacteria; phylum Pseudomonadota; class Gammaproteobacteria; order Burkholderiales; family Burkholderiaceae; genus Paraburkholderia. Next base: position 232,362 of record CAWCZW010000004.1, on the reverse strand, counting down.
GCTCCTTCAGCACCAGTTGCTGCGCCGACAGGTTGCGCGACGGCACGATCCGGCCATAGACGCGGCGGCCTTCGTCGGCGAACCATTCGATGATGTCCGCAGCGGCCAGCACTTCGACGCGCGCTTCGGCGAACGGCTTGCCCTGTTCCTGCGTCATCAGGCGGCCGATGTCGGCGGCGCGCTCGCGCACCAGAGCGGCGGCTTTGCGCATCGTGGTGGCGCGCTCGTTGGCGGGAATCTTGCGCCAGGCGTTCGAAGCCGCGTTGCGCGGCTTCCAGCGCGCGGTCGAGATCGGCGATGCCGGCGTGCGCCACTTTGCCGATGGCCTGGCCGGTGGCCGGGTTGATGACGTCGAGGGTCTTGCCGCTGGCGGCGTCGCACCATTCGCCGTTGATCAGAAGTCGGGTATCGGTATAGCTCGAGGTGGCCATGCTGGGTTCCTGTTAGTGGGAAAAACGACAGGCCGCGCGGTCGTGAAGACGACTGCAAGGCTGGACCTGCGCGGCCCTGGATGGACTGCCGATACCAAATCATCTTATCTGATTGCGGCGCAATCGCATCGGCGTGCGCGCCCGCTCGTGGTGCGCGGCATGCGTCTTGCGGCACGGCTGCGGCGGCGCCGGAATTCCGGTCGAAGCGGCGTCGCGCAAACAGGCGTAAAGTCAAGCGGCAGTGGCAGTGGCAGCGTGCAGGGCAGGAGCGCGTCGAGCGGGCGTGGGCGCAGCCTTGAACGGTGCCGGACAGAGGCAGGCGGCGCGGGCGAGGTTCGACGAAGCAGCAGTCAGCAGTCAAGAGACGGCGAATACCGCCCAATCAACCCAGATGCAAACGAGGAATCGACATGCCAACCGGTACAGTGAAATGGTTCAACGACGCGAAAGGCTTTGGCTTCATCACCCCCGACGACGGCGGTGAAGATCTGTTTGCCCATTTCTCGGAGATTCGTTCCGAGGGTTTCAAATCGTTGCAGGAAAACCAGAAGGTCAGCTTTGAAATCAAGCAGGGGCCCAAGGGCAAGCAGGCGGCGGATATCAAGCCGGTCTGACAAGGGCGGCGGCCGGTTCGCGCTTTCAAGAGGCGTGGGCCGGCCGCGATTTTTTGCGGCGTGCGCAGGCGTTGCGTCACCCAGGCGGTGTCGCCCGAGCGCATCTGTGATCCGGGGCGCGATTTTTGCGGTGCGGTGAGTTGCCGACGTTAGATCGCCACGCTTCACGCCTCGCCCGCTTCATGCCTCCAGACGCCCAGTCACCGCGCCGATCCCTTCGAGCAATTCGTCCCGCAGATCGCCAAGCGACGCGTCGCGCCGGTCACGCGGATGCCGGCCGCTCACCGCGATATCGCGCACCAGATGCCCCGCGCCCATGCGGCCCCGCCGTGTTGAGCAGCAGCACGCGGTCGGACAGATATAGCGCTTCATCCAGGTCGTGCGTGACGATCAGCGCGGCGGTGCCGTGCGCCCGCGTCAGCGACAGCAGCAGATCTTGCAGACGCATGCGGGTCATCGCGTCGACGGCGCTGAACGGTTCGTCGAGCAACAGCAGGTCCGGCTGGGAAAAAGGCCGCGCGCGAGCGCGACGCGCTGCGCCATGCCGCCCGACAGTTGCTTGGGCAGCGCCGCGCCCGATGCCGGCAAGTCCGACCTCATCGAGCAGGCGGGCCACGCGCGGGTCGCCGCCCTGCGCGGTCCGGCGGAAAACGCGACGTTGTCGGCCACGCTCAGCCACGGCAGCAGACGCGGCTCCTGGAAAATCACGCCGACGCGCGGCGAGGGACCGCGTCTGCACCTGCACCGTCGAGCAGCAGCTCGCCGTCGAAATCGCGGTCGAGTCCGGCCAGCACGCGCAGCAATGTGCTCTTGCCGCATCCGCTCGGACCGACCAGGCTGACGATCTCGCCGCGCCCGAGCGTGAAGCTCACGCGTTCGAGCACGGTTCGCGTTTCGTAGCGCTTGCTGAGCGCACGGACTTCGAGCAGCGGCGATGCGGATCGCGCGCGGCCGCGTCGGCCGTTGCGGAAACCATCACTGGAAACCACAGTGGAATCTCCAGCTCCGGGCTCATCGCTCACCTCCCGACAGCTACATCGTCATGCGCCGTATCGCGCCACGACAGCACGTGCGCTTCGATCGCCTTGAGCACGCTGTCGCTCAGCTTGCCGAGCAGCGCGAGCAACAGGATCGCGCCGAACACGAGATCGGGGCGGCCGGTCTCGCGTCCGTCGCTTAACAGATAACCGAGGCCGCGCGTGGCCGCGATCAGTTCGGCGGCCACCATGAACATCCACGCGAGGCTCAAGCCCGGTGCGCAACCCGGTGAAAATATGCGGCAACGACGCCGGCAACAGAATGCGCGTGAACAGCGCCCGCCGGCTCAAACCGTTGACCTCGCCGAGTTCGATCAGCTTGCGGTCGACGCCGCGAATCCCGGCCACTACGCTCAGTTGCACCGGAAAGAAACGCACCGATGGCGACGAGCGCGATTTTCGGCGCTTCGTCGATACCCATCCACAGCAACAGGATCGGCACCCATGCCAGCGACGGAATCGCCCGCAATGCCTGAAACGCGGGATCGAGCAGCGCGTCGAGGCGGCGGCTCAGGCCCATTGCCGCGCCGACCAGCAGCGCGAGCGCAGCGCCGATGCCAAAGCCCGCGAACACGCGCAGCGTGCTTGCGCCGATATGGCGGCCGAGGCGCTCGGCGCCGAGTTGCCAGAGCGTCTCGACAGATCGAACTGGGTGCCGGCACCAGATGCTCCGGCAACACCGACGCACGCACCAGCACTTCGATCAGTGCGAGAAATGCCAGCGGCAGGAGCGAGCCCGGCGATGCGCCAGCGCCTGAGCGGGTCGCGCGCGGCGCTGGCACGCTGTGCGGTTGCCGCGAGCGCGAGGCGGTCGAGGGCGAGCGATTCGTCGGTAGCCATGAGCGGAGATCAGCGCAGTCAGAGGCGAGTAGATGTGAGTCGATGTGAGTCAGATGCAGAGTGATCGAAGCCGTGGTGCACACAGTCTCACTGCGCCGTTGCAGCCGCAGCATTGCGCGATCACCGGTTGCGCCGCTTTCACGTCGATCAGCGCGTCGATCACCTGATTCAGATCCGTGCCGGGCTTCACCAGTTGCTCCTGCACGAGAATTGGCGCGGCCGCCTTGAGCGCGGCGAGTTGCTGCGGACCCGGCTGCGGATGACTGAAATCGTTGCGGCTCAATTGCAGTTTCGCGACCGGCAACGACAGCTTCGATTCCTCCGCGATGATCTTGCGCGGTTTCATCCGGATGCGCGGCGATCCAAACGCGCGCCTTTTCATAGACCTTCAACACTTGCACGAGCGTCTCGGGATGGTCGTGAATGAAATCTTCACGCGCATCGAGCAGTCCCCACGTGTTGAAATCGACATTGCGATAAAGCAGCTTCGCGCCGTCGTCGATTTGCGCGGCGGCCATATGCGGGTCGAGCCCGGCCCACGCGTCGACCTGGCCGTTGACCAGTGCGGTGCGGCCATCGGGATGCTGGAGATTGACGATTTCCACGTCGTCGCGCGAGAGGCCTGCCGTATGCAAGGCCCGCAATGTGAAGAGGAACGGATCGGTGCCCTTGGTCGCGGCGATCTTCTTGCCCTTGAGATCCGCGAGTGTCTTGATCGGCGAGTCCTTGCGGACGACCAATGCGGTCCATTCGGGACGCGAAAAGACATACACCGCGCGAATCGGATTGCCATTCGCTTTTGCCAGTACCGCGGCGAGTCCGGCTGTCGAACCGATATCGATTGCGCCGCTATTCAGGTACTCCAGTGCGCGATTGCTTCCGAGACTCAATACCCATTTGACTTCCGTGTGCTGCGGCGCAAGTGCCTGTTCGAGCCAGCCATTGCGTTTGATGACGAGACTTTCCGGCGAGTAGTACGCGTAATCGAGTTTCACTTCCGCAGGCGGCGCCGCGCGCGCAATAGCCGGGCGACGAGGGCAAGCAGTGGCGCGTCAGACAGCGTGCGGCCAATGAGAAGGCGACGCGAAGCCGACGCGCAAGCCGGCGCATACCGTGCACGCGAAGAATCCCGAAGAAGAATGCGGCAAGCGTGCCGTGTCCCGCGAGAAGATCATTGAACGGTCCTGGTCTGTCGTTGAGTAGTGAGCGCTCAATGTAGTGAATGCGTAAGCGAAACTGAACCAATAAAAACTCACAATCAAAGCAGATTGGACGCTATGGCGGAATCGAACGGAACGCCTGGTTCCGATCGGAAAGGGGCATGGATCGACGCGCATTGATGACCTGTGCGCGCAATGTAAATGAGAGTGATCGCGGGTAAACGCGGGTAAGCGTCGGCCGTCCGGCTGCGATTAATTCGCAAGCCCATTCACACGCGAAATTCACACGCGATTTCGCTGATACGTTGACAAACGAATAGCGCCATTTATTTTGGCGCCTACTAATATGACTGCAGCATGAATCCGCCACTAAAAACGAATCGTTGGAACAATGCCGTTCGCAGTCGGAACGCAGTATGATTGTTAAGGTTTCCTTCAGCTTCGCTCCGTACTATTTGCGCCACCTCTCGCATCCATGCGGGGCAATAGTTTCGAAAGTTTTTCCCCAGAAAACTGAAAGCGCCTAACAGGCTTGCTGGAGCGTCCATGAAAACCCTGTTCTTGCAGGCGCCGTCGTATGACGGCTTCGACGGTGGTGCGGGTTCGCGCTATCAGGCCAAGCGTGAAGTGCGCTCGTTCTGGTATCCCACGTGGCTTGCGCAGCCCGCCGCACTCATTGCCGATAGCCGCGTACTCGACGCCACCGCCGACGGCCTGTCCGTCGAAGCAAACGCTAGATATCGCACAGCAATACGATCTGGTGATCATTCACACCAGCACGCCATCCTTTCCCACCGACGCGTTATTCGCCGAAGACCTGAAGAAACGCAAGCCATCGCTGCTACTCGGCATGGTCGGCGCAAAGGTCGCAGTCGATCCGCATAATTCGCTGACCGCGAGCGACGCCATCGACTTCGTGGGCCGCGAAGAATTCGACTTCACGTGCAAGGAAGTCGCCGAAGGCAAGCCGTTCTCCGAGATCAAGGGCCTGAGCTATCGCAACGCCGACGGCTCGATCGAGCATAACGAAGCGCGTCCGATTCTCGAGAACATGGACGAGCTGCCGTTTGTAGCGCCGATTTACAAGCGCGATCTGACGATCAAAAACTACTTCATCGGCTACCTGAAGCATCCGTATATTTCGCTCTATACGGGCCGCGGCTGCCGCTCGAAATGCACGTTCTGCCTGTGGCCGCAAACCGTTGGCGGGCATCGCTACCGGGTGCGCTCGGTCGAGAACGTACTGGAAGAAGTGAAGTGGATTCGCGACAACATGCCCGAAGTCAAGGAGATCATGTTCGACGACGACACGTTCACCGACTTCAAGCCGCGTGCCGAGGAAATTGCGCGCGGCATGGGCAAGCTCGGCGTGACATGGTCGTGCAACGCGAAGGCCAACGTGCCTTACGCGACGCTGAAAATCATGAAGGAAAACGGCCTGCGGCTGCTGCTCGTCGGCTATGAATCCGGCGACGACCAGATCCTGCTGAACATGAAGAAAGGCCTGCGCACCGACATCGCGCGGCGCTTCGCGAAGACTGCCGCACGCTCGGCATCAAGGTTCACGGCACCTTCATTCTGGGCTTGCCGGGCGAGACGCAGGAAACGATCCAGAAGACCATCGAGTACGCGAAGGAAATCAACCCGCTGACCATCCAGGTGTCGCTCGCCGCGCCTTATCCGGGCACGACGCTCTATAAGCAGGCGGTCGACAGCGGCTGGCTCGAAGAGAACAAGGTCATCAATCTCGTCAGCAAGAAAGGCGTGCAACTCGCGGCGATCGGCTATCCGCATCTGTCGCGTGACGAGATCTATCACCAGCTCGAAAACTTCTATAAACGTTTCTATTTCCGTCCGTCGAAGATCTGGGAAATCCTGCGCGAGATGCTGACGAGTTGGGACATGATGAAGCGGCGCCTGCGTGAAGGCGTCGAATTCTTCCGTTTCCTGCGCGCACACGAGGCGTGAGCGCCACGCACCTGCTCGCCGTCGCGCTGGGTTACGCGTGCGCGGCGGGCGCGGTCTTCGGGCTCGGCTACACGGCGCTGGCCGGTGTGCTGATCGGGCGTTTTTTCAGGCGGCCGGTGGCGCAGCCGAGCAGCTTATCCGCCGGTCACCATCGTCAAGCCGCTGCACGGCAACGAATGGGCGTTGCTCGCCAATCTGTCGAGCTTCTGCCAGCAGGATTATCCGGGCCCCGTGCAATTTCTGTTCGGCGTGCACGATTCAGCCGACCCCGCGCTTGCAAGCCGTCGACGAACTGCGGCGGCTGCATCCCGAAGCGCGACATCACGCGTGGTCGCCGATGCGCGTCTGTACGGGCCCAATCGCAAGATCAGCAACATCCTCAACATGCTGCCGCATGCACGGCACGACGTGCTGGTGTTCGCCGACAGCGACGTGAGCGTCGCCCCCGATTACCTGCGCAACGTGATCGGCGAATTGCAGAAGCCCGGCGTCGGGCTCGTCACCTGCGTGTATCGCGGACAACCCGATCCGGGCTTCTGGCCGCGCATGTCGGCGAAGGCCACCAACTACCAGTTTCTGCCCAGCGTCGTGACCGGACTCGCGCTTGGGCTCGCGCGTCCGTGCTTCGGACAGACCATCGCGATGCGGCGCGATACGCTCGAAAAGATCGGCGGCTTCACGCCGTTCGTGCGCCATCTGGCCGAAGATCATGCGATCGGCGAAGCCGTGCGCATGATCGGCGAGAAGGTGGTGATTCCGCCGTTCACGATCTCGCATGCCTGCGTCGAATCGAGCGCGACGCAACTGATCGCGCATGAACTGCGCTGGAGCCGCACGATTCGACGCATCGATCCGCTCGGTCATCTCGGCTCGGCGCTGATTCATCCGTTCGCGTTTGCGCTGCTTGCCGTCGCGTTTTCGGGCGGCGCGATGTGGGCGTGGCCGCTCGCGCTCGCCGCGTTGTGCGCGCGGCTCACGCTGAAGCTGCTGCTCGGATCGCGCATTGCGGCAAGCGCATCGCGACCTGTGGCTGCTGCCGCTGTGGGATATCGTATCGTTTGCGATTTTCGTCGCGAGCTTCTGGTCGTCGCGCGTGATCTGGCGAGGCTTCAGTTTCAAGGTGGATGGCGACGGCCTGCTGTCGGCGGCGCAGGACGAACAGGTCGAACAGGTATGAATGGCAGGCTGAATTGGCAATGACGCGTCGGCTTTCTGACAGACCGGCTTGGCCACGCAGCGAATCACGGCGCGAGCGGCACATGCGCAATGCGCATCACGCGCGCATGAGGGTGTCCGCGTGATGAAACATCTTGGCCGCGTCGCCGCGCTCGCCGGCCTGCTGGTGTCGCTGTGGCTGGTCTGGCAGAGCAATCCCGGCGCGGTGCTCGGCGCGCTGCGCGCCGCGGGCGCGGGCCTCGTGCTGGCGGCGCTGGCGCACGTGCTGCCGATGCTCGCCAACGCCTGCGACTGGCGCTCGCTGATTCGCGGCGCGAACCGGCCCGGCATCGGCAGGATGCTGCATCTGGTCTGGGTGCGCGAATCGGTCAACAGCATGCTGCCGGTCGCGCGGATCGGCGGCGAAGTGGTGTCGTTCCGGATGCTCAGGCGCTGGGGCGTGCGGCCGTCGACGGCGGTGGGCAGCATCGTCGTCGACATGCAGCTCACGGTGATCAGCCAGTTGCTGTTCACGATGGTCGGCATCGGCTTTCTGTTCGCGCATGCGCAGTCCGACACGCTGCGGCTCGCCGGGCAACTCGCGTGGGGCGTGGTGGTGCTGACGCCGCTGCTGGTGCTGTTCGCGCTCGTGCAGCACGCGAGTCCGTTCGAGCGCATCACGCGCATGCTCAACCGGATGACGAGCGGCAAGCTCGCGGCGCTCGTCGGGCAGTCGGCGCAGATCGATCAGGCCATCAAGCTGATCTGGCGCCGGCGCGCGGTGGTGCTGCGCTATCTGTTCTTCTGGCAACCGCTGCAATGCTTCCTGACCGTCGCTGGAAATCTGGCTCGCGCTGTATTTTCTCGGCGCGCCCGTCACGCTCGTCGAAGCGGTGGTGATCGAATCGCTGATCCAGGCGATCAGCAGCGCGGCGTTCTTCGTGCCGGGCGGTCTGGGCGTGCAGGAGGGCGGCTTCATTCTGATTGGCGGCGCGCTCGGCTCTCGATCCGTCCACCTGTCTCGCGCTGGCGGGCGCGCGGCGCATTCGCGATCTGCTGATCTTCGTGCCGGGACTGCTTGCGTGGCAGTTTTTCGAGTCGTCGAATCGTGCAGCCGCAGGGGGGCAGAGGGAGGCGCGCGTGGCAGCCGGCGGAGCGCACGGCAGCTGGCGAGATAAGCCGGCGCTGACGCTTAGCGCGGCGGTGCGTCAGTGCGCAGCGCTCAGCCCGGTCATCGCGCCTGCGCATAAGCCGGAAACGACACCTCCACCGCGAGACCCGCGCTCGCCGATGCCCGCGCCCAGACGCAGGCTCGCGCCGAAATGCTCCGCGATGCGCGCGACGATCGACAGCCCCAGACCGCTGCCGGTGGCCTGATTGCCCGTCGCGCGAAAAAAGCGGTTCGTCAGACGCGCGAGATCGCCGGGCGCGACGCCGGGACCGTCGTCGCGCACGGTGAGCTGCACGCGGTCGTCCGCATGCTGCACCGCGACTTCGACACTGCCGCCCGCGCGCCCGTACTTGATGGCGTTATCGAGCAGATTGTCGAGCAGGATGCCGATCAGCACCGGCTCCGCATTGATCTCGGCGCGCATGTCGCCCATCGAGCATGACGCTGAATGTTTTTCTGCTGCGCATTGCGTTCATTGGCGAGCAGCGCGTCTCTTCGCCACGGCCGCGGGCTTGAGCGGCACGGCCGACAATTTCTCGTGCACGTCCAGACGCGCGAGCAGCAGCAATTGCTCCGCGAGCCGCGCGCTGCGATCCACGCCTTGCACCACGCGCTGCATCGCGAGCCGCTGCAACGCCGTGTCCGGTTCGGCGAGCGCGACCTGCGCCTGCACCTTGATCGCGGCGAGCGGCGTCTTCAGTTCATGCGCGGCGTCGGCGGTAAATGCGCGTTCGCGTTCCAGCGAGTGCCGCAAACGCGACAGCACCAGATTGATTGCGTCGACGAGCGGCCGCACCTCGGTCGGCGCGCGGCCAATGTCGACCGGTTCCAGCCGGTTGATGTCGCGCGACGCGGATCGCGTCGGAGAGCACCTTGCAGCGGCGCGAGACTCCAGCCGATGCTGAACCACACCAGCAGCGCCAGCACCGGCAGCGCGATCAGCGTGGGCCGCGCGATCCGGCTCGCGACGCCGCTCACCAGGTCGCTGCGCGTATTGGCCGGTTCGAACACGCGTACGGTATGGCCGAGCGCGGTGTCGCGCAAGGTGAACGAGTGCCACATCTGGCCGCCGAGCGTGATGTCCTGCGCGCCGCTGGCGGGCGGCACCGGCAGATCCCATGCGTTCAGCGCATGCAATTGCGGGCTGCCGGCCAGCACCTCGCCGTTCGCGCTGCGCACCTGGAAAAGCGCGTCGCGCGGCAGCGCGTCGTCGTCGTCGCGATCGTTGGCGCCGGGTTCGCCGCCTTTTTCTTCTTCACGCACGTCGATGCGCGCATTGGCGAGCGTGGTCAGATTGCGCTGATCGAGCAGCGCGAGAATCTGCGCGAGTTCGGCGAGGCGCGCCTCTTCCCATTCGCCGACTTCGTGCGTGGCCTGACGATAACTCGACACCAGCGCGATGCCCCAGCATCAGCACGATGCTGGCGAGAACCAGCAGCACCAGGCGCCGGCGGATCGACGCGCCCATTACGCTTTCTCCACGACGTAGCCGATATTGCGCACCGTTCTGATCAAGCTCGCGCCGAGCTTTTTGCGCAGATTGGACACGTGGACCTCGATCGCGTTGCTTTCGATTTCTTCCTGCCAGCCGTACAGGCTTTCTTCGAGCCGCGAGCGCGACTGCGGAATGCCCTGATGGGTCAGCAACTGCATCAGGATCGCCCATTCGCGCGAGGTGAGGGGCACGCGCGTACCGGACACTTCGACGGTTTGCGCGGCCGGATTGACGGTCAGATCCTGATAGCGGATCAGCTCGACGCTGCGGCCTTGCGCGCGGCGCAGCAGGGCGCGGCAACGGGCGATCAGTTCGGTCAGATCGAAGGGCTTGCCGAGGTAGTCGTCGGCGCCGGCTTCGAGTCCGCCGACACGGTCGACCACCGTGCCTCTCGCGGTCAGCACGAGCACCGGCACGTCCTTGCCGGCATCGCGCAGACGCCTGAGCAGTTCCATGCCCGATACGCGGGGCAAACCGAGGTCGAGCATGACCAGCGCATAAGCCGGTGGTAGTCGAGCGCGAGGCCGGCCTTGTGGCCGTCGCGTGCCCAGTCGACCGTGAAGCCGGCTTGACGCAGGCCTGCTTCGATACCGCAGCCGATCAGATCGTCGTCTTCTACGAGAAGTACGCGCATGAGCGAGAGATTCCGTTTGATGTTTATTGCACAACGGTGGGCAGCTTTTATGCAAGTGCCGATCGGCTGCATCCGAAGTTGAACCAGCGCTGTTCATTGCAGCGTTTTATACACGCGCACATGCTTAAGGTTTCCTTCAGCTTGAATCGATACTATCGCCGCTCGACAGACCACAGTCGCATGGCCTTTGACGACAGTTGAAAGCAGGTGTTTTGTCAGGTTGTCGCGGCTTATCTGTAAGTCACATCGATGGAGCGGCGCAGGGCTTCATTGCGGCGCATCGCATCGACGGATCGCGCCGTGAAGCGCGCCAGGTATCCCGTCAGGTCACGAGACTATCGTCATGAAACCAGTCACCGTCGACATGCTGCGAGCCCATCTGCTGGTTGCCTCGCTCACTGCCGTGGGCGCCGAGGCGCTGGTCTGCGTCGCGCTGCTGGTCTTGCCGGTGCCGCAGCGATTCTTCAGTTCCACGTCGTTCAGGCTGCTGGCGATCGCGGTGATCGTCGGCGGCGTGATCGTCGCGCGCGAATTCGCGCAGGCCGCTTTCGAGTCCGCTATCGAGAAGCATTACGCGATGGCCGGTCGACCGGTCGGCGTGGCCAGTCGATTCGCGGTCGAAGCCGATTGTCCGCGGCGTTGGCTTGTCGTTCTTCATCTGCGGCTGACGGGTAAGCCGTTCGTGCTGGCCGGGCATTGACGGAAGCGGGCAATGGCGACGCTCGCTCACACGGATTCGCCGACGGTCCCAGGTCACTCGCGGATCCAGATGCGACGTGCACATCCACGACGCCGAGTCGCGGATGTGCAGACCAGAACGCCGACTAGATAGCCTGCTTCTTCATCAGCAATTTCAGCAGCGACCGGCAGCAGCAACAACACCAGCGGCAACTGCACGATCAACCCCGAAATAATCGCGATAGCCAGCGGCTGCTGCATCGCCGAACCCTGACCGAGCGCGAACGCGAGCGGCAGAAGCGCCAGAATCGCGGCAATCGTCGTCATCGCGATCGGCCGCAGACGATTGCGGCCCGCGTCGATCAACGCCTCGTCGAACGGCATCTCTTCGTCGCGCATCAGCCCCTGCAACTCCGATACGTAAAAGATCGCCACTTCGGTCACGATACCGATAATCATCGTCATGCCCATCATCGCGGAGATGTTCAGTTCGATGCCGGTGATCCATAAGCCGATGAACACCGCGCCCGCAGCCAGCAACGGCATCGCCATGACCGCCAGCGCGACGCGAAAGCGCTCGTACAGAAACAGCAGCAAGCCGAACACCAGCGCAATCGCCGCGCCGAACACGGTCAGCAAGCCCTTGAATGCGATCTGCTGTTGCTGGTACAAGCCGCCCAGCTCGTAGTACACGCCGGCTGGCAACAGGCTTCTGTCGCTCAGCGCCTTCTGCACGTCGGCGATCGTCGAGCCGAGATCGCGGCCATCGATTCGCGCGGTCACCGCCACCATCCGCTTGAGATTGTCGCGGCTGATTTCCGGCTGGCCGGTCACCGTCACCTGATCGGCAACACGATTCAGCGCGAACAGATGGCCATCCGGCGCGCGAATCTGCAACTGGCCAAGTTGCGTATCGGTCAGCTTCAGTGCGCCGGCCACCCGCACCCGCACGCCGACCGTTTTCGGCCCGCTCTGGAACTGCGTCGCGACGTTGCCTTCGACCATGTCGGACACGGCCTGCGCGATCGATTGCGGGTCCATGCCTTCGGCAGCGGCGGCCTCGGGCGGATGTGCAGTTCGAGCGCGTCGCCGGCCGGGTTGATGCCGTCGTTCACGTCCACCACGCCCTGAATCTTGCCGATCTGCGCGGCGACCTTGCGCGCGGTGGTGTCGAGCGTGTTCTGGTCGTCGGAGTAAATCTTGATCTGCACCGGCTGCGGCACCGCCGTCAGGTCGCCGATCAGGTCTTCCATCAACTGCGCGAGTTCGATGCTCACGCCGGGCACCTGCGTCTCGACCTTCGAGCGGATTTCTTCCATCACGGTTTCGATCGGCTCGCGATTGCCGGACTTCAGGCGCACGAAAAAGTCGCCCTTGTTCGGCTTCGTTCAGATCGCCGCCGAGGCCCGCGCCGGTGCGGCGCGAATAAGTCGCGACATTCGGATTCGCGCGGATGATCGCCCTCGATCTGCTTCATCAGCCGGTCGGTCTCGGTCACCGAGGTGCCCGGTTCGGTGTGATAGTCGAGCACGAAGCCGCCTTCGTCCATGCTCGGCATGAAGCCGCTGCCCACTCGCGTGAACGCGAATGCCGCCACCACGATCAGCGGCACGAGGCCGATCAGCACGAGCAACGGACGTGCGGTGACGCGCTCGACGAGCAACGCGTAGCGCCGGTTCATCCACGACGCGAAGCGGGTTTCCGCAGTGCTCTTCGGCGTCTTTCGGTTTGAGCCAGCGGTCGCACAGAATCGGCACGGCGAGCCACGTGACGAGAAACGAAATGAACAGCGCGCTCGCCATCGTGACCGACAGCGCCTTGAAGAACGCGCCCGTCACGCCGGACAGAAACGCGAGCGGCACGAAGATGATCAGCGTCGCCGCCGACGACCCGGCCAAGCGGCCGCGTGAATTCGAGCGCCGCCGCCATCACGCGGCCATGAAACGCGCGTCGCGCCGCCTTCGCGCATGCGTCGCACGATGTGTTCGATCATCACGATCGCATCGTCGATCACGAGGCCCACCGCGGCGGCCATCCCGCCCAGCGTCATGATGTTGAAGCCCATGCCGAACACGTCGAGCAACAGGATCGTTGCGGCCATCACGACCGGCACCAGCGCAACCGCAATCGCGGTGATCTTCCAGTTGCGCAGGAAGACGAACAGCGTCAACGCGGCCAGCACCACGCCGATCATGATCGCGTCGCGCACGCTGGTGGCCGACGCGATCACCAGTTCGCTCTGGTCGTACCAGTTCGACAGATGCACGCCGGGCGGCATCTGATGCTGGAAGTCGGCGAGTCTTCGCGCGGATCGCCTGCGCCATCGCGACGCTGTTCGCGCCCGGCTGCTGGTAGACGTTGAGCAGCACGGCGTCCTGGCCGTCGGCGGTGACGCGCATCCATTGCGGCATCACGCCCTGACGCGAACCGTCGCAATGTCGCCGAGACGGATTTGCGTCGCGCCGTTCGCGGACACCACCACGTTGCGCAGTTCGTCGAGTTGCGTGATGGTGGCGTTGGCTGATCACGAGGTACAGCTTGTCGTGATCTTCGATCCGGCCGTTTGCCATCAGCACGTTGCTCGCGCCAATCGCCTTCGATACATCGGCGAGCGAGAGCTTGTACGCGGCGAGCCGGGCGGGATCGACGGCGACTTCGAACTCGTCCTGCGCGCCGCCGGTGACATCGACCCGCGCCACGCCTTCCACGGAAGACAGCAACGGCCGCATCTGGAATTGCGCGAGATCGCGCAGCGCCGACAGCGACTGCTGGTTCGACGTGAGGCTATAAGCGAGCACCGGGAAACACGGTCGGGTCCATGCGCCGCACCTGCATCGAGGTGCCTTGCGGCAGCGTCGCGAGAATCTCGCTGATCGCCGATTGCGCCTGCAACGTGGCTTGCGCCATGTCGGTGCCCCAGTCGAAGTTGAGCGAGATTTCCGCCGCGCCGCGGCTGGTCGTCGATTCGACATCGCGCACGTTCGGCACGCGCCGCAGCGCTTCTTCGACCGGCATCGTGACGAGCGTGGCCATCTGTTCGGCGGGGCGGTCGCCAGCGTCGAGCGAGACCACCGCGCGCGGAAACGCGACGTTCGGAAACAGCGAGATCGGCAGGCGGAACGCGGTCAGTGCGCCCGCAATCGCGAGCAACGCAATCACGAACAGCAGCGAGCGCCGGTGCGTTTGCATCCATTGACCGAAATTCATCGCGGCGCGCCTCCGCTGATTCGCACCGCCATGCCGTCCTTCAATTCATAGTTGCCGCTGACCACCAGCGCCTTGCGTCGCCTCGATCGGACCGTCCACGCCATAGCGGTCGCCGTTCTCGATCTGGGTGATCACCGCTACGCGGCGTGCCTTGTTTTGCGGCGTGATCTGGAAGACGTACGCGCCTTTGTCGTCTTTCAGCACGGCCGCGCGCGGCACGATCCAGTGCGTGCCGCTGCGGGTGGCGATATCGGCGCTCACGCGGGTGCCGGGAATGAACGGCGTCTGTGCCGAGCGGCTACGTTCGCGCCGATATCGACGAGTTGGCTTTGCTGATTGATCGACGCGCCGACCAGCATCACGCGGCCGTCCGCCGTGGTTCTGGCGAGCGACGTGGACAGGCCGCGCAGCGTGACGGTGTCGCCGGCATGGATCGCGGCGGCGTCCGACGGCTCGACGCCGAGCATCACGTTGGCGCGCGCGTCGCGGCGTTGCCGCGATTGCCTGCATTGCCGCCCGCGAGTTGCAGGATCGGCGCGCCGGCCTGCACCTGGTCGCCCTGTGCCGCCGACAGTCTGCATGACCACGCCGTCGATCGGCGCCGTCAACGATCTTGTTGCCGCTCGCGACGCCGGTCTGGTTCTGCGCCGCGCAGCGCCTGCTGCGCATCGTCGAGGCCTTGCGGGCGCTCGCGAGTTGCGACTGCGTGGCGAGCCCCTTGTCGAACAGCGACTGCGTGCGCGCCAGCTCGCCTTGGGCGAGCGTCACCGCGCTTTTCGCCTGGGTCGCGGCGAGGACGGCGGCCGGGTCGGCCTGCACGACGAACAGCGGCGTGCCGCGCGTCACCGTTTGCCCGGACTGCACGCGCATTTGCACAATACGCGCGACGTACGGCAGATTGATCGTCGTGAGATTCGATGCGGACGCCGCGACGATGCCGTAAGCGCGCACCGGTTGCGCGATGGCGCCTTGCTGCACGCGAATCGGTCTGCACGGAGACGACGGGTTGTGCCGATGCATCCGCGGCCGATGCTGGAGCGCTAGCGGCAACAGACGCATGGATCGCGATGTACCAGAGCGCACTGCAGGCCATAGTGGCAATCGCGACGATGGCGACGCGCGGCCGCATCGCTGGAAAGGGGCTATTTTGCATGAGCGTCGATGGAGGTCTGAGCGGGAGTGAAGGCGTCGGGAATCGCGCTGCCTAGCAGCGCCTGCAAACCGACACGTTGTTCAGCGAGCGACTCGCGCAGCGTCGCGATTTCGATGCGTTTGGTGAGCGATGCGCTTTGTGCATCCGTGTAGGCGCCGAGCGCGAGGTTGTGCTCGGCATAAGCCGCGGCGGCATGCTGCGCCGCGAGGTCGACATCGGGCAACGCCGCTTCGGTCTGCTGCAATTGCTGCGTGAGAATCGCGCTGTCCGCGCGCAGATGGGCGACATCGGCATACGCCTGGTTCAGGCGCGTCTGATATTCGTCGCGCAAGCGCTGACGGGTGGCTTTTTCGATCGCGACGTTGCCCTGATTGCGGTTGAAAATCGGCAGGCTCAGGTTGATCTGGAAGCCGCTGGTGTAGATGTTCGATGTGTCGCGGGCGCGGACGAAGCCCACCGACAGGCTCGGAAACTGGCTCAGAATCGCCGCGCGATATTTCTGTTCCTGCGCTTCGTAGCCGGCTTGCAGTGCGATCAGATCGGGACGGCGTTGCGCGAGAGCGGGCAGCGCGGCGTCGAGCGTTATGTCGGTGAGCGGATCGATGAGCGGGTCGATGCGGTCGTCGCCCGAAAGCTGCAGCTGCACCTCGGGCGCGAGGCCGAGCAGCGCGTTCAGGTCGTGATGAGTCTGTTCGGCCGCGCGTTCGGCGTCGGTGTATTGCTTGCGGGCGTCGTTGTAAGCGGTGAGCGCGGCGCTCAGCGTGTCGTCGGTCAGATTGCCGTCGCGGCGCGCTTCGGCCATGCGCTCGTAGCGCGTGCGAGTGAGGTCGCGCTGCTTGCTGAAGCAGCGGCAGCGTGTGCTGCTGGAAGCGCGTCTTGATGAACAACTGCCGCGCCTGCGCGACGATCTGCCATTCCTGCCACAGCAGGCCGAGATCGGTTTTCGCGACGGTGGCGTCGGCGGATTGCCTGGTTCGCGCTACGCAGCACGATCGCCATGACGTCGATGCTCAGGCCATAATTGAACGCGCGCGTGGTGCCGGCCGCGCCCGGATAATCGCTCGACACGCTCAATTGCGGATCGGGCAGCAAGTCCCGCCGAATACGCTTGCGCGCGAGCGATGCCGAGATCGTCGCGGGAGAGTTTCAGGTCGGGATTGTTCGCTACTGCCAGCATCGCGACTTCGTCGATGTCGAGCCCATCGGACGGATCGAAACGATGGGCGGCCAGCTCGGGCAGCGGCATGGTGCGACGGATCGATCTGGATGCGCTCGAGCGAACGCGCGGAGGTCGACGTGTCTTGCGGCGCGAGCGGCTCGGGGTGATACCACGTGCAGCCGCCAGCAGCAGCATGCAAAGGCGGCCGTGAGCATGCGCAGAGCGTGCAGCGGATGCGTCGCCGCGCGTGATATGACGCGTGGGTAGTGTCGCAGTCGCGGCGTCGAAAACGGGCAAAATCCGGCTCCTGAACGAAGAGGTGGTCGGCCACCGGAACGGATGCCGCAGAACAGGGGCCGAGTTTGCGGATGGGCCGCTTAAGTAACGCTTAACTTCAATTCTGGTAGTGTGTGGGTTCACGTGCGGACGGATGCTTCGCTTATGGTGTCGTCCGCGATGAGTCAGGACTCTTTCGATGGACAAAGCTCGCGCAGCACGCTGGCTCGCATCTGTCATGATTCGACCCTGGACGTTAAGGAAGCGTTAAGCTCGCAAGCCGGACAATGCGGGCCAAAACTGGACAGAGGAGAAGGCCATGCGTCTGCTACTGGTCGAAGACGACGACATGATTGCGGAGACGGTGCTGGGCGCGATGCGCCGCGCCGGCTATGCGATCGACTGGGCCGAGGACGGCCGCGCGGCGGAGTTGTCGCTCGGAAACGGCGTGTACGACCTCGTGCTGCTCGATCTCGGCCTGCCGAAGAAAGACGGTATCGAGGTGCTCAATGCCTATCGCAAGAACGGCGGCGACGCACCGGTCATCATCCTGACCGCGCGCGACGCGGTCGACGAGCGGATTCGCGGCCTCGATGCGGGCGCCGACGACTACCTGATCAAACCGTTCGATCTCGACGAACTGGCCGCGCGCGTGCGCGCGCTGCTCGCGGCGGCGCACCGGCCAGAAACAACCGGTCTATGCGCACGGCGAACTCACGCTCGACCCCGCCGCGCACGAAGTCACGCTAAACGGCGCGGCGCTGCCGCTCGTGCCGCGCGAGTTCGCGTTGCTGCAGGCGCTGATCGAAGAGCCCACGCGCGTGTTCACCAAGGCCGAGCTCGAAGAGAAGCTGTATGGCTGGGGCGAGGAAGTCGGCAGCAACACGATCGAAGTGCATGTGCACAGCTTGCGGCGCAAGATCGGCGCGGAGCAGGTCGTGACGGTGCGCGGCGTGGGCTATCGTCTGAAGAGGTGCGGATGACGTCGATTCGCCGCTGGCTGCTGGGCTGGCTGATTTTCGGCATGGCGGCGGCCTCGGGCATGGCCGGCTACGGCATCTTTCACACGGCGCGCCAGGAAGCGAGCGAACTGTTCGATTACGAACTGCGCACGGTGGCGCTGTCGTTGCCGTCGAATCTGGCGGGCGCGGGCAACGGCGAGCATCGCGACCCCGACCTCGGCGATCTCGCCGACGACCGCATCGTCATCGAGATCTGGGACCGCGACGGCGAGCTGATCTATCACTCGACGCAGGCGCCGGTGTTCTCGCGTCAGCCGGCGGGCTTCAGCACGGTCGAGCGCGGCGAGTATCACTGGCGCATTTTCGGCGTCGAGCAGAAAGACCGCTATGTGCAGGTCGCGCAGCCGGTCTCCGTGCGCGAAGACCTCGCGCTGCAACTGGCGCTGCATACGCTGTGGCCGCTCGCGTTGCTGGTGCCGGTGACGATCGTGCTGGTGCTGCTGGTGGTGGCGCGCGGACTGGCGCCGATTGGCGGCCTGTCGCGCGCGCTGACGCACCCGTTCGATCGATTCGCTGGAGCCGTTGCGTCTGGACGGCACCGTGCCGGTCGAAATCAAGCCGCTGGTCGAAGCGCTCAACGATCTGCTGCAGCGGCTGCATACGGCGTCGCAGGCGCAGCGCACGTTTATCGCGGATGCCGCGCACGAACTGCGCTCGCCGCTCGCCGCGCTGAAGCTGCAATTGCAGGCGGCTTCGCGCGATGGCTCGTTAAAGGGCGAGGGGCAGGCGCTCGAACGCGTCGAAGGGCGCGTCAACCGGATCATCCACCTGGTGCAGCAACTGTTGACGCTGGCGCGTGAAGACGCGCATCCTGTGACGTCGATGGGCCGGTCAGCCTGCGCCGGATCGGCGAGCAGGCGGTGGGCGATTTTTCGCTGCTGGCGGAGGCGAAGGAGATCGATCTCGGTCTCGAATGCGAAGACGCTCGCGCGGACGACGACGCGTACACGGTGCTGGCCGAGCCGCATGCGCATGAGCGTTCTGTTGGGCGAATCTGATCAACAACGCGATTCGCCATACGCCGCGAGGCGGCCGTGTCGACGTGATCCTCAGGCGCACGGGCGAGCGGGTCGGGCTTGCACGTCGTCGATAGCGGGTCCGGGCATTCCGGAGGCGGAACTCGAGCGGGTGTTCGACCGCTTTTATCGCGGCGAGAAGCGCGCAGGGCGAGGGCAGCGGCCTCGGTCTGGCGATCGTGGCGCGGATTGCCGAGCGGCATCAGCTCGACGCTTTCGCTGCGCAATAACGTCGGGACGGCCCGGCTTGTGCGTCACGGTTTCGGGGCTGACGGCGCAGGAAGCCGGACGGCGGCTGCGGCGCCTGTCAGACTCGTGAGCGCAACTCACGCTTTGCGAAGATCCACGACAGGCAGTTTTCGGGCGCCGGCCGGCTTCCTCGAAACAGCATCGCTTAGCCTCACACAGCCCAATTTCGCTTCCGATTCAAATCGACAAAAGCTGCAAAAACGCGTGCAAAAATCGTACTCTTCCAGCAGTATCACGGCGTCCTGCCAAATCCGCCTCGCAGCGTTGTCACAAGCGCGTTTCCACACGCTGCTACAATCTCGTCTTTCTCGATCGACTGTGCGCTATGGGTTTCGAACAACTCGCTGAACTGAAGAAGCAACTGGCCGCGGCACGCGCCGAAGCTGCGCCTGCCGCCAAGTCCGGCGCCAAGCCCGCTTCAAAGCATGCCGCCAACCCCGCTTCCAACCCGGCTTCCAAGCCTGCGCCAAGGCGGGTTCCAAGCCTGCTGGGCCAAGCCTGGCGCCAAGCCCGGCGAGAGGCATGCGCGCAAGCCGGCGCATCCGCGCCGCGACGCGAGCCCAGCCGCCGCGACGCAAAGCCGGCCGTGGACGCCAAGCCGGTGGACCCGGTGGTGAAATCGATCGGGCGGCTGCAAAAGCGCTTCCCGATCGCGTTCCCGAAGAATCCGGCGCCCAAGCTGCCGCTGAAGGTCGGTATCTTCGAAGACCTCGTCGTGCATGCGAAAGATCTGTCGCTGAGCGAAGCCGAATTGCGCGACGCGATCAAGACGTGGTGCCGTGGCAGCCGCTACTGGAAGTGCCTCGTCGAAGGCGCGGCGCGCGTCGATCTGACGGGCGCCGAGGCAGGCAAGGTCACCGCGCAGGAAGCCGCGGGCGCGCAGCGTCTGCAGGCGCATCGCGCGAGCCGGAGCGCGGCGAAGGCCGCAGCCGCCGGTACGGCGCGATGCAGCGGCGCCGGCTGACGCTGCCGCAGTTGCTCCCGCCGAAGCCGCACCCGCAGAAACTGCACCCGCAGACGCCGCACCGGCAGACGTTGCACCGGCAGCGAGTCTGCCGGCAGCAAGCCGCAAGCCGGCTCGGCAGACGCGTCCGTCGGCAACGAAGCCGCCGCTCCGGCAAGCTCGACCGACACCTCGCCGGCCCAGCCCGAAGCGTAAAAGCGCACGCCATCCCGCCTAGGGATGGCTCGCCTGCGCCGCGGCCGTCAGCCGGCCGCGCACAAATCCCACATGCTCACGCAGCACGTAAAACGCATCGGCGTACGCTAACGGCATACGCAGCCGGTTCAACGACGCCTCGATCTGATCCAGTTGCGCGAATAGCTGCTTGCGTTCCTCGTCGGTCGAGCTCGGTCAAGCGCGCCGCGCTCGATTGCAATCAACGAACCGTAATAACGATAGATACGCGAGCGCACCCGCCACCGGTAGAGCGCGGGAATCAGCCGCATGGTCGGAAACAGCAGCACCGCCATCGGCAGCAGCAGAACCAGCGTGCGGTCGCCGATGCTCGCCAGCCAGAACGGCAGCGTGCGGTACAGAAAACTCTTGCCCGTCTTGTAGTAGCGCTGCGCATCCTCGCTGATCTGATATTCACGCGCGACCGGATTCGGAAATTCCCCCGCGTGCTGCAACAGCCCCGGCATGCCGTGCACTTCCTGCGCGGCTTCGATCAGCAGATCGGAGATGGCCGGATGCAGGTTGGTCCGCGCGACGAGTTCGGCGGTCGGGCTGATCAGATGCACCGTTTCAGGCGGAATCCGGTGCTTCAGATCCAGCACGCCGGCCGGCAGGTCGATCTCGGCCAGATAGGGGAAGAGGCGCGTATAGGCGCTGGCTTCTTCGAAATTCATCACCGAGACGCCGGGCACTTTGAGCAGGCGCAGCATGAGCGCGCGCGTAGCCGAGTCGCCGTTCAGGATGGCGGCGTCCACCTCGCCCGACACCAGTTGCGTGGCGGCCTGCAAGCCGTCGCTCGGCACGCAGCGTGGTGCTGCCGCCCGGCTCGATGCCGTTGGCCTCCAGCAACTTGAGCGCGAGCAGGCGCGTGCCGCTGCCTTCACGGCCTATCGCGATCCGTTTGCCTTCCAGTTGCGACAGCTGCGTCAACCCCGTGCCGCGATAGAACACCACCACCGGAATATAGAAAACGCTGCCGAGCGACATCAGCGACGACGTGTCGAGTCCGTCGGCCACGCCGCCTTGCACGAGCGCGAGATCGACATGCTGTTTCGGATCCAGCAGACGTTGCAGGTTCTGCACCGAGCCGTCGGATTCCAGCACGTTCAGCCTCACGCCATTGCGGGCGAGGATTTTCCTGTACTGATTGGCGGCGACGAAAAACGAACTGTCGCGCGGACCGGCACTGATCGTGATGGTTTTCGGCGGCGCCGGATCGACCAGCCCAGACGACCAGCGTGATCGCCAGCAGGATCAGCGCGGCGACGATGACGTAGGGCACCGTATGGTCGCGCCATTCGGCATGGGATGATCGCCGGGAAAGTGCGGGGGATGCGGGCGCTGCGCTTTCATGGACACTCCGTGCCGGGAGCCGGGATGACGCATTGTCCACTGTCCGTGGCGGTTTGCCGTCGGCAGTTTGCTCTATTGACCTGCGCCGCTTAATTTGCTCTATTGCGTGGACACAGTGGATGCAGCTGAATACCGGCGTGAATGGGGCACGCTGTCAGCTAAATGCATGAGCATGCATAATCCGCCAGTTTCTCATCGCATCGCCGGGCGCATCTTGAGTCGTTTCTATCGGAAGATCGGCAGTTGGCTGGGATTGCTCGCGATCCTGATGGCCACGCTCGCGCCGACGATTTCGCACACGCTCGCCGCTCGCGACGCAGCGAAGCGCGATGCCGGGCGAGCATTGCGCGATGGCGTCGATGGACTCGATGGCTCGATGTCCATGGACGTCCATGCCGCAGATGGCCTCGATGTCGTCGATGCAACGACGACGCAACTCGACGATGCACGCTCACGCTCGGCGCGCAGCCGGCGACCCGCCAGCCAGACACACGCAACATGTCCGACTGGCGACGCCTGCGGCTATTGCAGCCTGCTCGCTCACCTGCCCGTCATGCCGGGTGTCGAAACGCTGTTCGTCGTCGCCGTGCGGGCTCGCGAGCAGCATCGTCGCGACCCGCTTCGAAAGCGTTCGCCGCGTCGAGCCGCTCACCTTCGCGCAGCCCCGCGCACCTCCGTTCATCGTCCTGATTCGAGTCCTCGTTGCCCGATGCGCCCACGCGCATCGCGGCTGCCGCCGCACGTCCGCTCGATCGTTCGCTCGTTCGGGCATGCGCGCCGGCGTCGTCACGACCATGAAACAGGATGAACCATGCAGAAACAATCAACTACGCAGCGGCCGCCCGCTGCGCGCGGCATCGCTCGTTGCGGCCGGCCATCGTGCTGTGCTCGCCGTCGCTGGCCAACGCGCACGCGATTGCGGGCGACCGCGTCTTTCCGTCGACGATGGCAGTCGACGACCCCGGCGTCGGCGACGAAGCCAACTTCGAATACGGCCATCAACGCGTGCCCGGCGATAACGGCGATCAGAGCATCAACACCTTCGACTTCGAATACGACAAGCTGATCACGCCGCGCCTCGCGGTGTCCGTCGACGGCACCTACGCGATGCAGAACAATCCGCGGGCGCGCGGCTTCGACAACTTCGGCGTCGGCCTGAAGTACCTGCTGTATGTGAACGATGCGCACGAGTTCATGACCTCGATCGGCGTGGATGCCGAACTCGGCGGCACTGGCAGCCGCGCGATTGCCGACAACTTCTCGACGATTTCGCCGACCGTCTACGCCGGCAAGGGCATGGGCGATCTGCCGGACGTCGCTCGCGTATCTGCGGCCGATTGCCATCACCGCCGAAGCCGGGCCCGCGCTCACCACCGGCGCGGGTCAGCCGAACGCGTTCAACTACGGCTTCACGGTGCAATACAGCCTGCCGTATCTGCAGCAGCACGTGCACGACATCGGCTTGCCGCAGCCGTTGGCGAACCTGATTCCGCTGGTGGAAATTCCGCTCTCGCAGAAGCCAGGGGCAGACGACCGGCACGGTCAATCCGGGCTTTATCTGGATCAACCGTTACGGGCAGTTCGGCGTCGAGGCGCAGATCCCGATCAATCGCGCGAGTGGTTCGCACGTGGGCATTCTGGTGCAGGCGCATATCTTCTTCGACGACGTTGCCCCGACGACGATCGGCAAACCGCTGTTCCAGTAACGCAGGAGAGCAGACGATGAACATACGAAGCGTTCTGGTCGAGTATGCCGGCCATGGCGCTGGCATGGTCGCGAAACTGTGCGACGCTCGTGGCGGGATTCGCGCTTGCGGGTGCCGCATGGGCGCATGTGTTTCCGCAGAAGCAGGAGCCGGGTGCGGGCGTCGACGGTGGCGTCGCCCGCTCAGGTTCGCGTGATCTTCGACGGACCGCTCGAACCGGCCTTCAGTTCGCTGACCGTCACCGATGCGAGCGGCAAGCAGGTCAACACGCAGAAATCCACGGTCGATGCAACATCGACGGCGGCTATTGACCGGTGCCGTTGCCGACGCTTGCAGCCGGGCATTACACGGTGCACTGGGTGGCCGTGGCATCGGACGGGCATCGCACGCATGGCGACTATTCGTTCGACGTGAAGTAACGCGAGCGTGCGTTGGGTTGGGTTGGGTTGCGTTGCGTTGCACTGCATTGCGCCGCGTTGTCGTGCCGTGTCGGGCGACGGCGCGGCGCACCGGGTCATTCTGTATCCGCAACCTTGCCACCGGCTGCCGTGCGGCTTTTCACATGATCGATGAACGCACGCAACTTCGGCATGATCTGCCGTCGATCCGGATAGTAGAGAAATACCCCCGGAATCGTGGGTGCGAACGGCTCCAGCACCTGCATCAGTTTTCCCGCCCGCAATGCTTCGGCGGCGATTGGCGCGGGGACTTGGGCGAGGCCCATGCCTTCGACTGCGGCGCCCAGCATCGTAGAAAAGTCGTGGGCGATCAGCGGGCCGGATACGGCGATCTCGATGGCGCGGCCATTGTCGTCGAACGACCAGAGCGCGAGCGCGCCACCGGATCGGCGCCAGCGCAGACAGGCGTGCTGACGAAGATCGTCGGTGCGGGTGGGCAACCCGCGCGCCGACAGGTACGACGGGCTGCCCACCACGATCAGACGAAGCGGCGGTGTCAACGGTATCGCGACCATGTCGGCGTCGAGGAACTGACCGAGCCGGATACCGGCGTCGAACCCTTGCGCGGCAAGATCGATCAGCTCCTTGCTGACGGCAATCTCCACTTCGACTTCGGGATAAGCGTCGCAGAAGGAAGCGATCAGCGGTTCCAGCAGGATCGGCACCACGGCACGCGGCACTGACAGACGCAGCAGGCCGGTGGGCCGCTGACCGAATCCGCGTGCCACCTCGCTAGCGGCGACCAGCTCGTCGAAAGCAGGTTTGGCTTGCGACAGAAACCGTTCGCCGGCTTCGGTCAGACCGACACTGCGCGTGGTGCGTATGAAGAGCGTGGCGCCCAGGCGCGCTTCGAGTGCACGCACCGTTTGACTAACGGCCGACGGCGTGACACCGAGTTCCGCGGCAGCCCGCCGGAAGCTGCGATGCCGGGCCACGCTCAGGAACACTTCCACGCCGTCGAGCGCGCCTTGCCTGACTGTGAAGTTCTGCTTCATAGCCCGTCAACATTGTGAGGAATAGTCGGTCGCGAGAGGCCATGGTACACCTACGCCTGCAGACAAAGAGGCGCGCCGGACCGACTCGGAGGCCGTGAAAACCGGCATGCAAACGTGCAGAATCTCACGCTGACCGAGGCCCGCGGCGCCGTGCGCAAGCGCCATGGCGCGCTATCGCGCCGGCCGGTCTCCTTTGCCCTTCAATGCGCCGTGCAAGCACGTTGCACGTTGCACGTGACAGGAGACACCATGCCACCGGAACTTATCTTTCTATTGCATCTCGGCCTCGGCTATCTCGCGTGGCTGCTTTGCCTGCGCGTGTACGTCTGGCCCAGGCTCAAAGCGATGGACCCGTTCGACGCGCAACGCGCGATCGCCACGTTGCACAGCTTCCGCTTCTTCGGGCTGGTCTTCGTTCTGCCGGGCGTGGTCGGCGCTCATCTGCCGGGCAGCTTCGCCGGGCCTGCCGCCTACGGCGATTTCGCAACCGGTGTGCTGGCGATGCTGGCGCTACTCACGGCACGCAGAGCGCGACTCTTCTGGCTGTTTGTCGTCGCCTTCAATGTTGTCGGCACGGGCGACCTCATTCTCGATTACTGGCATGCGATCCGGACCGATCTTCCGGCACACGCGGGAGAACTGGGCGCCATGTACGCGATTGTGGTCATCTATGTGCCGCTGCTGATGATGACGCACGTGACCGCCTTCTATCTGCTGCTGCGCTCGCGGCCGTGGGCGGCGCGCAACTATGGATCTCTGGGTGAGACATGAGCTAACCGTCAATCTGACCAACCTCTCCGAGACGCTGCTTCGCAGCGCGCTCGCCTCCAGCGGGAAGGGTTCGAGAAAAGAGAGTTCGGCATACCCGCAGTTTAGCGACGCATCGCTCGGATCAGAACGTCAGACCATCAGAAACCGAAACATCCGTTGAATGCCAGCTCCGCGAGCCTTACCCCGTTTATCCGCGTCAAAAAGCAGGGGTTTGCCGGATTGCACCTGCAGGGCAGCAGCGCCCGGGTGTCAAACGCCCGCCAGATGCCGCACCAACGCCTTCTCCGCCCGCGCCATCCCGTTCAGATCGCGCATGCAGATCAGCAACTGCCGCGTGGCCCAACGGTCCGCCAGTTCAATCACGCGAATTCCCATTGTTCCGCGATAGCGCTTCGCCGCCGTGGCCGGCACGATCGCCAGCCCCGCGCCTTGCTCGACCATGCAGCAAACGCTGTCGAAAGTACGTACGTGGGTTCGAAAGCTCAAAGCCTGACCGGCGAGCAGCGCCCGTTCTCCCAGATACGTCTGCAACGCGCTCTGCGCATCGAGACCGATAAACTCCCGATCCAGCACGTCAGAAAGCGTCACCCGGCGGCGCGTCGCGAGCACGTCGTCGCGGCTCGCGATCAACACCAGTTTGTCGACAGCGAAGGGCAAGGTTTGCAGCGCGCCGTGATCGAGCGCATCGGAAATGATGCCGATCTCGGCCACGCCGCCGAGTACCGCCTTGACCGTCTCGGTGCTTTGCCGCTCCTTCATGTCGATCTGCACGTTCGGGTGATCGCGCAGGAACACAGCGATCGCGGACGGCAAAAACTCCGTCATCGCCGCGGTGTTGGTCCACAGCCGGATGCACGTCTTGCGCCCCTCCTGATGCTCGCCCAATTCTCCCTGCATCCTCTCGATTTGCCCGAGCACGAGCCGCGCATGATGCGCGAGCGTGTCGCCGGTTGGGGTGGATTCGACGCCGCGCCGGCCGCGTTCGAGCAGCGGCATGCCCAACGCGTCTTCCATGCCGCGCAACCGCGCACTCGCAGAGGGCAACGACATGTTCGCGCGCGCCGCGCCGTGCGTAATGCTGCCGGTGTCGAGAATATGCAGGAACAGACGAAGATCGATGAGATCGAAGCGCATGAGGGAGCGTCACAGATAAAAACGAAGGCGGCCGATGAAGATTTCAGCCTTAGCCGCAGCCTAAGCCAAAGTAAGTATCTTACGCATTGTGGAGCGCGCCGGGGCGATCGAAAATCCCAGCCATCGTCCCCCATCCCCAAGCTCTGCGATGACCTCTTCGTTCGTGCTGCGCACCGGCATCATTGCCGCGACCTTCGTCGTCGGCCGGCTTCGTCAAGGGCGTGACCGGCATGGGCTTGCCGACCGTCGCAATGGGCATCCTCGGCACCCTGATGCTGCCTGCCCAGGCTGCTGCGTTGCTGTTGCTACCATCGTTCGTCACCAACCTGTGGCAACTGTTCGCGGGGCCGAGCGTGCGCGCGCTTGCTCAAGCGGCTGTGGCCGATGATGGCTGGCATCGTCGCCGGTACGCTCGCGGCGGCGCGGTTCATTGCCGGTGGCGCAGGCGCATGGGCGGTAGTCGGTCTTGGCGTCGCGTTGACGCTCTATGCAGCGGCCGGCTTGATGGCATGGCGTTTCTCGGTTCCGGCTGCGACATGAGCGCTGGCTGTCGCCGGCCATCGGCGCAGTCACGGGCGTGGTCACCGGCGGCACAGGCGTGTTCGTCGTGCCGGCGGTGCCTTATCTTCAGGGACTCGCGTTAAGGAAGGAAGATCTGGTTCAGGCGCTCGGTTTGTCGTTCACCGTGTCGACCGATTGCGCTCGCTATCGGCCTGGTCCGCGAAAACGCATTCGCGGCTGGCGATCTGCGCGAGTCGCTTTTTGCCGTCGTTCCAGCTCTGGCAGGCATGGCGATCGGACAACGCGTGCGCGGCCGCATCGGCGGAGAGACGTTTCGGCGCTGGTTTTTTATCTGTCTGCTGGCACTGGGTATTCAATTGACCGCGCGCGCATTCGTTTAACGAAAATGTGACGAACACGAATAAGGAGGGCGAACCATGTGGCCCGTCATTCTCGATACGTTAGGCGCATTGGCCGTGCTCGCGAGCGTGGCAGCGCAGATCGCGTTGATACGTAAGCGTTGAATGAACGAAGCGCCGAGGTTGTCCCGTTTCATCAGAAGCCCATGAAACGCACATGAGAAGCCCATGAAAACGCCTCTTTCGACCGGTCTCGCGAAGGCCCTGCGCTCCCGCGGCCCCCGATTGTTCGTTCGAACCGACGTATCTATTCGCCTTCAGCCGCTTTATCCCTCTCGCTCGCATGCCTACATTGTGTCCAGTGACAGCGCCACTGCATTTTCCGCTTCATCGACGTCAGTCCCGCGACATCTTCGCGATTGGCGCGTCGGCGCGAAACCCCATTGAAAGGACATCGATCATGAGCAAGCTCACAGGTAAAGTTGCGGTTGTAACCGGCGCATCGAAAGGTATTGGCGCGGCCATTGCGAAGGCACTGGCGGCGCAAGGCGCGTCGGTGGTGGTGAACTACGCGTCCAGCAAGGCCGGCGCGGATAGCGTGGTCGAGCGCGATCACCGCGGCGGGCGGCAAGGCAGTGGCCGTGCGCGGCGACGTCTCCAAAGCGGCGGACGCGAAGGGCATTATCGACAGCAGCGGTCGAAACGTATGGACGTCTCGACATTCTCGTCAACAACTCGGGCGTGTATGAGTTCGCGCCGATCGAAGAGATCACCGAAGAGCATTTCCACAAGCACTTCAATGTGAACGTGCTGGGTCTGCTGCTGACCACGCAAGCAGCCGTCAAGCATCTCGGCGAAGGCGGCAGCATCGTCAACGTGAGTTCGGTGGTGAGCCGCATCACGCCGCCGGGCAGCGCGGTCTATACGGCGACCAAAGGCGCGGTGGACGGCATCACGGGCGTGCTGGCGACGTGAACTCGGCCCGCGCAAGATTCGCGTGAACTCGGTGAATCCCGGGCATGGTCGCAACGGAAGGCACGCATAGCCGCGGCATCATCGGTTCCGATTTCGAAACGTGGGCGGTCAGCACGACGCCGCTCGGTCGCATTGGTCAGCCCGAAGATATCGCCGATGTCGCCGTGTTTCTCGCCTCCGACGACGCACGCTGGTTGACCGGCGAAAGCCTGATCGCAAGCGGCGGATCGCGTTAAGCGCTTGCGCGCGATGGGATGCTCCTGATGGCCGCCGCGTCGAAATAGCGGCGG
Source organism: uncultured beta proteobacterium (assembly GCA_963800185.1). Classification (GTDB taxonomy): domain Bacteria; phylum Pseudomonadota; class Gammaproteobacteria; order Burkholderiales; family Burkholderiaceae; genus Paraburkholderia. The sequence continues at coordinate 203,378 of CAWCZW010000004.1, read as the reverse complement.
CAGAAGCCGGTGCCGTGCAGCGTTGGCGGCTGCATAGGCCGCATGCATCGGCCACAGAAGGAATCGAGCCGCCCTCAGGTCACGCCTGGCGGGCGGCTTGCGTTTATCCGGCTGCGACCGGCGCGCTCGCCGCCGGCAACTCCACGGCAAACAACGCGTCCAGCAGATTCGACCCCGGCCGCTCGGCGAGCCGCGTCAGCGATTCGATCATCTGCACCCGGCAATCCTGTAGCGGAATCATCCTGATCCGGCGCGATTCGTTGAATTCGGCGCGCGCGATCACACCCACGCCCATGCCTTGCGCGACCGCTTCTTCCAGCGCTTCGCGTCCGTCGACGTACATCACCGGTTCCACTTGTAACGACTCGCGCACCAGTTCGATTTCGAGCAACTGCTGCGTGACCGATTGCGGCTCGCGGAAAATCATCGGCTGCCGGACCAGTTCGGCGTAGCTCAGCCTGCGCTTCTTCGCCACCGGATAGCCCAGCCGGCACCATCGCCACCAGCGGATCGCGCCGCAACACGCGCGACTCGAGCCGGCTGTGTACTTGCGGCGCGGCGGTAATGGCGGCGTCCACCGCGCTCGACAGCACGCGCTGCATGCAGTCGGCGGCATTGGCGATCGACAGCGTCACGACAATTCCCGGATGCAGCTTGCGAAACGCGCCGATCAGCGTGACGGCCAGATCGGGCGCGTCGGCCACCAGCGACAGCGAGCCCGATTCCAGCCCACCCGCCGACTCCAGCAGTTGCCGCGCGTCGCGCTCGCAACTGAGCATATGCCGCGTCACGCTGAAGAGACGCAGGCCCAGTTCGGTCGTTTCGACACCGCGCGGCCCGCGTTCGAACAGTTTGACCCCGTAATCCTGCTCCAGCCGCCGCACGTGATCCGACACCGCCGGCTGCGTCAGCGACAGCGCCTGCGCCGCTTTGGAAAACCCGCCATGTTCCGCGACCGCATGAAACGCCCGCAATTGCGCGTATTGCACGTGTGCCTCGCCTCGATGACAGAGATAAGTTTTTGCGATATCGCCATCGATTATATCGATTTTACCGATGGACGGCCTTTCGGTACTGTGTCACGCATCGACATAGCGATATCGGAGTAGCGAACATGGAAAGCGCGATCGACAGCGCGGCGGCAGCGTCGGCAGAGGTTTCAACCGTGCGCTGTGCCGCGCCCGCCCAAGGCGAGCCGTATCTGCTGACGCCGGGGCCGCTGACCACCGCGTTCTCGACGAAAGAGGCGATGCTGCGCGACTGGGGTTCGTGGGACGGCGATTTTCGCGCGATGACCGCGCATCTGCGCCGCAGCCTGCTCGACATCGCGGGCGACACGGCGGGCGACTACGACTGCGTACCGCTGCAAGGCAGCGGCAGCTATTGCGTCGAAGCGATGCTCGGCAGCCTGATGCCGCGCGACGGCCATGCGCTGGTGCTCGCCAACGGCGCGTATGGCAAGCGCATCGCGACCACGCTCGGCTACCTGGGCCGCGCCTGCACGGTGCTCGACAAGGGCGACTACCTGCCGCCGCGCGGCGCCGAAGTCGAACGGATGCTGGACGCCGATCCGCGCATCACGCATGTGGTCGCCGTGCATTGCGAAACCAGTTCCGGCATTTTGAATCCGCTCGAGGAAATCGCCGCCGCCACCGCAAGAAAGGGCCGCAAGCTGCTGATCGATTCGATGAGCGCATTTGGCGCCGTGCCGCTGGATGTGCGCGAGATTGCATGCGAGGCGTTCGTGTCGTCGGCGAATAAATGCATCGAGGGCGTGCCGGGCTTTGGCTTCGTGATCGCCCGCAAGAGTGCGTTGCAAGAAGCGAAGGGCCGCAGTCATTCGCTCGCGCTCGATGTCTACGATCAATGGGATGTGATGAACCGCACGGGGCAGTGGCGCTTTACGCCGCCCACGCACACGGTGGCGGCGTTTATCGAAGCGCTGCGTTTGCATCGGCTCGAAGGCGGCCAACCCGGGCGGCTCGCGCGTTATGCGAACAACCGCGATGTGCTGGTGGCGGGCATGCGCGAACTCGGTTTCGAGCCGCTGCTGAATGCGCGCTGGCGCTCGCCGATCATCGTGACGTTTTTCGCGCCCGCGCATCCGCTGTTCAGGTTCGAGCGCTTCTACGAATTGATGAAGCAGCAGGGCTTCATCATCTATCCGGGCAAGCTGACGGTGGTGGACAGCTTCCGGATCGGCTGCATCGGCCAGGTGGACGAAGCGGTGATGCGGCGCGTGGTCGACGCGTGCGCGCGCTCGCTGCAGGCGCTGGGCGTCGCGCACGCCGCGCCGCCCGACGCCGCGCTCGAAGAACGCAAAACGCTGGCGCAGGCTGCCTGAAACACGCCTGGCTTGCGAGTCACGGCAAGCTGTCACGAATGAATGCTAGCGTGCGATCAATCGCGCGAGCTTTTGAACCTCTTGAGGATCGAAGTCAATGAAACACGTCAAAGCGGTGATTTTCGACTGGGCCGGCACGGTCGTCGACTATGGTTCGCTCGCGCCGATGGGCGCGTTCGTCGAGACCTTCGAGCAGTTCGGCGTCGCGATCTCGATCGACGAAGCGCGCGGTCCGATGGGCATGGCCAAGCGTCCGCATATCGCGGCGCTGATGGCGCTGCCGCGAGTGTCGCAGGCATGGGCGGACAAGTATGGCCACGTGCCGGGCGACGCGGATATCGATGCGGTCTACGCGGTGTTCGTGCCGAAGAACATCGCGGTGGCCGCGAGTTATAGCTCGGTGATTCCGGGCGTCGCGGAAGTGGCGAGCGCATTGCGTCACGACGATATCCGGATTGGCACGACCACCGGCTACACGCGTGAAATCATGGCGGAAATCGTGCCGGGCGCAGCGGCCCAGGGTTTCTCGCCGGACAGCATCGTGTGTACCGGCGATACGCCGGAAGGGCGGCCGTCACCGTACATGATCTACAAGACCTTGCCCGAACTCGGCGTGTGGCTCGCGCGTGATGCGATCAAGGTCGACGACACCGAGGTCGGGATCGAGGAAGGCATCAACGGCGGCACGTGGACGGTCGGCGTCTCGGTGAGCGGCAACGCGTTCGGGATGGCGGAGGCGGACGTCAAGGCGTTGTCGGCGGATGAGTTCGCAGCGCGTCGCCAGGCGGCGATCGGCAAATTGCAGGCGGCGGGCGCGCATTATGTGATCGACAGCGTCGCCGATCTGATGCCGGTGGTGTATGACATCGAAGCGCGTCTCGCGCGAGGCGAGCGGCCGTGATGGCGTGAAGTGGACAGAGGGTGTTGTGGGCAAAGGCGCACTTGTCATCGGGCAGTGCGCTTTTTTATTGCCCGTTCGATAGGGGGACGTCGAAAACGTATCATCCTGTCGGGCCGCTGAGTCGGCGATGCCGTCGGACATGCAGGTACGCGATGCCGGCAGGTCCAATCCATTACTGGCGCAACAACGAATCAATCGACCGCACAATCAACCATGCCGAAGCCCACTCCCGCCGATACGCTCGCCTGGCACATCCACGCCCGCTCGCTGCGCTATTTCGATGCGATCCGCCGCTGCGGTTCGATCCGTGAAGCGGCGCGCCAGATGCATGTGGCGTCGTCAGCGGTGAACCGGCAATTGCTGAAGCTCGAAGCGGAAGTCGGCACGCAGCTGTTCGAGCGGCTCGCGTCGGGACTCGCGCTGACCGCCGCGGGCGAAGTGTTCGCGCGGCACGTCATCACGGTATTGCAGGACGCGCGCCGTTTCGAAAGCGAAATGGACGCGCTGCGCGGGATCCGGCGCGGCGAAATCAGCATCGTTACGGTCGAAGGACTCAATTCGAGTTTCCTGCCGGATCTGGTCGAGCGGATGCTGACGCGTTATCCGGCGATCCGCTTTCAGGTGCATACCGCCGGTTCGGCGACGATTGCCCGCACGATTCTCGACGGCGACGCTGACCTTGGTCTCGCGTTTTCGCTGCCGCGCACCAGCGATCTGCAACAGCTCGCGGTGGGGCGTTTCCAGTTGGGCGCGATCGTGGCCGCCGATCACCCGCTCGCGAACGAAACCAGCGTGACGTTCGCGCAGTGCGCGCGCTATCCGCTGATTCTGGGTAACGCGCAACTGTCGATCAGCGGACTGCTCGAACCGCTGATCCGTCACTACGCGAAGCCGCTGCAAACCGTGCTCGAAAGCGACTCGATCGAATTGATGCGGCGCATGGCGGCTCGTGGACGCGGCGTCGGGTTCCAGACCCGCCTGGGGCTCGAGCGCGATCTGGCCGACGGCACGCTCAAGCATGTTCCGCTGCGCTCGCCGCGTCCGCTGGTGTCGGAGTTGGGCGCTTATGCCCGCGCGGGCCGCACGTTGACGCCGGCTCTGGACGCGTTCGTCAGGTTGCTGGCGGAGGCGCTGGCCGGCCGCGAGGACGACGAGCCTGCGATCTGAGCGAAGCGAGTCGGGCCGGGTTTCATACCCAAGTTTCATACCCTGGTTCCATACCTGACCGGCAGCCGATGCCGTTTCGGCATCACCATGCACGTTTTTCTGCGCTTTATTGGACACCCGCCGCACCCTACACTCGGTTGAAACGGAATCGACCGGTCAAAGGAGGCGCAATGTCCGAAGTGCTATTAGCCAAAGCGGTGCCGCATACGAGCCTGCCCGTGATCGACGTCGCCGCGCTGGCGTCGCCGCAGCGGCGCCAGCGCGCGGCCGTGGGCGCGGCGCTGCATGCTGCCTGCGTCGACAAAGGGTTCTTCTACATCGCCAATCATGGCGTCAGCGACGCGCTGATCGACGCTGCGCGCACCGAAGCCGAGCGTTTCTTCGCACTCGACGACGCCGACAAACGCCTCGTCGATAAAGCCAGCTCTTTCTGCAATCGCGGTTACGAGCCGTTGCGCGGCCAGGTGCTGGAGGCGGGCACGCCGCCCGATCTGAAGGAAGGTTTTTACATCGGCAACGAATTGCCGCTGGATCATCCGCAAGTGCTGGCGCGCGCGTTCAATTGCGGGCCGAACCAGTGGCCGCAGCAGTCGGCCGGTTTTCGTCCGGCGATGGAAGCGTACTTCGCCGCGCTGTACGACCTCTCCAAACGGCTGACACGCGGCCTCGCGTTGTCGCTCGATCTGCCCGAAGCGCATTTCGACGCGTTCTGCGACGACGCGATGGCCACGCTGCGTCTGTTGCACTATCCGCCGCAACCGGCGCAGGCGTTGCCGGACCAGAAGGGCTGCGGCGCGCATACCGATTTCGGCTGCCTCACGCTGCTCTGGCAGGACGGCAATGGCGGGCTGCAAGTGCAGGACGGCGACCGCGGCTGGATTCACGTGCCGCCGCTCGCCGGTACCTTTGTCGTGAATCTCGGCGACATGATCGCGCGCTGGACCAATGACCGCTATCGCTCGACGATGCATCGCGTGGTCAACGCATCGGGCCGTGAGCGCTATTCGATACCGTTCTTCTTCACCGGACGCCCCGATTACGTGGTCGAGTGTCTGCCTGGCTGCACCGAGCCGGGCGAAGCGCCGAAGTATCCGCCGATCACCGTCGCCGGCCATCTCGAAGCGTGCTACCGGAGGACCTACGGATGACCGCAACCTCCGCTCAATCGACGCGCGCAGCCGGCATGCTGTTGATCCACGGCGCGTGGCAGGGCAGTTGGGCGTGGGACGCCTGGCTGCCGGAAATGACCGCGCGCGGCTGGACCTGCAAGGCGGTCGATCTGCCGGGCAACGGGGCGAATCCCGAACGCGATGCCGCTGTTGAGATCACGCTGCAAACCTACGTCGATGCGCTGAGCGAAGCGCTAGACACGTTCGACGGCCCGGTCGTCGTGGTCGCGCACAGCGGCGCGGGCGTGCCGGCGTCGCAGCTCGCCGAGATGCTGCCTGAGCGCGTCGCATGCCTCGTGTACGTCGCGGGAATGATGCTGCCCGCGGGCATGGGTTACGCGGAACTGGTCGATGCCAGCGCCGCCGAGGTGCCCAACGCGGCGGGCATCGCGCCGTATCTGCAATGGAGCGACGACAACACGGCCACCGTCGTGCCGGCCGCCGCGGCGCTGGAAATCTTTCTGCACGACTGCCCGCACGAAGCCGCTGGGCGCGCCGCTGCGAAACTCACGCCGCAACGGGAAAGCGGCCGTGCGTTATCGACCACACTGAGCGCCGAACGTTTCGGCCGCGTGCCGCGCATTTATATCGAGGCGCTGCGCGACCGCTCGGTGCTGCTGCCTTTGCAACGCAGAATGCAGGCGCTCGTGCCGGGTGCGACGGTGCGCTCGATCGATTGCGGTCATGTGCCGCAACTCGCGCGTCCCGCCGAGCTGGCGATGCTGGTGTGCGAGGCGCTCGCCGAGATTGGAGTGGACGCCGGCAGCGAGCTGTCCACATCGCGCGTTGCGCGATGACGCAAAACAACGATTCCCCCTTCGCCTACTACTGGAACCTCGTCATGATCCGATTTGCTCGCCCTGGCCGGTTTTTGTCCGCATGCGCTTCTGCACGTGCGTCTGCACGTGCTTGTGCCCGAGCTTCCGCCGCTTTTCTACCCGCGCTTCGACCCGCGTTCTGCAGCTTGCGAACGGCGCGCTGTTCGTCGCGCTGTGCACCACGATCGCGACCGCCAGCGCCCCCGCTGCCGCCGACGCGCCGCTCGACGTCTCCATCGTCTACCTTGGCAATCCGGGCGACGCGGGCTGGACCCACGCGCACGACCTGGGCATCGGCGCGGCGGAGAAGCAGCTCGGCTCGCAGATCAAGGTGACGCGCATCGACGACGTCCCCGAAAACGCGGACGCCGCGCGCGTGTTCCGCGATCGTGCGGCGAAGGGCGACAAGATCGTGATCGGCACCTCGTTCGGTTACATGGACTCGATGATGAAGGTCGCGCGCGACTATCCGGACACCGTGTTCCTGCATTGCTCCGGCTACAAGAGCGCGCCGAACCTCGGCAACTTCAACGGCAAGGTGTACGAGTCCGCGTACCTGGCGGGCGTCGTCGCAGGGTATGTGTCGAAGTCGCATACGCTCGGCTTTGTCGGTTCGGTGCCGATCCCCGAAGTGGTCCGCAATATCGACGCGTTCGCGCTCGGCGCCAGGTCGGTCGCGCCGCAGACGACCGTGAAGGTGGTGTGGATCAACAGCTGGTTCGATCCGGGCAAGGAACGCCAGGCGGCTGAAACGCTGATCGGACTCGGCGCCGACGTGCTGATGCAGAACACCGACTCCACCGCGACGATGGCCGTCGCCGAACAGCACAAGGTTCACGCATTCGGCTGGGATTCGGATATGAGCCAGTGGGGACCGCATGCGCATCTGGGATCGGTCGCTTACGACTGGGGCATCTATTACAGCAAGGTGATCGACGAAGTGAAGCGCGGCACGTGGACCAACCAGCCGGTCTACTGGGGCGTGAAGGAGGGCATCACCGACCTCGTGCACGTGAACACATCGGCGGTGCCGGCGGACGCGCAGCGCGCGCTCGCCGAGAAACGCGCCGCGTTGGTGGCCGGCAAGCTCGATCCGTTCGCGGGTCCGCTGAAGGACCAGAGCGGCAAGCTGCGCGTGCCCGCCGGCACCGTGCTCTCCGCAGACGATACGAACCGGATAAACTGGTTTGTCGACGGCGTGCAGGGCAGCGTCGCGCAATAACGGAGCGGTGGCTATGAGTGTGGCGAACAGTGTCGCGAACAGTGAAACAACGACCGGAGACGACGCGATGCGTGACCCGGTCGTGTGGAATGACTGGCATCCGGTGGCCGCGCTGGATTCGTTCGAGACCGACCCTATGTCCGGCGTTTCGCCTGCTGTGATGCGCACGCGGCTGCTCGGCGTGGATATCGCAGCAGGCATCGAAAACAGCACCGGCATGCCGCGTTCATCTGTGCAGGTTCAATCGGCGAAACGCTATCGCGTATGGCGGCTCGACACGCTCGCGCCATGTCACGCCCAGGCGCGTTACGGCGTGCTGTGGGTCTGTCTCGGCGAGCCGCGTCGCGATCTTCTCGCGATTCCCGAGGCCGATGAAACCGATCGCCGTCTGCTGCACGCCGGTGCGTTTCGCGTACATGTGAGCGGTTTGCGCGCGGTCGAAAACTTCCTCGACATGGGGCATTTTCCATTCGTGCATACGGGTTATCTCGGCGTCGAACCGTACACGGAAGTCGCGCCGTATCGGATCGAGCGAGATGAGATCAACGACGAGCTCTACGCGCACGACTGCCGTTTCTACCAGCCGCGCGCGGCCATGACGGCGGGTGCCGCGCTCGACGTTCAGTACGTGTATCGCGTCGCGCGTCCGTATTGCGCGATTCTGTACAAGACCTGCCCGCCGCAGCCCGAACGCTTCGACGTGATCGCGCTGTTCGTGCAACCGGTCGACGAAGACTGGTGCATCGCGCACACGGTCATGAGCTATCTCGACGACGCCAGCAGCGACGACGAATTGCGCGGCTTTCAGCAAACCATCTTCGCGCAGGACATCAAGATTCTGGTGAACCAGGTGCCCAAACGTCTGCCGCTCGGCGCGGGCATCGAACATCCGGTGCGCGCCGATGCGATGTCGGTCGCGTATCGCCGCTGGCTGTCTGCCCAGCAGATCACTTATGGAACGACTCATGGCCGATAAAAGCCCGATCGAATCGGCTGAATCCGTCGCATCCGGCTGGTTTGCACTGTGCGACGTCGACCGGCTAAGTGAGCGCGCGATCTATCACACCGAACTGGCCGGTTACGAACTCGTTGTCTGGCGAGCCGAAGACGGCGCGATCAATGTGTGGGAAAACCGCTGCCCGCATCGCGGCGTGCGGCTGTCGATGGGACATCACCGAGGCGACGTGCTGCAATGCCAGTATCACGGCTGGCAATTCGGCTCGGGCGACGGCGCGTGCCGCTTCGTGCCCGCGCATCCCGATGCGGCGCCGCCTCCGGTGGCGGTGAGGACGTGGCCGGTCGAGGTGCGTCATGGTTTCGTGTGGACCTGTCTTGCGCAAACCGATGAAATGCCGCCGTTCATGCCGGTCGATGAGCTCGACAACGAAGCGGACGTCGATAGTCAGATTCGCTTGCGCACGGTCGCGCTCGATGTGCCGGGCGAAGCTGTCCAGCGTGCGCTGGCCGACTACTGCTTCGACCATGCCGCATTCGATCCGTGGACGAGCACCGAGTGCGTTGCGTTCGACGCGGGTCCTCGTGCGGTCGTCGTCGAACAGCTCGACGACGCGCGACAACGTGTGGTGTTTCTGGTGCAGCCCGCGCGCGAAGGGCGCACTTATCTGCATGGTGTCGCGCTTGGCGTATCGGCAGGTAACGCGAGCGAGCGGCTGACGGTGCAGCGGCATCATCAACAGCGTCTGAACGCGCTACGCGACGCGCTGGAATTAAAAGCCGAGCCGCCCCGCAGTGACACCCCGACGAGCCAGAAGACGCTCAGCATTCCGTCCGCGTTGCTGAACGCACAGCCGGTTTTCTTCGAGCCTGCTGCATCCAGACCGGTTTCTGCCGCACGAACCTTGACGCCTGCGATTGCGAACTCCAACGCTGCCGGCCAGGTTGAAGATCACGCGTTCACCGTCCATCTGTCGCGCAGCCAAAAAACGCTGACCGTGGCCGCTGACGCAAGCCTGCTGCAAAGCTTGCGCGACCACCACGTCGAGGTGCCGAGCTTCGTGCGAGCAGGGCGTATGCGGTACCTGCCGCACCCGCGTGCTGGACGGCACGCCGCTGCACCGCGACGATTTTCTGACGCCGCAGGAACGCGCTGCCGGTGACTGCATGCTGGTCTGCGTGTCGCGCGCGGCCGGCGCTGCGCTGACGCTCGATCTGTGAGGCCGCGATGTTCAAACTTTACGACGACGAGTTGTGCGGAGAGAGCTACAAGGTCAGGCTGATGCTGGGCCTGCTCGAGGTGGAATACGAACGGGTGCGCATCGAGCTCTATCCGTCGAAACAGAACGGCACACGCCGCTTTCTGGCGATGAATCCGCTGGGCACGTTGCCGGTGCTCGACGCCGACGGCGCATTGCTGCACGGCGCGCATGCAATTCTCGTGTACCTCGCGAGTCGTCATGCAGAGTCAGGTGGAAACCACCCGCACTGGCTTCCTTCAAACGATCCGCTGCAATCCGCGCGGGTTCAGACGTGGCTCGATTTCGCCACGCAACTGAGCGACGTGGTTTTCACGTTGCGCGCACAGGTGCTGCAAGGCGCGCCGTTGAGCGATCAAAACCCGCCTCACGAAGCGAGAAAAAAAGCCCGGCAGTTGCTGCGAATCCTCGACGAAACCTGCTGGTTCAACGAAGCCGCAGGCACGCCGTTCGTCTGCGCGAGTTCGGCGCCGACGATTGCCGACATCGCGTGCTTCGTGCCGGTCGCGCTGCTCGACGAAGCGGAAATCGAGTCGATCGATTATCCGGCGCTGTCACGCTGGGTCGCGCGGCTCAAACGTCTGCCTGGATTCACAACGATGGCCGGAGTCTACGCAGCAGTCTAAAAAAAGTAGCGAAACACGGCCCGCGAGTTCATTCGAAATAGCCCACCGCGAGATCGATGAATTCGCGGACCTTGCGCGGCACGAACTCCCGGCTCGGATAAACCAGCGACACGGCCACATCGCCATTGAGCACCGCATAGTCGCCGAGCACGCGTTGCAGCGTGCCGGCCTGCAATTCATCGGCGACCATTTCGAGCGGCAGCAACGCAATGCCCATTGCGCCCAGCGCCGCCTGCTTCTGCATGATCATGCTGTTGACCGTGAACGACGCATCCAGCGCGATGCTTTCTCGCCGCCATTGCCGTCGTTCTTGCTGAACACCCAGGTGTGCGGACTGGTGTCGAGCGGCGCGCCGATCACGCGATGCCGCGCGAGATCGGCCGGGCGTCTGCCGGATGACCGGCCTGCGGCAAGATAGGCGGCCGCCGCCACCGGCACCGCGTGCGAGTTGATCAGCCGACGCACCACCAGCGACTCCGAGCGGATCATGTGCTCGGTCACGATGCCGACATCGAAGCCGCCTTCGAGCAGATCGACCCGTTTTTCGGTCAGCGTGACGCGCAGATTCACCTGCGGAAAGCGGGCCTGATAGTCGGCGAAAAGCGGCGTGAGGCGAAACAGCGAGAAGCTGCCGAGCGCCACGATGCGCAGATCGCCCGCGACTTCCTTCGAGGTGGTGGTCGCGCGCGATTCGACTTCTTCGAGTTCGGCGAGCAGGACCCGGCAGCCGTCGGCGTATTCGCGCACCGGCTTCGGTCAGCACGACCTTGCGCGTGGTGCGCTGGAACAGGCGAATGCCGAGATGCTGTTCGAGGCTCGACACATGGCGCGTCACGACCGACGTCGATACACCGAGATTCGCCGCGGCCTGCGCGAAGCTGCCCGCGTCGGCGACCTTGACGAAAGCCTGCATGGCCTGGAAGAGATTGATCATGTGAGTGAAAAAACGGGTTCGTTGTTGCTGATGACGTGAAAGGCGGACGGTGCGGTCAGTGCGCCTGCGCGGTAGCGCGCGTTTTCGATCGTCAACCGGTCTCGAGCGGGCCGGCGCCGTCATGTGCCATCCGTGCTTCGTGCGCAGCACGTGCCGTTGCGCGCGACGATCCGTCCGTTCGCGACCACCAGCTTGCGCGGCGGCCGCGCGACCATCGCGTGCGCGAGCGTGTCCGCGTCGACCAGCACGAGGTCGGCGCGCGCGCCGGCGTGCAAGCCGTAGTCGGTGAAGCCGCAGCCTCGCGCGGCGGTGCTGCTCACGCAGTCGAAGGCGAGCGCCAGATCGTCGTCGCGGCGCAGGCCGTAGCGCATCGCGATCAGCATCGCGCGTTCGAGCATGTCCGGCGAGCCGTAAGGCGTCCACGTATCGCGAATGCCGTCGTTGCCGCCGAACAGCGTGACGCCTTTGTTCCAGGCAGGTTTTGAGCGGCGGCACCGGCGTCGATGGCGGCGCGGTGGTCAGCAGCGCCACGCGCAGATCGGCGAGCCGCGTCGAGCAGCGCATCGCGTTCGCGCTCGGGCAGCGCGCCGAGACAGAACGCGTGACTCACGACCACGCTGGCCCTGCATGCCGAGCGCCTCGACGCGGTCGAGCAGCAGTCCCAGCGTGAACGCGCCGAGTTCGCCCGGCTCGTGCAGATGGATGTCGATCGGCTTGCCGTGGCGCTGCGCGAGCTCGAAAGTCAGCGTTCAGCGACGCAACCGGATCGCCGTCGATCAGCGCCGGGATCGAGCGCGCCGAGCACGTCGGCGCCTGCCTGCAAGCGCGCTGCCGAGCAATGCGTCGGTGCCGGGACGGCCCAGCATCCCCGATTGCGGAAACGCGACGATCTGCATGTCGAGCACATCGCGCAACGTCTTCGCGCGTCGCGAGCACGCCTTCCAGATGTAGCGCAGTCCCGCATCGGTGTCGATATCGACATGGGTCCGCAGACGCGTCGTGCCCGCCTGCAAGAACGCGCGGGCCAGCGCGAGCGACTGCGCGCCCGCATCGTGTCCGCTTCGTGCGCCAGCGCCGCTCGTTCTCGATCCGGTCGGTCAGCTTCGGGCCGACCTCGTTGCGATACCAGCCATGCCCCAGTGCGTTTTGTCCAGATGCGTATGACCTTCGACGAAACCCGGCAGCAGCAGCGCGCCCCCGCCGTCTTCGAGCGCGGCGCCCGGCTCGCGCGGCAGACTCGCGGGCCGATCGCCGCGATGCGGCCGTCGGCGATCGACACGTCGACGCAGTCGCGGCGCGTCGGGCACGGACGTGGGCGGGCGCACATTCGTGATGAGCCAGGTGTTCGTCATGCGGTTTGTCTCCGTTATTGGTGATCGCAGTTGGCGGCGGCATTCGACGGCCATGACAGCGGCGGCGTGATCGGCCGGCGCTCGGACGCCGCCGCCCGCATGCATTTGTCTGCTGAATGCGCGGGCGGCCCTCCTGTAAGCAAATGAAAGCGGCAGCGCGGTTTGCGGGTGAATTGTACTTCGTGGGTCGTGCGCGTCCTTCGACCGGCGCGCTCGTGCCGGGCGCCGACGCGCATAAACTTGCGCGGAACTCACGCCGGCACTCAAGTTTCGGATGTCGATGCCGTTGACATAAGCTAATTACATTCGGGAACCTCGCCGTGCAACTCGCTTACAGTAACGACCGTCTGGCCAGCCGGATGGCAGTTGATCCGTCCGCCGCTGGCGAACCTGAAGTGGAGTCGTCGGTCATCGAGTGGCTGTTACATGACGATCAGGTGATGCGCGAGTGCTTCATCCACGCGGCGGAAATCCTCAAGAGCGTGACCGGCGCGGCCATCACCGCGATCACGCTGCTCGACGAGGAGTACCAGCACTATCGCGCCGAGGTCGGCATGGCGATGCCGCTCGTCACGCGCGCCCGATCGCTGGCCGACTATGCGGTGCGCGACGCCGAGCTGTTCGTGATCGAAGATGCGCACGACGACAGCCGGTTTCGGCGAATGCATGCTGGTGAAGCGCTATCCGTTCGTGCGCTTTTACGCGGCGATTGCGCTGCGCGCGCCGAACGGCGAGATCGTCGGCGCGTTGTGCGCGATGGACCCGTCGCCCGGCAAGCTCGACGCCGGGCAGCGCGGCGTGTTCTACCACCTGCGCGCGATGATCGAAAACGATCTGAAAATGCGCACGGCCACCGCGATCGATCCGCTCACGCAGTTGTACAACCGCCGTTTCCTGCTGGAGACGCATTGCGCGCCGCTGGAAAGAGGCGCAGGAAGGCGACGTGATGGGCTCGGTGGTGGTCGACGTCGACTGGTTCAAGCAATACAACGATACCTATGGCCACCAGGCGGGCGATCATTGTCTGCGCAAGGTCGCGTCGGTGATGCAGGCGGCGGCCGACGGCGAGCGCATCGTCGTCGGGCGCATGGGCGGCGAGGAGTTCGGGCTGCTGGTGCTGCAGGCGCGAGCCGCGGCGCTCGCGGACACGCTCGACGCGCTGCGCCAGGGCGTCGAGGATCTGGCGATCGAGCATCGCGCTTCGCCGCTCGGCGTGGTGACGGTGAGCGTGGGGGCATCGCTGACGCGCATCACGGAGATCGTCGCGGCCCGCGCATCGCGATGGCTTCGCGAGCGCGGATAGCGCGCTGTATCGCTCGAAACATCGCGGCAGGAATCTGGTGACGATGGCGTAGTTCGGGCCAGCCAGGATCAGATATCGTCGACGATTCGCGTAGAGCCCGCTCACCCGGTCGGCGAATACGCGGACCTTCGCGCTGTAGCGGCGGCTTGGCGGATAGGCGAAATAGACCTCGAGCGGCGCGCGGCCGCCAGTCGGTGAGAATGGCCACCAGTTCGCCGCGCCGGATAGCCGGGCGCACCATGAAATCAAGCGTATGAACAATGCCGAGACCCGGCTAGAGCGGTGGCCAGATGTGCGATTGCTTTCGCTCACCATCACCGGGTTGCGCACATTGTCGAGGACGAGCTGTTCAGCCGTTGCGTTCGAATCGCAACGGCTGCGCCAGTCCGCTGCTCGCCGAGAAATAGCTGACGACCGCGTGCCCGTCATCGACAATCTGCTGCGGGCTTTCCGGAGTGCCATGCGCCTTTAGATAAGCCGGACTGGCGCAGGTTGTCCAGCGCAGTTTGCCGATCGCGTGCGTGACCAAGGCCGGATCGTCCGCGGTGCTGCGGATCGCGCAGTCGATATTTTCCGCGATCAGGTCGGCGGTGCGGTCCGTCACGCTCAGACGCACCTGGATGTCCGGATAACGCGCGCAAAACTCCGGCAGCGCGGGAATCAGAACGCCGCTCGCGGTCGAGCCGCCCGAGTCGACCCGCAATACGCCGCGCGGGCTCGCGCGGTCGCGGCCGAGCGTCGCTTCGATATCGTCGAGTTCCGCTGAGCAGGGGGCGGGTGCGCTCGTAATAGGCGGCGCCCTCGGTCGTTACGTTCACGCTGCGCGTGCTGCGTTCGAGCAATTTCACGCCGAGGTGGTCTTCGAGCGTTTTCACCCATTTGCTCACGGTGGCGTTGGGCATTTGCAGCGACTGCGCCGCCCGGTTGAAGCCGCCCGTTTCCACCACTCGCGCAAAAATCCGGATTGCCTGCAGATGATCCATGAAGCCTCGTTGTCGGCTGATTATCCACAATGCGTGGATAAAGAAACTACAGAGTACCCATTTATCTCCGTGATCGCATCAAATAAGCTGTGTTCAAAGGTCAACCGACCTCTCCTTATTGATCTACACAGGAGTCAGTCATGAACCAGTCGAATCCCGGAAATATCCACGCCACCAAGCATGAAGGCAAGATCGTGCTCGTCACCGGAGGCAGCAGCGGCATTGGCCTCGCAGCCGCCACGCGGTTTGCGAAAGAGGGCGCCAGGGTGTACATCACCGGCCGCCGCCAGGCCGAACTCGACGCCGCCGTCGAGCAGATCGGTCACGGCGCCGTGGCGATTCGTGCCGATATCTCATCGGCCGCCGATCTCGACCGGATGTTCAGCACGATCCAGGCGGACCATCAACGGCTCGATATTCTGTTTGCGAATGCGGGGGGCGGCGAATTCGTGCCGCTTGGCCAGATCACCGAAGCGCAGTTCGACAAGTACTTCGACATCAACGTCAAAGGCACGCTGTTCACCGTGCAAAAGGCGTTGCCGCTGATGCAGCCGGGCAGCGCGATCGTCATCACCGGTTCGATCACGTCGATTCAGGGCGTGCCCGCGTTCGGCGTGTATGCCGCCACCAAGGCTGCGTTGCGCTCGTTCGCGCGAACCTGGGCGTCGGATCTGAAAGGCCGCGGCATTCGCGTCAACGTGGTGGCGCCCGGCGTGGTGGTCACGCCCGCATACAAAACCGAACTCGGCATGAGCGACGAGCAGATTGACGCGTATCGCCAGCATGTCAGCGATACGACGCCGCTTGGCCGCGTCGGTGAAGCGGACGAAATCGCGAAGGCCGTGTCGTTCCTCGCGTCCGACGATGCAAGTTACGTCACCGGAATCGAGTTGTTTGTCGACGGCGGGATGGCGCAGGTTTGAGGCTGGCGTGGTGATGACGCGCGAGTGACGCAACCGTCAACTCGCGATCAGCTTCAGCCCCGGCGGCAGGACTCGCCGAACACGCGGCCTTCGTCGGCGTTATCGAGCTCCACGTTCTCGCTGACCATCGTGATCCACGCGCGCGGCGCGTTCGACGCTTCGAGCCGTCGCACCACGCTGTGACGCAGGTCGTCGGCGAGATCGCGCGAACGGTCGCCGGTCATGCGCGCGATCTGCACGGCGGCGAAAGCGGCGGGATCGACCTTCTTCCAGTCGAGCGCGAGGATCGCCTTCAGCCATTGGCGCGGCGATTTCCGGCGGCACGACGCTATGCGCGCTGCCGTAGAACGGCCGCCGTGCGCCGATGCGCCCGACCGCCCACCAGCTTTGATGGTTTTCCGCGGGCTTTTTGAGCCGCGTCAGCATCGACTCGCCGAGTTCGATCTTGCGCTCGACCGGAATCGCGTTCGAGCGACGCACTCAGCCGGACCATATCGGCAAGACCGGTTTTGGCGACGTCGAACGGCAGTTTGTGACGCGCTTGCGCGGCGGTTTGCAGATACGCCATCGCATCGAGCACGCGCAGTTGCGCACTCCTCGTCGAGGCCGCCTGCCGCGCGGCGCCATAGCGTCCACCATTCGGACCAGACCTGGCTGTCGTTGACGTACTGGATGCCGTCGTCGAAGAGCGACCACAGTTGCTCGACGCGCCATTCGTCGAGCGGATAGCCGAAGCCCGGCCGCACGCAATAGCCGGCCAGATTCGAGCCAGAGCCGCTCGTGATCCGCCGAACGCCGCCGGCGGCGCGCGCGTTCCCACAGCGCGCCGAACAGTTCGCGCAGCAATGCGCTGTTCCAGCTGTCGCGCGGGCCGAGCAGCTGTTCGAGTTGCGCGCGCAGGCGTTTGACTTCTTTCGGGTCGACCTTTTGCGCGCGTGAGCCGAAGCAGCGGTCGATCTGTTCGATCGCGTCGTCGAGCGACGGGTGTCGCGCTGCCGGCGCGTCGTCGCCCGGCAGATTCACCTGCGCGGTTGTCGCGGCGCAACTGGAATTCGAGCAGCCAGCGTTGCGCGGGATTGTCGAGTTCGATGCAGTGCACCTCGAGCGTGCCCACTTCGGTGAGCGAGGTCGCGATCTGCACCGCGCGTTTCGCGCGCGCGCGCGCTCGCGCTCGCTGTGCGGCTGCACGACGGTTGCGATCGGCGGCAGGCGGATGAAGTCGCCGCCTGCGAGGTCGACCAGTTCGCCGGGCTGATAGACGGTGTCCGCGCTCGATGACACCAGGTGAAAGCGCACCGGATGCCCGAGGCGCAGCGCGAACGTGCGATCTGCGATCAGGATCTCGTGGCCTTCTTCGGTGCCGCGCGGCAGCAGGCAGATGCCGCGTGGCGCGGCTTCGGCGTCGCTGCTTGCGCTCGCCGGCGTTCGTCGAGCACGAGGAAGTAGCTGCGCGGCGAGCCGCCGCCGATTTTCGGCGCGTTGCCCGCGCGGGCCAGCGCAGTAGGCGACCGCGCCGCGCGCCACGGCGACGTCGGGATTGTCGTTGTGCAGCACGTTGAGCGGTTCGCCGCGCCACGTGCCGAGCGTGTCGGCGAGACGTTGGGTGAGCGCTTCGGCACGGAACACGCCGCCGTTGAGCAGCAGCGTGTCGGGCACCGGCAAGGAGTCGTTGCCGGCGTGGCTGGTGTCGACTGACTTCGCCCGACGACGCCCAGCGCGTTGCGCGACTGCGCGGCGAAGCGGCTCAGAAACGCCGCGATATGACGCGTGACCGCGGCATCGGTCGCATAGGGCAAGCCGAATTCGACGATCGCGCCGCGCGGTCTGCCGGGCCGCTCGTTCGACGCCACCGCCGGAAAAAACCCGTCGACGATGATCTGCTCGACTTCCTCGCGCGTGACCTGCGCCGTGCGCGCGCCGCCGATCAGCTTCGAGCCCGCGCCGAGCAGCGTGATCGACGCCGAATCGGGCGCTTGCGGGCCGAGCAGTTGTTCCTTCGCGCCGCGGCAGCGCTCGACCAGTTGCGACAGGCTCGCCGCCGACAGACGCGTGCGCTGCGTCGCCGCCCGGCAGCCGCGCTTCGACCAGATGCGCGAGCGCGAGATCCATGTTGTCGCCGCCGAGCATCAGATGATTGCCGACGCCGATGCGCGTGAGTTGCGGCTCGCCGTCGTCGCCATGGCCGACTTCGATCAGCGTGAGGTCGGTCGTGCCGCCGCCCACGTCGCAGATCAGCACGAGCCGCGTGTGCGCGAGTTCGGCCGCCAGACGTCTCGCGATGATGAAACAGCCAGTCGTAGAACGCGGCCTGCGGTTCTTCCAGCAGGCGCAACGCGGGCAGCCCCGCCATGCGCGCCGCTTCCACGGTCAGCGCGCGCGCGCCTTCGTCGAACGAGGCGGGCACGGTGAGCACCACGTCCTGATGTTCGAGCGGCGCGTCGGGAAAGCGCTGGTTCCACGCCGCGCGCACGTGCGCCAGATAGCTCGCGCTGGCTTCGACCGGCGAGACCTTGCGGACGTCGTCGGCGGCGCCCCACGGCAGGATCGGCGCGACGCGGTCGACCGACGCATGCGACAGCCAGCTCTTCGCACTTGCCACTAGCCGTCCCGGCACCTGCGCGCCGAGCATGCGGGCGAGGCGGCCGACCACGACCGGCTGCGCTGACTTGCGCTCGCGGGCCGGCGCGCCGTCAGACGCGCGTCCACGGCAATTGCAGATCGCCCGCGCTCAGCTCGCCCGGCGCCGCGTGATAGCGCACCGAAGGCAGCAGCGGCCGCGCGGCGACCTCGCCGGGACTCACCAGCTGTTCGATATCGAAGACGCGAATCTGCGGCGAACGCCGTCCGCCGCGACTCCGTCTCCGCATAAGCCAGCACCGTATTGCTGGTGCCGAGATCGATGCCGACGCTGTACCGCTTCATCTCACTCATGCATTCGCGTTGCCGCGCACGTCGAACTCGACTTTCCAGCGCTCGTCGGAGCCGCGCGGCATGGCTTCGAGTTCGAGCGTGCCGGCTTCGGTGACGCGCGCATGCAGCTTCACCGGCACGACTTCACCGGCGGTGCGGCCGGCGGCGGGCAGCGTCGCCTGGATTTCTTCCAGTTCCTGCAACTCGTCGGGCCCCAGAAGTCGAGCAGCGTGCCGACCTGATCCTGCCGACGCACCGACGAACCGAAGAAGCGGAAGTGCACCGGCTCGCCGACCACGAGGCCGAATTCCTGCGCGGGCAGTTCGGCGTCGGTGCCTTCTTCCATGCCGAACGGCGCGACGCACAGCGCCTGGATCGGCGGCTCGAGCCCGGGCACGGCGGGCATCGCCGATTCGATCGCGATGTAGTACGCGCGCGCGGTGCCGCCGCGAATCCGCACGCCCTTGCCGCGCCGCACGTAGCCGTAGTAGGCCGCGCCGCGCGCGACCGCGAGGTCGAGGTCCGCGCCTTCGAGCAGACGGGCCGGCGCCGCGCCTTCCGCCGCGAGCCAGTGCGTTGAGCGTGCCCATGATGCGTTCGACCAGCAGCGGCGACTTGAACACGCCGCCGTTGAACAGCACGGCGGTGGGATGCAGGAAGCTGGCGTCTTCGGCGGCCGTGTGACCGCCGAGACCTTCGAGTTCGGCCAGCGCGCCGACCTGGCGGCCGAGGAACGCCGCCAGATGACGCGTGATGCCCGCGTCCTGCGCGTACGGCAGACCGAGCTGCGTCAGACCGACGCGCGCGCGGCGTCACCGGCCGCGCCGCGCTGTCCACCTGCGGGAAGAAGCCTTCGAGAATCGTCTGCGTCAACTCGGCGCGCGTGAGTTCGGTGCGGATCGATCCGCCGATCAGCTTCGAGCCGCGGCTCGGCACGACGAGCGGCACGGTGTCGGTGGCCGGGTCGCTGAGCAGCGTTTCCTTGGCCGAGCGGCACGCGTAGGTGAGGGCGCGCAATTGCCACGCATCGGCCTGGGTGCCTTGCGCGGCGAGCTTGCGCGCGACCACGTGCGCGAGCGCGAGGTCCATGTTGTCGCCGCCGAGCAGGATGTGTTCGCCGACCGCCACGCGATGCAGTTCGAGATTGCCTTCGCGTTCGATCACCGCGATCAGCGAGAGGTCGGTCGTGCCGCCGCCCACGTCGACCACGAGGATGATGTCGCCGACCTTGACCTGCTTGCGCCACTGGCCGTCGCTCTTCTGGATCCAGCTATACAGCGCCGCTTGCGGTTCTTCGAGCAGCGTCATGCGGCCGTAGCCCGCGGCCTCGGCCGCTTCGGCGGTCAGTTCGCGTGCGGCCGGATCGAACGAGGCGGGAATCGTGACCGTGATGTCCTGCTGCGCTGAACGGCGCGTCGGGATGCGCGTGGTCCCACGCTTCGCGCAGATGCGTCAGATAGCGCACCGAGCTTTCGAGCGGCGAGACGCGCGCGACTTCGGGCGGCGCGTCGTTCGGCAGAATCGCTGCGCGCCGGTCCACGCCCGGATGGCACAGCCAGCTTTTCGCGCTCGACACCAGCCGGATCGGCGTGGCCGCGCCGCGGCTGCGGGCGAACTCGCCGACCGCGAACTCGCGCTGGCCGGTCCACGGCAGATGCAGATCGCCGGAGGCGAGTTCGTCCGGATGCGGCAGATAGAGGAACGACGGCAGCAGATCGAGGTTGTCGATCGCGCCGGGGCCGGTGAGTTGCGCGATCGGCAGCACGCCTTGCGCGGTCTTTTCGCCGTCGCTCGCGCTGGTGTCGACGTAGGACAGCGCGCAGTGCGTCGTGCCCAGGTCGATGCCGATCGGAATAGCGTGCGTCGCTCATAGTTCCACCTCCGCCGGTGCGATCGACTTTCGCGTTGTGGCTGTCCGTCAGTTTCGGCAGACGCACCTCGTCGACGCGCCAGCCGCGATGGCTGATGCTGCCGCTAAACGGCGCCTTGCCGACCACGTTGCCGGTCAGGCGGACCGCGCTGGCGTCGAAACCTTCGGGCAGCGTGACGCGGCTGCCTTCGGCTTCGTCGCGCACCGGACGGATCGTGAAATGCTCGCGCAGCGTCGCGCGGCAGCCGTCGTGCACGAGGCGCGCGGCGGCGCCGATGTCGGCGTCGCTGTAGTTCTTGATGTCTTCTTCGACGAAATCGATGAAGCGCGCGTCGCGTTGCAGCAGGCCGAGCAGTTGCAGCGCGGCGTCGGGGCTCGCTTCTTTCAGCGCGGGCGCGCGGCGCCGGGGCGCGGGCGCGGGTGCCGCAGCGGCGGCAGGCGCCGGCGTGGGTGCAGTGCCGGCCGTGCCTGCGGCCATTACGCAGACGCAACACGCCGGCGGCGAATTCGCCGTCGCCGAGAATGCTGAAAAACGTGCCCACGGCAAGCGAAATCCTGCCGAGGAAGGACGGGTTCGAATCGGTCATCAATGCTCCTGAGGTGCTCTGTTAAAGGACGAGCTGTCCTGGCTGCGCCGCCCGCCACCGGCTGCCGAGCCCTGCGGGGCTTGATGCGGCCGTGTCGGGCGGGGTTGGCGAAGGCCGGCGGCACGCCTGCCGCCGACGCGTGATCATCCGGTGTCGCGGCGCGTCGGCGCGCGCAAAACCCGTATTTTGCCTTGTGACGCGCCCCGGGCGGGCAAAACCGGCCATTCTAGCGGGCAATGGGGCGAGATTGGCGGTTTGTGGGGCGTGAGTGGGGGCTGAGGTGCCGACTGTGGAGTTGCGGTTTTTGTACCGCGGGTCTGCGAGACTGAAAACTGAAGCGCGACCCGAAGCACGACCCGAAGCGCCCCGCATCGGCCGTACGGAATTATTTCAACGATCGGTGATGGGACCGTGAAAACGCGAGTTGCCGCGCCGCTTCTAACGCCGCTACTATCTTCGCTATGGAACCCCGTAACGTACTGCCCGCTATTCACCACCATCACGGTCGCTCGACACTGCGCCGTGGTTCGTTACGTCCATAGCAAAGAATCGGCAGGCTGCACTGCCGGTTTCCTGCACAACGACCAGGGCGCCCAAGGCGCCTTTTTTATTGTCTATCTGCGAGAAAGCAAACCATGACCATGATTCGTGGAACCCGTTTTATCGTCGGCGAGGAAGCCGCGCGTGTCCGTGCACTCGAAAGCCGTTTCCGGAGTTACCTTCATTGAGGCTGGTGCCGACGAAGCCATCGTTCCCGCGCTGTGGGGACAAGGCACATTTATCCAGAAGGCTGGCGGCAGTGAAGTCATCGGTCAGATGTGGGCGTTTCCCGACAAGAAAGGCCGGCCCTGCTGCCTGATTCCCGAAGTCACCGCACTGTTTCAGGAGCGCCGCGACACGTTGCTCGGCAAGAACGCCGAACGCATGTTCTTCTACATCGCGCGATGCTATCGATACGAACGCCCGCAGGCGGGCCGTTATCGTGAGTTCGTGCAACTCGGTTTCGAATACCTGTGCGCCGATCCTGAGAAGGCCAGCGTGCGCAGCCAGCAGATCGCGGTGGGCTTTCTCGATTCGCTAGGCGTGCGTTATGGCGCCGACAGCGCGGCGGACGTGGCCTCAGTTACTACCTGGAAGGCAGGGGCTTCGAAATGCGCTGCACTGAGCTTGGCGCACAACAGCAGGTGGTGGGAGGCGGGGCTTATCGCGAGGGTGCCGGCTTCGCCATCGGCGCGGAGCGTTTGCTGCTCGCGATAGAGGCGCAAGGGCTTGCCTTGTCGCTGTGACTGGGGTGGATTGCCTGAGCCTGTTCGCCAGGCAGTCCATTTCCGGTCGCGGATAAACCTTATGCATGCGTCGTCGTTCTGAACGACGTGCTTCGCGTTTTCGCGACTATCCACGAGGTGCGTGTAAATGAAAAACCGGACCACGTGGTCCGGCTTCCGATTGCTGCGGCATTCGTCGCAGCGTGGTCGCGTAGTTACGACTTCTTTTCAGGCTTCGACGCGTTTGGCTGAGGGCGCCGGTCTTGCCGGAGGCGCCGCGTGCGCGACGGGCATCATCGGGCCGGGCCTCGGCTGACCGCGCGCCTCCATGGCCGGAGCAGGGCCGCCATGTGCTTCGGGGCCGCCGCGCAGTTGCGGACCACCATGCATTTCAGGCCCACCATACGCTCCCGGCGGCTCACGCGCATTTCAGGTCCGCCGATGAGTTCCCGGACGCTCCATCTGCGGGATGCCCGGCAATCGCATGATCCGGCAAGCTGGCCTGATTCGCCATCACCCGATGCAATTCTTCGCGGCGATGAAACACGTCGGCACGATGATCGCCATGCGCGTAGAAGTGACGATGCCGCACGCCATCGTGTCCCACGACCCAGAAATAGGTGTTGCCGCCTGAAATGAAAACGTCGCGCTCGGCGACGTTGGCGACATAGACATCGGTCGGCACGGCTGATAGGCCTCTTCGACCACGACGGCCGGCGTGCCGGCGCCATCTGATCGCTGCATTGACCCGAGGATCGACAACCGAGCTGGCCCTGGCCGCTGGTCGCGCATCCCGCCAGCAAGACCGGCGCATGCAACCGAAGCAAATAGCGCTTTTGATAGCGTTTTCAAATTCATTCCCCGTTTGTCTGATTATTTTTTGTCGAGCGACTTACTAATAACGGACACGGGTCAATGTTCTTGATAGACACGCTTGCCATTCGGCAAGCCGAAAAAATTACGAGGTATTACTGGTCGCATCGCTATTCGTCGCCCGCTTTGTCGTCGCTGGTGTCCTGGACGCCCCAGTTCATTCGATGACGGTCGACAGTCTCGCGGTGCCGCTCGTCGTCCTCGGTATGCAAGTAAAGGCTGGTTGTGTTCAACGATACGTGGCCCAGATTGTCACGGATGGTCCGCAAATCAACCCCGCCGTCAGCCTGGTGCGAGCCTGCCGTATGACGCAGCCAGTGAGCCGACGCCCGCTCGAGTTCATCGGCGCGGTCCGCGAATTCCGGCCCCTTGGCGCGCAACCATGAGCGCCGCGCCGGAGAAAATGCCCTTGATCGCGTCGTGGACCGCCGAGCGCGACAAGCAACGGTTTCCGCCCTTTGAACGGGATGACGAGCGGCGTTTCTTCGGACCGGGTGGGCAGGGCGGCGAGCCCGTTCGTCAGACGGTAGTGGCGCAGCTCCTGAATCAGCTCCACCGACACGGGGACGATCCGCTCCTTGTTGCCCTTGCCCAGCGTTTCCAGCCACCACTGATCCTTGCCGTCGGCGCCGAGCCGCCTGAAAAAGCTACCCATCTGGCCGCCGGCCACTTCGGAGATACGCATGCCTTGCAGATAAAACAGCGTGGTGAGCCAGCGACAGCGCGCGTGGTAGGCGCGTTGCGCTGTCGGTGTCCAGCGGCAGTTGTTCGACGAACAGCTTCACTTCGTCCCACAGCGACATCGGATAAATAGCGCGTGACGCGCGGCGCCGACCGTTTGGCGCGCTGCCGCAATAACGCCATGGGATTGCCACGCAGATACCCGGCGTTGACCAGCCACGTGAACATCGCGTTCAGAATGATCAGCGCCTGACGCTGGCTGGCCGGCGACAGCGGTCCGTTGAACGGACGCCAGCGTTCGTCGCTGCGCGGATATTTGCCGCCGTTGGCCGATACCCAGCGGCTTTCCGGCTGAGGATCGACGAGAAAGGCCTTGAACATCAGCAGATCTTCGTGCGTGAGCGACGACAGCGGCTTGCCGAGTTGAACGACCGCCCAGAGCAAGAGCCGCTCGGCTTCCTTGCGGTAGTTGTCGAAGGTGGTCTTGGTGTCGGCGTAATTCGACAGCCACGCGCGGACCGCGTCCAGATCGTTGCTGGCCGAGAGCTGCGAGCCGCCGATCGCGCCGCGATTGGTGCCGTCGCGGCCGTCGAGGACTTTCGGGCACAGCGAGTGTTTCGACGGGCTGAACGGTGGCGAGTTGGGCGTCAGGCACGGTTGAGAGGTCCACGGAGCAAGGTTAAACCGGGAAAATGCGATTCGATACACTATACACGACATTATAGTACTAATGTCGTGTATGAGAAAGTATAAATACGTTATTTATAACGTTATACGTTGTATTATCAACATATCGATTGAGTTCTGCCCGAGGTGCACCCCATGACGCTGGAAGCCGACATCGAGACGCTGCGGGAACGCGTCTCCGACACGCAGGAGCTTTATCGCGAAGTCTGCGCGCTGATTTTCTTCCGGCACGGCGAAACGCCGACCGCCAACCGCTGTACCAACTCGTGCGCAAAGGCAGCATGAGCGCGCCGGCCAAAGCGCTGCGGGATTTCTGGATCGAGGTTCGTGAAAAAACCCGTGTCGATGTTGGCCGCCCGGATTTGCCGCCCGAAGTTGCAACGGCCGCCGGCGATCTCGCGTCGAAGCTCTGGCGCTTGCGAGCGACGCCGCGAAGCTTGGTCTGCAGGTGTTCAGCAAGACGCCCAGCGCGATGTCGCCGAGCCCGGCAATTGGTCGCTGGCGCGCAAGCGTGATCGCGAAGCGGCGCCTGAAACCGCGAGTCAAGCCGCCGGCTCCGCTGACGCAGAAAAACAGCGTGCAGCCGATCTCGAAGCGCGCCTCGCTCGGGAACAGACGGCCAACGGTATGCTCCGAGAAGAACTGCGCGTGCCAGGAAGAAATCGCGGCGCCGGAACGCGCGCTTGCCGACGCCAGGCGCGATTTCGCCGACGAACTCGAAAACTGCGTCTCGCACGAGCAAAATGAGCAACGGCTCGCGGCGGCGGAAAAACGGGCGTTGATGGAGATCGAGAGCGAACGGGTGGCGGCGTCTCGCGCACGCAGGGAATTGCAGGCGGCCAATGAACGGACGGCGTCGCTGGAGGCCGAGCATCGCTCCGAACGCGACGCGTTGCGGGACGCGCTCGCCACCGCGAAGGCCGAACTCGCGGCGTCGGCGGCACGGTGTTCAGTGAGCGACGCGCAAATCGTCGAGAAAGACGCGTTGCTTGCCGAGCGTCTGGCCGCGAGCGATCTGCTGCGCCAGCGCGTCGAAACAATCTCGCTGCAACTGGAGGCGGCTCGGGCCGATGCGGCGCACGGTCGCCCTCACCTTGTGCGCCGTGCGCGTGCGAAAAAAGACCTGCAGGGCCGGGCATCGATCGATTTTTCGGGCGGCCCGTTTGTCAGGCGTTTGCCGAATCAGAAGCCTTGAGGCGGGTTTGTTGACGCTTCATTAGCCGAGGGTTGCGTGCTGCGCCGTATGCCAGCCGCGCTGTCATCGTCTTCCCGAGAAAAGTGGTCACCTGAAATTAGCCGAAACCGGTCATTTCTCAAAGCCAGTCAAGCGTCTAATCTGCGTGCAGGTCAAATCACTATCGGAAGGACGGAAATCATGAAGATCATGCACGTCGACGCCAGCGCGAAGCGCGAGCGGTCCAATTCCCGCGCATTGAGCCGCTATTTCCTGGAGCGTCTGCGCGAACAGCACGTCGATCTGGAAGTCGATTATCTGGATGTGACGATCGATACCCCGCCGCACGTCACCGAAGCGTTCGCCATTGCAACCTACACGCCCGCCGACCAGCGCACGGATGCGATGAAGGCGACGCTGGCGTCGTCGGATGCATTGTGCGCAGCGCCTGCTCGCCGCCGACGCGCTCGTGTTCGCGATGCCGATGTACAACTGGTCCATGCCCTCGGCGTTCAAGGCTTTCATCGACAGCGTGACGCGCACCAACCTGACCTATGTTTTCGCGGACGACGGCCACACGGTCGGCCAACTCGGGCGTCAGAAGGTGCTGTTCATCACGAGTCGCGGCGCGGATCTGCGCCCGGGCACACAGTATTCGTCGATGGACGCGCTGACGCCCGCGTTGAAAGCGGCGTTCGGTTTCCTGGGCGTGGCCGAGCCGACTTTCGTCGACGCGCAGCCGTTGCAGTTTGCTAATCCGGAAGCGCGCACCGAAGCGCTGGAACGGGCCCGGGGCGAACTCGACGCGGTGGCTGCCGATTGGGCCAGCTCCGTGACGGGCGCCGAAGAGAACAAACGAAGCCATGACAATTTGTCAGGAGTAACGCGATGAACATGCGCACACTTATTGCAACCGCCACGTTGGCGGGTTTATCTCTCGTCAGTGCGACGCCTTCAGCGTTTGCAGACGAACCGGCGAGCACTGCGGTCGCTCACGAAACGATCACCCCCGCATTCGCCGAAGCGATCGCGAACGTGCCGGGCAAGACCATGACCGCGCTGGTCGTCGACTATGCGCCGGGCGCCAAATCGCCTTCGCATCGCCATGGCCAGGCTTTCGTGGTGGGCTACGTGCTGTCGGGCGCGATCCGCAGCCAGGTCAACGACGGCGACGAACGCGTCTATCACGCGGGCGAATACTGGACCGAAAAGCCGGGCGTTCATCACACGGTCAGCGAGAATGCGAGCGCTACCGAACCGGCCAAATTGCTCGCCATTTTCGTGGCCGACAGTAAAGATAAAAACCTGGTCATGTTCGATAAAAAATAGTCGCATTTGAAGGCATGCTGACTTCAGTTTCCAATGCGTGTTTAATTCCGGGACGCGTTTCGCGCCCCGGAATTTCATCATCCGATTGCCGCCTCTCCCCGCGCCCGAGCGTTCGCAAGGGCCCTCATGCAGCCTGAAAAAAGCAGCTCAGTCTGTTTTTTTTCGTCGCGTCAAAAGTTGCTGGAGCGCCCTCTTTTCCTGGACGGGCTTTCCATCTATTGCGCGCCGCGCTCTCCTCCTTATAGCATTAGGACGCGAGTGTTCCTCCTTTAGATACGTCGTCGTATTTTTACGGAAATCGCGATAATCATTTTCATCTTTTGCGAGATGCATCAATTTGTCGCTTCGCGTAGAATGCGGCCCATCGTCCGTGTACTAACCAGTTAAACCACCGTGACGGCCGCGATCCGGCTAGACGTCTGATGGCAAAATTCAGGTGAATGCGTTGCTAGCCGGGCTATCCACTGCTGACCGATGGCCTGAATTCCGGCGACGTCCGGCTGAGTGTCGAGCATCGTCGATACATCGCGCAGCGCTTGCGGACACCACCTTCCTCACGAGAAATCGACATGCCAAAGAATGAGTCCTCGGGCAAATCGCCGTCGCCTTCGTTTATGCCTTCGCGTCGACAGTTCATTTTCGGCTCCGCCATCGTCGCCGCCGCAGGCCTCGTCGGCCTTGCTCGTCATACCGGCTTGCCCGGACTCGGCAATGCACTTGCACAATCCGCGGCCGGCAGCGCCAACGACGCGGACTTCGCGGCGTTCATGCGACTGTCGCAATACCTGACCGGCAAAAGCGCGCTCGACAGCGAAATCGGCCACGCGATCTTCGCGAACCTCGTCGACGGCGATCCGCATTTCACGCAGCAGGTTGCGCAACTCAACGACTTCGTCGCCAGTTCGAAGACGCCTGCGAACGGCCTGCAACAGGTGCTCGACAGCAGCCAGCCGACGCTCGCGAACGTGCCGAAGCGCGTCATGCCCGCGTGGTATCTCGGCGTGGTCGGCACCGGCGCGAAGGCGCGCACGGTCGCCTACGAACAGGCGTTGATGTATCCGCCGATCGCCGACGTCATCGTGATGCCGAGCTTCGCGCGCGGCGTCCCCGGCTACTGGGCGCAACCGCCCCAGTTGTCGCATTCGTAAGCGCGCATTCGTGCTCCCTCTTCCTGATCCAGTCTGAACCGCCATGCCATCGAATAACTCTGCCGACGTCGTGATCGTCGGCGCCGGGATTGCCGCCGGGCAGATCGCGCAGAAACTCGCCAAAGCCGGCATCGACGTGCTGATGCTCGAAGCCGGCCCGCGCATCGAGCGCTGGCGCGTCGTCGAGAACTATCGCAACAGCCCGTTCAAGTCCGACTTCCAGTCGCCGTATCCGCCGACCGAACACGCGCCGCACCCGCAGTACTCGCCAAATAACGACTACCTCGTGCAGCGTGGGCCGGAGCCGTACAAGGCCGGTTATCTGCGGATGGTGGGCGGCACGACGTGGCACTGGTCCGCGCAATCATGGCGTCTGCTGCCCAACGACATGAAGCTGAAGACGATGTACGGCGTGGGCCGCGACTGGCCGATCAGCTACGACGACATCGAGCCGTACTACTACGAAGCCGAAGTCGAAATGGGCGTGGGCGGCCCCGACGAAGGTCTCGGTTCGCCGCGCTCGAAGCCCTACCCTCACCCGGCGCTGCCGCTGTCGGACTTCGACCGGCGCTTCAAGGAAGTCGTCGAGAAAGCGGGCTATGCACACGTGACCGAACCGGCTGCGCGCAACACCGCGCCGTTCGACGGCCGCCCTGCATGCTGCGGCAACAGCAACTGCATGCCGATCTGTCCGATCGAGGCGCAATACACCGGCGAAACCGCGATCCGCAAGGCCGAAGCCGCCAAGGCGCGACTGCTGGCGAACGCGGTGGTCTATCGCATCGAACACGATGCGAACGCGCAGATCGTCGCGGTGCATTACAAGGACCCGGACGGCACGACGCATCGCGTGACGGGCAAGATTTTCGTGCTCGCAGCGAACGCGATCGAAACGCCGAAGCTGATGCTGATCTCGAAGAGCGACAAGTTCGCCAACGGTATCGGCAATAGCTCGGACCAGGTGGGCCGCAATCTGATGGATCACCCGGGTACGTCGGTCACATTCCTCTCGGCAGAACCGATGTGGCCGGGCCGCGGCCCGATGCGTCTGTCGTGCATCAACAACTTGCGCGACGGCCCGACACGTTCCGAATACTCGTCGATGAAAATCAACGTCGGCAATTATTCGCCGATGCGCGCGGTCACCGATTATCTGATCGGCAAAGGCGTCTACGGCGCGGAACTCGACGAAAAGATTCGCGAGTACTGCTCGCGCTGGGTCGTCGTGAACAGCTTCTTCGACATCCTGCCGGACCCGGAAAACCGCATCACCGCGAGCACCGAGTTCAAGGACAAGATGGGCATTGCGCGCCCGGAAGTGCACTACCGTATCGACGATTACATCAATCGCGCGGCGAAGGTCGCACGTGGACACTACGCGAATATCGCGAACCTGTTCGGCGGCACCGAAGTGCGTTTCGACGATAAGTACTTCAACAACAACCACATCATGGGCACGCTGATCATGGGCGACGATCCGCGCGACTCGGTGGTCGACAAGGATCTGCGTTCGCACGATCACCGCAACCTGTTCATCGCGTCGAGCGGCACGATGGCGAGCGCGGGCACGGTCAACTGCACGTTGACGCTGGCCGCGTTGTCGATGCGTCTGGCCGACAAGTTGATCGATGAGATGAAGCATGCGTGAGGCGCGGGCAATGACAAACACACCAGCTCGGCGCGGCTTCAAGGCGCTTTCCGCGACGCTTCTGAAATGGCTGCCGTCGGCCGCGTTGACCACGCTGGCGAGCTTCGCCTTCACCGGTTTCGCTCATGCGGACGACGCCGCGCAGATCAAGCACGGCGAATACCTCGCGCGCGCGGCGGACTGCATTGCGTGTCACACGTCGAACAAGGCGAAGCCGTTCGCGGGCGGCGTGCCGTTCAATCTGCCATTCGGCACGATCTATTCGACCAATATCACGCCGGACCCGGTGCACGGCATCGGCCAGTTGAGCGACGCGGACTTCATCAGCGCGGTGCGCGAGGGCAAGTCGAAGGATGGCAAGCGTTTGTACCCCGCCATGCCGTACACGTCGTACACGCAACTGACCGACGCGGACATCCTCGCGATTCGCGCGTACCTGCGCACGGTTGCGCCGGTTGCACAGCCCGCCCCCGAGAACACGCTGTCGTTCCCGTTCAACCAGCGTTGGGCGATGATGTTCTGGAACCTGTTCAACTTCAGCTCGGGCCGCTTCCAGGACGACCCCACGAAGAGCGCGGAGTGGAACCGCGGCGCATATCTGGTCGGCGCGCTCGCGCACTGCCAGGAATGCCATACGCCGCGTAACTTCATGCAGGGTCTGTCGAGCAAGTCGCTCGCGGGTGCGGAACTGGGCAACTGGACCGCCTTCAATATCACGCCGGACAAGAACGCCGGCATCGGCGGGTGGACCGAAGACGAGCTGATCGCTTATCTGCGTGACGGTGCGGCGCCTGGCAAAGCGAATGCCGCCGGGCCGATGGCCGAGGTTGTCGAGAACAGCACGCGCTTTCTCACGCCTGACGATCTGAAGGCGATGGCCGTTTATCTGGGCGCCGTGCCGGCGCGCAACAACGGTGAAACGCAGCCGCGCTTCTCGTTCGGTTCGCCGATCCAGTCGGTCAGCCAGATCCGCAATCAGGCCTTGACGGTGCTGGGCGGCGGCGCTCCCGCCGATGGCCGCACGCTCTACAACGGCAACTGCGCGAGCTGTCATGGCTGGCAAGGCACGGGCGTAGGCGGCGGCTCAGCGGGCGCTTATCCGTCCTTGTTGCACAACACCGCCCTGGGCGCCGCGACGCCCAATAACCTGACGATGGTGGTGCTGCACGGCGTGAGCCGCCAGACCAATCAGGCTCACATCGCCATGCCCGGTTTCGCGGATCAGTTGAGCGATGCCGACGTTGCCACGCTGGTGAACTTTCTGTCCACGCAGTTCGGTAACCCGGCCGCCACGACGAGCGCGGCCAACGTGGCAAAAATGCGCTGAGCGCACCTGCGCGGTTCGTACGCTTTCGGGCTATGCGCTCGATGGGTCCGTACCGCGCGGGCAAAGCAATAACAGGCAACAGGTAATCACCAGCAGGACAGATGAAACAACAACAACGTCATACCCGCAACGTCATCCTCAAGACGTTGTTTGCTGCCGCCACCGGCGCGGCAGCGCTCCCCGCCAGCGCGCAAAGCAGCATCACCCTGTACGGCGTGGTCGACGATGCCCTCACCTATGTGAATAATCAGAAAGGCCATTCGAACGTTTATCTTCGACAGGGCAATCTGTATTCGTCTAAATTCGGCATCAAGGGCACCGAAGATCTCGGCGGCGGCACGTCCGCGATCTTCGATCTGCAGGCAGGCTACGATCCGAACACCGGCGCGAGCGCGTCGAGCGGGCTGCTGTTCAATCGTCAATCGTTCGTGGGGCTGTCCAATCGCGATTACGGCACCGTGACGCTGGGTCGGCAATACACGCCGTATTTCCAGTTCGTCGGACCGCTCACGTCGAGCACCTTCCTGACCGGCGCAACAGGTGCGCATCCTGGCGATATCGACGGTCTGGACACGACTATCCGCACGAATAACGCGGTGGTCTACGTGTCGCCGCAATGGTTCGGATTGCAGGCCAGCGCGATGTATGCGTTCGGCGGCATTGCGGGCAGCACCGGGCGCGGTCAGACGTGGAGCGGCGCATTGCGTTACACGAACGGTCCGTTTGCGATCGCGGCCGGTTATCTGCAGATGGACAACGCGCAAACGAGCGAGACGACCGCGGCATTCGATTCGTCGTCGACGACCGGCTTTGGCGTGTCTGCGGTGAATCAGGGCTACGTGAGCGCGCGATCGGTGCGTCATGCGGCGATCTCGGCGAACTATCAGTTCGGTCCGGTGCTGACCGGCCTGACGTATTCGAATGTGCGCTATCTGCCGGGCTCGCGCTCGGTGTTCGTCGCGACCGAAGCGTTCAATACGTACGGCGCCTTCGCGCGCTGGACCATCACGCCTGCGACCGATGTGACGGCCGGCTACTCGTACACGTTTGCGTCGAAAGCGAACGGTGTCGCGAATGCGGCGCGCTATCAGCAGGTGTCGTTGAAGCAGGGCTACCGTCTATCCAAACGCACCACGCTGTATGCCGTCGAGGCATGGCAGCATGCGAGCGGTCAGACGCTCGACAGCACGGGCGCGGTGATCGAGGCCGCGCCGGTGGTAGGCGATTCGCAGAACCTCACGCCGTCGTCGACGAACTCGCAGTTTGTCGGGATGCTGGGGATGGCGGTTTCGTTCTAAACGTAGTGACGCGGTGCGGCGCGCCCTCCGCGAGCGAGTGCGCCGCACGCTTCACGCTAGAACTTCGGATGACACTCGAAGCTCACCGACGATGCGTGCGCTTCCATCGTTTGCACGCCGCTGACGGTTTCCGTCGTGACGCTGCTCTGCATGCCCCGCTGTTCACAGTAATCGCGTGCCTGATTGACTGCATGATCATGCGCGCGCGCCCATGCCATCCGGCCGCCGGTCGCGCTGGCCGCAACCGTATAAATGCCGGGCGTGCCGGTGGCGCTGACGTCGGTTCCCGACGCGCATCCCGCGAGGCTCGCGCACGCGACGAACGCGGCCACCAGAGCGCCCATGCGCGTGTGCCACTGACTCTGCCCCAACCGCGCGTGCTGCGCGCTGTCCTTCCTCGATAAATCCTTCGGATCGATTGAATCCCGATTCGTCATGTCACACCTGCTCTCGCTCTAGCCTGTCACCAAGGCTGAAATTATCCGTAATCTCGCGTAAGAGATCAGCCGATTCGTACGGAAACACTGTTGCGGGCACTCGAACAATCGCGTCTGCGGGCTGCCGGTCGCAGCCGTTCGCGTTGGTTCGCGCGCGGTTCGCGGCACAGGCGTTGCTACAGCTGTTGAGAATTCGCGAACGCGCCGCGCAGCACTTTTCTTGGCGCTATTGCACGCCGCATGCCTGCGTATGACGCGTCGCTGTCCGTCTCAAGGCAATCCCGCCGATGCCGTTTCCCGGAGTGTGCTGCCATGCCCGACGAGCGCCCCATCCCACCGAGGCCCGCGCTGCCGCTCGACGCCCGCGGTCATGATCGGCAATATGAAAACGACGGCGCTGGTCTCGCTGCGCGGCGCGATCGACTTCATGTGTTTCCCGCGCATCGATTCGCCGACCATTTTCGCGGGTCTGCTCGAACCGTCGCATGGCGGCGCGTTTTCGATCGAGCCCGCGAACGACGCCGCCAACGTCAAGCAGATGTACCTGCCGGACACCAACGTCCTGCTGACCCGATTCATGACGCACGGACGGCGTGTGCGAACTGATGGACTTCATGCCGGTGCCGGCGAGGCAACGCCGACGGCCCTGACAGACCCGAAACCGCCACGGCTACCGAACTGCGTGATCCGCGTGGTGCGGATGGTGCACGGACGCATGACGCTTCAGGATGCGCTGCGAGCCGCGCTTCGACTATGCGCGCGGCGACACATTGTCGCGCAAGTCGTCGAAGATGGCTCGGTGGAATTCATCGCGCCGACGGCCGGAGACTTGCAGCTGCGGCTGAACAGCACCGTGACCGCTTGCAGTCGATACGAGCGAGCGCGCGCGCACGGCCGAATTCGAACTGCAGCGACGGCGAGTCGGCCGGCTTCGTGTTCGGCGAGGCCGAAGCGCTGCGTGAAAACTCGTTCGACTGCGAAACGGTGCTGACCGGCACGATCCGCTTACTGGCAGAGACTGGTCCGCGCAATCCACCTATCGCGGCCGCTATCGCGAAGTCGTGATGCGCTCGGCGCTGACGCTGAAGCTGCTGAGTTCCAGCGAACACGGCGCGATCGTCGCTGCGCCGACCTTCGGCCTCGCCGAAGCGCTGGACGGTTCGCGCCGCTGGGACTACCGCTTCACGTGGATTCGCGACGCCGCATTTTCCGTCTACGCGCTGCTGCGCCTCGGCTACACCGGCGAAGCGCGGCATTTCATGAAATGGATCGCCGAGCGCAGCCGCCATTGCGATTCCGACGGCTCGCTGAACGTGATGTACACCGTCGACGGCCACGAGCCGCCCGCAGAAACCGAAGTCGCCGACGCTGGCGAGCACGGCACGCGCGTGCCGCGCGCCGCTGATCGGCAACGCCGCGCGCGACCAGACGCAACTCGACGTCTACGGCGCGCTGCTCGACGCGATCTATCTGTACAACAAATATGGCGCGGCGATTTCGTACGATGGCTGGCGCGACGTCACGCGCACGGTCGACTACGTGGTCGATCACTGGCGCGAACCGGACCACGGCATCTGGGAATTTCGCAACGGCCTGCGGCCCCTGCTCCATTCGCGGCTGATGTGCTGGGTCACGGTGGACCGCGCGCTGCGTCTCGCGGAAAAGCGTTCGCTGCCGGCGCCGCTCAAGCGCTGGTTCGAAACGCGCGACGCGATTCACCGCGACATCCACGAAAATTTCTGGAACGAGAACTGCGCGCGTTCGTGCAGACGCCGGATTCGAAGACGCTCGACGCGTCGGCGTTGATGATGCCGCTCGTGCGCTTCATCGGCCCGACCGATCCGCGCTGGCTCGGCACGCTCGACGCGATCGGCGCCGAACTGAAAGTCGATCCGCTGATTTTCCGCTACACGCGCGGCGAAACGCTCGACGGCCTGCCCGGCGTCGAAGGCGGCTTCAGCGCGTGTTCGTTCTGGTACGCCGAAGCGCTGGCGCGTGCGGGCCGCGTCGATGAAGGCCGGCTCGTGTTCGAGAAAATGCTCGCGTACGCGAACCACGTGGGCCTGTTTTCCGAAGAAGTGGCGACCAGCGGCGAAGCGCTCGGCAACTTCCCGCAGGCGTTGACGCATCTGGCGCTCATCAGCGCGGCGTATCAGCTCGATCGCAATCTGGACAAGGTTCATATTCCATGGACCTGAGCGTGGACCCGGACACACAGCCTCTCATAAAAGATTTCCGGAAATGCTTTTAAGCGACTAGTCTGTAACGACATCAATCTAACGACCCGGACGCGAACCGGAGGAGACATCGATGGAGCTCGAAACACGCACTATTAAACGTGTGATGGCGCGGCTCGTGCCGTTCCTGATGCTGTGTTATTTCATTGCCTATCTCGACCGGGTCAACGTCGGTTTTGCTGCACTGCAAATGAACAAGGCGCTCGATTTTTCGGCGAGCGCTTTCGGCTTCGGCGCAGGGGTTTTCTTCATTGCGTACTTTTTCTTCGAAGTGCCCTCCAATCTGCTGCTCGAACGATTCGGCGCGCGCCGCTGGATCGCGCGGATCATGTTCACGTGGGGTCTGCTCGCGGGCGCGATGGCGTTCATTCCCAATATCGCGCGCTGGACCGGCATGTCGGCCGCGCATGTGTTTTTCGGCCTGCGCATTCTGCTGGGCATTGCCGAAGCGGGCTTCTTCCCGGGCATCATCTTTCTGCTGACGCTGTGGTTTCCCGCCGCTTATCGCGGACGCGTGGTGGGCTATTTCATGGCGGCGATTCCGCTGTCCACGGTGATCGGCGGCCCGATTTCAGGCGCGCTGCTGTCGCTCGACGGCCGTGCCGGGCTGGCCGGCTGGCAGTGGCTGTATCTGATCGAGGCGATGCCGGCCATCCTGCTGTCGTTCGGTGTACTGCTCTATCTGACCGACCGGCCCGCCGACGCCCACTGGCTCGCCGACGAAGAGCGCGACTGGCTGGTCGCGCGGCAGAAGCAGGAGCGCGCGCATCGCGAGTCGGTGCACGCGTTCAGCGTGAAGGAGGCGTTGTTCAATCCGCGCGTGCTCGCCATCGCGCTGATCTATTTCGGTGCCAACGCAACCAACTACGGACTGAGCTTCTTCCTGCCGCAGATCGTGAAGTCGTTCGGCCTCACCAATCTGCAGACCGGCTTCGTGACCTCGCTGCCGTATATCGTCGGCGTGATCAGCATGGTGCTCTGGGGACGCCACTCGGACCGCAAGCTCGAACGCAAATGGCACGTGGCGATTGCGCTGCTGGTCGCGGCGGGCGGGATCGCGGCGGCGGCCGGGCTGGACAATCCGGTGCAGAAGATGATCGCGCTGTCGATTGCCGGGTTTCGGCATTTTCGGCTGCCTGCCGGTGATCTGGACCTTGCCGGCGTCGTTCCTGTCGGGCGCGGCGGCGGCGGGCGGGATCGCCGCGATCAATTCGCTCGGCAACCTGGCCGGATTCTTCGGACCGTTCGCGATGGGCTGGATCAAGGACAGCACCGGCGGCTTCGGCGCGGGTCTGCTGTGTCTGGCGGGTGCGGGTCTGGTGGGCGTGGCGGCGGTGTTGCTGCTGCATCACGATCCGTCGCTGGAGGCGTCTTCAGGGCTGCCGGGAGCGGCGCCTGCGGGCGGGGCGAAGGTGGCGCGGCTCGTAGAGCGCGGCACCTTGGCCGGCGAGGGCTGGGTCGGGTGCTGCGCAGTCGGGCGATCGGCGTGGGGAAGTGGGGGCGGCGCTGGCAGGCGGCCGATGGGCGCGAACGCATAGCCGGGCGCCGTTGGCTCTATCTATTCGCGTCCGCCCCGCGCAGCGCCGAATGCTGATGGATCGGCGGCTTTCACGCGGGATGCGAGCGTTCTCTGCCACGATCGTGGGGCGCGATGACATCCAGACAGACAGACTGCGCCACGCACGCAAGCTCTGCGTCATCGCGCGCCCCGGCCATTTCCACTCGCGCCCTTCACTGCGCAGCATTGCCGCCCGGCGCCGCGTTAGACGAATTTCCCGCATCCGGCGGCCCGGCGTCGTCCGGCGTGGGCGTCGGCGCGAGCGCCGGTTCGCCGCTGCCGTGCGCTTCGCCGTCGACCGCCCCGTTGGCAGGCTGACGGACAACCCCGGCGCCGGCAGGATCGGCGGCTGCGGCAACGCGCGCGGCTCGACCGCCGCCGACGCAGCCGTTACTGCAGCCGGACGCCTGCCGGTGCAACCGGCTCCAGCGGTCCGGCAACCGGCCCATGCCGCGCCGGAGCGCGCGACGCCACCCTGGCGTCGGTCTTCGCCGGCGTTCGCTGCAAACAGATGCTCGAACCAGTCCCGCAACCGGCCCGTGCGCTCGGCGAACCAGCCCGGCTCCTGCTGCGTGTCGAATTTCAGACGCGGCTGTCGACCAGCTTCGAGCGCTGCGCGCGCTGGAAAAAATCGCCGACGATCGGCAGCGCGCTATGCGCCCCCTGCCCCCAATAATCGCTGCGCAAGGTCACGCGGCTGTCGTTGAAACCGACCCACGCGCCCGCCACCAGTTGCGGCTGAATCAGGATGAACCAGCCGTCCGCGTTGCCCTGCGTCGTGCCCGTTTTGCCCGCGACATCGCCGCGCACGCCGAAGCGGGTGCGGATGGCTCGAACCCGTGCCCCGGCTCACCACGTCGCGCATCACGTCGACGAGCGTGCGGGCCGTCGATCAGCCGGCAATTCCTGCTGCGGCGAACCGGCGCGAAATCGGCCAGCACCTCGCCGTTGCGGTTTTCGATGCGCGTGACCATCACCGGTTCGACGTAGCCGCCGAGGTTGGCGATCGTGCCGTACG
The DNA here is from genome assembly GCA_963800185.1 of uncultured beta proteobacterium. Lineage (GTDB taxonomy): Bacteria > Pseudomonadota > Gammaproteobacteria > Burkholderiales > Burkholderiaceae > Paraburkholderia. The sequence goes on along the minus strand of CAWCZW010000004.1, from coordinate 165,376 downwards.
CCGAGACCATTTCCTTCAGCGTGACCGGGCTCGTGCCGAGCGCGAGCGACGGCACCGGATCGAGTTCGCTGTCGCGCACGCCCATCGCGCGGGCCAGTCGCGCGACCTTGTTCGGGCCGACCTGCTCCATCAGTTGCGCGGTGATCCGGTTGCGCGAATAAGCGAGGCCGTCGCGCAGACTGATGGCGCGCTCGCTCGGCTCGTCCTCGTCGCTCGGACGCCAGATTTCGCCGCCCGCGAGCGGGATTTCGACGGGCTTGTCGACGAAGGTATCGGCCGGTTTCGCGCCGTGCTTCGAAGGCCGCCGCGTAGACGAACGGCTTGAACGTCGAGCCCGGCTGACGGCGCGCCTGCTGAACGTGATCGAACGGATCCTGGCTGAAGTCGCGGCTGCCGACCCATGCCTTGATCTGGCCGTTGCGCGGGTCCATCGCGAGAAAGTCCGCCTGCACGCGGGTTTTGGCGTTCGCACACCGACTGCACGAGCGCGCGGTCGGACGAGACGCGTTTGAGCGCGTCGTCGTCGCTCAGGCCCGCGTCTTTCGCCGCGCGATAGTCGGGCGTTTCGCGCAGGAAAGTCTGCATCAGATCCTTGCCGCTCGAGCAGCCCGCGCGCGCGCCCCACGCCGAATTCGCGATGCCCTGCAACTGGTTGCCCTGCAGCGTGACCGCCTGGGTCGCCATGGTCTGCAGGCGCGAATCGATCGTGGTGCGCACCACCAGTCCGTCGGAATAGATGTTGTAGTCGTTGCGATCGGCCCACGACGGCGAGCCATTTGCGCAGTTGCTGCGCGAAGTGCGGCGCGGGTCCGGGCGGCTCGGTCTGGCGCTCGAAATCGATGCGCAGCGGACGGCGGCTCAGCGTCTGATACGCCGCCGGCGTCAGCTTGCCGTACTTGACCATCTGCCCGAGCACCGTATTGCGGCGTTCCAGCGCGCGCTCCGGATTGAGCACCGGGTTGTAGTAGCTGTTGCCCTTGAGCATGCCGGTGAGCGTCGCGCTCTCCAGCACGTTCAGATCGGACGGCCGATTTGTCGAAATAAGTGCGGGCCGCCATCTCGATCCCGTAGGCGTTGTACAGGAACGGCACCGTGTTCAGATAGGTTTCGAGAATCTCGTCCTTGCTGTAGAGCGCCTCGATCTTGAACGCGGTGATCGCTTCCTTGAGCTTGCGGGTCAAGGTCGGCGCGCGGCCGATTTCGTCGGGATAAAGATTGCGCGCGAGCTGCTGCGTGATGGTCGAGCCGCCCTGCCGGTCGCCGGAAAACGTATGCAGCGCCGCCGACGCGGTGCGCCGCCAGTCGAGCCCCCAATGCTGGTAGAAGCGGTGATCTTCGGTCGCGATCAGCGCGTTCACGACGTTCGGCGAGATGTCCTTGAGCGTGCACCCACTCGCGGTTGGACGGCTTGAATTCGGCGAGCAGTTTGCCGTCGGCGGAAAGAATCTGCGCCGGCTGCTCGATCTTCGCCTTGCGAATATCGCCGATGCTCGGCGTGAACGGAATCAGGATCAGCGCATACAGCAGCAACAGCACCGGCAGCGCGGCGAAAGCCCACGCCACGCCGCGGCGGGTGGGATGGCGCAGGTGCCGCAGCGCGTCTGACGATGCGCGGATTCGCGAGAGTCAGCCCGTGATCGAGAGCCGCCAGAATGGGGGGATGATGCGCTTCACACTTGCTACCGTCTGCCTGGAAAGGCGCAATCCTACCAAGATGCGCAGCGGCGGCCGATTTTTGCGCCGGTGAACCGGTTCCCGGCTCGCCTGACTGACAACGCTCCTGGCAAACGCTCCTCGCAAACGATCCGGCATAAAGCGCGGGCCACTATAATGTCGCCAATTCTGACAAGAGGTGCTTCATGATCATCAAACCGCGCGTGCGTGGCTTTATCTGCGTAACAACCCATCCGACCGGCTGCGAAGCCAACGTCAAGGAACAGATCGAGTACGTCAACGCACACGGTCCCATCGCGAACGGCCCGAAGAAGGTGCTCGTGATCGGCGCGTCGACGGGCTACGGCCTTGCCGCCCGCATCAGCGCGGCATTCGGCTCCAACGCCGACACGCTCGGCGTGTTTTTCGAGCGCGCGGGCAGCGAAACCAAGGCAGGCACGGCCGGCTGGTACAACACCGCCGCGTTCGAGAAATTCGCCACGGAGAAAGGCCTGTACGCGACCAGCATCAACGGCGACGCGTTTTCCGACGAAGTCAAACAGCGCACTATCGAGGTCATCAAGCGCGATCTGGGGCAGGTCGATCTGGTGGTCTACAGCCTCGCCGCGCCCAAGCGCACGCATCCGAAAACCGGTGAAACGTTCAGCTCGACGCTCAAGCCGGTCGGCCGCGCCGTCAACCTGCGCGGCATCGACACGGACAAGGAAGTCATCAAGGAAACCGTGCTCGAACCGGCCACGCAGACCGAAATCGACCACACGGTCGCGGTGATGGGCGGCGAAGACTGGCAGATGTGGATCGACGCGCTGCTCGAAGCCGGCGTGCTCGCGGACGGCGCGAAGACCACCGCGTTCACGTACCTCGGCGAAAAGATCACGCACGACATCTACTGGAACGGCTCGATTGGCGCGGCCAAGAAGGACCTCGACCAGAAGGTGCTCGGCATCCGCGAGAAGCTGGCGGCCAAAGGCGGCGACGCGCGCGTGTCGGTGCTGAAGGCGGTCGTGACGCAGGCCAGCTCGGCGATTCCGATGATGCCGCTGTATCTGTCGCTGCTCTTCAAGGTGATGAAGGAGAAAGGCACGCACGAAGGCTGTATCGAGCAGGTATATGGCCTGTACAAGGACAGCCTGTACGGCGCGGCGCCGCATGTCGACGAAGAAGGCCGTCTGCGCGCGGACTACAAGGAACTCGACCCCGAAGTGCAAGGCAAGGTGCTGGCGCTGTGGGATCAGGTGACGAACGACAATATCTACGAACTCACCGATTTCGCCGGCTACAAGACCGATTTTCTGCGTCTGTTCGGCTTTGAGATCGCGGGCGTGGATTACGAAGCGGACGTCAATCCTGACGTGCAGATTCCGAAGCTGGTGCAGGTTTGAGGCGATGCGGGGCTTGAACGGCCCCGCTTGCCGGTGAATCTCGACAGGGCCTGCGGGCCCTTTTTCTTTGGGTCCCCGCTACGTCCCCTCGCCGCGTATGACGCGCGACTGCCCTACATAGCCATCCACCGCGCGCATCACGCGCAGCTCCAGCGCGAGCGCGTCGTGTTCGCCGCGCTCACCCGCGTAGTCGACCATGCCGTGCACGATCGCCAGCAGATCGTGCGCGACCTGACTCGCGTCGTCGAGTTCGGGCGCGCCGGCCTTGACGGTCAGCGCGCTGACCAGCATCGCGTGAATCGTGTCGGCGACCCGCTGATCGCGCTCGCCGAGCGGCAGCCTGCTCTCCTCGAAATCGATGATCCGCGCCAGCTCAGGCCTGCGCATCTGATGCGCGACCGACGCCTGCACCATCGCCCGCACGCTGTCGTGCGAGCTCTCCAGCAGCGCGGCGGCCTCGATGTCCGCGATCAGTTGCGCGGTCTCGCGCTCGATCAGCGCCACCGTCAACGCATCGCGATTCGGAAAGTACTGGTAGAGCGAGCCGATGCTGACGCCGGCCCGCTCCGCGACCGCATTGGTCGTGTAGCCGTTCAGACCGTGTGCTTCCAGAATGCGAGCCGCCGCTTCGAGAACGGCCTCGACGGTTTGCGCCGAGCGCCGCTGAACCGGCGATTTACGGGGCTTCAGTTGCTGTCTTGCAGTCGATTTGGCCATGGCTGGAATGCGAGTTTTAAATATGAGTGTTCGCTCGTATTCTAATGCTGTTCTCGCGAAAGCAGCACGAGCCGACGGGCTTCTATCCAACACTCATCTGGAACCGACCATCATGACTTCATCCGAAAAAGACACCGCATTGACCGTATTCATGCTCGTCAAAACCCGGCCCGAATGGCTCGCCTGTCCCGCTGACGAGCGCGCTCGCCTGCTCCACGAGCATCTCGTGCCGATTCTGCACAAGCATGCCGACGAAGTCAGCCTGCGCTTCTACGATATCGAGTTCTATTCGGCGCGCGTCACCGATATCTGGGTCTGGGACGCAAAAAGCCACCACGCGTATCAGATGGTCGTCGAAGCGTTGCGCGACACGCCGTTCTGGGATCGCTTGTTTGAAGTGGTCGAGATTCTGCCGGGCGTGGAAAACGCCGATGCGAGGCAAAGCACTCGTGAGTGGCTGACAGCCGCGTGAAACGCGGGCGTTATTGAACAAAGACGCCGGCTACCGAACGGGCCGGCGTGTTCAGTCAAAACACCGCCGGCCCGCACGCGAAATTATTTGCACGGAAACGCGCCCTGCAGCGCGCGGAGAATCACGAGGCCGATCGGGAAATCGTCGGAAATGCCCGGGTGGTTCGTGAAAAACGCATCCAGCAGCGGATACACGTTCTGATTGCCGATCGCGAGATTTTGCGGCGGGCAGAACAGCGGCGGCTGCTTCTGCGCCAACAGATCGCCGTTGGCCCAGCCGAATGCGTTGATCGTGCCGGTAATGTAGGCCGAGTAGATCGAGTTGTTATCGGCTTGAGCCCATTTCTTGTATTGGGCGGCCGTCATTTCAGCGCTTGCATTCAGAGTGAAAAACGCTGTCAGCAGAGCCAGCGCAAATTTTGAAACCCGCATCGTCGAACCTTCAATCCATGTCGCGAAAGCCGCCATTGTAGGTGAGTCGGCAGGCGGTGCGCAGTGAGATCTGCGTGAGTATCGATTCGTAAGCATCGCAGAGGGATGGTTGTAAGCGGCGCAGACAGGTACACGTCAGTGTACACAGCAGGCGCCCGACAGGCGCATGCCCGGCGCGCACCGCTTATGGCGTGCCGTTGCGGCAATAGGTGCGATAACCTTCGCGCTCGCCGAGGCGCGTCATATAAGCCGCCAGCGCGGGGAAATCGTCGTGTTTCAGCGGCGTTTCGAGCCAGCGGTTGACCGACAGCGCGATCGGAATGTCCGCGAGCGAGAAAGCGTGACCCGCGATGAACGCGCCGGTGCGCTCCAGTTGTCTTTCGACTATCGCCATGTGCTTCGACCAGTTTGCGCACGACAGCTCGATCTGCTGCGGATCCTGATGCGCAGGCGAATGCCGGACCAGCGCGAGAAACGCGTAGCTCCACGAACGGTTCAGCTCGCTTGCCTGCCAGTCGATCCATTGATCGCAGCGCGCGCGCTCGCACGGATCGGCCGGATAAAGCGACTCGCCGTGATAGCGTCCCGCCAGATAGCGGATGATCGAGTTGGACTCCCACAGCACGAAGTCGCCGTCGCGGATCACCGGTACCATCGCGTTCGGATTGAGCGCGCGGAATTCCGGCGTATCCGGTGAGCGGAATCCCGCGCCCCAGTCTTCCTGTTCGAATGACAGCCCGAGTTCGGCGCAGCTCCACAGCACCTTGCGGACGTTGATCGATGAGGTCTTGCCGAGTATCTGCAGCATGGCTTGTGTTGACGATGAATTGAGGACGAGATGAGATTGCGAGAATTGAAGCGCCCTGCTTCGCGTACGCCGCATCAATGCGACGCAACGAAAATCGACCCCGGCGCGGGCGGCGGCACCGCGAAATTCCTGCGCATCCGCTCGGCCTCTTCGACAGGCGTGCGCCCGAATAGCCGCTTGAACTCGCGGCTGAATTGCGAGGCGCTTTCGTAGCCGACCTGCACACACGCGAGCGCCGCGGTGATTTCTTCCCGCACCATCAGAAGCCGCGCCTGATGCAGCCGGGTCGACTTCAGATATTGCATCGGCGAGGTGCGCGTGACGGTCTTGAAATGCGCGTGGAAGCTGGGCACGCTCATGTTCGCTTCGAGCGCGAGTTGCCCGATATCGAGCGGTTCGCGATAACTCGCGTGAATCTTGCGGATCACGCGGGCGATTTTCGCGAACTGTCCCTGCGCGGTGAGTGCGGCGCGCATCGAACCACCCTGCTCTCCGGTCAGCACGTGAAAGTAAATTTCGCGGACCAGCGCGGGGCCGAGCAACTCCGCCTCCAGCGGCACGCTCATCGCCTCGAGAAAGCGCAGTACCGACGCGCTGAGCCGGGCGTCGAGCGGCGTCGACATCATTCCGCGCGGCGTGGCCGCGACTCCTCCTTCGCGTTCGTCGATGTGCAGCAGCAGGTCGGCAGCAAGCCGGAAGTCGAGGCGGAAATAGATCGCGAGCAGCGGCCGCGCCGCGCTCGCGTCGGTTTCCATCGTGAACGGCACCGGCACGGCAACCGCGAGATAGTGCTGCGCATCGTAGAGATAAACCGTCTCGCCGAGGAACCCGCGTTTGCGCCCCTGACAAACAATCACAATGCCAGGGTCGTACAGCACCGGGGTGCGGGCGAGCGGACGGTTCGAGCGCAAAAATCGCACGTCGGGCAGCGCGGTCAGGTTATAGCCCTCGAGCGGCGCCAGCGTCTCGAGCAGGCTCACCATGCGCTGCTGGGTGGCTGGATGGCTTGCTGGGTGACTCATATTCGGCTTCACGTCGCTCTGGCCCTCCTGTTGCCGGTCAGATTGCAATGTGCCATTAGTGGGACGAAAAATCCACGCGTTCATAGAATCAGGCAATCACCGCAGACGAACCGGCATTCGCGCGAGAGCCTGCCGCTTCTACCATTCAGTCCTGTGCCGCCATCATGCGGCGGCAACCTTCAGGAGTGAACACATCATGAGCAAAACGTTTCTGATCACCGGTGTCAGTTCCGGCTTTGGCCGTGCATTCGCGCAAGCGGCGCTTGACGCAGGCCATACCGTTGTCGGGCACGGTGCGCAACGAAACCGCACGCGACGCATTCGTCGCGCTCGCGCCCGGACGCGCTCACGCCAGCGTGCTCGACGTGACCGATTTCGACGCGATCGCGCCCGCCGTGGCGGCGCTGGGCGAGTCCGCCGGCCCGTTCGACGTGCTGGTCAACAACGCGGGCTACGGGCACGAAGGCACGCTGGAAGAATCGCCGCTCGACGCGATGCGGCGGCAATTCGATGTCAACGTGTTCGGCGCGGTAGCGATGATCAAAGCGGTGCTACCTGCGATGCGGGAGCGCCGCCGCGGCCATATCGTCAATATCACGTCGATGGGCGGCTTCATCACGATGCCCGGCATTGCCTATTACTGCGGCAGCAAGTTCGCGCTCGAAGGCATCAGCGAGACGCTGGCGAAAGAAGTGGCCGGGTTCGGCATCCACGTGACGGCGGTGGCGCCCGGCTCGTTTCGCACCGATTGGGCTGGGCGCTCGATGGTTCGCGCGGGCCGCAGTATCGCCGATTACGACGCGCTGTTCGATCCTGTGCGCGCGGCGCGCGAGTCGAAGAGCGGCAACCAGGCCGGCGATCCGCGCAAGGCGGCGCTGGCATTGCTGAAGATCGTGGAGGCGCCGAATCCGCCGGTACATCTGCTGCTCGGCAACGATGCGGTCGATCTGGTGAAAGCGAAACTCAGCGCGTTGCATGCGGAGATCGACGCGTGGGAAGCGCTGTCGCGCTCGACGGATTTCGCATAGCGGCAGTTCAGGCAGGCGACGTCTGGCGCGAGGCCCGCGCCCTCACCCGCGCAGCGTCGCCTGCTCGCGGATCATGTCGTACAACGCCTGCGCCGCCGGCGACAGCTGCGCGGTCTTGCGCGCGACCAGAACCAGCGTGCGCGACACCGCGGGCTGTGTGAGTTCGATCGTACGCACCGCCGGATACGCGCCCTTCTGAACGGCGAGCGCCGGCACCACCGCCGCGCCCACGCCCTGCGCGACGAGGCCCACGGCGGTCGAACTGCGCTGCACTTCATAGAACGAACGCAGTGCGACGCCGCTCGTTTCCAGCGCGACATCGAGCAACGCGCGATTGCCGCTGACTTCGCCCGCGAAAATCAGCGGATACGCTTGCAACTGCGGCCACGCAATGCGCCGCCGTTTCGCGAGCGGATGATCTTCGTGACAGATCAGCACGTAGCGGTCTTCGGTGAGCGGCACGCTGTCCAGATCCGGATGACGATCGCGCGCGATATTAATACCGAATTCCACCTCCCTGCGCAGCACCGCCTCTTCGACCGCCGACGAAGCATGATCGAGAATCTTGATGCGGTTATGCGGATAGCGCGCCGAATACGCCTGAAGAATACGCGGCAAATACTGCACGCCGACCGTCGGCACGCACGCAATCGACACATCGCCGCGACGCGCCACCCCCGTCTCGCGGATGTCGACCAGCGCGTCGGCAAGCTCGCCGAGCAGACGGCGCGCCTGCGGCAGAAAACTGCTGCCGATTTCGGTCAGCGCCATCGAGCGGGTGGTCCGCTCGATCAGCGTGACGCCGAGAAACGTTTCGAGCTTGCGCAGACGCTGCGTGATGGCCGTCTGCGTGACGTGCAGCGAATCGGCCGCGCTCTGGAAGCTGCCGCGATCCGCAATGGCGACAAAAGCCTGAACACCGAGGGTGTCGATTTTCATTAGAAAAATGAAGGAATCGGGATGATAAATTCATTTTACTCTGGCCGCTCTGCCGATGAGAATGAGTGGATTGGATCGCTGCGGAACGTCGCAAAACAGGTCCGGCAGACGATCCTGCCCCCACCGTACAAAAGGAGCGCCACATGACATCAGCATCAACATCGGACTGGGCCGCAAAGCAATATGTGCTATTCGAAAACGAACGCACGCGGCCCGTCAGGGATCTGCTGGCGGCGGTCCCCGCCACGCACGCGCGAGTCGCGGTGGATATCGGCTGCGGTCCCGGCAACTCTACCGAGATGCTGGTCGCACACCTGCCCGGCGCGGCGGTCAGCGGGATCGACAGTTCCGCCGACATGATCGCGGCCGCCCGCCAACGCCTGCCGCAATGCCGCTTCGAATTGAGCGACGTGTCGACGTGGGACGCCCCCGGGCCGTACGACGTGATCCTGGCGAATGCGGTGTTTCAATGGGTGCCCGACCATGAGCGGCTGTTTCCGTCGCTCGTGAACAAGCTCGCGCCGGGCGGCAGCCTCGCCGTGCAGATGCCCGACAATCTCGACGAACCGGCGCATCGTCTGATGCGCGAAGTCGCGGCGCAGGGACCGTGGGCAGACAAGCTCAAGGGCGTGGAGCGCACGCATGCGGCTCGGCGCCGACTGGTACTACGCGCTGCTCAAGCCGCTGTGCGCGCGGGTCGACGTGTGGCGCACCGTCTACCATCACCCGCTTGCCGGGCGGCGCGGACGCGGTGGTCGAATGGTTCAAGGGCAGCGCGCTGCGGCCGTTCCTCGCCAAGCTCGACGACGCGCAACGCGAGACCTTCCTGCAGCGTCTATCGCGACGAAATCGCGAAGGCCTATCCGGCGCTCGCCGACGGCACCGTGCTGCTGCCGTTTCCCCGGCTTTTCGTCGTCGCCACGCGCTAACCACCCGCCGGCCACCCGCTAGCCACGCACTAGCCGTGCGGTAGCCAACACACCGGCCGCAAGGCTTGCGCTGCAGCGGCCTGCCAGGGACGCTCAGGCATTGCCGCTGGTTAATTCTGCGTGATATTGTTGCTGTAAGCAGAGGACGGCAACCCGCCGTCCTCATCGGAAGCAACTTTCAGCAGCGAGCGTCGCCATGAGTGATGTACGCCATCATCTGAGTCCACGTGACCGTCTGGAGCTGTTGTGCTGGCTCACATGCGGAAGCCTTGGCGCTTATTACCTGAATGAGGACTGGCCCGACGCGGCATTTCACGTGCAGGCCGCCCATAAATGGCTCGACCGCCGCTCGCGCGAAGCCGACTGGCTGTGTATCGCGAAGCTGTCGGCCACCGCCGTGGAAATCGCGAGGCGCCACGCGCGCTTTGTCGATACCGACTGGGCGCGCGACGCGGTCGAAGAAATTCTCGATACCGACGAACTCGATCCGCAGGCGCGCCTGCTCAAACAGGTACTGGCGGATTGCCAGAACGCATTGGCCGACAAGCGCATCGCGGATTAGACCGGCCGGCGCTGCACACTTTCGTGCAGTTATCGCGCTCCCCTGCAGCGCCTTCCCTAGAAGTTGTGCCGCAATCCGACGATCACGGAAAGCTGTTTATCCGTGTCCGAATTGACGATATTCGGAATCTGCGCAAGGTTCTCCGTCTCCCCCGTCGACGGATTGATCCCCAACCCCGCGCCGGACGACTTCTGCCCGATCGCCACCGCATACACCGCCGTGCGCTTCGACAGGCTGTACACAGCGCCCAGATTCACCTGATGAATGCGTGTCGACGAACCGCCGCGTCGGTTTCGCGTCGTTGAAAATGTACGCGAGACCTAATTGCAGATCGGGCGCGAGCGCATAAGTCGTGTTCAACTCGGCGATGTCGAACGAAATATCGGCGCCGTCAGGCCGCGCCGCACGTCGCGAAGTACTGGCTCTGCGAGAGCCGCGTATGCGTATAAGTCAGCGCGACATTGGCCTTGCCGAACGCATACGATCCCCCTGCTCCGAAAATCCGCACCTTGCTCGCGTCCTGCAGCAGACAATACGACGCACTCTGCATTCGCGCAACTGAAGTCGCCGATATAGCCGCTAGTGCCGCCCAACGCGGCCTGCAACGGCTGATTCAACTCGAGATAGCCGGCGCTCAACGACAACGGGCCATGCGCGTAATTCGCCGCGAGCGACCAACCCTTGTTCTGCGAGAAATTGCCCGCGACGCCGCCGAGGCTGAACAATCCGCCCACCGTCAGGCCGCCGAAACTCGGGCTGATGTACTTGATCGAATTGTTGAAGTTGAACGCTTCGTTCAGATTGTCGACGTCGCCGAAATGCGAGCCGTAGAGCGTCGCCCAGTTATTGCTCGACGCGTACGCACCGAGATAATCGGAGAACGGATCGTACTGACGACCGAGCGTCACCGAGCCGTACGTGCCATTGCTCACGCCGACCCACGCATTGCGGTTGAACAGCGTATTCGATTGCAGCATCGCGCCGTTGCCGATCAGAAAGCTGTTCTCCAACGTGAAGTTGACTGTCGTGCCGCCGCCGATATCTTCGGTGCCCATCAGACCCCAGCGCGACGGCACCAGATTGCCGCCCGCCAGTTGATAGTTCGCGTGACCGTTGGTGCTGCCGTCGGCGTGCGTGGTCTGCTGGTTGGTCGTGTAGACGAGGCCGGCGTCCACCGTGCCGTACAGCGTGACTGAAGATTGCGCGTGCGCGCCGATCGAAAGGCCGAGCGCGGCCAGCGCAAGCGCCGAGCGCTTGACGAATTTGTCTGCCATGGTTTTCTGCCGGAAGTGAGTGTGATCGGCTGCTTTATCTCGCGGACGTTCCGCGCGGATTGTTTCGCGGCGTTCATCACGCGAGTTGTTACGTGCGCGTGTTGTGTGCGGACGTCGATTACTGGCCGAAGCGCTGCGTAAATATCCGGCCGCTTCTTGCGCAGGATGAGACCGATCAGCGACGCCGATGAGCGCCACGGCGAACACGATCCACGGGAACGACTTGACGATCGGGCTATCGGAGCCGCTGAGCGCATCGAGATTGCGCACCAGAATCACGCCGATATACAGCAGCCCGATACCGCCGAGCAGCGGCGCGACAAACGAGTGCCACACGCGCGTGTCCTTGCGCGTCTTGCGGAAAAACGCGATCACCGAAAAACTCGTCACGGCCTGCAACATCACCATGCCGATCGTACCGAGCGCCGAACTCCAGCTAAACACGATGTTGAACACGTCGCTGCCCGCGGCGATATAAAGCCCGAGCAGCACACACACCGACAGCGTTTGCAGATAGCTCGCGACATACGGCGAACGGTATTTCTCGTGCACGCGATTGAGCACTTGCGGCAGGATGCCTTCCATACTCAACGCGTGGATATAGCGCACCAGCGTGTTATGGAACGACAACAGACTCGCGAAAATGCTGCTGAGAAGAAGGAAGCTCATCACGGTCGTGACAGCGCCGCCCAGATACTTGCCCGACTGAATGAACCAGAAATCGCCGGGCTGTTTGGTGGCGACCGCGACGACGTCGTCCAGACCGTACGCGCAAACAATCGTCCACGTGACGAAAGCGAAGAACACGAGAATCAGCATCACCGACACATACGTCGCGCGCGGCACCGTCACTTTCGGATCGCGGCATTCCTTGCCGTAGATCGCTGTCGCTTCGAAGCCGATAAACGACGCAAATGCGAACATCACCGCAATGCCGAGGTGGCCGCTGAACACATGTTCCGGCGTGAACGGCGCGAGCGTGAGGCCGTTCGGGCCGCCACCGTGCACGACGATCGCTATCGCGAGCAACAACAGAATGCCCAGTTCGAGACACATCAGCACGCCGAGCAATCGGCTATTCAGATCGATGCCGCGAATGCCGGTGAATTGCACCACCGCCACGCAGATCAGCGAATAGCCGTACCAGGGCATAGCCGTATGCAGAAGCGGCGAAAGGATCACCGTGCAGAAGAATCCAAACAGCCCGTACAGCGCGATCTGGATGAAGGTGTACGACATCAGCGCGACGAGTGCGCCGGCCATGCCCAGCGGCCGTCCGAGTCCGGCGGTGATGTACGCGTAAAACGCGCCGGCGCGCACTACGTGCCGGCTCATCGACGCGAAACCCACGCTGAAAATCAGCAGGACGACACCGGCAATCACGAATGCGCCGGGAATGCCCGCACCATTGCCGAGACTGATCGCGGGCGGCACCGCGCCGAGCATGCCGGTCAGCGGCGCGGCCGCGGAAATCACGAGAAACACGATCTGCCACAAGCCCAGCGTATTGCCCTTCAATTCCACGGGGTTCTCCGCGTCGACCAGCGTGGTCGGAGAGTAGGGTTCATTCATCGCTGCCTCTATTTTATTGGCTAGTCTGGAACTCGCCTAGAACCCTTGTAATGCTGGTTATGGCGCTCGTTTGACCGACGTTCGATGTTTCGGGTGAGCGCATGGTAGGTAGCTAAAAAATAAAGCGACTTCGCGAACTGCGCCAAATTTTCGATAATTCGCGCCAATGCCGGCGCGAGCGTGTCGGACATTCGCGGGTTCGCAATCGAATATTGCTTAGGAAACGAAAGTTTTTCTCTCTCGTGTGACCATGAGAATGCGGCCACGCTTCTTTCAGAATGAAAGCTATTGGCCGCTGCATCGCGTACTTTATTGTTTTTTCCAGTTGCGTGTGGCGCGCCACAACACGGTTGCGTCGGCGTAACCGACGGCCCGCGCGATCGCCGCATTGGTGAGCCCGTCGCGTTCCAGCAGTCCTTCCACACTGCGCTGCCGCTCTTCCCGCACGATCTGCCGCACGGACGTCCCCTCCTGCGCTAGGTGCCGTTGCAACGAGCGATGCGAGAGACCGAGGTCTTTCGCAATGTCGGCGACGATCAGCTTTTCATGCGCGAGCCGCCGCGTCACCAGATCGCGCACCTGCTCGACGATGCTGTGCGGCAACGCGTCGCGCGCAATCAGATCGGTGGCGTGGCGCTCCATCATGCGCGCCATTTGCGTATCGGCGCTTTTGAGCGACGCGTCGAGATCCTGCGGACGCAGAATCACGCCATTGAAAGGCTGCTGAAAGCGCACCGGCACGCGGAAAGATTGCGCGCATACGGTTTGAGATCCGCGGGCGCGGCATGTTCGAAATGCACTTCGACCGGATTCCATGCCGCGCCGCGCACCAGCCGGATCATGTGGCACATCGTCGAAAGGCTGTATTCCGCGTCCTGCCGGCGCGGCCAGATTTGCGGACTGGCGATCTGATAGGTCCAGATCGGCCATTCGTCGTCGCGCAGCAACTTCGCAGGTCGTGGTGTTCTGCCACGACGCGAGCGCGAGCGTGAACTTGCGCATCGCCGCGTTCAAGGTCGGCGACGATAGAAACACGAGACCTGCCGGCCCCAGCTCCGTCAATTGCAATTCGCTGCCGAGCCGCAAGCCGAGCGACGGTTCGCCGAGTACTTCGGCCGCGCGCTCGAATGCCGCCACATAACGCGTGAGCGGCAGGATTTCATACGGATTCGACAGGAGCCTGCGGCTCATGCCGAACTCCTCGAGCAGCGCGTCGCAATTAGCGCCTGATGCATCGAGTGCGCGCACAACCGGTCCCATGACCGCGGCGCGGATCATCGGGAAACTGCCGTTGAGCGTGACTTTTTTCATGCTGAGCGTCTCCTCTCAAGTCTTCGCTGATGTGCTGCCAGTGTCATTCCTCTTGGCGCACTTTATCGTTCATTTGGCGCGATAAGCAAGCGCGAAAATAATATTGGGTTCCTACGATTTGCCATCGACTCAGCGTTCGCCGCGCCTCACTCCAGCCGCGCGGGCATGCTGGTCCGGTCCAGCACACTCCTTACGGGAACCTTATGAACACGAATGCCACGAAAGCCGCTCACGCGCCCGTTCATCCGCTCGATCCGCTGAGTTCGGAAGAAATGCAGCTTGCCTGCGATCTCGTGAAGGCCGCCGAAAACCTCGACGGGCACGCTACGCTTTCCGATGGTCGAATTGCGCGAGCCACCGAAGGCTGAAGTCGTCGCATTCAAGACCGGCGAATATTTTTCGCGCACGGCGTTTGTGCTGGCAATCGACCGCACGAATGGCGACGACGATCGAATTCAATGTGGACCTGAGAGAGAAAAGAGTCGCCTCGCGCAACGTGCTGCCGTTCGATCAGGCGCCTTACGGCCAGCCGCCGATCATGATCGAAGACTTCATGAACGCCGAGCAGATCGTCAAGAACGACGACGCATGGCGCGTTGCCGTATGAAGCGCGGCCTGACCGAAAAGGATCTGGAGAAGCGTGCAGGTGGATCCGTTTTCCGCCGGCTGCTTCGACCGCGAGAACGAGAATGGCCGACGCCTCGTGCGCTGCGTGAGCTACTACCGTGAGACCGTGACCGATAACGGCTACGCGCATCCGATCGAGGGCGTGATCGCGGTGGTCGATCTGCTCGAGAAGAGAGTGATCGAACTGGTCGACGACGGCCGCATCATTCCGATTCCGCGCGCGAAGCACAACTACGACACACCGAGCCTCGGCGAGCCGCGCAGCACGCTCAAGCCGCTGTCGATCAGCCAACCCGAAGGCCCGAGCTTCAAGATCGACGGCTGGCATGTGAGCTGGCAGAACTGGAACTTCCGCGTCGGCTTCACGCCGCGCGAAGGGCTGGTGCTGCATCAACTGTCATGGGACGACGGCAAGAACGCGCGGCCGATCATCTACCGTGCGAGCGTGACGGAGATGTGCGTGCCCTACTCCGACCCGACGCACGAATCACTACTGGAAAAGCGCATTCGATGCGGGCGAGTACGGCCTCGGCAAACTCGCGAATCAACTTGAACTCGGTTGCGACTGTCTCGGCACGATCCGCTATTTCGACATTCCGTCCGCCGACGATTTCGGCAACGCGTTCCTGATGAAGAACGCCGTGTGCATGCACGAAGAAGATTACGGCACGCTGTGGAAGCACTACGAATTCCGCACTGGCGTATTCGAAATGCGCCGCTCGCGACGCCTCGTGATTTCCTTCTTCGCGACGGTCGGCAACTACGACTACGGCTTCTACTGGTACCTGTATCAGGACGGCACGATTCAACTCGAATGCAAGCTGACCGGCATCGTGCAAACGTCGGCGGTCGCGGACGGCGACACGTATCCGTGGGGCGGCATGATCACCGAGAACCTCGGCGGCCCGACCCACCAGCACTTCTTCAATGCACGGATGCACATGATGGTGGATGGCGAGCGCAACACCGTGACCGAACACGAATTCGTGCCGCGTCCGATGGGCGAAACGAATCCGTACGGCAACGTATTCGACACGACGAAGCACGTATTCAAAACCGAGAGCGAAGCCGCGCGTCTCGCGAACGGGCGCACGGGACGTTACTGGAAGGTGACCAACCCGAACGTGAAGAACGCTGTCGGTGCGAATCCTGGCTACAAGCTGATCGTGAACGACTCGCCGCTGATGCTGGCCGACGAGCGCTCGAAGGTCCGCCAACGCGGCGGCTTTGCGACGCGTCACGTGTGGGTCACACCGTTCGATCCGGCCGAGCGTTACGCGAGCGGCGACTATCCGAACCAGCACGCGGGCGGTGACGGCTTGCCGCGCTATATCGAGGCGAACCGCAACATCGAGAACGAAGACATTGTGTTGTGGCACAGCTTCGGCCACACGCACGTGTGCAAGCCCGAAGACTTCCCGGTGATGCCGGTGGAGTACGCCGGCTTCATGCTCAAGCCGAACAACTTCTTCTCGGCCAACCCGACGATGGACTTGCCGTCCGAGCGTGATCAGAACAGCGTTGAAGACGGCAAGTCCGCGGATCATGGCTGCTGCAAGCGCTGATCCGAGCGCCATGCGCGGCGCACAGCACGCTCGTTGCGACTCAGGCGTGCTGGCCGCTTGCGCGGCCGGTGCGGCTTGCGTGCTCATGGCGGGCGGCTGCGCGGCGCTGTCGGTGCGAGCGGGCTTCGGCCAACATGCCAGCGCGTTATGGATGAGCGCGTTGGCGTTGGCAACGATGATGGTCGTGCCGTGGCTGATGGCGCGATTGTCGAGCCGGCACACCACGCTAGCAACCGCCGCGACGCTGATCGTCACGATGTGTGCGATGAGCGTGTTACCAGCGTATCTGAGCGGTTTTCAGTATGGCAATGTCGTCGCCGCATCAATGATCGTGACGGGCGGTGTTCTGTTGCTTTACTGGCAGCGTTGCGAATCGAGCGGGCGTCAACGGCAATCGGCATGTCAACGCAGACAGTCGAACGGTGTCGCCACCAGGCCTCGACTGGCGACGCCCGCATTACTCGCCTTGCTTGCGGGACTATCGAGCGGCAGCCTCGCGCGCTTCCAGTTTTCACGCTATGCGGTGCGAGCGGCACACAACCGTTGTGGCAGATCGCGCTTTCTGTTCACGCGGTCTGCGCGTTGGCCTGCTTGGCGGACCGCTCGCGCAGCAACAGCAACCCCATGTTGATGGCGCTGTACTCGCGCGCGCCGTCTTGATTGGGCGTACTCGCCGGTCTCGACAATCCGACGTTTGCACCGCTCGCAGCGAAGGTTTTTCTGGTTCTCGATTGCCTGACGATTCCGGCGCTTGTGAATTTGCGCGGCGATCAAAGCAGCCGTTGAGCGCGAGCTGTCCCGGCATCACGCATCACATTGGCATGGTGACTGGGCGCGCGTTATCGACAACGCCTTACTTTTTCGGCGACGGATTCATCGTCCTGTTCGCGCTGGGCGCGGTAGCGAATCTGATGTGCGGGTCGCTGCGGCCATCGATTAGAGAGACATTCCCACCGCGCGTGAGCGTTCCAGTCATGCGGACCGTTCCGACGAGCACGAAGTGCGAGGCGGGAGAATGACTGCCTTGTCACTCAGGTGAAGCGTGCGACGACACGATTCCGGGGCCACGATCCTCAGCCAGGGGACCCACTTAGCAGGGTGTAGCCGCTTTCTTTTCCTACTTTTCTTTGCGGCGGCAAAGAAAAGTAGTGCCGCCCCGCACAGGGGCAACGCTAATAAACCACAAGAAGAAACCACAGCAATAAACCAACACGTCAGCGCAAAAACGCAAACCCTGCACCGGAGACCCAAAGGAACGAACCAAAAGCGAACAAAAACCCTCAGCACCACAATGTTCATCAACGGCGAAAAAACGCACGCGCCGCAGGCAAAACTTTTCCGTATTCAACCCAGCCACGTCAGAAGAACTCGCGCAGACTCCCGACGCGTCGGAAGCGGATATCGACCACGCGGTCAGAACCTCGAAAGCGGCATTCGAATCGGACGCCTGGCGCAGAATGCCGCCGGCCGCCCGCGAACGCCTGCTGCTAAAACTCGCCGACCTGGTCGAACAGCATACCGACGAACTCGCGACGCTGGAAACGCTGAACCAGGGCAAGCTGCATCGGCTTCTCGAAGATGCTCGAAGTCTCGGGCAGCGTGCAATGGCTGCGCTATATGGCCGGCTGGGCCACCAAGATCGAAGGCACGACCTTCGACCTGTCGATCCCGTTTCCGCCGGGCACGCGCTATAACGCATCGACACAACGCGTCCCCGCGGGCGTCGTCGCCGCGATCGTGCCGTGGAATTTCCCGCTGCTGATGGCGGTCTGGAAAATCGCCCCGGCGCTCGCATGCGGCTGCACCGTCGTGCTCAAACCCGCCGAAGAAACGCCGCTGACCGCGATCCGCCTCGCCGAACTGGCGCACGAAGCGGGCTTCCCGGCGGGCGTGTTCAACGTCGTCACCGGCCGCGGCGAAACCGCGGGCGCGGCGCTGGTCAAACATCCGCTGGTGAACAAGGTCACGTTCACGGGCTCGACCGAAGTGGGCCGCATTATCGGCCGCCAATGCGCCGACGATCTGAAGCGCGCGTCGCTCGAACTGGGCGGCAAGAGCCCGGTGATCGTGCTCGACGATTGCGACCCGCGCAAGGCGATCGAAGGCGCGGCGGGCGCGATCTTCTTCAATCACGGCCAGGTTTGCACCGCGGGCTCGCGCCTGTATGTCGCCCGTTCGATTTACGACGAAGTGGTGCAAGGTATCGCCGCAGTGGCCGATAGCATCGCGCTCGGTTCCGGCTTCGACGCGGCGACGCAAATGGGCCCGATGGTTTCCGCACGTCATCGCGACAAGGTGGTCGGCATGATCGCGCAAGGCAGGCAGGAAGGCGGTGAGATCCTGTCGCGCGATGCGCGCGGTGGACAGGCGACGGCTTTTTCGTGCGCCCGACCGTGATTGCCAATCGCGCGTGCAAACCGCTGTCGGTCGTCAAGGAAGAAGTGTTCGGCCCGGTGCTGGTCGCGATGCCCTACGACGATCTCGACGAGGTGCTGGCTCAGGCGAATGCATCCGAATATGGGCTCGGCGCGAGCGTCTGGACGAATCAGCTCGACAAGGCGCTGCGACTCGTCGATGGCATCGAAGCGGGCACGGTGTGGGTCAACACGCACAACATGGTCGACCCGGCGATGCCGTTCGGCGGCTTCAAGGCGTCGGGAATCGGCCGCGAGCACGGCAAGGCGATTATCGACTCGTATACGGAGAGCAAATCGGTCTGCATCGCCTATTGAGCGCGCGGAACCTGTGCGATGCCAACTTCGCGAACAATCGCGCTGTTTTAAGCCGGCGCTTGTAAAAAGAGCGCCGGTCTTGAGGAAGGCCGGCGCTGCTTCCTCACTCCTCTACCATCGCCTTCAATCTCGACAACGCCTGGTCCCATTGCTGCGAGATGACGTCGAGCGCGCGGCGTGCTTCATCGAGATGAGCGGCTTCGAATTCCCACAGACGCTCACGCCCCACCTTCACATCCCGCACGAGCCCCGCGTTGGCCAGCACCTGCAAATGCTGCGTCACCGATTGCCGTGTCATGTCGGTGCCCGCGGTCAGTTGCGCGATCGACATTGCGCTGCCCGCGCACAACACGGCGATGAGCCGCAGACGCGTTTCGTCGCCGAGCGCCGCGAAGATCGGCACGGATTTTCGCAGCGCGGCCGTAGTCAGTTTGCCACCGGCCTTGCTCAATCTGGTTTTAACCGTTGGCGACATGCTTTTCGATGTTGCTGATCTGATGGTCCCAGCCACCGTTATTCATACGGAACGCTTCTTCTCGCCGCGACGCGGGTATGTTGTCGAAGCCCGATTCGACGACTCGCAGCAAGGTGCCCGATTCGACTTCGCTCAATTCGAATACGACGAGAGTGGTCGGCTCCGACGCGTAATCGAATGACGGATCGATCGCGGCCGGATGCCAGCGCCATGACAGATGATGCTCGGGCTCGACCCGCTCGATGGCGACGGACACCACGATATGCTCGTAGCCCGGATACGTGAGCGTGCCCTCCACCAATTGCCCCGCGATGAACTGCTTGCCGGCGAAATTCACGCCGAACCACGTGCCGAACTCTTCGGCATTGGACAACGCGCGCCACACTCTGGAGCGTGGCGCCTTCAATAGAATCTGCTTTTCGATGCGATCGGTCGATGTGGTCATATGCAGCCTCCTGACTGCATATTAGAAACACGATCGTCAATAGGCAAGAAAATACCTGCCTATTTTTTCGGCTTACAGATTCACGTCTGTCGTCAAGCGCCCATCTTCACGACGATCTTGCCGAATGCATAAACGATGTCGACGACTGCCTGGAGACCGGGCGCATTGACCGCGGTTAAGATGACGCAGGCATGCACAAGTGCTTGCCTGCACGCCGAGTCAGGTCGCGGCGAAGACAGCCCTCGCGTCACTCCGTAGCATGCGCATGCATCGACGCCCGCGTGCATCGACCACGCCATCCACGGACGGCGCAGCGCGACGATCGCCAGAAACGCGCAGGCCGCGAGCGCACCGAACGTCGCAAAGCCCATCTGATAGCTGCCGGTGCTTTCCTTCGCGATCCCCATCACGACCGGCAGATAGAAGCCGCCAATGCCGCCCGCCGCGCCGACGATGCCCGACATCAAGCCCGTGCGCCCTGCCCAGCGATGCGGCACCAACTGGAACGTCGCGCCATTGCCGAGGCCGAACGCCACGTACATGCACAGCAGCAGCGCAATGCCGCCCACGATCGACGGCATGGCAGCGGCGAACACGAAGTCGCACAGCGAGATGATCGCGAGCAGGAAGGTCAGTGCGCGCACGCCGGACACCTTGTCGGCAATCAAGCCGCCGAGCGGACGCACCATCGCGCCGGTCGCGGCGAGCAGCGCCATGAACAGACCCGCATCGATCTTCGACAACTGATACAGGTTGGTCAGCAGCAGCGCAACATACGACGACATCCCGACGAAGCCGCCAAACGTGATGCTGTACACCAGCATGATGGCCCACGTGTCGCGCTCACCCAGTACCGCACGGTAGCGCTTGGGCAAGACGGCAATCGCCAGCAGCGCGCCGATCACCGGCAACAACAGCACGCCGGTTTTGCCCGAACCGAACAAACCCGCCTCGACCAGCAGCACCAGCACGATCAAACCGGCCAGCGTCACCGCGAAACTGCCGAATGCGCGCAGCACACTACCGGACTTGATGCCTGCATCGTTGGCCCAGAAATACAGCGTAATTGCAGCAATCGCGAGCAACGGCAATGCGCCGCCTGCGGCTATCTGCCAGCCGTAATGGGTCGCCAGTTGCGGAAACAGAAAACCGTCGAGCACCGCACCGATATTGCCGGCCGCCGCGAGTCCCAGCACGAGACCCTGAACCTTCGGCGGATAATTGCTGCCCGCCATCGGCAACGCGACCGCGAAGCTCGCACCGCCAACGCCCAGGAACACGCCCAGCACCAGTAGCACGTTGTACGACGGCACTGACTGCATGGCCGGCAGCACGATGGTCGGCACCGCCGACAACAACACGCCCATCAGCGCAATGCGTTTGCCATGCGCCGATTGATAGAGATTGCCGAGCGTCACGCGCAGAATCGCCGCCGACAACACCGGCACCGCGACCAGCAAACCCTGTTGCGCGGGTGTCATCGCGATGCTCTTGCTGATGAACGGCGCGAGCGGTCCATACAGCACCCACACGGTGAAGCCGGTGTCGAAATAGAGGAAGCAAGCGACCAGCGCGCGCCAGTCTCCGCTCTTCAGGGAGGTCATTACGTTTTTCATCAGACATCCTCACAAAACTGATTTTTCGACTGTCCGGCAATGGCGATGATTGCGATGCACCGGCATGTCACGTGATTGAAAATACCGGCCTCAACATGCAACCTCCATGCCATCCGGGCCCTTCTTTTGAGACTCGATTGCGTACTCTTTTAAACTCGTCGACTACGTTTTTAACCGCCGTTTCAAATCGACCTGGCGATCAATAAACGTCGCGTGCATAGCGCTTTTCCCGCGCAAAGCCGGCTCACATAGTCGAGAGCGCTTTTCGTCGCTCATGCCGCCGTGCGTCGCGACAATTTCCTTGAGCGCGGCATCGACATCGCGTGCCATCCGGTTCGCGTCGCCGCATACGTAGAAATGCGCGCCCTCTTCGAGCCATGCCCACAGTTGCGCACCCTGCTCGCGCATGCGGTCCTGCACATAGACCTTGTCGGCCTGATCGCGCGAGAACGCGACATCGAGCCGAGTCAGCACGCCGCTGTCGCGCATGCGCCTCGAGTTCGTCGCGATAGTAGTAGTCGGTGGCGGCGTGCTGCTCGCCGAAGAACAGCCAGTTGCGCCCCTGATCGCCGCGTGCACGACGCTCGTGCAGAAAGCCGCGAAACGGTGCGATGCCGGTGCCGGGACCGACCATGATCATCGGCGTGCCTGAGGTGTGAGGCGGGCGGAAATGCGCGGACTTCTGCACGAAGACAGGTACGTCGATATCGCCCGCGCGGTCGGCGAGAAAAGTCGACGACACGCCTTTACGATGCCGGCGGCCGTTGCTGTAGCGCACGGCGGAAACCGTCAGATGCACTTCGCCGGGATGCGCCTTCGGGCTCGACGCGATCGAATAAAGACGCGGTTGCAAACGCTTGAGCATGCCGGTCAATTCGGCGGCGCTGAGGCTCGACGGGAAATTCGTGCAACACGTCGGCGAGTTGCTGACCCCACAGCCATTGCTTCAGATCCGCTTTGCGCTCCGGCATCAGCAGATCGCGCAATGCGCCATTGCTGCTGCGTGCCGCGATGAACGCAAGTGCGTCCGGACCCGGCCGGGCGATTTCGTAGTGCTTGCCGAGCGCATCGGCCAGACGCATCTCGCCCGCGCCGCGGCACGTGCACCGGAGCATCCGCATTCGCGCCGCTCAGGCCGATCAATTCATCGACCAGTTCGGGACAATTGCTCGGGCCACACACCAAGTGCATCGCCCGCTTCGTATTCGAGGCCGGCGTCGCCGGTATTGAGCGAAACATAGCGCGTGTCCTTGGCCGCGCCCTGCCGGTTCAGGCGCAGATTGCTGACCACGCGCGAAGCGGCCGGACGCGTCTTGCTTGGCACCGCGCCCGGCACGACGGCGTTGATCATGCCGCCTGGCGGCACTGCATGCAGCGCGGCATCCTCTTCGTTGATCCGCACGATGATGCGTTCGAGCCACGCGTCGGCGCTCTGCTGATACTCACCATCGCAATCGACGCGATCCATCAGACGCAGTGCGCCTTGCGTGGCGAGCCGTTCATCGAGGCGTCGTCCGTGGCCGCAGAACTGATCGTAATTGCGGTCGCCGAGCGCGAGCACCGCGAAACGCACGCCGTCAAGACGCGGTGCGTCATCGGCGCTCAATTGTGTCCAGAAGCTTTGCGCGTTGTCGGGCGGATCGCCGTCGCCGAAAGTGCTGGTCATCAGCAGCACGTATTGCGCCTTTGCGAGCGACGAAGCCTGATAGTCATCCATGCAGGATGTGCGGATTTCGAAGCCCGATTCCATCAGGCGGGTGGCGTAGCGTTCGGTGAGCGACTCGGTGTTGCCGGTTTGCGAGGCCCACAGCAAGGTCACCTTGGGCCGCGCACGCACGATTCGCACGCCAGACGCCGACGCCGCTTCGGGTTGCTGCAGCACCGGGTAATGCCGCAACGCATTGCGCGGCGTCTCGCTGCGGCTGTAAAGACCCGCTAGCAGACCATCCACGTACAGGCGATGGTTTGCATCGAATGGCGCGCTGACGCGGTAGAACCGGCACGCTATCGTTGCCTTGGGCTTCCGCCGAACGCAGTCCGCCCACAAACCCGGCGAGATAGGCCGCTCCGTTTCGCTGAACGACGGTGCGGGCACTGCCGGCAGTTGCAGCAGAGTGGCGAGTGCTTCGATACGGGGCATATCGTGATCCTCGACGCTTGCCGTTAGAGCTTTCGTTTGTGCGGCGCCGGCGGCAACGGCCAGCGATGCGTCCGTCAGCAATTCGTCGTCGCTGTTCGAGCGCGAGTCGATCGTCTCGACCACGACCGGGCTCAGCGCGACCGCGCAGAACTTCAGTTCGGGCTGCTGCGAGACCGGATCGATCGCATCGCTCGTCACGGCGTTGATGCACAGGTCCTCGCCGAATACGTCGTTCCAGTGCATCGGCGCAAAGCAGTTGCCCGCGCTCACGCGATCGGTGACGACGGCAGGCAACACGGCACGGCCTCGGCGCGAGCGGATCTCGACCGGCGTCCTTCGCTTTGATGCCGAGCGTCGCGGCATCTTCGGGATGAATCTCGACGAACGGGCCCGGGTTCAGCTTGTTGAGCATCGCGACCTTGCCGGTCTTGGTCATCGTGTGCCATTGATGCTGCAGGCGGCCGGTGTTCAGCACGATCGGAAATTCGCGATCGGGCAACTCGGCCGGCGCGTGCATAGGCGCGGGCGAAGAACATCGCCTTGCCGCTGGCGGTCGGAAACACGAGTCGCGGACGGCTGCCGTCGGGCAGTTCACTGAGCGTCTGACTCACGCCGTCGTTGAGATAGCGAATCGGGATTGCGATCGCTCGATCCGGCCGCAGAAAGCGGCCATTGCAACGGCGTTTCCTTCAACCGCGCGATGACTCGCGCCACGCAGGTCGTAGCCGGTTTTCGGATTCGACGCGCGCGTGATTTCGGCGAACACTTCTTCGGCGCTCGCGTACGTGAACGCATCGGCGAAACCCATTTCACACGCGACGCGCGCGATGATCTGCCAGTCCGGCAACGCAGCGCCCGGCGGCTCGATGCCCTTTTGCATCAGTGTGAGTTGCGCTCGGAGTTGATCATCACGCCTTCGGCTTCGGCCCACAACGCGCCGGGCAACAGCACGTCGGCGTAACGGTTGGTCTCGGTGTCGAGGAAAGCGTCCTGCGCGATGACGAGTTCGGCCGCCCGCAAACCGGCGATCGCGTTCTGCCGATTCGCCACGCTCGCCACCGGATTCGTGCAGATGATCCAGCACGCCTTGATCTCGCCCGCGGCCATGCGCGTGAACATGTCGATCGTGCCGTTGCCGACTTCGGTCTTCAACGTACCCGTGCGGAATGCGCCACAGGTCTTCGATAAACGCGCGGTCGGCGTCCGACCAGCACCGAACGCTGCCCCGGCAAACCAGGGCCCATGTAGCCCATTTCGCGGCCGCCCATCGCGTTGGGCTGCCCCGTCAGCGAAAACGGGCCGCTGCCGCGACGGCAGATCTTGCCCGTCGCCAGATGCAGATTGCAGATCGCGTTGGTGTGCCACGTGCCGTGCGTGCTCTGATTCAGGCCCATGGTCCAGCAACTCATCCACTCCTTGCGCCGCGCCGATCATCTGCGCGGCCTGACGGATGTCGTCGACGGCAAGACCGGTGATTTCGCGCGACGTTCTCCGGCGTGTAGTCGGCGAGAAACGCGGGCATCGCGTCCCAGCCTTCGGTGGCATCCGCGATAAAAGCGGCATCCGTGTGGCCGTTTTCGTGCAGCAGATGCAGCAGGCCGTTGAGCAACGCGAGGTCGGTGCCGGGCTTGATCTGCATGAACAGGTCGGCCTTCTCGGCGGTCGTGTTGCGGCGCGGATCGACGACGATCAGTTTGGCGCCCGCTTTCACGCGGTCCATCATGCGCAGAAACAGAATCGGGTGACAGTCGGCCATATTCGCGCCGATCACGAAAAACAGATCGGCGTGATCGAAGTCCTCATACGATCCGGGCGGCCCATCCGCGCCGAGCGAGAGCTTGTAGCCGCTGCCCGCGCTCGCCATGCACAGACGCGAATTCGATTCGATGTTGTTGGTGCCGACAAAACCCTTCGCGAGCTTGTTGATCGAGATACTGCGCCTCGATCGACATCTGGCCGGAGACGTAAAACGACAAGCGCGTCCGGCCCGTGTTGATCGAGCACGCCGCGCAAACGCGCGGCGGTCGTGCTGATTGCCTGAGCCATCGGCAGCGGCATCGGGTCCTGTATCCGCGCGCATGGCGAACGAACGCGCCTTCCAGACGGCCCGACTTGCGCAACGCGACATGAGCGGACTGTCCCTTCGTGCACAGCCGGCCGAAGTTCGCCGGATGCTCCTTGTCGCCGGAGATCTTCACGACCTGGCCGTCCTCGACGTGCAGCACCATTCCGCAGCCAACGCCGCAGTAGGGACACACGGTTTTTACGCTAGAAGAGGACATGTCGGGTGATGTCGGTGTCGATGTGGTTGCAGAAAGGTTTCGTCGAGCGGTGCTTTACGCCGCGACCCACACCTGGCCGTCTTCCACGCGCGTTGCGAACGCGTTGACGGAATACGACGGCGTTTCCAGGCACTCGCCGGTCCGCAGATCGAAGTGATGCTTGTAGATCGGCGACGCGACCACGATGCGTTCGCCGAGGCTGCCGACCAGTCCGCGCGACAGCACCGCGGCCTGCGAGCCCGGATCGAAGTTTTCGATCGCGTAGACGGACGGCGTCGGCATCGCCGCTGTTCACGTGGAAAACCGCCACCTGTTCACCGTTGACCAGCGCGCAGACGCCGGTGTCGGGCACGATGTCGTCGAGCGGACAGATGGGCGTCCAGGGGCGTGACACACGATCGTTGTTCATGACGGAGATCCAGATAAGTGATACAGGTAGGTGGAAAAGCGAATCAGGCCATTTCGACGACAACCGGAATCGCTGCGAGCGCCGATTGTTTCGATTGCCGTTCCGCCGGCGTCGCCGGACGAATCTGGCCACGCTCTTCGACAAAGGTCACGTTGCTGTCGGACTCGCCGCTGTTGACGAAATGACGGAAGCGCTTGCGCGTTTCAGGATCGGTGACCGCCTTCTTCCACTCGCATTCGTAGGTGTCGACCACGTGCTGCATTTCGCTTTCGAGTTCGGCCGCCACGCCGAGGCGATCGTTGACGACCACGTCGATCAGATACGCGAGGCCGCCTTCGAGGTTGTCGCGCCACACGCTGGTGCGTTGCAGGCGGTCGGCGGTGCGCACGTAGAACATCAGGAAGCGGTCGATGTAGCGGATCAGCGTCTCCTTATCGAGGTCCGACGCGAGCAGTTCGGCATGACGCGGCTTCATCCCGCCGTTGCCGCAGACGTAGAGATTCCAGCCCTTCTCGGTCGCGATGATGCCGACGTCCTTGCCCTGCGCTTCCGCGCATTCGCGCGTGCAGCCGGACACGCCGAACTTGATCTTGTGCGGCGTGCGCAGGCCCTTGTAGCGGTTCTCGATCTCGACCGCGAGGCCCACCGAATCGCCGACGCCATAGCGGCACCATGTCGAGCCGACGCACGACTTCACGGTGCGCAGCGACTTGCCGTACGCATGGCCCGATTCGAAACCGGCGGCGATCAGTTCTTCCCAGATCAGCGGCAACTGCTCGACGCGCGCGCCGAACAGATCGACCCGCTGACCGCCGGTGATCTTCGTATAGAGGCCGTATTTCTTCGCGACCTGCCCGACCGCGATCAACCCGTCGGGCGTCACTTCGCCGCCCGCCATGCGCGGCACGACCGAATAAGTGCCGTCGCGCTGGATGTTCGCGAGGTAGTAATCGTTCGTGTCCTGCAGCGACGCGTGCTCCTTCTTCAGCACGAATTCGTTCCAGCACGACGCGAGAATGCTCGCCACCGCCGGCTTGCAGATATCGCAGCCGAGGCCATGACCGTGCTTCGCGAGCAATTCGCCGAAGCTGCGCACGCCCTCGACCCGCACAATGTGATACAGCTCCTGACGCGAATACGCGAAGTGCTCGCACACATGATTGTTGACCGCGAGACCCTGCTTCTTCATCTCGGCCTTCATCACCTGCGTGACGAGCGGCACGCAACCGCCGCATGACGTGCCGGCGCTGGTCGCGCATTTGAGCGCGCCGATGTCGGTAGCGCCCGCGCACACGGCCGCGCACAGATCGCGCCTTCGACACGTTGTTGCACGAGCAGATCTGCGCGGCCGCAGGCAATGCCTCGACGCCGAGCGCGGGTCTTCGCCTTGCCGTCGGCTTGCGGCAGGATCAGGAATTCCGGCGCTTCAGGCAGTTCGATGCGGTTCAGCATCATCTGCAGCAAGCGTGCCGTATTCGCTCGCGTCGCCGACCATCACGCCGCCGAGCAGATACTTGCCGCACTCCGACACCACCAGCTTCTTGTAGACCTGCTTGCGTTCGTCGCTGAACTGGTACGCGCGGCTGCCCGGCGTCGTGCCGTGCGCGTCGCCGATGCTCGCCACGTCCACGCCCATCAGCTTGAGCTTGGTGCTCATGTCGGCGCCGGCGAATTCGGCCGAGCTCGCCCAGCAGTTGCTTCGCCACCGCGCGCGCCATGTCGTAGCCCGGCGCGACCAGGCCGAACAACTGGCCGTTCCACAGCGCGCATTCGCCGATTGCGTAGATGTGCGGGTCGCTGGTGCGGCACGCGTTGTCGATCACGATGCCGCCGCGCGCGCCGAGCGTCAGTCCGCATTCGCGCGCAAGGTCGTCGCGCGGACGAATGCCCGCGGAGAACACGATCATGTCGGTGTCGAGATGGGTGCCGTCGGCGAACTGCATGCGGTGCGTGCCCGCTTCGCCGTCGACGATTGCCGTGGTGTTCTTCTGCGTGTGCACCGTCACGCCGAGTTCTTCGATCTTGGTGCGCAGCACGCGGCCGCCGCCGTCGTCCACCTGCACCGCCATCAGCCGCGGAGCGAATTCGACGACGTGCGTTTGCAGGCCCATGTCGCGCAACGCCTTCGCGCATTCGAGTCCGAGCAGTCCGCCGCCGACCACCGTGCCCGTCTTCGAGCGTGCGCCGCATTCCTGCATCGCTTCGAGATCGTCGATGGTTCGGTAGACGAAGCAATCGGCGCGCTCGCGGCCCTGCACAGGCGGCACGAACGGATAGGAGCCGGTCGCGAACACGAGCTTGTCGTAAGGCAGCGTTTCGCCGGTCGATACCGTCACCGTGCGCGCGTCGCGATCGATCGCAACGGCCTTCGCGTTCAGCTTGAGCAGCACATTCTGACGCTCGAAGAAACCCGGCTCGACCAGCGACAGATCGTCCGCCGTCTTGCCCGCGAAGAACTCGGACAGATGCACGCGATCGTAGGCCGGCCGCGATTCCTCGCACAGCACGGTGATGTCGAGACCATGTGCCGCGTCTTGCGCGAGGCTCTCGACCAGTTTGTGGCCGACCATCCCGTGACCGATAACGATGATTTTCATGAGCGCGGTGTCCTCAATGTGCTGGGGCGTCGGGCGTCGCCATCGGATAACTGGCGAAACGATTCCGGAAATAAAAATGGCGTCCCGCAAACCCAGTCGACGACTGGATTCGGGGGACGCCATTGTCCTGACCTGTACTACAGCGAGTACTTTGTGTTGCACTCGCGCCGGACCCACGTTGGTCCGATGGCAAGGCTCAATGCAAAGGCTGTGCCATGCATGCGAAATCCGCGCGACAAGGCCGTTATACGGGGCCTGGAAGCGAATCGAACGGGTCTGCCGCGACGCGGGTGCGCGACGCGTTTTGATGCAGCGAGGCACTTGCGTGGTGCGGCGCAGCACTGCGCACGTGCGCGAAAGTGCGCACGGGCAGTGCGTGGGAGGCGCACTTCTGGCGCGGCAAAGCACTCGCCGCAATGGTTCAGGGGTCCGCGCGTGCGAGGTGGCGTGGTCCTTGCGTCGTTCGACGCGAAGTCATTTCGGCAACGCAGTCGCAATGGCGCGACGCAATGGAATCCGCACGAATCCGCAGGAATCCGCACGAAGTACAACGCTGTGCTCGTGTGCTGAATTGAATTGAGCACGCTGCCAACGGCGAGCCCAACGTAGCAACAGCCAGTCACAAACAGCAGCAACGGACAACGGCGTCCCCTCGCGAGCATCGCGAGTGGACGCCGT
The DNA here is from genome assembly GCA_963800185.1 of uncultured beta proteobacterium. Taxonomy (GTDB): domain Bacteria; phylum Pseudomonadota; class Gammaproteobacteria; order Burkholderiales; family Burkholderiaceae; genus Paraburkholderia. The sequence goes on along the minus strand of CAWCZW010000004.1, from coordinate 135,689 downwards.
TTTTATTTGGCGCCGGCGACACAGCTATCGCCGGCAAGTACAAAAACCATTCAGTCAGCGAAGGACAGCGCGATGAATACGAACATTGGCAAGGTCACGTTATTGAGCGCGGGCCCCGGCGATCTCGATCTGCTCACGCTCAAAGCCGCCAAAGCTCTCGCCGCCGCTGACGTCGTGCTGCTCGATGACCTGGCGAATCCCGGCATCGTCGCACTCGCGCCGCAGGCTCGCGTGATTCGGGTCGGCAAACGCGGCGGTTGCCGCTCGACGCCGCAAGCGTTCATCGAGCGCCTGATGCGGCGCTATGCGCTCAAAGGGCTGCACGTGGTGCGGGTAAAGGGCGGCGAAGCACTATTGTTCGGCCGCGCCGGTGAGGAAATTGCAATCTTGCGCGACGCGGGTATCGCGGTGGACATTGTCAACGGCATTTCGTCGGGCTTCGCCGCTGCGGCGGGGCTGGGCATTTCGCTCACGCATCGACGGCACTGTCATGGCGTGACGTTCGTGACCGCGCATACGGAAGACCACGGTGAGCCGGATTGGGCAGCGCTTGCCGCGACTCGCACCACGCTGGCTATCTATATGGGCATGCGGCGCATCGAGAAAATTGCCGGCGCGTTGCTGACGAGTCTGTCCGCGGACACCCCTGCGGCCGTCGTGCAGTGGGCGGGCGGGGTCGACGAAAGGCGCTTGCTGACACGCCTTGGCCGGCTCGCGGCAGATGCCACCGACGCAGGCTTCGATAGTCCGGCAGTGATTCTGGTGGGCAGCGCGATTGGCGAGAGCATGGAACCGGAATGGGCGCTGCGCAATGAAACTTTAGCGGCAGCGCTGGGCGCCGCAGGAGGAGCAGATGTCGAAGCCGTCGCACAGGCAGCCTGACGCGGCATGATGTGGTACGCGCCCTGCCTTCGTCGCCGGAATGCGACCGAGCGCGACTGAGTGCGACTGAGTGCGGTTTAAGGCACGACTGAAGCGTCAAACTCCAGTAGGCAGCCTCGCGACAAAGCAGGTGCCCGCCTCGGCCGATGAGCTCAATTCCAGCGTGCCGCCGTGCGCCAGCACGATCTGCTTGCAGATGTAGAGACCCAGCCCGAGCCCGCCACCGGGCTTGCTGGTAGGCGGCCGCCAGTACGGCTCGAAGACCTTGCTCATCGCGTCCGCCGGGATCGCGTTGCCGCCGTTCACGACGGTCAGCACCCAGTCGCTACCGTCGATGCGCGCCTGCACCCGCACCGGAAACTCCGCCGCGCCGTGCGTGACCGCATTGCCGAGCAGGTTCGACAGCAACTGCTGGACCCGCGTGCGGTCGCAACGCACCGGCACATTGATCGCGATGTCGTCGGCCAGCACGCGGTCGGGATTCGCCTCGCGCGCTTCGGCGATCACCACGCGCAGCGCGATCGCCAGATCGTCGACCTCGTTGATCGATACGCCAATGCCCGAACCCAACCGGCCGCGCGCAAAATCCATCACGTCGTCGATCAGACGCGCCATTCGCAACGTCGTGGCCTTCAGACGCTGGCCGATTTTCACGAGATCCGGCTCGTTCCTGCGCAGCGCCAGCAGTTCAGCCGTGGCGCTCACCGCCGATAACGGATTGCGCAAATCGTGCCCCAGCACGGCGATGAACTGCTCGCGCAGATTCGAAGTTTCGCGCTCGCGAAGCAGCGCAGTCTCTGCCTCCTGCTGGCGACTCTCGCTCGCCAGCTGGAACGCGATCAGATCGGCAAACACTTCAAACATGCTGAGGACGCGCGCATTCGACAGATCGGCCGGGGCCGGATCGATCGCACAGAGATTGCCGAAGTAACTGCCGTCGGGAAGCACGATCGGCACGGAAATATAACTACCGAGGTTGTAGATTCGCGACGTGTGGTGGCCGTGATAGACAGGGTCATTGCCGAAATTGTCGATCACGATCGACGCGCGCGCAGCACGCGACTCGAAGCACAAGGTGGTATGCAGTTCGAGCTGGCCGCCGGGCGCGAGGCCGAAGTTCACTTCGTCCTGAACCGCGCAGGCCGTCCACGTGTCGTCGGTCACGCGCGCGACAGCGGCAAAGCCCATGCCGGTGTTCTTGCAGATCAGCCGCAGGATGGACGGCACCGCGTCGATGCGCTGAACCGCTTCTACGTCGCGTGCGAGATCCTCTTCCCTGGCGTCTCTTCCATTGCCGAGCGGTAAATTATTCATAAGACGGCGCTGCCGGTTACCCTTGCCGATATGGCCTGAAAAACAGTGACTTCGTGCTTCGATTCTATCGGGACTTCAAATTGCTCACTACCAATAACACAATCCCGGAGGCCGGATGCCCATTCACCAAGCCGCTCGCCTCCTGATCGCCGACGACGACGCCGATCTGCTGGCTGCCTACGCGCTGTATTTCAGCGCGCACGGTTTCGATATCCGCACCGCGCACAACGGTCTGGACGCGCTGGCCGAGTATTGCGCGTGGCATCCCGAGGCCGCTTTACTCGATGTCGAAATGCCGCGTCTCGATGGACGCAGTGTAGCGCGCCGAATCCGTTATGTTGCCGATACGCCCGCGCCGATGCTGGTCGCGGTCAGCGGACTCGGCCGCGCCGAAGAAAAGACCGAGTCGCTGCGCTCGGGCTTCAATCATCACTTCGTCAAACCGGCGCCGATGCCGGTGATTCTCGCGGCTTTAAACGCACGCACGAAACACGTAGCCTGGACGTGCGAATATGCGCACGGTTGCATGCACGGCGTCCTGTCCGGTCAATCGCCGAATCCAAGTTCCGCGTCGACCTGCTTGCCCGACCCGCAGCCACGCCCCCGCGCCGCTCGCGACCAACGCGTTGTTGCCGAACGTGACCGCACCGTCGAGCTGCGGTTTCGCGCGGTAGGTGGTCATCGTGTCGGTGGGTTCGTTCGGCCACTCGGGGTTGGGCGCGCCCTTCGCCTGATCGACGGTCGGCATCGGACAGCGCGTGCACAGCTTGACCAGTTGCAGCTGCACGCCCTGCTCCGCCTGCGTCGTCGCCGCTCGACGCTCAACGTCTCCACATAATCTTCTTCGTACGCGTCGAGCCCGGTCAGCACGACATTGGGACGGAAGCGGTCGATTGGAATCGACGGCGCGCCTTTGCTGATCAGACGCGTGTTCAGGTCGTCGAGCGATGCCTGGCCGACGACCAGCAGCGGAAAACCATCGGCGAAATAAGTCGTGGCGCCGCCGACGCTGCTCGGTGTAGTCCGGATCGACCTGACGTTCGCGCTCGCGGATCGAAACGCAGAAGCCGCGCCGGCAGGCCGAGAAAGCTCGAAAACCACGCGGCGGCAGCATCGCCGGTGTCGAGCCCGTAGGCCGCGTCGCGCCAGACTGTGGTCTGCACCTTGCGCGGCGCGTCGAGTTGGCCGGCGTCGAGCGGCGTGCGCAATTCGCTCATGCCGGGTGCGCGAATGATCAGCATCGTCAGCGCCGATCTCGACCTTGATCAGCGCCATGCGCGGATACGCACGCTGCGTGAGCATCGCGCCGTCCGGATGGGTGACCATCCAGTAGCGGTCGTATTCGAGGCCGGTCGCGAGCAGCCGCGCCTCGCGCAACGCAATGCCGCCGCAGGATTTGATCGGATAGACGAAAAGTTCGCTGATGGTGGGCATGGTCGGGGAGCGCGTGGGGAGCGCGCGAGTTTTTATGTTCGAAAGCGTGATTGTAAGGCTCATCAATCAATCGGCTGGAACGTGCAACGTGGGCCGGTGGGGAGCCCACGTCTGCGTGATCGGAAGATCATGCGCCAAAAGTGGGCGACCTAAGCAGGCGGTTGCCTCGCGAACCCCCGGAGCGCGGGGATTTGCACGAGGCAATGACGAATTCGAGCCGCGTTCGAGCCGCGGCTGAAGAGCGCGCGTGCGGCCCGGTCTTTCTTCCGGGCGCGCTTGGACGTAAAATCGCGGGGCATGGTGCGCGGCCAACGGCGACACCTTTAGGCCGCCGCCGCGAGGTGCACCGGATCAGTTGCAGACTGGTGCGCATGCGAAACTGGCGAGTCAGTCGCAAATCAAGGTACAAGATGATGTGCGTGGGCGCGTCCCGCAGAAAAAATCGCGTTTCGCGGCGCATGCCCGTTGCCGGTTGCGCAGAAGCCGGTTGGCGCGGTCGAGTCGATCCCGGATCTCGAGGTCGTGCGCAGGGTGACCTGCGTAGCGGTTCGGTCGTCGCCTATGCGGCCAGATAGGCGTTAGATACGCGCCAGATACGCGGCCACGTACCCCATAGCCATGCCGGACACTTCAGGGCTACGGTGAGCAAATGCCGCCACGTCGCTGGATAAAGTCACTGGATAGAACTTGTAGAAGCATCCCTCCCATCACCGAGACAGGAAATTCATTATGCTGAGCAAACCCGTGCTGACCGTTGCCGAAACGACCCGAATCCTCGAAGCCGCCCGCGCGGAAGCCGAGAAGCATCAGTGGGCCGTCGCTATCGTCGTGGTCCGACGACGGCGGCCATCCGCTCGGCATGCTGCGTCTGGACGGCAGCGCGCCGTCCAGCTCGTACATCGCGACGGAAAAGGCCCGCACCGCGGCGATCGGCCGTCGCGAGACCAAGGTCTATGAAGACATGATCAACAACGGCCGCACCGCTTTCCTGAGCGCGCCGTTGCAAGGTACGCTGGAAGGCGGCGTGCCGGTGATCGTCGACGGCCAGGTGGTCGGCGCGGTCGGCGTGTCGGGCGTCAAGTCGGATCAGGACGCGCAGATCGCCAAGGCCGGTATCCAGGCGATCGCTGCGTGACCCCTGAGCCCCGGGCCTGACGCGACCCGCAATCGAAGCAGCAACACACGGCAGTTCCGCAATAACGAAGCTAACTGGCAACAACGCGGACCGATGCCCCCTCATCGGTCCCATTCAGACAGATGGAGCAGTCGATGACTCAGATGAACCCGCGCGGCGGACTGCAGGTCGCCGCCAATCTCGACCAGTTCGTCGAAACCGAAGCCCTGCCCGGCACCGGAATCGACAGCGCCGCATTCTGGTCGGGTTTCGACGCCCTCGTCCACGAGCTGGCGCCCAAAAACCGGGCGCTGCTCGCCGAGCGCGACCGCCTGCAAACCGAACTCGACAACTGGCATCGCGCGAATCCGGGTCCGGTGCGCGATCTGCACGCGTACCGTGCGTTTCTCGAAGGCATCGGCTATATCGTGCCGGTGCCGGCCAGCGTCAAAGCCACGACCGTCAGACGTGGATACCGAAATCGCCGAACAGGCCGGCCCGCAACTGGTCGTGCCGCTGTCGAACCAGCGCTATGCGTTGAACGCGGCGAACGCGCGCTGGGGCAGCCTGTACGACGCGCTGTACGGCACCGACGCGATTCCCGAGACGAACGGCGCGGAAAAGCAGACGGCGTTCAATCCGGTGCGCGGCGCCGCGGTCATCGCCTACGCACGCAAGTTTCTCGATCAGGCCGCGCCGCTCGCCAACGGCTCGCACGCCGACGCAACGCACTACAGCGTCGAAGGCGGCAAGCTGGTCGTCACGCTGAAGAGCGGCAAGAGCGAACTGAAGACGCCCGCGCAATTCATCGGCTATCAGGGCGACGGCGAGCGCGCCGTCGGCGCTGCTGCTCAAGCACAACGGCCTGCACTTCGAGATCCAGATCGACGCGAACGACTCGATCGGCAAGACCGATTCCGCGCATGTGAAGGACGTGCTGGTCGAAGCGGCCGTGAGCACGATCATCGACTGCGAAGACTCGGTTGCGGCCGTCGATGCGGACGACAAGGTGCAGCTGTATCGCAACTGGCTCGGCCTGATGAACGGCGATCTGACCGAAGAAGTCACGAAGAACGGCAAGACCTTCACGCGCCGTCTGAACGAAGATCGCGTGTACGTCGCGGCGAACGGCACGGCGCCGGTCGTGCTGCATGGCCGCTCGCTGCTGTTCATCCGCAACGTCGGCCATCTGATGACCAATCCGGCCGTCGCTGACCGCAAGACGGCCACGAGATTCCGGAAGGCATTCTCGACGCGGTGATCACCACGCTGTGCGCGCTGCACGACCGCAAGCACAAGCTGAATTCGCGCACCGGCTCGATCTATATCGTCAAGCCGAAGATGCACGGCCCGGCCGAAGTCGCGTTCGCGAGCGAACTGTTCGCGCGCGTCGAAGACCTGCTGCAACTGCCGCGCAACACGATCAAGATGGGCATCATGGACGAGGAGCGCCGCACCAGCGTGAACCTGCTCGCCTGTATCGCCGAAGCGTCGGAGCGGGTCGCGTTCATCAACACGGGTTTCCTCGACCGCACCGGCGACGAAATGCACACGGCGATGGAAGCCGGCCCGATGATGCGCAAGGGCGACATGAAGTCGAGCGCGTGGATTGCCGCGTATGAGCGCAGCAACGTGCTGGTCGGTCTGAGCGCGGGCCTGCGCGGCCGCTCGCAGATCGGCAAGGGCATGTGGGCGATGCCCGACCTGATGCACGCGATGCTCGAACAGAAGATCGCGCATCCGAAGGCCGGTGCGAACACCGCCTGGGTGCCCTCGCCGACCGCCGCGACGCTGCATGCGCTGCACTATCACCAGATCGACGTGCAGGCGGTTCAGCAGGAACTGGAGCGCACCGACTATGCAAGCGTGCGCGACGAACTGCTCGACGGCCTGCTGACGATTCCGGTGGTCGAATCGGCGAAGTGGAGCGACGACGAGATTCGCAGCGAAGTCGACAACAACGCACAAGGCATTCTCGGCTACGTGGTGCGCTGGATCGACCAGGGCGTGGGTTGCTCGAAGGTGCCGGACATCCACAACGTCGGCCTGATGGAAGACCGCGCGACGCTGCGCATTTCGAGCCAGCATATTGCCAACTGGCTGTATCACGGCGTGGTGAAGCGTGAGCTGGTCGAAGAGACCTTCAAGCGCATGGCGAAGGTGGTCGACGAGCAGAACGCCGGCGACCCGCAGTACAAGCCGATGGCGCCGGGTTTCGACACGATCGCGTTCAAGGCTGCGCAAGCGCTGGTGTTCGAAGGGCGTCAGCAACCGAGCGGTTATACGGAACCGTTGCTGCACAAGTTCCGGCTGGAAGTGAAGAAGCTGGGTTGAGGCTGGTGTTGCCGCGGCCCGCGTGTGATGTGATGCGGCTGGATCGGTGAAATGAAAACGGGCGCCGCTTGATGCGGCGCCCGTTTTTTTGCTTGGTGCTTTGCGTGACGCGATGCTTACAGCGCGCAGCGTTACGCGCAGCGCTGCCAGTTCAGCTCGAAGCGACGCTCAAGCCGCTTCGGCCGTGTACTGAGCCGTCTCGCTCGCCGGCGCATTGACTTGCGCATATAGGCCTGCAGATAAGCCTCGAAATCCGCCTTCACTTCCGGATGACGCAGCGCGAATTCCACCGTCGCCTTCAGATAGCCGAGCTTGCTGCCGCAATCGAAACGCGTGCCGAAATAGCGATACGCCAGCACCTGCTCTTCGGTCAGCAGCGATTGCACCGCATCGGTCAATTGCAGTTCGCCGCCCGCACCCGGCTTCAACGCGCGGATATGCTTGAAGATCGTCGGCATCAGCACATAGCGGCCGACCACGCCGAGATTCGACGGCGCATTCTCCGGCGACGGCTTCTCGACGATGCCCGACATCTTGATCACGTTGTCTTCCCACTCGCGGCCATCGACCACGCCGTACGAGCGGCTGTCTTCGCGAGCAATGGTTTCGACGCCGATCACCGAGCTGTGATAGTGGTTGAACGTGTCGACCAGCTGGCTCATGACCGGCTTCGAGCTGTGCAGCAGATCGTCGGCGAGAATCACGGCGAACGGGCTGTCGCCCACCAGCTTTTCGGCGCACAGCACCGCGTGGCCCAGACCGAGCGCTTCGGCCTGACGCACGTAAAAGCAGTCGACGTTAGCCGGCTTGATGCTGCGCACGAGATCGAGCAACTTCTGCTTGTTGCGTGCTTCGAGTTCGGCTTCGATCTCGTAGGACTTGTCGAAATGATCTTCGATCGCGCGCTTGCTGCGGCCCGTCACGAAAATCATTTCGGTGATGCCGGCGGCAATCGCCTCTTCAACCGCGTATTGAATCAGCGGCTTGTCGACGATCGGCAGCATTTCCTTCGGACTTGCCTTGGTAGCCGGCAGGAATCGTGTCCCGAGGCCCGCTACGGGAAACACGGCTTTGGTGACTTTCAGCATGGTAGGCATTCCCACATCGGTTAGAAGTTAGTGGTGTCGCGGGCCTTGCGGCCAATCGATGTCGCCGCAAAAGACTAGCAAAAATTTCAGCCCTGGTTCATAACGAAAATTTAGCCGTCGAAATAAATAAATCGAATTCGACTTCGCTATTCCAGACTGTGAGGCGTTAGCGTGAAAATCGATAGGAAACAATGACTTATTCCAATTGAATTATTTCACGAAAACTCTGAAATTTTTGCCAGCTCCGGCTGACGGGCCCGTACGTTTGCGACGTGAATGTACGGACACGCCTGCCGCAAAACCGCCGGCGTATGCGATGTGTTCCGACCAGGCGTTATTCGTTTTCGTCGACTGGCGGCAGCTTGCCCGGATGCATCCGGTAACGGCGGATCGGCTCGTTGCGCAAGGCTTCGCGGTAGGCGGAGGCGGCAACGAGGATCAGCAGCACGGCAATGCCGGCGAGTAAATGCAGGTTCATGACTTCACCTCTGGTCAAGAAAATCCATGTCTGAAATTAGCACGACAAAAGCGGTAAATAATTCGACGCTGCATCTGCTTATGCTCAATTACAATTCGTCACAAAATGACTATTCAATTAAATTGGCCGGGCATTTTTTTATCGATTTTTTATCTGCGTGCTGCACTAGGATGTGCAGGCACCGCGGGCGCGCAGCGCGTCCGGGAATCCGCTTTTCCCTCCGTCAGAACGATAAGGACCGCGCATGAGCGACCCAGCACTGGATGCCGCCGGCTCATCCCTGCCCCTCTCCTCGCCCCGTACCGCCGCCGCGCCGCGCGCCCACAGCGAAGCGCGCGCCGACAGCGCGGGCAAGGAACATGTGATCGACGCGATGCGCGGTTTCGCCGCGTTACTGGTCGCGTATTTTCATTGCCGCCAGGTCGCGTGGGTCGGCATGCAGGCTTTTCACCAGAGCGTCGGCCATTCATTCAGTCTGAACGCGCATGGCCGCCTATCTGACGTTCCCGATTGCGTGGGGCTCGGCCGGCGTGCCGATTTTCTTCGTGATTAGCGGCTATTGCATTCATCGCGGCGGCGCATTGCGGCTCGCCAGCAATCCCGCTTACCGGCTCGACACCGGCAATTTCTGGGTGCGCCGCTTTGCGCGTATTTATCCGGTGCTGCTCGCCGCGCTGGTGCTGACCTTCGCGCTCGACTGGTTCAGCCTGCAATTGCCGCCCGTCAGCCACAAGATTCGCGAAATCGGCTGGCAGTCGTTCCTCGTCAACCTGTTTTCGCTGCAAGGCGTGGCGGGTAAAACGTATGGATCGAACGGCGCGCTCTGGACGCTGTCGCTCGAAGTGCAGTTCTACGCGATCTATCCGCTGCTGTTCGCACTGCGCCGGCGCATCGGCATGACCTCGGTGCTGGCGATCGTCGCGGTGGTCAATATCGGTGTCCGCGTACGTGCTCGAACGTCACGACATCCAGTTCTTCACGTCGTACTGGTTTTCGTGGACGCTCGGCGCGTGGATCGCCGACGCCAGAACCCGCCGCTCGCCGGATGCGCGTTCGCCGGTCTGGCTGTATCGTGCTGGCCGCGGCATTTATCGTGCTCGGCTGCGTGGCGTTCCATTTCGGCCAGTACGGTGCGTTCCAGTTGTGGGCCCTCGGCTTCGCGTTCTACCTGTATAAAGCGCTGGAGCGCCCCAGCGGCAATCGGCGCGAAACGTTCGGCACGCGTCTGCTGTCACGTTTCGGCGATTTCAGCTTCTCGCTGTATCTGATCCATCTGCCGATTTTCGTGCTGCTGTCGTCGCTGCTGTTCCGCTCGTCGCTGCAAATGTCGATCTGGCCGTCGTTCGGCTACATGCTGGTGGCCATACCGGTCGCCTACGTGTTCTACCGGCTGGTCGAATTGCCGGCGATGAAGTGGTCCGCCAGCTTCAAACCGAAGGCCGTCAGGAAGCCGGCCTGAACTCGCGGACCTGAATGCGCGATAAAAAAACGGAGCGAAGGTCCATGGATCTTCGCTCCGCTGCGCCAACGACAAGAACCGGCCGAGTCCCTGCCTACCCCCGCGTAAAACCGTTGTGCCGTCATGTCGACCTTAAGCGCGCCTCACGCCTGCCTCAAATAGCCCGCCGGACAGACCAGGCCGTCCCGACAGATTGCGGGAGACCCGGCGAAAGTCTCCCCAGCCCGTTTAACGCCCCGCCACGCCCTTCAGAATCCGCGCGACACCATCGACATAGGTTGCCGTGCCGAAACGGCTCAGCGCCGTCTGATAGCCGTTCCTGACCAGCCTGTTGCGCAGTTCGTCGTTCGAGCGCAATTCCGCGAGCGTATCGGCGAGACCGTGCGCATCGCCCGGCGTGCACAGCACACCGTTCTCGTAGTCGTCGATGATCTCCAGCACGCCACCCGCGCGAGCCGCCACGACCGGCCGCTGCGCCAGCATCCCTTCGACGATCACGCGACCGAACGGCTCCGGCGTGATCGACGTATGAACGACTGCATCGACCGCACACATGCAGGCCGGAATATCGTGCTGGAAGCCGAGGAAATGCACACGCTCGCCCAGATTGTGCGCGGCGACGAACGCATGCAGTTCGGCTCTCGTACTGCGTCCTCGCCGAATAGCGGCGCGCCAACCAGCACCGCGTGCATCTGCGGATTGAGGACCATCGCTTCGAGCAGCACGTGCTGCCCCTTCCAGCGCGCGAGACGGCTGAACGAGCCGACCAGAAACGCGTCCTGCGGCAGTTCAGGCGCTCGCGCAATTCGTGCTTGCGGCACGCTCGCGCAACGCGTCGAACGGCTCCGACTGAAATGCCGTTGAACACCACGTCGATACGCTTTTCGTCGAACTGCGTCAGCTCGCGCGAACGCACGCGCCGACGCCGCCGAATTCGCGATCACGTGCGTGAGGCCGAGCCGCGCGCACCATTTGATGATCGCCAGTTGCTTGCCGCCGAAATGCTCGGGGCTCACGATATCGCGCAGATGCCAGACCACCGGCCGCCTCGCCAGCTTGCCCGCGATCGCGCCGATCACCATCGCGCGCTGCGTGTTGGCGTAGATCACGTCGGCGTTGCGCGCGCGTTTCGCGGTCGCGCGCACGAGCGACAGCAGGCCCTTGATCGCCTGTCCCTTCGGCAGCGAGCCGCCCTGCTTGCGGACATTTCGCAACGCGCCCTGCATCGAGCACGTTGACGGTCACGCCCGCCTGAATCCAGCGCGGTGCGGAACGGGCCGTCGTCGAACAGCACGACTTCGATGCGCGAGCGCAGCGCCTTCACGATTTCCAGCAGCGACAGTTCGGCGCCGCCCAGCACGCCGCTTTGATCGACGGCGAGAATACGCGGCGCGCTGGCGACCGGTTCCGCTTTGTACGGCACATAGGCGGGCAGCTTCGCGCCGCGCAACGCCGGCACCGCCGCGCGCACGTGCGAGAAAAAGCGCTCGCGGAAATTCGCGGCGGAGAACTGCTCGGCGTTGGCACGGCAATCCGCTGCGGAAAAGCGCTTGATGTGCTCGTCGAAACGCCTGACTGCCGCGATGATCGAGTCGGCATTCTGCTCGTCGAAGAACATGCCGGTGGGCCGCGACTCGGACAGATCGCGCACGGTTTCGAGCGCCCCGCCCTTGCCGTACGCAATCACCGGCGTGCCGCACGCCTGCGCTTCGACCACCGAGATGCCGAAGTCTTCCTCGGCGGCGAACACGAAGGCTTTCGCGCGGCTCATGCGGTCCTTGAGCACCTTGAACGGCTGATAGCCCATGATCTCCACATTCGGCCCCGCCTTCGCGCGGATTTTTTCCATGTCGGGGCCGTCGCCGATCACGACCAGCTTGCGCTCGGGCATCCGCGCAAACGCTTCGACGATCAGGTCGATTTTCTTGTACGGCACCATTCGCGACGCGGTCAGATAGAAGTCTTCCTTCTCGGTGCAAAGCGAAAATGCTTCGACATCGACCGGCGGGAAAATCACCTGTGCGTCGCGCTGATAGACCTTCTTGATGCGCCGCGCGATGAACTCGGAATTGGCGACGAAGCCATCCACCGAATTCGACGTGCGGATATCCCAGTTGCGGATGTAATGCAGAATCAGCCGCGCCAGCGCGGACTTCGGGCCGCTGGTCAGCTTCGATTGCTGCAGGTACTGATGCTGCAGATCCCACGCGTAGCGGATCGGCGAATGCACGTAGCTGATATGCACCTGGTCGGGGCCGGTCAGAATGCCTTTGGCGACGGCGTGGCTGCTCGAAATCACCACGTCGTACGCCGACACGTCGAGCTGCTCGATCGCGAGCGGCATCAGCGGCAGATACGAGCGGTATTTCTTGCGCGCCATCGGCAGCTTCTGGATGAACGAAGTCGTCACCGGCTTGCCGCGCAGAAAGCTGCGGTCGTCGAGAAAATCGACGAGGCTGAACAGATCCGCGTCCGGGAAAGCACGCGACGATCTGCTCCAGTACTTTCTCCGCACCCGCATAGGTGACGAGCCAGTCGTGCACGATCGCGATGCGCACGGTTTTGTCGGCGCGCATCGCCGCGCGGCGGGGCGTGAGCTGAACGCCGGGCACGCGTCGTGAGTTCGGCTCAGGGCGCTGCGCGTCGCGGGTCTGCAGCACGGCTTCTTCAAGGACTTCGTGGTTCATGCGCTTTTCCTCGGATTCAGTCGCAACAGCAGTGAACGCGCAAGATTGCGCAAGGCGGGAGTCATCGTGATCGACCAGGCGACGTTCGCGCCGACCATCAGAGCGCCGGCGGCGATCGCCATGGCGAGACTCGGCAGGAAGCTGGCGAGCCACAGGCTGGCCAGCAGGAAAGCAAGGTGCGCGAGCATGTCGAGCGCGATCTGGCGGGCGCGGATCGCCGAGAAGTGCAGCAGCACCGCGTAGTCGAACAGCGCCCGGCCGGCGACGGCCACCGCCGCGCCGGTCAGACCGAAATGCGTGATGCCGAGCCACAACGCCCCTGCAAACAGGGGCAATTCGAACAGGCCGACTCGCGCGGCGGTGGCCGGATTGACCTGCGACTGGATCAGAATTCGCGTCACGTTCGCCTGGCCGACGAGCCACACGGCGACGATCATGATGCGGCCCACCGGCGCCGCGACGGTCGCGATTTCATTGCCGACCCACAGATGCAGAAACGGTTCGAGCACCAGCATCGCGACCAGCGCGACCGGCGTGAACACGCCGTTGAGAAATTCGAGCGACTGCTGCGTGATGGTGTCCGCGTCCGCGCGGCCCACGGCGGACAGACGCGGAAACAGCGTGCGCACCAACGCGGTCGGCACGATGTTCAAACGCGTGACGAGGTTCTGCGGCACCGTGTAATACGTGACGAAACGCGCGCCGAGACTCGTGCCGAGCATCACGCGATCGAGCGAATCGGCGATCATCGTGGTGACGCTCGCAATCAGCATCCAGCCGCCGAAATTGAACAGCCCCTTCGCCACGCCGAGTTGCGGCGGCAGAACGCGGCGGATTTCCAGCACCTTCAACGCGGAGCGGCCCAGCAGAAGCGCGGCCAGAATCCGCGCGAACACCGCGGCGGCGAGCACGTTCTGCAGCGTCGCGCCCAGCCACAACGCGGCGCCGAGCGGCAGCAACTGGAACAGAAACGTGCCGATGGTCTGATTGGTGTTGTAGACGCCGAAGCGCTCCGCACCGTTGATCGCACCGGCAAACACCCACGACACGTTGGCAATCGGAATCGCCACCGCGAGCCACGGCAGCGCCATATAGACCTCGTGCTGCAACTCGGGCGACACCTTGGTGAAATACGCGGTGTAAAGAAACGCGCCGAAATAGATGATCAATCCGCCGATCACGCCGGTCGCGAGATTGAGCCACGTCGCGCTCCAGAACACGCGCGCGCTCTCGTCCTTGTCGCCGGAGGCGCGCGCCTTCGAGATGTGGTTCTGCGCGGCCATGCTCATGCCGAGATCGAGAATCCCGAAGTAGCCGATCAACGTCCACACGAGACTGATCACGCCGTAGCGCTCGACGCCGAGCAGCTTGATATACGACGGCACGGTCACGAGCGAGACGAAGGTCGGCAGCACCAGCCCGAAGAAATTGATCGCTACGTTCTTGAGAATGCCTTTGTCCATCGGATGCCTTGGTGTTGACTACGGTTGCGTTGTGCGTAACGACACTCGTGCGTTCGTATGCGTGGATTCGACTGCCGTGACGTAGCTAGCGCTGCGCTTATCACGGTTTCCAGCGGTACATCATCACTTTGCCCGCGCGCGTCTTCTTCGACGAACACGAGGTACTCGCCATTGCTGCGCTTCGCCGCGCTGATGCCGTTGGGCACGTCGACCCAGCCCGACGCGCGTCCCACTTCCGCGCCCGGACGGATCACGCCGAGTTCCTTGCCGCTGTCCTTGTCCCACACGTGCACCGCGCCGACCGGTTCGACGCCGAAGATGTATTGCCCTTCGACGGTCAGGCCGATGATCGTGGCGATGGGTTTGCTCTGCGTCTGCCACGGCAAGCGTGATCGCGTAGCGCTGCACCGGATTGCCGCTCGACCATTTGTCGTAGCGCACCAGCACGCGGCCCACTTCTTTCCAGAAGCCGCGATCGACCGGCGTGTCGGGCGTATAGCCGGTGACGTACATCGTGTCGGTGTCGGGCTCGTAGATCGCGCGATGCAGTTCGGTGAACGGTTGCGGCACCGGGTACTGCGTGAGGTTCGAGTACGAGTAGACCGGATTGCCCTTCGCGTCGAGGCCGCCGAAACGGAAGCGGTAGATGCCTTTGTTATCGCGCGTGCGCCAGATGTCGCCAGCGCTGTCGACCCACCAGCCCCAGCCGCCCGCGAGTTTCGTGCCGCTCGTGTTGAGCGTGAATTCGTCGCTGTTGAACTTGCCGTCGCCGTTCGCGTCGCGCCAGATCCAGTCGCCGCCGGCGGCGCATTCGGCACCTTTGCTACCGCACGTTCACGTCCTGCGATAAAGCCCGAAGGAATCGCCGTTTCGCCGTCGTGCTGCGGATCGAAGCGATAGATCTTCAGATGGTCCGCGTACATGTCCGTCAGAAACAGGAACGTGTGGCCCTTGAGCTTGCGGGCGATCGGCAAGCCCGGATACTGATCGGTGTGAAAGACCGGATCGTCCGGATATTTGAAGCGGTTCGACAGAAAGCCGGCATATTTCCAGTCCTGCCCCGCGGGTTTCGACAGATCGAGTTCGAAGCGCTTGTTGCCGGTATAGACGCTGTCGGGCCGCGACGGATCGATCCACGCGCCGTCGACGAACAGCAGCCCCTGCACCTGCCAGTTCTGTTTGCCGTCCGGCGCATAGCTTTCGAGCGTTGCGCCGAGGCCCGCGCCGATCGGGTCGTAACGCGGACCGATGCCGTTGGTCGACACGTAGACGTTGCCGCGCGCATCCACGCCGACGCCGGTCAGGCCGTTGAAACGCTGCGGTCCTGGTTTGCCTGCCACGCCGCTGAAAATGCCGCCGCGCTCGCCGAGCGAACCCGATTCCGTGTAGCGGCCGTTGCTCTTCGTGAAGAACAGAACCTGCTGACGCGGGCCGTTATCGGCGATCAGCACGCGGCCTTGCGCATCGACGGCGATGTCGACCGCCACCGTATCGGCCGGCAGCGTGAAGTTTTCGTCGATGCGTTTGCCCGCGCGCGTGTAGTGCTCGACCTGCGGCGCGCGGTCGTTGCGCGTGCCGCTCAGCACCCAAAGCGTGCCGTCCGGTGCGAGCGCGATGCGGCCAGGCTCGTGCACGCTCCACGTGCTCTTCTGCTGCATCGATTCGGCGTCGTACACCTCGATGCGATCGCGCGCGGTGTTCGCCGCGTACAGCGTCGTGTCGTTCGCCGCGAGGCCGCCGATTTCGGCGCTCGTGCCGGTCGGCACCTCGTTCATCATCAGAAAGCCGGCCGCGAGTTGCGCATGCGGGTCGGCGCCTTCGCGGCGCGGCTGGAACGGCGCGGCGCGCTTCGGATCGGCGATCTGCCGGCGCGAAATGCCGAACCACTGCTTGCCCTTCTCCGGCCACACGCCCTGCTCGACCAGCCGGCCCTTTTCATTGCCGACCGCGATTGCCACGAACGCGTACTTGCGATTCACCGCAATCGCATTGCCGCCAGCATTGCCCCAGCCATGCGTGCCGCCCGCGAAGCCGAGCATCTTGCCGTTCTGATAGACGCTCGCTTCGGCGCCGCTTTCGTCCCACGGCGCGTTCGTATAGACCTTGCCGTCGGGCGCGACCGCAATCGCGGTGATGTTGATCTGCGCCCACGTGCCGTCGCCGAAACCGAAGGTATTGCCGATCCATGAAGTCTTCGCGTTCAACGCGGTTTCCGCGCATGCCGTGAAGCTGACCGATCCAGCAGCCAGTCCTGCGGCACACGCGAGCACGCGCAAGCCAGCTCTTGAACGTGAAACGGGGCAAAGTCAATTCTCCAGTCAACGACATGTCGCGCGTCGAGGCGAGGCCCGCGCGGGTAAAAAATCCAGTGATGTGACGGCGTCGATCCGCCAGAAGCCACGCAAGAACGTGCGGCCGATTCGTGCAGGAAAGGACGTAGGCAACGACAGCAGCTTCAATGCGGCATCAAGGAAGCCGACAGCGAGCGGTCGAATGCGGCCCACGCGCCGTCCCTCGCCACCCAATCCGCACGGCTCACATTACGCGGAAAAAACGCCGCAACGAAAATCGAAAATAATTCAAAAATATTCGGTGCTTTAAGCCGCGTGAAAGAAATCGATTTAAAAATCGAATAAAGCGAAATGCATTACGGACGCATCCGGGTGCGACCGGCGCGATCGTTCATGCCCATCCTTACCGATGCACCGGCACGTGCTCCGCAGCTTATTACGCACTGCAGCATCAGCGTCGCACAAGCATATAAATCCATTGCGAATGGATAACGAAACACCCTGTTGCAATCTGATTCATTTATCCAATTCATTCCCGTTTTTTCGCGATTTTCTTTTCCCTAGAATCGATTGCACTTCCGTTGCGACGCGAAGCGAACGCGCCTCTTGCCTGCACATGCCGGGAATTCGCGCGATCTCTTTCGCTCCGGCCCATCCGCTTCACACCATGGACGGTTCATGACTGCTAGCGCACTGCCCCTCGCGCCCTCCCACTCGCGCATCGTGCAGCTCGACGGCTTGCGCGCCATCGCCGTGCTCGCCGTATTCGCGCAGCACGCATTGAAAGCGCCGCTGTGGATGGGCGTCGATCTGTTTTTTGTTCTGAGCGGCTTTCTGATCAGCGGCATCCTGCTCGAGCGCAAGGCGCGCCAGCAATCGTATTTCGGCTACTTCTACGCACGCCGCGCGCGGCGCATCCTGCCGCCTTATGTGCTGCTGATGGTGGTGTCGTCGATTCTGTTCGGTCTCGGCTGGGCGCAGCACTGGTACTGGTACGCGTTTTTCGCCACCAATATCGGCGATGCGCTGAATCAGAGCGGTCATGACAGCCTGAATGTGCTGTGGTCGCTGGCGGTCGAAGAACAGTTCTATATTTCTGGCCGTTCGTGATCCTGCTGGTGCCCGAGCGCGTGCTCGGCTATGTGGCCGCCGCGTTGATCGTGCTGGTGCCGCGTGCTGCGCGCAGTCGCCACGCCGTGGTTCGATTCGTTCTGGCCGATCTATTACCTGACGCCGTTCCGCATGGACCTGCTCGCGGCGGGCGCGCTGCTCGCGGTTGCGGTGCGGCGCGATCGCAATGCGCTTGAGCCGTTCAAAGGACTCGCGGTGCTCGGCTTCTTCGCTGCGCTGGCTGTGCTCGCGTGGCTGCATCTGCACTTCCCGCGTTTTCGCGCGGCCAATACGCCGCTGTCGAACGCGGGGCTCTACAGCGTTTCGTTGGTGCTTTGTACTTCCGTCGTGGTCATCGCCCTGCAAAGCAAGGGCATCGTCAAACGGCTGCTGTGCAATCCGGTGCTGGTTTATATCGGCACGATCAGCTACACGATCTATCTGATTCACCTGAGCGTGCTGTACATGCTGTGGCCGCTGCATATGAACCGCTATCGTCACCGCCGCACTCGCACTCGCGATCACGCTTGCTGTACGCCACCATCACGTGGTTCGCGTTTGAAAAGCGGCTGATTTTCGGCTCGGCGCAGAAGAAAGCCGAAGCGCGCATGCCTGTGACGGCAGTGACAGCGTCGCCACCGCAGGCGCCGCGCGGCAAGTACCGCAAAGCCGCGCATGAGGCGGCGGGCGTGGTTGGCAGCAAGCATCGGCATGGCGGCGTCTGCGCTGACCGCGTTCACCGCTGCTAGCAGGCGTCACGCCAAAGCCGCAGACCCAGGTGCTGATCGAAGCGTATGGCGATTCGACCACGCTCGGCATTAGCTGCAGCAACGGCCATTGCGGCCCGCAGCCGCAAAACGCCGTGTCTTATCTGCAGGATGAATTGCAAGCACAGCTACGGCGAGCGGGTGCGCGTCACGAACTACGGCGTGGGCGGCACGATGGCCACGCAATTGCGCGACGGCACCGGCAACCGCCGTGCGGGGCCGACGGCGGGCTTGCCCTGGCAGGAGCGTCTCGCGGCATCGCCGGCGCAGATCGTGTTGATCAACTACGGCATTAACGAAGTCATGCAGAACCAGACGCCCGAGCAGTTTTACGCGGCCGAAACGTCGCTCGTGAAAATCGCGCGAACGCTCGGCAAGCAAGCGGTTTTGCAGACGTCGAATCCGATGCCCGATGACCGGCTCAATGCGCGGCTTGCCGCCATGGTCGCGATGACGCGCCGCGTCGCCGCCGAGCAGCAGGTGCCGCTCGTCGATCAGTTCGCATATGTGCAGCGGTCTGCCGGACTGGAAGATCGATGATGTCCGACGGCGCGCATCCGAAGCCGGAGTTGTATCGACTGAAAGCGCAACAGGATTATCAGGTCGTCGAACCGCTGGTGCGGCGACTGCTGGACGGCGCGCCCTGAAGCTCTTTTTCAAGCGCGGTGAGTGAACGCGAAAGTGGGCTGAACGCGCTTCTGAAATGTGCTTCCGGGTGTGCCGATGCAATGCGCCAGGCAGTCAGGCGCTGACTCATTTTTTAATTAACCCATATCGAAGGCAAGCTATGAGCCAACCACGCAAAGCGATCATCACCGGCGTATCCGGACAGGACGGCGCCTATCTGACCAAACTGCTGCTCGAAAAGGGCTATCACGTGACCGGCACTTACCGGCGCACCAGTTCCGTCAATTTCTGGCGCATGCGTGAGCTCGGCGTGGTCGATCATCCGAATCTGCGTCTGGTCGAACACGATCTGACCGACCTCGGCTCCACGCTGCGCCTGCTCGAAGAACGCGCAGGCCGACGAGCTGTATAACCTTGCCGCGCAAAGCTTCGTCGGCGTGTCGTTCGATCAGCCCGTGACCACCGCCGAAGTGACCGGCATCGGCGCGCTGAATCTGCTTGAAGGACTGCGCATTCTGAGCCCGAAGACGCGCTTCTATCAGGCTTCGACCTCGGAGATGTTCGGTCTCGTGCAAGCGGTTCCGCAACGCGAAGAGCACGCCCTTCTATCCGCGCAGCCCGTATGGTGTCGCCAAGCTGTTCGCGCACTGGTCGACCATCAACTATCGCGAGTCGTACAACCTGTTTGCGAGCAGCGGAATTCTGTTCAATCACGAATCGCCGCTGCGTGGCCGCGAATTCGTCACGCGCAAGATCACCGACACGGTCGCCAAGATCAAGCTCGGCAAGCAGGACGCGCTGGAACTCGGCAACCTGAGCGCGAAACGCGACTGGGGCTTCGCGCTCGAATACGTGGAAGGCATGTGGCGCATGCTGCAGGCCGACGAACCGGACACCTTCGTGCTCGCCACCGGCCGCACCGAAACGGTCCGCGATTTCGTGCGTATGGCGTTTGCTGCGGCGGGTTATCAGATCGAATGGTCGGGCAAGGATGAGCGCGAAACCGGTATCGACGTCGCGACCGGCAAGACGCTGGTGCGCGTGAATCCGAAGTTCTACCGTCCGGCTGAAGTGGAGCTGCTGATCGGTTGCGCAGACAAAGCGCGCGATACGCTCGGCTGGCAACCGCAAACCACGCTCGAACAGTTTGCCACATGATGGTTCATGCCGACATCGGCCGTAACGAGCATCACGAGACGTTCTGATGTGAAAATAGCGAGAGCGGCCATGCTGATGGCCGCAAAGAACAATGGCCCGAATCGAACTGCGATCGGGCCATTTTTTTCGATGAGAAGCCGCGCTGCGGATTTCTGATTCCGCAGCACGTTAGCGGTTTTAATGCATCTCGCCCGCGCGCAATCGCCTCGCTATACACCGACGCCACCCGCTTCGCGATCACCGAATTGTCGAAGTTCTCACGCGCATAGCGGCGGCATGCATCGGCATCCGGCAACTTCAGCGTGCCGTTCAACGCGCCGGCCAGACCATCGGCGATCGCCTTGCGCGCCCGTCTCCGGCAGCACCAGATTCGGCGACAAACCCGCCACCGCTTCCGGCAAACCGCCCACCGGCGTCACCAGCACCGGCGTGCCCGATGCGAGCGATTCGACGGTAATCAGGCCGAAACCTTCGAGCGCAACGGTCGGCACGACGCTGATATTCGCCGCGCGATACAGCGCCGCGAGATGCTGGTCGGGCACGAAGCCCAGCAGCTTCACGTTGTCTTCGAGACCCGCCTCGGTGATGCGCGCCTGCAACTCGCCTTCGAGCCGCCCTTTACCCGCGATCAGCAGCAGCACGTCGGGCGCGCTGCGCTTGAGCAGCTTCACCGCGTCGATCAGATCTTCGAGACCCATGCGGCGCACGAGACGCCGCACCGCCAGCACGATCGGCCGGTCTTGCGGCAATTGCAGCTTCAGACGCGCCTCGGCGGGCGTGATCGGCAGATTGAACTGCTCGACGTCGACGCAACCGGGCACCACGCGCACGCGCTCCGGCGCGATCCGGTAGCGCGACGTCAGAATCTTGCCGAACGCCTCCGACAGACACGATCAGCCGCGACGAGCGCGCATACACCGACTGCTCCAGATAACGCTTCGCGCGCTGGCCGAGCGAATCGGCGCCTTCGACATGGCTCTCGTCGGCCCACGGTCCCTGAAAATGCGAGACCTGCGGAATGCCGCGCGTCACGTCGAGTCCGGGAAACGTGTACAGCGCGAAGTGCGACGAAATCACGTCGGGCCGCGACGTGCTGATTTCCTGGCGCAGCGCGCGGCGTGCCGCCATCAAACGCAACGGCAGCGATTGCGCGGCCGAACCGAAGCCGTTGATCGCACCGCCCGTGTCGGCGGCGACTTTGGGCGAGCCCGCCACCACGCCGCGCACCGCGACGCCCGCGCCCGGCAATGCGCCGACCAGCGAGTAGTACATGCGGTCGAGGCCGCCCGCGCGCTCGGGAAACCAGTGCATCCCGATCTGCAGCGATTTGATTGAGCTTGTCGTCATGGTTATTGCCCCTGTGCGTTCTGAGAGTTGTGTTGGTCAAGCGTTGACATGAGCGCGATTGGCGTGCGTAAGTGCAGATGCTTCATTCCGCGCTCTTCTGTCCGGCCAGCGTGTTCAGCGTCAACGCGTCGGTCTTGTGACCACCGCCGGCTTCCGCCTCGCTGCGCCGGCGGTTTTTCTGCTGCCCCGCCAGTTGCCGGTACAGCGCGATGTATTGCTCGGCCATGCGCGCCCAGCCGAAACCGGTCGCGAGCTGATTGGCGGCGACGCCCATCGCGCGGCGCGCGTCGTCGTTCTCCGCAAGACGCGCGACCGCGCCGGCCAGCGCCTTCGGATCGTCCGGATCGTCGAGCACGATGCCGCATTCCGGCGTGATGATTTCGGCGCCGCCCGCCGTGCGCGCGGTGACGACCGGCAGGCCCGCCGCCATCGCTTCGAGCAGCGACAGGCTCATCGCTTCGTAGCGCGACGGAAACACGAACGCATCGACCGAATGCATCAGCACCGGCATCTCCTTCACGAGCCCGAGAAAATGCACGCGATGCGCAATGCCCAGCGCCTTCGCCTCCTCCGGATACGGACTGCCCGGCAGAAACCCGGCCACCGCGATCTGCACGTGTTCGGGCAAATGCTTCAGCGCGGCCAGCACCGTGCCGAGGTTCTTGCGCGGCGTGCGCAAATCGCCGACGAACAGCAGCAGGAACGCGTCCTGCGGCAAGCCGAATTTCTCGCGGTTGCCCGTGGCCGCCGCAAAGCCCTGCGTATCGACGCCGTTGTAAATCACGTCGACGCGGTTATCCGGCGTGAGCCCGATTGCGCGGATTTCGTCGGCGACCTTCTGCGACACCGCCGTAATCACTTTCGAGCGCCGGTAAGCCCAGCGCTTCGAGCAGCGCATTGCAGCGCGTATAGACCGACTGATACGCGGACCACACGCCCTTCGTGAGGCCGAACGGGTAGTACTTGCTGCCGAACCAGCCGCTATGCACGAAGTGCGACGTGTTGACGTCGGCGGGCATCCACGTGATGAAGCCGTTCACGTGCAGCACGTCGAATTCGCGGCGATGCGCGCGCAGCCACAGCGCGCTCTTGAACGCGAACACCTGCTGGCGCAGCAGATTGGTGGGCCACCAGCGGCCGATTTTCATCGGCACCCAGCGGACATTCGGATGCGCCAGCAAATCCGGCGCGACATGCGAGGCGACCAGCGTGACGCCGATGTTCTCGTCGAGAGCGGCGCGCGCGATCTCGTGGTTGACGCGCCCCTGGCCGTCGTTATGGCGCACGACGTGCGTGACAATGGCGACTCTCAATCAGTGCCTCCGTGGAGAATATAGCGTGACGTGCGGCGGTTCATCTTTTCGTAATGAACCGCGGAAAGGATCGAAAAAACACTCATGAAAAGCAGCAGTCCGCCGGTGCCGACCAGCGAGTTGGTGAACACCAGCATCGCGAAGGTGGCGAGGCTCAGGCTCAGGCAGGCAGACACGAATTTGTCGTCGCGCAGCTTGAACGACGCGAGCACCGCGCGCATCACGAGCCAGATGATTCCGGACATATAGAGCAGCGTGCCGGGCCAGCCGAGCACGAACGGGATGTTCATCACGCCGCTGTCGAAGTTGCCGTACTGGCCGAGCTGGCCGCCGTCGTTCGAGAGCTTGGTGGAGGTGCCGGTCGCGCCCATGCCTTCGCCGGACACATCGGTAAACGCGGTTTTCGCGAAGGTCGCGTAGAACTCGTTGCGCGCGGCGTAGCTCTGGTCGTCGTTCAGATTGACGATGGTGGTCGAGCCGCGCCTGCATCCGCTCGGCGACCGGGCCGACCGCCAGCAGCGGCACGCACAGACCCGGCGAGCAGCACCGCACTCGCAATGATCCGCACGCGCACCTTGTTGTTCGATTTGACGAGCTGGATCAGCAGCGCGATGACCCAGCCGCCCCACGTCGAGCGCACGAGGCTCAGCGCGAACGAGAAGAAGCCGAGCGCCGGCGGCGATCCAGCGCACGCGATGCGTGGCCGCCATCACGAAGACCATCGCGCCCATCATCGCGAACGCGAACGGTCCCGACGAATTCATCGTGCTGAATACGCGCACGCCCATCGGCACCGGGTCGCCTTGCGAGTTCATCTGCGAGCCGAGCATCCACAGCGCGTCCCACGGCGGCATGATGAAGAACTGGATCAGGCCGTAGCCGCCCATCACCAGCATGCCCCAGATAAACGTATTGACGATGGTGTCGCGATACTGCGGATACTGGCGCGTGTGCGCCATGATGTGAAAGCCGATCAGGATCGGATAGAGCCAGTTCGCGAGGTCATAGGTGGCCGCGAGCGGCCCGCTCGACATCACGCCGATCATGAACGCATAGACGAGGCCGAGCAGGATCAGCAGCACCGGCAAGCCGCGCCGCTGCGCGAGCAGGCGGTAATAGCGCAGCAGCGAGAGCGCGCTGATCATCGTGACCGCGAGCGGCGCGACCTGGATCAGACTGGTCGGCGTGAACGAGCCTTTGCGACCAGTCGGCCAGACGCCGCACTTCCGGGCTCAGGAACCACAGCCACCACATGAAGCCGATGTAGCGCGCCGGGCTTTTGAAGTACAGCCACAGGCCGGTCAGGATCGCCAGCACCGGAAACGCGAGCGTGAGCACCGTGCCCTGATGCGCGATGATCAGCACCGCCGTGATCAGCCACAGCAGCAGCGGCGGCAGCCACTCCTGCGGGCCGCCCGAAGCGGCCGCGCACGGCGCCGCTCGCCGCGCGGCGGCTGGTCGGCTCGCGGAATCGTCGACATCGTTCAGAGGCCTCCGCGCGATTCGCGCGCGGCGGCCGTTGCGCCCGGGCTTGCGCGCTGCGGCTGGCGCGTGCCGGCTGCGCCGAGCGCTTGCGTGCGTGCCCGCGCGCGCAGCATGTCCTGCGTGATGCGCACGTGCTGCATCGCGTAGTGCTGGGTGGTCAGATCGCGCGAGAGCAAACCGGCAGCGGCGGCCTGCGCCTGGCGCAACGCGTCGGCTGGCGACGCGGCGAGCCGATCGACCGCATCGCGCAACGCCGGCGGATTGAACGGCGGGATATAAGCCGCTTCGCCCGCCGGAAAATAATCCTGCAACGCGCCGACGTCGGTCACCACCATCGGCTTGCCGAGCGCCGCCGCTTCGAGCATCACGGTGATGCCCGACGCGTGCGAATTCGGCCGCAACGGCACGACGATCACGTCGGCCCAGTCGTAGAGTTCGTGCTGCTTCTTGATGCCCGAGAACAACGCGATCTCGACATTCGACGCGCGCAGCGACGCGGGAATCCGCCGCCGTGTCGCGAGCTTGACCGTGTAGCGCGGATCGTTGCCGAACGCCTTGATGAGCGTCTCCCAGTCGCGGTCGCGGTCGTTGCCGATCGCGGCGATCCGGATCGGCGTGTGCGGCGTCCACTCGGTCGGCACGTTGACCGGAAAGTCGTGCGTGTTCAGGCCGTAGAGCAGCGGCTTGGCTTCGCGGTTGAAGTAGCGCTGGCACAGTTCGGCGTTTTCGCTGGCGAGCGTGGTGAGCTGATCGGCGCGACTCATCAGCTTGCGATACAGCCAGCTACGCAGAATCCCATAGGAAGGCCATTTATCGAGCAGCCACACGCTTTGCGCGAGCAGCAAGGGGCTGAGCCTCGGCGCCCGGCCTTGCGGCCGCTCAGAAGCAGCATCAGCGCGGCGGACAGCCATTCCTGCTCGGTATGCGTCCAGATCACGTCCGAGCGCAGCATCTCGGCGCGGTTGCGCCATGTATGGATGAAGTCGAAGCCGAGCATCGCTTTCAAGCGCGCGGCGCAGCAGCCGCACCGGCTTGCTCTCGCGCGCGTCCTGCGAATAGGTCAGCGCGAACGCGTCGGACTCGCGCGTGGTGATAGCCGTACAGGCAGCCGATGTTGTCGCCCGGCCGGTAAAAGCGCGGGTCGGCGCCGTAAAACAGATGAACGTGAACTTTCGTACTCATGCAGACACTCCGCTCTGCCGGTGGAAAGGGGCATCGGCGGCCTTGAAGCGGGCCGTGGCCGATGCGCGAACGTGCGGATGTATTGGGCACGCGACGCAGCGAGCGCGTCTGGACGCGCTCATGCGGCTCAAGACAGCGCGCCGCCGCGCTTCATGCGCGCCGGTGCGCACCGCGCGCCAGCGCGACAGCTTCAGCCCCGCCTGCTTCGACACGCAGCGCGAGCGCCGCATGCGTGAGTCCCGGATAGACCCGCGTGCCGACGAGCGTCCACCACCACCACGCGGTTTCGCGGCGCAGCGGCGGCAACTGGTCGCGCAGGATCAGATGAAAATTGAACGCGGCGTTGCGCAACGCGGCCATGGTTTGCGCATCGCGCCGGTCGTCGTCGAAACGTTCGGCCGGGAAATGATCGACCGCCACGCGCGGGTCGTACATCAGCTTCCAGCCGGCGTTCTTCACCGCGAGGCTGAAGGCCATGTCGTTGTGAACCTGCGCGCCCGCGCCGCGCAAACGCGATCGAAGCGGATGGTGCGCACCGCGTCGCGCCGGTAGCTCATGTTGGCGCCCTTCAGAATGTCGACTTCGCGCGCACCGCCCACGCCCGAGATGATGATTGCCGATGATCTTGCCGTGCGCCGTCACCTTGCCCACCAGCGGCCGCTCGCCATCCAGCACGCGGCCTTTTTCGTGGACCCAGTCGCGTCCGCCCAGTGCGCCCAGACGCGCATCGTTTTCGAACGCGGCCGCGATCCGTTCGACCCAGTCGGCGTGCGGCGCGGCGTCGTCGTCGGTGATCGCGATCACGTCGCCGGTGGCGGCGTCGAGGCCGCGATTGAGCGCCGCGACCTGGCCGGGCACGTCGACCAGCGCGACCGACAGCGGCAAAGCGCCGGGCACGGCCGGATCGCGCAGACATGCGTGGGTCGCTTCGTCGTCGGCGCGCGCGACCACCACCACTTCGTCCGGCGCGCGCGACTGCCGTTGCAGCGCCGCGAGGCAGCGCGCGAGATCGGCCGGGCGGCGGTAAGTCGGAACCAGTACCGTCACTTTCATCGTGATGTCCTTGTTTTATCGTCGTTGCTGCAGGCGTGCTTGAACGTCATGAGGGCCTGCTGACGCCCATCCGATCAGGTGCTCAGATATTCCTGAACCGCCGCATAACCACGGTCGTAGCCGCCGCGCGAGCGCGCCGGCATACCGTTGAAAATGCCGCCCTGCACGTGCACGCCCGCGGCACGCAAACGCTTGAGCGCGTCGGCGATCTCGCCTTCGCTGTGCATGCCCGAGCGCATCACGAAGAAGGTCGAGCCCGCATACGCGCCGATGATCGACGCATCGGTCACGGCCAGCACCGGCGGCGTGTCGATCAGGATCACGTCGTAGCGTTTGGCGAGGCCGTCGAGGTATTGCGGCAGACGCGGCGACATCAGCAGTTCCGACGGATTGGGCGGACGGCGGCCGCACGAGATGAAGCTCAGCCCTTCCACGTTCGAGCTGCGGATCGCTTCTTCCAGCGAGATCTGGCCGCTCAGCAATTCGGACAGGCCGTTGTCCTGCGCGCCGCCCAGGTAGCGTTCCAGCACGCCGCGCCGCATATCGCCGTCGATCAGCAGCACGCGCTTGCCCGAATTCGCGAGCAGCACGGCGAGGTTGACCGTCAGGAAGCTCTTGCCGACACCGGCCATCGGGCCCGTCAGCATGACGATGCGAGTTGCGCGCGTCCATCATCGTGAACTGCATCGAGGTGCGCAGGCTGCGCAGACTTTCGATCGTGACGTCCTTCGGCCGCGCATTCGCGAGCACCGAACGCAGACGTTCGCCGCCGCGCTCGAAGCCGCTTTCGAGCAGCGCCTGTTCCGCGCTTTGCGGCACGAGACCGAACACCGGCAGATGGAACGCGCGCTCGATATGATCCGGATCGTCGATACCCTTGAACATATTGCGGCGCAGGAACACGAAACCGGTGCCGGCGATCAGCCCGAGAATCACCGCCGCCGACAGGATCAGCATCTTCTTCGGCTTGACCGGCGCGCCCGGACGCAGCGCGGCGTCGACGATATGCACGTTGCCGCCCGTGCCGGCCTTCTGCACCGACAACTCCTGCACGCGATTCAGCAGCAGCACGTAGATGTCTTCGGCGACCTTCGCGTCGCGTTGCAACTGCACGGCCTTCACTTCGGTAGCCGGCAAATCGCGGAAGCGGTCCGCGTATTTGGCGCGTTGCGCCTGCAACTCGGCCATCTGCTGACGCGCGGCGACCAGCATCGGATGGTCGTCGCCGTAACGCTCGGTCAACTGCGCCATCTGCAGACGCAAGCCTGCGATCTGCTGCTCGTACTGCACGCTGCCTTCGAGGTACACCTTGGCCTCGTCGCTCGCATTGATCGAGCCGGACTGACGCTGATACGCGGTCAACGCGGCTTCGGCGCGTTCGAGATCGGCCTTCAGGCGCGGCTCTTCGCTCTTCAGGAACGTCGAGCATCCTGATCGCGTCGGCCTGCTTGCTCGCCACGTGCTGGCGCACATACGACTGCGCGAGCGCATTGGCGACCAGCGCCGCGTGTTCGGGGTTCTTGTCTTCCAGCGAAATCTGGATCACGCCGGTCTGCTTGCCCTGCTCCTGCACGGTAATCGCCGACTGGAACGCGGTGATCGCGTCGAGGTCGTTGGCGCGCATCACGGTGAATTCCTGACCCGGACGCGCCACCAGCTTGTTGACCAGCATCGTCACGCCGCCGCCCTGCGCCTGCTGGCCGACCTGGCCGCGCAGCAGCAGCGCGCCGTTCTCCGCGTACAGCTCGTAGTGCTGGTCGTCGATGCACTTTCAGCGTGAGCTTCTGGCCTTCGAGCGCGGGCATCACGTCGATCGAATCGACATCGACGATCTTCGCCGCCCCATGCATACGACGTCAGCCCGAGCCACGGACGCGCCGGCTGACCCGGTGTCGCCATGCCGCGCGGCGATGCTGCCGAGCAGCGGGAATCGTCTTCGGCGTGACGCTGAAGTTCAGCTTCAACTGCTGCACGACCGGGCCGACCACGCCCCGGCTCTTGATGATTTCGATCTCGGCGTCGGTCGGCAGCGAGGTCGAGCCGGTGGTGATCGCCGCGCCGGTTTGCGTCTGCGTGAGCGCCTGCGACGTGTTGTCGGACTGCTCGACGCGCACGTGCGCGTCGGCCGAATAGGTCGGCTTGGCGAGGAAACAGTACGCGGCGGCCAGCGCGACGATCACCGCGGCGATCGCGAGCAGCCACCAGATGTCGTCGAGGATCACCTGCACCAGTTGTCCGAGGACGATGTCTTCTTCTTCGGTCTTGATCGGACCAGCCATGTGTGGAGAGATTTGATTGCTCACAATTCGATCCCGTATCGTTTGCTTCAGGCTTGTGCTTCAGCGCTTGTGCGTCAGCGGTTGCTTCGGCGTTTGCTTCGGTCCCGCGCCGCATCCTCGACGGGCGATGCGGCGCGGGCCTGTCTACGGCTCAGACGTTCAGCGCGTCAGTTGCTTCAGATAGAACAGCGTCTGCACGCTCGGCAGAACCTGCTGCAACACACGGTTGAACGTGGTCGAAGCGGCGGTGCCGACATACACGACGTCAAGCGGCTGCAACTGGAACTGCGACGACAGCATGATCGAGTCCGGCTGCGTCATGTCGAGGCGGTACACCTCCGGCGTGGTCGGATGGTCCTTCATGCCGCGCATCACGAAGATCTGCCGCGGATTGGCGTCGGTGTCGAGAATGCCGCCGCCTTGCGTGAGCGCATCGGCGATCGTCATGCGGCCGCGAATCATCGGCAACTGGATCGGCGTCTTCACTTCGCCCATCACGAACACGCGGCTGTCGGTGCGGTCCGGCACGTTGATCACGTCGCCGTTTTGCAGCATCACGTTCTGCGTGGTGTCGCCCTGGTCGAGCATGCGGTCGGCGTCGAGCACGTACAGCTTGTTGTTGCGCGTGAGGCGCACGCGCTGGATGTCGGCATCCGAATTGCGTGCCGCCCGAGCGCGTGATCGCGTCGACCAGCGTGAGCGGCACGTCGCTGATGGCGAGCGGGCCCGGCGTCTTCACTTCGCCGGTCACCTGCACTTTCTGGCCGCGATACGACAGCACGCGCACGTCGACCTGCGGATTGCGGATATAGCGCACGAGGCCGCTTGCGAGTTGATCGCGCAACTGCGCCCGACGGTTTTGCCGGCGGCCTGAATGCGGCCGACGAACGGGAAAAAGATCGTGCCGTCGGCGGCAATCGTCTGGCCGTACGGATCGGCCTGGCCCGGCAGCGCGGCCGTGTACGGCTGCTGCAAGGCGCCCCCGATCGACTGCGTGGTGTTGCCGCCCGACGACAGCGTGCTGCCCTGCGGCGTGGTCAATTCCGGGTGGTCCCACACGGTGATGCCGAGAATGTCCTGCGGCGAGAGCCGGTACACGTACTGCGACGGATCGCTGATGGCCGAGGTCGGCAGCACCTGCGTCTTCGACGCGGCGGCTTGCGCCTGCGCGACGATCAGGTTGGCCGTCGATCAGATGGACCGGATACGTCTCGGTGGGCGCGATCTGACCATCGTCTTTCAGACGCGACGTGTCGAGGTAATTGCCCGGTGCGGTGGCGCAGGCCGACAGAAAGGACGTCAGCAAAAGCGTAGCGGCGAATCGTCCGACGTCAATTGACCTGGTCGAACCCGATTTCGGACCGTTTCGCGAATGAGTTTGCAGTGAGTTTTTTCATCAGCATATTTTTTTCAGCCATCCCATGACCAGATGTTCGATGAGCACGAGACTCTCCCTGTAGGCGGTTTCCTCGCCGCCGTGCGGATCGGCGACGTCGGAATCGTCTTCCCATTTGCCGAGCGGATAGACCTTGCCGCGCGAGGCCGGATCGAGCGCTTCGACGTCGCTCACCTGCGCGCGCTCGGTGACGAGCACGAGATCGGCGTCGCGCACGAGCTGGCGGTCGAGGCGCCGCGAGTAGTGGATGCCGGAGGCGACGCCCTGCTCGGCGAGCAGGCGCCGCATCACCGGGTCCATGCCGTGGCCGTTCATCGCACGCAGGCCCGCCGAATGAAACGCGATCGGCGCTGTGCGACCGCCCGCGACCGCTGCGACCGCGCGCTGGCGTGCCTTGAACAGCATCTCGGCGGCGGGCGAACGGCACACGTTGGCGTGGCAGACGATCAGAACGTTGGCGAACATGGCGGGCTCCCTGGTGAGCGCGAATGGCGCGCGGTGACGCGAGGTGATCGGCGCGACCGGCGGCAGTCGCTGGGCACCGCGGCCTGCACCGCATCGGCATCGCGTGCATCAGCGGCAAGCCGTTCGCGCCGACTCGCGCCGGTGCATTGCGCAGCGCGTGCTGACGGCCGATCGCGTGATACTCGATGCCGAGTTCGAGCAGCGCGTCCGGCTCGTACAGATTGCGGCCGTCGAAAATCAGCGGCGTTTTCAGGATCTGCTTCAGCGAGTCGAAGTCCGGGCTCTTGAAGACCTTCCATTCGGTGAGGATCACCAGCGCGTCGGCGCCGTCGGCGGCTTCCATCTCGTCGTTCACGAACGACAGCCGCGCGTGCTGTTGCGGCACGTCCTGCAGATCGAGCGCGAACACGCGCTTCGCTTCGTCGATGGCGACCGGGTCGTACGCCTTCACCGTCGCGCCGCGCCGCAGCAGTTCCGCGATCAGCGGACGGCTCGGCGCTTCGCGCATGTCGTCGGTATTCGGCTTGAACGCGAGGCCCCACACGCCGAACGTGCGGTCCGACAGGTCTTCGCCCAGACGCGCGACGATCTTGTGCGCGAGGATTTTCTTCTGCGTGTCGTTGACGGCTTCCACCGCTTCGAGAATGCGCAGGTTCGAGCCTGATGCTCGGCGGCCGTGCGGATCAGCGCCTGCACGTCCTTCGGAAAACACGAGCCGCCATAGCCGCAACCGGCATACAGGAAGTCGTAGCCGATGCGCGGATCGGAGCCGATACCACGGCGCACCGCTTCGATATCCGCACCGACGCGATCGGCCAGATTGGCCAGTTCGTTCATGTACGAGATGCGCGTGGCGAGCATCGCGTTGGCCGCGTACTTGGTGAACTCGGCCGAGCGCACGTCCATGTACAGCGTGCGTTCGCGATTGCGGTTGAACGGCGCGTAGAGGCGCTTCATCAGTTCGCGCGCTTTTTCGCCGGGCACGTCTTCGTCGCAGCCGAGCACGATGCGGTCGGGCCGCGTGAAGTCTTCGACGGCCGCGCCTTCTTTCAGGAACTCCGGATTCGACACGACCGAGAACATGTGCTCGCGTTGCGCGCGGCCAGTTCTGCGGCGACCACGTCGCGCACGCGCGAAGCCGTGCCGACCGGCACCGTCGATTTGTCGACGATCACCTTGAAGCCCGTCATATGCCGGCCGATATTGCGCGCGGCGGCCAGCACGTATTGCAGGTCGGCGGAACCGTCTTCGTCCGACGGCGTGCCGACCGCGATGAACTGGATATCGCCATGCGCGACCGCGGCTTCGACGTCGGTCGAGAACTTCAGGCGGCCTGCCTTGCGATTGCGCGCGATGATTTCCTGCAGACCCGGTTCGTGGATCGGCACGCCGCCGTTGTTGAGCACGTCGATCTTGCGCTGATCGACGTCGAGACAGAACACGTCGTGGCCGATGTCGGCCAGACATGCGCCCGTCACGAGGCCTACGTAGCCACTACCGATGATCGTCAGGTTCATGTGTTGCACCTCGGAAAAAGGAGTTGATTCGGTGAAGTTGATTCAGCAGCTGGGTTCATGCTGCGCGAAGCCGGCTCGCACGACCCGGACTCAATAAGCGTTGCTGCCCGCGAAGCCCTTCCACAGCGTCAGCACGACGATCTTGATGTCGAGCCAGAAGGTCCAGTGCTGCATGTAGTACAGATCGAGCTTGACGCGGCCCATCATCTTTTCGATGCGGTCGGTTTCGCCGCGATAGCCGTTGATCTGCGCCCAGCCGGTGATGCCCGGTTTGATCCGGTAGCGGTGCATGTAGCCCTTCACCAGATCCTTGTAGATGTCGTCGTGTTCGAGCGCATGCGGACGCGGACCGACCACCGACATCTCGCCGCGCAGCACGTTGATGAATTGCGGCAGCTCGTCGAGGCTCGTGCGCCGCAGGAACGCGCCGACCGCGGTGATGCGCGGATCGCGCCGCGTGGCCTGGGTGATCTTGCCGGCCTCTTCCTTGTGCATCTTCATCGAGCGGAATTTGTAGATCTCGAACTGATTGCCGTCGATGCCCTTGCGCTTCTGGCGGAAGAACACCGGGCCCGGCGAACTGATCTTCACCATCGCCGCGATCACGAGCATCAGCGGCGCCAGCGCGGTCAATGCGGCCAGCGCGAACAGACGGTCGAACACGCGCTTGGGCAGCACGCGCAGATCGGTGATCGGCGACGCGGCCAGGTTGATCGCCGGCACGCCGAGCAGATCGACCATCGGCTGATTGAACAGCGTGAGGCTGCGCACGTCCGGAATGAAGCGGATATTCACGAAGTCGTTGCGCAGATCCATCACGAAGCGATGGATCGCCTTCTCCTTCGAGATCGGCAGCGCGAGCCACAATTCGCGGATCGCGCGCTGACGCACCAGTTGGAGCATCCGCTGATAGTCGCGCTCGACCGGCACGCCTTCGATCGCGTCGCCCGCGTCCGGGTCTTCGTACGGATTGATCGTGCCGTCCTCATCGAACACGCACGACCGGGCTGAAGCCCGCTTCCGGGCGGCTGCGCATCTGCTCGATCAGAAAGCGCCCATACGGCGCGCCACCGACGATCGCCACCGCGCGCTGATTGAACCCTTCGCGGCGCAGCCCGCGCAGGATCGAATAGACGATCACCTTGGTGACGATCAGCAGCACGACGGTGGCGACCGCCCAGTACACGAGCCACAAACGCGACAGGCTGTCCGAGCGGTGCAGGCTGAAGCTGATCAGCACGCCGGTGACCTCCACCATCAGCCAGCCGCCCGCGACGCGGCACAGCAGGTCGTAGAGCGGCTTGCCGCGCCACGACTGATAGATACCCAGCGCCGGGAAAAACACCACCACCAGCAGGCAGCCGAACGCGAGCGACACGCTTTGCATATCGTCCAGCCACACGACTTTCCCGCTGTGCACGGCCGCCGCGATGGCGGCGCCGAGCGCGACCATGGCGATGTCGATGATTCTCGATAGAACGCTCAGCATGCGCTGCCCCTCAGTTCGTCAGTCAAGTGCCATCCGTTGGTTGGTTGAAATTCCGTCGCACTCACGCTCTCGCCGGACGGGCGCACAACGCCGGCATCCGCGTCGCGCAAATCAATGCGCGACGCGAAACTGATTGAACCGGTGCTATTGCCCTTCCACTTTCCCGATCCGCAAATTGCCCTGAATAGGACCCGATTCGGAAAAGATGTGTCGGAATGAGTGAATACCCTTGTACAGGTATAGATAAAGCGATATTAAAATTCGCACTGCAAGACCGCAAAATATCTCAAATTGTATCGGTCAAAATTTCAGTATTTTTTCTGAATTTTGCTCGGCAATTGTTACCGATTTTGCGCTCTTGAGATGGCTTTTTCAGGCCGTTTGTGCAGGCGTACGCAGGTCAAGTTCGTCGGTTTCCATACGAAACTTACGCAGCCGCCTGTCGGCCTCATTCTGCACGCAGTCAAACCGATGTAAAAAAATGGCCGCCTATTTTTTTCGGGTAATTTTTATTTTTTTAAAAATTCCTCAGACATTTTTCCTTCACGAAATGGATAATTTTATTATTGCCGTTTTATATGAGTTTCTATTTAACGCGCTTTTATTGATTCCTGACGTTCATGTTAAAACTCGACGCATTCACCCAGCCTCGAGGAGTTCATCATGACAGCTCCGGTTACGGCCACGCCCGCCGACACCCGGTCCACGCAAGCTATGCCCCTGAACGTCAAGCTCAAGGTTCATCCCGTGATTCTGGCGGGCGGCTCCGGCACGCGCCTGTGGCCGATGTCGCGCGAGCAGCATCCGAAGCAGTTGATCGGCCTGCTCGGCGACGATTCGCTGCTGCAATCCACCACGCGCCGTCTCGACGGACTCGAAGCCGGCTATCCGCTCGCCGAGCAACTCGTCGTGGTCGCCAACGAAGAACATCGCTTCACGACCGCCGAGCAATTGCGCACGAGCGGCAAACCGACCCGGCTGATTCTCGAACCCGCCGGCCGCGACACGGCGCCGGCGCTGACGGTGGCCGCCCTGTCGATCGCCGCGCAGGACGAGGACGGCATCATGGTCGTGATGCCCGCCGATCACGCGGTCACCGACATCGACGGATTTCATGCGGCCGTCGCCGCCGGCGTGCGAGCATGCGGCGGCCGGCCATATCGTGACGATGGGTATCGTGCCGACGCGCGCGGAAACCGGCTATGGCTACATCCGCATCGGTGCAGCGCTTGGCACGCCTGAATGCGCTGACGACAATGCTGATACGGCATGGCGAAGCATCTGGAAAGATCGGCGCGCACAAGCTCGATCGCTTCGTCGAAAAGCCGCATCTGGAACTGGCGCAGCGTTATATCGAATCGCAGGAATACTGGTGGAATAGCGGCATTTTCATCATGCGCGCGTCGACGTGGCTGAAGGCGATCCGCCACTTCCAGCCGGCGATTTACGAAGCCTGCGAAGCGGCCTTCGCGGGCGGCAAGGCGGACGGCGATTTCTTCCGTCTGCAACGCGACGCGTTCAGCGCATCGCCGTCGAATTCGATCGACTACGCGGTGATGGAACAACTCGGCAACGATCAGAGCGCCGCGTCCGGCGTGGTCGTGCCGCTGCAAGCGGGCTGGTCCGACGTGGGTTCGTGGGACGCGATCTGGGACATCTCCGAGAAAGACGCCGATCAGAACGTGGGCCGCGGCCGCGTGATGTTCGAAGGCGCGGACTCGACCTTCGCGCATTCCGAAGGACGCCTGATTGCCTGCGTGGGCACGCAGGACCTGGTGGTCGTCGAAACGGCCGACGCCATTCTGGTCGCCGACAAATCGCGCGTGCAGGACGTCAAGAAGATCGTTGGACGGATTCGCAGCGATGGCGGCGCTCGAAGCGGCCAACCATCGCAAGGTGCATCGCCCGTGGGGCAACTACGATTCCGTCGACACCGGCGAGCGCTTCCAGGTCAAACGCATCGTCGTGAAACCGGGTGCGCGGCTTTCGCTGCAAATGCATCATCACCGCGCGGAACACTGGATCGTCGTGCGCGGTACCGCGCTCGTCACGCGGGGTGAAGAGCGCTTTATCGTCTCCGAAAACGAGTCGGCCTATATTCCGCTGGGCGTCACCCACCGCCTCGAAAACCCGGGCAAGATGCCGCTCGAAATGATCGAGGTCCAGTCCGGCTCGTATCTCGGCGAAGACGACATCGTGCGCTTCGACGACACGTACGGACGCCAGTAATGCGCGCCATCGGGTGTCGTCGGCCAATCATGTCAATGCGAGTGCAGGCAATGAGCACACGGCAACGGTCGCAGGTACGCCAGCGCGGCAACACTCGGCAGGTCAGCAGGCAACATCAAGGCGTCAGCGAGGGCAACGGCGAAGGCAACAGCGGTAGATCACACACGAATGAAGCGGGAACCTGCGGCGGTTGCTCCTACCGGCCGCGGGGTACTGCTTGCTCATCCCACGTGGCGAGATGAGTTCTATATAGGCCGACGAAAAACGGTCTGTGCTCTGCTCGCATGGAGATGAGTTCGCTACGACGGAAAACGATCGTGACTGTTTCGGTTGCGGCGAACCGGTTCGCCGGGATAACGGCGCAGCGGTCCGCGAAACGCATTGAGCGGACCGTGCAACGGCGCGCCGTGATTCACGGTGACGGGCTCCGGCACATGACGCAACGCGGGCAACGGACGCGCCACCGGTGCATATGCGGTGCTGCCTGAGCTGCGGCGCGATGAGCCGGCTCGCAGCCGCAGCCTGCGTGCCGCACTCGCGGTCGATCCACTGCTGCGCCCATTCGAGCGCGTACTGCTCCGCCGCGGCAGCATCCGCAAAGCGCGGGCCGACGAGGCCGGAGCGCTCGACGCGCTTGCCGTCCTTCATGATCTCCGCCCACGCGCGATACATCGCGTTGGGCACCTGCTCGGCCGCGATATAGATCAGATAGCCGTGCCGCTCGGCGACCTGCGTGCCGCGCGGCGCGAGACTCATCGACAGCGGACTGCGCACGTCATCGTCGTGCTCATGTGACGGCGCGCCGATGCGATCGCCGAATCGAGTTGCGCCATCGCCGCGCCCGACCGCGCCCGCTTCGCCCGTTCATCGCCGACGCCTACCGCAGTTGCTGTCGCGCATGCGTGCGAAGCGCGGCTCGCGATGCACGCGGACGTTGCGACGCGGCGCGCGCGCACCGGCGGCGGCACGTTCGCGAGGCCGGACAACTGCCGCGTGATGTCGGCGATCGGATCGGCCGAGCGCCAGTTGCTCAGCGTGCTCGCCACGCCGAGGCGCCTGCCACGATTCGGGGCTCCTCCACGACACGCCACGCAGACTTTCGTCGCGCATGCTGGGTGCCTCCGTCGACCGGCAGCCAGCGGGTTTGGCCGCAACGGGCGGTGCCGGCTGCGGGATGTACGCGAACGTGCGCCCGGTTTGCGACAACAGCCGAACCATCTCGAGGAGAGTGCCGTTCAATTGCCATTCTTCAAAACGGCGCCGGCACGTAGGCCCGGACGGATAGCGGCCTGGCAGTTTCGACCAGGGTTCGCCGGTTGTCAGAATCCACAGGACGGCATTCGCGACGATGCGTGGTTCGGCGCGGGGCCGGCCGCGTCGGTTCAGACGGACGGCCGGCTCATCGGAGACAAGCGCTGCCAGCAGCGCCCATTCGTCATTGCTTAGCTCATCGAAAAACATTGGGTTTTCTCCACGCGGCCTGGCCTGGCCGCGGCTTTGGGCCCGCCACGGATTCAGCTTTCACGATCCGTGTGCAGCCCTCGGTTGCACAAATATGTTTTGTACGTTCTGTTGGCTGGTCAATACCGCCCTGACTTAGTGCGGTTTGTCCCTATTGCGAAGCACAAAACGTGGTCTCACTCGTGCATGGGAGAATTTGTGCACGAAGCATACCATCACCAGGGTTTGCGTGAATACGCCTGAGACAAGTGTTACGGATAGAAACAATCTTGTCCTTTTCGCTGCGTCGTTTCACGCATTGCGGTAACAGAAATGCTGTCGGTTCGAGCGACGAAACGCGCTATTGCACAGCACAACAGCACGCAGGATCCGACTGAATTGATTTTATGAATTAGTAGCGCGATCGGCATGCTATTTCGATGTATTTTTTGGAGCTGCCTGTGCAGCTCGCGTGACGCCGGCACGCAGTGCGGCGGCGAAATATGCGCGCTGGGAATTGCGATCGTGTCGGGACGCGCGATCTACGCTTGTGCATGCGAGCCTCGCTCGCTGTTCGTCGCTGCGTCCGATGCCACTATGTGGGCTATGTAGACGCACTGGTTTCGCTGCCGCTCACCCACGACCGTCGTCCACTCACGCACCCGCCAGCGCGCGACGAGCCCGCGACGCACATACGGATCGGCTCTGGCAAAGGCTTCGGCGGCAGCAGGCGAATCGCCTCTGAAAAGCAGCACGGCGCCGTCGGTGGGATCGGCGAGCGCGCCGGCCAGCAACAGTTCGCCGCGCTCCGCCGCCGCCCATGCGAGTTTCAGATGCTCGTCGCGATACTCGCCGCGTCGTTCGAGATAGTCGGACACGAGGTCGTACATCAACAGGTAGTGCATGGCGAGCCTCCTATGGCTCATGCTTCGGGTGCGAGGGTCGCAGTGACGACATCGCCGGCACGCCTGTCTGGCCAGATATTACTCACATGATCGTCAACGGCGGAATTTTCTGCCGATTTACTATTCAGTTGCATTCGCAGCAATGCGAAAAGCATTTTCAATTTTTTATCATCCGATATGAATAGCAGCTATGCTAAATTCGTTTGAAATTGCCATTGTCAATTGATCTGGAATGCATAGCATATTTTCATTACGCCGTTCATTCGCCTGTTTCAAACGGCAGCTCGCATGGAGCCCGCTGCGCATGCCGCTGTCAGGGAAAACGAGCGTGAGCGCCTGTCAACCGGAATGCGCTTTTGTCCGTTCTGGCAGACAGCATTTGCCATAATGGATGTGCCGAGGGGCCCTGGATGCCGTTGACGCCCACGCGCATGAACGACCAAAAACGTTTTCACCACCGATGGAGTGTCACATGAAAATCCAATCCGCTATCGCTACGCTGGTGCTCGGCGCTGTCCTTCGTCCATTTCGCCCGGCATTCGCGCAGAACAGCCAGCAAACGAAAATGGCCGACTGTAACAAGCAGGCCGGCGACAAGAAGGGCGACGACCGCAAGGCGTTCATGAAAACGTGCCTGTCTGTCCAAACCGGCACGCCGCAGCCGATGAGCCAGCAGGACAAGATGAAGGCGTGCAACACGCAGGCCACCGGCAAAAAAGGCGACGACCGCAAGGCGTTCATGAAGACGTGCCTGTCGTCCGCACCGGCTAACTGATTGCGGCGTGTGCTCGCGTGATGAACGCGGCGCATGTGGCACAGACGCGCGGTGCTCGACTTTGCGCCTCGTCGTCCTCATCGGGTTGCGGGAACGCTCATCGCGCTGATTGGGCCGCGCTGCTCGTGCTGGCGCGGCCACCCGTCCGCCTTCGTCTTCCTGCCACCCTCCCGCTCACCCCGTCAAGTCCGCCCGCCCGAACGCGCCATTTTTCTTCTATGATGGCTGCGGAGACGGCCCACCCCCGATAAAATCAACCACATTAGACGGGCCGCCATCTTGTCGTTGGTGCTGCTGAGCATCGATTGGAGGCAAGGATGGTATCGAAGCATAAAAACCGCTGGTTGAGGCGGTGGCTGGTCGTCATCGTATTCTGGGCCGTGCCCGTGGCGATCGTGGCGGTCAACGAAATCCGCGAGGAAATGGCGTATAACGCCGTCGACCTCGACCGCGCGCTGACCACCTGGAATTTCACCGACGCACAACGCGCCGCCGGCGCGCCCGCGCGCTGTCATGGCGAAGCCCGAAGAGGCGCAAGCCGCAGGCTGCCCCGCCGATGTGCTGGCCGCCAACGCTGCCGCATCAGAAGGATGCCCGCAATGAATACAGTGTGCGGCGCTCTACCCTGATGTCTTACCTGTGGCATGCGTTTGTCGGCTATTGGGTCGTGCCGGCCGTCGCGCTGTTTCTGATCGGCGTGCTGATCGGCATGGTGCGCCGCGCGCTGCGCCGGCCGCCGCCGGTGAAAAGTCCGGCGAATCATGGGTGACCGGACCGGCGACGCACTGGACCACGCATGAATGACTCGCTCCATGCGCGAATCGGCGTGCGTCACTGCGTGCACCAACTCGCGACCATCGAGCGCGACTGCGGCGTCCCAGACAACACTTTCAATTCGATTTCATCGATGCATCGTGACCCGAAAATCGGTAAAAACGGCCGGCCTGACCGGCGTCAATCGGCTCCTCAGCAGCGGTGCACGGCCAGACGCGACCAGTGCGCGAGTCATGGAACAGCCGCTCAAACATGCCATACGAAGCGCCTCGCCGCGCTGCGCGAAGCCGGTCAAAATTACAGCGACAGCGCCTTACGATTCGCCGCAAAGCCCCGCCGCGTAAGGCTTTTCGCGAACTGGCGGAAGTACGCGCCTATTTATGCTTGCGTGTGATATAACTTAAAAGCGACCTGGCAATCTCACTGGGGTTGCGCCCCGGAACCATGACGGAGAAAAACGATGCAAAGACGAAACTTCATGCTGAAGACTACCGCTGCGCTCGCTTTCGGAGGCCTTGCACTCGCGGGTTGTACGACCACGGGCACGGACAGCAACAAAAGCACCTCCTCCACCAATGAATCCAAACGCCAGTCGATCGACGCCAGCGTCGACGGCACCATGTCGCGGCTGTTCACCACCGTCAAGGGTTCGCGTGAACTGGTCTCGAAGGCGCGCGGCGTGCTCGTGTTCCCGTCGGTGCTGCAGGCGGGCTTCATCGTCGGCGGCCAGTACGGCGAAGGTGCGCTGCGCGTCGGCGGCAGCATCGGTCGGCTACTACAGCACGATTTCCGGCTCGTTCGGCCTGCAGGCCGGCGCGCAGTCGAAGGCGCATCATCTTCCTGTTCATGACGCAGGACGCACTCGACAAATTCCGCAATGCCGACGGCTGGTCGGTCGGCGGCGACGCGTCGGTCGCGCTGGTCAAGATGGGCGCAAACGGCGCCATCGACACGACCACGGCAACCGCGCCGGTCGAAGTATTCGTGCTGACCAACGCCGGCCTGATGGGCGACCTGTCGCTGCAGGGCACCAAGGTGTCGCGCCTGAAGATCTAAGGCGTGACGACTCGGGTCGCAGTCTGAGCCGCCTGTCGGCTTTCGTCGCCGGAACGCAGCGGTGACCCGACACGAGCGTTCAGCGTCGCAGACGCGGCGTCGAACCTCAGGCGGATATAAAAAACGGCGATGTGCATGCACATCGCCGTTCTTTTTTGCGTCGTTGCAAGCAGGCAACGCGTTGACATGGCCGCTCAGCTTCCCGACGTATCGATCACCTTGAAGCGCGAGCGCTTCTGCGCACGAATCACCGACTGATACGCGTCCACGTACTGCTGCGCCATCCGGTGCGACGTGAAGCGCTCCTCGAAGCGTTGCCGCACGCCCGCGCGCGGCATCTTGTGCAGGCGATTGACCGCCGCCACCGCGCCGATCTCGTCCTCGACGATAAAGCCCGTCACGCCGTCTTCCAGCACTTCCGGCACCGACCCGCGATTGAACGCGATCACCGGCGTGCCGCACGCCATCGCTTCGATCATCACGAGGCCGAACGGCTCCGGCCAGTCGATCGGGAACAGCAGCGCATGCGCGCCGGACAGAAACTCGGCTTTCTGATTGTCCGCAATCTCGCCGATGAATTCGACGTACGGCAAGTCCAGCAACGGCTTGATTTCGCGTTCGAAGTACTCGCGGTCGGCTGCGTCCACCTTCGCGGCGATCCGAATCGGCATGCCGCAACGGCCGGCAATCCGGATCGCCGTGTCCACGCGCTTTTCCGGCGAGATACGGCCGAGGAACGCGAGGTACTTCTGCTCGACCGGCTGCGGCGTGTAAAGCTGCTCCGGCAGGCCGTGATAGACGGTGGTCAGCCACCTGGCCTGCGGCAACGGATGACGCTGCGCGTTGGAGATCGAAATCACCGGCGCGGTGTTGAAGGTGTCGAACACCGGCTGCTGCTCGGGCAGGTCGAGACGGCCGTGCATCGTCGTGACGAACGGCGTTTCCTGGCGCTTGAAGACCGAGAACGAGTAATAGTCGAGGTGGAAATGCAGCACGTCGAAGTCTTCGGCCTGGCGGCGCACGAGTTCCATCAACAGCATATGCGGCGCGATGCGGTCGCGAATGCCCGGGTCCAGACGCAGCGCGCGCGGCCACACGGCTTCGAGCTTCGCGCTGGTGACGGAGTCGCCGCTTGCGAACAGCGTCACGTCATGGCCAAGCTCGACCAGCGCCTCGGTGATATACGACACGACGCGCTCCGTGCCGCCGTACAGCTTGGGCGGCACCGATTCGGTCAGGGGGGCGATCTGCGCAATCTTCATATTGTCTGTCTCCGTGGACTGATGGCTTGCGCCTCGTGGCGGTGCGCATCAGCGACGCCGAGTATGACAGCGCCGTTACATCCGAATCAATGCGATCGTCCGCGCAACCCGCGCGCGATACCGAGTGAACGGGTGGACGCGAGTGCACGTCTCTGCGCCGCAGGTGCGGGCGGCATCGAATCATTATTCCCTACCGCGCAGCAGAAGGCGCCGAGTCTTTGCACTTCCTGTGCGCTGTTACATTCGGCTTACATCCGCGGCCGAGCGCCACGTTGTCACTCTGCCCACTAACGCGACGGCCATTTCCATGCGGGAATATCGCGCTCGTCCGCATCGGCGATACGGGTTGCGCCGAAATGCTTCTCCAGCACGATCGACTGGCTCGCCTCCTCGCGTTCGAGCGCCGCGATCAGACGCGCCGCATGCGACACCACCAGCACCTGCGAATGCGCGGAAGCCCGTGCGATCAGACGGGCGAGCGCCGGCAGCAGATCGGGATGCAGGCTCGTCTCCGGTTCGTTCAGCACCAGCAGCGCGGGCGGAC
This sequence comes from uncultured beta proteobacterium, assembly GCA_963800185.1. Classification (GTDB taxonomy): domain Bacteria; phylum Pseudomonadota; class Gammaproteobacteria; order Burkholderiales; family Burkholderiaceae; genus Paraburkholderia. The sequence goes on along the minus strand of CAWCZW010000004.1, from coordinate 92,972 downwards.
GCGGCGTCAATAACGCGGCGACCAGCAGCAGATAGCGCAACGTGCCGTCCGACAATTCGGCGCCTTTGAGCGGCCGCAGCAAGCCGTGCTGCTGCATCAGCACTTCGAAGCGGCCGTCATGCGTCGCGATGTCCAGACGCGAGCCGGGAAAAGCGTCGTCGATGGCGGCGTCGAGCGCGGCCGGGTCGCCGATCTCGCGGATGGTTTGCAGTGCGGCGGCGAGGTCCGCGCCGTCGTTGGACAGCACCGGCGTGTGCGTGCCGATCTGCGGCAGACGCGCGGCCGCTTCGGCGTCGGTGCGGAAATGGTCGTAGAAACGCCATGAGCGGATCTGCTCGCGCACCGTGATCATCTCGGGCGCGCTGCGCGGGTCGGAGAACTCCGTCATCATGCTGTCGAAGCTGGCGACCGGCTGCGGCGATGGTCTGCCAGTCGCCATGCTCGTCACGCGTGCGCAGCAGCCACGCCATGCCGGTCGACCAGTAACGCCGACGGCCGCAACACCGGGCCGCTCCAGATGCATTCGCGTTTGATGGTCGGATCGAGCGGAAATTTGCCCGGTACGTGATTCGCCGTGATTCGGGCGGCGGCAAGCCCGAGATCGATCGCGTAGCCGAATTCGTCGCCGGAAAAACCGAGCCGCAGGCTCACCGGCTCCTTGCGGCGCGTGCCTTCCACCGGCAATTCACCCGCCAGCACGGCACGCGAGAAGCGCTCGGGCCCGGCCCATAACGTGGACGGCAAACCGCCCTCGCGCGCCAGCGACGTAATCACGCCGCCGCGCGCAGTCTCCGCCAGCAGACGCAGCGAGCGATACACGCTCGACTTGCCGCTGCCATTCGCGCCCGTGATCACGTTCAGCCGGCCAAGCGGCACGATCAGTTCGCGCAACGACCGGTACCCCGCGACGGCTAACGTGCTCAGCATGCAAGCCCCCGTCGCGTGACACCGCTGACGAGCCGGCTCATCTGCGCTGTTGCGCGTTCAGCAATCGACGCTTCGGCCCACGCCATCACTTATGCCCGCCGCCCTTGCCCGGCTTCTGCACCGGCACGCTGCGCAGATCGCTCAGGAAAGTATCGCGCCACACGCCGAGGTCGTTCTTGCGCAACGCCGCCATGTTGATCTCGTGACGCCGCTGACGTGCGTCGAGCGGCATTTGCAACGCGCGCTGCAACGCCTCGCACATGCCGATCGCGTCGTGCGGATTGACCAGCAGCGCGCCGGTCAGCTCCGCCGCCGCGCCCGCGAAAATCGATAGCACCAGCACGCCCGGATCGTCGGGATTCTGCGCGGCGACATATTCCTTCGCGACCAGATTCATGCCGTCATGCAACGGCGTGACGAAGCCGATCTGCGATTCGCGAAACAGCGACATCAGCTTCCAGCGGTCGTATTGCTGGTTCAGATAGCGGATCGGCGTGTAGTCGAGGCCCGAATAGCGGCCATTGATTCGCCCTGCTTCGTACTCCAGATCCTGGCGGATCTTCTGATAGGTGGCGACGTCCGAGCGCGTAGGCGGCGCAATCTGCACCAGCGTGACGTTGCCGCGCCATTCGGGCGAGCGCTCCAGCAAATGCTCGAACGCGCGGAATCGCTCGACCAGCCCCTTCGAATAATCGAGCCGGTCGACGCTCATGATCAGCTTGCGCCCTTCCAGGCTCTGCTTCAGGTCGAGCACGTGCTGGCGGCTTTCGTAGCGTTTGGCCTGCTCGGCGATTTCGTCGGGGAACACGCCGATCCGGTAGACGCCCGTGCGCAGCTTGCGGCCGAACGCTTCGACGACGCCGTCCGCGCTCACCGTGCCGCGCGCGTGGCGCGTCGACGTAATCGTGGAAGGCGAGTTCGTCGGTGGCGGTCTGAAAACCCAGCAGGTCGTAGCACGACAGCGACTTCACCAGTTCCTCGTGCGGCGGAATGTTGAGCAGGATCTGCGGCGCCGGAAACGGAATGTGCAGGAAAAAGCCGATGCGATTCGTGATGCCTTCGTTGCGCAGCGCTTCGGCGAACGGGATCAGATGGTAGTCGTGAATCCAGATGACGTCGTCGGGTTCGAGCAGCTTGATCAGCTTGTGCGCGAGCCACGCGTTGACGCGCCGGTAGCCGGCGTATTCTTCGCGCTCGTAGCGCGCGAGGTCGTTGCGATAGTGGAACACCGGCCACAGCGTCGCGTTCGAAAAGCCGCGGTAGTACTGGTCGTAATCCTTGCGCGTGAGGCCGACGGTCGCGAAGGTCACCGCGCCGTCCTGTTCGAGTGTCGGGCCGGCATTGGCGACGGTCTCGCTGACCACGTCGCCGCTCCAGCCGAACCACACGCCTCCCGCGTCTTTCAGCGCGCCGAACACGCCGACTGCGAGGCCGCCGGCCGACCCTTTGGTTTCCGTCGGCGTTGCGACGCGATTCGACACGACGATCAGTCGGCCCATATTGCATGTCCTCCTTGGTTCGCGCGACGCAGCCGGTGCGCGCTCGCGTTCAGCGCGTACGCGAATTGCACGCGCGCCGCAGGCCTCGCGATGCTCGTAAGGCCAGCGACTCGTGAGCAGTACGTCGACCGCACGCTGGTTTGTGAGTCAGTGGACGGTTCGACCGCATAGGCGGGCGATCAGTTGCAGCGCATCTGCTGATGAGCTGAATGCGGACGCGTGTGCGGCGAACCGCGTCGTGCGAGCTAAAGCCGCGAACCGGTCAGCTCAAAGCATCCGCACCAGCTCACGGCGCTCAGGCGCTATGCCTCGTTCCTGCTCCTTCTCGCCTTTGCGCGAGCGTCCGCGACGCCGTGCCGCCGATCCGGCTCGCCACCGGATCCGCCTCGGTATGCGCGGCCGTGCTGCCGGCCGGCGCCTGCGCGCTGCGCGGCACCCAGTCGACGGCGGCTCGGCCGTGCCCGTCTCCAGTTCCGCCGACACCTCGGCGCGCGCCCGCGGCAGATACTGCGGATAGTGACTCTGGATGAAGTCCAGCAGCCCTTCGCGCACGCGGCAGCGCAAATCCCAGTTCAGGCCCGAATCGAGCGAGCTGACGAGCGCGCGCAACTGCATCGAGCGCTCGGTGCCGTCCGTGACCTGCAGCACCTGCACGCGCCGATCCCACTCCGGCGCGCTCTTCGACGATGCGCGCGAGTTCTTCGCGCAGCGGCGCGAGCGGCATCCGGTAATCGACGAACAGAAACACCGTGCCGATGATCTGCGAACTGCTGCGCGTCCAGTTGGTGAACGGATTCTCGATGAACCATTGCAGCGGCACGATCAGCCGGCGCTGGTCCCATATGCGCACGGACACATAGGTGCCGGTGATTTCCTCGATGCGCCCCCACTCGCCCTGAATCACGACGACGTCGTCGAGCCGGATCGGCTGCGACAGCGCGATCTGCAAACCGGCGATCAGATTGCCGAGCACCGGCCGCGCCGCGATACCGGCGACCAGTCCGGCCACGCCCGCCGACGCCAGCAGACTCGCGCCGATCTGCCGGACGTTCGGAAACGTCATCAACGCGCCGCCGACGCCGACGATCACGATGACGATCATCACCGAGCGCGCCAGCACGCGGGCCTGCGTATGAATGCGGCGTGCCTGCAGATTGTCGGCGGTATCGAGCGGATGGGCCGGATGATCGCCTCGCCGATCGCCGCCGCCGAGCGCACCGACAGCCACGTGAGCGCGGCGATCAGCGCGATCGCGGTGACGTCGCGCAGCGGCGCGATGTAGTGCAGCGTATCGGGCGCTTCTGCCAGCATGACAGCCTCCAGCACCAGCGATCACGAGCACGAACAGCGACGGCTTGTCGATATAGCGCAGGACCACGCTAGGCAGCGGATAAGGCCGCGCGATGCGCATCACGATGCGCGCGCCGATACCGATGAACCGCCCATGGCGAGCAGACGCGCGATGACCGAGACGATCAACGTGCCGAGCCAGGTATGCAGCGGCGCATCGGCGATACGGCTGAAGTCGTCGAGAGTAGACATGAACGGGCGACTGATCCTCCTGGCTGTGAACGGGATAGACGAGGACCGCTGCGGTGAAGCGCGTGCGCGGCATTGCGCGCGTCGTGCTGCGGCGACCGGATGTGCGTGATTACAGGCGGCTAGACACACTTGTCACCACTTGTCACCACTTAGGCCAGGCGCCACTTGCGATGCCGAGACAGCCCGACGACCGTTGCATCGAGGCGGTGCACTCGGCGCACAAATTGGGGCGATTAAATCGGCGCGGCTGGGAAGACATCAGGACATCCGGTGCTTCGACGGCCCGAACTCGAGCTTACGCTGGCGTAGCGGTTCTGCGACAGATTCAAGTCGCAGCATCGATGACGCCGCTATCGACATGGCTTGAGCGTCGTTCAGTCCAACGCGACACGGGCTGAACCAGAGCTGATCCCGGGCAGCCCGAGCTCAACGCTACTGACGCGCGCCGGATTTAAAGCGCCCGGCCGCGCGGTCGAAATCTCCGCTTTCAGATCGAACTGATGCCATAGCTGCGATGACACAGCGTACAGGACCGAAAAACAAGCCGCGACGGAAACGCTGGCGATCGAACGACTCAGCGGCCAACGATGCCAGGCGCCCGTCTCGGCCGCCCGCCGTCGGATCGATTCAACTCAGCTGCCGTTGCGGCAAGGGAACGCCTTGCCGAGCCCCAGCGAAATCGCCGTGCTGGCGTTGTAGCCGGCGACGATTCGGATTTTCCGCGATGTACTTGCGCACCGCGTCGGTCAATTGCGCCGAGCGTGCGTCGGGCGGCAAGCAGAAATACTGGCCGACGCGCGGACCGGTCGTGCCGCCGATTGCGTCGATGGTGTTGAAGATGCCGTCGGCGGCGCCTTCGATATAAGCCGCGCATGCGCTACGCGATGCCATGTCCGTCTTCGTGCATAGCTTGTTGAGGTCGCCTCCCGTAAACGCGGCTGCCGATAGCGGTACGGCGAGCGCGCTGGCGAAAATCAAAGCCCGCAGCATGGTGTTCCTTTCCAGGGTCGTTTATCAGGCGGTCTCTCGCCGCATCCGAAGGCGCGCCGTAGCGACGCGCCAAAGTCGTCATTCTGCACTGTTTTACGGGGTCGCAGCAGGCTGGCGACCGCCTATCTTCAGGCAAATCGGTGGTGAACCGGGCATCGGGCCGCTCATTGGTCGGCAATGATTCGCTAACCCGTGCTTATGAGTCAATCAGCAGGCTGCCCGAGCGGATCGCCACCTTACATCCGTTTTTCAACTCACTTCTGCTGCATCTGCTGCATCCGTGCGGTCAGCCCTTCGATCACGTCCGGTTCCTTATACGTCTTCGCGAAATCGAGCGCCGTCATGCCGATCTGGTTCTTCACCGTCAGGTCCGCGCCGTTGTCGAGCAGCAGCTTCACCGTCGACACGTGACCGCCGCGCGCGGCCATCATCAGCGGCGTGGTGCCGTTCGGCGAACCGGCGTCGACATAGGCCGAATGGTCGAGCAGCACCTTGACGATGTCGTCGTGACCGTTCGCGGCCGCGTAGTGCAGCGGCGCCCAGCCCTTCTTGTTCACTTCGGCGTCCTTCGCGATCAGCAGGTTGACGAAGTCGAGATCGCCGTTCAGCGCGGCCATCATCATCGCGTTCTCGCCCGCCTTGTCCTGGATCTCGATGTTGGTCTTCGGATTGGCGACCAGCGCGGCGCCGACCTTGTCCGATTTTTCGCGTGCGGCGATGACCAGCAGCGGAATGCCCTGGTTGTCGACGCTATTCGGGTCCATGCCCTTGGCGAGCAGCTTGTTGACGCCGTCGACGTCGTCGAACTTGACCGACTTGATCAGCGAGTCGATCGGCGCGGCCTGCGCCGGCGAGGCGACCAGCGAAGCTCAACGCAGCGCAGGCGAACGTGGCGGCAAACGCGAGCGCGCGACGCGCTCGCGACAAGCGGCGCTGACCGAACCCAGCGTTGCACTGGCCAGATTGCGTACGCAAAGGTCTGATGAATGCTGGCAGTCGACATCGGATTAATTTGTCATGTTTTGCTTTAGGAAACTTCCCTATCCTTTTGATATTGTTCAATTTTGCGTCGACCGATATCAGCGCAACGCTCGGCGCGGGGATCTTGAAAAGCCGGAAGAAATTCTGCGTGGTCGCGGCGGCCAGCGCCGTCGTCCGGCATCTCGCGTTGTTGCGCGATGAAGCGTCCGACATAACTTACGTACGCAGGTTCATTAGGCTTGCCGCGATACGGCACCGGCGCGAGGTACGGCGAGTCGGTTTCGATCAGCAGACGATCGAGCGGCACGCGGCGCGCGACGTCCTGCACCTCGGTCGCGCTCTTGAACGTGACGATGCCCGACAGCGAAATGTAAAAATTCTGCGCCAGCGCCTGCTCGGCGACGGCCCACGGCTCGGTGAAGCAATGCATCACGCCGCCCGGCTCGCTCGCGCGCTCCTCGGCCATGATCCGCAACGTGTCTTCCGACGACGAACGCGTGTGGATGATCAGCGGCTTGCCCGTCGCGTGCGCGGCGCGGATATGGGTGCGAAAGCGCTCGCGCTGCCACTCCATGTCGGCGATCGTGCGGCCTTCCAGACGGTAGTAGTCGAGCCCGGTCTCGCCGATCGCGACCACCTTCGGATGCGCGGCCAGCTCGATCAGCTCGGCGAGACTCGGCTCGCGCATGTCCTCGTGATCCGGATGCACGCCGACCGACGCGTACACGTTCTCGTGCCGGCTGGCGATCTCCAGCACGGACGGCAGCGTCTCCAGATCGACCGACACGCACAGCGCATGCGTGACCGAATGGCTGCGCATGTTCTCCAGCACCTGCGGCAGACGGTCGGCGAGTCCTTCGAAGTTGATGTGGCAGTGCGAATCGACAAACATGATGATGTCCTGCGAATAAATGGCTGGAGGCGGATCAGGCGGTGGCCTGCTCGCAGGTCGGCGTGGTCGCGTCGAGGCGCTTGCCGAGAATCACCAGATCGCGCTCCACGCCGTCCAGCACCGCCACGCGCGGCAGCGAGCCCCACGTGTCGAAACCGAAGCCGCGGAACAGGCCGCAGGCTCGCGTCGTTGTGGCCGAAGATGAAGCCCAGCACGGTGTCGATGCCAAGCGCCGGCGCCGCCGCGAGCGACGCCGCCAGCAGTTGCTTGCCGAGCCCCTTGCCGCGCGCGCTTTCGTCGAGATAAATGCTGACTTCGGCCGTGCGCAAATAGGCCGGACGGCCGTAGAAATCCGAAAAGCTCAGCCACGCGATCACGCGGCCCGGCTGCTGCGGATCTTCCACCACCCACAACGGCCGCTTCTGCGGGCCGTGCGCGTGAAACCACGCCAGCCGGCTTTCGACGCTGACCGGTTCGAGGTCGGCGGTGACTTGCCGCGACGGCACGGTCGAGTTGTAGATGGCGACGATGGCGGGCAGATCGTCGAGCGTGGCATCGCGGTAGGAAAGGCTCATGGTGCTGTTTGAACTTGAGATGGAAGGCGAATGACAGATTAACGGGACGCGGAACCGGCCAGCCGTCGCGCCAGCGGCCGGCGGTTCCGCGCAACAGGCATTACGCGAACAAGTCGCGGTAGCCGATAAACAGTTCCTCGAACACCAGCCGCGCATTCAGCGGATGATTCTCGACCGCGCGCTGGCGCGTCACGGTGCGCATGAAGCGCGCAAACGCGCTGGCGTCGGCCTGCGACGCGCAGCGCGTCAAGCGCCGCCGACAGCCTGCGGAAAATAGCGCGGCGCGCCGGCCGTGCGCTGCGCCAGCAAATCGTACATCCAGCGTTGCAGCCAGCCCAGCACCAGCGGCACGGGCAGCTTTTGCAGCGCCTCGCCGCACGCGAACGCGTCGCAGTCGGGACCGGCGGCCAGTTGCTTCAGCGTCCAGTCGCGCAGCGTGCGGTTTTCGTCGCTGGCGAGCGCGAGCGCCGTGAGCGGCGCGCCGCCGGCTTCGGCGAGCAGCGCGGGCGCGTCGGCGACGCCTTGCGCGGCCAGCCACTTCGTTGCCACCTCAGGCGCGGGCATCGTCATCGGCCACTGGCGGCAACGGCTGATGATGGTCGGCAGCAACCGGTCGATACGCGCCGACACCATCAGGAACACGACGCCCGCAGGCGGTTCTTCGAGCGTCTTGAGCAGCGCGTTGGCCGCGGCGATGTTCAGCCCCTCGGCCGGATACAGCACGACGACGCGCGCGCCGCCGCGATGCGAACCCACGCCGACGAAATCGAGCAAACCGCGAATCTGCTCGATCTTGATTTCCTTGCTGGGCGTGCGGGTTTTCTTGCCCTCGTCGGCGTCGGCCTTGTCGGCTTTTTCGTCGGCGGCAGCGGCGCTCAGGCCGGCTTCAGCGGCCAGCGCCTCGGGCACGACGATCCGGTAGTCCGGATGATTGCCCTGCGTGAACCAGTTGCACGCCACGCATGTGCCGCACGGCTCGCCGTTGGCCTGCTGCGCCTCGCACAGCAGCCCTTGCGCGAGATGCTGCGCAAAGCGCAGCTTGCCGATGCCCGCCTGTCCATGCAGCAGCAACGCGTGCGGCCAGTGGCCGCGCAGCTGCTGCAGGCGGTTCCAGTCATCGGCTTGCCACGGATAAATCATCTTTTCTCTTTGAAATCAATCAGTTGACAGCCGTTATCTGAAAGTCGATGCGAACTTTGACGATTCGTTATAAATCACGTTATATGCTTTTAAAATCAAAGTGTTGCAATCAACTCTTCAAGTTGCTTCTGAATTCGCGCAATGCTCTGCGAAGAGTCGATGATAGCGAACCGGTACGGCGCCTCTTCCGCGCGGCGCAGATATTCGGCGCGAGTGCGGTCGAAAAATGCCGTCCGATTCGCTCTCGAAACGGTCCGGATCGCGCGCCGCGCTGCGCCGCTCGTTGGCGATTTCCGGCGGCAAGTCGAACAGCACCGTCAGATCCGGCTGAAAACCGCCCTGCACCCAGCGCTCCAGCGTTTCCAGCTTGTCGCGCGGCAGGCCGCGGCCGCCGCCCTGATAGGCGAAAGTCGCGTCGGTAAAACGGTCCGACAGCACCCAGTCGCCGCGCGCGAGCGCCGGCTCGATCACCTCGGCCAGATGCTGGCGGCGCAGCGCGAACATCAGCAGCGCCTCGGTTTCGAGGTCCATCTTCTGATGCAGCACGATCTCGCGGATCTGTTCGCCGAGCGGCGTGCCGCCCGGCTCGCGCGTCATCACGACCGAGCGGCCGGTGCTCGCGACCTTCTCTTCGAGCCGCTCGCGAAACCAGCCGAGATGGGTGGTTTTGCCGGCCCCGTCGATGCCCTCAAACGTTATGAATTTGCCGCGCGCCATCATTGCCCTCGAATGTATTTGTCCACGGCCTTGTTGTGATCGCCGAGGGTGTCAGAAAAGATGCTGCTGCCGTCGCCGCGCGACACGAAGTACAGCGCGGTGCTCTGCGCCGGGTTCATCGCCGCCTGCAGCGAGGCGACGCCGGGCAGCGAGATGGGCGTGGGCGGCAGGCCCATGCGGGTGTAGGTATTGTAGGGAGTGTCGGTCTGCAGGTCTTTCTTCCGGATGTGGCCGGCGTAGCTCTCGCCCATGCCGTAGATCACGGTCGGGTCGGTCTGCAGCGGCATGCCCGATGCGCAGACGGTTCGCGAACACCGCCGCCACCATCGGCCGGTCGGATTTCTTGCCGGTTTCCTTTTCGATGATCGACGCCATGGTCAGCGCGTCGTACGGCGTCTTGTACGGCAGATTCGGCGCGCGCGCGATCCACGCTTCGTCCAGACGCAGGCGCATCAGCCGGTACGCGCGACGGTAGACGTCGAGGTCGCTGGTGTTCTTGTCGAACAGATACGTGTCGGGGAAAAACAGCCCTTCGCCGTTGCCGATCGACGCTTCCGGCGCGCCGATCGCGGTCATCAGATCGGCGTCGCTCATGCCGGCCGTGTCGTGCTTGAGCGCCGGATTGGCGTCCAGCTCGGCGCGCATGTGCTTGAAGGTCCAGCCTTCGATGATCGTCGCGACGTATTCGTTGACGTCGCCGCGCGCGATTTTCTGCAGCACTTCGTACGGCGTGACGCCGGTCTTGAACTCGTAGTTGCCCGATTTCAGATCGCGTCTGCAGGCCGAGCAGCCGCGTCATGACGACGAACAACTCGGGCTCGACGGGCACGCCGCCGCGATTGAGCTGCAGCGCGACGCTGCGCAGGCTGCTGTGCGGTTTGACGGTGACGTCGAGTTGCGCGGGGGTCAGCTCGAGCGGGCTGGTGGCCCAGTGATATCCGCCTGCAATTGCGGCTGCGGCCAGCACAACGACAATTGAGCCGGCGACGAAACATTTCTTGAACAGGGACATGCGGAACGGGACGTGGGTTGACTGCATATAATAGCTTGTTTGCCTTAGCCAAAGTCAGAATTGACTGTTCCCGGAATCCATGAACACACCGCTCGCTACCGCTTCAGGCACTCCATCAGGTACCCCTTCAACGCCCGCAGCCGCTGGCTTGCCCGTGCTGCCGCGGCCGTCGGCTGATGAATTCGAGGCCGTGCCCCAGCACGGCGCCTACATGCCGCTCACGCAATTCGGCGTGATCGACGCCACCGGCGACGACGCGGCGAGCTTCCTGCACGGCCAGTTGACCAACGACACCCAGCATCTCGACGCCGCCAACGCGCGTCTGGCCGGCTACTGCTCGGCCAAGGGGCGTCTGCTGGCGTCGTTCCTGACATGGCGCAGCGGCGACACGATCCGCCTGCTGGTGTCGAAAGACGTGCAGGCCGCGGTGCAAAAGCGCCTCTCCATGTTCGTGCTGCGAGCCAAGGCGAAGCTCGTCGACGCGAGCGGCGAACTCGCGGTGGTGGGTCTTGGCGGGCGACGTGCGCAAGGCGTTGTCCGGCGTGTTCGACGCGCTGCCCGACGGCGTGCACGTGCAGGTGGACGGCACGGCGGGCTCGCTGATTCGCGTGCCCGACGCGTTCGGAGCGCCTGCGTTATCTGTGGGTCGGACCCGAAGGCGCAGGTCGAAGCGCATCTGGCCTCGCTCGATGAAAAGCTCAAACGCGTGTCGCCGGCCGTGTGGGACTGGCTCGACATTCGCGCCGGCGAGCCGCGCATCACGCAGCCGGTGGTCGAGCAGTTCGTGCCGCAAATGGTCAATTTCGACGTGCTCGGCGCGGTGAATTTCCGCAAAGGCTGCTATCCGGGTCAGGAAGTGGTCGCGCGCAGCCAGTATCGCGGCACGATCAAGCGGCGCACGTCGCTCGCGAATGTGGCCGGAGAACTGGAAACGGTCACGGCCCGGCGCGGAACTGTTCCACTCGGACGATCCCGGCCAGCCGTGCGGGATGGTCGTCAATGCGGCGTCCGCGCAGGGCGGCGGGGTCGATCTGCTGGTCGAGATCAAGCTCGCGGCGCTGGAAAGCGGCTCGGTGCATCTGGGCGCGGCAGACGGCCCGGCGCTCGGCTTCCTCGCGCTGCCGTATGGCTTGCCCACCGAGGTTTAACGCTCCTGCAGGGCAACCAGCGGCGCAATCGGGCGCCGCTTGTTGCTGGCCCCTGCCAAGCGCCGATATCGACGCCCCTCACACGGCCCCTCACTTCAGCGGGAGATCGTCCCCGATGTGCCTGATCGTTTTCGACTGGCGACCCGACGCGGTCGACGGCCCGCTTTTCACGCTCGCGGCGAATCGCGACGAATTCTTTCGCCGCACGGCCGAGCCGATCAGCTGGTGGCATGACGCGCCGGGCGTGCTGGCCGGCCGCGATCTGGTGGGCGGCGGCACGTGGCTCGGCGTGTCGCGCGACGGCCGCTTTGCCGCGCTGACCAACTACCGCGCGCCGCATGAAATGCGCGCCGATGCGCCGACGCGCGGCACGCTGGTCAGCGACTGGCTGAGCGGCTCGGCGCGCGATTCGAGCGGCCTCCCGCACGACACCCCGCTCGCCTATCTGCAACACGTCGCGCAAACCGGCGACATCTATAACGGCTTCAATCTGCTGGTGGGCGACTGGACGCGCCGCGAACTCGCGTGGTACTGCAACCGCTCCGACGCGGCGCCCGCGCTGCTGGCGCCCGGCACGCATGGCATTTCGAACGCGGTGCTCGATACCGCGTGGCCGAAGCTCGTCAAAAAACGCACCGAACTCGGCACGCTGCTCTCACGCGACGCGATGCCGCCGCTCGAACGTCTGATCGACCTGATGCGCGATCCGCGTCTTGCCCGCGATGACGAATTACCGTCCACTGGCATTCCGCTCGAACGCGAACGGGCGTTGTCGGCGGCGTTTATCGAAACGCCGGAATACGGCACGCGCGGCACGACCGCGTTGCGCGTGAGCGCGCATGGCGAAGTGGTCAGCGTGGCCGTCGCCGAGCGCAGCGACGACAACGGCTCGCACCGGATCGCGCGGCCTGGCGATTTCGAGCGCAGCTTTGCGTTTAATATCGAGCGGGAGATGGTGTGAGGGGCAAGCTGGGGCTTTTGAGCAGTCCATTCTTGCCAGGGGCTCACGCGCAACCTCGCCGCACACAGTCCGCTCTGCAACGCAGAGCATCGACGATACGCAAACTGAACGCTGAACAACACGCCCCGGCGTTGATCCCTACTCGAACCGAACGCCGCGCGCAACGCAGCGGCCGCGTCCGCATGTGCGTGGCCACCTCGGGCACATACCCGCCCATCTTGAAGAACTCGTGGATCATGCCCGGGTAGCACGTCAGCGTCACACGATTACCCGACGCGCTCAGCTTTTCCGCATACGCCTGTCCTTCATCGCTCAACGGATCGTATTCGGCGGTCGCGATCCACGCGGGCGCGACGCCACTGAAATCGGGCGCGCCGCGCTGGCCGTCGAGCGGCGCGAAACGCCAGTCGTCACGATCGGTTTTATCCCGCACGTATTGCTCGAAGAACCATTGAATCGTGCCGGCGCTCAGCAGAAAACCATCGGCAAGTCTCGAGTGCGAAGCCGTGTTCTGATAACCCGTCGTACCCGGATAAATCAGCAATTGCAACGCGAGCCGGATGCCGGCGTCGCGGGCCAGCACCGCGCAGACCGTGGCCAGCGTCCCACCCGCGCTGTCGCCGCCAACCGCGAGGCGCTCCGCATCGACCCCATACTCCGCGGCGTGCGCGTGCAGCCAGCTCAGCGCGTCGAAAGCATCGTCGACCGCGGTGGGGAATTTGTGCTCCGGCGCGAGCCGGTAATCCACCGACAACACCGTGCACTGAGCGTCGCGCGCGAACATCCGGCATAGCGCGTCGTGTGTGTCGACGCTGCCCACCGTGAAGCCGCCGCCGTGGAAATACACCAGCGCGGGCGCCGGCTCGGCCCAGCTCGGCTCGACGGCCTGATACAAACGCGCGCGAATCGTCGCGCCGTCGCGAGTCGGAATCTGCAGATCGTCGAGCGTGAACATCGGCGCGCTCGCAATCTCCAGAATCGGCGCGCTTTTTTCGTACGACGCGCGCGCCTGTTGCGCGGACATTTCGTGATATTGCGGACGTCTCGCCCGCGCGATCATATCGAGCACCTGCTCGATCTTCGGATTCAGCGGCATGTGCGCCTGTGCTTTCGATGGCGCAAACAACGCGCCGAAAATTGAAAAAGCCGGCGTGACGAACCGCACGCCGGCTGTGCGATGAACGCTAAACCGTAGCGTGCTAGCGCACCGCGCTCAGTTGGCGTTCTTCACTTCAGGTTTGAGCGACATCGGATCGGTGGGATTGCGCAAATGCTCGATGTCCTCGTGACGCAGCTCCACCGTTGCCATGATGCCCGGATGCGTGACGATGTAAAAACGCCGCGCCGCGATGGCCTCGAAGGTGATGTCCGCGACGTCGTCGGCGGTCAGCTTGCCCGAGCGCACTGCGCGCTGCAATTGTTTGTCGGCGGCGATCTGCGAGCGGGTCGGTCCACTGTCGTTGCGCAATTGCGCCGGGCGCGCGCGTTCCGCATCGGCGATACCGGTCGGCACGAACGCCGGGCACAACAGCGAACAGCCGACCAGCGCGCCGGGCGTTTCCTGCGCCGCCTGGGTCGCTTGAGCTGCCTGAGCCACCTGCCCCGCCTGCGCCAGTTGCAAATCGTGATACAGCGTCTCCGTCAGCGACACCACCGCATGCTTCGACGCGTTGTAAATGCCCATCGCGGGCGGCGACAGCAGGCCAGCCACCGACGCCGTATTGACGATGTGCGCCGGCTCGTTCTGCGCGAGCATGATCGGCGTGAATACGCGCACGCCGTGCGCGACGCCCATCACGTTGACGTTGAACACCCACGCCCAGTCGTTCGCCGAGCTTTCCCACAGAAAGCCGCCCGAGCCCACGCCCGCGTTGTTGAACAGCAGATGCACCTTACCGTACGCATCGAGCGCCGCTTGCGCCAGCGCTTCGACCTGCGCCGCATCCGACACGTCGGTCGGCACGCCGATCACTTCGGCGCCGTCGACGCGCAGCGCATCGACGGTTTGCGCCAGCGCGCCGGGATTCGACATCGGCCAGCACGAGCTTCATGCCGAGCGACGCCCCCTTCTGCGCGAACGCGCGGCCGAAGCCGCTTGCCGCGCCGGTGATCACCGCCACCTTGCCTGCGAATTCGAACATCGTCTGACTCCCGGATTTAGCGGCGCATGGTCGATGCGCCGCGGCTTCACAACATTCAGATCAGCTTGACGAGCTGCTTGCCGAAATTCTTGCCCTTCAGCAGACCGATGAACGCCTCGGGCGCGGCCTCGAGCCCTTGCGCGATGGTCTCGCGATATTGCAGCTTTTTCTGCGCGACCAGCGTGCCGAGTTGCTTGAGCGCTTCCGGCCACACGTCCATATGCTCGCTGACGATAAACCCTTGCACCAGCAGCCGTTGCGTGAGCATCAGCGAAGGATGCCTGAGCGGCATCGGCTCGCCGTCATAGCCCGCGATCATGCCGCACAGCGCGATACGGCCGAACGCGTTCATGCGCGCGAGCGTCACGTCGAGCACTTCGCCGCCGACGTTCTCGAAGTAGCCGTCCACGCCGTCCGGCGTCGCCGCCTTCAGGTCCTTGTACAGATTGCCGGCCTTGTAGTCGACGCAGGCATCGAAGCCGAGCGTCTCGACCACGTAGCGGCATTTGTCCGCGCCGCCCGCAATGCCGACCGCGCGCGCGCCGGCCAGCTTCGCCAGTTGGCCGACCACGCTGCCCACCGCGCCGCTCGCCGCGCTGACCACGACCGTCTCGCCGGCTTTCGGCGCGATGATCCGGTTCAGGCCGTACCAGCCGGTGACGCCGGGCATGCCGACCGGGCCGAGATACGCCGACAGCGGCACATGCGTGTCGTCCACCTTCTGCATGCCGCCGCCGTTCGAGGTGCCGTATTCCTGCCAGCCGAACATGCCGACCACCTTGTCGCCGACCGCGAACTTCGGATTCTTCGACTCGACCACCTCGCCGACCGTTCCGCCGATCATCACTTCGTTCAGCGGCTGCGGCGCGGCGTACCTCTTGGCTGTCGTTCATGCGGCCGCGCATGTACGGATCGAGGGACAGGAAGTGGTTGCGCACCCGCACTTGGCCATCGGCGAGCGGCGCGAGCGGCGTTTCGACGAGCTTGAAGTTATCGGGCGTGGCAGCGCCTTGCGGGCGCGAAGCGAGCACGATCTGACGGTTGATCTGGGGCATGAAGATCGTCTCCATGGGTTACCGATTTAACGGCGATGGTCGCGGCGCCTGCTCTACTCGCGTCTGCTGGTGCCTGCTGGTGCGTGCGAAGAACTGGTTGAGCGGCGAATTGGCAGCGCACGTTCGCAACGCTAACGCGCGCGCGGTTCGTCGGCCCTGATGCCGATCGATGGCGCATCAGCCGTCGCTCGGGCCGGGTTTCGCCGACGGGTCGTGCGCAAACGCTGCTGCGTCACGTCGCGGCCCACGGCGAGGCGGCGCATGTACTTGAAAGTGCCGAGCGCCTTGGCGACGAAGTGGCCTTCGCTGTCGCGGATCTCGCCTTCGCAGTAGGCCATGGTGGTCGAGCGATGCAGCACGCGGCCGGTCGCGCGCAATTCGCCGCGGCCCGGCTGCATGAAGTTGACCTTCATTTCGACGGTAACCACGCCGACGCCGTCGCCCGCCAGGCTGCGCGCGGCCATTGCAAGCGCAACGTCCGCCAGCGTCATGGTGACGCCGCCGTGGGCGACATCCCACGTGTTCATGTGGTCGTGGTGCAGCGGCAGCGCGACTTCGCTGGCGCCGTCGGCCGCCGACAACAGCTGCGCGCCGAGCCGGTCGACAAAAGGGCTTTCCGGCAACGACGCGCTGCTCCGGTTTGGGTTGGCTGGGGATGAATCGGTCATTGCCGTTTATCAGATTCGTCGGTTGTCGATGGCACGCGCTGCAGAGCAGCGTCATTGGCGTCGGCACCTAGGGCATGCGAGGATGCGTCCGGCTCGCGGACGCCCACGCGCGGCACGAAATGATAACCGCATGGTCCACTTCGCATCGCCGCCATCCGCGTCGCGGAGGTCGAGTCGGCGCGACGCTTCGTCGGTGCAGATCGAGGTCGTACTTGGGCAACTGAACCGAATGAAATGCTCGACGCGCCGGATTCGAAAAGACCGTGCCCGGCATACAGAATCCTTCGCTCGATCGCGGCCTCGAAGAACCCGCCGACGCACTTCACGCGGCAATTCGATCCAAAGAACATGCCGCCGCAAGGCGGCGTGAATCGCGTGCCATCGGGAAACGAAGCGGCGATGCCGCGGCCATCCGCTCGCGCTGAATGCGCAGCCGCTCGCGCAGGCGCCGCACATGCCGCTCTACGCGTTCGTTTCCAGAAACCCGGCGAGCACCACTTGCGACAATTTTCGTTATGGCGCGACTGCGCGAACTTCAGCATGGCGATACGCGGATGCCAGCGCCCGCCGTTGATCCAGCCGACCCGCATGCCCGGCGCGAGCATCTTGTTGAACGACGTGCAGTGGATCCGGTGCGGTCCATGCCCCATGCCTCGAGCGATTTCGGCGGCTGCGCTGAATCGACAAGCTCCCGATAGGGATCGTCCTCGATCAGCGGGATACCGGCATGCGCGCACAACTCGACGAGACGTAGCCTTGTTAGCACGGTCATCACGCTGCCGAGCGGATTTTGCAGTTCGGCACGACTACGACGGCCTGGATGTCAGGATGCGTTTGCAGCGCGAAGGCCAATGCTTCGAACGGCGGGCCGGTGGTCGGACTGACAGGAATTTCGAGCGCGCGCAAGCCGAGGCTTTCGAGCGCCTGCAACAAACCGAAAAATCACGGCGACTCGACCGCGACGGTGTCGCCCGGCTGCGTAACCGCGCGCAACGCCAGGTTCACGGCCTCGATACCGCCGTGTGTCATGATGATGTCGTCCGCGCCGATTGATGCCCGCCTCCAGCGCGCGCCGGGCGATGATCGCGCGCAACGCCGGATCGCCCTGATCGGGGCCGGCGGCGGTCAGCAGCGTGGGCCGCTGGCGCAATGCGCGCACGGCGGCTTTCTGCAAGGCATCGGTGGGATAAAGATCGGGCGACGCGGTCGCGCCGCCGAGATTCAGCGCATCCGGATAACGCTGGAAGGTCGAGACGATCGGGAAATCGCCGAATGAATGCCGACGAATTGCGCCGCGCCCGGCGCACGGCGAGATCGGGTTCGGCGGCGGCGGGCAACGCCGCCGTGGACGGCATGCGCACGAAATAACCAGCGCGTGGCCGGGCGTCGATCAGCGCCTCGCGTTCGAGCACACGATAGCTCTCGGTGGCCGTCGCGAGGCTCACGCCGTGGCGCTGCATGAAAGCGCGCATCGACGGCATGCGGTCGCCGGGGCGCAACGCGCCGTTGCCGATCGCGCGACGGTATTGATCGG
The DNA here is from genome assembly GCA_963800185.1 of uncultured beta proteobacterium. Classification (GTDB taxonomy): domain Bacteria; phylum Pseudomonadota; class Gammaproteobacteria; order Burkholderiales; family Burkholderiaceae; genus Paraburkholderia. Next base: position 75,190 of record CAWCZW010000004.1, on the reverse strand, counting down.
CGAGTTGCCGGTAAAGCGGCTGCGAGGGCGTGTGGTCCACGGGCAGTCCGCTAGGGGTTCGGGCAGGTTGAGCAAAGATTCAATCATGCGCCGATGGTGCAGACAGTTCGCACGCCGTAACAGATACAGATCGACGTGATTCCTACCGATACAGCATGGGAAAACGCATCGCTGTACCGGTTCAGATTATCGACGGTTGCTGCTGTTTTCACGTGAATGAACTCAATAAGCTAGGTGGCATGCAAACGGATTAAAGGAACGTGTCATGCCTGTGCGTCAATTGCCTGCCGATCTGCGCCCTGCCACCGCCGCACGTCTTGCCGCCGCCCAAGTGGCCGTGCACGACTTGCGCGCCGCCAGTTCGATCGTGGCCGTCAAGGCGCTCTGCACCTCGACTTTCGCGACCATGCGTTGGCCTGGCTGGGCAACGACGCCCCGCTTACGTCGATCACGTTGCACGAAGGCGAGTGCTTCGTGACGCCGCAACGCGGGGTGGTGTCGATCAGCGCAATGCATGCGAACGCCGCCGTGTTCATCGTGCTGCCTTCGCGGGCCGGACAAGGCGCTACTGTCTCGTCCGTCAGCGCGGCGCATCGTCTGGCCGGACTCGTTAGAAACGCTTGCGGCGCGCAACCTGAAACGATCGGCCCACGCCACGCTGCCCGGTACAATGCGTGACCAACCCGCTTCCTTCGAGGTGCCGGTCATGTTCTTCTTTCGCGCATTACAGGGTGATCGTGCTGCCCGTTCGTCTGCGTTTCCCGCCCTCGTCCGTCCTTGTCTTCACTTTGACGCTTAATGGATGCGCGGGCTTCCTCGGCACCGATCCGCTGCGCGTCAATGTGGCCGGCCTCGACCGCTCCAGGGGCAGGGTCTCGAAATGCGCTTTAACGTCAAATTGCGCGTGCAGAATCCCAACGACTCCACCATCAACTTCGACGGTGTATCGCTCGATCTCGAACTGAATGGAAAGCCGTTCGCAAGCGGTGTCAGCGACCAGCGAGGCACGGTTCCGCGTTTCGGCGAAACCATCGTCACCGTGCCGTTGACCGTGCCCGCTTTCACTGCGGTTCGCCAGGCTATCGCGTTCGCCGGGCCGCGCAGTCGGGACAGATTCCCTATACGCTGCGCGGCAAGTTTGCGGGTGGCCTTACGGGTACGACACGCTTCGTCGATCAGGGGACGTTGAGCCTGGGGGCGCTGGGGCTTCCTTTGCAGTGATGGGGGCGAGGGCTCAGGGCACTGATCGTCTCGAATAGCGCCGTCCGTGAATCGTGCTGCACGCGGATGGCTCATGACCACCCGCGCCCAGCTTCACGCCCTTCACCCAGGCTCACTGCACCGGATCAAACCACCTCGAACAAACCCGCCGCGCCCTGCCCGCCGCCGATACACATCGTCACGACGACCAATTTCGCGCCGCGCCGCTTGCCTTCGATCAGCGCATGCCCGGTCAGCCGCGCGCCCGACACGCCGTACGGATGCCCCACCGCGATCGCGCCGCCGTTCACGTTCAGACGGTCGTGCGGAATGCCGAGCTTGTCGGCGCAATACAGCACCTGCACCGCGAACGCTTCGTTCAGTTCCCACAGGTCGATATCCTCGACCTTCAGGCCCGCCTGCTTGAGCAGCTTCGGCACCGCGAACACCGGGCCGATGCCCATCTCGTCCGGCTCGCAACCGGCCACCGCGAAGCCGCGGAAAATGCCCAGCGGTTGCAGACCTTCGCGCTCCGCGACCTTCGCGTTCATCACGACGCACGCCGACGCGCCATCGGAAAACTGGCTCGCATTGCCTGCCGTGACCACGCCGCCCGGCATCGCCGTGCGAATCTTCGATACGCCTTCGAGCGTCGTGTCGGCGCGAATGCCTTCGTCGGCGCTGACCGTCACTTCTTTCGTGAAGAGACGGCCGCTCGCCTTGTCCGCGACGCCGGCCAGCACCGTCATCGGCACGATCTCGTCCTTGAACTTGCCGGCTTCGAGCGCGGCCGCCGCGCGCTGCTGCGAGCGCACGCCGTATTCGTCCTGCCGCTCCTTCGAAATCGAATAGCGCTTCGCGACGTTCTCCGCGGTCTGCAGCATCGACCAGTAGATTTCCGGCTTGTTCTTGCTGAGCCAGCCTTCGGCCATCATGTGGCGGTTCATCTCGTTCTGCACGCACGAGATCGATTCCACGCCGCCCGCGACGAACACGTCGCCTTCACCGGCGATCACGCGTTGCGCGGCGAGCGCAATGGTCTGCAAGCCCGACGAGCAGAAGCGGTTCACCGTCATGCCCGGCACGCTGACCGGCAAGCCGCGCGCGCAAGGCGATCTGCCGGGCGATGTTGCCGCCTGTCGCGCCTTCCGGATTCGCGCAGCCCATGATCACGTCTTCGACGCGCGCCGGGTCGATCTTCGCGCGTTCGACGGCGGCCTGCGTCACGTGGCCGCCGAGCGTCGCGCCGTGCGTCATGTTGAAACCGCCGCGCCATGATTTGGCGAGACCCGTGCGGGCGGTCGATACGATTACGGCATCAGTCATGCATGTCTCCTGTGTCGACCAGAGTTAGCGCTTTAGCGCTTACTCTGGTCCCATACAAGTGGTCGACCGAGTTGCGCTTTAGCGCTTACTCGGGTCCCATACATTGGTATGTCGACAGAGTTGGCGCTTGAGCGCTTGCTCGCGTCCCATACAAGTTGATTGGTACATCCAGATATTGATGGTGGCATGCGGGCACATTGCGCTGCCACTCGCGCAACGCCTTATGCGCCGGCGCGCGCCACCTCAGTCATCTCAACTCAAGCGACCTCAGCGCCGCTCAGCCGTTGAACCCGCGGCCCTTGGCCGCCAGCTCCGCAATGCTCGGCGCGAGTTGCCATGCGTCGCCGTTCGGTCGCGCCGCATAGCGGCGAATCGCGCGCTCGACGTTGTAGAGGCCGACCGTGTCCGCGTACAGCATCGGGCCGCCGCGATAGAGCGGGAAGCCGTAGCCGGTCAGATAGACCATGTCGATGTCCGACGCCTTCGACGCGATGCCTTCTTCGAGAATCTTCGCGCCTTCGTTGACCAGCGCGAACACGAGGCGCTCGACGATTTCCTCGTCGCTGATCTTGCGGCGCTCGGCGTTGGCTTCTTTCGAGTACTCGCCGATCATCTCGTCGACCACTTTCGACGGATACGCCGTGCGGTCGCCCGCCTTGTAGTCGTACCAGCCGCCGCCGGTCTTCTGGCCGAAGCGGCCCAGTCTCGCACAGACGGTCGGCGATCTTCGAGTAGTGCATGTCCGGATGCTCCTGATAGCGGCGCTTGCGGATCGCCCAGCCGATGTCGTTGCCGGCCAGGTCGCTCATGCGGAACGGGCCCATCGCGAAGCCGAACTTCTCGATCGCGCGTGTCCACCTGCGCGGGCAGCGCGCCTTCTTCGAGCATGAAGAGCGCCTGACGGATGTACTGCTCGATCATGCGGTTGCCGATGAAGCCGTCGCACACGCCGGAGACCACCGCGGTCTTCTTGATCTTCTTCGCGAGCTTCATGACGGTGGCGAGCACGTCTTTCGCCGTCTCCTTGCCGCGCACGACTTCGAGCAGCTTCATCACGTTGGCCGGGCTGAAGAAGTGCATGCCGACCACGTCCTGCGGACGCTTCGTGAACGCGGCGATCTTGTCGACGTCGAGCGTCGAGGTGTTCGATGCGAGGATCGCGCCGGGCTTCGCCACTTCGTCCAGACGCTTGAACACCTGCTCCTTCACGCCGAGTTCTTCGAACACGGCTTCGACGATCAGGTCGGCGCTGCTTCAGGTCGTCGTAGGAGAGCGTGGGCGTGATCAGCGCCATGCGCTGTTCGAGCGCTTCGGGCTTGAGCTTGCCCTTCTTGACGGTGGCTTCGTAGTTCTTGCGGATCGTGGCGATGCCGCGGTCGAGCGCTTCCTGCTTCGTTTCCAGCAGCGTGACCGGAATGCCCGCGTTGATGAAGTTCATCGCGATGCCGCCGCCCATCGTGCCGGCGCCGATCACGGCCACCTTGCTTGATGTCGCGCACCGGCGTGTCGGCACGGCACGTCGGGAATCTTGCTCGCCGCGCGTTCGCCGAAGAACGCATGACGCAGCGCGTGGCTTTCCGGCGTCTGCACGAGCGCGATGAAGCATTCGCGTTCGAACGCGAGGCCCTTGTCGAAACCGTTCTGCACGCCGGCTTCCACCGCGTCGATACACTTTAGCGGCGCCGGGAAATTCTTCGCCATCGCCGCGACGGTGTTGCGCGCGAACTGGATGAAACCGGCGGCGTTCGGATGCTCGATCTTGCGGTCGCGCACCTTCGGATGCGGGCCCGTCTTCGCGCCGACCTTGCGGGCGAACGCGAGCGCGGCTTCGGCCAGATCGCCTTCCACGACTTCGTCGAACAGGCCCGAGTCGGCCAGCTTCTCCGACATCACCGGCGCACCGGAGACGATCATGTTGAGCGCGGCTTCGAGGCCGATTGCGCGCGGCAGACGCTGCGTGCCGCCCGCGCCCGGCAGGATGCCGAGCTTCACTTCCGGCAGCGCGATCTGCGCGCCGGGCGCGGCGATGCGGTAATGCGCGCCGAGCGCGAGTTCCAGGCCGCCGCCCATCGCGACGCTGTGAATCGCCGCGACCACCGGCTTCGCGCTGCCTTCGACGGCCTTGATGACCGTATGCGAGCGTCGGCTCCTGAGTCGCTTTCGGCGTGTTGAATTCGGTGATGTCGGCGCCGCCCGAGAAGGCTTTGCCGGCGCCCGTCAGCACGATGGCCTTGATGGCCGGATCGTTCTGCGCGCGCTCGATGCCTTCGACGATGCCGGCTCGCGTCGACAGGCCGAGGCCGTTCACGGGGGGATTGTTCAGCGTGATGACGGCCACGCCGTCATGAGTTGTGTAGTCCACTGCCATCTGCCTGCCTCCATGCGATCCATGCGATCAGGCGGCGCATGACGCGCCGCCCGTCCGGTTCATCGAGTCGACTCATTGTCCGACTTTTTCGATTTTCCCGGGGTCAGCAGGCAGAATACACAAAAAAGCACGCTCGTTCAATTTATCGTTAGGCGGGGTTTCCCCTGGCAAGCGGCCAGCGGACAGTCTTTTTCGTCTTCGAGCGCGGACGGCAGCACGTGATCGCGGAACATCTCGCGCAGCTTGAGTTTTTGCAGCTTGCCGGTGGCCGTGTGCGGCAGTTCGTCGACGAAGGCGACGTCGTCGGGAATCCACCATTTGGCGACCTTGCCGTCGTAGAACGCGAGCAGTTCGTCGCGCGTCACGTCGAAGCCCGCGCGCTTGACGACCACCAGCAGCGGCCGCTCGGTCCACTTCGGATGCGCGCAGGCGATGCACGCCGCCTCCGCCACCGCCGGATGCGCGATCGCGACGTTCTCGATGTCGATCGAACTGATCCATTCGCCGCCCGACTTGATCACGTCCTTGGTGCGGTCGGTGATGTGCAGGAAGCTGTCGCGGTCGATGGTGGCGACGTCGCCGGTCGGAAACCAGCCGTCCACGAGCGGCGAGTCGTCCTTGCGGAAATACCGGTCGATCACCCACGGCCCGCGCACGTGCAGATCGCCGAACGCGACGCCGTCCCACGGCAGTTCGTGGCCGTCTTCGCCGACGATCTTCATGTCGACGCCGTAGATCGCATGGCCCTGCTTTTCGAGCAACTTGCGCTGCTCGTCGAGCGGGCGCTGGGTCTGCTCCCACGTGAGCTTCGACAGCGTGCCGAGCGGCGACATTTCGGTCATGCCCCATGCGTGGATCACCTCCACGCCGTAGTCGTCCTCGAAGGTGCGCAGCATCGCGGGCGGACACGCCGAGCCGCCGATCACCGTGCGATTGAGCGACGAAAACCGCACGCCCGCCTCGCGCATGTAGTTGAGCAGGCCGAGCCAGACGGTCGGCACGCCCGCCGAATACGTGACGCGTTCGCTTTCCATCAATTCATAGAGCGATTTGCCGTCGAGGTCCTTGCCGGGAAACACCAGCTTCGCGCCGGTCAGCGGCGCGGCGTGCGGAATGCCCCATGCGTTCACATGGAACATCGGCACGACGGGCAGCACGGAGTCGCGCGCGGACAGGCTCATCGCATCGGGCAGCGACGCGCCGAACGCATGCAGCACCGTCGAGCGATGCGAATACAGCGCGCCCTTCGGATTGCCGGTGGTGCCCGACGTGTAGCAGAGGTACGACGCCTGACGCTCGTCGATGGCCGGCCATTCGAAGTGGCCGTCCTGCGCGTCGAGCAGCGTTTCGTAGCTGAGCACCGGCGTTTGCATCGACGGCAGATGCGCTTCGTCGGCCAGCGCGATCCAGCCGCGCACTTTCGGGCACTGCGGCGCGATGCAGTCGACGAGCGGCGCGAACGTGGTGTCGAACAGCACGTAGCCGTCGTCGGCGTGATTGATGATGTAGGCGATCTGATCGGGAAAAAGCCGCGGATTGATCGTATGGCAGACGGCGCCGAAGCCGGTCGTGCCGTAATACGCTTCCAGATGCCGGTAGCCGTTCCATGCGAGCGTCGCGACCCGCTCGCCGGGTTCGACGCCCAGCGCGATCAGCGCCTGCGCCAGTTGCTTCGCGCGCTTTTCGCAGTCGCGATAGGTGTAGCGATGCACGTCGCCTTCGATGCGCCGCGACACGATCTCGGTATTGCCGAAATGCCGCGCGGCATGCGCGAGCAACGAGGACACGGTGAGCGGCACGTCCATCATCTGGCCCAGCAGCGGCGTCGTCATAAAGCAGGGTCTCCTCGCCTTGTTCTGGTTGTTCGATCGGATGTCGTGTGATGCTTTCGCAGCCGGCGTCAGTTCACGTGAGGCTCATGCGGTACGTGCTGGTGCGATGCGCCGGCGCAGAGCATGCAGCGCGTGACGCCCGGCGCACAGGATCGGTGCCGGCACAGCGTCGACAGGCCGGCCAGCAGCTCCGCGGGCGCGGACTTACAATATCGGTTAATCCAGAGGCGCTCAATATGTCGTTTTCCCCAAGCATTGCAGGGTTATCCGAAGCGTTGTCGGACTCTTTCCGACGCGCTCGACGCACACCGCCCGACGAGCGCGTTCGCGCGGCTCGGCAGCGCGTTTCTGACGCGCCTGCCGGCGGCGCCGCTGCAGCGCGCCTTACATGGTCGGATTCTCCGCGGAGACCGCCGCGCTGCTCGGTCTCGAGCCCGAGCGTTCAGAACGATCCCGGCTTTGCCGAGCTGTTCTCCGGCAACGCCACGCGCGATTGGCCGGCCGACGCGCTGCCTTATGCGTCGGTGTATTCCGGCCATCAGTTCGGCGTGTGGGCCGGCCAGCTCGGCGACGGCCGCGCGCTCGGTCTCGGCGAAATCGAACACGACGGCCAGCGCTTCGAACTGCAACTCAAAGGCGCGGGCCGCACGCCCTATTCGCGCATGGGCGACGGCCGCGCGGTGCTGCGCTCGTCGATCCGCGAATATCTGTGTTCGGAAGCGATGCATCACCTCGGCATTCCGACCACGCGCGCGCTGTGCGTGATCGGCTCCGATCAGCCGGTGCGGCGCGAGACCGTCGAAACGGCCGCGGTCGTCACGCGCGTGGCGCCGAGCTTCGTGCGCTTCGGCCACTTCGAGCACTTCTATTCGAACGATCGCATCGACGCACTGCGCGCGCTCGCCGATCACGTGATCGAGCGTTTCTATCCGCATTGCCGCGAAGCCGACGATCCGTATCTCGCGCTGCTCGACGAAGCAGTCATGTCCACCGCCGACCTGATGGTCGAGTGGCAGGCGGTCGGCTTCTGCCACGGCGTGATGAACACCGACAACATGTCGATCCTCGGCCTGACGATCGACTACGGTCCGTTCGGTTTCATGGACGGCTTCGACGCCGGCTACATCTGCAATCACTCCGATTCGCAAGGCCGCTATGCGTACAAGATGCAGCCGCAAATTGCGTACTGGAATCTGTTCTGCCTCGCGCAGGGCTTGCTGCCGCTGCTCGGCGAGCAGCACGAAGAAAGCGTGCGCGGCGACAAGTCGATCGAAGACGCGCAGCGTGTGCTCGGCGGCTTCAAGGACCGCTTTGCGCCCGCGCTCGAACGGCGCATGCGCGCGAAGCTCGGCCTTGAAACCGAGCGCGACGGCGACGACACGCTCGTCAACCGCCTGTTCGAAGTGATGCACGCGAACCGCGCCGATTTCACGCTGACCTTCCGCAATCTGGCGCGCGTGTCGAAACACGACGCGAGCGGCGACGCGCCGGTGCGCGACCTGTTCCTCGATCGCGCCGCGTTCGATGCGTGGGCGAACGACTATCGCGCGCGCCTGTCCGAAGAAACACGCGACGACGCCGCGCGCGCCATTGCAATGAACCGCTGTGAACCCCAAATTCGTACTTCGCAATCATCTGGCGGAAACGGCGATCCGCCGCGCGAAAGAGAAGGATTTTTCCGAAGTGGAGCGGCTGGCCGCGCGTGCTGCGCCGCCCGTTCGACGAGCAACCCGAGCACGAAGCCTATGCCGGGCTGCCGCCGGACTGGGCGAGCTCGCTGGAAGTCAGTTGCTCGTCGTGATGCGCGCAATCCGCCCGACGCCAGAACGCCGGCACCGTATGCACGCCCGATATGAAGCCTGACCATTGAGCTGTCCCCATAACAAGCCCGAGACAGGAACCCGACCATGAACAAGCCCGACGACCTCAACACCGACGCACCCGCCGTGCAGAAAGACGACGCCGAGTGGCGCAAGCAGCTTTCCGACATCGAGTATCAGGTGACGCGCCACGCCGCCACCGAGCGCCCGTTCACCGGCCGCTATCACGATCACTGGGACCGCGGCATTTATGACTGCGTGTGCTGCGGCACGCCGCTGTTCGAATCGGACACCAAGTTCGACGCCGGCTGCGGCTGGCCGAGCTACTTCAAGCCGATCGACGGCGAAGTGATCGCCGAAAAAACCGACCGCTCGCACGGCATGCTGCGCATCGAGGTGCAATGCAAGAACTGCGGCGCGCATCTGGGCCATGTGTTCGAAGACGGCCCCGCGCCGACCGGTCTGCGTTACTGCATCAATTCGGCTGCGTTACAATTCGAGCCCAAGTAACGCGGCGCGTAGCTGGCCGGCGTCCTATGAGGGGCCGCTGGCCATGGACCCGTCATCCGGCTTGATGCGGCTTGCTGCGGCTGGCGCGGCTGCGCGGCTTCGATTTACGGCTTGCGTGCAGGTCTGCATAACAGGCGGCTTGCACGGTTTGTGGCGGAACGGCTCACGCGCGCTGACACCGGCCGGTGAACCGCGCCATCGGCACGTTCGGCGGCAAGCGCCACCTGACACCGTTCAGCCATCAGCCGGCCGCCGCGAGCCCGCGCGGCGTACACTACCGGGCGCTTCGCACCGCGCCCTCATTCTCCGACTCACTCTCCGATTTCCCGACCAGATAATGAAATTCCTGTTCGATCTGTTCCCGATCATCCTGTTCTTCGTCGCCTTCAAGATCTGGGGCATTTTCACGGCGACGGCAGTGGCGATCGTCGCCACGCTGGTGCAGATCGCGTGGGTGGCGTTCCGCCACCGCAAGGTCGACCCGATGCTGTGGGTGAGCCTCGGCGTCGTCACCGTGTTCGGCGGCGCCACGCTCGTGCTGCACAACGACACCTTCATCAAGTGGAAACCGACCGTGCTGTACTGGGCGTTTTCCGTCGCGCTGATGGTGTCGCAACTGGCCTTCAACAAGAACCTGATCGAAGCGATGATGGGCAAGCAGATCACGCTGCCGCACGCGATCTGGAGCAAGCTCAGCCTGATCTGGGCGGTGTTTTTCGTGCTGCTCGGGCTCGTCAATCTGTTCGTCGCGTATCACTACACGACCGACCAGTGGGTCAATTTCAAGCTGTTCGGCGCAACCGGATGCCTGCTGGTGTTCATCGTCGGACAGAGTTTGTGGCTGTCGAAGTACATGAAGGAAGAATGACATGACGACCGATGTTTTCATGCACGCCACCACCGCCGAGCGCGCCGCGCTGATCGAAGCGCGCCTCACCGCCGCGCTCGCGCCGGTCGCGTCGATCCAGATCACCGACGACAGCGCGCAGCACGCGGGCCACGCCGGCGCATCGGCGGGCGGTCACTTTCAGTGTCACGATCGTGGCCGTCGCGTTTGCCGGAAAGCCCCGCGTAGCACGGCATCGCATGGTGTATGATGCGCTGGCCGATGCCATGCAGCGCGGCATTCATGCCCTTGCCATCACGGCGTATACGCCCGAAGAATTTGCTTTGTTGCCCCGCTAGGAAACTTCCGATGACCTTGAAGAAAACCCGCCTTTGGGTATTGCTGGCTGCATTTGCGGCCGCACCTGCATTTGCACAGAACATCGCTGTCGTGAACGGCACGCCGATTCCGAAAGCACAAGCCGATGCACTGATCGATCAACTGGTTCATCAAGGCCAGCAAAATACGCCGCAACTGCAAATGGCAGTGCGCGAAGAACTGGTGAACCGCGAGATCCTGATGCAGGAAGCGCTGCGCCGCGGCCTGCCGAATCGTCCGGACATCAAGGCGCAAATCGCCGTCGCACAACAAACCGTCGTGCTGCGCGCGCTGATCGAAGACTTCGTGAAGAACAACCAGCCGACCGACGCCGAAGTCACCGCGCGCTACAACTCGCTGATCAAGGACGCGGGCGGCAAGGAATATCACCTGCACCACATTCTGGTCGACAACGAACAGCAGGCCAAGGACCTGATCGCAAAGATCAAGGCTGGCGCAAGCTTCGAAGACCTGGCCAAGCAATACTCGAAGGACCCGGGATCGGGCAAGAACGGCGGCGACCTGGACTGGTCGGACCCGAAGGCTTATGTGCCTGAATTCGCGGCTGCGGCCGAGAAGCTGCAGAAAGGCCAGATGACCGACGCGCCGGTGCATACGCAATTCGGCTGGCACATCATCCGTGTCGACGACGTGCGCGCTGTCACGCCGCCGCCGCTGGAGCAGGTTCGTCCGCAGATCGTTCAGCAGATCCAGCAGGAAAAGCTGCAAGCGTTCGAAGAAGGTCTGCGTAAGAACGCGAAGATTCAATAAGCGGTGGGTTGTTTAAGTACCGCCTGGGTTGATGAAGATTGAAACGCAGAGAAGCCGCCCTTGGGCGGCTTTTTTGTTGCTGCGGACTTTGACTCTGATGAGCGTGCAGGCGCTGCGCAGATAAGGCGGAACCGCTGGAAGCGCTCGAGAGAAGTGTTTTGACTTGCCACGTCAATCGCGGCGTGAGTTTCAAAAATAAAAAAAGCTGCACTTCACGCCGAAGGCAGCTTTTTTTGACGCGGTAAGTTACTCGCGTTGCGCGGAGCGGGTGAAACATGCGCCGCGCAGTACACCCGCTACGGCAAGGCCACCGCATAAAGCGGCAGCCCTGCGCAAATCAACCCAACCAGCGACGCGCGTTCTGGAACACGCGCAACCACGGGCTTGCGTCCGTGCTGCCCTCGCCCCAGCCTTCCGGATGCCAGCTCATCTGCACTGCGCGATGCACGCGCTCGGTGTGCGGCATCAGCACCGTGAAGCGGCCGTCGCCGGTGGTGACCGACGTGATGCCGTCCGGCGAACCGTTCGGGTTGAACGGATACTGCTCGGTTGCCTGACCACGGTGATCGATGAAACGCATCGCCACCGCCACCTTCGACGCATCGCCCTGCTGCGAGAAGTCCGCGTAACCTTCGCCGTGCGCGATCGCTACCGGAATGCGCGAGCCTTCCATGCCGGCGAAGAAGATCGACGGCGAAGCCTGCACTTCGACCAGCGAGAAACGCGCTTCGAATTTCTCCGACTTGTTGCGCGTGAACTTCGGCCAGGCTTCGGCACCCGGGATCATCGACGCGAGGCTGCTCATCATCTGGCAGCCGTTGCAGATGCCGAGCGCAAACGTGTCGTCGCGGCCGAAGAACTCGGCGAACATGTCGGCGAGTTGCGAATTGAAGCGGATCGTCTTCGCCCAGCCTTCGCCTGCACCGAGCGTGTCGCCGTACGAGAAGCCGCCGCACGCCACCGCGCCCGCGAAGTCCGCGAGGTTCGCGCGGCCGGACAGCAGATCGCTCATGTGCACGTCGTGCGCGTCGAAGCCGGCGCGGTCGAATGCATAGGCCGTTTCGAGGTGCGAGTTCACGCCCTGCTCGCGCAGAATCGCCACACGCGGACGCGCGCTCTTGCCGATGAACGGCGCGGCCACATCTTCAGCCGGATCGAAGCTCAAGACCGGCGTGATGCCCGGATCGGCCGCGTCGAGCAGCGTGTCGTATTCGGCGTCGGCGCAGGCCGGGTTGTCGCGCAGACGCGCGATACGCCAGCTCACTTCGCTCCACGTGCGATGCAATTCGGCGCGCGGCGCTTCGTAAATCTTCTTCGCGTCGCGATAGATTTCGATCGTGTCGCGCTCGTTGGTCTTGCCGATCACATGCGAGCACGCCGACAGACCATGCTCACGCAATGCGCCGAGCACGGCGTCGCGGTCCGCTGCGCGCACCTGGATCACGCCACCGAGTTCTTCGTTGAAGAGCGCGCGAATCGTGCGGTCTTCGCGACGGCCGCTGGTCTGCTTCGCCCAGTCTTTCGCGTCGCCGTAATCGGATTCGTGGTGCGGATCGAGCACCAGCATGTCGACGTTCAGCGACACGCCCACGTGACCCGCAAACGCCATTTCGCAGACCGTCGCCCACAGGCCGCCGTCTGAACGGTCGTGGTAAGCGAGCAGCTTGCCGTCGCTGTTCAGCGCCTGGATTGCGTTGAAGAAGCGCTTCAGGTCTTCGCGGATCGTCGACGTCGGGCACCGTGTCGCCGACCTGCTGCGTGACCTGCGCGAGGATACTGCCGCCCAGACGATGCTTGCCGCGGCCGAGGTCGATCGCGATCAGCACGGTGTCGCCCACGCCGTCCGTGCCGTTCGCGCGGCGCAGTTGCGGCGTGAGGTGGCGACGCACGTCTTCGACCGGCGCGAACGCCGAGATGATCAGCGAGACCGGCGCGACGACTTCCTTCGCGACGCCACGGTCTTCCCACTTGGTGCGCATCGACAGCGAATCCTTGCCGACCGGAATGCTGATGCCGAGCGCCGGGCACAGTTCCATGCCGATCGCCTTGACCGTGTCGTACAGCGCCGCGTCTTCGCCCGGCGCGCCGCAGGCGGCCATCCAGTTGGCCGACAGCTTCAGCTTGTCGAGCGACGCGATCGGCGCCGCCGCGATGTTCGTGATCGCCTCGCCGACCGCCATGCGGCCCGACGCCGGCGCGTTGATGACGGCGAGCGGCGTGCGCTCGGCCATCGTCATCGCTTCGCCGGTGAAGCCCGCGTAGTCCATCGTCGTGATCGCGACGTCGGCCACCGGCACCTGCCACGGACCGACCATCTGGTCGCGCGCGGTCGTGCCGCCCACCGAGCGGTCGCCGATCGTGATCAGGAACGACTTGCTCGCCACCGTCGGATGACGCAGCACGCTCGACCGCGACCTCCGGCAACGCGATGCCGGTGACATCGACCGGTTCGAGCTTCTGCTCGACGCGCTTCACGTCGCGATGCATGCGCGGCGCCTTGCCGAGCAGCACTTCCATCGGCATGTCGACCGGCTCGTGCGCGTCGTCGTTCTGCTCGGAGTCGATCAGTTTCAGCTGACGCTCGGCGGTCGCCGTGCCGACCACCGCGAACGGGCAGCGCTCGCGCTCGCACATCGCTTCGAAAGCCGGCAGATCGGCCGGCGCGATCGCCAGCACGTAACGCTCCTGCGCTTCGTTCGACCAGATTTCGCGCGGCGACAAGCCGCTTTCTTCCAGCTGGATCTTGCGCAGATCGAACACGCGCGCCCTTGCTCGCGCCGTCCACCACTTCGGGGAACGCGTTCGACAGACCGCCCGCGCCGACGTCGTGGATGCTCAGAATCGGGTTCTTGTCGCCGAGTTGCCAGCACGCGTTGATGACTTCCTGCGCGCGCCGCTCGATTTCCGGATTGCCGCGCTGCACCGAGTCGAAGTCGAGCTCAGCGGTGTTCGTGCCGGTCGCCATCGAGCTGGCCGCGCCGCCGCCCATGCCGATGCGCATGCCCGGGCCGCCGATCTGGATCAGCAGCGAGCCTTCCGGCAGATCGTGCTTGTGCGTGTGCTGGTCCGAGATGTTGCCGATGCCGCCGGCGATCATGATCGGCTTGTGATAGCCGCGCACGCAGGCCCGCGACGTTCTGTTCGTACGCGCGGAAATAGCCGCCCAGATTCGGCCGGCCGAATTCGTTGTTGAACGCGGCGCCGCCGAGCGGGCCGTCGATCATGATCTGCAACGGCGACGCGATGCGGTCCGGCCGGCCATACGGCTTCGTGCTTGTCGGCCGGATTGCGGTGCGCGAGCGGCTGCGCGGCGTCGCGCGCGTTTTCCCACGCCTCGACGCCGTCCGGCAGTTCCAGATTCGACACCGTGAAGCCCGCCAGACCCGCCTTCGGACGCGCGCCGCGGCCGGTCGCGCCTTCGTCGCGGATTTCGCCGCCCGCGCCGGTCGCCGCGCCCGGGAACGGCGAGATCGCGGTCGGGTGATTGTGCGTCTCCACCTTCATCAAGCGTGTGCGTGAGTTCGACGTTGCGGCGGTAGTGCTCAGGCAATTCGCTCGCGCCGAGTTGCTCCGGCGTGCGCGGGAACCAGCGCTCGGCCATGCCGCCCGCCATGATCGCCGAGTTGTCCGAATACGCGACGATCGTGCCTTGCGGATTCAGCTTCTCGGTGTTGCGGATCATGTTGAACAGCGAGATGTCCTGCTTCTCGCCGTCGATGGTCCAGTCGCGCGTTGAAAATCTTGTGACGGCAGTGCTCGCTGTTGGCCTGCGCGAACATCATCAGTTCGACGTCGGTCGGGTTGCGGCCCAGCTTCGTGAACGCGTCGACCAGATAGTCGATTTCGTCGTCGGCGAGCGCGAGGCCCAGTTCCGTGTTCGCCGCTTCCAGCGCGCCGCGGCCGTGGCCGAGCACGTCGACGGTTTGCAGCGGCTTGGCCGGCAGTTCGTCGAACAGATGCAGCGCGTGATCGCGCGACGGCGACACGCTTTCGGTCATGCGGTCGTGCAGCGCGGCGGCGACGGCCGCGCGCGCTTCGTCGGAGAGCGCCTTCTTGCCGCCCAGCAGCCCGCTTTTCAGCGTGACCGTGTATTCGACGCCGCGCTCGATGCGGCGCACCTGCGTGAGACCGCACAGATGCGCGATGTCGGTTGCCTTGCTGGCCCACGGCGACACCGTGCCGAAGCGCGGCACCACGAGGAAGGTTTCGGCCGTGCCGCGCTCTTTGCTTTCTTCGAACGGATCGCCGTAGTGCATCAGCGCTTCGATCTTCGCGTTGTCTTCAGCGGACAGCGGGGTTTGGGCGTTGACGAAATGCAGGATATTGCCCGCGCACGCCGGTGATGTTCGGGTCGATGCGCGTGAGCGTTTCGAGCAGGCGGGTTTGACGGAAATCGGAAAGGGCCGAAGCGCCGGGGAAACACGAGAAGTGGGCCATGGACTTGACGTTGCGTCGCTCTGCGATGCCGAGACTCGCGCATGCAGGCGACGTGAGGCGGAAAGGAAGTCCGGGATTATACCCCGGGAACAGGCTTCCAGCGGGCCTGGCGGTGCGGTTTCGGCCCATCGGCAGGCGCCGCGGCGATGCGCCGCCCGCGTGGCCGCGCGCGAGCGGTTTGACTGCTATCATTCGCCCTTTCACCAGATCGGCGCGAGCGGCCCGAGTCATGCCGGGCAGCGCCGCATGTCACGCCTGAACGGGGAACGCGCCACGTTCGGCGTCCCGCCGGCAAATCGAATCAGAACATGGATGTCATCGTCATTGGCGGCGGAATTGCAGGCGTCGCCACCGCTTATCAACTGCGCGCGGCCGGCCACCGGGTATGCGTCGTCGAGCGCCACGCCACCGTCGCGCAAGGCGCGACCTATGGACACGGCGGCACGGTCCTGCCCACGCCGCTCGACGTCTGGTTCGGCCCGACCTTCATGGCGAGCCGCCAGAACGCCAAAAACGGCGTGATCAGCAAGCCCGGCTTCAACGGGCCGGCGCGCCAGTTCGTCAAGCAGCTCGCCGCGTTGCAGGAACCGCGAGGCGTTCAGCCGCCAGTACGGCGCGGCTGCGTCCGCTGATCGAAGCGTCGCGCGACGCGCATGACCGACATCGAAGCGCGCTTCGGGCTCGAATTCGAACAGACGAGCGGCGTGCTTTATCTGGTGCGCTCGCAGCACGAGTGGGAGCAGACCCAGCCCGCGCTCGAACTGCTGCGCCAGTACGAAGTGCCGCACCACGTGCTGACGCCCGGCCGAATGCGCCGCGTTCGAGCATTCCGTGCCCACCGAGCCGGAATTCGCCGGCGGCGTGCTGTTCGACCAGGAACGCACGGCCAACTGCCCGCTGTTCGCCAAGCTCATCAAGCAGACGCTCGACACGCAGGGCGGCGTGCAGTTCATGCTCGGCTGCGAAGTGTCGGCGATTCGTCTCGAAGGCCAGCGCGCGGCGGTGGAACTGGCGCCGCGTCCGGGCGCGGACACCGCGTTCACGCGAAGTCGAGGTGATCCACGCCGACGCGGTCGTCGTGGCCGCGGGTCACGGCAGCCTGGCGCTGCTCGAACGGCTGGGCTTGCGGCTGCCGCTGCATCCGCTGCGGCTGCATACGCTGGTCGCGCCGATCGCGCACGAGGAATGCGCGCCGCACGTCGCGATCGTCGACGCGGTCAAGCGCATCGGCATCAGCCGGATGAATCAGCGGCTGCGCATTGCCGGCGGCGCGGTGCTGCAAAGCGCCGGCCAGATCGACAAGCCGCTGGGCGAAGCGCTGACGAAGGAAGCGCTGGCGCTGCTCGGCCAGGCGACGCACGACTGGATTCCGGGCGCCGCGCGGATTTCGGCGGCGCTGCCGTGGGAAGGCGTCAAGCTGCTGTCGCCGGATGGCTTGCCGGTGATCGGCAACGCGCTGCATCCGCGTCTGTTCGTCAACGTCGGCCATGGGCCGGCGGGCTGGGGTCTCGCGTGCGGCGCGGGCAAGCTGGTCGCCGATCTGATTTCCGGCCGAGACGTCCGACGCTCCCGGCGGATACGCTGGCCGCGTTGCGCGCCGACCGCTTCCAGTGACGTCCATAGCTGCGCCGCGCTGCGGTCTCTGACGCAGGACGAACTGACGCGACACAAGCGATGCGCTTCGACGCATTCGCGTTCCCTGCGGCACGGTCTATCGGCACTAACATAGCGATTTCCTTTGCTTCCGCGTCTGTCGCGAGCACGCGAAACGCCGGGCTCCGCCATGACAGACGCCGATTACACGCTCGCCTACCCTCATCAGCCCGCATCATCGCGCGCTGCCCCTGCTGACGCTGACCGATCTGCGGATCGCTCGAATCGCAGGCCGCAGCCGCGCTGCCCGCGCACACGCTGATGGGGCGCGCCGGCAATGCGGCCGCGAGCTTCCTGCACGAGCAGATCACGCGCGACACGTCGATCGAAAAATCGAAGCAGCGCGTCTGGCTGATCGCCGGCCCCGGCAACAACGGCGGCGATGCGCTGATTCTCGCGACGCGAACTGCACAAGGCGGGCATCGCCGTCGAACTGTGCATGCCCGTCGAAGTCAAACCCGACGACGCCCGCTGGGCACTCGACACGGCCCGCGCCGCGGGCGTGCCGATCACGACGGCAGCCGCCCGCGTCGCTCGACGGCTTCACGCTGGCTCGTCGACGGCATGTTCGGCATCGGCCTGACACGTGCCGCTCGAAGGCGTGTTTGCGAGCGTCGCCCGGCAGTTGTCGCAACGTACGAAAGCGCGGCCCAGAAAAGGCGGCGTGCTTGCGCTCGATGTCCCCAGCGGCCTCGACAGCGACACCGGCACGGTCGTCGGGCGACGGCGACGGCGTCGCCGTCCGCGCGACGCACACGATCACCTTCATCGGCGCGAAACCGGGCCTGTTCACCGCGCAGGGCCGCGATCTTGCCGGCCAGGTGACCGTCGCGCCGATCGGCGTCGACAGCCGCACGCGCACGGCCGTGCAACTGAACGCGCCCGAGCTTTTCGGCGCATTCCTGCCGCCGCGCGATTTCGCGACCAACAAGGGCACGTTCGGCAGCCTCGCCGTGGTCGGCGGCGACACCGGCATGTGCGGCGCGCCGATCCTCGCGTCGCGCGCGGCGCTCTACACCGGCGCGGGCAAGGTGCACGTCGCGCTGCTCGGCGAGGGCGCCCCGCCTTACGATCCGCCGCATCCCGAACTGATGCTGCATCGCCATCGACGATCTGCCGCTCGACAAGATGGACGCGCTCGCGGTCGGTTGCGGCATGGGGCATCGGCGAACGCGCGACGCAGCGTGCATGCACGACGTGCTGCCGCTCGACGTGCCCAAACTGTTCGACGCCGACGCGCTGAACCTGATCGCCAAAGACCCTGCGCTCGCCGCCGAAGTCGACCGCGCGCGGCGTGCAAGGCGATCCGTGCATTCTGACGCCGCATCCGCTCGAAGCCGCGCGCCTGCTCGGCAGCGACGCGGCCGGCGGTGCAGCGCGACCGCCTCGGCGCGGCGCGCGCGCTCGCCGCGCGCTTTGCCAGCGTCGTGGTGCTGAAAGGCACGGGCACGATCATCGCGGCACCGGACGGCCGTCTCGCGATCAATCCGACCGGCAACGCGGCGCTCGCCACGGGCGGCACCGGCGACGTGCTCGGCGGCATCATCGGCGCGTTGCTCGCGCAGCACCTGCCGCGCTACGAAGCGGCGCTTGGCGGGCGTCTATCCTGCACGGCCTCGCCGCCGACACGCTGACCGCGCAAGGCCACGGCCCGGCGGGTCTGACGGCGGGCGAACTCGCGCCGATGGTGCGAACCTTGCTGAACCGCCTGTTCTATCCGGCCGACGGCCGCGTGAGACCGCGCCGGCGTCCCAACGCTTTGCGCGGGCATGCCCAAACCCATGCAGCCTGTCACGCATCGCCGCTATACTGGATGAACTGCGCCGCGTGCCGGTTGATCGCGCGGTTGATCTTGGGTAGCAGCGAATCTTTCAACGGGAGCCGGCAGACTCTGCGGCTCGTCAACGTCCGTTGAAACTTCACCGCCGCCCACGTCGCGAACCCGGCTGCGCGGCATCGCTCTAACAGCATCGTTGCATCATCCTCGGCAGCGCTTCACGCGCGCGCCTTTCTTCGTGCCCCTTGGTTAGACGGACGCTATGACGCAGAACTCGCTCCCCTCCTGGTCCTCGCTGCAAACGCATTACGAGAAGATTCGCGATGCGCACATGCGCGACTGGTTCGCCCCCGAGAACGACCCCGCCCCTACCCGCGCCGAGCGCTTCGCGTTCGCGGGCGGCGGACTCGCGGCCGATTTCTCGAAGCACCGCATCACCGACGAAACCCTGAAACTGCTCGTGCAACTCGCGCGCGAAGCCGGCGTCGAGAAGCGCCGCGACGCGATGTTCGCGGGCGAGATCGTCAACCCGACCGAAGGCCGCGCCGCGTTGCACACCGCCTTGCGCGCCACCGATCCGAAAGCGCCGTTCCACGCCGAAATCCAGGCCGAGCGCGCGAAGATGGCCGCGTTCGCCGACCAGGTGCGCAGCGGCGCATGGACCGGCTACACCGGCAAGCGGATTCGCTATGTGGTGAACATCGGCATCGGCGGCTCGGATCTCGGGCCGAAGATGGTCGTGCACGCGCTGCATCATCTGGCCACGCCGGAGATCACCACGCACTTCGTGTCGAACGTCGACGGCGCCGATCTGTACAACGTGATGCAGCAGATCGATCCCGAAGAAACGCTCGCGATCATCGTTTCCAAGACCTTCACGACGCTCGAAACGATGACCAATGCGCGCTCGCTGCGCGACTGGTTCGTCGAAAAAGGCTGCCCGGAAAGCGCGTTGGCGAAGCACTTCGTGGGCGTGTCGGCGAATCCCGCGGAAGTGGTCAAGTTCGGCATCGCGAAAGAGAACGTGTTCGAGATGTGGGACTGGGTCGGCGGCCGCTATTCGCTGTGGTCGGCGGTCGGTCTGTCGATCATGATCTCGGTCGGCCCGCAGCAGTTCGACGAACTGCTCGCCGGCGCGAACGAGATGGACCAGCATTTCCGCGATGCGCCGCTCGAGAAGAACCTGCCGGTGCTGCTCGGCATGATCGGCATCTGGTATCGCAACTTCTTCGGCTCGCAAAGCTATCTGGTCGCGCCGTATTCGGAAGCGCTGCATTTCCTGCCGTCGTATCTGCAGCAACTGGAGATGGAGAGCAACGGCAAGTCGGCGCGGCTCGATGGCGCGATGGTCGACTATCCGACTTCGGCTGTGACGTGGGGCGAGCCGGGCACGAACGGCCAGCATGCGTTCTTCCAGATGCTGCATCAGGGCCCGACCATCGTCCCGATCGACTTCATCGCGGTGCTGACGCCGGAGCATCCGCTCGTCAGTCATCATCCGAAGCTGCTGGCCAACTGCTTCGCGCAAAGCGAAGCGCTGATGCTCGGCCGCACGCTCGAAGAAGCGAAGAAAGTGGCGGGGCCGGACAAGCCGGAACTGGCGCCGCATCTGGCGTTCCCGGGCAACCGTCCGACCGCCACGCTACTGGTCGAAGCGCTCACCGCGCGTTCGCTCGGCGCACTGATCGCGCTGTACGAACACAAGGTGCTGGTGCAGGCGTCGGTGTGGAACATCAACCCGTTCGATCAATGGGGCGTCGAGCTCGGCAAGATTCTCGGCAAGGTGGTCGAGGCCGATCTGACCGCTGCAAGCGTGGATGAGAAGAAGCATGACTCGTCGACGTCGGCGTTGATCGCGCGGGCACGGGCCGCGTTGAAGAGCTGAGCGCTGCTTCAGGTTGAAGCCTGCAGTCGATGAGCAGGAATGAAAAGCGGGCCTTCGTGGCCCGCTTTGTTTTGTACGCCCGATCGATGTTCAGCGGCCGCGCCGGATCAGGCGAGCCGCCCCGCTTCGATCGTCACCGTCGTATCGCAACGACGCGCCAGCTCGATGTCATGCGTGACGAGAATCAACGTCGCGCCGTTCGCGCGATTCATCTCGAACATCAGATCGATCACCGCATGGCCGGTCGCGGCATCGAGACTGCCGGTCGGTTCGTCGGCGAACAGGATGGCCGGATGCGTGACGAAGGCCCGCGCCAGCGCTACGCGCTGCTGCTCACCACCGGACAGCAGCTTCGGATAATGCCCGGTACGCTTGCCCGAGGCCGACCTGCTCCAGCAGACCTCGCGCCGCGTCGAGCCGCCTCGCGCGTGCCGACGCCGCCTTGCAGTTCGAGCGGCAATGTGACGTTTTCGAGCGCGGTCAGATGCGGCATCAGTTGAAACGACTGGAACACGAAGCCGACCGAGCCGCTGCGCAATGCAGCGCGCTCGTCTTCGTTCGAGTTCACCCAGCTCGCGGCCGAGCAACCGAACCGAGCCCGAACTTGCGCTGTCCAATCCTGCGAGCAAGCCAAGCAGCGTAGACTTGCCCGACCCGGATGCGCCGACGATCGCCACACTGCTGCCGGCATCGATAGCAAGATCGATATCGTCGAGAATCGTCAGTTCGCCCGTTGCATCCTTAACCTTCTTGCACAAACCCCGCACTTCAATGACTGGATCAGTTTTGTTTAGCATGGTGAAGCGTAGGTTGAAAGTGCGCGCCATAGCCCCGCGCGCCGCAGCGCTGACTACGGCATTCGGCTCGACCGTGATGGCCGCCGCCCTCGTTTTCGATGCCCTTCGCGGCCCAGGCCGCCAACGCGCCCGAACCGGCCAGGCCGGTGATCGTCGTACTCGGCGACAGCATCTCCGCCGAATACGGCCTGCCCCGCGACACTGGCTGGGTTGCGTTGATGCGCCAGCGTCTGTCCGACGAGCGAATCGATTATAGCGTCGCCAATGCAAGCATCAGCGGCGACACCACGAGCGGCGGACGGGCACGCTTGCCGGCGCTCATGCAGCGCCTGAAGCCGAGCGTCGTGATCGTCGAACTCGGCGCCAACGACGCGTTGCGCGGCGTGCCGCTCTCCACCACCGAAGACAACCTGCGCACGATCATCGAGCAGGCTCAGCAGGGACATGCGAAAGTCGTGCTGGTGGGCATGTACGTTCCGCCCAATTACGGCCCCGACTACACGCAAAAGTTCCACGGCCTGTACGGCGATCTGTCGAAGGAACTGCGCGTGCCGTTAGTGCCGTTCCTCCTCGCCGGCATCGCCGACAAACCGGACATGTTCCAGGCCGATCAGATTCATCCGACGCAGCAGGCACAGCCAGTGCTACTTAACAACGTGTGGCCAGCCGTCAAGCCACTCCTTCGCACAAGTTCGCCGCACTGAAAAGATTGCTAACAACTTGTTTCCAGAACTTTGGGAACGCGGATCGGCAAGTTCGTTCTGACACTTTCGCTATCCCGTGCAACCCTGGCTCGATTTTAGAGCGACTTCCGAGGAGATAACGTGAAATATCTACCGTTAATCGCTTTGACCGTGGCAATTTCTGCCTGCGCCGCTCAACCGCCCGCTGGTGTTCAATCCGTGGGCCAAAGCCAGCAACCGCCGAAGGCCGTTGCGACCTGCATCGCGCAGAAATGGGCCGACAGTTCGCAACAGCAAGTCGTCTCGCAAAACACGCTGGCCAACGATCAGGCCATGGACGTGTATGTTCCGGGTCAGCAACCGCCCAATGGCGCAGCCGCCGTGGTACGTCCGTCGTATACGCGGCCCGGGTACGTGGGTCGGCTTCCGCGCAGCTGGCGCGGCCGGCAGCGACGCCACCAGCGCGATCAGCGGCTGCCTTTAACATCTGACGCATCGTACGCAGTGCTCGATGCGCAGCATGCAAAGCGTTTGACGAGCCGAAGTAATCGTCAAATGAAAAAGCCCCGCCAATTGCGGGGCTTTTTTTGGGCCTGCACGCGATGCTCTGCGCGCAGCCTGCAAGTTCTGGCGACGATCTAGTCGTCGCTTGCCTTGCGCGTATTGCTGCTTTCGAGCGAACCGTAGAACTTCACCTTCGAGCGCGCGCGCAATGCCTTCGACATACGCTTCGATTTCCGACTGCGCATCGACCTGCGCGATCTGCTGCTGCGCAGCAGCCAGACGCTGCGGGTCGATCGGCGCACCCGCAACCACCGAGTTCACGCGATAGATCGCATAACCGTCATCGCCAAGATCCACGCCCACGTAAGCCGGCAACTTTTGCGCATCCGCTTTGTAGATTGCGCTCAATGCAGCCGGCGGCACGCCTTGCGCGTCATTGCGCGAAACCTTCAGCGGCGACGAGAAACCCGCCGTCGCCTTCGACTTCTCAAGCTCGGCCAGCTTCGCGACACCGTCCTTGTGCGCGGCTTCGTTCGACTGAACCGCGATTACCTTCTGACGCACCGCGTCCTTGATCGCGTCGAGCGCCGGCACGGCCGCCGGCTTGTAGTCGGTCACGCGCGCGGCGATCAGCGTGTTGCTGCCGACGTCGATAGCCTGCGTGTTATTGCGCGCCGTGCACCGAGTCATTCGCGAACACCGCCGCGAGGAACTTCGCGTTGTTCAACGGGCTGTCAGGCGGCAGCTTCGGATCCGGCTGCGGCGTGACCGTCGCGGTCTGCAATTGCAGCTTGTACTTGTCGGCGGCCGGTTGCAGGCTCTTCGCCTTTTCGTAGACGATCGACGTGAAACCTTCCGAGTCGTCGCGTGAATGCCTTGCTCGCCAGTTGCGTCTTCAGATCTTTCGCGATCTGGTCTTTCACTTCGTCGAACGGCTTCGTGACGGCCGGCTTCACGTCCGTCACCTTGACGATGTGAAAGCCGAAATCGGTCTGCACGATGCCGCTGACTTCGTCTTTCTTCAGACGCGAACACAGCGTCGTCGAATGCCTGGCCGCCTGCGATCATGCCGCGGCCGAAGTAACCGAGATCGCCACCCTTCGACGCCGAACCCGGATCCTGCGAATTCTGCTGCGCGATCTGCGCAAACTGATCCGGATGCGCCTTCACCTGCGCGAGCAGCGTCTTCGGCCTTCTGCTTCGCCTTGGCCTTGTCGGCCGCGCTCGCGTCTTTCGGCGCCGCGATCAGGATGTGGCTCGCACGCACCTCGCCGTCCGTGCGGAAGTGCGCGATGTTGTCGTCGTAGTACTTCTTCAGATCGGCGTCGCTCGGCTTGCATTGCCGCGCTCAACGTTGCCGGCGACATCACGAGGTACTGGATCGTCGCCGTGGCAGGCGTGGCGAAGTCGTTGCTGATGCGCGTCGTAATACGCTTGCAGTTGCGCGTCGGTCGGCTGCACCTTCGCCGCGTAGTCGCGCGGATGGAACGCAATGCCCTGCACTTCGCGCTGCTGCTCGGCGAGTTCGGTCAGTTGCTGCGCGAGGGTCTTCGACGTGAACGCGCTGCCCTGAATGCTTGCCGGCAATTGCTGCGTGGCGAGGCCGTAGCGCACGCGCTCGTCGTACTGATCAGGCGTCATGCCCTGCATGGCGAGCAATTGCTTGTAGCGGTCGACGTCGATCGAACCGTCGGGATTCTTCAGCGACGAGATCACCGGATCGTTGAGCAGCACGCGACGCACGGCGTCGTCGGATGCGGTCAGATGCAGACGCTGTGTTTCATCGGCCAGCACGCGCTGTTCGATCAGACCGTCGAGCATGTCGCGACGACGTTCCGGCGTATCGAACGACTTCATGTCGAACTGCGCGCCAAGCATCTGACGGGCGCGATCGAGTTGCTGACGCATTGCGTCGTCATACTCTGCGCGAGTGATCTTGTGACCGTTGACGCTCGCGACGTTTGCGCTTTCGTCGAAGAAGCCGCGGAAACCTTGAATACCCACAAAACCCAACCCCGGCACAATGACGAGGATGAGCATGAACATCATCAGGCGTTTGTGATTGCGGAAAAAATCGAGCATGCGTGAGGAGTGCCAAAAACAGAACGCCCGATCTTACAACAGCGGGCAATAAAAAAGGCGAACCGGAGTTCGCCTTTCGTGGATACTGGCGGAGTGGACGGGACTCGAACCCGCGACCCCCGGCGTGACAGGCCGGTATTCTAACCGACTGAACTACCACTCCTTATACTGCGTCACTGCTGCTGAAACACTCGAACCGAATCTGAAACTGGTGGGTGCTGAGAGGCTCGAACTCCCGACCTACGCCTTGTAAGGGCGCCGCTCTACCAACTGAGCTAAGCACCCAGCTTCACGATTCATGTGCTTCTGCTATTGCTGCCTGACTGATTACTTTGCTAGTTATTTCGCGCCGTATATTTCGACACGTCAGCCAAGCACTGTTCGCCGCACTTCTTTCTAGCAAACCGGCTATTCGTCAAGCAGCAAGCCCATTAGTTTAGCGCATCCTTCAGAGCTTTGCCAGGCCTAAATTTAGGAACTTTTGCTGCCTTGATCTTGATCGCTGCGCCGGTGCGCGGATTGCGCCCTGTGCGCGCCGTGCGCTTGCCGACCGCGAACGTGCCGAAACCCACCAACGTCACCGAACCGCCTTTCTTCAACGTACCTTTGACGCCACCGATCACAGCATCGAGTGCACGGCCTGCCGCAGCCTTCGAAATGTCGGCTTGCTGTGCAATGTGATCGATCAATTCCGTCTTGTTCATTCCTACCCCCGAGAATGTTTATGGCAATCGTGACGGTGCTCTGTCGCACCTGGATCATCACGCGGCTGGCGGTAACGCCGAGCCGCCTCATTAGAATTGGCCGAAACCCTTGTGTCAAGCGGGGTTGAGCCTGATTCGGCGGCTTTTCAAACAGGTTTTTTATAACCAAAGATTGCAGCCATGGTGCGGGTGCAGCAAGTCTGCTTTGCGCTTTGCTCAAAAAGTGGGAATGTACGGAGAGCGAACGATCGTCATGCAATGCGCGCAGGCAATAAAAAACCCGCGGTCGAACCGCGGGTTTTTGTCCAGCAAGCAACTACGTTGCCAACTGCTTTAGTGCTTCACGACCTCAGTTGCGCCAGCGTCTTTGGCCGGTTCAGCTGCAACGGGCGTTGCAGGCTTCGCCTCTTCTTCCGGCAAGGCTTGCGGTACACGTTCGAGCGCAAGTTCGAGCACCTTGTCGATCCAGCGGACCGGCACGATTTCGATTGCGTTCTTCACGTTGTCCGGAATCTCCGTCAAGTCCTTGACGTTTTCTTCCGGAATCAGCACCAGCTTGATGCCGCCGCGATGCGCCGCCAGCAGCTTTTCCTTCAAGCCGCCGATCGGCAAGACTTCGCCACGCAACGTGATTTCGCCCGTCATCGCGACATCGGCACGAACCGGAATACCGGTCAACACCGACACCAGCGCAGTCGTCATCGCGATACCAGCCGAAGGACCGTCCTTCGGCGTCGCGCCTTCCGGCACGTGGATGTGAATGTCCTGCTTCTCGAACGCTTCGTCCTTGATACCCAGACGACGCGAACGCGAACGCACCACCGAGCGCGCAGCTTCGACCGATTCCTTCATCACGTCGCCGAGCGAACCCGTGCGGATCACATTGCCCTTACCCGGCATCACCGCGGCTTCGATGGTCAGCAGATCGCCGCCCACTTCCGTCCACGCGAGACCCGTGACCTGGCCAACCTGATTTTCCTTCGCAGCCAGACCGAAGTCGTACTTGCGCACGCCGAGGAACGTGTCGAGATTGCTGCCGTCGACCTTCACCGCGCCTTCCGCCTTCTTCAGCAGAAGCATCTTCACGACCTTGCGGCAGATCTTCGAAATTTCACGCTCGAGCGAACGCACGCCCGCTTCACGCGTGTAGTAACGAATGATGTCGCGGATCGCGGTTTCCGTTACATCGACCTCGCCTTCCTTGAGGCCGTTGTTCTTCTTCTGCTTGGGCAAAAGATAACGTTGCGCGATGCTGACCTTCTCGTCTTCCGTGTAACCCGACAGACGGATCACTTCCATCCGGTCGAGCAGCGGCGGCGGAATGTTCAGCGAGTTCGACGTCGCGACGAACATCACGTCCGACAGATCGAAGTCGACTTCGACGTAGTGATCGGCGAACGTATGGTTCTGTTCCGGATCGAGCACTTCGAGCAATGCCGACGACGGATCGCCGCGGAAATCCTGACCCATCTTGTCGACTTCGTCGAGCAGGAAGAGCGGATTGCGCACGCCGACCTTGGTCAGGCTTTGCAGAATCTTGCCGGGCATCGAACCGATATACGTACGACGGTGACCGCGAATCTCGGCTTCGTCACGCACGCCGCCGAGCGCCATACGCACGAACTTACGGTTCGTAGCGCGAGCGATCGACTGACCCAGCGACGTCTTACCGACACCCGGAGGCCCAACGAGGCACAGGATCGGCGCTTTCACCTTGTCGACACGTTGCTGGACCGCGAGATACTCGAGAATGCGTTCCTTCACTTTCTCGAGACCGAAGTGGTCTTCGTCGAGCACGCGTTCCGCATTCGAGAGGTCGTTGTTGACCTTGCTCTTCTTGCGCCACGGCAAGCCGATCAGCGTGTCGATGTAGTTACGCACGACCGTCGCTTCAGCCGACATCGGCGACATCAGCTTGAGCTTCTTCAGCTCGGCGTCGGCCTTCTTCTTGGCTTCCTTCGGCATGCGGGCAGCCGTGATGCGCTTCTCGAGTTCTTCGAGATCCGCACCTTCTTCGCCTTCGCCGAGTTCCTTCTGGATCGCCTTGACCTGTTCGTTCAGGTAGTACTCGCGCTGGCTCTTTTCCATCTGGCGCTTGACACGCCCGCGGATGCGCTTTTCGACCTGCAGGATGTCGATCTCGGCTTCGAGTTGCGCGAGCAGGTGCTCGAGCCGCTCGATGACCGGGAACATTTCGAGGATGTGCTGCTTCTGGTCGAGCTTGAGCGGCAGATGCGCCGCGATCGTGTCGGCCAGACGACCAGCCTCGTCGATACCCGACAG
Source organism: uncultured beta proteobacterium (assembly GCA_963800185.1). GTDB lineage: Bacteria > Pseudomonadota > Gammaproteobacteria > Burkholderiales > Burkholderiaceae > Paraburkholderia. Next base: position 47,354 of record CAWCZW010000004.1, on the reverse strand, counting down.
CGACGTCAGGATCTCCGGCGGGATCTTCTTGTTCAGCTTCACGTACTGATCGAACTGCGACACGATCGCGCGGCGCAGCGCTTCGGTTTCAGCGCTGTCGGCGTGGTCGGGTTCGAGCGGCATGACTTCGCACGAGAACTGCGTTTCCTGTTCTTCGATGGAAAGCGTCTTCGCGCGCTGCAAGCCTTCGACGAGCACTTTAACGGTGCCGTCGGGCAGCTTCAGCATTTGCAGGATGTTGGCAACACACCCTACTTCGTACATGTCCTTTTCGGTCGGCTCATCTTTCGCAGCCGTTTTCTGGGCGACGAGCATGATGTGCTTGCCGCCTTCCATCGCTGCTTCGAGAGCCTTGATCGACTTCGGGCGGCCTACGAAGAGCGGAATCACCATGTGCGGGAAGACGACTACGTCGCGCAGCGGGAGCAGCGGGAGCGTAATGCGTTCCGGCGGAAGGAGTTGGGTTCCTGACATTTCATTTCCCCATGAGTGGAATCAGTTCGTTCGATAGGTGAGGCCAGCAGAAACTATTGCAAGGCCTCCGCGTGTGGGAAAAGTTCAGTGACTCCGAAGGTTCAGTGACTCCATTGTGAAAACAAGCTTCATTGACCACACGATAAACGAAAAAAGCCGTTCACGTTGCCATGAACGGCTTTTTTTGCAGAACTCGAAAGCCGATCAGTTCGAACCCGCCACCTTGGGCGCGTCTTCGTAGATCAGCAGCGGTTTGCCGTCGCCGTCGATAACGTTGTCGTCAATGATGACCTTGCTGACGCCTTTCATCTGCGGCAGGTCGTACATCACGTCAAGCAACGCCTGTTCCAGGATGGAGCGCAAGCCCCGCGCGCCCGTCTTGCGACGGATCGCTTTACGCGCGACAGCCTGCAACGCAGCCGGACGAATCTCCAGTTCGACACGTTCCATGTTGAACAGCTTGTGGTACTGCTTCACCAATGCGTTCTTCGGTTCGACGAGGATCTTCATCAACGCGACTTCGTCGAGCTTGCCGAGCGTGGCCACCACCGGCAGACGGCCGATCAGTTCGGGAATCAAACCGAACTTGATCAGATCTTCCGGCTCCACTTCGCGCAGCACTTCGCCCGCGTCGCGGTCCTGCTTGCTCTTCACGCTCGCACCGAAACCAATACCCGTCTTTTCGGTACGATCGACAATGACCTTTTCCAGGCCGTCGAATGCGCCACCGCAAATAAACAGAATATTGGTGGTGTCGACCTGGATGAAATCCTGGTTCGGATGCTTGCGGCCGCCCTGCGGAGGCACCGACGCCATCGTGCCTTCGACCAGCTTCAGCAAAGCCTGCTGCACGCCTTCGCCCGACACATCGCGGGTGATAGACGGGTTGTCGGACTTGCGGCTGATCTTGTCGATTTCGTCGATGTAGACAATGCCGCGCTGGGCCTTGTCGACTTCGTAGTTGCAGTTTTGCAGCAGCTTCTGAATGATGTTCTCGACGTCTTCACCGACGTAGCCGGCTTCCGTCAGCGTGGTTGCATCGGCAATCACGAACGGGAACGTTCAGAAGGCGCGCGAGCGTCTGCGCGAGCAGCGTCTTGCCGGAACCGGTCGGGCCGATCAGCAGGATGTTGCTCTTGGACAGCTCGATTTCGTCTTTCTTGTCGAGATGCTTGAGGCGCTTGTAGTGGTTGTACACCGCTACCGCAAGAATCTTCTTCGCGCGTTCCTGACCGATCACGTACTGGTCGAGGATTTCACGGATTTCCTGCGGGCTCGGCAGATCGGACTTGGACAAGCCCGCCTCGATGCCCGCACCCGCGGCTTCGTCGCGAATGATTTCGTTGCACAAGTCGATACATTCATCGCAGATGAACACCGACGGGCCGGCAATCAGCTTTTTGACCTCATGCTGGCTCTTGCCGCAAAACGAGCAATACAACAGCTTTTCGCTGTTAGAACCTTTCTTGTCCGCCATAAATGTGTGAGCCTCCGGACACTCAATTACATGATACGCCGTTTGCCCCCGCCTCGCAGTTTGGGCGCGGCGGGGTTGAGCCAAGGTGACGGCGTTTGCCGCAGGCGCTCGGACGAGTCTTGATTATTTCACAACAGATCTATCCGACAGACTCGCCCCATTTCGGGGCAAGTCTGCACCAGATCAAGGACGCTTATGCGCTACCTGGTCGACCAGACCGTACGCTTGCGCGTCGTCGCCCGACATGAAATTATCGCGGTCGGTGTCGCGCGCGATACGCTCGACCGGCTGGCCAGTGTGGTGCGCCAGCAGACTATTCAGGCGCTCCTTCAGGTACAGAATTTCGCGAGCCTGAATTTCGATGTCCGACGCCTGGCCGCGCGCGCCGCCCAAAGGCTGGTGAATCATCACGCGCGAATTCGGCAACGCAAAACGCTTACCCTTCGCGCCCGCCGCCAGCAGGAATGCGCCCATGCTCGCTGCAAGACCCATGCACAGCGTGGAAACGTCCGGCTTGATGAACTGCATCGTATCGTAGATCGCCATACCGGCCGACACCGAGCCGCCCGGGCTATTGATGTAGAAGCTGATGTCCTTGTCCGGATTCTCGCTTTCCAGGAACAGCATCTGCGCGACGACGAGGTTAGCCGTCTGATCGTTCACTTCGCCGACGAGGAACACGATGCGTTCCTTCAGCAGACGCGAGTAAATGTCATACGAGCGCTCGCCCCGGCCGCTCGTTTCCACGACGATCGGAACCAGTCCGAGCGCCTGCGCTTCGAGATCCCGCGACGATTGGGAGGTCAACGTGTCCAGCATTTGAGCGCGAAAGGTCATGCAATGGATCCTTGTCTGGAAATATTCTAAATATCAGATGCTAGACAGGTGAGGCCGACGAGCCCGCATTCAAGTGCGCGATCAGTACGAACTGGCATGCTCGACGTCATGCAAAATGCAACGCATAGTCGCAGCACAAAAAAACGGCGTGCGGGCCGTCGCTCCGACAGCCGGCACGCCGTTGCAGCGACGCTTACGCTTGCGCCGTTGCGCTTGCCAGTTCTTCGAAGCTCACTTCCTTGTCCGTCACCTTGGCCTTGCCCAGCACGAAATCGACGACGTTGGCTTCAACGACGTACGCTTCCATTTCAGCAAGGCGTTGCTGGTTGGAATAATACCAGCGGACGACTTCCTTCGGGTCTTCGTAGCTTTTCGCGAACTCGTCGACTTCGGCGCGGATCTGTTCCGGCTTGGCTTGCAGTTCGTTAGCCTTGACCAGCTCGGCCAGCACGAGGCCCAGCTTGACGCGGCGCTCAGCCTGTTCCTTGAACATTGCTGCCGGGATCGGTGCGTCCTCGGCGTTCGGCACGCCGCGTTGCTCCAGGTCCTGACGCGCCATCGCGACGAGGCGTTCCTGATCCTGCTCGATCAGCGCGTTCGGCACGTCGAGTTCGGAAATCTTCAGCAGCGCGTCCATCACCTGGTTCTTGACGATGGCTTGCGTGCGGCGCTTCGCTTCGCGTTCGAGATTGTCTTTGATCTCGGCGCGCATCTTGGTCAGATCGCCGTCTTCGATACCGAGCGACTTCGCGAAGTCAGCGTCGATTTCCGGCAGGTGCGGCCACTCGATCTTCTTCATCGTGATCGTGAATTGCGCCGTCTTGCCTGCGACGTCCTTGCCGTGGTAGTCCTCAGGGAACGCCAGGTCGAATTCCTTCGACTCGCCGACCTTCAGGCCCAGCGCCGCCTTTTCGAATTCCGGCAGCATGCGGCCTTCGCCCAGCACGAATGCGAAGTCGTCGGCGCTGCCGCCCTGGAACACTTCACCGTCGATCTTGCCGACGAAGTCGACCGTCACGCGGTCGCCGTCTTTGGCTGCGTGTCCGCGCCGCCGTCGCCGTGCTCGCCGGCTTCGCCGCGAGCGTGGAAGTGCACGCGTTGCTTGCGCAGGATTTCCAGCGTACGGTCGATTTCCGCTTCGCTGATGGTGGTCGTGGTGCGTTCGATTTCAGCCGTAGCGACGTCGCCCAGCTTCACTTCCGGATACACCTCGAAGGTTGCGTCGAACGCGTAGTCGCCTTCAGCGACGTCGGCCTTCGGCGCAAAGCTCGGCTGGCCTGCAACGCGCAGATTTTCGGTGCGGCTGATGTCGAAAAATTCCTTGCCGACCTTGTCGCTCAGCACTTCGGCTTCCACCTGGCCCGAATACTGTTGCGTCACCATCTTGAGCGGCACCTTGCCCGGGCGGAAACCCGGCATGCGCACGTTCTTCGCGAGTTGACGGATACGCGAGTCCACTTCCTTCTGCACGGCGTCCTTCGGCAGGGAAATCGTTACGCGGCGTTCGAGCTTGCCGAGGTTTTCAACAACGTTAGCCATGGCTTCAATCGTCCTAAAATTATTCGAGCGAATCAGTTATCTTCTCCGTGCTGCTTTTTTCGATGTCGCGTGCGTACGTTCTATACATTCGCTAACGTCGTTTAGCATCGATTGCGCGCCTGCGCCGCGGGCTTGCAGGCCGCCGACAGCACGGTTGGGTCCAAAGAGCCGAATATTTTAGCAAACTATTTGCGCGCCCAACCGGGATTCGATGATTGAGCGCGTTTTTCTCGATTTTCCGGTCGCTTTGCGGGCGGTTTCGGCCCGGTTTCCGCCTGATTCAGGCGCCACTCCTGCGCCCTCCCTTCGCCCAAGCTTTGGCCACGCCAGGCAACACGGCAGCGTCGCACGCGCGACCATTGCCACGACGACTGCCTTGGCGCCCGCAACGCGTCATGCGCTTGCCGTGAGGCTGCGCCAGCGCCGCGCCTGCCGCCGCCGCCGCCGCACACAGCATCGCTCGACAGCGCGTCCCGGCGGACGATTCCGGCTATGCCTTTCGACATATTCAGTCCGCGCGCCCATGCTGATAAGCTAACGAACGCGCTCGGGGCTGCATCCTCTTTGAGCCGCTCCCGATCGCCTCAGCGCCTTCGCAACGATTCCAACCATCCAGAGACACCATGCCGAATTCGCCGTCCTCGCCTGTCGTCGTCATTGCTCCCGATTCCTTCAAAGGCTCGCTTAGCGCCGAACAGGTCGCGCAGGCGATCGCGTCCGGCATTCAGCGCGCGCGGCCCGACGCCGGCGTGCGCATCTGCCCGATGGCCGACGGCGGCGAAGGCACGCTCGACGCGATGCTCACGAGCGGCGGCGAGCGCCGCAAGCTGAGCGTGCGCGGCGCGGCCGGCCCGCTGCGCGAAGCCTCGACCGGGTCTGCTCGCGGACGGCAGCGCGATCATCGAAACGGCGGAAATCGTCGGCATTACCGATCCGGTCGGCATGGGCGTGCCCGTCGAGTCGCGCAGCACGCGCGGCATGGGCGAAGCGATTCGCGCGCTGCTCGACGCCGGCGTGCGGCGCTTTTTCGTCGCGCTCGGCGGCAGCAGCACGAACGACGGCGGCGCCGGCTTGCTGGCCGGCCTCGGCCTGAAGCTGTTCGACGCGCAGGACAACGAACTCGAAGGCACGCCTGAACAGCTCGCGCGCGTCGCGCGGGTCGACGCTTCGCAGCTCGACGCCCGCCTCGCAGACACGCAGTTCGTCGGCATGTCTGACGTGGACAACCCGCTGACCGGCGATCACGGCGCGACCGCGGTGTTCGGCCCGCAAAAGGGCGTGAAGCCGGAACAGATCGCGTCGATCGACGCCGCCCTCGCCCGCTTCGCCGATCTGCTCGAAGCGGCGCTCGGGCGCACGGCGCGCGATCAAGCCCGGCGCGGGCGCGGCCGGCGGCCTCGGCTTCGCACTGCATATGCTCGGCGCGCAGTTCGAGCCGGGCGCGGAAACCGTCGCGCGGCAGATCGGCCTCGATGCGGCGCTCGAAGGCGCGAACTGGCTGATCACCGGCGAAGGCCGCTCGGACGTGCAAACGCTGCACGGCAAGGCGCCGTTCATCGCCTGCCGTCATGCGCAGGCGGCGGGCGTGCCGGCCACGCTGCTTTCCGGCGCGGTCGATTCCGCGGCGCTGCCGCGTCTTGCCGAATATTTCAGCGGCTGCTTCTCGCCGGCGCCCGGACCGATCACGCTCGACGTCGCGATTCGCGACGCCGCACGCCTGCTTGCCAACGAGGCCGAACAATTGACGCGCTGAGTACGGCCGCTCCTGCTCAACTCCCGCTCTACCCCGGCGCGCGTTGACCGGCAGGACGGTTGCGGCAACAATCACAGCGCCACGACCGCTTCACTCATCACGGGATGACCATGAAGGACTCCGCCAAAGCCGGACTCGAGCAGTTCCTCACGTACCGCCTGCATGTGCTGAACAAACTTGCGGAGCGTGGCATCAGCGAACGCTATCAGGAGAAGCTCGGCGTGACCTTGCCCGAGGCGCGGGTGATTGCGTCGGTGGGATCGTTCGGACCGTTCTCGATCATGGAACTGGCGCGGCACGCCAATCTCGACAAAAGCCAGGCGAGCCGGGCGGCGGAAGCGTTGATCCGGCAAGGACTCGTGCAGCGTCAGCCGAGCGCGGAAGACGGCCGCGTGGTGCTGGTGTCGCTCACCGCGGAGGGCCGCGCGCTTTATCGGAAAGTGATGCCGATCGCGCGAAAATGGAACGGCGATATGTTCGACTGTCTCGACGAACAGGAAAAGGCTCGCATTCGGCCACGCGCTCGACAAGATCATCGAGACGATGTCGGCGCGGCGGAGTGAGTATTCCGCGCTGGTTATCGCGTCTGACTTTGTGTGACGCGCTTAGAGCTAAGCAGCGCGCGTTGTCTTGCCGATTAGCCCGTCGTGACGCGCCCCCGCGCCAGCGCGGGAACCCGCCCTCACGCGCTTTACGGTGCTTTGACTGTCACCGTCGGCCGCGCCTGCGTGCTTTCATCGTAGCGCTTCCGTCTTTTAACGATGCGCGGCGGCACTCACGCCGCGCGAGGGCAAATCAACCCTTAACGTCACCGGCTTCATCAGCATCGGCCGCCGCGCGCTCGTTAGACGTCGTGCTCATCGTTCCAGCGCCCCCTGCCACACCTCCGGGTGCCCCGGTCGCCAGAGTGTGCGCGCCACGCGCAATCCGCCAGGCGATCGCCCCCAGTGAGCCGACCGCCAGCAGCAATGCTGCCCACAGCATATAACCGCGCGATCGCGTCCGGGCTTTGCCCGACGACTGCGCGTCGGGTCTTCGCAATGGGCAGCGCATCGCCAAGCGCGCCGTACCGGCCACCGACGATGCGCCAATAGCCAAATCGCGCCCGGCTCACCGCCGCCGACTCTGCCTGCCGCACGCCCCACCGCCAGCGTGAAGGGCGAGCTGCCGCGCGCGACGAAAGTCAGCGTCGCCGGACGCCAGCCCGCGGCGACGGTCAACGCGCCGCTGCCAAAGCCGCCGTTATGCGTGTCGACCACTACGCGCCATTGACGGTCGGTGTCAGGCTCCAGTTCGAGCGACGGATTGCTTTGCTCCACCGTGCCGTTGTGCAAGCGGAACAGCGTCGCGCTGGTCACCTCGCGCCACGGCGCGTCCAGGCCCGCGCGCGAATAAACGACGGCCGGCGCCACGGTATTGGGCTGAGGCAGATTCAGGCGCAAACGGTCGACGGGATACGAGCCGCCTGTCGCGAAGAAATACTCGCCGGCTTTCAGGCCCGCGTGGGCGACGATGCCTTCGCGCCATTCCCGCTGGATATCCACGCGCGGCATATGGTCGGCCCGCGCCGGCGGGCTGCACCTCCAGTGTCGATGGAATCGATGTACGGCGCGCCGTCGAGCCAGTGCAAGCGCAGATAACGCGCATGCGCTCCGCTCAGTTCGATACGGTCCTGGCTCAGCGTGCTGCCGTTGTAGTTGACCTTGAGCAGTTGCGCATCGCCGGCGGGTTGCCAGTTGCGCAGATCGTCGCTCGATTCGACGTTGACGCGCCCCTGGTAGTTGTCGTCGCGCACATGGACGAGCAACGCGCTCGACCCGAGCGCCGTCCCGCGTCTGCGCGCCGACGTCGATCAGGTCCACTTCGTGTTGCGCGCGGGCCGGCGGGCGCCGCGGTTGCACGCAACGACCCGTCGGCCGCGATCGTTACGCCGGGTGGCGCGCCGTTACCTGCCAGGCGGGCGGCGGCATCGGGAACCAGCGCACCGGCCGCAACGTGGGCACGGCGTCGGGCGGGCACGCGGGGCGAGTCGAGCGAGTACGGCACGGGTTCCGCCGGCGCCATTGAATACGCGGATATCGCCGAGATCGCTGCGCTGGCTGGCGGCGTAGACGGCAGCCGGAACGTCACGCTGTAATACGCGGCGCCGCTTCGAGTTGGAGCGCGAAATGCTTCGCAAATCGCGCTGCGCGAAGTGGTCGGCGGCGGCCGCCGGCGCCCCGACCCACGCGGACGAATGGCAAAGCACCAACCCGTCACTATCAAGACACGCTTCATTGCTCAGTTTCCAGAACCACATTGTTGAGCGGCGCGGGGAGCCGCCGACAGGCGACAACATCCGTACCGAAATACGACACGAGCCGCGTCAACGCCAGTCGGCTATGACAGGTCGAACAAAATGGCTGAGAGCCGCGGCGAGCAGCGTGCCGCCGACCACCCCGAACTTCAGGATCGCCGTGCCGAGCGTACGCCACACAGGTTATCCAGAATACCGAAACTGGGAGATTCAGGTGTATTGCGCGCGCGAGTTTTTGAATCGGCGCGGCGGCCCCGTCGACTTAACGGCGTTGCGGTTTGGCGGATGAGGCAAATGCTTCGTATCGCGATGCCCCGCCAACCGTGTCAAAATTCGGGATTGGCCACCGAGCCTTCACTCTCCACTTTTCATCAAGGAAGTTTCTGTGGACATCAACAAACAGGTCGCAGCACTCACCGCTTCTGAACTCCAGACCGCCGGCGCAAGCCAGGCGACGGCGATCGCCGTGAGCGTGCTGCTGCGCCACCTCCGCTCCCCCGAACTGGTCAAGCTGTTGTCGTCGGCATTTGAAAACCACCAGGCGGTCATGCTGCAAACGCCGTGGCCGGATCCGATGCTGCAGGCCTTCGAGTCGACCCGCCGTTTCCTCGAAGGGGCGGCTCAGGCAGAACTGCCGGGTGCGCCGTCTGAGTCGCAACCGGACGCTCCGGCCGCATGAGCAAAGCCGGGCGACCACGGTCCGGCCTGCGCGCCAGAGCTAGACCAAAACAAAAAACCCCGTCAGTCCAAAGACTTAACGGGGTTTTTCGCTTTCAATAATGGTGCGAGGGAGGGGACTCGAACCCCTACACCCTTGCGGGCGTCAGGACCTAAACCTGGTGCGTCTACCAATTTCGCCACCCTCGCAGCCGGGCAAGCCGCAGTGCGCCCTCCCGATGTCCTGCCTGCTTGCAGCCGCGTCAAAAACCCGCGTCCGAAAGCGTAAGCGCGAGATTCTAACCGATTGATTCGCGCTTGTCTGCATCTGCGGCATCTGCCCAGGCCGACCGCCGATGCTACAATTTTTGGCTCGACGCACGGCACACCGTGCCGCCTTCTTCGCCTGCCTTTCCACACGACTCCAATCCAGTGAATTTCGACGAATATTGCCAGCAGAAAGCGGCGCCGCCCGGATCGAGCACTTACTATGCGCTTCGGCAGGCGCCCGCGAAAAGTCAGCCGCTTCTGACCGCGCTGTTCGCGTTGCGCCGCGAGTTCGAGGAAACGGTCAAGGAGACCAGCGATCCGACCATCGGCCGCACCAAGCTCGCGTGGTGGCAAAACGAGATCGCCGCGCTGGCGTCGGGCTCGCCGTCGCATCCGGTTTCCAAAGCGCTCGCGGCCTATCTGCCCGACGTGAAGGCGGAGTATCCGGAGCTGCAGGCGCTTGCTCGCCGGCTTCGAAATGGACCTCGACCAGGCGCGTTACCTCGACTATCCGAATCTGCGGCGCTATGTGGAAAGCGTCGGGGGCACCTTCGCGTCGCTGGTCGCGCGCGTCACCGCGCAAAGACGCAGCGCATTCGTCGCACTGGGCCGCGCCGCTGGGCGACGCGCTGCTGCTCGCGCAATGCGTCGCCGAAACCGGCAATGACGCACGGCACGGCCGCATCTATATTCCGATCGACGAAATGCAGCGCTTTAACGTGACCGCCGCGGATCTGATCAACCGCAAATATACCGACGCGTTCACCGAGCTCATGCGCTTCGAAACCAGCGCGCGCGCGCACTGCGTTGCAGAGCGGCGCTTGACGCCGATGCCCGCCGGCGAGCGCCGCTCACAACGTACGCTGATTGCGCTGGCCGCGTTGGCGTTGGCGCTGCTGGACGAAATCGAGCGCGACGGTTATCAGGTTCTGCATCAGCGGATTGCGTTGACGCCGATCCGCAAACTCTGGATTGCGTGGCGGGCGAAATAAGAAAAACATGCAGCGCAAGCGCGGGGATGTCGGGCGCCGCGCGTCGACATTGCCGCTGCGACTGGCGCATGACAAGCGGTGACCAGGCAGTGACCGATGTACTGCAGTGACGCCGCGCCCCTCGTCAAACCCGCAACAACGGCAGCGGCTCAAACCTCTGCTGCAGAACCGCCGACGCGTCCAGCCCCCACCACGGCCCGAGCACGGTCGCATAAATCTGTCGAAAATCCACTCCGACCGGCAAATTGCCGTTCCCGTCCAGCCGCGCAAGCACCGGCGCAACACCGTGCAAACCGCCCCGCACGCGCCCGCCCATGACGAAATGCGGCGCGACGGTGCCGTGATCGGTGCCTTGACTCTGATTCTCACGCGGACGCCGCCCGAACTCCGCATAAGTCATCACCAGCGCCTCGTTCCACCGGCCAAGCTCGACAAGCGCCGACTTCATCGCGACAAGTCCTTCCGCCAGTTGCCTGAGCAACGCGGCCTGCTGCCCGGGCTGATTCTGATGCGTGTCGAAGCCATTCAGCGTCAGACGGATCACGGCGACGCCCTGCCCGCTTCGCGGTTGCGCTTGCGGCGTGTCACCGGCGGCCAGCACCTGCATCGCGGTTTTGATCGAATTGCCGAATGCCCCGGCGGGAAACGCGGTCTTTAACGCGCACTGATCCTGCGTAGGACGCAGCCGGTCGGCCGCTTTCACGATGTCGTTTTCGACGTCGAGAATATGCGCCAACTCGGGGTTGCGTTCATGCAAAGACACCGGCGTGGCAAGTCTCGAAGCCTTGATGAACTGGGTTGGATTGACCAGCGCGATCGCGCGCGCGCCATTCGCGAGCGGTCCCATTTCGGCGCTGCCGATCACCACGCCGTCGGCGGCGAAACCAGCGGGCACCGGCGCCTGCGCAAACGTCCGCGTCAGCCAGCCTTCACGCAGATATTGATCGGAGCGCGACGCGGTGTCCCATATCTCGATCGAGCGGAAATGCGACAGGTTTGGCTGCGCATAGCTGACGCCCTGCACGATCGCCAGTTGCCGGCTTTGCCAAAGCGGCATCAGCGGCAGCAACGAGGGATGCAGCGCAGTGCGCTCGTCGAGTTGAATCGCCTGCTCGCGTTTGATGCCGATGTTCTTGCGCAACTCGTAATACGCGGGATCGGCAAACGGAATCACGGTATTCAACCCGTCGTTGCCGCCCTTCAGTTCGACGAGGATCAGCAGGTTGTCGTAGCCGCTTGCCCTGCGCCCCATCCGCCGATGCCGCCTGCGCGCCGAACGCCCGTGGCAACCAGAGCGTCGCGCCGGCGGCTGCGCTCATCGAAAGAAAGCTACGTCGGTTCATCCTGCACCTCGTTTTTCTTGTGACGGCTGGGATCATTTCAACTGATAAGCCGGGTCCATCAGCAAAGCTTCCAGGTAGGCGCTCGCGGTCGAATCGGTTTCGATCGCGTCCACCGGCGTGAACGGCAGGACCGCGTGCTGCAACTGAAGCTCCGCCGACAACCCCGGCTTCGCAGCAGGCGTAGTGTTGTAGGGCGCGAGCCATGTATCGACGTCAAAGCGTACGCCACCTCGAGCGCTTTTCGTTGTGGCCGTCGCGCGTTGCATCGGCGGATTCGCCTGCATGCCGGGCGCCGCGCCACTCGCCGCGAGCGCCACGCTGACCGGATTGCCTCGTGCGCATCGGCGCAGCCTCGGTCGCGCGAAACAGTTGCTCGACGAATTGCTTGCGCGCAAGCAGCGTCGAGCTATTGATCCAGGTCGTGCCGCCCGGCCATCCTTTGACGTTTGGTGCAGCGAACAGGTTCTCGCCGAGCGCGCGCATCTGCGCGGCGAAAGGCGCCGGTGCCGTCATAGCCGACATCGAACGCTCGCAAGGTACCGACCACGAATTCCGCCGGCGATTTCACGAGCACGCCGCGATTGCTGTCGTCCCAGAATGCGTCGCTCAAAAAAAGTGCCCGCAATGCAACCTCGATCTCGTAGTGACTCGCGCGAAACTGCTGCGCGATTGGCGCGATGCGAGCGGGTCGGGCGTCTCGGAGACGAATTCGCGCCACAGCTTGGTGGTCACGAAGGTGGCCGTTTCCGGACGGGCGAGCAGGATGTCGAGCACCTGATCGCCATCGAACGGGCCGGTTTGACCGAGCACGGTCTTCTCGCCGTCGTCATGCTGATTTGCGCGCCACACGTAAGCCTGGGTGTCGGGATCGAGACTCCAGCCTGTATAGGCACGCGCCGCTTCCGACACGTCGCGCTGCGTGTAATGCCCTTCGCCTAGCGTGAACAATTCCATCACCTCGCGCGCGAAATTCTCGTTGGGCCGGCCCTTGCGATTGCTCGCGCCGTCGAGGTATTGCAGCATCGCCGGATCTTTCGCGACTTCGTGCAGCAGGTCTGCGAAATTGCCGAGCGCATCGCGGCGCAACAGCATGTTTTGCTGCGCCATCTGCTGCGGATACGGAACCTTGTCCTGCGCCGACGTAAAGTGGTTATGCCAGAACAACGTCATGCGCTCGGTGAGCGGCGAAGGCGTGGTCAACATCTCGCGAACCCACCACGCGCGTAATAGTTCGTAACGCTGCGAGCGCAGACTCTGTTCGTCGCGACGCTGATCGACGCTCCACATCTTGCGCGTTTCTCGTGTCGGGATGGGTTCGAACAGCCAGTCGGGCGATGGCGTGAGCGCTTCGGTTCGCGCTGTTGCGAGCACTTTGTCGACTGCCTGTTGCCGGGTGAGTCCGACGTATTGCGCGGCCTCGGCACGATCCGGTTCGAAGCCGATTCGCGTCAGGAAGAAGCGCGCATCGTCGGCATCGAGGATGGCCAGCCTGCCGACCGTTGCCGACGACGTGGCACCCGCCGTGGGCCGGGCCGATGTCTCCATGCGTGGTCGAAGCCGCCTCCGGCTGCACGGCTGCGACCGACGAATTGCAGAGCAAGGCCGCGCACAACGCGACGTTCGACACCATGGCAGAGACTACAAACCACCGAACACGATTACCGTGCGCCCGTAACTTCATCGTCGATCTCCTGGCAGCATGTCGCCACGCAAAACGCGTTGACGCGGCAATACACGTATTGCTCTGACGCCTCAACGGCAGATTGCGACGGGAAAGTTGACGGTGGAGTTGAAACAGGATGTCTCACGCGAAGAGAATGCATGAGAGAGGTGCCGAGGTCAGGCACGGAAATAGCTACCGCTTATACAGTTCACGGACAGCATCTTCGATATGCTGCCGCAATAGACGCCGTTCGTCGGGCGTCATATGACCATCGCGACGACGTTGATCAAGATCGGGGGGAACCGCCGTGCGTAACATTGCGTCTGATGCAGGGCGTTCGTCGGAATTCAGATTGTGCCGGCTTGCGCGCGAGTTGCCTGATCTGGGCGCGCGCTCACTCGCAGCTCTGTCGGCGGAAGGCTGGGCATGGGCGAGCGTTGGTCCCAGTGAGCCTGCGAGCGTACCGGCTACTGCCAGTGCAATGACGCTCAGACGCACATTTGGCCAAACCCCTCCCTTCATGTTGTTCCCTTCGTGGCGCGGCAACCGGCTACCTCAAATGCGTATACAGACCCCGGTAACGAGCCGGGTGCGAGAGTTTTAGTCGAGTGAAGTATCCACCGAACAGCCGCATTCAGTAAAGGAGTCTACCTGCCGCCGCTTTACGTCGTGCCACAGTCCGGGTAAATTTTGTAACTGACTGTAACCCCAGAAATGATGCGCCCGCGCACCACTTTCTAATCGCGCTAAGATGCCGACCATGGAAACCAAAAACCCTTCGAAAATCCTCGTCGTCGATGACGATCCGCGCCTGCGCGATCTGCTGCGCCGCTACCTCGGTGAACAGGGCTTCAATGTCTACGTCGCCGAGAACGCGCCGTCCATGAACAAGCTGTGGGTGCGTGAGCGCTTCGATCTGCTGGTGCTCGATCTGATGCTGCCCGGCGAGGACGGCCTGTCGATCTGCCGCCGTTTGCGCGGCAGCAACGACCGCACGCCGATCATCATGCTGACGGCCAAGGGTGAAGATGTCGATCGTATTGTCGGGCTCGAAATGGGCGCCGACGACTATCTGCCCAAGCCATTCAACCCGCGCGAACTGGTCGCGCGAATTCATGCGGTGCTGCGCCGCCAGTCGCCGTCCGAATTGCCGGGCGCGCCGTCGGAAACCACCGAGGTGTTCGAATTCGGCGAGTTCGCACTCAATCTCGCTACCCGCACGCTCACCAAGGCCGGCCAGGAAATTCCGCTCACGACGGGCGAGTTTTCGGTGCTCAAGGTATTCGCGCGTCATCCGCGCCAGCCGCTGTCGCGTGAAAAGTTGATGGAGCTTGCACGCGGGCGTGAGTATGAAGTGTTCGACCGCAGTCTCGACGTGCAGATCTCGCGTCTGCGCAAGCTGATCGAGCCGGATCCGGGCAGCCCGCGTTTCATTCAGACCGTGTGGGGTCTGGGCTACGTCTTTATTCCCGACGGTGCGGCCTGAGTTTGCCCTCACCTTATGTGTCGACCAGAGTTGGCGCTTTAGCGCTTACTCTGGTCCCATGCAAAGCGTCGACCAGAGTCAGCGCTTCGGCACCCGCTCTGGTCTCATGCAAGACAATTGCTGTCTTTGATCTCAAATAAGAAGGGCCCATGCGGATCGACCGGCGCCTCCTGACGCTCGCGTTCGGCGGCCTTTTCTGGCGGACATTTCTGTTGATTGCATTGCTGATCGCAGTCAGTCTCGCCGCCTGGTTCCAGAGCTTCCGCGTGATCGAACGCGAGCCCCGCGCGCAGCGCGTGGCGCTGCAGCTCGTCGCCATCGTGAAGCTCACGCGCACCGCGCTCCTTTATTCCGACCCCGATCTGCGGCGCGCGTTGCTGCAGGATCTGGAGAGCAATGAAGGGGTGCGGGTGTATCCGCGCGAGGCCACCGACAAATACAAACTCCAGCCCGACGAGTCGCTGAATCGCCTGATCGAGCATGACATTCGCGGGCGGCTCGGCGACGACACCGTCATTGCGCAGAGCGTGAACGACATCAACGGTGTCTGGATCAGCTTCAAGATCGACGACGACGATTATTGGGTCGCCCTCGACCGCGATCAGCTCGACAACGCGACCGGTTTGCAATGGGCTGGCTGGGGCGTGTTCGCTCTGGCGCTGTCGCTATTCGGGGCGGCGTTTATTACGAGTCTCGTGAACCGGCCGTTTGCGCGACTCGCGATGGCCGCGCGCAAGGTCGGTTCGGGTCAATCGCCCGAGCCGTTGCCCGAGCGCGGCATGGGCGTGGCCGCCGAAACCAACCGAAGCTTCAACCAGATGGTGCAGGACCTCGAACAGCTCGAGGCCGACCGCGCGCTGATGCTCGCGGGTATTTCACACGATCTGCGCACCCCGCTTGCGCGTCTGCGGCTCGAAACGGAAATGAGTCCGTCCGATCAGAGCACCAAAGACGCGATGGTCGACGACATCGAGCAGATGGACATGATCATCGGCCGATTCCTCGATTACGCTCGCCCCGTGCAGCGTGTGCCGGAGCCGGTCGATCTGTCGGTGATCGCGGGCGAGCTGGCCGCGCGCATGCAGAGCGAAGACAGCATGCGGCTGATTACACGGCTCGCGCCGTCGGCTGTCATCGAGGCGGATGAAACCGACATGCGCCGTGTGGTCGGCAATCTGCTCGAAAACGCGCGCAAATACGGCCTGAGCGATGACGACGGCATTCCGCACGTGATTCTCGAAACGCGTGTGTCGCACTCTCGCGTCGAGCTGACCGTGGTCGACGAAGGCCCCGGCATTCCCGAAGACCAGCTAGCGCTTGTCACACGGCCGTTCTATCGTGTGAATTCGGCACGCACACAAGCCAACGGCACAGGCCTTGGCATGGCGATTGTGCAGCGGCTGGTGGGTCGCTATCGCGGCGCGTTGCGCCTGCGCAATCGCACGCCAGGACCGGGACTCGAAGTGACGATCGAGTTTCCTCTGGCCAAAGGCGCGTAAGCGGAACAGGCTTCACATTTGCCCTTCCGGCACCGCCAGCGGACGCTCCGTGTTGAATAATAACTATCCGGGTTGTTAGAAAAAAACTATTGGTCGGATAGTCCAATAGAACTATAGTGGTTCGGTGCAACGCGCTCGTGATCTCGGGCAAGTAGCCTCAACATGCTGTTTTTTCCAACACACGAAGGAGCATTCGCATGAAAACCGTTGGCGATAAAGTCGAAGCGTTCACCGTTACCGCTGCCAAGCCGGGCTTCAACAATCATGAAGAAAACGGCTCGTCGGCGTTCGAAGAAATCACCGAGCAGTCGTTCCCCGGCAAGTGGAAGATCATCTATTTCTACCCGAAGGATTTCACGTTCGTGTGCCCGACGGAAATCGTCGAGTTCGGCAAGCTCGCCAAAGACTTCGAGGAACGCGATGCGGTTCTGCTGGGCGGCAGCGTCGACAATGAGTTCGTGAAGCTGGCGTGGCGTCGCGAACACAAGGATCTCGACAAGCTGAACCACTACTCGTTCGGCGACGTGAAAGGCGAGTTGATCGACCAGCTCGGCGTGCGCGACAAGGAAGCCGGCGTCGCGCTGCGCGCCACCTTCATCGTCGATCCGGACAATACGATTCAGCACGTGTCGGTGAACAACCTGAACGTGGGCCGCAATCCCGAGGAAGTCCTGCGTATTCTGGACGGCCTGCAAACGGACGAACTCTGCCCCTGCAACCGCGCAGTCGGCGGCGCAACGCTGTAACGCCGTGTCGTCAGAAGCCCGAGAGCCCGCCTCGCTTGCAAAAGCCGCGGGCTTTTTTATCGACTATCCGATAGGAGAGGCTAATGGAATTCCTGGCTTCGATTAAGGCGCTCGTGCCGGACTACGCGAAGGACATCCGGCTGAATCTCGACGGGACGATTGCGCGCTCGTCGCTCGAAGGCAACGACTCGGTGGGCGTAGCGCTTGCTGCCGCGTTCGCGGCGAAGAGCACGCTCATCGTCGATGCGATTCGCAAGGCGGGTGTCCTGTCGCCGGAAGAAACCCAGGGCGCGCTGACGGCGGCCGCGCTGATGGGGATGAACAACGTCTGGTATCCGTACGTCGAGATGACGGGGAACGCCGATCTGAAATCGCAACCGGCGCAGTTACGGATGAATGCCTACGCTTCGCACGGCGGCGTGGACAAGCGGCGCTTCGAGATGTATGCGCTGGCGGCGTCGATTATCGGCAAGTGCCATTTTTGCGTGAAGTCGCACTTCGATACGCTGGTTGCGGAGGGCATGAGTTCGACGCAGTTGCGCGACGTGGGGCGGATCGCGGCGGTGATCAACGCGACTGCGCAGTGCATCGCTGCCGAGGGCAAATAACGCCTTGAGTCTTGTGTCGTTCGACCGCCGCGAACGACACATCAGCGGTGTTAGCTTCTGATCAGCAGAACCGCCGCCTGCGCTTCGATCCCCTCGCCTCTGCCCAGATAGCCGAGCTTCTCGTTCGTCTTGGCTTTCACATTGACGCGCTCGACCGGCAGGCCCAGATCCGCGGCAATATTCGCGCGCATACCTTCGATATGCGGCGCGAGCTTCGGCGCCTGCGCGACTACGCTGCTATCCACGTTGGCAATCGAAAAACCCGCTGCGCTCACGCGCGCCACGCATTCGCGCAGCAGCGCGCGGCTGTCGGCGCCGGCGAACTTCGCGTCGGTGTCCGAGAAATGACGGCCGATATCGCCCATCGCGGCCGCGCCGAACAGCGCGTCGGTGATTGCGTGCAGCAGCACGTCCGCGTCCGAATGGCCGAGCAGGCCGCGCTCATAGGGAATCGTCACCCCGCCGATAATCAATGGACGTCCCGGCACCAACGCATGCACGTCATACCCTTGCCCAATTCTGAAATCCATATGCGTCAAGTCCTTAAGTCCGCTAGCTGAAATTGAAATCCATCACGATGCCGCTGGCCGCGACAGAATCGCCTCGGCCAGATCGAAGTCTTCCGGATACGTCACTTTGAAGTTGCGCAACGCGCCCTGCACCAGTTTCGGCGCGTGGCCGAACCATTCGATCGCGCTCGCCTCGTCGGTCAGGTCGTGACCGTCCGCCTGGGCCCGCAGAATCGCTTCGCGCAACATGCCGATGCGGAACATCTGCGGCGTCTGCGCCTGCCACAGTCCGTCGCGCGCCTCGGTGCGGGCGATCCGGCCATCGTGCGAGCTCGCGTCGATCCGCTTCAGCGTATCGGCCACCGGCAACGCCATGATGCCGCCCACCGGATCGTCTTTTAGCGCCCCGGTCAGCGTGCGGATCAGCGCGGGCGTGATGCCGGGACGCGCGGCGTCGTGCACCAGCACCCAGTCGTCGTCGTGCGCGCCGAAGCCGGCGAGCGCATGCAGCCCGTTGAGCACCGACGCCTGGCGCGACGCGCCGCCCGAGCGGCTGACGGCAAAGCGCAGGCCGCCAAAGCGGCGGGCATCGAAGTGGCTGTCGTCGGGAGCGATCACAACCAGCGTTTGCGCAAATTCGCTGCACGCGTCGAACGCGGCCAGCGAGTAATGCAACATGTCGCGACCGGCGACAGTGCGATATTGTTTGGGCATCGCGGCGCCGGAACGGCTGCCGGTGCCTGCGCACGGAATCAGGGCAAATAGACGGGAAGTCACGAGTGCGGATGCCGCGAGGTCAAAGTAAAGGACGGATTTTATAATAGGTCTTTCGCAATCACGCCCCGAGACGCTTAAACTTCCAGATCCGCTTGCCAATTCGCTTGCCCATTTGCTTGCCAATCCCGCCTGCCGATCACGCGTGAGCCCGAGGCCGCTTTTTCTCATCTATGCCAGACATCGCCGCATCTTCGCAGTACTCTTCGCCCGTCGCGCTCGTCAAGGCCGGCCAGCGTTTCGCCTTCGACGGCACGCATGGTTCGTCCGACGC
This sequence comes from uncultured beta proteobacterium, assembly GCA_963800185.1. Lineage (GTDB taxonomy): Bacteria > Pseudomonadota > Gammaproteobacteria > Burkholderiales > Burkholderiaceae > Paraburkholderia. The sequence continues at coordinate 28,157 of CAWCZW010000004.1, read as the reverse complement.
GCTGCTGATCGCCCGCTACCACCTCGCCTACCGCGACAAGGTGCCGCTGCTGGCGGTCGTCTGCGAAAGCGCGGTCGATGCGCAGCGTCTGTCGCAGGAAATCGGCTTTTTCGCGCCCGAAGCGCGGGTGCGCCTGCTGCCCGACTGGGAAACGCTGCCTTACGATACCTTTTCGCCGCACCAGGATCTGGTTTCGGAGCGCCTCGCCACGCTGCACGATCTCGGCGAAGGCCGCTGCGACATCCTGCTGGTGCCCGCCACTACCGCGCTTTACAGGATGCCGCCCGCCTCCTTTCTGGCGGCCTACACGTTTTCCTTTGCGCAAGGCGAACGGCTCGATGAGGCGAAATTCAAGGCTCAGCTGACGCTGGCCGGCTACGAACACGTCAGCCAGGTCGTGCGGCCGGGCGAATACTGCGTGCGTGGCTCGCTGCTCGACCTGTTCCCGATGGGCTCGCCGTTACCCTATCGGATCGACCTGTTCGACGACCAGGTCGACTCGATCCGCGCATTCGATCCGGACACGCAGCGCAGCCTCTATCCGGTGAAAGACGTGCGCCTGCTGCCAGGCCGCGAATTCCCGTTCGACGAAGCCGCGCGCACCGCTTTCCGTAGCCGCTGGCGCGAGACTTTCGAGGGCGACCCGAGCCGCGCGGCGATCTATAAAGACATCGGCAACGGCGTGCCGTCGGCGGGCATCGAATATTATTTGCCGCTGTTCTTCGAAGAAACGGCAACGCTGTTCCACTACCTGCCGGAAGGCGCGCAACTGGCCTTCGTCGGCGATCTGGATGCCGCGATCCGCCGCTTCACCAACGACACGAAGCAGCGCTACAACTTCCTGTCGCATGACCGCGACCGGCCGATTCTCGAACCGCAGCGGCTGTTTCTGTCGGACGAAGATTTCTTTGCCTTGGCGAAGCCGTTCGCGCGGCTCGCGTTGCCCGCGAATGCGGGCGGCGGCTGGTCGACGCCGTTGCCGAATCTCGCCATCGACCGCCACGCCGACGACCCGGTGCTTGCCTTGCGCGCGTATCTCAACACCACGCCAAATCGGGTGCTGTTCGCCGCGGAATCGGCGGGACGGCGCGAAACGCTGCTGCAACTGCTCGCCGACAACCATCTGAAGCCGGCATCGAGCGACAGTTTCCAGGACTGGCTGACCGGCGACTCGCGCTTCTCGCTTGGCGTCGCGCCGCTCGCGAACGGCTTCGCCGTACCTGTCGACGGCATCGCGGTCATCACCGAGACCGAGCTTTATGGACCGCTCGCGCGACGCGCCGGACGACGCCGCCAGGAACAGGCCAGCAATGTCGATTCGATGGTGCGCGACCTGTCCGAGCTGAAAGTCGGCGACCCGGTCGTGCATTCGCAGCACGGTATCGGCCGCTACATGGGTCTCGTCACGATGGACCTCGGCGAAGGCGAAACCGAGTTCCTGCACCTCGAATATTCCGGCGACAGCAAGCTTTACGTGCCGGTCGCGCAACTGCACGTGATTTCGCGCTATAGCGGCGCCGATCCGGAAAGCGCGCCTTTGCACTCGCTCGGCTCGGGCCAGTGGGAAAAGGCAAAACGCAAGGCCGCCCAGCAGATTCGCGACACGGCCGCCGAGTTGCTGAATCTCTACGCTCGCCGCGCGGCACGTTCCGGCCACGCGTTCGCGCTCGAACCGAAGGACTACGTGAAGTTCGCCGAAAGCTTCGGCTTCGAGGAAACCCCGGACCAGGCCGCCGCCATCGCGGCCGTGATCGGCGACATGACGAGCGGCAAGCCGATGGACCGCCTCGTGTGCGGCGACGTCGGTTTCGGCAAGACCGAAGTGGCGTTGCGCGCGGCGTTCATCGCGGTGATGGGCGGCAAGCAGGTCGCGCTGCTCTCGCCCACCACGCTGCTCGCCGAACAGCACACGCAAACCTTTACCGACCGCTTCTCCGACTGGCCGGTGCGAATCGCCGAACTGTCGCGCTTCAAGTCGACCAAGGAAGTCAACGCGGCAATCGCGCAGATCAACGAAGGCACCGTCGATATCGTGATCGGCACGCACAAGCTGCTGTCGTCGGACGTGCAGTTCAAGCGGCTGGGGCTCGTGATCATCGACGAAGAACATCGCTTTGGCGTGCGTCAGAAAGAGGCGCTGAAGGCGCTGCGCGCCGAAGTGGACGTGCTCACGCTGACCGCGACACCGATCCCGCGCACGCTCGGCATGGCGCTCGAAGGCCTGCGCGACTTTTCCGTGATCGCCACCGCGCCGCAAAAGCGCCTGGCGATCAAAACCTTCGTACGTCGCGAAGAAGACAGCGTGATTCGCGAAGCGATGCTGCGCGAACTGAAGCGCGGCGGTCAGGTGTACTTCCTGCACAACGAAGTCGAAACGATTGAAAACCGCCGGCAGATGCTCGAAGCGCTCGTGCCTGAAGCACGCATCGCGGTCGCGCACGGTCAGATGCACGAACGCGAACTCGAACGCGTGATGCGCGACTTCGTCGCTCAACGCGCTAACGTCCTGCTGTGCACGACGATTATCGAAACCGGTATCGATGTGCCGAGCGCCAACACGATCCTGATTCATCGCTCGGACAAGTTCGGCCTTGCGCAATTGCACCAGTTGCGTGGACGTGTGGGCCGCTCGCACCACCAGGCGTATTCGTATCTGCTGGTGCACGATCCGCAAGGGCTGACCAAGCAGGCGCAACGCCGTCTCGAAGCGATCCAGCAGATGGAGGAACTCGGTTCGGGCTTCTATCTGGCGATGCACGACCTCGAGATTCGCGGCACGGGCGAAGTGCTCGGCGACAAGCAGTCGGGTGAAATTCACGAGATCGGTTTCCAGCTTTATACCGACATGCTGAACGACGCCGTGAAGGCGCTCAAGGAAGGCAAGGAGCCCGACCTCACCGCACCGCTCGCGGCGACCACCGAGATCAACCTGCACGCGCCCGCGATCCTGCCCGCCGACTATTGCGGCGATGTGCAGGAACGTCTGTCGCTTTACAAGCGTCTGGCCAACTGCGAGCACAACGATTCGATCGACGGCATTCAGGAAGAGCTGATCGACCGCTTCGGCAAGTTGCCGCCGCAGGCGCATGCGCTGGTGGAAACGCATCGGTTGCGGCTCGCCGCGAAACCGTTGGGCATTTCGAAGATCGACGCGGGCGAGACGGTGATCGGCTTGCAGTTCATCCCGAATCCGCCGATCGACGCGATGCGGATCATCGAGATGGTGCAGAAGCACAAGCACATCAAGCTGGCGGGTCAGGACAAGCTGCGTATCGAAACGCGCAGCCCGGATCTGGCGGTGCGTGTCGCCACGGTCAAGGAGACCTTGCGCGCGCTGGGGTCTCCGAGTCGCGGAACGGCGCCTGCCGCTGCGGCGCGCTAAGCCCGCGCTGCTTTCTCCGGCATGGCGAACGCTGCATTGGCGATGCCGGAGAAAAAACACGGGGACGTATAGCGGTTTTCTGCGTATGCTGCGCTGCGCCATGCCCGCCGTCGCATACGGGCGAGTTTTTTTTGGGTATGATCGAAAGACTCAAATGCTGGAGTCTTGTCATGTCTCACGTCGCTGAATCAGCGCAGTCCACCGCTTCCTCATCTGCTTCGTCACCGGCGTCGCTGCCGTGGGTCACGCGTCTCGTGTCGATGGACACGGTCAGCCGCAATCCGAATCTCGGCCTGATCGAAACCGTGCGCGACGAGTTGCGCGCGGTCGGTGTCGAAGCCACGCTCACACACGACGCAAGCGGTAAATGGGCGAATCTGTTTGCCACTATCCCCGCGCACGACGGCGAAACGAACGGCGGCGTGGTGCTGTCGGGTCATACCGATGTGGTCCCGGTAGACGGCCAGCAATGGGACAGCGACCCGTTCAAGCCCGAGATTCGCGACGACAAGCTCTACGGCCGCGGCACCTGCGACATGAAGGGCTTTATCGGCGCGGCACTCTCGCTCGTGCCGGACATGCAGCGCACCAAACTTGCGAAGCCGATCCATTTCGCGTTGTCGTTCGACGAAGAAGTCGGCTGCGCGGGCGCGCCGCTGCTGATCGCCGATCTGATGAAGCGCGGCGTGAAACCGGACGGTTGCATCGTCGGCGAGCCGACCAGCATGCGCCCTATCGTGGCGCACAAGGGCATCAATGCGTATCAGTGCTGCGTGCGCGGCCAGGCGGCGCATTCGTCGCTGACGCCCAAGGGCCTGAATGCCATCGAATACGCGGCACGGCTGATCTGCTACATCCGCGACATGGCCGATCAGTTCCGCGAGCAAGGTCCGTTCGACGAACTGTACGACGTGCCCTTCACCACCGCGCAGACCAGCACGATCATCGGCGGCAATGCGATCAATACCGTGCCGGCCGAGTGCAAATTCCAGTTCGAATTCCGCAATCTGCCCACGCTCGATCCCGAACCGATCTTCGCGCGCATCGATCAATATGCGCGCGAAACGCTGCTGCCGAAGATGTTGCGCGAGCATCCTTCGGCGGCGATCGAGATTACGAAGATTGCGGCGGCCCCCGGTCTCGATTCGTCTGAACAAGCTGCCATCACGCAGCTGGTGCGCGCGCTGACCGCCGATCAGGACAAACGCAAGGTCGCGTACGGCACCGAAGCGGGGCTCTTTTCGCTGGCGGGCATTCCGAGCATCGTGTGCGGTCCCGGCGACATTCAGCAGGCTCACAAGGCTAACGAATTCGTTGCGCTGGACCAGTTGGTCGCGTGCGAGCGCTTCCTGCAGAAATTCATTCACAGCATGTCGGTGGAGGCGCACTCGGCTCACGCGCGTTGAAACTGAGCGCCGCGAACCGGGTCTTACGATTACCAACCACCCCACGCCCACGCCATGTCAACCGCCACGCCGCAACATACCGACCACACGATCGACGGCGAGCCGATCCCGACTCTCGACGATATCGCCGCGCAGCACTTTGCACTGGCGCCGTGGGTCATGCGAACGCCGGTGTTCGACCGGCTCGATTTCTCATCGCTGGAAGGCACGGTGGTGAATTTCAAGTTCGAACTGCTGCAGGCGGGCGGCAGCTTCAAGGCGCGCGGCGCGTTCACGAACCTGCTCGCACTCGACGAATCGCAGCGTAGCGCGGGCGTGACCTGTGTGTCGGGCGGCAATCATGCAGTGGCCGTCGCGTATGCGGCCATGCGCCTCGGTATCAGCGCGAAGGTCGTGCTGTTTCGCTCGGCAAATCCGGCACGCGTCGCGCTATGCCGGCAATATCGCGCCGAGATCGTCTATGCGGAAGATATTGCTGAAGCGTTTGAACTGGTGCGCCGGGTCGAGGCTGAGGAAGGCCGCTACTTCGTGCATCCGTTTAACGGCTATCGCACGGTGCTCGGCTCAGCCACGCTCGGTTATGAATGGGCCACACAAACCCCCGACCTCGAAGCGGTGATCGTGCCGGTCGGCGGCGGCGGCCTGGCCGCCGGCGTGGCAACCGCCATGCGCCTCGCGAATCCGCAGGTGCATGTTTATGGCGTCGAACCCGAAGGCGCGGATGTGATGAGCAAAAGTTTCGCGGCCAACCACACGGTCAAGATGGGCCACATGCACAGTATTGCCGACTCGCTGATGTCGCCGCATACCGAGGAATACAGCTACGAGCTGTGCCGCCGTCATATCGACCAGCTGGTCACGGTCTCCGACGACCAGTTGCGCGCCGCCATGCTGATCTTATTCGGACAACTGAAGCTGGCCGTCGAACCCGCTTGCGCTGCAGCCACCGCCGCATTGCTGGGTCCGCTGCGCGAGCAGTTGCAAGGCAAGCGCGTCGGCGTACTGCTGTGCGGCACGAATACCGATCCGGTCAGTTTTGCTGCGCATATTGAACGCGCGCGACATGGCGAGTCACAGTTTCCGCAATAAAAAACAATCCTTGCACATCGCGGCAAAGCACTAGCCTATCCTCCTCAGGTTGGTATCATTCGCTTATCGATACTTGGGAGGAATCTCTATGAGCATGATCAAGGAATTCAAGGAATTCGCCCTCAAGGGCAACGTGATGGACCTCGCGGTTGGTGTGATTATCGGCGGCGCATTCTCCACCATCGTCAATTCAGTTGTTAAAGACCTGATCATGCCAGTTGTCGGGCTCGCGCTCGGCGGCCTCGATTTCTCCAACAAATTCATTCGGCTCGGCGATCTTCCGGCGTCCTACAAAGGCAATCCGGAGTCATATAAAGATTTGCAGACAGCAGGCGTCGCAGTGTTCGGTTACGGCTCGTTCATTACCGTGCTGATCAACTTCATCATCCTCGCGTTCATCATTTTCCTGATGGTCAAGTTCATTAACAATCTGCGCAAGCCGGCGACCGGCCGCGCCGGCAGAACCGGCACCCACGCCGGAGGACGTGTTGCTGCTGCGTGAAATCCGCGATTCGTTGAAGAACTCGCCGCGTTAAGCCAGCACCGTTATTGAGTCATAGCCAATAAAAAGGCCTGTTGCGATTTCTGTCGCAACAGGCCTTTCAATTTGTCGAATGCTTTCTTTCAGCCCCCACGCGCAGATAACCCGACGCGTCAGGCTTCCTTCTGCGCTTTCAGATTCACGGCGCCTTCAATCATCGTTTCAAGCTGGCCGAAATTGACTGGCTTCGTCAAGTGCGATGTAAAGCCCGCACTCAGGCAACGACGCACGTCTTCGTCGGTACCGAAGCCGGTCAGCGCAACGGCCGGCGCATCCGAGTGCTCGCGAAATGCCTTGATGAAGTCGAGGCCGGTGCCGTCCGGCAAGCCAACGTCGCTAACAATCAGGTCGAAGCTTTGCAATTGTGTGGCGGCCAGCGCATCGTCCACGCGACCTACCACCGTCACGTCGTGACCGAGACTGCGGATCAGTTGGGCCATCACCTCGGCGGTATCTTCGTGGTCTTCGATCAGCAGAATAGTCAGCAAACCTTCCGGATGCACCTGGGCAGGCACGACAACCGGGTGCACGATATCGGGCGCGGCGGCGGTAGGCAGCGTAATCGTGAAGGTCGCGCCGCAGTGCGCGCCAGGGCTTTGCGCGATGACCGTGCCGCCATGAACATCGGTCAGTGCTTTGGTGATGGCCAGCCCCAGACCCAGGCCGCCGAATTGCCGCGTCATGTTCTGGTTGCCCTGCTCGAATGCGTTGAATAGCTTGCCGATCTGTTCCGGTTCGATGCCGATACCCGTATCTTCAACCGATATCTGCACATGCATCCGCTCATCGCGGGTACGCACGTAAATATGGCCGCCGTCCGGCGTGAACTTCGCGGCGTTGCGAATCAGGTTCCACAACATCTGTTGCAGGCGCGCGCGATCGGCCAACACGTAGTGATGCGTGGCGTGCTTCTGCACATGCACGTCCTGCTGCTTGACCTGAATCTCGCTGCGGAACAGTTCGAGCACGCTGTCCATCACGTCGTGCACGTCGACGGTTTCGAGCGACAAGCGCAGCTTGCCGTTCGCCACGCGCGTCAGATCGAGCAGATCGTCGATCAGGCGCGCTTCAAGTTCGACATTGCGACGAATCATGCGCACACTGCTGCGCGCCTGATCCGGTAAGTCGGGAATCATTTCCAGCACACTGGCCCCGGCCAGCACGGGCGTGAGCGGCGTGCGCAACTCATGCGAGAGCATCGCGAGAAAACGGTCCTTCGCGCGATTCGCTTCTTCGGCGGTTTGCCGCGCCGCCTGCTCCGACGCGAGCAGGCGTTCGCGCTCCTCGCTCGCCTCGCGTTGCGAATGAATGTCCGTGAAACTGCCGAACCATTTGTTGACGTTGCGTTCGGCGTCGCGCATCGCCACCACGCGCGCATCGAACCAGCGATATTCGCCATCGTGCCGGCGAATCCGCAGCTCATGCCGATAGTCGCCCGCCTGGCTTGCCACGGCCTTTAGCCAACTGCGGCGAATCTCCTCGCGATCGTCCGGATGAACGGCGTTGAGCCACGCGAGACCATACGAACTGTCTTCGGCGAGGCCTGTGTAGTCGTACCATTGCTTCGACAGAAAATCGCAGTCGCCCGCCGCGTTGCAGGTCATCACGAGGTGAGGCAAGGCTTCCGACAAGGTCCGGTAGTGCTGTTCGCGATCGCGCAGCAACAGCGCTTCGTCCGAGGCCCGTTGCAGCCGCACCTGCGACAACACGCGCTCCACGGCTTCCGGCAGATAGTCGAGATAGTCGCCGGATTTCGGCACGACGTCGGACACGCCGGCGCGCAACGCTTCGATCACGCGCGATTCATCGGTAAAACCGGTCACGAGGATCGCGGGAATCCGCTCCCCTTCGGCACGCAGGCGGCGGAAAAAGTCGAGTCCGGTTTCCGGACCGCTTAGTTGATAGTCGAGCACCAGCAGGTCGGGACCGCCGCCGGCGAGCCGCTCGCGCGCGGCTTCGACGCCGGCACAGATCGCCACCCGGCAACCGGCGCGTTCGAGCGACTTGCGCGCGAGCCGGAGGATGCCTTCGTCGTCATCGACGACAAGCACATACGCGGCGGGCGGCGTGGACACTTCTTCGGTCATGCGGAGTTTCTCTGGCTAGGTCAGGTGGTCGATGCGGTCGATGCAGCGGATTTGGCCGGTCTTGTCTATCTTGGCATGCGCGGCTTTCGGGCGGCTTCTCGCTTCTGCGGAGTCGTCCGGAAACCGGTCACGGCACGGCGAGCCGATGGCCGGGCGGCAGCTTGACGACCTGCAGGAAAAAGCCGAGGCGGCGCACAGCTTCGATGAACGCATCGTATTCGACCGGCTTGCAGATGTAGACGTTGCAGCCGAGTTCATAGCAACGGGCGATTTCGCGCGGGTCGTCGGTGGTGGTGAGCACGATCACGGGCACGGCGGCGGTTTTGGGCGACTCTTTCAGACGACGCAGCACTTCGAAGCCGTCGACGCGGGGCATCTTGAGATCGAGCAGCACGACGAAATGGCTCAGGTCTTCGAGCGGCGGATAAGGATTTGACGCCTGACTGGCCGCCACTGCGCCGGCAGTGTTCGCCGGCAGCGGCCCGAAGAAATAATCGAGCGCCTGCTGCCCGTCGTGAAGGCGCACGAAGCGATTCGAAATGCCCGCGCGGCGCAAATTGCGCTCGACGAGCGTGGCGTGGCCGTCGTCGTCTTCGATCAGTACGATGCTGACCGTATCCCCGTGACTCATATGCTCTCCGTGCTAACAGATTCGTCTGTGCAAGTTGCCTGTCATGCTGTTTCCGCTCCTGCCTCCGTCCCCGCCTGCCGCTGACCAGCCCCTGACGAAAGCCTTACCGCTCAACCGCGCAATGGCTGTTCAGGCAGCACCACGAAAAAGGTCGACCCCGCGCCTTCCGCCGACTCGACCCACACGCGCCCGCCATGCCGCTCCACGGTAGCGCCGCACCACCGCGAGGCCGATACCCTCGCCGCTCGCGACATCGCCATGCAGCCGCTGAAACGCCCGGAACACTTTCGACAGATACGCGGCCGGAATCCCCAGGCCGTTATCGCGAACGTAATACGTCCGCATGCGGACCGCACGCGGCTCGGATTCGTCGACTGCTTCGGCGTCCAGTGCGCCGACTTCGATCCGCCCATGACGCGCCGGATCCAGAAAATTCAGCGCATTGCCAATCAGATTGCTGAAAATCTGTTCGACCGCGGCCGGATCGCCCCACGCGGGCGGCAACTCGCGCACGGTCACGGTCGCCGAGCGCTGATTGATCGCGCCCTGCAACGCGTCGACCACGCGGCTCACCACCCGCCCCACGCTCACCCGCTGCCACTGATAGTCGAGCCGCCCCGCGCGCGAAATTCGCAACAGTGCTTCGATGATCGCCGCCGCCCGGGTCACCGCGTTGCGCAGGTAATACAGCGATTCGTGCACATCGCCGTCGAGAATATGCGCCATGCGCCGACGCTCCGCCTCCGGCAATCCCGCCTGCGCGACGAGGCTGCCCAGTTCGTCGTACGACACCTGCAATTCCTTCGAGAATCCCTGCAGATTCACCAGCGGCGAGCGCAGATCGTGCGACACGCTGTAGATGAACATTTCGTTGTCTTGCGTTTCCTGCCGCAATTCTTCATTGACGCCCGCCAGTTCCCGCGCGCGCGCTTCGACGCGCGTTTTCAGGCTGGCCTGCTCGCTGTCCGCTGCGCGCAGCCGCGTGCCGGTTTGATGCAGCACTGCGTCGAGCGCGGCGATTTCGTCGTTGCCCGACACGGGCGCCGCGAGCGGCCGGCCGCTGCCCAGACGTTCGGCGTTGCCGGTCAGCACTTCCAGCCGCCGGCCGATGCTTCGCGCGAACACCACTGCGGTGCCGGCCCAGATCAGCATCGAGCCTATCACCGCCGCAATCAACGCGGATTGCTGCCGGTCGCGCCGCCGCGCGAGCGCGGCCGAGCGCTCGGCATCGAGCCGCGAAGCCTCGCGGCCGAACCCGGCAAGTTCGTCGCGAAACAGCGCGACCTGCTCCGGCAACGCGCCGGTTTCCTGCGCGATGAATGGCTTCGTGCTGCGTCCGTCATGCAGCGCCTGCGAGATCCCGACGGTTTGCGCACGGTACGCGTCGACGGCCCGCTGCATGTTGCGCACGCGCGCGACCTGTTGCGGCGTTCCGGCGACCAGCGAGTCGAGCTTCGACAGACGGTCGCCGACTTCGACCCACACGGTATGGCGGTCGATCAGCGATACGTCGCCGGTCACAAGAGCGGTGCGGACCCGCGCCGCCTGACGCAGCAGCGGATCGACGATCGCCGACGACTGATAGAGGATCTGCTTGCTGTTGGTGACCCACTGCGCGGCCTGCGCTGTCTGCTCCTGGGTATCGAAGACGACGCCAAGAAGCGCCAGCTCGACCGCGCTCGGCACGGCAATCAGCAGCAGACCCCTGGTGAATAGTTTCATGTTCGCCCGAAGGGTCGCAAAAGATCGCCTGGAGTCGGTCAGGCCGTGACAGTCGCGTATCTGGCGCGTCGCGATGACGTGTTACGCATCGTCGGGTTCGCGCGACAGGCCTCGCGACCGGGAAGCACGGCGCAGTGCAGCCGGACGGGCCATTATCGACGTGAATCCGAGATATTTCAATGCAGCGGCAAGATGCGCTCGCCCACACAAAAATGACTTTTTTATTGGAAGGAGATGTTTTTTCGGCGGCTCGTGCGTCTATGATGGAGACAGATGTGCTGGGATGCGAAAGCGCGCGGCGAGGCGGTTCGGCATGATTCGTGCGGGAAGCGGTGAGGCGGCGCAGTCGTCGAATCATCGTGAATCCGGCCTTGTCGTATGCTATAAAAGATCGACGTGCGGCGCGCGAAGCCGGGAGTTGTCGCATGAGGACGCAGCGTTTCTTGCAATTCTTTTTCAGGCGAATTTTTATGTCCTTCCCGAAAAAGCGTAGACGCGCGAAGGTGGACGGCGATGAGTCGTTCCTCGCGGTACTGCGGCATTTCAAGCCCTTCGGTCAGCTCGACACCAAGATTGCGCGCGCCCGTGCGCAAGACGAGCCGGTCCTTTACGCGCACGTGTTGCCTGGCCTCGACGTGCTCTTATGCAGCGTGCGGGGAGCGCAACCTCCGTATCCGGCACCGGCCGAATTGCGTCGGCGCTGCATCGAATCCATTACGAATGCGTTGGAGCAGCCTCTCGATGGCCTCGAGAACGGCGGTTACTGGTATGAGGCAGACGGTTTCGGCTTTCTCGTCTTCGCCAGTCGCGCACGCGGCAAGATTCTCGCGGAATTTGGCGCGACCCGTGTGGGCAGTTCGCGTCGTGGAGTGCGTCGGCAGGATGCGGCCGGCGACACCGCTCCGCGATCGTTGAGGTAAGCGCAGCAGCGTTGGTTCGTTCTCTTTCTGCATAGCTGGCAGCGCCACTTTTTTCCTGCGACGGCGTTGCCAGACTCTCCTCTCCTTACCCCTCCTTAGCTGCTGTTAATGCGCCGAGCGCGCAAAGCCAAACCGGGCCGTGCATCGAGCACGACCCGGTTTGATTGCATGCACTAACGAATGGCGTCTGTCTCTCCCGCGCTCACTCCGTCACCGCATCCTCGCTATGACCGCGCACAGGCGGCACGCTGATCAGCCAGAGAAAGAGGAATGAAAGGCCGCCGCCAATACTCCAGCTCAGCCAGTCCGGGGGTAACGTGGCAAACATCAGCTCCCCTTGTACAAAGAAGCGCTTGCCGGCGACACCGCAGCAGGCTTCTTCTTCGTGTCCTTCGTGTCGCTGGCCGCGGCGGGCGACGAAGCGCCGCCCACTGACTTGTTGACCGGCGCACCATCCAGCGAAAGCGCCGCTTTGGGCTGCTGCTTGACGCCCGGCGGCGGCGCCGTTGGCGCCTGCCTCACTTGCGAGAGCAACTGCGCACACGGCAACGGCTTGTTGTTGCTCGGCGCCAGCAGCGGAATCAGCGCGGCGAACGGATTGATCAACCCCAGTCCGACCGCCGCGCCGCCGCGCAGCGCCAGTGCGGCCGCATTCACGCCAACATGCGGGTCCTTGAACGTGCCCTTCACATAGAGCGGCGAGCGCAGCGAGAACACCCGGAATCCCTTCGTATGCGGATGCACGCCAAGATCGAGTGTCTCGTCACGCATATTCACGGTGCCGTCGATGTTGATCACCGCATCGTCGGTATCGAGTGCGAACACGCGCGGTTCGAGCACGCCGTCGGTTGCGACGAAATCGGCGGCCGCGCAGTTGATCTTCACGTCGCGATTGCCGAACAGCTTTTCATACACCACGTTCGCGACGTTCAGGCCGGCGGCTTCCATTAGCAGACGGCTCACCGTGCCGTCGGTCACCAGCGCCTTCACTTCGCCATTGGAGGTCGCCGCCAACGCAGCCGGCGAATTGCCGGTTGCCGTCAATGCGGCATCGCCATTGATTTCGCCCAGTGCGCTCTGCATCGTCTTGAAGTTCGGGAACAACTGTTTGAGCTTCAGATGCCGCGCCGAAGTCGAGAAGCGCCCTTTGAGCGGCGTGGTGCCGCCGTCCAGATGAATGTTCGACTCGAGCGAGCCGCCTGCCACGCCGAACTTCAACGGTTCAAGCGACAACACGCCATCCGTCATCACGACGTGGGTGTACAGGTCGGTAATCGGCAGATCGGAGCTTTTGACGATGCGCCGGCCCGTGAACTTCACGTCGGCGTCGATCGCCTTCCAGCGGTCGGTACGGAATTCCTCGACCGGCAACACCTTGTTGCTCGGCTGGGCGGTTGCGTCGCCCCGCTTGGCCTTGCTGGCGTTCGAGTCCGCGCCGATCACCGGTGCGAGATCGGAGAATTGCAGCAGATGCGAAATCAGCTCGCCCTGCAGCAAAGGACGCGGCTCACGCGCGGTGTAGGTCAACGAGCCGTTCAGATCGCTGCCGCCCACCCGGCCTGTAAAATTTTCATACTTGAAGACATTCCCGGTGGATTTGAACTGGCCGATCAGGCGGCCTTCGGTCGCGTAAGGCGGCGTGTCGGGTAAGGTTACGCCGGTCAGCGAATAGAGACGCGCCATGCTGTTGCCTTGCAGCCAGAGCCGCAGATCGACCGCGGCCAGGTGGGCCGGATCGGTGATCGTGCCGACCAGACCCACATGCAGATCGCCTGCCTTCACATCGGCCTGCACCGGGAACGGTCGGGCCGAGTCCTGCAAGGCCAGCACGCCGCCCACCTTGCCGCTGCCCGCCACCGGCGTCTTGTTGTAGGTACCCTTGACGGTCCAGCCGATTGCATACGGAGGAATGTCCGGCTTCGCGCTGGCCGTGGCGACCGCCGCGCTGGCGCCCGATGTGACCAGCGCGCCACTCGCGGTTTCGCCGGATTGCGCGGCCTGGCTCGCGGCTCCTGCTTCGCTTGCGGCCGCGCTCGCACCGCTCGAGCCGCCCGCGACCAGCGCGCCGGAAGCGCCCGTAGCCGCAGTCGTTCCCGACGCCGTGATGTCCGTCGACGACGCGCCTGACGCAGCCGCCGCCGATGCAGCCGCCGCCTCCGACGCCGCCTGCGCATTGGCCTGCGCGGTCAGCTTGCTCGCGCCCGCCTTACCGATGGCCTGCGCCGACGCGCTGCGCGACGCCGCTTCCTGCTGCTTCATTGCCTCGCCGATCGGGATCGGCTGGCCGAGCGTATCGATGGCCATTTGCAGATCGACCTTCTTCTGCTGATCCGATAGCGCGACGTTGCCCTTCGCAAACGCGATGTCGTTCAGTTCGAGCTTCCATTCAGAAGGCCCGCTCGACGACGCCATCTTGAAGGTCCAATTGTTACGCCCGTCGAGCAGGCGTTCGAGATCGACCGAGGGATTAACGAGGTTGATCACCGGAATCACGATGTCGTGCGCAAGCAGCGGCAGCACCTTGACCTCGAAGTCGATTTCATCGAGCGTCGCGAATTGCGGGTGTTTGGTCCAGTCGGGGTTTCCGACCGTGATATTGGCTGCAGAAAAGCGTGGCCAGGGCACCCAGCCACGCCAGCCGGTTTCGCCGACCGGATGCTTCCACCCCACCTTCAGATCGCCATTGATGGCGAACGGGCGGCCGATGGCCTGGGTGACCTTATCGTTGATATAAGGCCGGGCGCGATTCCAGTCGAACGCGAGAATGAAAATGACCAGCGCGACAATCAGGACAACGAGAGTACCCAACAGCCATGCAATGATTTTTCCGGTCCGTTTTCCGATGGTGCTTGATACTGCCATTGGGAGGCTCCGCGATTTTTTATACGTTGCGCAGCTATCAGCACGTTTTGTGCCCGCTGCGTGCCCCTCCTCTTCAGGCGCGTGACAGATGCGCTGAGCATGCTGGGCTTATCCCCGGATCGCACACACCAACCTCTCGCGCGATGAACGGTGAGCCCCCTCATTTTCTGCTAATTGTCGCCACGCACAATGACTTCCGTCAGTCAGAACAACTCTGACGCAAACCGACAGGAGTCGACCATGAACCGCAAACATCTTGCATCCGTTGTAGTCGCCGCCACCGCGCTGGCGCTGTCCATTGGCACCGCAGAAGCCGCGCAAGGTTGCGGGCCTGGCGGATGGCGTAACGTCTGGGGCCAATGCCGTTACGCCGCGCCCGTGATCGTGGAACCGGCCCCGGTCGTCTACGGCGCGCCGGCAGCGGCGAGCTATGCGTGCCCTCCCGGATCGTGGCTGGGGCCGTGGGGACATTGCCGCAATACGCCCTATCACGGTCGTCTACCGAATGGGATGTATCAGTGAGGTTGGAGGGTTGCCAAACAGGCGGTGCGTCGTGCGAGGTGGTTGTTCTCGTTGCCTCGATCGTCTACGAACATGGCGGATCGTCGTATTGGCCTCTATGCGTAATGACCGCGCATAGAGGCTCGATGTGCTTTTAAGGCCACCTTCGTTGATCAGAGGAAACCGATGCCCGGCGTCTCCATTCGGGCTATCGAAGAGCCTGGACAAAAACACAAGGCAAACAGCCGTTTGCGGAACATTCCTTACTGACGCGCAAGGTGGATCAGCCGCTGTCGCATCGCTCCAAACCACTGACCGCTTCAGGAATGCCACCTCCGAGCCCCGCCGCAGACGATCAGACGTCCGCGAGGACTTGCCCGGTAATCTCTGGATTGGACATGCCAAGATGGAAAACCTCTTCGCGGTGACAGACCCGCGCGGCGACGCGCGCGATGGCTATCTGAACTTCACTATTCACGACGGCGCAGCGGAGGTTCCGGGCCACATCTCCAGTGCCGCCATGCTCATTCTCGCCGACGATTCCGGCTGCTCTCCCACGGAACTATTCACAGCGAACCAGGCGAAGATTCGCTCGGCCGCCTACAAGGCGCGCCGGGTCAGTCCTCAACTGGAGATGGTTCTGCTTGGCGTGAGTGACTTTAGCTAATACTTCTCCAGGTATTTTTTATATGTTGGTCTGACGCGAGCCGCTGATAGCGGCTATGCAATCCCACTGGTGGCTAAGGGCAACACGAAGTCATCATGTCCACAGCATTTTCGTTTCACATCACAACATGATGGATTCGCATCCGCGCAGCTTCGGGGTCACGCCAGCGGATTTATATCACATTGACATATAATCACGTTTTGGCGTCGCGCCTCCACTCCTTGCCTCATATCTATCTTGTTGCGTTCCATCGCCCTTCACTGGCTCGCCAGCTTCATTCCCGCACCGGTCACCGTGCGATGGCAGGAGCGCGCGCGCTCGTGTCTCGGCGCGCTGCTGGGCATCGCTTTCACCGGCGGCACGATGTTTCTGCTGCTTGGGCCCGCTGCGAACCTTCCGCTGCTGGTCGCGCCAATGGGCGCCTCCGCCGTGCTGCTGTTCGCCGTGCCCGCGAGTCCGCTGGCGCAACCTTGGGCAATCATCGGCGGCAATCTGGTGTCGGCGGCGATCGGCGTGAGCTGCGCGTACGTATTCGGCGAACCGCTCCTTGCGGCAGCGCTTGCCGTTGCGCTGTCGATCTGCGCCATGTTTGCGCTGCGCTGCGTGCATCCGCCATCGGGCGCGGTCGCCTTGACTGCGGTGCTCGGCGGCCCGGCAATTCACGCGCTCGGATACCGCTTCGTCTTCGAGCCGATCGCGATGCAGTCGGCTGCATTGCTCGTCGCGGCGATTGCTTATCACGCTGCTACCGGTCATCGTTATCCGCATGCGGGGCGGCAAGCTCGCGTGGCCAACACCGCAAACAACTCAACGCCCCCGGCGCGCGACAGCTTCACACGCGCCGATCTCGAAGCCGTCCTCAGACGCCGCAGTGAAATGCTCGACATCGATCCCGACGACCTCGAATCGCTGCTGCGCGAAACCCAGCTTCAGGCATTTGCGCGCAGCTTCAACGAACTGAATTGCGAAGACATCATGTCGCGCCACGTGATGTCGGTATCGGCCGATACTCACGCAACAGCCGCGTGGGACCTGCTAAAACGCAAGCACGTGAAGGCACTTCCGGTGACGGACGCCGAGCGCAATCTGACCGGCATCGTGACGCGCGCCGATCTGGCCGGTCAACGCGGCTTCGATCAACAGTCGCCGTTCACGCGCTATCTCGAAGGATGGCTTCGTGGCAATGCGCTTCGCCCGCCGACCGTCGGCAGCGTGATGACCACCAGGGTCTGCACGATTCGCGCAAGCGCGCCGATCACCGAGCTCGTGCCGCTGTTCGCCAAGCATGGTCACCACCATATCCCGGTACTCGACTCATCGGGACACTTGACGGGAATGATCACGCAAGTCGATCTGATCGCGGGCCTGTACCGGCAAACGGGAGACAAAGTGCGCGAGGCTGCATGACGCGGCACTCGCACACCCACGCAGCCCGATAAACCAAATACATCATCATGTGATACATTTGCCGTTTATTCGTATCGACAGGTATCCAATGAAAATACGGACTCGCGGGCTGAACAAAGCCGACTTCGAGCAACTGTCCGAGTTTCGCTATCAGATGCGCCGTTTCGAACGGTTCTCGGAACAGGCCGCGCAGAGCGAAGGCATTACGCCGTTGCAATATCTGTTGCTGCTGCATATCAAGGGCTATCCGGAGCGCGACTGGGCAACCGTCGGTGAACTGGCGGAGCGGCTTCAGGCGCAGCATCACGGCGTCGTCGCGTTGGTATCGCGTTGCGAAGCGCTCAATCTCGTGCGCCGCCAGGTGAGCGAAAACGATCGCCGTCAGGTGGAAGTGCACCTTGAAAAAGCCGGTGAACGCGTACTGGCAAGACTCGCTGAACTGCACCGCGCCGAGTTGAAATCGCTTGAAGGTGCGTTCCAGGTTCCACAGATCGATCTCGACTGATCATGAGCCCGCACTCCCATAAGCGCGACTTTGCAGCCAACGCGCGGCTGCCCGGCATTTTCGTTCTGGCGGTCTGTATTGGAGCAGTCAGCACGCTCGCTGCCTTCGTGTTGCTGAACCTGATTCATCTGTTCACCAATCTGTTTTTCTTCGGCACGCTGTCGTTTGCCGAACGCTCGCCCGCGGGCAACACGCTCGGACTGTGGGTGATCGGCGTGCCGGTGGCGGGCGGTCTGATCGTCGGTTTGATGGCGCGTTTCGGCTCCGAAAAAATTCGCGGACACGGCATTCCCGAGGCCATCGAAGCAATCCTGTTCGGCAAGAGCCGGATGTCGCCGAAAGTGGCGGTGCTCAAGCCGCTGTCGTCGGGCATCGTGATCGGCAGTGGCGGCCCGTTCGGCGCGGAAGGTCCGATCATCATGACCGGTGGCGCACTCGGTTCGCTGATCGCGCAATGCGTGAAAGTCACCGCGGCCGAACGCAAGACGTTGCTGGTGGCGGGCGCGGCCGCCGGCATGACGGCGGTATTCGGCACGCCGGTGGCCGCCGTGCTGCTCGCGGTCGAACTGCTGCTGTTCGAATGGCGGCCGCGCAGCTTTCTGCCGGTCGCGATTGCGTGCGCGGTCGCCGGTTTCGCACGGGCGATTTTCTTCGGCACAGGTCCGCTGTTCCCGCTTGAAACGGCCGCGCCGGATAGCTGGGCGCTGTTTTCGTGCGTGCTCGCCGGACTGCTCTCGGGTGCGTTGGCGGCGGGACTTTCCGCCGCGCTGTACAAGACCGAAGACCTGTTCGGCAAACTGCCGATTCACTGGATGTGGTGGCCCGCGCTCGGCGGTATCGTCGTCGGGATTGGCGGATGGCTGGAGCCGCGCGCGCTCGGCGTCGGTTATGACGTGATCGGCGATCTGCTGCATCAGCACATCGCCCTGCAAATCGCGCTCGCGCTGCTCGCCGTGAAGGCGCTGATGTGGGTCGTGGCGCTCGGGTCCGGCACCTCCGGTGGCGTTCTCGCTCCGCTGCTGATGCTCGGCGCGGGCCTGGGCACGGTGCTGTCGCACTGGCTGCCGGGCAATCAGCCGGCTTTGTGGCCGCTCGTGTGCATGGCGGCGACACTCGGCGCCACGCTTGGCGCACCGTTGACCGCCATCGTGTTCGCCTTCGGCCTGACTCACGACAGCAACGCGCTGCTGCCATTGCTGAGCGCCACGCTGATCGCACATGGTTTTTCAACCGTCGTGATGCGCCGCTCGATCATGACGGAGAAAATCGCGCGACGCGGTTATCACATTTATCGCGAGTACGGGGTCGATCCGCTCGAGCGTCACTTCGTCGACGAGGTGATGACGTCCGCCGTCGATTCGATCGACGCAAGCGCGACCGTCGGCGAAACCTTGCAGAAGTTTTTCGGCGCGAGCCAGACGCGGCGCGCGTATCCCGTTGTACGTGATGGCGCGGTGATCGGGGTTGCCGAGCGGGCGCTCGTCGAGCAGTTCTGTCAGCAAAACGCAGCAGTCAACCGCGCCGCGCGTGTCGCCGACGTATTCGTGCAGACCAGTCCGGCCTATGCGCTGCCTTCCGAAACCTGCCGCCTCGTCGCAACGAGACTGGCCGTCCACAATCTCGAACGGCTGCCCGTGGTTGAAGATCGCCATAGCATGCGCCTGGTTGGAATTGTGTCGCGCAGCGATCTGATCAAGCCGTCGCTGAGTCATTTCGAAGAAGAACATAAGCGGGAGCGTTTCCGGCGTTTGACGCCGGTGCTTGGCAAACGGCATTTTGCGCGGGTCCGTAAAACAGGCTGAGAACGCAGTACACGTATCGAGGTTGAAGCGGTTCGCCGTTTCAAATTTTTGTGCTGGTGCAGTCAATGCGCTTTGTGCGCTTTGCTTTATGCAATCGCGCGTAACCTGGATGCGCCCCATCGGCCACCCATTGACCGGCAAAGCGTGGTCTCATTCAGTATCGACACAACAGAAGACCAGAACGATGCCCGAACGCATGTCCGACGAAGCACTCCGACGCATGGCCTCGATCGTGGCTCTGGTGGTCGCGCTGGTGCTGGTCGTCATCAAGGTGTGGGCGTGGCTCGCAACCGGCTCCATTTCGCTGCTGACCTCCGCCGCCGACGGCCTAGTCGATGTCCTCGCTTCTTCGGTGACCTTTGCGGGGGTCCGCTACGCCGCGCGTCCCGTCGATCAGGGTCATCGCTATGGACACGGCAAAGCCGAAGCCGTGGCGGCCTTCGTTCAGGCGCTGCTGCTGGCAGGCGCCGCGGTCGGACTCATTATCGAATCGACGCGCCGCTTCTTCGATCCTCAGCCGCTGAATCAGACCGGCTTCGGCATCGCGGTGATCGTGGGCAGCTCGCTGGCCGCAGCGGGGCTCGTCGGCATGCAGACGCTGGTGGTCAGGCGCACCGGTTCGACCGCGATTGCCGCCGATCGCGCGCACTATGCGACCGACGTCGCCGTCAACCTGACGGTGCTGGCCGCGCTGCTGCTCGAGCACTTTCTCGACTGGTCGCGCGCCGATGCAACCGGTGCGATGGTCATCTCGTTGTACATGTTGTGGAACGCGCGCGACATGGCCGCGCAGGCTCTGGTGCAACTGCTCGACCGTGAGTTGAGCCTGCCCGAGCGCGCGCGCATCGAAGCGGCCGTGCGAGGCTGCGACGGCGTGCAGGACGTGCACGATATCCGCACGCGCGACGGCGGTGACCGGGTGTTTGTCGAGTTCCACGTTGAAGTGGAAGGCTCGCTCACGGTCAACGAGGGCCACACGATCAGTGACAACGCGGAAAAAGCGGTCCAGCAACTGTTCCAGTCCGCCGATGTCACCGCGCACCTCGAACCCGCCGGTATCGATGACGAGCGCCTGGACGATCTCGTCAAATAGCCCCTACGCAAAGCCCCCCACACGAGACTTTTTATTACAACACGCTTTCTAGCGTGTTAAGCTTGCGCCCTGTCTTTGGGGAGTAGCCGGCTTCTACCCAGAAGCGCCTGCATCAACATTCTCGGTCGCGCAGACCGTGGTGCAGGTAGCCGTCAGGTTGGCAAGACCATCGACACATCACGCGACCGGTCGGGCGCGGCGGTGTGTCGCGGTTTTCCGCCCGACCATGGACCTCGAGCCACTCCTGTCATGAATCCTGTCGCCACGCTGTTCCTCGCTTTCGCCATGTCCACCGACGCTTTTGCAGCCGCCATCGGCAAAGGCGCGACGCTGCATCGTCCGCACTGGCGCGAAGCGCTGCGCACCGGGCTTATCTTCGGTGCGATCGAGGCGCTGACGCCGCTGATCGGCTGGTTTCTCGGCAAGGCGGCGGCCCAATACGTATCCGCCTGGGATCACTGGATCGCGTTCGCGTTGCTGCTCGTCCTCGGTGCGCGCATGGTGCGCAACGGCTTTCGTGAGCCGCAAGCCGAAGAGGAAAAGCCCGCTAGTCATTCGTTCTGGCTGCTGGCCGTCACCGGCTTCGCGACAAGCATCGATGCGATGGCGGTGGGCGCCGGCCTCGCGTTCGTCGACGTCAACATTTACTCCACCGCAGCAGCAATCGGTCTGGCCACCATGCTGATGGTGACCGTCGGCGTGATGCTCGGGCGGGTCATCGGCCGCGTGGCCGGGCAACGCGCGGAGCTGGCGGGTGGCGTCGTGCTGATCGGTATTGGCTGCACCATTCTGGCCGAACATCTGAAGCTGGTCGGCTGAGCGTCTATTGACGGCGGCTCGCCGAGCGGTTAGACAGAGGGCGCAGTGTCTCTCATGTCACCACGCGCCACTTCGCCGCTACGATCGAACTCATGACCGACATCCCCCTTGTTCTCGCCGACGGCATCGTCCGGCGCGATGCGCAGCGCGGCCAGACGCTGCTGCAGCCCACCACCTTCGCGTTGCGCGCGGGCGACCGCGTCGCGATCACCGGGCCGTCCGGCTCGGGCAAGAGCGTGTTTCTGCGCGCGCTCGCGCTGCTCGATCCGCTCGATGCGGGGCGCGTGCTGTGGCACGGCGCGCCGGTCGAGCGCGCGGCGATTCCGCAGTATCGGCGCAACGTCGCGTATATCAGGCAGCGGCCCGCGTTGCTCGACGGCACGGTCGAAGACAATCTGCGCTATCCGTTCGAGTTGCGCGCTTATCGCGACGTGCGCTTCGACCGCGCGCGGGCGGCGAGCCTGGCGACGCAGGCAGGCCGCAGCGAAAACTTTCTCGATCAGCGCGCGAGCGAACTCTCCGGCGGCGAAGCGCAGATCGCCGCGCTGATTCGCGTGCTGCAACTGACGCCCGAAGTGCTGCTGCTCGATGAGCCGACCGCGTCGCTCGACCCCGAGTCGTCGCAGGCGATCGAAGCTCTGGTGAAAGCGTGGTTCGACGCCGCTGCGTCCCGTCATGCGTCGATGTGGGTATCGCACGACCCGGCGCAGGCCGCACGCATGAGCGAACGGCATCTGACCATGCGCGCAGGCGTGCTGGACGAAAGCGCCGCCGCGACGCCCGCGCACGAGGAGCCCGCTCGATGACCCTGCAAAATCTGAGTCTCTGGGACGTCGCGATTGCCGCGCTGCTGATCGTCGTGAACGGCGCGGTGTCGGTGGCGCTGAAGCTCGATCTGGAGCGCAAGCTTGCGTGGGCCGCGGTGCGTACCGTCGTCCAGTTGCTGGCAATCGGCTATGTGCTCGGCTGGGTCTTCCGCTACGGCCACTGGTTCGTCGTGCTGCCGCTGATGATCCTGATGACGCTGATCGCCGGATTCGCGGGAGCGAACCGTGGCAGCCGCACTTACGCCGGGCAGCGCGCGGACAGTGTGCTGTCGATCTGGGTCAGTTCGTGGCTGGTCGCCTCGGTCGGCCTGTTCGTCGTGATCCGCATTCACCCGTGGTACGAGCCGCAGTACGCGATTCCGATCCTCGGAATGATTCTCGGCAATACGTTGACCGGCGTGTCGCTCGGCATCGAACGGATGACCGAAGAGCTGACCGCGCGGCGCGATCGTGTCGACATGGCGCTGGCGCTCGGCGCGACGCGTTGGGAAGCGGCGCAGGTGCCGGCACGTCAGGCCGTGCGCGCGGGGATGATGCCGACGTTAAACCAGATGGCGGTGGTCGGCGTGGTCAGCCTGCCCGGCATGATGACCGGCCAGGTGCTCGCGGGTCAGTCACCACTGCAGGCGGTGCGGTATCAGATCGTCATCATGTTTCTGATTGCTGCATCGTCCGCGCTGGGGACGGTGGGCGCGGTATTGCTGACATATCGGCGGCTCTTTTCGGCCGAGCATCGGTTTCTGTCGGCCCGGCTGGTGGAGCGGGCGGCAGCGAAGCGCGGCTAACGGCGCCTGGCGAAGATGCCGCGCAGGCCATGTCGGGTGACGAGCGGCGTGCGCGAAACGGTGTTGTCGATGACGCGTTGTCGATGAAGCGTTGTTGCAGCGAAGCCGGCAGTGCTGCGGGCACTCCTCACGAGCGGACCGTGTTTCCGTCCGCTCGCGAGCCATCAGTGCCAACTGAACGATAAACAAACCGCCCGCTTGCGCCATCGCCACCACGCATGCTGCGCACACCCGGTCACCGCACGCTCAACGCTTCGCGCTGATCGCCACTTCCGTGCCGTCATTGAGCGTCAGCGTTTTCGTGCTGCCGTTGACCGGCATCGTAAAACGCAGAATCTGACTGACGGTGACGTCGTTCGGACACTTGAGCGTCTTGCCGGCGTTTGTCACCGTCTTTACGCCGTGCGGCGTTTGCGCCTGGAAGTTCATCTGCACGGTCGCCGTACCGTCACCGGCGACAACCGGTGCGAAGCGGATCTGTGTCTGACGGATCATCGCGCCATTGGTATCGACCGGCAGCGACGCATAGTTCGGGCACTCATCCGTCCCGGCTACCGGGCCGCCCGGGGGCACCGTCTTCCACGTGAAATCGTCCGACTCGCCCGAGCGGATCGTGCGGGTTTCCTGGAGTTGCCGAACTGCTTCGACGTAACACGAACCGTGTAGCGGATTGGACCGTCGAGAGCGGCCTGCGAAGTCACCGTGATCGGCGTGGCCGCGCGGGCCTCCTGCACGAACAGGCCGGGCGCGAGCGCGCAAGCGAGAGACGCAATCACTGAAACAGCAGAAACAGCGGAAACGGCGGAGAGTTTGAAGCTGGAGCTCATACTGTCACCTCGTTGTTGTGCCGCTGCGCGCCCGTATCGGCGCTACTGCCTGTGCACCGCCCGGCGAAACCGGTCACGCTGATGACCGGACTGCGCTCAGTTGGACCACGAGACACGCAACTGTTTTAGCGTGATGCATTACCAGTCTAGCCGAAGCGGGACCCTTCGTACGAGGTCGACGCTTGGGAGTTAACCCGCTTGCGAAACGTGCGCGCGAGCAGAACAGAACGTTCGGCGACGATGCCGGAACGCATTGCACCGCACAAACCGGCGCACTCCGGCGCATTCCGGCGCGCCTTGCTGTCACCTGATTTGCCCCGCGTGCGTGGCACGAACATGGCCAGTGCGCATTGCTGCGGCACTCGCCATGCGCTATCGGCGCAAAACGCCAGATAAGCCGCTCAGAATCCCGTCAACACCAGCTTGCCGATTGCGCGTCCCTCCTCAAGCAGTTGGTGCGCGCGACGCAGATTCCCCGCGTTGATCTTGCCGAAATCCTGCCCGACCGTTGTGCGCAGCGTACCCGCATCGACCAGACGGGCGACCTCGGTCAGCAGCTTGTGCTGTTCGATCATGTCCGGCGTGCCGAACATCGAGCGCGTGAACATGAACTCCCAGTGAAACGCCGCGCTTTTCGCCTTCAGCAATTCGACCGGCACCGGCCTGTCGTTTTCGACGATCGTCGCGATGCCGCCCTGCGGCGCAATCACGGCGGCCGCAGCCGGGAAATTCCTGTCGGTGTCGTTGAACATCAACACGTAATCGACCTGCTCGATACCGATCTCCTTCAACTGCGCAGGCAGATCGCCGAAATGATCGACGATATGGTCCGCGCCCAGTTCTTTCGCCCACTTCGCCGATTCGGGACGCGATGCGGTCGCGATCACCTTCAGCTTCGCCAACTGCTTCGCGAGTTGAATGCCGATCGAGCCCACCCCGCCCGCGCCGCCGAAAATCAGCACGGTGCGGCCTTCGTGCGCGCCTTGCGGCGACACACCGAGGCGGTCGAACAGCGCTTCCCACGCGGTAATCGCGGTCAGCGGCAACGCAGCCGCGTGGGTGAAATCGAGCGAAGCCGGCTTGCGCCCCACGATCCGTTCGTCGACCAGATGGAACTCGCTATTCGCACCCGGCCGCGTGATGCTGCCGGCGTAGAACACCGGATCGCCGACCCTGAACAGCGTGACCTCCGGGCCGACCGCTGCGACGGTGCCGGCGGCGTCCCAGCCCAGCACACGCGGCGTCTTTTCGACGGTGTCTTTCGGGGCGCGCACCTTGGTGTCGACCGGATTGACCGAAATCGCTTCGACCTTCACCAGCAGGTCGCGGCCGGTGGCTTCGGGTTTCGGAATGTCGAGGTCGACGAGCGATTCAGCGTGATCGACAGGCAAATAGCGGTAGAGACCGACGGCTTTCATGGCAACTCCTGTGTGTCCGGATTTGGGATAAGGGATCGGGGAAGATCGGCGGCCTGCTGCCGTCGATCCATAAACAGAATCGTAGGAGCGGTTCTTCTTCTCCTAAAAGCACCATAATGGCTGAAACATCTTTTGGATTTTCCAGATAATGACGCCTACCCCGCTTTCCCGCCTACCAGCAGCCGCCTTCGTCCGCCGAACGCGAGCGGCTCGACCTGCTCGATGTCGCGTTGTTCGTGCGCGCGGCGCTGCTCGCCAATGTGTCGGCGGCGGGACGCGAATTCGGTTTGTCGGCCGCGGTCGCGAGTTCGCGAATCGCGCAGCTCGAAAAGCTGCTCGGCGCGCGGCTGCTGCACCGGACCACACGCCGCATCAGCCTCACCCAGGACGGCGAAGTGTTCATGACGCGCGCCGAGGCGCTGCTCGACGCGGCGGCCGCCGCCCGCGCGTCGGTCGGTCGCGCGCAGGCCGAGCCGCAGGGCCGCCTGCGGGTGTCGATGACATCGTCGTTTGGACGCCAGCATGTGTCGCCGGTGATCAGCGGGTTTTTGCGGCGTTATCCGGGTGTGAGCGTCGATTTGCGATTGACCGATCAACTGGTCGACCTCGTCGATGCGGGAATCGACGTGGCGATCCGGATCGGCGCGCTGAAAGATTCGTCGCTGGTCGCGCGGCGGCTGGCGGTCAACCGGCGCGTACTGTGCGCGTCGCCCGCGTATCTCGCCGCGCGCGGCACGCCTCGCCATCCATCGGACCTGACCCAGCACGAGTGCATGATTCTGTCGGACCAGCGCGACTGGGCGTTCGTGACGCCGGCGGGCCCGCTCGGCGTGCGCGTGAGCGGGCGCCTCGTCACCGACAACGGCGAGGTGATCCGCGACGCGCTGCTCGCCGGTTTCGGCATCGCGCTGAAATCGACGTGGGACGTCGCGCCTTATCTGCGCAGCGGCGAACTGGTCAGCGTGCTCGATTCGTACCCGCTCGTGGACAACGTCGCGATCTGGGCGGTCTATCCGAGCCGCGCATTCGTGCCGCCCAAGACGCTCGCTTTCATCGAGTTTCTCGCCGCGCATTTCGGCGATCCGCCGTATTGGGATGTCGCGCCAAGCCAGCGCTACGAGGCGGTGCAGCGCTGAGTCGCCTGACGCGGGCGACATGCGCGAGGACGCCGCAATCGCTGATCGAAATCGCAGCGCGTCGCCGGACACTGTCCGAACCGCTCAATGCTTGCGATGCCCCGTCGCGCCCGCCTGTTTCCCACCGGAATTGACGTCGGTATGCGCGTCGTTCTGCGTCTTCTGCTGATACTCGTCACCGCCGCGCCGGTCGGTGTCCTTCAGCCCGCGCTCGACGTCGCGATGCGCCTGTTTGCCGACATGGCGCGGTTCGTCCTCGTGCTGCGACTCGGGGTTCTGGTCCGTCTCGTGCGGCAGCGGCGCGGCGGCTTCCTGCATCGAGCGAGGCTGCTTTTCGGCGTGCGGATCGGCCTGCTTTCGGCGTGTTGCCGCCTTGTTTGCCGCGCGCGCCCGCGTGCTTGTCGCCATCCGACGATTGCGGTGAAGTCTTCATGACATGCTCCTTTTTTCGTTGAGTATAGTCCGCCGGCCCGCGCTCACTGCGCGCCGTCCAGACGTTTTTTCATGGCCGCGGTGATGCGCTGACGTGTCTTCGCATACGCGGCCCACGGATCGCTCTTCAGTTCGGCCAGCCGCTCGTGCAGGTTCCCGATATTCCATTGATCGCCCGCCGTCGTCGCGGCGACTTCGTCCCAGGCAAGCGGCACCGACACGCCCAGGCCCGGCCGCGCGCGCGCCGAGAACGCGGCCACCGTGCTCGATCCCCGGTTATTGCGCAGGTAATCGACGAAGATTTTCTGCTTGCGGTTCTGCGCGCCCATCTTCGCGCTGAAGTACTTGGGCAGCGTGGTCGCCATGTGCTGCGCGACGGCTTGCGAAAAGTCCTTCACCTCGTCCCAGCCCGCCTGTTTCGCGAGCGGCACGACCACGTGCAGCCCTTTGCCGCCGCTCGTCTTGCAGAACGACTCGAGACCGAGTTCTTCGAGCAGCGAGCGCGTGAGTTGCGCGGCTTCGATCATGCGCTCCCAGCCGAGCGACGCATCGGGGTCGAGATCGAACACCATCCGGTCGGGCTTTTCGATGTTCGATGCCAGCGCATTCCAGGTGTGAAATTCGACGGTGCCCATTTGCGCAGCTCCGACCAGCGCGTTGAGTGCGTCGACGGTGATCAGCGGCGGATGGCCGGGGTCGAGACCGGGATGCTGCGTGACGTTCGGAATCGACAGTTTCTGGCTGTGCTTCTGAAAAAACAGTTCTCCGCCGATGTCCTCGGGCGCACGCACCAGCGACACCGGCCGCTCCGCAGATGCGGCAGCATCCAGTCGGCCACCGCTTCGTAATACCGCACGAGGTCGATCTTGCGTGCGCCGGTGCTTTTATCGATCACACGATCGGGATGCGACACGCGCACACCGGCGACTTCTTCTGTGCTGCTGGACTTTTTGGTCGCGGGGGTTTTTGCGGCAGATGTCTTCGCAGCGGCAGATGTCTTTGCAGCAGATGTCTTTGCAGCGGACGTCTTCATACCCGCCCGTCTTCGCAGAAGCTGCCGCCTTGCCCGCCGCGGTCTTCGACGACGCGCGTTGCTTCGGCGCGGGATCGGCTGAGGGATCGGTTTGCTGTTGCACGGCGGCTCCTTGACGGGGTGCTTCCTTGACGATCGGCGTGCCGGTTTGTCGTCGCGCAGGCTGACGAACGACGCCTGGCGAACGATGCCGTCGCTGGTCCATTCGGCGAAATTGCATCGGCGACGAGCACCGGTTCGACCCAGTGCACCGGCGTGCGGCTGC
>CAWCZW010000003.1:0-414696 GCA_963800185.1 uncultured beta proteobacterium | reverse complement strand
GGTGTTCGACGTCGTCGAAACGATTCGTCAGACCGCCGTGAGCTTCCGCCGCGAAGATGACAACGCCGCCTCGCAGACGCTCGAAAGCGCTGCGCCAGCTGAGCCCCGAACAGACCGTCAGCGTCGTGCGCGCGTTCAGCTACTTCTCGCATCTCGCGAACATCGCCGAAGACCGCCACCGCAACCGCCGTCACCGCATTCACGCGCTCGCCGGTTCCACCTCGCAGCCGGGCACGATCGCGTATGCGCTCGAGCGGCTCGTCGAAGCCGACGAAGCGGCGACGCCGCGTGCTGCAGCAATTCTTCAACGACGCGCTGATCGTCCCGGTGCTCACCGCGCACCCGACCGAAGTGCAGCGCAAGAGCATTCTCGACGCGCAACACGACGTCGCGCGCCTGCTCGCCGAGCGCGACCAGCAGTTGACCGAGCGCGAACGCGCGCACAACGAAGCGATGCTGCGCGCCCGCGTCACGTCGCTGTGGCAGACGCGCATGCTGCGCGACTCGCGCCTGTCCGTCGCCGATGAAATCGAAAACGCGCTGTCGTACTACCGCGCGACCTTCCTCGAAGAAATCCCCGCGCTCTACGCCGATATCGAAGAAGCGCTCGCCGAACACGGCCTCGACGCGCGTCTGCCGCCGTTCTTCCAGATGGGCAGCTGGATCGGCGGCGACCGCGACGGCAATCCGAACGTCACCGCCGAAACGCTTGAAAACGCGATCACCCGCCAGGCCGCGGTGATCTTCGAGCACTACATGGAGCAGGTGCACAAGCTCGGCGCGGAGTTGTCGGTGTCGAACCTGCTGGCCGGCGCGAGCGACGCGCTGAAAGCACTCGCCGACGTCTCGCCCGACCAGTCGCCGCATCGCACCGACGAGCCGTATCGCCGCGCGTTGATCGGCATCTATACGCGGCTCGCGGCGAGCGCCCGCGTGCGGCTCGGCGAAGGCAGCGTGCCGGTGCGCAGCGCGGGTCGCGGCGCGGCGCCGGTGCGTGCCAAACCGTACGACGATTCCGCCGAATTCGCGCGCGACCTGCATGTGCTGATCGATTCGCTCGCCGAGCATCACGGCGCGCCGCTCGCGAGCGCCGCGTCTGTCGCCGCTCGCGCGTGCCGCCGAAGTGTTCGGCTTCCATCTGGCGAGCATCGACTTGCGGCAAAGCTCGGACATCCACGAAGCGGTGATCGCCGAATTGCTCAAGCGCGCGGGCGTCGAGGACGACTACGCGGCGCTCTCCGAAGAAGACAAGCTCAGCGTGCTGCTCGCCGAACTGGCGCAGCCGCGGCCGTTGCGCCTGCCGTACGCGGAGTACTCCGATCTCGTGAAGAGCGAACTCGGCGTGCTGGAAGAAGCCCGCGTCACGCGCGAGAAATTCGGCGCGCGCGCGGTGCGCAACTACATCATTTCGCACACGGAAA
Source organism: uncultured beta proteobacterium (assembly GCA_963800185.1). Lineage (GTDB taxonomy): Bacteria > Pseudomonadota > Gammaproteobacteria > Burkholderiales > Burkholderiaceae > Paraburkholderia. Next base: position 413,275 of record CAWCZW010000003.1, on the reverse strand, counting down.
CCGTCAGCGACCTGCGTCGAAGTGATGCTGCTGCAAAAGGAAACCGGCCTGCTGCAAGGCCGCCTGGGCGATGCGAACGACCCGGCGCGCGCGGGCCTGATGGTGATTCCGCTGTTCGAGACGATCGCCGACTTGCGCAACGCGCCGCACATCATGCGCGATCTGATCGCGCTGCCGGGCGTCGACGCGCTGATCGAACATCAGGGCAACGAGCAGGAAGTGATGCTCGGCTATTCCGACAGCAACAAGGACGGCGGCTTCCTCACGTCGAACTGGGAGCTGTATCGCGCCGAACTCGCGCTGGTGGCGCTGTTCAACGAACGCGGCGTGACCCTGCGCCTGTTCCACGGACGCGGAGGCACGGTCGGCCGTGGCGGCGGCCCGACCTATCAGGCGATCCTGTCGCAGCCGCCGGGCACCGTCGACGGGCAGATCCGTCTGACCGAGCAAGGCGAAGTGATCGCGAGCAAGTTCGGCAATCCGGAAATCGGCCGGCGCAATCTGGAAACGGTGGTCGCCGCGACGCTCGAAGCGTCGCTGCTGCCGCACGGCAACGCGCCCGCGCAATTGCCGCGTCTTCGAAGAGACGATGCAGCAGTTGTCCGACGCGGCGATGGCGTCGTATCGCGCGCTGGTCTACGAAACGCCGGGCTTCAAGGAGTACTTCTTCGAGTCGACGCCGATCGCGGAGATCGCCGAACTCAACATCGGCAGCCGGCCGGCTTCGCGCAAACTGCAAGACCCGAAGCAACGCAAGATCGAAGATCTGCGCGCGATTCCGTGGGGCTTCTCGTGGGGTCAATGCCGCTTGCTGCTGACCGGCTGGTACGGTTTCGGCAGCGCGGTGGCCGCGCATCTCGACAGCGCGCCGAGCGACGCCGAACGCGCGCGCCGTCTCACGCTGCTCAAGAAGATGCACAAGACCTGGCCGTTCTTCTCGAACCTGCTGTCGAATATGGACATGGTGCTCGCCAAGACCGATCTCGCTGTCGCATCGCGTTACGCGGCGCTGGTGTCGGACAAGAAGCTGCGCAAGCACGTGTTCGAGCGGATCGTCGCCGAATGGGAGCGCACGTCGAAGGTGTTGTCGGAGATCACCGGCAAGAGCGAACGGCTCGCGGAGAACCCGCTGCTCGCGCGCTCGATCAAGAACCGCTTCCCGTATCTCGATCCGCTGAATCACCTGCAGGTGGAGCTGCTCAAGCGGCACCGCGCGGGCGATACCAATGCGCGCGTGCGGCGCGGGATTCATCTGAGCATCAACGGGATTGCGGCGGGGTTGCGCAATACGGGCTGAGTTTTTTTGCAGGCGGCTTCAGGCGGGTTCAGGCGGCGCATTTGGTTTTGCGCCGCCTGAAGTCAACGTGATGTTTAGCGGCGGGATACCGGGTTCGGTATCCCGCCGTTTTTCATGCCGCCGCGCTTTTGCTTCGGGCGCTCAATGCGCTTCGACCATCAACGTGTCGAGCTTGAACGAGCCGTCTTCCTGCACGTCGAAATAGTCGCGCACTTCGTCCGGCGCGCTGCTCCACAGCGAGCGGATCGCCACCACGCGCGGCTCCGGCGTGCGCATGCGCGCCACCCACGAGCTGAACTCGATGTCGATCCGCCAACGCTCGCGAATCGATGCCTTGAAACCGGCCGCTTCGAACAACGCGATCCATTCGTCAGCACGGTAATCGCGGATATGCGAGCCGTCACGCAACACCTCGATGGCCTGGATATGCGTGTCGAGCAGCGGATGATCGGCGCCCGCGATATCGATGAACAGCACCTTGCCGCCAGGCTTGAGCACCCGCCGCACTTCGGCGAGCGCGCGCGGCACGTCGTGCCAGTGATGCGCGCTCATCCGGCTGATGACCCAGTCGAACGAATCATCGGCGAACGGCAGCGTTTCAGCCGCGCCCTGCCGCGTGCGGATGTTGGCGAGGCCGCGATCCTTCGCCGCGCCTTCGACCGTCGCCAGCATTTGCGGTGCGATGTCGTAAGCGACGACCTCTTTGGCGTGCGGCGCGACCGCGAAGCTCGCGTGCCCCGCGCCACAACCCATGTCGAGCACCGTCGCGCCCGGCGTCGCGGCGATCGATTCGGCCAGCGTCCGCAGATCGGCGCCGGTGGCATGGGTCTGACTCGTCAAATAGGCGGCGGCGGTCGAGCCGAAGGCGTCGGCAACCTGATCGTGATGCTTCATGGGGAGGCTCCGGTTATTGGCGCGGTTAGGCGGGCGATTATGTGTCCGATTTTCCGCGCAATCGTCTGTGCAAGTCACGCTGGACGGCTTTTTACCGTTCCAGCCGCTACAATAGTGCTCGCCGGGTACCAGTACAAGTTAAGCAATTATTCTGGTATCTCTATTACCCCCTAAGCGCCGCACCATCAAAACAGAATGACCACGCCGTCTCCCGCCGATTCTTCAAGCGACCATCCGCCGCCGCTCGACGCCACGCCGGCCCGCGCGCTCGGCGACTTTATCCGCGCGCACCGCGAGCGGCTGTCGCCGCAAGCGGTCGGTCTGCCGCCCGGTCCGCGCCGCCGCACGCCTGGCTTGCGGCGCGAGGAAGTCGCCCAGCTATGCGGCGTGAGCCCGACCTGGTACACGTGGATCGAGCAAGGGCGCCCGGTCTCCGCCTCCGCCGACGCACTCGCGCGAATCGCCGTCGCGTTGCAGCTGTCGCGCGCCGAGCGGGCCTATCTGTTCGAACTGGCCGCCCAGCGCGACCCGGCCGAGCCCGACCCGGCCGCCGCCGACGCCCCCGCCACGCTGCTGGAAACGGTGCAGCTGGTGAACGCGCCCGCCTACGTGCTCGATCGCCAGTGGAATGCGCTGGCGTGGAACGAGCGCGCGGCCGACCTGTTCGTCGGCTGGCTGGACGGCACGCACGACCGCAATCTGCTGCGCTACACGTTCACCGAACCGGCTGCGCGCGAGCTGATCGCCGACTGGGAAATCCGCGCGCGGCGGCTCGCGGCCGAATTCCGCGCCGACTCGATCCGTCATCTGACCGACGCGCCCACGCGCGCGCTGATCGACTCGCTCGCCGCCGCCAGCGACGCGTTCGCGCGCTTCTGGGCCTCGCAAGACGTCGGTGGCCGCGAAGGCGGACGGCGCGAGTTCAATCATCCGCGCGAAGGCCGCATCGTCTACGATCAGATCACCTTCAAGCCCGCGCATCGCGAAGACCTGAAGCTGGTGGTGCTGGTGCGCGAATAGCCGCGTGGCCGGCGGCGGCTTTAAGCCCTCCGGCCAGTGTTAAAATCCCTGTCTTTCCTCGCTTCGGCGGCACCCTTGCACGGTCATATGACGTGCATTCGCGCCGCCAGCCTCCTCACTGCTCAACTGCCCAACACCATGACGTCCCAACTGCACAAAAAAGGCGAAGCCTGGTCGGCTCGCTTCTCGGAGCCGATGTCGGAGCTCGTCAAACGCTACACGTCGTCGGTCTTCTTCGACAAGCGTCTGGCGCTCGTCGATATCGAAGGGTCGCTCGCGCACGCCTCGATGCTGGCCGCGCAGAAGATCATCGCCGCCGACGACCTCGCCGCCATCCAGCGCGGCATGGCGCAGATCAAGGGCGAGATTGAGCGAGGCGAGTTCGAGTGGCAACTCGATCTGGAAGACGTGCACCTGAATATCGAAGCGCGCCTGACCGCGCTGATCGGCGATGCCGGCAAGCGCCTGCACACCGGCCGTTCGCGTAACGACCAGGTCGCGACCGACATCCGCCTGTGGCTGCGCGGCGAGATCGACCGGATCGGCGGCCTGCTGACCGAGTTGCGCACCGCGCTGCTCGACATGGCGGAAAAGAACGCGTCGACCATCATGCCGGGCTTCACGCATTTGCAGGTCGCGCAGCCGGTCACGTTCGGCCACCACCTGCTGGCCTACGTCGAAATGTTTTCGCGCGACGCCGAGCGCATGGTCGATTGCCGCAAGCGCGTGAACCGTCTGCCGCTGGGCGCGGCCGCACTCGCCGGCACCAGCTATCCGATCGACCGTCACGCGTGGCGAAGACGCTCGGCTTCGACGGCATCTGCGCGCAACTCGCTGGATGCCGTGTCCGACCGCGACTTCGCGATCGAATTCACGGCGGCGTCGGCGCTCGTCATGACGCACGTGTCGCGCTTCTCCGAAGAACTCGTGCTGTGGATGAGCCCGCGCGTCGGCTTCATCGATCTGGCCGACCGCTTCTGCACCGGTTCGTCGATCATGCCGCAGAAGAAAAACCCGGACGTGCCCGAACTGGCGCGCGGCAAGACCGGTCGCGTGAACGGCCACCTGATCGCGCTGCTGACGCTGATGAAAGGCCAGCCGCTCGCCTACAACAAGGACAATCAGGAAGACAAGGAGCCGCTGTTCGATACCGTCGATACGGTCGCCGACACGCTGCGCATCTTCGCTGAAATGGTCGCCGGTATTTCGGTGAAGCCGCAAGCGATGCGCGACGCCGCGTTGCAAGGCTTCTCGACGGCCACCGATCTCGCCGACTATCTGGTCAAGCGCGGTCTGCCGTTCCGCGACGCGCACGAAGCGGTGGCGCTCGCCGTTCGCATCTGCGCGGATCGCGGCTGCGATCTGGCGGATCTGACGCTCGAAGAAATGCGCGCGGAACTGCCGAACGTCGCGCATCTGATCGGCGACGACGTGTTTTCTTATCTGACGCTGGAAGGTTCGGTGGCGAGCCGCAATCATCCGGGCGGCACCGCGCCGGAGCAGGTGCTGGCAGCAGTGAAGGCTGCGCGGGCGGCGTTGAAGTAATACCCGCTTCTTCCATCAGCGAGCGACGAGCTTGCCTTTAATGGCGCGCTCATCGCCGAATGAAGGCAAGTGAAGGCGAACTCATCGACGGGTTCGCCTTTTTTATTGCGTGGCCGAAACGGCATGCGCGAGGGCCCAGGCGTCGCGCAAAAAAAGAAAGCCCGCACGAAGCGGGCTAAATAGGACTTCCACCGATGCCTCCCGAAAGAGGCCAACCGAGTGTAGGCCTGTTTTCACCGCAGACCAATTGTGCTCATATTTCAAGGCATTACAGCACGACGCGCGGAGCAAGGAGCGGGCGAACGCCAATTGCATCCAGGCGGATTTTGACTACCATCAAATGAGTCCCTCACCGAGCTTTCCGTCGACGATGCCTATCCGCACGCGTCACCTTCGCCGCCCGACTGAACGCTTGGGCGTGACTTTGCCGCTTACGCGCGACACATTGCTCGCGGCGTTGGCTGCGACCGCTGCCGTCATGATCGCGGGCTGTACGATTACTCTGCCGCAACACGAAACCGTGAGCACGCCGGTGGCCGCCATCAACAGCGCGACGCTGAATCAATATCGCGAAGCGGTGGCCAGGCGCATCGTCGAACGCAATCCGTCTTATGTGCTGCACGGCACGCCGCAAGCGATGCTGCGTTCGCTGGTGGTGGTGTCGTTCGTGGTCGATCGTAATGGGCATGTGGTGACCTCCTCCGTCTATCGCACGAATGGCGACGACGAAACCGAAAGCACCGCGCTCGCCACGCTGCGACGCGCGTCGCCGCTGCCGCAGCCGCCGGGCAAGTTGCTCAACGGACGCGGCCAGCTCGAACTCTTCGAAGACTGGCTATTCAACGACGACGGCAAATTCCAGTTGCGCGAGCTGGCTTCGCCGCAGGCGCAGACCATCGACTGAAGTGGTTTTTGGCGTTGGCGTTGGCGTTGGCGTTGGCGTTGGCGTTGGCGTTGGCGTTGGCGTTGGCGTTGGCGTTGGCGTTGGCGTTGGCGTTGGCGTTGGCGTTGGCGTTGGCGTTGGCGTTGGCGCGCAGCATATCGCCTAAACCTCACGCGACAAACCTTACGCCGCCATTGCTGCGCGCCGCCCGCGCTCGCTATAATTTTCGGATTCCCCGCGCCGGAGCCATCCGGCCTGGCTCGCGCCGCCCGCCCACCCGCTGGCGCGGCGCGCAGCCGATTGCAGCGCCAGCTCGTCATCCGCGAGCGCCGCCTGCCTGTTTCGCGATGCACACGAAGGCCGCTGCGCGCAATCCGTCATTCGACGATCAGCGCATCGCGCCGCGTCGGCAGCGTCGTTCTCCGCCCGCGTGACGCAAATCACCTGGTTATTCCCCTGGCATGACCGTTTCGCGCGCGAACGACGCCGATTGCCGTTGTAAGCTATTACACCATCGTGCTGTCACCGACGCCTCGCGTGGCTTCACAGCAAGCCCGCAAGCGCCACCCGACGCACGAATTTAAACAAAGATGCCGCCCTGCCGCGCCGTCCGTTTCGACGCCTGGCGCACGGCAGCATCAAGATAGATGGAGACCTTGCATGTCCACTTCGCCGATTTCCGCGGCTCAGCCCAATTCGAGCGGGCAGAACAGTAGCGCGCGGATCATCTTCGCGAGCTTTATCGGCACCGCGATCGAGTTCTACGATTTCTACGTCTACGCGACCGCCGCCGCGCTCGTCATCGGACCGGTGTTTTTCCCGCACGGCTCGGCGACGGCGCAAGCTTTGTCGGCGTTCGTCACGTTCGGCATCGCGTTCGTCGCGCGGCCGATCGGCTCGTTCCTGTTCGGTCACTTCGGCGACCGGATCGGCCGCAAATCGACGCTGGTCGCGTCGCTGCTGGTGATGGGCGTCTCCACCACGCTGATCGGCTTCGTGCCCGGCTACGACTCGATCGGCAGCCTCGCGCCGATCCTGCTGTGCGTGCTGCGCTTCGGCCAGGGTATCGGCCTCGGCGGCGAATGGGGCGGCGCGGCGCTGCTCGCCACCGAAAACGCGCCGGCCGGCAAACGCGGCTGGTTCGGCATGTTCCCGCAACTCGGGCCGTCGATCGGCTTTCTGGCCTCCAACGGACTGTTCTTCGCGCTGGCCCTGTCGCTGAGCGACGAGCAATTCCGCAGCTGGGGATGGCGCGTGCCGTTCCTCGTCAGCTCGGTGCTGGTCGCGCTCGGGCTTTACGTGCGCCTGAAAATCGCCGAAACGCCGGCGTTCCAGGCCGCGATCGAGCGCAAGGAACGCGTCAAGGTGCCGATCGCGACGCTGCTGTCGCAACACTGGCTGCCGACCATCCTCGGCGCGCTCGCGATGGTGGTCTGCTACACGCTGTTCTACAACGCGACGACGTTCTCGCTGTCGTACGGCGTATCCGTGCTGCATATTCCGCGGCCGACATTCCTTGGCCTGCTGTGTATCGCCGTGGTGTTCATGGCGCTCGCCACGCCGTTGTCGGCCTGGGCCAGCGACCGCTTTGGACGCAAGCCGGTGCTGATCGTCGGGATCATCGCGGCGATCCTGTCGGGCTTCACGATGGCGCCGTTGCTCGGCAGCGGCGAAACGCCGGCGGTGCTGCTGTTCCTCGTGATCGAGCTGTTCCTGATGGGCGTGACCTTCGCGCCGATGGGCGCGCTGCTGCCGGAACTGTTCCCGACCAACGTGCGCTATACCGGCGCGGGCGTGTCGTACAACCTCGGCGGCATTCTGGGCGCGTCGGTCGCGCCGTATATCGCGCAGGTGCTTGCCGCGCACGGCGGACTGCCTTGGGTCGGCGCTGTATGTGTCGGTGGCGGCGGCCGTCAGCCTGATCGGCGTGCTGTGCATGCGCGAGACACGCAACGCTCGGTTGATGTGATCATGCGCGCCGCATAAGCGCGCTGATAACTTCCTGACATCGTTCATTCGATGCCGCCCGGCGCGCTGGACGCGCGCTGCGGCAGCGTCGGCGGGTACTCCCTGCTCTACCTCCCCTTTCCGCACGCCTGCCTGAGTAAATCCCCTGCCTTGCGCGTCTTTTTGACTTGCCTATACTCGACTTCAATAACCCTATGGCAAGCAGGGAGGCTCGAATGAACATCCATCTCAACAACGCTGACGTCGTGATGATCATTGCGCTGGCGCTACTCTGTTCGCTCCTGCTGGCCTTGCGCTTTCGGCCGGCGACGTGGAAGGGAATTGTCGTGGAGGCGCTAGCGGCGAACGCGGCTGCCATCACTGCGGTAGTCGCGTTCGAAATGCTGCTGGCCTGACGGCTGATTGACCGCCGGCTGACCGCTTATCGATCGTTATCGATAGTAATAGCCGCCGTGGTGGTAGTAGCCGCCACCGCCGTAATAGCCCGGCGCCGGAGCGACGATGCAGCCGCCGAGTGCGGTTGCGAGGAGCGTGCCTGCCGCGAGAGTCAGGATCAAACGTTTCATATTGTTCTCCATCGAGTCAGATTCATTCGAGCCAAACCCCGAATGACCCGATTGAACACGACATCGCCCGCTGCGAACGTTGCTATTTGTAAGGGAAGATCACCGACGTGTTACAGGATCCGCGCGGAAAAAGTGGTGCGGCTCGACTACGCAAATGACGAACTGACATCCACGGAAAACGCCGCCTATACTGGCTTGAGTTCGCGTTTCGAGCGAAAGGCCTGCTGGCAGCGCGCAGATGGTTCAGGATGACTCGGGCAGGCGCCGGATTCGGGCCTCAGCGGCCATGCAACAGTTTTGTCAGCCCGATGATTGTGGCGCTGCCGCGCAATGAGGGACTCAACGAAAAGCGACAGATTTAACAGGCGTGTAATGCGCGGCGCGTTTTTTACCGGCGACATAGCCGCCACCGGCGCAAGTAGCTGCAGCAATCGCCGCACTCGACGCAGCCAAGCTCAATGATAGCCGCAGCCAGCTGTCGCGCATGCAGTCACGGCGTTTGCGGTGCACGATTTCCTCTCCGCCCGCTGTTCCCCGACGCGGGCGTTTTTCGGAGGCGTTACGTGGCAGCGCCCGTTAGCATTGGGCAACCTGCGCGTCACGCCTCTTTTCTTTTGCGCAAACGATTGCGTCAGGCTGCAGCGAGCGCGCTCAGGCGGCGCCGAGCCGTGCTGCATGGCGAGCGCATGCGGTTCGGTGATGCACGTAGTCGATCGCGTCGAGGGCCGCGTTGACTGTGACGGCACCGAACGGCCGTCGCCGATCGAGATCGGAGCGGTACGGCGAATCGATGCCGCAATGCGATCCGGCGAAGTCGCCACGAAAATCATCACCGTGCGCTTCTGCAACGCATGCGCAAGATGGACAAAGCCGGTGTCGGTGCCGACCACCAGTGAGCATGCGTCGATCATCTGCGCGATTTCGGTCACGCTCATCTTCGGCAGAACGGTCGAGCCCGGCACCTTGGCCGCGATCTGCTCGGCCTCCGCGCGCTCGCCATCCGAGCCCCACGGCAACACGATCTTGAAAGCCGCGCCGCGCCAGTTCGAGGCCGGTTTCGACCCAATGCGCCAACGGCCACTTTTTGTCGTCTTTCGAGGTGGCGTGAAAAAACGCCACGACCGGCGCGCTGTTCCGAAACTGAACGGCTGAGTGGTCGCCTCGGGCAAGCGCAGATTGTAGACAGGCCGGGCCTTCTACCTCGTAGCCCAGCGCCTCGCCCGTGCTGATGCGCATGCCATGCCACGCGTTGCATTTGCGGACGCGGACCGAAACGGCCCGGTGTAGGCGAACGCGGCGCCCCGCTCGCCGAGATCCTGGGACTGATAGCCGATGCGCCGCGACGAGCGCGCCAGAAACGCGATGATCGCGCTCTTGTAGACGCCGTGAATGTCGACGATGAAGTCGTAGCGATAGGCGCGCAATTCGGCGATGGACGCCGCAATCGCCTTGAAATCGCCCCAGCGGCGCGCTTTCTTGAAGCGGCGCAACGGCGCGCACAGCACGCGGTCGACGCTCTTGCACCAATGCACCATTTCGGCGAATGCTTCGTCAGCGGCCCAATCCACCTGAACGCCGGGAAACGCGCGCTTGATATCGGCGACGACGGGCAACGCCTGCACGATATCGCCGAGTGAAGTGACCTTGACGATAAGGACTCGCTTCATTGAGGACCTGTTAGTTGTTCGAACATCAAAGCATTTTAGCCGACGATTGAATTCACCCTTCCCGAATGCCGCCAGCTCGCGCACCGCTCGTTCAATAACGGCACGTTACATGGAGGGCGCGACGAGTGAGCCTACCTCCCGACACGCCTGCCTTTCAGCTGCCTTCAAACCACTTTCATCGGCTTTCATGGCCTTGGAGCAGCCTCCGTCGTCTTATACTTGCCCCTTTGCCGCCAGCTCCTGCTCATGTCCCGGCCCTTTCTCCCTGCGCTCCCTCCGCCCTCGTGCGCCGCGCGAAACGCATCTGGCGGCAATACGGCATCTTCTGGCTCGGCGCGATCGCGGTGGGTCTGGTAGCGGTGCTGTATGCGAGGCTGATCGATTGGGGTTACGACGAATTTCGCACGGTGCAGCAACGGCATGTGTGGGCGCCGCTGATCATCACGCCGGCCGTCGCGGCGCTCGCCGTCTGGCTCACGCGCACGTTCTTTCGCGGCGCCGAGGGCAGCGGCATTCCGCAGGTCATCGCGACCCTGCATTCGAAACCGGGTGAATACGGCGCGCGTCTGCTGTCGTTCCGGATTCTGTTCGGCAAGATCGCCGTGTCGTTTCTGGCGATTCTCGGCGGCTTCACGATCGGCCGCGAAGGACCGACCGTGCAGGTCGGCGCGGCGCTGATGTTCAATCTGCGGCGGCTTTATCCGCGCTCGAACACGCTGATCGAACGGCAACTGGTGCTGGCCGGCGCGGCTGCGGGTTTGTCCGCCGCGTTCAATACGCCGCTCGCCGGCATCGTGTTCGCCATCGAGGAATTGACGCGCAGCTTCGAAGCGCGCGCGAGCGGCGTGCTGATTACCGCGATCATCATCGCGGGCGTGATCGCGCTCGGGCTGAACGGCAATTACACGTATTTCGGCACGATCCAGATCGGCGCGCATTTCCCCGATCTGCTCGCGGTCGCGGTGCTGCTCACCGCGATCGTCACCGGGATCGCGGGCGGCGTGTTCGGCTGGCTGCTGCTCAATACCGCGCGCTGGATTCCCGCGCCGCTGCGTCAATTGCATGGCGAGCGGCCGGTCGCGTTCGCCGCGTTGTGCGGCTTCACGATTGCGGTGGTCGGGCTGATCTCAGGCGGCACGACGTTCGGCAGCGGTTATGCGGAAGCACGCGGCCTGCTCGACGGACACGCAGCAGTTGTCGGTGTTCTATCCGTTCCTGAAGATGATCTCGATGATCGGCTCGTACCTGCCCGGCATTCCGGGCGGCATCTTCGCGCCGTCGCTGTCGATCGGCGCGGGCTTCGGCAATCTGCTGCACATGGTGTTCGGCTCGATGCAATTGCCGATGCTGATCGCGCTCGCCATGGTCGGCTATCTGGCGGCCGTCACGCAGTCGCCGATTACGTCGTTCGTGATCGTGATGGAGATGATCGACGGCCATGCGCTGGTGATTTCGCTGATGGCCACCGCGTTGATCGCGAGCCGCGTGTCGCGCTTTTTTGCGCCGCCGCTGTATGAGTCGCTGGCTGAGCGGTATATGGCGCCGTTGCCGCAACCTGCGCCTGCGCCGGTGCCGGAAGTGCCTGAGGTCGAAGTGCCCGAAGTCGAGGTGCCCGCGAAGGGAACCTCAGAAGGTGAAGCGGCTGAACATCAAACGCATGCGGTTGTGGCGACGGAAATCGAAGCGTCCGGACTGGACTCGCATGATGCCGATGCCGCATGCCGCTGCGGAACATGTCGACGGCGAAGCATCCGCTAAAAAAGACGCCGACGCCCCGCGTCAATAAACGACGACGCGCGGCACATGCACATACAAGGGCCGCGCCGGCACGACCACGCAGCCGGCCAGCATGACCGCCAGCACAGCGATTAGAAGCAGATTCTTTTTCATCACGTGTTTCCTCGAACGACACGCGTCGCACGCCGCGCGGGCGCCGGCGTCGTCAACATCTACATCGAAGAGGCAGCGCGAGCGCATCGAACGATGCCGCTCACGCTGCGCACTGCCGGCTTGAACGCGTTACGCCCAGTGGCCTTGGACCCAGTGATAGTTCGGGCCATGCGAGACCCAGTGCCCCGGCACCCAGTGATAACCGACGCGCTCGGCCTGCCAGTGACCCGCAGCCCACACATAGCGGCCGTGATCCCAACGCCAGTGACCGTGATCCCACACGTAGCCGACGCGCGGCGCCGGCACGGCTTCGTAACGCACAGGCGGCGGCGCGGACGGCGCGATCACGACGACTTCTTCGGCCGAAGCGGATGCCACAGCGGCAGCGCCGGCAGCGATCAGAACGGTGTTGGCAAGCAGCAAGCGAAAGGTCTTGTTCATGATTTTCCCTCTTTAGATGAACACCGTAAGCGGCGTTATCCGTTTAATGCGCGAGGGGACAATCCGGCTGACCGTGGCCGTGTAACGGCACACGCTGAAGTGCAACGGATTATTTCGACGCGTGGGAAGCGCGTGAGAAGGCCACGTGGAAAAGCGCACACGAAGCAACGGGGACGAGCCAGGAAGACGAACGGAAGAGAACGCAGGAATGAACTGCAGAAAACAGCGGCGGCGAAACGAACCGATCAACGATAACTGCAGGACAGAGCAGAGCGCACAGACGCCACGCAACTGAAACGTCACCACGCAGCATCACGTCATCTCGACGCAACACCGCGCGACGCGCAGTCATCGGACGAACCGGCAGCAACGCCGCAGCCGTTCGACGCACTCAAGCCTGCGGTATTTCGATCTTGACCTCGAGCACTTCGAGATCGTCCTGGCGTTCGAGGCTCACGCGAATATCGTCATCGGAGATCTTCACGTACTTCGAAATCACGGCCACCAGTTCGCGTTGCAACGCAGGCAGATAATCGGCGGGCGCATGGCCGCCGGCGCGCTCGTGCGCGATGATCAACTGCAGGCGTTCCTTCGCTATCGACGCGGACTTTTTCTTCTCGCCCAGCAAAAACGAAAGAATCGACATGACGTGCGCTCCCCTTACTTGGTGCCGAAGAGGCGCTGCAGCAGCCCGGGCTTCTGGTAATCGGTAAAGCGAAGCGACTTCTGCTCGCCGAGGAAACGCGACACGACGTCCTTATAGGCTTCGGCCACGTCGGTGCCGTCGAGGTGCACGGCCGGCAGGCCCTGGTTCGACGCATGCAGCACCGCTTCCGATTCCGGAATCACGCCGATCAGATCGATGCGCAGGATTTCCTGGATGTCGGTGAGCGACAGCATTTCGCCTTCGCTCACGCGCTTCGGGTTGTAGCGGGTGATCAGCAGGTGTTCCTTGATCGGCTCCTTGCCTTCGATCGCGCGCTTGGTCTTCGACGACAGAATGCCGAGAATGCGGTCCGAGTCGCGCACCGACGACACTTCCGGATTGGTCACGATCAGCGCTTCGTCGGCGAAGTGCATCGCGAGCAGCGCGCCCGATTCGATACCCGCCGGCGAATCGCAGACGATGTATTCGAAGTCCATCGCGATCAGGTCGTTGATGACCTTCTCGACGCCTTCCATGGTCAGCGCGTCTTTATCGCGCGTCTGCGAGGCCGGCAGGATGAACAGGTTCTCGCACTTCTTGTCCTTGATCAGCGCCTGGTTCAGGTTGGCTTCGCCCTGGATCACGTTGATCAGGTCGTACACCACACGGCGCTCGCAGCCCATGATGAGGTCGAGGTTACGCAGGCCGACGTCGAAGTCGATCACGGCGGTTTTGCTGCCACGCAATGCGAGGGCCGATGCAAAACTCGCGCTCGTGGTCGTCTTGCCCACGCCACCCTTGCCCGAAGTCACCACAATGATTTTTGCCATTACCCTTACCTTGTGTTCGTCAATATTCGTCAATTATGTGCGGCCATATTTGCCGTGAAACGCCGCGCGCCGGATTCATTCAGCGCCGCGCGCATTTCCCGTCGATTACGTGAGCCGCAGCGGTTCGATCATCAGCTTTTCTTCTTCGAGCCAGATCTGCACCGGCTTGCCGAGCACGTCGGACGGCAGCGGGTTCTCCGTCGTTCGATAGATGCCCGCGATCGAAATGAGTTCCGGCTCGAGACACGTGCAGAAAATGCGCGCGTCGTGATTGCCCTGCACGCCGGCCAATGCCCGGCCGCGCAGCGGCGCGTAAATATGGATGTTGCCTTCCGCGATCACTTCCGCGCCGTAGCTCACGAGACCGAGCACGACCAGGTCGCCCTTCGCGTAGATGCGCTGGCCGGAGCGCAGCGGCTTGTCGACCACCATGGTTTGCGACGACGTGGCGAGCCGCACGGGCTCGGCGGCCGGCGCGGGTTCGACTGCGGCGGGGGCGCCGGATGCGGACGGTGCGTCGGGCGGAAGCAGGCTCGCCTGCGCCGGGGCCGGTGCTGCGCTGGCGTCCGCGCTCCGGCAGCGGGCGCGCTGGCCACAGCGCCCTCTTCGTCAGCGGATTTTCCGCTGGCGCCGCGGCGGTCGCGCGCTTCGAGCAACGGCAACGCCGATTCGGCCGCCCACCCCTGCTGCGCGTTCGCGACCACGCCGACCGGACGCATGCGCACGCTGTCCAGCAGTTGCGCGATGTCGGCCAGCGACACGCGTTCGTTCACGGCGAGGCGCCGCACGTCGATGGCGACGACGTCATTAGCGAAAAATTCGGGGGTCGCCTCGAAGCGCCGGGTCAGCTCGGCACGCATTGCATCGAGGTCGGTTGTCTTGACCACGAACAGGAGCGTATCGACAGCGCCACTGCGGAGTTCGAAAAAGGGCGATTTCTTGGGCGACATAGCGTTCGGCAAAAAATTTTGCGTATTTTACAGGCGTCCACGCGCGCGGCGAGCTTTTTTGCCGGGAGAAAAAATGCCCTCGACGGCGACGTGCTCGCGCGCCGGCTGCGCACGCCACGCAGCGGCCGACAGTTCGACCGCGAGGCGCGGCCAACCGCTCTCGATCGAGCGAAGCTGCGGACCGGAAAGCGGTTCACTCGCCCGGCCACGAACGCTGTGCAGACGCGGAAGGGAATCGAGCGGCAGACTGACGCGCCGCTCGCGGAGATCACTGCTGATGCACCTGGGACGTAACCGGCACATGCCGCACGAGCAGACTTTCGACCTGCTCGGGCGCACGCTCGACACGCCGGTGCTCGCCGGTCGGACCGAAACCGAGCGCCTCGTAGAAGCGCATGGCATTACGGTTGGCGTCGGCGACCCATGCGTAGATTTCGTCGGCGCCTTCGCCTGCCGAGCCACGCGCCGGCCGTATCGACCAGCAACTCGCCGCCGCGCAGATGACGCACGGCCGGCGCCACCCACAACTCGCAGACAAACGCGCGGCGTGCCGCCGAGTCGTCGAAATGCGCTTCGATCAGGCCGGCCGGATGACCCTCGGTGTAAAGAATGAAAGTGCTAACGGAAAACGAAACCGCGTGCTCTGCCGCGGTGACGTCGAAACTGGCAGCCTCCGCCGACAACGCGTCTTCAAGCGTCGCGCCGAAGGCATAGGGCGCCTCCCTTAGCGACGCGGTGCGAAGTTCGCGAAAAACGGTGCCCTGATCAGCGGCAATGCGGCGAACGGTCAATGACGGAATCATGCAGACGAAAACCCCTTGAAACCCTAAGGCGTAGCTTTAACCGAACCGGCGCGCGAGTCAATTCATTCTTGACTGGATTCTGCCGCGGCGCGAAGTATCGGCATGAAACGCGCAAAAACTGGGCACTTTTAACGCGTCAGGCATCAGACGCGGGCGGCGCAGTGCCGGGTGACCATCATGCTGGACTTGCTGCGTGAGCGCGGCGCGCATCGGACCCGGCGCGCGCCGCGCTCACTGTGCTCAAGCTTTGCTCAACCTTCGCTCACGGTGCCTCGTAGCTGCCGGTGCCGTCCGGCCACGGCGTCAGCAGTTCATAACCGTCGTCGGTGACGGCGATCATGTGCTCCCATTGCGCGGACAGCGAGCGGTCCTTGGTCACCACCGTCCAGCCGTCGCGCTGCACCGACGTGCCGGCACGGCCCGCGTTGACCATCGGTTCGATCGTGAAGACCATGCCCGGCTTCAGACGCACGCCCTGCCCCGGCTGGCCGTAGTGCAGCACTTGCGGGTCTTCGTGATAGACCTTGCCGATACCGTGCCCGCAATAATCGCGCACGATCGAAAAACCGTCGCGCTGCGCGACTTTCTGGATCGCGTAGCCGACATCGCCGAGCGTCGCACCCGGCTTCACTTCGCGGATGCCGGCGAGCATCGCCTCATAGGTCGTGTCGATCAGTTGACGCGCCACCGTGCTCGGCTGGCCGACGCAATACATGCGGCTGGTGTCGCCGAAATAGCCGTCCTTGATGATCGCGACGTCGATATTGATGATGTCGCCGTCTTTCAGGATCTCGGCGCGGTTCGGAATGCCGTGGCACACCACCGAGTTGACCGACGTGCAAACCGTCTTCGGAAAGCCCAGATAGCCGACATTGGCCGGAATCGATTTCTGCGTGTTGACGATGTAGTCGTTGCACAGGGCGTCGAGTTCGTCGGTGGAGACACCGGCCTTGACGTGCTCGCCAATCATTGCCAGGACGTCGGCCGCGAGGCGGCCCGAAATGCGCAGCCTGGCGATGTCGTCGGGAGTCTTGTAGGTAATGGCCATGAATTCAGTCGATTTAAGTCGGATGGGTTCGATGTTTCAAAGGACGCGGCCTGGTACGGCCAACGCGACCAGCGCCGGCGCCAATGCGGCACCGGATACGAGTCATAAGCGCAAGCACATACAGGTATGCCCGGCGCCCCCGTCATGCAGCGCCCGCTTCGCGCCACGGCGCCTGGGCGAACCGGCAATTTTGTGCTCGAGCAGGCGATCGATCGGGCAATTGTACAGAGGATCGCGGCGAATCCTCCGCAAACCGGGCTCAACAGTCTGAATGGGCAACCGGCCGTTTCAGCGCGACACGATCCAGCGTCTGAAAAAGTCGCATCGGAACGCCTGGTTTTTCATCACGCCAGATAGGCGCGCGCGGCGCATGTTGCGAATGCACAAGGAAATCTTTTGTGAGGTTTGCATCTAGTCGCAGATTCGTTCCGTAAAGGCGGGTGAGGACTCTCTTCTTCTCCGAGTATTGCTTAGTTCTTCTCAGAAGAACCGAGGCCTCTTTGCGTCCGCGATTTTGCGTTCAACCACGCGAGCGAGCGGCGTCCGCAGTGAACCATCGGAGGAGCAGAGCCATGTCGGAGTCCAGCAATAAATCAGCATCCCTGATCGATGCATTCGATCGTCGCGTCGAGCGCCGCCTGCAGCGCCGACAGTTTTTCCGCAACGCTGGGGGCCTGGGTCTGGGTCTCGTCGGCGGCACGTTGATCAGTGCGTGCGGCGGCGGGTCCGGTTCGAGCGTGTCGGCGGCCAGCGCGCCTACCGACGCGGAAATCCTCAACTTCGCGCTGAATCTGGAGTACCTCGAATCGCAGTTCTACACGTATGCGACGACGGGTTCGGGATTGGCCGCCAGCATGACGGCCGGCGTCGGCACCGCGGGCACGGTGATTCCCGGCCAGCAGGTGCCCTTTCAGGATCCAGTGGTCAAGGCCTACGCCAATGAGATCGCCAACGACGAACGCGAGCACGTGAGCTTCCTGCGCAGCGCGCTGGGGTCGGCAGCGGTCGCGATGCCGTCCATCGATATCGGCGGCACCAATCCGAACGGCGCGTTCTCGAATGCGGCGCGTGCGGCGGGGCTAGTCGGCGCGGGTGTCGCGTTCAATCCGTACGAGAGCGACAACAATTTCCTGCTCGGCGCGTTCATCTTCGAAGACGTCGGCGTGACCGCGTACAAAGGCGCTTCGCCACTCATCACCAACAAGACGTTTCTCGAAGCGGCGGCCGGCATTCTCGCGGCCGAGGCGTATCACGCGGGGCTGGTACGAACGGTGCTGTACTCGAAAGGCATCGACATGACGAGTCTCGTGACGGCGGCCAACGCGATCTCGGCCGCGCGCAACAGCCTCGATCAGAACGGCCACGACGATCAGGGCATTACGGGCGCGACCGCTGGCACGTCGAATATCGTGCCGCTCGACAGCAACGGCCTCGCCTTCAGCCGGGGCTACGGCAACGTGCTCAACATCGTCTATCTGACGAGTTCGATCGCGACCAAGGGCGGCTTCTTCCCGAACGGCGTGAACGGGACGCTCAACATGAGCGCGTGACGCCCATTCTGAGCGCATCAGCCTCACCGGCAACGGGACGCCGCGACCAATAGCGCGCTAGCCCGTTCGCCGGCCTTCGCCGGCACTGCGCCGAACGCCGGACGACGAATCGAGGAGCCAGGAACCGCGATGAACGAAGCAATCAGCCAGGCCGTCGTGCCGCAGACTCTCACCGAGCAAACCTGCTTCGATATCCGCGAGACGCTGGCCGGAAGGCGGCGCGGCGTGCGGGCGATCCTGCCGTTCGCGGGGCCGGCGGTGGTGGCGTCGATCGCGTATATGGACCCCGGCAACTTCGCGACCAATATCCAGGCGGGCGCGAGCTACGGTTACGCGCTGCTGTGGGTGGTCGCGGTGGCGAACGTGGTCGCGATGCTGTTCCAGTCGTTGTCCGCGAAACTCGGGCTCGTGACGGGCCGCAATCTCGCCGAGTTATGCCGCGCGTCGTTGCCGCGCCGCTGCGTGCTCGCGATGTGGGGCATCAGCGAAATTGCCGCGATGGCGACCGATCTGGCCGAGTTCGTCGGCGGGGCGATCGGGGTGTCGCTGCTCACGCGTTTGCCGATGATGCCGAGCATGCTGATCACCGCGGCTGTCACCTATGGTCTGCTGCAATTCGAGAAGCGCGGCTTTCGTCCGCTCGAACTGGCGATTGCGGCGCTGATCGGTGTCATCGGGCTGTCGTACCTCGCCGAGCTGCTGATCGCGCCGGTGCACTGGGCGTCGGTTGCGAAGCACACGTTCACGCCGTCGATGCCCGACCGTAACGCACTGACCCTCTCCGTCGGCATAATCGGCGCGACCGTGATGCCGCATGTGCTGTTCCTGCATTCGGGCCTGACCCAGCATCGCGTGAAACCCCGCAACGATGGCGAATGCGCGAAGCTGCTGCGCTTTTCGAATATCGAAGTGGTGGTCGCGCTGGGCGTCGCGGGGCTCATCAATATGGCGATGGTGATCATGGCGTCGGGCGCGTTTCACGCCGGGCATGCGGAAATCGCCAGCATCGAAACCGCGTGGCGCACGCTCACGCCGTTGCTCGGCGGCGCGGCGGCTGGACTCTTTCTGGCGGCACTGATCGCGTCGGGCGTGTCGAGTTCGGTGGTGGGCACGATGGCCGGGCAGATGATCATGCAGGGTTTCGTCGGCTTTCATATTCCCGTGTGGGCACGGCGGCTGATTACGATGGTGCCGGCGTTTATCGTAGTCGCGTGCGGCGTCGATGCGACGCGTGCGCTGGTGCTGAGCCAGGTCGTGCTGAGTATCGCGCTGCCGGTGCCGATGATCGCGCTGGTATGGTTCACGTCGAGTGAGAAGCTGATGGGCCGCTATCGGAACCGGCGCTCGACGACCATTGCGGCCGTGACCGGCGCAATGGTTGTCCTCGCGTTGAACGGAGTCCTGCTCTGGCAGGTGATGAGCGTTGGCGGCTAGGCGTTATCTGCATCCATTCACAACACCGCCGCGTACATTGTTCGAACCAACCTTTTCGGACAATCGCACCTCATGCCTCGACGCTTGCTCACTGTGACCGCCGCTCTCGCACTCGCCGCGCTTGGCGGCTGCAGCGCCGCGGGCGTGCTCAACGCCGCCGTATCGCACAAGAGTTTCCACGTGGAAACCGGCCTTCCCTACGGCAGCGCCCCTCGTCAGCAACTCGATGTCTACACCCCGGCAGCCAGCGCGCCGCCGGCCGCAACGCATGGGCGCCCGATCGTCGTGTTCTTCTATGGCGGCAGTTGGCAGAACGGCTCGCGCAGCAATTACCTGTTCGTCGGCGCGGCGCTGGCTTCGCGCGGTTATGTCGCGGTGGTGCCCGACTATCGGACATGGCCCGACACCGCGTTCCCCGGCTTCGTCGACGACGCGGCAGCCGCCGTGCGCTGGGCGCGCGATCACGCGTCCGAAACCGGTGGCGATCCGTCGCGAATCTTTCTGATGGGACATTCCGCAGGCGCGCACATCGCGATGCTGCTCGCCACCGACGGCCGTTACCTTGCCGCGCAGCAGATGAGCAAAAGCGACCTGAGCGGCGTCATCGGTCTGGCCGGTCCGTACGACTTTCTACCGCTGCACGACGCCACGCTCGAACAGATTTTTCCGCCCGCGTTGCGCGCCGCGAGTCAGCCGATCAACTTTGTCGAAGGCAACGAGCCGCCGGTCTTCGTCGCCGCGGGCGAGCGCGACACCACGGTCGATCCCGGCAACACCGATCGCCTTGCGGCAAAGCTGCGTATAGCCGGGGATCAGGACGTCGAAGTGAAGCACTATCCGCGAGTCGGTCATGCGCTGCTGGTCGGCGCGTTTGCAGGCCCGTTACGTGGATTGGCGCCGGTGCTCGACGATGTCGGCGCGTTTATCGACGCGACAGTGCGACGTGACGCGCTCGAGCCGAATTTGCCCACGTCGTCCGGCACGGCGAGCAACGTCTATCAGATACGGCGGCGCGCAAAACCAGATTCAAGCGCTTCGGACACCGCGAAAACGTCAGCATCGACGTTAGATTCGGATGGCCTGAGGCAAAGCGCGCCAGGCCGTCACGACTAAAACGCGAGCGCCCGGCGCATCACTGCGCCGTCCCCAGCAATTGCTTGCGCAAAGCCGGTGCGCGCGTCGCCGGATCGAGCCAGATACCGAAGAACGCCCGCGCGAAAGCGGGATCGTCGAACTCGCCGGTCATGTGCTCGCCCGCGTAAAACCGCACGCCTTTATCCGGCAGATAAACCGCGCTTAGCTGGTCTCCTGGCGCGACATCCACGAACGCCTGCAGCATGTCGGCGCGCCAGCGTTCAAGCGTCTGTGCTGGAATCGGCGCGTCGGCGATGCGTTTGATTTCGCTGATGCCCGTGTCCGCCAGCCGCTCACGCCTGATGCTTCTCACGTAGACGATGTGCAGCGCAAAGCGCTCGTCGTAATCGACCGGCACGCGCTCGCTCCACATCTGCGCGCGATACAGCCTGAAGCCGAGCACACTGAAATCGCCTTCGCCGACCAGTTTTGCCGACTGCACGTCGTCATGCCAGTCGGCCCACGCCGGGCTCGCCGACAACGTCCCGAGCACGAGCGCGAGAGTCGCGAGCCAGCGCATCTCAATCGGCCTTCGCGAGAAGAAACTGCATCACGTCCGTGCGTCCTTCGTCGAAACCGGCCTCGCAGTAAGCCAGATAAAGCCGCCACGTGCGCACGAAAATCTCGTCGAAACCCTGCGTGCGGATTGTGTCGAGTTGCGTTTCGAACGCGCTGCGCCAGCGGCGCAACGTCTCCGCATAGTCGCGGCCGAATTGAAGCGAGGTACACGCGACCAGCCTGCCGCGCCGCGCGGCATCGACAAAGCGCTGCGGACTCGGCAACATCCCGCCCGGAAAAATAAACTCGCGGATAAAGTCGCTCGTTGCGCGATAGGCGGCGAAATGCGAGTCGTCGATCGTGATGGTTTGCACCAGCGCCCGAGCACCGGGCCGCAGACGCTCGCGCACGATCTCGAAGTAGCTCGGCCAGAATTTCTCGCCGACCGCCTCGAACATCTCGATCGACACGATGCCATCGTACTGTCCCGTCAAGGTCCGGTAGTCGCGCAATTCGAGTTGCACGCGCTCGGCCAGACCCGCTTCGTTCACGCGCTGCTGCGCAAATTCGAGCTGCGCAGGCGAGATCGTCACGCCATGCACGTGCAGGCCCTGGCGCGCCGCATGCATCGCAAAACCGCCCCACCCGCAGCCGATTTCGAGAACGTGCATGCCCGCGCGCAAACCGAGCGTGTCGATGATGCGTTGATACTTCGCGTGCTGCGCATCCTCGAGCGATTGATGAAAATTGCCGTCGAACACCGCGCTCGAATAAGTGAACGTCGGGTCCAGCCATTGCGCGTAAAACGCGTTGCCGATGTCGTAGTGCGCGTGAATATTGCGCCGGCTGCCCGAGCGCGTATTCGGCCTCAAACGATGCCGCAGGCCGTACCAGAGTTGCGCGAGCCAGCCGCCGTACACCGTCCGTTGCAACGCGCGCTCGTTGCGGATCGCGACGCGCAGCAACGCGGCGAGATCGGGCGTATCGACCCAGAATGAGCGCCACGCATCTGCGAAACCGATATCGCCTTTGCGCAGAATCGCGCCGCACGCACGCCAGTCGCGCAGCTCCAGACGCGCGCCGGGCGCCGCGTGCGGATCGCCGAACACGCGCGGCTGACCGTCTGGTGTGACGAGCACCAGATGCCCGACCTTGATCCGTTCGAGCAACGACAGAAACAGACGGCCTGACGCGGGGACGGTCTGAAGGCCGCTCAGGGTTCTTGAAAGCGCCATGGCTGAAACTCCTCAATCGGACGAAACGGGCTGCGCAGCGGCGGAAGGCCTTGCGGCTGCGGCGTGGTCGGTGGACGCGTCGGCGCTGCGGCCCGGCGCGGGATTTTTGCCGTAGAACGGCGTTTTCTTGAGGGCAAGGCGCACCGCCTGCCAATGAATTCTCGCGACGACACCCACGCTGAGCAGCGGCTGACGGATCAGCGCGGTCAACGCGCTCGCGCGGGTCAGCGGGCTCAGGCGGCCGGACAAGGCGGTGCGGATCAGCAGACCGTCCGCGTCGTGGTAGTCGATCGAGACGGACGCGCGCTCGACACCTTCCCTCACGCGAAACGTATAGCCGCCTTCCACACGACAAAACGGCGACACGTGCAGCACTTTCCGGCAGACGAGCGGGGTGTCGGCGGTGATCGGCGCGTGGTGTTTCGCACTGAGCAGATAGCTGTGGCGCGCGCCGAAGGTGTTGCGCACCTCGGCGAGCAACGCGCGGAGTTCTCCGTTGCGGTCGTGGCAGAACCAGAAGCTGATCGGGTTGAACGCGTAGCCGAACACGCGCGGGAAGGCCTGCAACCAGATCTTGCCGTCCGCTTCGCCGATGCCCGCCGCCGACAGTTGCGCGCGCATCCATGCGGCGAGATCGCTGCCGTCGCGCGGACCGTGATCGCGCCGATAAAGACTCAGCGGACGCCAGCGGTCGACGCCGAACCAGCCGCTATCGAGCGAATCGAGACGGTCCAGGTCGCAGCGCACGTAGAACACCGGATACGTGAAACGATGATGCTTCGGGCGGAGGCGTTCGTGCATGACCTGGCCGGTCAGGAGCCAGGCTTGCGTCGCTCCGCTGGCTGCGGCATCGGCGTGCTGGGTTAGCGCGAGTCGGCGTCATAGCGTGCGCCCACTCGGGCGCCGCGTCGAAATCGGCGGCCACGCGCAGCGCCGATTTCAGACCGTCCTCGTGAAAACCGTAGCCCGTCCACGCGCCTGCGAACCACGTCCGGCGCTTGCCTTGCAACGATGGCAAACGGTGCTGCGCATCGATCGCGGCAAGATCGAACAGCGGGTGGTCATAGTGGAAGCGGCGCAACTCGGTGCCCGGCGCAGGCGGCGTCACCGGATTAAGCGTGACGACGAGCGGCGTGCTGAACGGCAACGGCTGCAACTGATTGACCAGATAGCTGACGCACACCGGCCGCGTACCGTCGACACCCCGCCGCCCCAGGTAATTCCACGCCGACCACACGCGCTGACGACGCGGCAGCAGCGACGTATCCGTATGCAGCACCGCGACGTTCGGCTGATAGCGCACCGCGCCGCGAGCACGCTGCGCTCGTCCTGATCGGCGTCTTCCAGCAGACGCAGCGTGGTCGGCGCGTGCGTGGCGAGCACCAGCGCGTCGAAGCGCTCGGTGCCGTCGTCGGTATAGACGTCGACGCCCTCGTCGTCGCGCCGCACGCCACGCACCGGCGTGCCGATGCGGACATCGTCGAGCGTGCCGACGATGCGCTTCACATACTCACGCCCGCCGCCGACCACGGTCCGCCACTGCGGCCGCCGATTCACCTGCAGCAGCGCATGGTTCAGGCAGAAGCGCAGGAAGGTGGTGGCCGGGAACGCGAGGATGTCGGCGGTCGCGCTCGACCAGATCGCGGCGGCCATCGGCAGCAGATAGTGACGCTGGAACGCGCCGCCATAGCCGCCGGCCGTCAGCAGTTCGCCCATCGACGCGCGCGTTTCCGTCGCCAGTTCGAGGTTCTGCTCGGCGCTGCCGTTGAAACGCATGATGTCGCGCAGCATGCCGATGAAGGTCGGCGAAAACAGATTGCTACGCTGCGCGAACACGGTGTTCAGACTGCGTGCCGGCCCATTCGAGGCGGCCTTCGTCGAGCGAGACCGAGAAGGTCATGTCGCTCGGATGCGACTGCGACGCCGAGTTCGCCGAACAGCGCGATCAGATTCGGATAGGTGCGGTCGTTGAAGACCAGGAAGCCGGTGTCGACGGGATGCGTGTGGCCGTCGAGCGTGACGTCGACGGTGTTGGTGTGGCCGCCCGCATAGTCCGGCCGATTCGAACAGCGTGACCCGATGCTTGACGCGCCAGCAGATAGGCGCTGGCCAAACCCGAGATGCCCGCGCCGATGACCGCGACCCGCGAGCCGCGCGGAAGTTGAGGCGGCGATACGGAATGATGAGGCATGAGCGCGTCTCCCGTTTGGGGACGCGCGGTGGTTAGTTGGGTGTGGCGGGCGTTGCGCGTCCTTGAGGGGAATTACGCAGCGGAAACGAAAATGGATGCAGCAGGACGGCGACGGAGCGCTCTACCGATTGGCGTCCACCAAAGCAAAAACCCCGCAGAACTTTCGCTCTGCGGGGTTTTTAAATTTGGCGGAAAGGGTGACTTCCAAATATCACTCCTTCCCGGCTAACACCGGAAATCATATCCTTTATTATCAGATACATAATCAAAATTCCAGTCCAATCCTCTCTACAGGCCAAGGCACTGGGCCGGACGACAAGCCGGTCTTTGACGGAAAGGTAACGGGGCTGCTGCTGACACCCACAAAAAACGTCTGCAAATGGACGCTGCGCTTTACCAGGCCTGTAACGTGCCCGCGTCGCGACGCGAGCTTTGGCGTCTATCCCGAAGTCTCGATTGCGGACGCGCGCGAAAAGGCGCTCACCATGCGCCGTCTGATTGACGGGGGCAAAGACCCGGTTGAAGAGCCCGACCGCGAACAGCAGGCCACCCGTATTGCAGCGGCGGCGCTGACTTATGAAAAGGCCGCGCGCGAGCTTCACGGAGAACTCAAACCCGGCTGGAAGAACGCCAAGCACGCCGCCCAGTGGATCAACACACTAGAGACCTACTTTTTTCCAAAACTCGGCAGCAAGAAACTCGACGCCGTGCCGTGACTGCGGCCAGCCAGCCGATCCCGCCAGTGCATGCACGCGCTTATGCAATAGGCGTGGGCACACGGTCTTGTCACGGCGAACCCGGTGAGTGTGGTCGCCGAATGATGGAAGCGCGGTCGAAGCACGTTTGCAATCTGTGACGTACCCGCGGGCGCACCCACCCATGCCACAAGCAAAAAAGCCGACCTATGAGGTCGGCTCCTGACGGAGTTACTTCGTCTGCAAAGTGTTGGCAAATCGTGTCATCGGTTGTGTCTGCCAAGACTCCGCCCAATCCTTGCTAAAAGTCCTGTACGACCTTCCTTTGCTTCTTCGATGATCAGGCCATCCAGGCGAATCTGGGCCAAGGTGTTATCGTTCGCCACTCCTAGCGCCAAGGCGGGGGCAATCGCATACCAGGTAGATACCTCGCCCCAAGAAAGATAGAGAGTACCGCGACCCGGCTCATGGAACGCTGCCGGTTCGCCCATGCTCTCGCAGCGCCCGGTTTCATCAAATTGCGCGTCAATATGCAGCGTGGCTGGAATCGCCTCGACAAAGGGGAACGTGCAATTAGTCCAGCGCGCCGGGTTGGTGTATATGTCCCAATCCTTGATTCGTTTCTGACAGTCAAGGGCCATCGAAAACATGCCTCCGGTCAGAATATAGCCATGAACCCTAATGTTGAATTGCTGGTCCAGTTCATCTCGCAGTAACTTCTTGTTTTCCGTAGTTGCTACTGGATACTGCACATCGCAAGATACTGTAGAACAATCAGCATCCCAACCAAACGTAACGTTGGGTTGAATGGCTTGTGCTGCGCGACGAACAGTGACAAAACTCATTTCAAGTACTCGTATAAAAAATGAAGAATTGTGTAGTCACTTTCACGGACCAGAACTTCAAGCATATATTTTTTTCCTCCGTGGGCTGTCATTTGGCATCTGTACATGAATAGACCAGCTTTCCCCTGAGGGTCCGGAAAGCGCTTTCCATATTTTATTGCCAGGCGAAGGATATGGACCGGCACGAAACGATCTGGATTTTTCATATGTTCAAGCGGCGTAGCGGCAAAGCGCAACGGCCGCTGCATAAGCGCATAGTACCGCGTGCGCAAGCTATACAGCGCGGTTCGTTCAAGAGACGCGCCAACGCCTTTTACGCCCCATTCCGTAAGGCCACGAAGCCCCGCCCGCCAGACTCCACCCACCATGAACAACACGTCAAGTGGATCAAAAAGTGGGGTTTCCAGTGGCTTTTCGCTTACCGATATGTCGCCGTCCAGCGTGTATGTCCGAAATACTCCGGCATTCTCCTTTTGATATCCGATGATGCAGTCCAGGTCCGTGTCATAGATAGGCTTTGCATCAAACGGTACGCCTGGCGGGCAGATATCGAACAAACCGGCGGATTTGGGTTTCTGGCTTGCGTCCCACCCAAAGGACGGCTCATTTCCTGAATATGACGGAACAGGCATCTTTAACTTGCCTGATTCACCTTAACATCAATAATCGATGTAACCATGCCTTGGCTACCACCAAGCGAGTTTTGCAAGAGGTATTCCTGTTTCATTCGTGCAAACGACAATGCGACGTGCTCCAACGCAGAGCCGTCGCCTGCAACGGGTTCAACATGGGAAATAATCACGTCAGTCATGGTAATTCTGAAATATTCGAGCGGCACGCCCCCGGCTTTGCGCATGGTAAGCACGGCTTTGGGGATATGCTGACCGCGAAAGCAGTAGCCAGCGAGATTCGGGCTTGCGCGGTCTATTGAATGGATAAAACGCAAATCCGTCACTGATGCCTTTGCAGCCCCGCCACCTGAGCCGGAATGCATGCTGGAACGTTGCGAAACCGTCCAGTTCCAGTTATGCACTTCGATTTCGTCGGGGTGAGTTGCGTCCTGCGACTCGCCGCTAATGCCGTCGATCTTGAGAAAAATATCTGCCATTGCGGTTTTCAATCGTGGTTGGGATATTCAGAGTACTCCGCATGCACACGCAAACTTGCAAAATTAGGTCAAGATTCTGGGCGCGCGCACTCGATGAAATTTCGCGCCGCAACAACAAAGGTATTTAAGAGGCTGGCAAGCTTTGCTAAACGTCGGAATCGCGGCGGCTATTTCCGGTAGCCCCGCTGTTCCCCGTTTTGCATCACCACCTGTTCTAATGCGGCCCCGTCCGGCGCGGTGTGACGGTGACATAAGACAGGGGGATTCGGCACCCAAGTGCGCAAATCCAAAGTTGGACCTTTTCCGAAAAAGCTCACGCGTTCCGAAGAGCGTCATTGATGCAGGAACGATTTACTCAAAACGTGAGGAGCATGATCCCCGTGATATGGACGGATTCAAAAAACTGCGTAACTGCTCGCCGCGAGACTGCGGTTTGACCGTAAATTTGTCCCGATCATGGGCTGATTGATCGGCCACCAAAGCAAAAACCCCGCAGAACTTTCGCTCTGCGGGGTTTTTAAATTTGGCGGAAAGGGTGGGATTCGAACCCACGGTACGGGAAAACGTACGCCTGATTTCGAGTCAGGTACATTCGACCACTCTGCCACCTTTCCGGGTATTCCAACTCGCAGCGCCATAGGCTGCTTTGTCAGATCCAAGCGGGTCGTTGCTTGAGAGAGAAAGATTATAGAACAGTTCACTTCGTTTTCCAAGCCCTTCGTCGAAAATTTTTGAAAAACTTGGAAATCGACAGCGGGTTCACGGCGCATCAAGCCGCGGCCACGCTCAAGCGGCCGGCACTTCCAGCTTTTCCACACCGCCGAGGTAAGGCCGCAATGCCGCCGGCACCGTCACCGAACCATCGGCGTTCTGGAAGTTCTCCAGCACGGCGACGAGCGTACGGCCCACCGCCAGTCCCGAACCGTTCAGCGTATGCACCAGTTCCGGCTTGCCCTGCGCATTGCGATAACGCGCCTGCATCCGGCGAGCCTGGAACGACTCGGTGTTCGAGCAGCTCGAAATCTCGCGATACGTGTTCTGCGCCGGCACCCACACTTCCAGGTCATAGGTCTTCGCTGCCGAGAAGCCCATGTCGCCCGTGCACAGCGTGATCACGCGATACGGCAGCTCCAGCTTCTGCAGAATCGTCTCAGCATGGCCGACCATCTCTTCGAGCGCGGCATACGACGCTTCCGGCGCGACGATCTGCACCATCTCGACCTTGTCGAACTGATGCTGGCGGATCAGGCCACGCGTGTCGCGGCCATACGAGCCCGCTTCCGAGCGGAAGCACGGCGAATGCGCGGTCAGCTTGATCGGCAGCGCGTCTGCTTCGACGATGCTGTCGCGCACCGTGTTCGTCAGCGAAATTTCCGACGTGGAAATCAGATACTGCGTGACCGTGTTTTCTTCACCGCCCTTCTCGACACGGAACATGTCGTCGGCGAATTTCGGCAACTGGCCGGTGCCGTACAGAATTTCCGGATTCACGATGTACGGCGTGTACACCTCGGTATAGCCGTGGTGCTGTGTATGCGTGTCGATCATGAACTGCGCGAGCGCACGATGCAGCCGCGCAATCTGGCCGCGCAACAGCGTAAAGCGCGCGCCCGACAGCTTCGCGCCGGTTTCGAAGTCGAGCCCGAGCGGCGCGCCGACATCGACGTGATCCTTCACCTCGAAATCGAACTGACGCGGCGTGCCCCAGCGGCGCACTTCGACATTGCCCGATTCGTCCTTGCCGACCGGCACGCTTTCGTGCGCGAGGTTCGGCACGCCGAGCAGCAGGTCCGACAGACGCTTCTGGATATCGTCGAGCTTCGCCGCCGACGCCTTCATCTCGTCGCCGATGCCGCCGACTTCGGCCATCACCGCCGACGTGTCTTCACCCCGCCCTTTCATCGCGCCGATCTGCTTCGACAGGCTGTTGCGGCGTGCCTGCATCTCTTCGGTACGGGTCTGGGTGTCGCGGCGTTCCGCTTCGAGCGCGGTGAACGCCGCGACGTCGAGGGTATAGCCGCGGTCGGCGAGGCGTTTGGCGACGCCGTCGAGGTCTTTGCGCAGCAACTGGATGTCGAGCATGGGATGGGACGGGTATTCGTTGTATGAAGGGGGGATTTTAGCGCACCGGCGCAGGCGGCCGGTGCGTTAGATCGTGGACGTGTGCGGATTGCCGACACGTCGGTCGAAATGGCGTCATGAAACGGCGACTTCAGGCGGCGTAAAGGCGCTCGAAGCCGCCGCGAACCTCAGCCCTTCTTCGGCTTGTTCTCGCTGCGCCATTGCGCATCCAGCTCGGCCAGACGCGCCATCTTGTCGCCGATCTTGCCTTCGAGACCGCGCGGCGTCGGCTCGTACCAATGCGGATCGCGCATGTTCGTCCGGCAGATAGGTCTCGCCCGCCGCGTACGCATCGGGTTCGTCGTGCGCGTAGCGGTATTCGTGACCGTAGCCGAGTTCCTTCATCAGCTTGGTCGGCGCGTTGCGCAGATGCACCGGCACGCCGCGCGACTGGTCCTTGCTGACAAAACGCCGCGCTTCGTTATACGCGTTGTACCCGGCGTTCGACTTCGGCGCGACCGCCAGATAAATGATCGCCTGCGCCAGCGCCAGCTCGCCTTCGGGCGTGCCGAGGCGCTCATAGGTTTCGGCGGCGTCGAGCGCGATGCGCGCGGCGCGCGGGTCGGCGAGACCGATGTCCTCCCACGCCATCCGCACGATGCGGCGCGCGAGATAACGCGGATCCGCGCCGCCGTCGAGCATCCGGCAGAACCAGTACAGCGCGCCGTCCGGGCTGCTGCCGCGCACCGATTTATGCAGCGCGCTGATCTGGTCGTAGAATGCGTCGCCGCCTTTGTCGAAGCGGCGCAGGTTTTCCGCGAGCGCGCTGCCGAGCAAGGTGCCGTCGATCTCGCGTGGTCTTCTGTTGCGCAGCCGCGCGCGCGACGATTTCGAGGTTGTTCAGCAGCTTGCGGCCATCGCCGTCGGCGGAACCGATCAGCGCGTCGCGCGCTTCGTCGGTGAACGTGAGGCCGCCGAATTCCTGCTGCGCACGCTCGAGCAGTTCGCGCTGCTCGTCGTCGGTCAGGCTTTTCAGCACGTACACGGCCGCGCGCGACAGCAACGCGCTGTTCACCTCGAACGACGGATTCTCGGTCGTCGCGCCGACGAACACGAACAGCCCCGACTCGACGTGCGGCAAGAACGCGTCCTGCTGGCTCTTGTTGAAGCGATGCACTTCGTCGACGAATACCAGCGTCTGATGCCCGTTCGCGCGATGAATCTGCGCCGTCTCGACAGCTTCGCGGATATCCTTCACGCCCGAGAGCACCGCCGACAACGCGATGAACTCGGCATGAAACGCGTCGGCCATGAGCCGCGCGAGCGTGGTTTTGCCGACGCCGGGCGGGCCCCAGAGGATCATCGAATGCGCTTCGCCGGATTCGAAGGCGACCCGCAGCGGCTTGTTCGGGCCGAGCAGATGCTTCTGGCCGATCACTTCGTCGATATTGCGGGGCCGCAGGCGTTCGGCGAGCGGAACATTGGCACGGGTTTCTTCGAACATGACGTTTTGGGGATAATCTCGGCTTTCCGGACGCGGTCCGTACGATGGCGGCGTGCTGCCGGTTGAGCTCAAAGCCGGCGCATCAGGGCGCGGGCAACGTCCTGCATTATGACAGTGACGGCGCTCGCGACGATGAGCGTTCGGCCGATACACGCCAGCAATCGCGCAGACAGCATGACAGGCTGACACTGCGGCGCGCGGCATCGGACCGGGCCACGCGCTTCGCCGAGCCGGCACGCGACAGCATCAGCAACAGCAACACAAACAGCAACAGGGACAAGACCAGATGGCACAAGATCCACTCGCCGGCGACGCCGGTTCCACCTACGCACCGCTCACGCCGGTGCCCGACGCGCGTCGCGCGTTCCGTACCGGCGACGCATTCGCGCTCTGGTTTTCGCTCGGCATCGGCCTGCTGGTCGCGCAGGCGGGCGCGCTGCTGGTGCCGGGATTGTCGCTGCCGCATGCGCTGCTGGCGATCGTGATCGGCAGCGTGATCGGCGTCGTGCTGCTGGCGCTGGTCGGCGTGATCGGCACGGACACCGGGCTCGCGGCGATGTCGTCGCTGCGCCCCACGCTCGGCGTGCGCGGCGCGTCGATCCCGTCCGTGTTGAACGCGGTGCAACTGGTTGGCTGGGGTTCGTTCGAAGTGATCGTGATGCGCGATTCCGCCGACGCCCTCGCCAAACAGTCCTTCGGCCTCTCGATGCCGCTGATCTGGACCGTGGTCTTCGGCTTGCTCGCGACGCTGCTCGCGATCAGCGGCCCGCTTTCGTTCGTGCGACGTTTTCTGCGCACGTGGGGCATCTGGCTGCTGCTCGCGGGCGCCGCCTGGCTCACGTGGAATCTGCTCGCGAAGCACGATCTGGCTGAACTGATGCGCCGTCCGGGCACGGGCGACATGTCGTTCGGCGGTGCGATCGATCTGGTTGTCGCGATGCCGCTGTCGTGGCTGCCGCTGATCGCCGACTACACCCGCTTCGGCCGACGCCCCGGCGAAACCTTCCGCGGCACGCTGCTCGGCTACGGCATCGCCAACATCTGGTTCTACGCGCTCGGCGCGATCTACGGGCTCGCTGCCGGCGGCGGCGACGCGCTGCTGACCGGCGCGCTCGCGCAGGCGGGCGGCGGCCTCGCGCTGCTGCTGATCCTGATCGACGAAATCGACAACGCGTTCGCCGATATTCACTCGGCCGCCGTGTCGACCGGCACGTTCTGGACGCGCGGCAGCGTGCCGGTGTTATCCGCGGCATTCGGCGCGCTGTGCACGCTGATCGCGCTGGTGATCCCGATGGCGAAGTATCAGAACTTCCTGCTGCTGATCGGCTCGGTGTTCGCACCGCTGTTCGGCGTCGTGCTGATGGATCACTTCATTGTGCGCAAGCGCCGTATCGAAGCCGCCGCGCTCGCCGATGTGCGCGGCCGTTATGGCTTCTCGGGTGGCTGGCATCTGAGCGCGTTTATCGCGTGGGCGATCGGGATTGCCGCGTATCAGGTGATCAACCAGTGGCTGCCGAATCTCGGCGCGACGCTGCCGTCGCTCGTGATTGGCGCGCTGTGTTACCTCGCGTTCGTGTCGGCGCGCAAGACTGCGTACGCTTGAGTTTTAGCGTTGTGGTCTGATGGACGTTGGAGCGAAAAAGGCCTGCATTTGCAGGCCTTTTTGCCTATGGACGGCCAGCAGGCGACGCACGCCACCGGCAGGCGCAGGCGTAAAAAAAACCGCGCCCGAAAGCGCGGTTTTCCGGTCAGACAACGCTGGCGTCAGCGCGCTTATCCGTTGATCACGTCCGCGCCCTTCGGCACCGTGAACTTGAACGCATCAGCCGGCAGCGGCGGGTTCTTCTGAATGTTCGAGAACGTCAGCAACGTGACATTGCCGAACACGTCGTGCAACTCCATCGCTTCGAGATTGCCGTCCTTGAAGCCAATGCCGACCGTCTGGAACTGCGTGTCTTTCGCCTTCGGCGTCAATTCGAGCCAGTCGATGCCGGCCTTCACGCCCGCATCGCGCAGCGTGAAGTTCTTGTCCAGATCGTTGCTGCCGAACAGGATCGCCGCCGGACTCGCACCGAGCGCGCCGCCAAGGCTGCGCACCGTCACCTGATTCAGATCCTTGTCATACACGTAGAGCTTGTCGCCGTCTGCCTGCAACAACTGCGCGTAGGGCTTCTCGTATTGCCAGATGAACTTGCCGGGACGCGCGAACGTGAACGTGCCGCTCGAGGTGCCCGTCTTGTTGATACCCGAGGTGGACAGCGCGCCGCTTGCGCCCTGCGCCTTGCTGGGCGCGCGGACTTCCTGCTGCACGAAGGTGCCGCGCGCCGAATGGACCTGCGCGACGAACGCCTTCAGCTGTTCAGTGCCGCTCGCGAATGCCTGCGAGGCGAACAGTACCGACGCGCCGATCGCCACGCCGCCGGCGCTGCGCACCAGCGTCCGAAGAAGCTGACCGAAGCGGATGGATTGAACACGCGGTCGAGCGTGCTGCTGCGCGAAAAGCTGCATGTAATTTTCTCCCTTGAATTGAATTCGTTAAACAGTCGCGGTGGATGCCAGGAGGGCAATCGCCTTGAGCGGCCCTCAGGTGGTTGTCTGGCGGCTCGTGACCGGGTTTGCCGTCTACTTGCGGTCCACTTGCGACCTGCTTGCGGCTGGCCGACCCGACGCCAGCCTTGCACGACAGCTTAGGCGGCTGCCCTTAAACGGGCCTTATGGCGTCGTTGAGGCATCGTTCAGGTGACATTAAGGCGACATTGAGGCGAGGTTGCGATGCTCCGGCTGTGCGGATCGATCCGCGGCGAGGCGCGTGGAAAGTCCCCAACCGCCTCGTCGCCCGCCGCACAGCGGAACAAGCCCCAAGGCCTATTCCGCTTCCCGCGCCGGCGCAAGAATCTCGCGATTTCCGTTCGACGACATGGCCGACACCACGCCCGAGTTTTCCATCTGCTCGAGCAAACGCGCCGCCCGGTTATAGCCGATGCGCAAATGCCGCTGCACCAGCGAGATCGACGCGCGACGGTTCTTCAGCACCACATCGACCGCCTGGTCGTACAACGGGTCCGACTCGGCATCGGCGCCCGCGGTTCCCCCGGCCGCGCCTTCGTCGCCCTCGCCCGTCACGCCGCCTTCGAGAATGCCCTCGATATAGTTCGGCTCGCCCTGTTCCTTCAGTTTGTCGACGACGCGATGCACTTCTTCGTCCGACACGAACGCGCCGTGCACCCGCACCGGCATGCCGCTGCCCGGTGGCAGATACAGCATGTCGCCCATGCCGAGCAGCGATTCCGCGCCCTGCTGGTCGAGAATCGTGCGCGAGTCGATCTTCGACGACACCTGGAAGGCCATGCGCGTCGGCACGTTGGCCTTGATCAGACCGGTAATCACGTCGACCGACGGACGCTGCGTCGCCAGAATCAGATGCAGACCCGCCGCGCGCGCCTTCTGCGCAATACGCGCGATCAGTTCTTCGACCTTCTTGCCGACCACCATCATCAGGTCGGCCAATTCGTCGATCACGATGACGATGTTCGGCAGACGCGACAGCGGCTCCGGATCGTCCGGCGTGAGGCTGAACGGATTCGGCAGCTTCTCTTCGCGCTTGGCCGCTTCGTCGATCTTGTTGTTGTAGCCGGCGAGGTTACGCACGCCGAGCTTGCTCATCAGCTTGTAGCGGCGCTCCATTTCGGCGACCGCCCAGTTCAGCGCGTGCCCGGCCTGGCGCATGTCCGTCACGACCGGACACAGCAGATGCGGAATGCCTTCGTAGACGCTCATTTCGAGCATCTTCGGATCGATCAGGATCATGCGGACCTGATCGGCGCTCGCCTTGTAGAGCAGCGACAGGATCATTGCGTTGATCCCCACCGACTTGCCCGAACCGGTCGTGCCCGCCACCAGCAGGTGAGGCATCTTCGCGAGATCGGCACAGACCGGTTTGCCGCCGATGTCCTTGCCCAGCCCCATGGTGAGCGGCGACGCGGCATCCGCATACACCGCCGAGCCGAGAATCTCCGACAGGCTCACGGTCTGGCGACGCTGGTTCGGCAACTCCAGCGCCATGAAATTCTTGCCCGGAATCGTTTCGACCACGCGGATCGACACCAGCGACAGCGAACGCGCAAGATCTTTTGCCAGACCCACGATCTGGCTGCCCTTCACGCCGGTGGCCGGCTCGATTTCGTAGCGCGTGACGACCGGCCCCGGGTAAGCGGCGACCACGCTCACATCGACACCGAAGTCCTTGAGCTTTTTCTCGATCAGACGCGAAGTGAATTCCAGCGTGTCGGCGGAAATGGTTTCCTGCGCGGCGGGCGCGGGATCGAGCAGCGAAATGGCCGGCAACGTGGAGTCGCCCGGCAGGTCGGTGAAGAGCGGCACTTGCCGTTCTTTCTCGACGCGCTCCGATTTGACCGGCGTGACAACCGGCGGAACGATCACGACCGGCTCGTGTTCCTCGATCCGCACGCGACCCTTTTCGACCTTGCCTTCGCGCTTGACCGCCGCCGCTTCGCCGAGCTTGCGGTCGCGCCCGGCCTCACGCCGCAGCTTGGCGAACGTCACCGCGGAAATGATCGACTCGCCGACCTTCTCCGACACCGACAGCCACGAGAAACGGAAATACAGCGACAAACCGATGGCAAGCGCGATCAGCAGCGCGAGCGTGCCGCCGGTGAACCCCAGCGCATGCGACACGCCGCGCGCGACGGCGTCGCCCACCACGCCGCCCTTGACGCCCGGCAGTTGCACCTTGAGCGACCACATGCGCAGCGCCTCGATGCCGCTGCACGACAGCAGCACGAGCGCGAACGCGAACGCGTCCGCGAGCCAGCCGACGCCGCGCGGCGCATCGTCCTCACCGTCTTCATGACGGGTGATGCGCCGGTAGTTGGCGGAAATATGACGGCCGAGCAGCACGACCCACCAGTAGGTGGACAGACCGAACAGCAGCAGCATGATGTCCGAGGTGCGCGCGCCGACGCGGCCCGCCCAGTTGGCGATATGGTCGGTCTGCGCGGAATTGGTCCAGCTCGGATCGTTCCGGCTGTAGCTGACCAGCGCCATCAGCAGGAAAACGCCGAGTGCCACCTGCAGCAGCCAGCGGATTTCGGTTAAAAGGCGCGACATGCGGTGCGGCAATGCCTGCGCGCTCGCGGAATAGGGAGCTTTTGCCATTGATCCTGTTGCGTGTGGTGCCGATTCCCGGCGTTTCTGCTAACCGCTTGTCAGCCGCTGACCAGCCGCCTGCCAGCCGGGGCCGACCGGAAACACAGTCAGAGCCTCGCCCGGCGTGGCTTTGAGCCCGCTTCAGGCTGCCGGGAACTTCGATCCGGGCTATTGTAAACGCAGTGTCCCGCGCAAGGCTGTAAATGACGGTAACTTGGCCGATTGGCCACAGAAAAGCCGGCGCCGCCCGCCGTGAACCTATCGTCGCGATCGGAAAGCTTCATGGAGCAGCCCGGCTCACCGCCCTTTATAATGCCGGTCTGATACCCATCTACAGTTTCAGCTCAAGTCGCACGGCATCGCATGGGCGAGCCGGGCGCCGTATAAGGATTCGATCATGCCAGCAACTTCAACGAAACACGCCAAGGTTCTGATTCTCGGTTCGGGCCCCGCCGGCTACACGGCAGCGGTCTACGCGGCGCGCGCGAACCTGTCGCCGGTACTGATTACCGGTCTGGCCCAGGGCGGCCAGCTGATGACCACGACCGACGTCGAAAACTGGCCGGCCGACGCCAACGGCGTGCAGGGCCCGGAACTGATGACGCGCTTCCTGGAGCACGCCGAGCGCTTCAACACCGAAATCATTTTCGACCACATCCACACGGCCAAACTGAATGAAAAGCCGATCCGCCTGATCGGCGATTCGGGCGAATACACCTGCGACTCGCTGATCATCTCGACCGGCGCATCGGCGCAGTACCTGGGCCTGCCGTCCGAAGAAGCGTTCATGGGCAAGGGCGTGTCGGCTTGCGCCACCTGCGACGGCTTCTTCTACAAGCAGCAACATGTGGCCGTGATCGGCGGCGGCAATACCGCGGTCGAAGAAGCGCTGTATCTGTCGGGCATCGCGAAGAAGGTCACGGTGATCCATCGCCGCGACAAGTTCCGCGCCGAGCCGATCCTGATCGACCGTCTGCTGGCGAAGGAAAAGGAAGGCGTCGTCGAGATCAAGTGGAACCACACGCTCGACGAAGTGACCGGCGATCAATCCGGCGTGACGGGTCTGCGCATCAAGCACACGCAAACCGGCGAAACCACCGACATCGCGTTGCAAGGCCTGTTCGTCGCGATCGGCCACAAGCCGAACACGGACATTTTCGAAGGCCAGCTGGAGATGAAGAATGGCTACATCATCACCAAGGGCGGTCTGAACGGTTTCGCGACCGCAACCAGCACGCCGGGAGTGTTCGCAGCCGGCGACGTGCAGGACCACGTGTACCGTCAGGCGATCACCAGCGCGGGCACCGGCTGTATGGCCGCGCTCGACGCGCAACGTTATCTGGAAACCATCGACGAGATGGCCGGCGAGCATGCGATGAGCCAGGAAGCCGAGCGTTAAGCGGCGGCATGGGTGTCACGCGCCGGTCTGCAACGACAGGCACGACGGTAAAATGGCGGTTGGGTTTAGCCCGGCCGCCTGTTTGAAAGAAGGCCGCGGCTGACAAGCTTGCGGCCTTTTTTACGCGGCCCGCGCTCGTCAAACTTCGCTGTACCTGAGCGCGTGGCACCGCGCCGGGCAGCAGCCCACTACGACGCAACACGCGCGCCTCGACGCTCCACAAGCGCCCCGCGATCGATCTACTTTTCTGCGTGTATTACCGATATGCCGAAGAACCAACCCCATCCCAGCGAACCGAAACGCGCGCGCGCCGTCGCCAGGCCCGCGCCGGAGACGGCCGCTCCCGCCGTCAAACCGAAGCTCGAACCGGCCGCGGGTCTCGCGGGTCTGGGCGCGTTGCGCGATGCGTTGAAGGTCGACACCCAACGGCGCGAACGCGACCGCGTGGCAGCCGCGGCGGCGCAGCGCGAGGCGTCGGCGGATGCGGACCTGTTTCGCCGGGAAATCGGCTCCGTCGCGCCGCTGGCCGTCCCGCCACGCGCGAGCCTGCCGCGCAATCCCCCGCCGCCGCTGCCCGTGCAAACCCGGCTCGACGAAGAAGCGGTTCTGCACGAAGCGATCTCCGACGAATACGACCCCGAGGTGCTGCTCGACACCGATGAAACCTTGTCCTACGTACGCCCCGGTGTGAGTCAGGAAGTCGTGCGAAAACTGCGGCGCGGCGACTGGATCGTGCAGGCGCAAATCGATCTGCACGGCATGCGGCGCGAGGAAGCGCGCGAGGCGCTGGCGGAGTTCATCCGCGAATCGGTGAAGCGCGGCTTGCGCTGCCTGCGCGTGATTCACGGCAAGGGACTGGGATCGATCGGCAAGGAGCCGGTGCTGAAGGGCAAAGTGCGCGCGTGGCTGGTGCAGAAGTCCGAAGTGATCGCGTTCTGTCAGGCGCGTCCGCACGACGGCGGCGCGGGTGCGGTGGTCGTATTGTTGCAGCCGGGTGCGTCGCCGGCTCATGCGCGTCCTTAAGGAGTCGATGAACTGTCGATTCGGGGCAGGTTCATTCGTCGTGACATAAACGGCCGCCTCAGCCGTCACCGCGCTGCGGCGCGTCCTTAACCGTCACAGGTGATCGCGATGACCCTCAAGCTCTATGCCCACCCGTTCTCTTCGTACTGCCAGAAGGTCCTGACCGCGCTCTACGAAAACGACACGCCGTTCGAACTTCGGCTGCTCGCCCACGACGACCCGCAAGTCATGGCCGAATTCGCCGAACTCTGGCCGATCAGGCGCTTTCCGGTGTTGGTGGACGGCGGCAGAACGGTAGTCGAGGCGAGCATCATCATCGAATATCTTGGTCTTTATCACGCGGGACCGATGCCGCTTCTGCCCGCCGACCCTCGTGCCGCGCTGGAAGTGCGCGGCATGGACCGCTTCTTCGACAACTACATCTCGACGCCGCAGCAAAAGATCGTCTACGACAGCATGCGTCCGGAAGCCGAGCGCGACCCGCGCGCGGTGGCCGACGCGCGTGCGATGCTCGATACCGCGTACGGCTGGCTCGACAGGCTGATGGCAACGCGCGAATGGGCCGCGGGCGACGCCTTCAGCCTCGCCGATTGCGGGGCCGGACCGTTCCTGTTCTACGCAGACTGGACGCATGCGATCGGCGAGCAATTCGGGCACGTGCGCGCTTACCGCAAGCGCTTGCTGGCCAGACCGTCGTTTGCGCGCGCGGTCGATGAAGCGCGGCCGTATCGCGCGTTTTTTCCGCTCGGCGCACCCGACCGGGACTGAGCGATGCCGCCACGCAACGCCGAACCCAGCCCCCATTGCGACAACAAAATTCCCACCCTATAAACTGCACATCGAAAGGCACTTCCGCCCATCACCCTTAAGGCAAAACATGGACCGTTTCGAAGCGATGGAGATATTTACGCGTGTGGTCGAAGCGAACAGCTTCACCAAGGTATCCGAATCGCTCGACCTGCCCCGCGCCAAAGTCAGCCGCACGATCCAGGCGCTGGAGGAGCATGTCGGCGTACGTCTGCTGAATCGTTCGACACGCCAGGTGAGCGTCACCGAGGACGGCGCCGCGTTCTACGAGCGTTGCGTGAGCATCCTCGCCGAAGTCGCCGACGCCGAATCGTCGCTGTCGAACAAGCGCGAAAATCCGGCCGGCACGATTCGCGTGGACACCTCCGGCACGCTCGCCCGCGCGCTGCTGCTGCCCGCGCTCGACGACTTCTACCGGCAATACCCGGAGATCGACGTGCGGCTCGGTCTCGCGGATCGCAACATCGATCTGATTCAGGACGGAGTGGACTGCGTGATCCGGATGGGCACGCCGGAGGAATCGAGTCTCGTCGCGCGACGCATCGGTCAGGCGCGGATCGTCACGTGTGCGTCGCCCGCGTATCTGGAGAAACACGGCACGCCGGCCACGCTCGACGAACTCGCCGACCATCGCGCGGTGAATTACGTGTCCGCGCGCAGCGGCAAGACCTTCCCGTTCGAATACGAAGTGGACGGCGAGATCGCCAAAGTCACGCTGAAAAGCGTGCTCGCGGTGAACGACGGCTCGGTCTACATCGGCGCGGCCGCGCTCGGGCACGGCATCATCCAGCCGTCGCGCTTCATGGTTGCCGAGTTGATCGAGCAAGGCGCGCTCACCGAAATTCTCACGAACTACACGAGCCCCGGCACGCCGCTGTCGATTCTCTATGCGCATCGCCGCAATCTGAGTTCGCGGCTGCGCGCGTTTATCGACTGGGTGAGTGAGCTGGCGCGCAACAATCCGGATCTGCGGATCGCCGACGCCTGAGTCGGCAGCACGCCATCACGAGCCATAAAAAAAGCCCCATCGCGTTGCAAAACGCATGGGGCTTTTTCGTCGAGCATCGAACCTGACGGCGATGCTTCAGCATGTCTCAGTGCTTACGCAATCCGTTCTTCATTCGCCGGATCGAACAGCACCGCTTTCGACGTGTCGAACAACAGCGTCGTGTTGGTCAACGGTTGCGGATTCGACGCCGGGTGCACGCGGCTCACCACGCGCTTGCCGTTGACCTGCGCGAACACCAGCGTGTCCGGGCCGGTCGGCTCGATCACGTCGACCTTCACTTCGACCGGCTGCAGCTTCGAGTCGTCGCCGTGCGCGCCGCGCGCATCGGTAATACGCTCCGGACGCAGGCCGAGAATCACGTCACGGCCGACGTGCGATTTCACCTTCGACGAGTCGAACGGCAGGCTCAGCACCTTGCGCGCCACGCCCGTATCGAGTTCGATGCCGACACCCGAGCCTTGCTCGACGAGCTTGCCCTGGATGAAGTTCATCGGCGGCGCGCCGATGAAGCCGGCCACGAACAGGTTCGACGGCGAGTCGTAGATTTCCTGCGGCGGGCCGAACTGCTGCACGACGCCGTCTTTCATCACCGCGATACGATCGCCGAGCGTCATCGCTTCGATCTGATCGTGCGTCACGTAGACGATGGTTGTGCCGAGGCGTTGATGCAGCAGCTTGATTTCCGAACGCATCTCGATACGCAGCTTCGCGTCGAGGTTCGACAGCGGTTCGTCGAACAGGAACATCACCGGATCGCGCGCGAGAGCACGGCCCATGGCCACCCGCTGACGCTGACCGCCGGACAGCTGGCCCGGCTTGCGATCCAGCAAATGCGTGATCTGCAATGTGTTCGATACACGGTCGACGATCTGCGTCTGCTCCTGCTTCGGCACCTTGCGGATGTTCAGGCCGAACGAGATGTTCTCGCGCACCGTCATCGACGGATACAGCGCGTACGACTGGAACACCATCGCGATATCGCGATCTTTCGGCGACAGGTTGTTCACCGTCTTGCCGTCGATCTGGATCTCGCCCTTGGTCACGGTTTCGAGGCCGGCAATCATGTTGAGCAGCGTCGACTTACCGCAGCCCGAGCCGCCGACCAGAATCAGGAACTGGCCGTCTTCGATGTCGATATTGACACCCTTCAGAACCGGCACCCCGTTCGGGTAAGTTTTGTACACGTCACGGATGGAAAGGCTTGCCATGCTGTGAATCCTCTTGTCTCTGGTACTGCTTTAAAACGTCTTGTCGGGTGACGGCAGCGCGATTCAGTGAAGCGCCGCCGCGCTCGGATGGTTTGGCGAGGCGTTAGCCCTTCACCGCGCCCGCTGTCAGGCCGCGCACGAAATAGCGTCCGGCGATGATGTACACCAGCAGGGTCGGCAGCGCGGCGATGATCGCGCCGGCCATGTCCACGTTGTATTCCTTCACGCCGGTCGAGGTGTTCACGAGGTTGTTCAGCGCCACCGTGATCGGCATCGAATCGACGCCGGAGAACACAATCCCGAACAGGAAGTCATTCCAGATCTGCGTGAATTGCCAGATCAGGCACACCATGAAAATCGGCAGCGACACCGGCAGCAGGATCTTCGTGAAGATCGTGAAGAAACCCGCACCGTCGATGCGCGCCGCCTTCACGAGTTCAGCCGGAATGCTGACGTAGAAGTTGCGGAAGAACATCGTGGTGAACGCGATACCGTAGATCACGTGCACCAGCACGAGACCGGAGGTCGTGTTCGACAGGCCGAGGAAACCTTCGAAGCGCGCCATCGGCAACAGGATGGCCTGGAACGGAATGAAGCAGCCGACCAGCAGCATCGTGAAGATCGGGTCCGCGCCACGGAAACGCCAGTGCGTGAGCACATAACCGTTGAACGCGCCGACGATCGACGAGATCAGCACGGCGGGAATCACCATGCGCACCGAGTTCATGAAGAACGGCTGCATGCCGTCGCAACGCACGCCCGTACAGGCGCCGCTCCATGCCTTGATCCACGGGTCGATGGTCCAGTGGGTCGGCGGCGTGAGCAGGTTACCGGTGCGCAGCTGGTCGATGTCCTTGAACGACGTGGACAGCATCACGTACAGCGGGAACAGGAAATACAGGGCGAACAGGAACAGGGCCGCGTAAATGACGGCACGGCTGATCGTCATCTTAGGCTGCATTGCGGGTGCTCCTCGATTCCAGATACATCAGCGGCACGAGCACGGCCACAACGGTAGCGAGCATCATCATCGACGATGCCGCGCCGACGCCGAGCTGCCCGCGATTGAACGAAAACGTGTACATGAAAATAGCCGGCAGCGACGACGACGTACCCGGACCGCCCGCGGTCAACGCGACAACCAGGTCGAACGTCTTGATGGTGATGTGGCAAAGAATCAGCAGCACGGAGAAGAACACCGGGCGCATGCTCGGAATCACGATCTTGCGGTAGATGGTGGGGAGATTCGCGCCGTCCATCTGGGCCGCCTTGAAGATTTCACCGTCGACACCGCGCAAACCCGCGAGGAACAGTGCCATCACGAAGCCGGTGGATTGCCACACGGCCGCGATCACGACGCAGAAAATCGCCTTGTCGGGGTCGCCCAGCCAGCTGAACGAGAAGCTCGTCCAGCCCCAGTCGTGGAACACCTTTTCGAGGCCGACGCTCGGCGTCATGATCCACTGCCATGCCGTGCCCGTGACGATGAACGACAACGCCATCGGGTAAAGGAACACGGCGCGCAGCGCGCCTTCGTTGCGGATCTGCTGATCGAGCAGGATGGCGAGGAACAGACCCAGGCCGATACAGATACCGATGAACGGTATGCCGAACCAGCCGAGGTTCGCCGCCGACGTCCAGAACACGTCGTTGTCGAACAGTTCCCGATAACGGTCGAGACCGGCGAATTCGTAGCGAGGCATCAGTCGCGAATTGGACAGCGACAGATAGCCGGTGATTGCGATAAAGCCATACACGAAGACCAGGCTGATCACGACGCTGGGTGCGAGCACCAGCTTCGGAATCCAGCGATCGGCAAGGGCCGCCATGGGCGACGTGCGGCGGGTGACGGTGGCCGTCTTCCCGTTTCCGCTGATAGAAGCAGTCACTACTCGACTCCTGCTGAAACTGTACCGCCGGGCATCTCGCGCGCGAATGGCGCGATGCCTCTACGGCAAAGATGTGACTCTATGAAACCAGGGGTGAAGCCACTGCTGCACAGCCAACACAACACCTGCA
Source organism: uncultured beta proteobacterium (assembly GCA_963800185.1). Taxonomy (GTDB): domain Bacteria; phylum Pseudomonadota; class Gammaproteobacteria; order Burkholderiales; family Burkholderiaceae; genus Paraburkholderia. The sequence goes on along the minus strand of CAWCZW010000003.1, from coordinate 369,941 downwards.
GCAGCGGCCTGAAGAACACGCCCGGCGCCTCTTGGGGAGACCACCGGGCGCGCAGCTTCGCTTACTTCACTTACTTGGTCTTCGCTGCCTTCGCCAGAGCGGCAACTGCCGTCTTCGAATCTTCCTGCGAGTTCATGAACTTCGTGACCACGTCGGAGATCGCGCCAGCTGCTGCATCCGGTTGAGCCATGCCGTGTGCCAGCGAAGGCACATAGCCGCCCGACTTGATCGCGACCTGTTCATCCGCGTACGACTTCTTCGCGCAGTCGTCGAACTTGTCCATCGGCACGCCCAGACGAACCGGGATCGAGCCCTTGTTCAGGCTGAACTGCTCCTGGAATTCCGGCGTCATGATGGTCTTCGCGAGCGCCAGTTGACCCGGCGTTGCCGCCTTCGCACCCTTCTGCTGGAAGAACACGAACGAGTCGACGTTGAACGTGTAAGACTTTTCCGTGCCCGGCACAGCGGCGCAGATGTAGTCCGAGCCCGACTTCTTGCCGGCGTTGGCGAATTCGCCCTTCGCCCAGTCGCCCATGAACTGCATGCCGGCCTTGCCGTTGATGACCATAGCCGTTGCCAGGTTCCAGTCACGGCCGGTACGGCCCGTGTCGAAGTAGCCCTGGATCTTGCGGACCGTGTCGAACACCTGGACCATCTGCTCCGAGGTCAGCGTCTTTTCGTCGAGGTCGACCAGCGCCTTCTTGTAGAAGCCCGCGCCTTGCGACAGCACGACGTCTTCCCACAGCGTCAGGTCTTGCCACGGCTGACCGCCCATCGCGATCGGCTGGATGCCGGCGGCCTTCATCTTGTCGGCCACGGCGAAGAACTCAGGCCACGTGGTCGGGGCCTTGCCGCCTGCCTTGTCCAATGCTGCCTTGTTGATGTACAGCCAGTTCACGCGGTGCACCGAGAACGGTGCTGCCACGTAGTGACCGTCTGCGTGCATGATCTTGTCGATTTCCGGCGGCAGGTTCTTCTTCCAGTCGCCTGCAGCAGCGTCGATCGGCACCAGCACGCCTTGCGACGCCCAGTCCTGGATCAGCGGACCCTTGATCTGTGCCGCGGTCGGCGCATTGCCCGAGATGACCTGCGTCTTGAGTGCCGTCATGGCAGCCGCGCCCGCGCCACCTGCAACCGCGAAGTCCTTCCACGTGTAACCCTGCTTCGTCATGTCGTCCTTGAGGACGCCGACGGCTTTCGATTCGCCGCCCGAAGTCCACCAGTGCAACACTTCGATCGACTCGGCAGCTTGCACAGCCGAGACGCCACACATCAGACCTGCGGCGCACAAAGCGCCCATGATCGCGCGAAATTTCATTGCTTATCTCCTCCAGACACCTGAACAAAAAACAAATGGCCCCTGATGTCGCCAGGGTGCTGTGGTTGGTTCAAACAGGCAAAACACTGGGCGATCGAGCACGGTCGGGCGCATGCGCGAGGCATGTGCCGGCGGACCGATGTCCGGCCGCTAGAAGCTCAAGAGATGAGTGGTTCGGGATGCAACTGTTTGTCTCCTCTTTTGATTTTTGCCTGCCCGCGTTGGGCGCGGCAGACTCGAGGTGCCTTGCACGTCAATGCGGGCAACCACCCTTGCCGGCCGCTCAACCGCCTGGCTTTCCGTAAGGGCCGCCGGGGCATGCTGGCACGTGCCGACACACAATGTCCGTTAACATGCAGGGACGCTTGCCGATTCGGGAAAACGCGCATCTTGCATAACATCGCACGCTTTTTTCATCGAATTAGCGCTACCTCTTGATTTGGATTGTAGTTAAACTACAATTCAGTGTCAAAAAATATTTTATCGGACTACGGTCGCCTTTTCGAACAGCGCGCACGCGGCGCGGCGACCCCAGGACATCGACGGAGACTCATGCAAACCGATTCAAGCTTCACCTTCGTTCTCTTCGGCGGAACCGGCGATCTGTCGATGCGCAAGATCCTGCCGGCACTGTTTGAAGCACATCGTGCAGGCGGCATGCTCGCCGACAGCGGCAAGATCGTGGCAGTGGCGCGGCATGCGGCGGATCGCGACGAATATCTGCAGTGGGTGAACGAACACGTCAAACCGCATGTGTCGAAGAAAGGTGTGGACGAAGCGGCCTGGGCGAGCTTCCTCGAACGTATCGAGTTCGTGAAGATCGATCTCGGCAATCCCGATGACTTCACGCATCTGCGCGACGCCATTCAGGACTTGCCTGGCATTCGCGTGTTCTATCTGGCCACCGGTCCGTCGCTGTTCGTGCCGATCTGCCATGCGCTGGCGTCGGTCGGACTGAACGAGAACGCACGCATCGTGCTGGAAAAGCCGCTCGGCTACGACCTCAAGTCGTCGAATGCGATTAACGACGCGGTCGGCAAGATCTTCGCCGAAGAGCAGATCTATCGGATCGACCACTACCTCGGTAAAGAGCCGGTGCAGAACCTGCTCGCGCTGCGCTTCGGCAATGCGCTGTTCGAACCGTTGTGGCGTCGCGAGTGGGTCGAGAGCATTCAGATCACGATTGCCGAAGAACTCGGCGTCGAAGCACGCGGTGACTTCTACGACAACACCGGCGCGTTGCGCGACATGGTGCAGAACCATTTGCTGCAACTGCTTTCTATCGTCGCGATGGAGCCGCCCCACTCGATGGACTCCGACTCGGTCCGCGACGAAAAGCTGCGCGTGCTGCGCGCGCTGAAGCCGATCGATCCGAACGAAATCGGCAAGGTCGCGGTACGCGGTCAATATCATGCCGGCGGCATTCGCGGCACGCCGGTTCCGGCGTATGCGACCGAACCCGGCGTGAAGCCCGACAGCACGACCGAAACCTTCGTTGCATTGAAAGTCGAGATCGAAAACTGGCGCTGGGCAGGCGTGCCGTTCTTCCTGCGCACCGGCAAGCGTCTGGCCGACCGCGTCGCCGAAATCGTCGTGAATTTCCGTGCGGTGCCGCATTCGGCATTGGGCGCTTCGGCATTGCGCGCCGGTGCGAACCGTCTCGTGATCCGCTTGCAGCCGAACGAAACCATCCGCCTCTACTGCCTTGCCAAGCAGCCCGGCGAAGGCATGAATCTCGCGAGCGTCCACCTCGATCTCGCGTTCGACCAGTTCTTCCGCGAAGGGCAAATGGAGGCGTATCAACGTCTATTGCTCGATGTGATCAACGGACGCCTCGCGCTGTTCGTGCGCCGCGACGAACAGGAAGCCGCATGGCGCTGGGTCGAACCGATCCTGAACGACTGGAAGGCCTCGAACAAGGCGCCCAAGCCCTACGCATCGGGCACCTGGGGACCGGCCGCCGCCAGCGCGATGCTCGCGCAGCACGGCACCTGCTGGCTCGAAGAAGAGAATTGATGAATTGATCAACGGCGCCGCGCCGGGCTCGATCAAGCGATTGAACCCTGCGCGACGCCAGCAAGACCCACCGACGAACTGAACGGAATCGCGCCGGTATCGCGTAAGCGCCCACAAGGCACCCCACTCTGCGGGCATCGCGCGAGAGCAATCCGGCAGATTCCGCAGATCCAACAAGAAAGCAGCACGGAGGAGAAGTGATCCAGCTTCACGCTTTCGACGATCAACGCGCCCAATCCGACGCGTTGGCGAAGGCGGTCGGCGACGCGTTACATGCGTCGCTCGCCGCTCAGGCGGCCGCTACCGGCACGTCCACTACCGGCACGACCACCGCTGCCGCCCGTCCGGCCCTGCTTGCAGTGTCCGGCGGCAGCAGTCCGCGTCCGTTCCTGCAAACGTTATCCACGCAATCTTTCGACTGGCCGCACATTGCCGTGACGCTGGTCGACGATCGCTGGGTGCCGGAGACGGACAGCGCGAGCAACTCGCAACTCGTGCACGGCACGCTGTTGCAGAATGCCGCTGCGAATACCGTGTACTGGCCGCTGGTCGACACGACCCAGGACCTCGACGCGCATGTCGCCGCGCTGAACGCCGACCCGCGTTTTAGCGCAGTGCCGGACGTCGCGATTCTCGGCATGGGCGAAGACGGCCACACGGCGTCGATCTTCGCCGACTCGCCCGAATGGGATCACGCGATCACCACCAGCGAGCGCTTCGTCGCCGTGCATCCCGGCGCCGCGCCGCATGCTCGCGTGAGCTGGTCGCTTTCCGCATTGAAAGAAGTCAAGCATCTGTTTTTGCTGATCGCAGGACCGCGAAAGATGGACGTGCTGAACGCCGCCACCGCTTCGCTACAAAAAAATGCCATCTCACAGTTGGCAAACGACAAGGGAGTGAGACTCGATGTCTACTGGTGTGCAAACTAAGGCAGTGCCTGGCGCGGGCCAGCACGCCGATGGGCCCAGGCTGCTGGCCGACATCGGCGGCACCAACGCGCGCTTCGCGCTGGAAACCGGCCCGGGCGAAATCGGCTCGGTGCAGGTCTATCCGTGCGCGAGCTATCCAGGTGTTGCCGACGTTATCAAGAAGTATCTGAAGGACAGCAAGATCGGCCGCGTGAATCATGCGGCGATTGCGATTGCGAACCCGGTCGACGGCGATCAGGTGAGCATGACGAATCACGACTGGAGCTTTTCGATCGAAGCCACGCGCCGCGCGCTCGGTTTCGACACGCTGCTGGTGGTGAACGACTTTACCGCGCTGGCGATGGCGCTGCCCGGCCTCACCGACGCGCAGCGCGTGCAGGTGGGCGGCGGCGCGCGCCGTCCGAATAGCGTGATCGGTTTGCTCGGCCCCGGCACCGGCATGGGCGTGTCCGGCCTGATTCCCGCCGACGACCGCTGGATCGCGCTCGGCAGCGAAGGCGGTCACGCGACCTTCGCACCGGCCGACGAACGTGAAGACATCGTGCTGCAATACGCACGCAAGAAGTGGTCGCACGTGTCGTTCGAACGGGTGGCCGCGGGCCCCGGCATCGAAGTGATTTATCGTGCGCTGGCGGGCCGCGACAAGAAGCGCGTGGCGTCGAACGTCGACACGATCGAGATCGTCAAGCGCGCGCTGGAAGGCGAGCCGCTGGCGGCCGAATCGGTCGATGTGTTCTGCGGCATTCTCGGCACCTTCGCGGGCAATATCGCGGTGACGCTCGGCGCGCTGGGCGGCATCTACATCGGCGGCGGCGTCGTGCCGCGACTCGGCGAGTTCTTCGCGCGTTCGTCGTTCCGCAAGCGCTTCGAGGCGAAGGGCCGCTTCGAGGCTTACCTGCAGAACGTGCCGACTTATGTGATTACCGCTGAATATCCGGCGTTTCTCGGCGTCTCGGCGATTCTTGCCGAGCAGTTGTCGAATCGCGCGGGCGGCAGTTCGTCGGCGGTGTTCGAGCGGATTCGCCAGATGCGCGACGCGCTGACGCCGGCCGAGCGCCGGGTCGCCGATCTCGCGCTGAACCATCCGCGCTCGATCATCAACGATCCGATCGTCGACATCGCGCGCAAGGCCGACGTGAGTCAGCCGACGGTGATCCGCTTTTGCCGTTCGCTCGGCTGCCAGGGCTTGTCGGACTTCAAGCTGAAGCTCGCCACGGGTTTGACCGGCACGATTCCGGTCAGCCATAGCCAGGTGCATCTCGGCGACACCGCGACCGACTTCGGCGCGAAGGTGCTGGACAACACCGTGTCGGCGATCCTGCAGTTGCGCGAGCATCTGAACTTCGAACACGTCGAGCGCGCGATCGATCTGTTGAACGGCGCGCGACGCATCGAGTTCTACGGCCTCGGCAATTCGAACATCGTCGCGCAGGACGCGCATTACAAGTTCTTCCGTTTCGGCATTCCGACCATCGCTTATGGCGACCTGTACATGCAGGCGGCGTCGGCGGCCTTGCTCGGCAAGGGCGATGTGATCGTGGCGGTCTCGAAGTCGGGACGCGCGCCTGAATTGCTGCGCGTGCTCGATGTCGCGATGCAGGCCGGCGCGAAGGTGATCGCGATTACGTCGAGCAATACGCCGTTGGCCAAGCGTGCCACCGTCGCGCTCGAAACCGATCACATCGAAATTCGCGAGTCGCAGTTGTCGATGATCTCGCGCATCCTGCATCTGGTGATGATCGACATTCTCGCGGTCGGCGTGGCGATTCGTCGCGCGGTGCCGAGCGCGGATGTGGCCGAGACGGTCGCCAAAGCACGTCAAGGCGCCGATGACGACGCTACCGCCGTGCTCGACTGGCTGAGCCACGGCGCAGCTTCGTCGGCGCGCGAGTGAACGGCTGACCGGCCTGCGCCGCGGCATCGATGAGATGCGCGCGGCGCGGGCCGTTCGTCGTACCGCCGGCCTGCTCCAACAGGCCGCGCAAGGTTGAAGGCTGCACGCAGCGATCCGCGTGGCGCGGACAAAAAGCGATAATAGGCGCTCCCTCGCTCAACACACGCCGCTCAACCCAATGATCATCCGTCCGCATCTCCATTGGTTCCGCATGCTGCTCGCGTGGCGAGGCTCGGTTCTTCCGCGCCTGCTCCCGCGGCTCTTTCTGATCTTCTGTATTTCGATCGTCGCCGTGGCTGCGCACGATCATCTGCTGCCCATCACTCTCAACCTGAATACCACCGCGCCCTTCTCGCTGATCGGCATTGCGCTCGCGGTCTTTCTCGGCTTCCGCAACAACGCCAGCTACGACCGCTGGTGGGAAGCGCGCAAGCTGTGGGGCCAGTTGCTGAACGAGTCGCGCTCGCTGACGCGTCAGGTGCTGACGTTGCCGTCGCGGCAGATTCCGCAAGAAGATCTCGCCGAATTTTTCGCCGCACTGAGCACGTTGCCGCATGCGCTGCGGCATCAGCTTCGGCACGGCGATCCACGCGAGGACCTCGCCGCGCGCCTGCCCGTCGCGCTCACTGAACGCGTGATGGCCTCGCGTTACAAACCCGCGACGCTGCTGCTGTTTCTCGGCGAATGGTTGCAACAGCAAGCGCGCGCAGGCGCATTCGATCCGATGGTGGTCAATGCCATTGACCGCAATCTGAACGGGCTTTCGGATGTGATCGGCGGATGCGAGCGCATCGCTTCGACGCCGCTGCCGTTCGCGTATTCGGTGATGATTCACCGCACCGTGTATTTTTTCTGCGCGTCGCTGCCGTTTGGACTGGTGGACAGCATCGGCATTTTCACGCCGGTGTTCGCGGTGTTTGTCGCGTACACGTTCATGGCGCATGAAGCGATCGCGTCGCAGATCGAAGAACCGTTCGGCACCGACGACAACGACCTCGCGCTCAACACGATGTCCGCGGTGATCGAGGACGCCATCCGCGATATGCGCGGCGAGCCTTCACTGAGCGTGCCGGCGCGACAGCCCGAAGATTATCTGCTCGATTGAATGCGGGTTTAAGCGGGTTCAGGCAGGTTCAGGCGGATTCAAGCCGAACGAAAAAAGGAACGCCGCTCAGTCGTTCCCGACCGTTTCCGACAGACGCTTGAGCGTCGCCACCCGCGCGCCGATGATGTCGATCCGGCTGCGCTCGTCGATCACCGCCGTCGCAGCGGCGAGATACGCGCTCCACGCCCGCTGCGCGCGCACCAGCACAGGACGCGAATGCGCGGGCATCTTCGACTGCAAGCGGTGGTAATAGCGGTTCAGATCGAACATCGCGTGCTCGCAGCGCGCATCCGCGCTACACGCGCGCGGACGACGCGGCGGCGGACTGCCCGCCTCGCCCGCCGCGCTGCGCAGTGCGAGCGCACGATCACGCACCGGCTGCAATTGCATGTCGGCTTCGGCCAGCACATACATCGAGCCGCGCGTCGTGGCGAACACGGCGGCCAGCAACTGCTTCTCGGCATCGCGCGAAGCCAGCCAGCTTGCCTGGCTCTTTTCCCATAACTTGCGGCGCGCGGGCGGCAACCTCGTCTGAAGCTGCTGCCACGCGCTGTCGAGCGCGGCCTTCCAGCCGATCCGCGCGTTGTCCATGCACTGCACCTGCCCCGTTGTCGTCGACATATCGCTGCGCGCGAGACACGTGCGCATCGACGCGTCGATCGGATCGGCGGCGGCGACTTCGGCATGGGCCGCCGAAGACAGCGCACCGAGCCACGCCGCCGACACGACGCTCAGCGCGCACAACAGGGACTTCACACCCCGCATCGTCAGGCGCGAACGCAATCGACGAAATATTCGATGCGCCCGTTGATCGTTTCGCCGACCAGCCCGTGGATATCCGTGTGGAAGCCCGGGAAGCGCTCGTTGAACTCGCGCGCGAAACGCAGATAGTTGACGATGGTCTTGTTGAAGCGCTCGCCCGGAATCAGCAGCGGGATGCCCGGCGGATACGGCGTCAACAGGATCGACGTGACGCGGCCTTCGAGTTCGTCGATCGCCACCCGGTCGATCTCGCGGTGCGCGAGCTTCGCGAATGCGTCGGACGGCTTCATCGCCGGCTCCATGCTCGACAGGTACATCTCGGTCGTCAGACGCGCGATGTCGTTGGCACGGTAGACGCTGTGGATCTGCTGGCACAGATCGCGCAGGCCGACGCGCTCGTACATCGGATGATGCGGCGACGAACTCCGGCAACACGCGCCACAGCGGCTGGTTGTTGTCGTAGTCGTCCTTGAACTGTTGCAGCTCGGTCACCATCGAGTTCCAGCGACCCTTGGTAATGCCGATCGTGAACATGATGAAGAACGAATACAGCCCGGTCTTCTCGACGATGATGCCGTGCTCGGCCAGATACTTCGTGACGATCGCAGCCGGAATGCCGGTCTCGCCGAAGCCGCCGTCCATGTCCAGACCCGGCGTGACGATGGTCGCCTTGATCGGATCGAGCATGTTGAAGCCTTCGGCGCAGCGAGCCGAAGCCGTGCCACGCGTCGTTCGGGCGCAGCATCCAGTCTTCGCGCGAGCCGATGCCTTCTTCGGCGAACGCGTCCGGGCCCCACACCTTGAAGAACCAGTCGTCGCCGTATTCGGCGTCGACCTTGCTCATCGCGCGGCGGAAATCGAGCGCTTCGGCAATCGACTCTTCGACCAGCGCCGGGCCGCCGGGCGATTCCATCATTGCCGCGGCCACGTCGCACGACGCGATGATCGCGTACTGCGGGCTGGTCGACGTATGCATCAGATAGGCTTCGTTGAAGCGGTGCTTGTCGAAGCGGCTGTTCTTCGAATCCTGCACGACGATCTGCGATGCCTGCGAGATGCCGGCCAGCAGCTTGTGCGTGGAGTGCGTCGCGAACACCAGCGCGCCGATCCGCGGACGACCCGCGCCGATCGCGTGCATGTCCTGATAGAACTCGTGAAATTCCGCGTGCGGCAGCCACGCTTCGTCGAAGTGCAGCGTGTCGAGCCAGTCGCCCAACATTTCCTTGATCATCTCGACGTTGTAGATCACGCCGTCGTACGTGCTCTGCGTGATCGTCAGAATGCGCGGCTTGAGGTCTGGATTCTTCGCAGCGCTTCGCGCGCGAACGGATTCGCGAGGATCTTCTTCTGGATGTTTTCCGGCTCGAATTCGCTGCGCGGAATCGGGCCGATGATGCCGAAATTGTTGCGCGTCGGCGTGAGGAACACCGGAATCGAGCCGGTCATCGTGATCGCGTGCAGGATCGACTTGTGGCAGTTGCGGTCGACCAGCACGATGTCGCCCGGCGCCACCGTGCCATGCCAGACGATCTTGTTCGAGGTCGACGTGCCGTTGGTCACGAAGAACACGTGGTCGGCGCTGAAAATGCGCGCGGCGTTGCGCTCGGAAGCCGCGACCGGACCGGTGTGGTCGAGCAGCTGGCCGAGTTCGTCGACGGCATTGCAGACGTCGGCGCGCAGCATGTTCTCGCCGAAGAACTGGTGGAACATCTGGCCGAGCGGGCTTTTCAGGAACGCGACGCCGCCCGAGTGGCCCGGGCAGTGCCACGAGTACGAGCCCTCGTCCGCGTACTGCACCAGTTCCTTGAAGAACGGCGGCGCGAGCGAATCCAGATACACCTTCGTCTCGCGGATGATGTGGCGCGCGACGAACTCCGGCGTGTCCTCGAACATGTGGATGAAGCCATGCAGTTCGCGCAGGATGTCGTTCGGCAGATGGCGCGACGTGCGCGTTTCGCCGTACAGGAAGATCGGAATGTCGGCATTGCGGCGGCGCACTTCGGCCACGAACGCGCGCAACGCGATGATCGCGGCGGCCAGTTCGGGCGTCTCGCCTTCCACGACGACGTTATCGACGTACGGCAGCAGCTCGTCGTCGTCGATCGAGAGGATGAAGCACGACGCGCGGCTCGACTGCTGCGCGAACGAGGCCAGGTCGCCGTAGCTCGTCAACCCGAGCACTTCCGCGCCTTCTTTCTCGATAGCTTCGGCTAAAGCGCGCGGATGCCGGAACCCGAGATGTTCTCGGAGCGGAAATCTTCGTCGATGATGACGACGGGAAAACGAAACTTCATGGGCGATTCTCCAAAAAGAACGACCGCTGCATTCTGTAAATTGCAGCGGTCACCCGGTGTAGCTGGTGGGTCAGTGCGCTGCGGACGTCACGTCTTGGGCAATGTGACGCCGTGCTGACCTTGATATTTGCCGCCGCGATCCGCGTACGACGTCTCACAAATTTCGTCGCTTTCGAAAAACAGCACCTGCGCGACGCCTTCGTTCGCGTAGATTTTCGCAGGCAAAGGTGTCGTATTCGAGAATTCGAGCGTGACGTGACCTTCCCATTCCGGCTCGAACGGCGTCACGTTGACGATGATCCCGCAACGCGCATACGTGGACTTGCCCAGGCACACGGTCAGCACAGTGCGCGGAATGCGGAAGTATTCGACGGTGCGGGCCAGCGCGAACGAATTCGGCGGGATGATGCAGACATCGCCCTTGAAGTCGACAAACGACTTCTCGTCAAAGTTCTTCGGATCGACGATGGTCGAGTTGATATTGGTGAAGATCTTGAATTCGTCGGCGCAGCGAATGTCGTAGCCGTAGCTCGACGTGCCGTAGCTGACAATCTTCCGGCCGTCTTCGGAAACGCGGACCTGATCGGGCGCAAACGGCTCGATCATCTTGTGAGACTCGGCCATGCGCCGGATCCACTTGTCGGATTTGATGGTCATAGGTGAACGCTGCTCGACTTGAATGACAGATGTGTGACGGATAAAACTGACGGATAACCGCGTATAACAACCCGGAGGCGCCAGCCAGCTTTCGAAGCACGTCCCGAGGTGGCCAGGTTGCGGCGTCAGGCCGGTGCGCCGGCCTCTGCGGCCGGATTGACCGGCAGGCACCCGGATGGAAGGCGCTTATTTTACGCGATCATGGAAATGGTGCTGCGGGCAATGTCAGATGGGCGCCAGGCGCCCTTCCGAACTCGCCGTCAATACTGGATTTACCGTTGGCTCGCACTCATTGACGAATCACGCCGCAGGCAATCGCGGGACCGGCGCCGAGTTGCGGATAAGCATAAGGGTCGGTTGCGTCGCGATGCAGCACGACGGCGCGCTGCAACACCGAGCGAATGCCGTCGAGCGAAACGTCCGGTGCGACGATGAAGCCGGTCGCCACGCCGTTGTCGTCTGCGTGAATGTTGCCGAGGTCGCCCTCGACCCGCGCGCCCGCTTTCAGACGCTCGGCGGCCGGCGAGAACACCTGGCCCGTGCTGGAGCCGTCGGCGGCATTGCAGTCGCCGCGCTCGTGAACCTGCAACGCGTGGTCGCTGTTGGGCGGCAAGCCCCCGAGATTGTAGGTGACCTGCACGCCGTCCGAGCGCTCGATAAACGTCACGAGGCCGCGCGCCTGATTGCCCACGGTGGGCAGCAATTGCGCGTCGGCGCGCTTTTCCTGTGGTCTCAGGAAGGTGCTACAGCCGGATAACAGCACACAGCTGACAGCCAGAACAATCAACGCATGCACTGCCTGTCCGTCGATTCGTTTTCCCATGCGATCCTCTTGCCGACCAGGCGGGCGCCCCTGCGGCCGCCGGACCGAACCTTTGAAGTCGACATGATACCGCGAGACCCGGCGCAATTAGACGCCTTGGCCCCTTGTCCGAATGGCTGATCAGGTGTTCTGCACAACGATGTTCGGAAACTTCGATGTCATGTCGCGCGAGCGCTCGGCAATATGGATCGCCACCTTGCGCGCGATCGAGCGATAGATCTCCGCGATACGGCCATCCGGATCGGCCACGACCGTGGGCGTGCCCGAGTCGGCCTGCTCGCGGATCGCGATGTCGAGCGGCAGGCTGCCGAGCACGTCGACGCCGTACTCCTTGCCCATCCGCTCGCCGCCGCCCGCGCCGAAAATATGCTCTTCGTGGCCGCAGTTCGAGCAGATATGCATGCCCATGTTCTCGACGATGCCGAGGATCGGAATGCCGACCTTCTCGAACATCTTGAGGCCCTTCTTCGCGTCGAGCAGCGCGATGTCCTGCGGCGTGGTGACGATCACCGCGCCCGTGACCGGCACGCGCTGCGACAAGGTCAGTTGAATGTCGCCGGTGCCGGGCGGCATGTCGACGATCAGATAGTCGAGATCGTGCCAGTTGGTCTGCCGCAGCAACTGTTCCAACGCAGAAGTGGCCATCGGACCGCGCCACACCATCGGATTGTCCTGCTCGATCAGGAAGCCGATCGAGTTGGCCTGCACACCGTGGCCGGTCATCGGATTCATCGACTTGTCGTCGGGCGATTCGGGACGGCCTTCGATGCCGAGCATCATGGGCAGCGACGGGCCGTAAATGTCCGCGTCGAGAATGCCGACCGACGCGCCTTCGCTCGCCAGCGCGAGCGCCAGATTCACGGCGGTCGTGCTCTTGCCGACGCCACCCTTGCCGGATGCCACGGCGACGATGTTCTTCACGTTCGGCAGAAGTTTCACGCCGCGTTGAACCGTGTGCGAGGCGATCTGCGTGGACACGTCGATGCGCGCGTTCGCCACGCCCGGCACGGCGCGCAACGCGTCGGCGAACTGCGTGCGGATCGCTTCAAACTGACGTTTGGCCGGATAGCCGAGCACGACCTGAAGGCTGACGGTGTCACCCTCCACGACGACGTTCCGGATGTTTTTGGCGGCCGCGTACGGCAGGCCGGTGTTGGGGTCGGCGACGGCCGCGAGGGCAGCGTCGACCAAAGCCCGATCGATACTCATTGACACTCCGTGGGGAACACCTGCGGCGCGGCGGAATCGAAGCCTCGGCCACGCGCCGGAATTTGAAAGAAATTGTTAGACAGCATTGCGAAAACCCGGCTCGCGTAGCACCCTTCGGGCAGGCGGACGCCATGGGGTCGCATCGCAAGGACTTCAGCCGTTATTGTAGTATCAGCCGCCAGGCGGTGCCGGAAGACCCTTCTCGACTGTCGGACCGGGACTGAAACGGTGCAGGTTTTTTCCGCCATGTGCGGCATGCAGGTTTACGGCCGTCATGTCCACCAGATAAATTAAGCGCTACCGCTGCTTTATTCGCGTCACTCAAGAGGAAACGAAAATGAATGCAAAAATGATGACTCGCCTGGCTGTCTTTGCTGTTGCCGGCTCGCTGCTGGCGGGCTGCGCCAGCCAACAGGGTACGAACACGGCAGTCGGCACGGGCGTCGGCGCCGGTACTGGCGCCGCACTGGGCGCGATCTTCGGCGGCGGCAAGGGCGCGGCGATCGGCGCGGGCGTCGGCGCGGCGGTGGGCGGCATCACCGGCTACAACTGGCAGAACATTCACAACCGCCTGTCGGGCGCCACCAAGGGTACCGGCACGCAGATCACCGAGCAGCCGGACGGCTCGCTCAAGCTGAACATCCCGAGCTCGGTCACGTTCGACACCAGCAGCTACGCGATCAAGCCGTCGTTCGCACCGGTGCTGGATCAACTGGTGCAGACGCTGCAGCAGAACCCGGAAGTGATCGCGCAAGTGGTCGGCCATACCGACAGCACGGGCTCGCCGGCGTATAACCAGACGCTGTCGGTCAATCGCGCGGAAAGCGTGACGGGCTACCTGGGGCAACGCGGCGTTGCGCCGCAACGCCTGTCGGCACAAGGCATGGGCCAGAACCAGCCGATCGCCGACAACAACACCGAAGCTGGCCGTGCGGCCAACCGTCGCGTGGAAATCTATCTGCGCGCCACGGCTCAGCACAGCACGCAATAAACACAAGACTTTGGGGGATGATGCAACCGCGCGCGGGATGATTCCGGCCGGCGCGCGGTGAGACATAAAGGCCTGGTAAAAGCTGCGGAAAGAAAATCTCGCACGACGACGAAAAAAATTTCGAACTCTGCCGAAAATCCGCGGTCTGTCTTTACGGTACGTGGCTGGCGAAGCCGCCGCGTCACCATTCTCCTCTTGTCGTTGTTGCTCCGGGGTTAATAGCCCCGGTTTTTTTTGGGCGCCCGGTTTGTACGCCGTCGCCGATCCCGCCCCTCCGCCGGCATTCCCAGTAAGCCGCGCGGTACGCCCTCCTCCTTCGCTGCATCCCGGTTACGCCCCACGCCGCCCGACCCGCGCCACGCGCCCGCCCTGCTAGAATCAACGTTTCGTCCCACCGCAGGCTCCCACCATCCTTATGTCAGCACCCGCAACCGATCTCTCCGCAGGCGCGCCGTCAGGCCGTCGCCAGGTTCTCGTCACGTCGGCCCTTCCGTATGCGAACGGGCAAATCCATATTGGCCATCTGGTCGAATATATCCAGACGGACATCTGGGTCCGGACGTTGCGAATGCACGGGCACGAGGTCTACTACGTGGGCGCCGACGACACGCACGGCACGCCGATCATGCTGCGCGCGGAAAAGGAAGGTCTGACGCCCAAGCAGCTGATCGATCGCGTGTGGCAGGAACACAAGCGCGACTTCGATAGCTTCGGCATTTCGTTCGACAATTACTATTCGACCGATTCCGACGAGAACCGCGTGCTCAGCGAAAACGTCTATCTGGCGCTGAAGGAAGCGGGTCTGATCGAGGCGCGCGATATCGAACAGGCGTATGACCCGGTCAAGGAAATGTTCCTGCCGGACCGCTTCATCAAGGGCCAGTGCCCGAAATGCGGCGCGAAAGATCAATACGGCGACAGCTGCGAAGTATGCGGCTCGACTTATCTGCCGACTGACCTGGTCAATCCGTACTCGGTCGTCTCGGGCGCCACGCCGGTTCGCAAGACCTCGACGCACTACTTCTTCCGCCTGTCCGATCCGCGCTGCGAGAATTTCCTGCGCGAGTGGGTCGGCGGCCTCGCGCAGCCAGAAGCCACCAACAAGATGCGTGAATGGCTCGGCGACGCCGGCGAAGCCAAGCTCGCCGACTGGGACATCTCGCGCGACGCACCGTACTTCGGTTTCGAAATTCCGGGCGCGCCGGGCAAATATTTCTACGTGTGGCTCGACGCGCCGGTCGGCTATTACGCGAGCTTCAAGAACCTCGCCGAAAAGCGCGGCCTCGATTTCGATTCGTGGATTCGCAAGGGCTCGACCGCCGAGCAGTATCACTTCATCGGCAAAGACATTCTGTATTTCCACACGCTGTTCTGGCCGGCCATGCTCGAGTTCTCGGGTCATCGCACGCCGACCAACGTGTTCGCGCACGGCTTCCTGACCGTGGACGGCGCGAAGATGTCGAAGTCGCGCGGCACCTTCATCACCGCGCAAAGCGTGATCGACACGGGCCTGAATCCGGAATGGCTGCGCTACTACTTCGCGGCCAAGCTGAACAGCACGATGGAAGACCTCGACCTGAACCTCGACGACTTCCAGGCGCGCGTGAACAGCGATCTGGTCGGCAAGTACGTGAACATCGCGAGCCGCGCGGCCGGCTTCCTGATCAAGCGCTTCGACGGTCGCGTGCAGGACAGCGCGATGCAGCATCCGCTGCTCGCCACGCTGCGCGTCGCGATTCCGCAAATCGCCGCGAACTACGAGGCGCGCGAGTACAACCGCGCGTTGCGTCAAACCATGGAACTGGCCGACGCGGTCAACGCGTACGTCGACACCGCCAAGCCGTGGGATCAGGCGAAAGACCCGGCGAATGCGGTCGCACTGCATGAAACCTGCAGCGTGAGCGTCGAGGCGTTCCGCCTGTTGTCGCTCGCACTGAAGCCGGTGCTGCCGAAGGTGGCCGAAGCGGTCGAAGCGTTCCTCGGCATCGAGCCGCTGGTGTGGGCCGACGTCAATGTGCCGCTGAGCTCCGCTCGTCCGATCAACGCGTACAAGCATCTGATGACGCGCGTCGATCCGAAGCAGATCGAGGCACTGCTGGCGGCCAATCGCGATTCGCTGCAAGCCACGCCGGAAGCGGCGGCTCCTGCTGACGCGAAGGGCAAGTCGAAGGCCGCGAAAGCTGCTGCTGCCGACAAGGACGAAACGCCCGGCGTGATCTCGATCGACGACTTCGCGAAGGTCGATCTGCGCATCGCGAAGATCGTCGACTGCAAGGCGGTGGAGGGCTCGGACAAGCTGCTGCAACTCACGCTCGACGTGGGCGAAGAGAAGACGCGTAACGTGTTCTCGGGCATCAAGTCCGCGTATCAGCCGGAACAGCTGATCGGCAAGCTCACGGTAATGGTCGCGAACCTCGCACCGCGCAAGATGAAGTTCGGCATGTCCGAAGGAATGGTGCTGGCGGCATCGGCCACCGACGAGAAAGCCGAACCGGGTCTGTACGTGCTCGAACCGGATAGCGGCGCGAAGCCGGGCATGCGCGTGAAGTAACGTTCATGCACACAGGCGGTGCCCGTGGCGGATTTTTGCTTCGGGCACTTCCAGTTCAGGCACAAAAAAAACGGCACGCTCTTTTGAAGCGTGCCGTTTTTTTATTCGTGTGCGATTTTGCCGGCCAGCAGTTTGGCCGGCCAGCGCGCCGCCCGTCAGTCATGCACGAGCCGCCACCGCGCCCATCACCATCTGATCCGGTCAAAGCGCCGGGTGTACAGCACATCGGCCCCATAGAACGTGCCGCCGTAAGCCACGACCGACCAGTAACGCGTCAGATTCACCGTCGCCTTGATCGCATTGCTCGCCGACTGCAAGCCCTGCTCGTAGCCGATCACGAGCCACTCGTTAATCGCCTTCGACACCATCACCACCTGCGGATCGGTCAGCCCGACCTCGCTGCGGCCGACTGAAAACTCGTCGAGCCCGACCGTCTGCGCAATCCGCTTGCCGGTCGCGCTGCCGAGCAGCGCGAGTGCCGTCGTCATCGTGCTCTGCTGACCGAGGTTATTGCCCTGATCCGTGCCATGGCCGAACAGCAGCCACGAGAGCTTTTCGTTATCCGGCACGTTCGGCTCCGACACCAGCCGCGCCACCGGCAACTGCACCGTGCCCGTCACCTGCACGCCCGCTTCGACCTGCTGATTGCGGCGCATCGCCAGAATGTTGATACCCGGATTGGCCACCGGCCCGTTGAACGTGAAGAAGCCGTTTTCGATCGACAGCTTGCGGCCGAACGCCGTGTAGGTCGAACCCTGCGTGACCCGCACGTTGCCGACCGCGCGCAGCGGCAGGTTCGGCGCGCTCATCGCGGTAATCGTGCCGGTCAGCCCGAGATCGGCGCCCTGGCCACGGAAACGGAAATTGTCGCCGAGGCTGATGTCGATGTTGGCGCGCGGCGCGAACGGGCCGATCGGCTGATTGCTGCCCGCCACTGGCCGCGGCCGCCCGCCCGAGGTGGTGCCGTCCGGGCGCACGATCACGACGTCGTCGCCGAGTCTTGGCGCGGCCTGCTCCGGCAGATCGAACAACGCGTGATCGACGACGAATTTGCCGTTGATCGCCATGCCCCGCTCCGCCCCGCCGTTCGCGACGCTCGCGCTGCCCGACAGCGACAGGTTGCGGTCGGGCGCGGCGAACAGTTCGAGCTTGTCCGCGACGATGCTCGCGCTCAGGTCCGGCTCCGCGCCGTCCAGACGCACCCGGCCGGTGGCGCGCAGCGTGCCGCTCGCGCCGTGAAACTCGACCTGCTGGAAGTCCACCAGATTCTGCGACAGCGCGATCCGCACCACGCCGTCCTTCAACTGCACGCCCTGGTCGACCATCGTCGCGGAGAGTCCGTCGCCGAGTCAGCGCACCGGTCAGGCTCGGCTTGGCGACCGTGCCGCCGAGCGCGAGTTTGAGCGCCAGCTGCCCGTCCAGCAGATAGCTCGGGCCAAACAACCCGCCGGTCGTTTTCAGCGACGGCACATTGGCGTTCACATTGCCCGATAACGCGCCTTCTTCGTTGAAGGTCAGCAGGCCGTCGCGCGAGCACCAGCGTGGTATGCGCGTCCGCATCGATCACGCCGATGCGGCTCGCCTGCGCATGCAGCGTGGCGTTGAGCCGGTTGCCGCCGCTGAATTCGGCGCGCGCGGTGATGTCGGCAATGCCCATCGACGCGAGGCCCCGGCCGATTTCAACCGTCACGTCGCCCTCGCGCCGCTTCAGCTGGATGTGGCCGCTCGCGGTCGCGCCGAGCGAAAAGTCCCAGTCGCCGTCGAACACGAGGTCGGTTCTGACCGCCGGCGGCTCGCCGGTGATCTCGTGCCGCAACTCCTGCAAGCGCGCCACCGACACGCCGGTCAGGGTGCCCGCCGACTGGATCTTGCCGTGGTCGAACGCGAACGATTTCAGCTCGAGCACGGCGCCTTCGAGCGTGAGATGCGTGGCGCCGAGCGTCAGCCTGTTCGGCGCGGCGCTGACGGTCGAGCGGCGAGTCGAGATTCAGCGCCGGCAAACCTTTGTTCTGCAGATGCGTGACCGTGCCGTCCCAGCGCGTGCCGTCGCGTGCTTCGGTCAGCTTGCCGTTCGCCGCGACCGACAGATCGAGCGGCCGATCCTGCAGCTTGCCGGTCGCCGCGGCCTCGAACGTGTGGTTCGCGCGCGTGCCCGCCAGCTTCGCCGTGAGCGTGGTCAGATCGACGCCGCCTGCGCTGACCTCGCGCGCGTCGGTGGTGAAGGCGAGCGCGCCGTTCGCGCCGTCGCGCAATTCGGCGTGGCCCTCCGCATGGCCGACGCGATTGCTGCCGAACACGACGCTATCGGCCTTGTAGTTCAGCGTGACGTTCGGATGCGCGAACGAGCCGGTGACGTCGCCGTCGGCGTCGACGAGGCCCGCGAGGCCGAAGCCGAGCCGCTCGAGCTGCGGCGCATCGACGCGAAAGCGCAGCCGGTCGCCGGCCGCACCGAAGCTGCCTTGCAGATCGACCTGATTGCCCGCCACCGACAGATTCGCGCGGCTCGGCAGAATCCGCGAGCCCGCCAGCTGGAGCGTGCCGCCGCCGGTCAACGGCAGGTCGTCGTAGACGCTCGGACCGAGCTTGAATTCCGCCTTGGTGGTAAAGACCGGGCCGAGCATGCCGGCCGCGGTGAGCGTGCCGTTCACGCGCGCCTCGATCTTGCGCGCGGGCGGCGCGCGCTTGCCGTGCCTTGGGCGGCGGCGTTTTGCGCTGGACCACCTCGGTCTGCACAGCGGCCTTGGCCGTGTTTTTCACGGCAGCGGCGGCCTGATCGCCCGGCGCCGCGCTTTTCGCGCCGGCCGTGCTGCCCACCTGCGCGGCGGCACTGCTGCGTTACGCCGTTGCTGGACGCTGCTCGCCGCGGGCACCGGCCCCGTTACCGGCGCGCGCGACGGCATCTGCGAGGCCAGCGTCAGCGGGTCGAAATCGGTCAGTTGCGCTTTCAGGTTGTAGGTGGAATTCGCGTCGTGCTTGAGCGCGCCGGACAGGTCGATGCGCCCGCTGCCCGAGGTGACGCGCACGTCGTTGAAGCTGATCCGCGCGGGGTCGAAGGTCACCTTGCCCTGCAGGCGCAGCGCGGCTTGCGGGTCGGCGAGATCGAGCGTGAGACTTTGAATGTCGTCGTTCAGACGAACGCCGATAGGACCGGAAAGCTGCGTGGGCCGCACGGTCGCCTGCGAGTGCGTTCAGGTCGAGCCCGGCGACCCGCAGGTCGAGTTGGCCGCGCCGGCCGGTCAGCGCGCCGCTGCCGGTGACCGTAGCGCTTCTCACGAGCCGCACGTTCAGGTTCGAGATGCGCTGCGCCTGGGCGTCGAGGCGCACGTCCGCGTTGGCGTCGATGAGCGGCAGCAGGTTCTGGTCGATCGCGCCCGGTCTTGGCGTTGACGATCGAGATGTGGCCGGCGACGGCGAAGCCGGGAGCGGTGGCTTGAGGCATGCTTTCACCGTGTTTTGCCGCGCGCTGTGCCGCGCTGGCAGCGCTTGCCGCATTCGCGACGGCCGTGCTCGCGGCACTGCTTGCCGGATCGGCCGTGCCGGTCGACGCCACCGCCGCGCCGAACTCGCCGCTTTCGCAGCGCTCGCTGCAACCACTCCGCTCGCCGGTAGCGTGGCCGCGCCACTCGCTGCACTAGCCGCGACCGCCCCGCTCGCCCCCAGCACGACCGTGTCCGCGCCGTCCTGCGAAACCGGCGCGAGTTCCGCGCGCACCGCCAGATCGGCCAACGGCGCACCGGGCGCGAAAGCCTGCGGATTGATGTGATCGAAGGTCAGCGTGGCGCGTTGCAACGGCACCGCGCCGAACGGTGTCGCCTCGACCCGCGCGTGGCCCGCGAGCTTCATGCCGGTCGCGTCGAGTTCGGCGACAAGCTGCTCCAGCGAACCGCTCAGATGGCCGCCCACCTGCACCGCCTCGTTGTTGACCTTGCCCGAATAACCGATGTCGCCGGTCAACGGAAACGGTTGTACGCCGTCGAGTTTCGCCGACGCCGTCACCGCGCCGAACGGCGTATCCAGCCGCTCGATGGCGGCCTCGTGATGCCGCCCGTCGCTGCGTCCATGAAAAACGAAATGCGACAACTCGGTGGTCGACGCGCCCTGATGCAGCAGCAAACTGTCGAGCTGAACGTCGCGGATGTCGAGTTGCAGCGGCAAGCGCAACTCTTTCGGTAATTTCATCGGCTCGCTGCTGCGTCGACGACGATGCGCCGACTCGCGCGTCGACCGTGCCGACGTGCAGATAGTCGACCGTGAAACGCCACGGATCGCGCGCGAGCGCCCAGCGCCCCGCCGCCCGGTCAATCTGGATATCGGTGCCGCTGCCGTCGAGGCTGCGCCAGCGCACGTCCCGCAAGCGCACGCCGGTGGCGAGCGTGCCGCCTTCGAGCGTGCCGCCCAGCTTGCCGCCCAGCAGTCTGACCGCGGCCTGCCACGCATAAGCGGTGCCGCGCTCGGTGGTCAAGGCGCCATACAGCAGCCCGAGCGCCAGCGTCACCAGCAAGACCAGCACGACGACCGTCCACGCGAACGTTTTCAGCAACCGGCGGCCCGGCCGGCGTCCTGGCGGCGGCGTGCCGGATGACGGCGGCGCCGGCCGGCGGCGCTCCGGAAGGCGGAACGCCGGGCGGTTGCGCGGAGGGTTGATCGGAAACGTCCGTAGTCATGCGTGGGTCGGGTGGAAGCAGGTTTTCATCAGAAGGCAATGCCCAGCGTCAGGTACGGCCGCACGCTCTTGTTGCGAATCCCGTAAGCAATATCGACATTGACCGGGCCGACCGGGCTGCGCCAGCGCGCCCCCAAGCCGACGCCCGGATAGAAGACTTTTTCGCCCCAGGTGTCGGTGGCGGTGCCGATGTCGAAGAACGCCGCCGCGCCCCAGTTGTGCGAGAACCAGTGCTGATATTCGGTGGCGCCCGTCACGAGGTACTTGGTGGGCAGGATCGAGCCGTCGACGTTGTTACCGATGCTCTGAAAGCCGTAGCCGCGCACCGAGTTCGAGCCGCCCGCGCGGAACAGCAGCGACGCCGGCACGCCGCTCGAACTGCCGCTCGTGAACACGCCGCCCAATTCGGCGCGGATCACCACGATGTCGTCCTTGCCGATCGGCAGATACTGCTGGCCGCGCGCGTAGCCCCGAATGAACGTCTGGTCGGTCAGCACGCCCTTGATCGCGAAACCCGCCTCGGCGTGAATCAGATTGCCGCGGCGCGGGAACAGCGGATCGTCGGTGTCGCGCCGGGTCCAGGACCACGCCGGCACCAGCGCGCGGCTCGTGGTCGGCGCAATCGCGTTCTGATCGAGCCGGTCCTGGTAGTACAGCAGCGAGTAGCTGTAATCGAGAAATTGCGACGTGCGCGAGCGCTGCACGCCGCCGCGAATGCTGTAAATGCGCGTGTCGGAGACGTCGGTCGTGGTGTAGGACGCCAGCACGCTATTGGTCCACGCGCGCGGCCCCGGCGGCATCGACAGCTGGATCTGTCCGTACTGCTGGGTCTGATCGGCGCGGCCTTCCACCGTGAACGGCCACGCCTTGCCGAACGTATTCAGATACGAGTACGCGCCCTGCACCAGCGGCCCGTTGTCGGTCGAATAACCGACCCCGCCGCGAATACTGTTGTACGGAAACTCGGACACCTTCACGTGAACCGGCGTGTCGAGCGGTTTGGCCGGGTCGTTGTCGAGGTCGATCGCGACGCTCGCAAAGTACGGCGTGTTCTGCAACTGGCGCTGCAATTCGGCCACGCGCCGCGTGTCGTAGACGTCGCCGGGCGAAATCGGATTGACGTTGTGCACGATGAACTCCGGATAACGCCGCGTGCCGGACACGTCGAGCTTGCCCATCGTGAAGGTCGGCCCGCTTTCGTAGGTGACCGAGAGCTTCGCCTCGTGCGTGCGCGGATCGACCAGCGCCTCGGAGTGATAGATTTTCGCGGCCAGATAGCGGCGCGACTGCAGGGTTCTGAGCGCCGCGTTTTTCGCGTCGTCCCAGTCGCCCTGGGAGAACGGATCGCCTTCGTGCAGCGAAAACGCCGAGCGCGTGGCGTTTTCCTGCCCGGGTCTTCGGTGATGACCGCGCCGCGGAACGACACCGACACCGACGTGATGATGGTTTGCGGTCCGGGATCGACACTGACCGTCACGCGCCTTGCGTTGTCGACGGTTTGCACGTCGGTGCGCACGATCGGCGAAAAATAACCTTGCGTGGCGGCGAGGTCGCGCACCTGCTGCGGCGTGGCGGTAATCAGGAAGGAAAACTGGTCGTCGCTGATATTGGGCCGCTTCGCGAAGCGGGCAATATCCAGATGCTCTTCGAGCAGCTTGCGCAGCGAGCGCGGCGTGGCCAATACGTCGACCTTGTAGCTGGCGGCCGCGCGGGCGGCGCGGGCCGCGTGGGCGGTGCCGCTGGAGAACATCAGCATGACCATGGCGAAGGCGAACCACGCGCGCAGCCAGCGCCGCTCAGGCGTTGCACGCCCGCGCTGCGCAGCGGCCTGGCCGGGCCGCCTACGCGGCTTGTCGATCGCACCTACCGCCAAACAGGACCTCCGGTCATAGTTGAAAAAGCTTACGAACGCCTGGCCCGCGCCGCGCGGCGGCGGGCGAGGCATGCTATTTGACCACATCGGCGGGGCCGCGAGATTTCAAAACCGGCCGCTGACGCCGTTTTTCGACCGCACGCGGCGCATGCGGTAAAATTATGGATTCACGGTGCCGCGCCCCGACTTTCTGCCGGGCAGCCGCCATATCACCCACCACGGACGTCGAGCCATGTATCAATCGGACATCACCCAGTTCCTGAACCAGCTCAAGCAACAGAAACCGAATCTGGAAGCCGAGCAACGCCGCGGCCGCGCGTTGCTGTGGGACAAACAGCCGATCGATCTGGACGAACGCGCCGAGCAGAAAGCCTCGCGCGTGGAACAGACGCCTTACTCGTACTACCAGAACTTCTGACTCGCGTGAGTCACGCCGACGAGGCACACGGCCCGGCGCCGGCCCCGGCCGACGCCGCGCTTGCCGCGCCCGCCACCGATTCGACGCCCGACATCGTCGACGGGATTGCTTTCGCGCGTCTGTATGGCGAGCCGCTGTTCAAGCTGCCGACCGACCTGTACATCCCGCCCGACGCGCTCGAAGTTTTTCTCGAAACCTTTGAAGGACCGCTGGATCTGCTGCTGTATCTGATCCGCAAGCAGAACTTCAACGTGCTCGACATCCCGATGGCGGACGTCACGGTGCAGTACCTCGGTTACGTCGACCAGTTGCGCCAGACCAATCTCGAACTCGCATCCGAATATCTGCTGATGGCCGCGATGCTGATCGAGATCAAGTCGCGCATGCTGCTGCCGGTCAAGAAGGCCGACAGCGGCGAAGAAGTCGAAGATCCGCGTGCGGAACTGGTGCGCCGTCTGCTCGAATACGAGCAGATGAAGCTCGCCGCGCAGCGCATCGACCAGTTGCCGCAACTCGGCCGCGATTTCCTGCGCGCCGAGGTCTATATCGAGCAAAGCATCACGCCGCGCTTTCCCGATGTGGACAGCGAAGACCTGCGCGCCGCATGGGCCGACGTGATCAAGCGCGCGAAGCTGGTCCAGCATCACAAGATTTCGCGTGAAGAACTGTCGGTGCGCGAGCATATGAGCTCGATCCTGCGGCAACTGCAGAACGCGCGCTTCATCGAGTTCTCCGACCTGTTCGACACGACGAGAGGCGTGCCGGTCGTGGTGGTGAATTTCATCGCCGTGCTGGAGTTGTGCCGCGAGTCGCTCGTCGAAATCACTCAGGCGGAGCCGTTTGCGCCCATCTATGTGCGCCTTGCCTATTTGCCGGCGTGAAGCGGTCGACGGCATGAAAAGGTGCGGCGGGCTCGCCAGCACCTCGTTTCCGGCATGCTCGCGCTTGCGTTCGCGGCTCGCTTCGCGGCCCGGTTCGCGGCTCCGGTTGCGCCTCGTTTCGGTGCGTCCTGCACACAAATCCACTACAATCGCGCGCTCCGAACCCGTCATTACCAGTGAGGCGGCGGCCCGCATAATGCGTCGGCCCCTGCGCCAACCGAGTCGCGCGCCGCGCGAGGGAATCCTTGTCCGATCATGAAAGTCATCAGCTCAATCCATGAATTGCGCGACCAGTTGCGCGGTCAGAATCGCACGGCCTTCGTGCCGACCATGGGCAATCTGCACGAGGGCCATCTGTCGCTGATGCGTCTCGCGCGTCAGCACGGCGACCCGGTGGTCGCGAGCATCTTCGTCAATCGCCTGCAGTTCGGACCGAACGAGGATTTCGACAAATACCCGCGCACGATGGAAGCCGACATCGACAAGCTGCAGAAGGAAGGCGTCTACGTGCTGTTCGCGCCGACCGAGAAGGATCTGTATCCGGAGCCGCAGGAGTATCGCGTGCATCCTCCGCACGATCTGGGCGACATCCTCGAAGGCGAATTCCGGCCTGGCTTCTTCCAGGGCGTGTGCACGGTCGTGATGAAGCTGATGTCGTGCGTGCAGCCGCGCGTCGCGGTGTTCGGCAAGAAGGATTACCAGCAGTTGATGATCGTGCGCCGCATGTGCCACCAGTTCGCGGTGCCCACCGACATCATCGCCGCCGAAACCGTGCGTGACGCCGACGGCCTCGCGCTCAGCTCGCGCAACCGCTATCTGCAGGCCGCCGAGCGCGCCGAAGCGCCGGTGCTGGCCGCCGAGCTGAATCGCGTGCGCGAAGCGGTGCTCGGCGGAGAGCGCGATTTCGCGAAAATCGAACAGGCGGCGATGGCGGCATTGGCCGCACGCGGCTGGCAGCCCGACTATATCGCGGTGCGCAAGCGTTCGAATCTGCTGCCGCCGGGCGCGCAGGACGCGAACGCGGAACTGGTCGTGCTGGCCGCCGCGAAGCTCGGCGCGACACGTCTGATCGACAACCTCGAAATCTGAAGTCGTCCCCTCTCGCGCGGACATTTCAAAAAAAAGAAGTCACACAGGATTTGGTCATGCAACGCAACATGCTGAAGTCGAAGATCCACCGCGTCGCGGTCACCCACTGCGAGCTGCACTACGAAGGCTCGTGTGCGATCGACGAAGACTTGCTGGAAGCGGCGAACATCGTCGAAAACGAGCGGATCGACATCTGGAACATCAACAATGGCGAGCGTTTCTCGACCTACGCGATCAAGGGCGAGCGCGGCAGCGGCATGATTTCGCTGAACGGTTCGGCGGCGCGGCGCGCGCAGTTGGGCGACCTGGTGATCATCGCGGCGTTCGCGGTGGTCGACGAAGCGGAACTGAAGGCAGGCTGGAAGCCGGATCTGGTGTTCGTCGACGACAACAACAAGATCAAGGGCAGCCGCGATCACGTGCCGACGCAGAACTGGACCTGAGCGGCGCGCGGGGCGAAGGCCGGGCGGTTATTACCTCGCGCGGCCTGGCTGGCGGGTTGATCGATTGCCAGGCTGCGAGGTCAGCGCCGTTGGCGACGGCTTAGGGGCCTGCCTGGCGTGCCGGTTTCATTGGGCACGCTCTGCTCGGGCTCCAGCCCAGAGGTAGCCTCACGCGTTAAGCGCCGCGCCCTTTTCGAGGAACCCGGTCATTCAATGCGGCGCTTGCGCTGACCGCCCCTTCTAGTGCCGCCTGGCATGTCGCGCTGCGCCCCGGTGCGAACCAGGCTGACAGGATGCTTCTGCCGCTTCACATGCCAGGCCGAAGCGGCAAACAGCCACCGTCGCGGGCTGCATCGCCCGCGCCACATCAAGCCTTCTTCGCCCCGCTCCCGTTCGTCCATTCGACGATCGGCTGCCACTGCTCCAGATCCTTCTCCACGCGGCTTTTCGCGACGTCCCACAATGTCAGGCCGTGCGCGGCCAGTTGCACATAGTTCTGCGTATCGCGCAGGAACCCCAGCACCGGTAAATTCAGCCCTTCGACAAAGCGATGCAGCTGCTCCGCCGAGCGCGTGCGCGCGTCGACCCGCATGCCGACCACGCCGACTTCGATCGTCCCTTTCCTGACCGCCTTTTCCTTCGCCAGCCGCTCGAGGAATTCCTGGGTGGCGAGAATATCGAACATGGACGGCTGCAGCGGCACGATCACCTTGTCGGCCAGATCCAGCGCGATACCGAGGCGATTGCCGTGCAAGCCGGCCGGGGTGTCGATCACCGCATGCTCCAGGCCCTTGGGCGGCTTGACCGGCGCGTCCTGGTTGACCTCCCAGAGTTCGATGGCCGGCAGCGTGTCGGGACGCAACGCCAGCCATGCGTGCGCGGACTGCTGCTTGTCCAGGTCGGCCAGCGCGACCCATTCGCCAGAGGCCGCGAAATAGCCGGCCAGATTGGTCGATAGCGTGCTTTTGCCCACGCCGCCCTTCGGATTCGCCACCACGATCACCGTCATGAATTCTCCCGGAAAGAAGGCTGGTCGCGGCCAGCCGGTTTGCCGCGCTTATCGCTCAGACTTGTGTCGACGGGTTCAGGTTTGTGCCTGGTTTGTATCCGCCACATGCCGCTTTCGGATTCGCCCGCCGGTCCAGCCGTTGATAATATCGAAAATGCACCACGGTCGAAGCCCCCAGATGGCTAATCGACCGTTCCATCCTGCCGGTTTTTCCAACAAGGACCCGAATCTCATGAGCCAACTGCGCCCGGACTACACCATCGAACGTCTGCACGAACGCCAGCAGGGCAAGCTGCCTGGCCTGCTGGGCGTGCACGTGCTGTCGCTGGAACAAGGCGTTCTGACCGCGGAATTGACGGTGCGCGACGAATTGCTGGCGCCGAACGGATTTTTGCACGCGGCCACGATCATCGGTCTCGCGGACACCGCGTGCGGCTATGCGTGTTTCGCGCATCTGCCGGAGACGGCTCGCAATTTCACGACCATCGAGCTGAAAAGCAATTTCCTCGGGACGGCGACTGCGGGCACGATCCGCGCGGTGGCCAAGGGCGTGCATCTGGGACGCAGCACGCAGGTGTGGGACGCGACGGTCACCGATCAGAACGGCAAGACGATGGCGTTGTTTCGCTGCACGCAGATCGTGTTGTATTGATCGGGCGAGCGCGGCGCGGCTGGGTGAAGTGCCGCGAGGGGGAGTGATAGGACAAAAGCACGCGGCCTGATGGCCGCGTGCTTTTTTATCGCGGGGAAATCTAGCGGGAGTGTTTGGGCCTGGCTTTGGCTTTGGCTTTGGCTTTGGCTTTGGCTTTGGGCTCTGGCTCTGGCTCTGGCTCTGGCTCTGGCTCTGGCTCTGGCTCTGGGCTCTGGCTCCGGCTTCGGCTTTCGGCTCCGGCTCCGGCCCTACCCTCAACTCCAAGGCCTCATCCCCGAATCACCAACTTCCGAATCAAGCCGCCACCGCGCGCGGCGCTTTCACACTGCCCACCGCCAGCACTCCGCCGCCGAGCAGCGCCTGCACCGCCAGCGTCACCGCCCAGAACGCCGGATATTCCCAGCCACCGTTGGGCGACGTAAAACCCCAGCCGTTGTGCCAATGCGCCGACATCGCGCCGAGCATGAACGGCAGCAGCACCAGCGCGACCCAGCGGACCTGCACGCCCAGCAAAAGCGCAATCCCGCCGGTCAGTTCGACTAACGCGGTCAGATAGCCGAGCCATCCCGGGAAGCCGAGAGAAACGAAAAACTGCGCGGTTCCAGGCAGCGTGAAAACAAAAATCTTTTGCAGACTGTGGGCGAGATAAAGCACGCCCAAGGCGACGCGAAGCAGGGTGGCGGCCAGATCGGCGGAGCGGTTCGAGTTCATGACAGTTCCTTCACAAGGGAGAGGACGGCCGGCAATCGACCGTCGATGTCAGAACTCTATTCGAACCATATGGAGCGAAAAACCATCGCCAACGCTTTGATTATTTCCCAATGAGAAGCAATCCCGGTTGCAGATTGAGGCCCGTCAACCCACCGCCGCAAACAGCTTCGTCAGATCGAGATGCTCGGCGAGCGTATCGGCGAGCCGGTCCAGCGAGGCCTCGCGCAACGCCGGATAGTCGATCTTCTCGGCGTCGCTGAGTCCCGCCCACGCCAGCAACGCGGCGCACGCGGCTGGCGTGTCGAACAGGCCGTGCACGTAGGTGGAGAGGATTTGACCGTCGGCGGAAATCGCGCCGTCGGAATGGGCCGCGCCGCCCTGCTGCGCGTCGTCCAGTTGCAGCGCGGGGGCGTTGAGCGCGGCGCCCCGGGTTTCGCCCATGTGAATCTCGTATCCTGCCACCTCGGGCGATCCGGGCAACGCGAGCCGCCCGGTCACGTTCTTCAGCGTCTTTTGTTGCGTGAGCACCGTCGAATAATCGAGCCAGCCGAGTCCAGCCGACGCCCCCGGCGCCCCCTCCACACCATGCGGATCGGCCACTTCGCGCCCCAGCATCTGCATTCCGCCGCAAATGCCGATCACGCGTCCGCCATAGCGCAAATGCCGTTGCAGCACGCCGTCCCAGCCTTGCGCGCGCAGAAACGCCAGATCGCCGCGCACGTTTTTCGACCCCGGCAGGATGATCAGATCGGCCGGCGGCGGCGGCGTGCCGCTTCGCACGTAATGAAAATCGACTTGCGGATGCGCGCGCAACGCATCGAAATCGGTGTGATTGCTGATGTGCGGCAGCACCGGCACGACCACCCGCAGCATGCGTCCCGCGTCGCCGCTGTGGGCGGCGCGCAACTCGGGCGGCAGCATGTCTTCGGCGTCGAGCGTAAGGCCATGCAGATACGGAACCACGCCGAGCACCGGCTTGCCGGTTTTCGCTTCGAGCCAGTCGAGGCCGGGCTTCAGCAGACTCACGTCGCCACGAAAGCGGTTGATGATGAAGCCGCGCACCCGCGCCTGCTCGCTCGCCGACAGACACGCGAGCGTGCCGGTCAGATGCGCGAACACGCCGCCGCGATCGATGTCGGCGACCAGCACGACCGGGCAATCGACCGCTTCCGCGAAGCCCATATTGGCGATGTCGCGGTCGCGCAGATTGATCTCGGCCGGACTGCCCGCGCCTTCGACGAAAATCGTGTCGTACGCCGCCTGCAGACGCGCATACGACTCCAGCACCGCTTCGAACGCGACGGGTTTGTAGTCGTGATAAGCGCGCGCGTCGAGATTCATCCGTGCCTTGCCGTGGATGATCACCTGCGCGCCGCGATCGCTGGTCGGCTTCAGCAGCACCGGGTTCAGATCGGTATGCGCGGCGATCCCCGCGGCCACCGCCTGCAATGCCTGCGCGCGGCCAATTTCGCCGCCGTCGACCGTCACCGCGCTATTGAGCGCCATGTTCTGCGGCTTGAACGGCGCGACCCGCACGCCGGCGCGCCGCGCGAGCCGGCACAAACCGGCGACCAGCGTGCTCTTGCCCGCATCGGACGTGGTGCCCTGAATCATCAGCGTGCCGCGCGGCACAGAAGCGGGCACGGGGACGTCGTCGTGCGTGGTCGAAGGGGAATGGGTGGTCACGTCAGCTCAGGTCCGGCAATGAAAAACACCCGGCATTATCCCATCGCACGGCGCGGCGCCGCGCTTCGTCCACTTCGTACGCCGGTACAATCACGCGATGACTCCCCGCGACCTCACCTTCGTTCTAGGCGGCGCCCGCTCGGGCAAGAGCGTGCACGCCGAAAAGCTTGCCGCCGCCAGCGCCCTCCCCGTTACGTATATCGCCACCGCTGCCGTCGCCGGCGATGCCGAATTCAGCGCGCGCATCGCGCATCATCGCGAGCGGCGTCCGGCGCACTGGCGCCTGGTCGAGGCAGGCGTCGATCTCGCGAGCGCCGTCACGCAAAGCGACGCACCCAGCCATTGCATCCTGATCGACTGCCTGACTTTGTGGCTCGCCAATCTGCTCTGTCCGCCGGAGGGCGAGGCGGCGTCGCTCGATCAATATCACGCGCATGTCGCCGCGCTCGAAACGGCGCTCGTCGGCGCGCAAGGCAAGCTCATCGTGGTCAGCAACGAAATCGGTTTGGGCGTGGTCCCGCTCGGCGCGGCCACGCGTCTTTACGTCGACGAACTCGGGCGGCTCAACCAGCGCATCGCCGCATTGAGCACGACGGCCACGATGATGGTCGCGGGCCTGCCCCTCACGCTCAAAGCAGCGGGCCACGCGTGATGCTGTCGCTTCCTCTCGTCGCGACGCTCGCGACTCTGGGCGTGGCCGTCGACCGCTGGCTCGGCGAGCCGCGTACCGCGCATCCGCTGGTGGGCTTCGGCAATTGGGCGATGCGTCTGGAGAAGCGTTACAACAAGGGCCGGCGCTTGCGGCTCAAAGGGCTGCTGGCGTGGTCGCTCGCGGTGCTGCCGCCGGTGCTGATCGCGTGGTGGCTGGTGGCCGTGCTGCCGTTTTTCGCGGCCTGCGCGCTGCATCTCGCGCTGCTGTGGTTCGCGCTCGGTGCGCGCAGTCTGCACGATCATATTGCGCCGATCGCGCAGGCGCTCGAACAGCGCGATCTCGAACAGGCACGTCAGCTGACCGCGCGGATCGTGTCGCGCGACACGGCGAATTCCGACGAAGCCGCGTTGTCGCGCGCCGCCGTCGAATCGGCGCTCGAAAACGGCAACGACGCGATTTTCGGCGCGCTGTTCTGGTTCGCCATCGCGGGCGGTCCGGGCGCGCTCGGATTTCGTCTGGCCAACACGCTCGATGCAATGTGGGGTTATCGCACGCCGCGCTATTTGCGCTTCGGCTGGGCCGCCGCGCGTCTGGACGACGTGCTCAACTGGATTCCCGCGCGTCTGACCGCCGCGAGTTACGCGCTGCTCGGCGACACGCTCACCGCGTTGCGTTGCTGGCGCGAGCAGGCGCCGCGCTGGGATAGTCCGAACGCGGGTCCGGTGATGTCCTCGGGCGCAGGCAGCCTGAACGTGCTAGTCGGCGGCCCGGCGGTTTATCACGGCACGCTTGAACAGCGGCCGACGCTCGGCTTCGGACATCCCGCGAAGGCGAGCCACGTGACTGCTGCGTTGGCGCTGGTCGAGCGCACAGTGATTCTGTGGCTCGCGGTGCTGATCGTGCTGGCGTTGCTGAGCGTGCCTTTTCAGGGTTGATCGTATGGTTGATGGAACATCTGATCCGGCAGGACATGTGAGCGGCGCGAACACCGAGGCGATCGTTCACGGCGGCAATCTGCATGAGGCCGCCACGCGCTATGGCATTCCGTACGCGCAGTGGCTCGATCTGTCGACGGGAATCAATCCGCACGGTTATCCGGTGCCCCCTGTTCCCGCCGATGCATGGCGTCGCCTGCCCGACGAAGGCGACGACTTCGCCGCCTGCGCCGCGCGTTACTATGGCGCGCCCGACGCCGCGCATGTGCTGCCCGTCGCCGGAAGTCAGGCGGCGATTCGCACGTTGCCCGACGTTGTTGCCGCGCGCACGAGTCGGCATCGCGCCGCTCACGTATAGCGAATATGCGCCCGCGTTCGCACGGGCCGGGCACGAAATCGCGCCACTGGACGTGTCGTGGGACGACTTGCCCGATGCGCTCACGCATGTGGTGATCGTCAATCCGAACAATCCGAGCGCCGCGCATCTGAGCGCGGACAAGCTGCTGCACTGGCATGCTCAATTGAGCGCACGCGGCGGCACGCTGCTGGTCGACGAAGCATTCGCCGATACGATGACGGCGGGCTCGCTCGCGGCGCGCACGCATCTCGACGGTCTGATCGTATTGCGCTCGCCGGGAAAATTCTTCGGTCTTGCCGGCGTGCGCGCGGGTTTCGTCCTCGCTGCACCCGCGTTGCTCGACACGTTGCGCAAGACGCTCGGCGCGTGGACGGTCAGCGGTCCCGCGCGTCACGCGGTCAAAGCCGCATTCGCCGATCAAGCGTGGCAAGCAGCACATGCGCACGCAGCTCGCGAGCGAAAGCGCGCGGCTCGTACGCTCATTGCGCGAGCACGGTTTCAGCACGCACAGCACGCCGCTGTTTGCATGGACCGACGACGCGCGCGCCGCTGCTTTGCATGACGCGCTGGCAAAACGCGGTGTGTGGACGCGGCTGTTTGCATCGACGGGGAGCGTGAGGTTTGGCTTACCCGCCAGCGAGCAGGAATGGGCGCGTTTCGAAGAAAGTTTGCGCGCCGCGGTCCGCACGGTCGACGCCACACAAGCGCGCTGATGTGAAATTGCGAGGTCCCGGATTCGCGAATTCGCGATTTGCGATTAAAAGCCCGCCAACGCGCCTTACACCTTCTCGCCTGATGATCCGACTTAGCCACCTTCGCCGCCTTCGCCGCCTCGGCACACAAATTAGACGCGTCGCCTTCGCCGCCTCGGCGTGCATGATCGCGCTGCAAGCCCACGCCGCCATCACCGTGACCGACGACACCGGCGCAACCGTCACCCTCCCCGCCCCGCGCAACGCGTGATCAGCCTCGCGCCGCACGTCACCGAACTGCTGTATGCCGCGGGCGGCGGCGCAAAAATGGTCGGCGCCGTGTCGTACAGCGACTATCCGCCCGAAGCGAAACAGTTGCCGCGCGTCGGCGATAACAAAGCGCTGGACCTCGAACGCATCGTCGCGTTGAAGCCCGATCTGATCGTGGTGTGGCGGCATGGCAATGCGCAGCAGCAACTCGATCGGCTGCGCGAGTTGCACATACCGCTGTTCTTCAGCGAACCGCATCATCTCGACGACGTCGCCGTTTCGCTGACCAAGCTCGGGCAATTGCTCGGCACGTCGTCGACGGCGGACGCAGCGGCGGCGGCTTATCGCGCAGAACATTGCCCGCTTGCGCGCGCAGTACGCGAGCCGGCCGCCGGTCAGCGTGTTCTACCAGGTGTGGGATAAACCGTTGATGACGCTCAACGGCGAGCACATGATCAGCGACGTGATCGCGCTTATGCGGCGGCCGCAATGTGTTCGCGAGCACTTGAACCGCTGGTGCCGACGGTATCGACCGAAGCGGTGCTCGCGGCGAACCCGGAGGCGATCGTCACCGCCGCGCAGGGCGCGACTCGAGCCGGACACGACGTTGCCGCAACTCGGC
Organism: uncultured beta proteobacterium; assembly: GCA_963800185.1. Lineage (GTDB taxonomy): Bacteria > Pseudomonadota > Gammaproteobacteria > Burkholderiales > Burkholderiaceae > Paraburkholderia. The sequence continues at coordinate 336,438 of CAWCZW010000003.1, read as the reverse complement.
AGCATGGCGCGCGTGGCCGGGTCTCGACCGCCGTGGCGAACCACAACCTCTTTGCCATCGACGGCGATCTGATCAACCGGCCCGCGCCACGCATCGCGCAAGGCGCGCAGCAGCTTTGCGAAGATCTGGAGCTTGCGCGCTCGCACAGGAAGCCGGCTCAGTCAGGTAGCTGAGGTGACGCATCGCCGTCACGCATTCCACCGCACCAGCGTCCACTGCTGCGTCTCGTCGTCCCTGCGCAACCAGACCATGCCGGCCATATCGAGCGACCAGCGCAGACAGCGTTCGAGCGGCACGTCCAGCACGATCGACGCAATCGCCCGCATCACGCCTGCATGCGTGACCACATAGGCGGGCGACAACTCGCGCGTCTGCGCAAACGCGTCGAGCCACGCACGCACCCGCGCGACGAACTGCGCGACGCTCTCGCCGCCATGCGCGCGCGCATGCTCGAAATTGGCTGCCCAGTCGTCGAGCAATGCGCGATCGATCTCGTCCCAGCGCTGCGTTTCCCATTCGCCGAAATCCATTTCCTTCAGACGATCGTCGTGACTGAGCACGCAACCGAAATCGTTCGCCATTTCAGCGGCCAGCGCGCAGCAACGCGTCAGCGGACTCGACATCAGCACACGCGGCGCAGGCACCTGCAACGTGGCAAGCCGCAACGCAAGCGCGCTCGCCGACACCTTCGGCGTCTTCGGCAAGCGCCACGTCGCTATGGCCGTAACACACGCCTGCATCGAGCGCGACGGCGGGATGACGAATCAGGACGATATCCATGCGAGCCCCACCAGGTAGATGCTCAATTCGAAAATCTGCTGCGCGAAGCCGAGGCAGTCGCCGGTATAACCGCCGATGCGTCTGACGAAATAGCGGCCCATGACGAAACGAAGCACCAGCAACACCGCGAACGTCGACGCTGCGAAGCGCCAGTCCGGCAAGCCCGCACCGTTCGGCCAGAGCAGCCACGGCAAACCGAACACCGCCGCGCACAGCAAGCGCGGGACCGCTCAAGCGCTGTGCGACCGGTTTCGCCTTGCCTTCGGCGCGCACGTAGTCGAGCGTGGCCAGATAGCTGATCGCGCAGGTGCGGCTCGCGGCGTGCGCCGCAATCATCAGACTTGCGGCGCGCATCGGCGGCAACGCCGCGAGCGTCTGCCACTTCAACGCGAGCGCGATCACGAGCGCGATGGCGCCGAAAGCACCGATGCGCGAATCATGCATGATTCGCAACACGTCCTCGCGCGTATAGGCGCCACCGAACGCATCGACGCAATCGGCGAGACCGTCTTCGTGAAACGCGCCCGTCACCAGCAGCGACGCGGCCATCGACAGCAGCACCGCGACGCCCGCCGGAAACACCTGCAGCGCCGCGAGATAGACCAGCGCGCTCAACGCGCCGATCAATACGCCGACGAATGGAAAATAACGCGCCGCCGCATTCAGATAATGCGGCTCGAAGCCGACCCAGCGCGGCACCGGCACGCGCGTGAAATAGCCGAGCGCCGTGAAGAAGTAGCGCAGTTCCGCGAGCGGATTCATGAGCGGATTCATGAGCGTGACGAATGCCTGTTCGATTCGTCAGATCAGATCACGCGTCGCGATTCGCGACGCCAGCCGATTCGAAGCTCGCCATCTCGTTGACGAACGCCACCGCCGCGCGCAACAGCGGCACCGCGAGCGCCGCGCCGGTGCCTTCGCCAAGACGCAGGTCGAGCGACAGCAGCGGCAGCGGCGCCGAAATGATCGAGCATGCGCCGATGCCCCGCCTCGTTCGACGCATGCGCGAACACGCAGTACTCGCGCACGTTCGGCGCGAAGCGCGTCGGCGACCAGCAACGCCGAGGTCGCGATGAAGCCGTCGACCAGAATCGTCATGCGCGCTTCGGCGGCCGCGAGATACGCGCCCGCCATCATCGCGATTTCGAAGCCGCCGAAAGTGGCGAGCACGTCGAGCGGATCGGTCGGACGCTGAGCGTGACGCGCGAGCGCCGACGCGAGCACGTTGCGCTTTTTCGCGAGTCCCGCGTTGTCGAGACCGGTGCCGCGCCCGACGCATTCGTCGATCGGCACGTCGCACAAACGGCTCATCAGACACGCGGCCGCCGACGTGTTCGCAATGCCCATCTCGCCGAAGCCGATCACGTTGGTGCCGAGCGCCGCGTGATGCCGCACGCGCGCCGCGCCCGCCTGCATCGCGGCGAGCGCCTGCGTCGCGCGTCATCGCGGGTTCATGCGCGAAGTTGCGCGTGCCGCTCGCAATCGGGATGTCGATGAGACCGTCGGTCGACGGCAGCGGCGTCGCAATGCCCGCGTTGACCACTTCGAGTTCGATGCCCGCGACGCGGCTCAACGCATTGATCGCCGCGCCGCCCGCCAGAAAGTTCGCCGACCATCTGCGCGGTCACCGCTTGCGGATACGGGCTCACGCCTTCGGCGGCAATGCCGTGGTCGCCGGCGAACACGATCATCGCCGGACGCTGCACGGTGGGCTGCGTGGTGCGCTGGATCAGCCCCATCTGGCAGCGCGAGCGCCTCGAGCCGGCCAAGACTGCCGGGCGGCTTGGTCTTGGTATCGATGATGTGCTGCAACTCGGCGCGCAGCGTTTGATCGAGCGGTGCGACTTCGGGCAAACCGGTCGGAGCGTGGCAAAGAAGTCATGAGCGTCTTCTGAAAGAGAATGTTTTGGATGAAACGGTTAGCCTGCCGGTGTGTCATTGCCGGCAGTCGATTCGTGACGCACGCGCGGCGCGGGAATCAGCGCCTCATGCTCGCCGTCGCGAATCAGGATCAGCGGATAGCCGAATGCGCGGCTCGTCAGCGCGGGCGTGAGCACGTCGTGCACCGGCCCGGCATATGCGCCGCCGTCGCCGTCGAGCAGCAGCGCATGCGTCGCGAAACGGCGCGCGAGATTCAGGTCGTGGCACGAAAACATCACTGTACGCCGCGGCTCGCGTGTCCATGCGGTCAGCGCTTCGAGGCAGTCGATCTGGTGATGCAGATCGAGATGCGAGAGCGGTTCGTCGAGCAGCAACAGCGGCGCGTCCTGGCACAGCACCGCCGCCAGCGCCACTCGTTGACGCTCGCCACCCGACAGCGAAAGCACGTCGCGCGCGGCGAACGCGGCGAGTCCCAGCAGGTCCAGCGCGGCGTGCGCCGCGTCGCGATCGGCCTCGCGCTCCCAACCCCAGCCGTGTCAGATGCGGGAAGCGATTCAGCATCACGATGTCGAGCACGCTCGCGCTGAATGCGTCGGGCGCGCTTTGCGGCATCAATGCGCGCCGCTGCGCGAGCGGCAGCGGCTGCCAGTCGGCAAGACGCACGCCGTCCAGTTCGACATGTCCCGCCGACGGCTTGCCGCAGACCCGCGAGCGTCGCCAGCAAGCGTCGTCTTGCCCGCGCCGTTCGGCCCAGCGATACACCAGATTTCGCCGGCGATAAAACGTATGCGTGAACGCGTCGAGCAAGGTGCGCGAGCCGGCGCGCAAGGTCAGAGCGTTGCGCGCTGAGTGCGTGATGCGAAGGCGTTGTGGTGAGCTCGCATCATCGACGCCTGCGCAACAGCATCCACAGAAACACCGGCACGCCGACGATCGACGTGATCACGCCGACCGGCAATTGCGCCGGCGCGATCACGGTACGCGCGATCAGGTCCGCGCCCATCACCGCGACGCCGCCGCCGAGCGCCGCGGCCGGCAACAACATGCGCTGATCGTTGCCGAACGCGAGCCGCAACATATGCGGCACCACGAGTCCGACAAAGCCGATGGTGCCCGCCGTCGTCACCGCAGCGGCCGCCGCGAGCGACGCCACCAGATACACGCGCAAGCGCAGCGGCATCGACCGCAACGCCCAGCGCTTGCGCGGCGGCGTCGCCACGCAGCAGCACGTTCAGACGCGGCGCGACCGGCACGATCGCCAGCAGCGCGACGACGAGCGCGGCGAGCGCGGTCCACGGCATCGCGCCGCCGTTGAGATCGCCGGTCAGCCAGAACAGCATGCCGCGCAGGCGGTTGTCGGGCGCGAGGTTGAGCAGCAGCGTGATCAGCGCGCCCCACCCTGCCGCGATCACCGCGCCGGTCAGCAGCAAACGCGGCGAGCGTGTCCTGCGGCTCGCCGCGCCACAACTCGCGGCGCGCGAGACCGAGCACCAGCAGGATCGACACGAACGCGCCGGCGAACGCGCCGGCATCGACGATCCACCACGCGCAACCAGCGATCATCGCGACCAGCGCGAACGCTCGCCGCGCCGCCCGACACGCCCAACACGTAGGGCTCGGCCAGCGGATTGCGCAACAGCACCTGCAGCAACGCGCCGGCCAATGCGAGCAACGCGCCGCACGCGAAGCCCGCCAGCGCGCGCGGCAAACGCAGCGTGCGCACGATCTCGCCGGCGAGATCGCCGGATTCGACGGGCGCGCCGTGAACGCGTGCGACGGCATCAGCGCCATCAACACGCGCCCCGGCGCGAGCGACACGCTGCCCAGCGCGAGCGACGCCATCAGCACCGCCAGCGCGACGCACGCGAGCGCGCACCAGATCGCGGCCGCGCGCTTCGCGCTCATCACGCGCACGGCAGCGGGCATCGAAGCCGGGTGAACGATTCATCCGCGCGATCTCAAGGCGTTGCGCGCATCACTGCTGCTGCCAACCGACCGTGACATACGCACCGCGTCGCGGCGAGTTATACGAGTAGGCGCGTTTCATAGTCCTTGTTCAACAGATTCTGGATTTGCGCGGCCACGTACCACGCTTTCGTGATGTTGTAGCGCGCCGACAGATTCACGACGCCATAGCCGCCCAGATTGCCGCTGCTATCGTTCGCGCGCGCCGCTCACGATCCATTCGCCGCCCACGCGCCAGCCGGCAATGCTGCGATTCACCGTCAGCGAGCCGAAGCGGCGCGCGCGCCGCACGAGGTCGACATCGTTGTCGAGGTCGACGGGATTTTGCAGCGTCAACGACGCGCGCACGTCCGTCTTGCCGACATGCCCGCTCCACGAGCCTTCGAGCCCCTGCACCTTCGCGCGCCCGACGTTCTCAGCCAGATAGATGCCGGGCGACACCTGCGGGTAGTCGATCAGATTCGAATAGCGGGTCTGGAATGCGCTCAACCGCATCACGCCGAGCGCATTCGACGCGTACTGCAACGCGGCTTCGATCGAATGACTGCGCTCCGGCTGGATCGACGGATTGCCGCTGTACGGATAGTACAGATCGTCGAAACTCGGCGCGCGAAACGAATCCGAATAGCTTGCGGTTGCCTTCCAGTTCCCGGTGATGTCGAAACCGTAGCCGAGATAGTAACTGTTCGCTCCGCCGAAATCGGAATACTGGTCGCGCCGCACGTTCGCCTGAATCTGGTTGCGCCCGAAGCGTCCCGTATAGCCGGCGAAACCCGAATCCACATGACGGTCGGGCGCGGCGAACGTGTCGGATTCGAGTGCTCTGGTCGAGATGCTCGTAGCCGAGCTGCAGTTTCTGCTGCGCGGCCAGCGCGAAATCGTTCTGCCACGTGTACTGGCGATTGTCGGTGTCGAAGCGGCCGTTATAGACGCCGTTGGTGTTCGACACGCTGCGGTCGTCGCCTTCGGCGACGATGAAGTGCGTGGTCCACCAGTCGGTCAGCTTGCCGTTCGCGAACACCGACGCCTGGCGCACCTTGCTGTACAGATTGTTCAGATCGGTCGGCACGCCGTACGCGTTGTCGTAACTGTTGTTGCCGTTCGACTGGAAGTAGCGTGACGCCCGCGTCCCATCTGTCGTTGAACTTGTGACGCAACGACGCCGAGATGCTCTCGTTCAGATAGCCGTTCGCGTTCGGATTCGCGCCCGGTGCCTCGGCGGATTGATCGACGAGAAGCCGTCGTCCTTCGAGCGCGCGAGCGAAATGCTGAAGGTCGTGTTGCCGTCTTTATCGAGCGCGCCGTTCACGCCCATCTGCTGGCGTCTGCGTGTGATAGCTGCCGTAGCCCGCGGAAAAATTGAAGCGCGGCGGATGATCGCCGCCGTCTTTCGTGAACACCTGCACCACGCCGCCGATCGCGCCCGAACCGTATAACGCCGACACGTTGCCGTTCACCACTTCGACGTGGTCGATCTGATCGAGCGGGATCTGCGCGAGTTGCGCCGCACCCAGACTCACTGAATCGACCCGCACGCCGTCGATCAGCACCAGCGATTGCGTCGACGACGCGCCGCGCAAAAACAGGCTCGCCGTCGAACCCGGGCCGCCGTACGCGAGATTTGCGCGCCGGGCGCGAGTTGCAGCAGGCCGGGCAGGTCGGTGGCGGTGGTGTCGGCGAGATCCTGCTGATCGAATAGCGTGGTCTGCGGAATGGTGTCCGCGAGCGGTTGCGGGCCGCGCCCGGCCGTTACGACGACCGGCGACAGCAGAGTGGCCGATGCATCGGTCGCTCGCAGGCGCGGAAGCCGACGCAGAATCTGAAGCGGACGTGGAAGCCGGCGAATACGATGAGGTCGAAGACGAAGACGCCGATGCAGCGCGTGGCGCATGCACGACGAGCGGCAGGCTCGCCAATGCGAGCAGCACCGCGCGAGCGATGGGGGACAACATGGGATGACATTCCTGTGGATAGCGTGCGCGGCCCGCTTCCCCGCAGGCCGATGCGTAACGAGGCGCCCGCGTATTTAACATTTTCGCGGTGGGACGTCCCTCTCCCTCTGGCCGGTATCCGGGCTGGCGACACATCGATCCCGCCTTCCCACGCGTAACGCGCAGTGGCACACTCGCATGTTTGACTTCGAACACGCGATCAGGATCGACCTGCATGACGAATGCGGTCGCTTACCGTTGCGGGGGCAGCGCAGGTTGGCGCGTTCAGGTTCACCGGAACGTCGCGCCCTGCTTCCCGTTTAACTGCGCACGCTGTTGAGAAGCGCGCGCGGGCACCAGAGTGCGGCAAGTTTAGGAGCGGCCTCGAAGTGCGTCAAGAACGGTTGCATCCGTGCGCAATCTGTTCTGTTAAAGTGCAGGTTATTGTCCGATCGCGTGAGGTCGTTTTTCATCATAAGGTCGATAAAAGCCTGCATAAAGCGATGTTGTTACGTCTCGAAACGAGACAATTGTCGGAACCTGCGATATTCCGCGCTAAAATGCGATGTCTTTAGAGGACGCAGCACATGCTCACCGAACTCGAATCACTTTCACAGAATATCGGCAAGCTGATCGCGATCAGCCAACGCCACAATGAAGCGCGGCTCGCGCTCGAAGAGCAGCTCGCCCAATCGCGTGCCGAAGCAGAAGCCACGCGCACGGAACTCGCGCATGTTGCGCGAAGAGCGCGACGCACTGCAAGCGGAACGCGACGCGCTGTCCGCGAAAATCGACGACGCTCAGGTGCGCCTGAATGCGATTCTCGAAAAACTGCCGCGGGCCCGCGCGCACAGCGAGCCGGATAACCAGCTCGATCTGCTCGAGCCGCGCCGCAGGCACGCTGTCGAAGCGGAGAGCGACGTTACCCGCCACGGAGAAAATGCATGACCACCAAGCAGATCGAAGTATCGATTCTCGACGTGCCCTATCGCCTCGCGTGCTCGCCGGAAACGGAAGGCGCGCTGCTTGAAGCGGTTGCGCGCGTCGACGCTGAAATGTCGAAGATCCGCAATAACAGCAACGTGCGCGGCACGGATCGCATTGCCGTCATGGCTGCGCTGTCGCTGGCATCGGAACTGCTTAAGCTGCAATCGAGCGTTCGACACGGAGAAGCATTTCCTGCAGAAGAAATCCGGCGTACAATGCATCAAATGAACGAACAACTGGGTACTGTGATTCAGCAGTACAGCATGCAGTAAGTAAGCATGTTGGTCGGTCCTGAGATCGGCGGCGAATTCAAACGAAGAATGCATCGAGTCAGAGTCTCGGCAAACGTTTGAGTTCACATCGTTTAGCTTCATCGGTTTAGCTTCCCTGCCTGGTTCGCCAAGGTCATATATTCCTTGAACCAATGCCATGTGCACGGTTGCGGAAATTTGTAGCACGGGTGTGCGCGTCACTCTGTCTGATGTACCCGAAGTGCTGCTAACTGCGACCAATTCTGAACCCCGGTTCAGGATGCCGGCCTAGCGGCTAAGGCGGGGACCTTATCTAGAACGGCATCGGACTTCGGTTCGATGCCGTTTTTCTTTGGGCTCCGGTTTCACGTCCGTTTTTTCGTTCGCGTTTTCGGCTCGTGCCGTCAAGCTCTTAACGTCAACCCTGCTCCACTACGTTCAATTCGATTCATGCGCTACTGGCTAATGAAGTCCGAACCGGACGAAGCAAGCATCGACCATCTCGCCAACGCGCCGCACCACACGTTGCCGTGGACCGGCGTGCGCAACTATCAGGCGCGCAACTTCATGCGCGACATGATGCAGGTCGGCGACGGCGTGCTGTTCTATCACTCGAGTTGCCCGCAACCCGGCATCGCGGGAATCGCGGAGGTCTCGTCCACCGCGTATCCGGACCCGACGCAGTTCGACAAGAAGAGCCCTTACTACGACGCGAAGTCGTCGCAGGAAACGCCACGCTGGCTGCTCGTCGACGTCGTGTTCAAGAAGAAAATTCCGCTGATCCCGCTCGCCGCGTTGCGCGAGCACGAAGAATTGCAGGACATGCGCGTGCTCGCCAAAGGCAATCGTCTGTCGATCACGCCGGTGACCGAAGCCGAATGGCGCTTCATCACCGAAGCGTCTTGTTTGAGACTCGCATGAAGCACGTTCGACGTCGATGTAGCAAGCGGCCCGCGACGAGTAAAAGCAAACGTCGGATCAGGGAACCAAGCTCAGGTTACAAGCGCCTAACGGACGCACATCGGCAAACGGACGCGCGCAAATGCCATGCCACCGGCGCACGTGTTTCAGCTCGCCGTTCGCGCATCAACCTGTTCAAGCAAGGAGTCCAGCAATGACAAAAAACACCGCACGGGCACTCGCACTCGCTCTCGTCTGCGCCGCGCCCGTCGCGCTCACGCTGACCCCGACCCTCGGCTCGCGCGCAAGGCGTCACGCAGTCTCAGCCTGCGGGCGTGCTGTCGCTGAATGCGCAGGCCAGCGCTGAAGTGCCGCAAGACGTCGTCGATATCACGCTGTTCTACGAGCAGGAAGCGAGCGATCCTTCGGCGCTCACATCCACGCTGAATCAGCGTGCCGATGCTGCGCTGCAGAAAGCCAAGGGCGTGAGCGGCGTGACGGCTCGCACCGGTTCGTTCTCGATCTACCCGTCCACCGATCGTGACGGACGCATTTCCGCATGGCGCGGCCGCACGGAAGTCGTGCTCGAGTCGCACGACTTCGCGGCGGCGTCGAAGCTCGCGGGGCAAATGGCATCGATCATGCAGGTCGGCAACGTGCAGTTCTCGCTGTCGCCGGAAGCGCAGCGCGCCGCCGAGCAGAAGCTCACGACGCGAGGCGATCAAGTCGTTCCGCGAGCAGGCGCAATCGTCGGCACAGGCGTTTGGCTACAGCGGTTATTCGATCCGCGAAGTCAACGTCAGTCACAACGGCGTGATGCCGCGTCCCATGATGATGATGAGCGCGCGCGCAATGGGCGCCGACGCGAAGGCCGCCGCGCCGATGCCGCTCGAAGGCGGCACGTCGACGGTGACGGTCAACGTGTCGGGCTCGGTGCAGATGAAGTAATACGCTTTATCGCGCACGATACTCCCGCTGCAAATGAAAAACGCCACGGCATGCCGTGGCGTTTTTCATTTGAACATTCGCTACGGCAAAACCGTAGCCGATCAGGTCAGATCAGCTCGCGCTCACCGCCTGCGCCGGTTCACGGCGCGCACGGCGATACGACCACACCAGCAAGCCGATGCCGACGAGAATCATCGGCAGCGACAGCCATTGGCCCATTGAAAGACCCATCGCCAGCAAGCCCAGGAAGTCGTCCGGTTCACGCGCGAATTCCACCGTGAAGCGAGCGAGGCCGTAGCCGATCAGGAACACCGCGGAAATCGCGCCCATCGGCTTCGGTTTGCGCGAGAAGAAGAATCAGCACGAAGAACAGCGCAACGCCTTCCAGCGCGATCTCATACAGTTCCGACGGATGGCGCGGCAGCATGTGATATTGCGCGAACACTTCGTTCAGATGCCATTGCGCGGCCAGTTGCGGATGCGCGGAGAGCCACGCGGCGTCGTCCGGCGCGGCGCCCGGAAACATCATCGCCCACGGCGCGGACGGATCGGTCACGCGGCCCCACAACTCGCCGTTGATGAAGTTGCCGAGGCGCCCTGCCGCGAGCCCGGTCGGCACCATCGGCGCGACGAAATCGGTGACCTGCAGCCACGAGCGTTTGCGCTGATACGCGAACAGCACCATCGCGAGCGTCACGCCGAGGAAGCCGCCGTGAAACGACATGCCGCCTTCCCAGACCTTGAAGATGTCGAGCGGATGCGCGAAATAAAAGCTCGCCTTGTAGAACAGCACGTAGCCGAGCCGTCCGCCGAGAATCGTGCCGAGCACGCCGTAAAACAGCATGTCGTCGATATCTTTCGCGGTCCAGCCTTGCGCGGCGACGTACGGCAAACGCAGCCGCAGCCGGCCGACGACGATCGCCGGATGAACGCGACGAGGTACATCAGTCCATACCAGCGCACGGCGAGCGGCCCCAGATGAATGGCAATGGGGTCGAAATTCGGGTGAATGAGCATCGTGTTGTTATGGGCAGTTCAGGTTCAGAAGCAGGATGACTGATCTATCCGGTCAACAGTTAACAGGTAACAGGTAACAGGCAGCGGTCCGGACGGCCTCCGGCGCATGCATTGGACGGTCCGGGCCGCAATGCGTTCGCGGCAGCGCCGCTAGACACGCGGCATGGCACTCCGGCTCGACGGTCGCCGCGTGGTCCCGCACGATCTCGATGAAGCCGGCCAGCACCGGACTCACCTCGGCCGTGCGCCAGACCAGCCCCGTCTCGATCGCGGGCACCGACTCGCGCAAGCGGCCGGTACACCACCCCCGTGCGGCGCAGATTACGCAACGATTGCGGCACCAGTGCGACGCCCATTGCCGGCCGACACCAGGCTGACGATCGTCTGCATCTGGATCGCCTCCTGGCCGATCCTGGGTACGAGGCCCGCCACGCCGTAGCAATCCATAATGATGTCATAAAAGCCAGGCGCCAGACGTCGTGGGAAGATCACGAGCGGCGATCGGCCACGTCGCGCAGGCTGACCGGCGTGTCCAGCCACTCGGCACGCGGGTCGGCGCAAGTGTGCTGCGCGGCGCTCAGCCGCTCGGCAAGTTTCCGTCGACATCGCGATCACCAGCGGCTCGCGCGCGATCGGCAGCCACGACAGCTGCGCGGCGATGACGCGGCGGCAGCGGCGCAATCACCAGACCGGCGTCGATGCGCCCGGCCACCAGTTCGTCCACCTGCACGTCGCTGGTCGCCTCCGTCAGTTCGAGCCGCACCCGCGGATGACGCACGCCGAAATCGCGCAGCAACGGCGGCAGCAAGCCGTAATCGGCGGTGGAAACGAAGGCCAGCGACAAGCACGCCCGCCTCGCCGCGCGCGAGACTCTGCGCGAGCGGCCGCAGCCCCTCGGCGCCCGCCAGCAGCCGCTGCACCTCGGGCAGCAGATCGGCGCCCACCGGCGTCAGTTCGACCGAGCGCTTGGTGCGCGCGAACAGCTCCACGCCGAGCGTGTCCTCCAGCGCGCGGATGGCCTGCGACAAAGGCGGCTGCGTCATCGAAAGACGCGCGGCGGCGCGCCCGAAGTGCCTTTCTTCGGCGACGGTGACGAAATAGCGCAACTGGCGCAGGTCGGGAATGGCTGGCAGCATGATTAATACATTTTACGACCTAATAGACGCCTGAATAATATATTGGACGCGACGTTTCGCAAAACTGCATCCTTGCGATGGCGCGTCGGAGCTACTACACTGAATTGACGCGCCGCCGACGCAAGCGGCCGACGCAGCCGCAACACCGTCATCGCAGCCCCGGCCGCAAGCCTTGGCCGCACCACCCCGCACAGACCCAGCCGCTGCGTCCCAACCGCGCAGCCCGGCTCAAAACAAAACCGATTGGAGGCCCCCCATGGCATACAACCGTCGTTCGAAGAACATCACGCAAGGCGTGGCGCGTTCGCCGAATCGCTCGATGTACTACGCGCTCGGCTATCAGAAGGAAGATTTCGACAAGCCGATGATCGGCATCGCCAACGGCCACTCGACCATCACGCCGTGCAACGCCGGCTTGCAGCGTCTGGCCGACGCCGCCGTCGTCGCCGTCAAGGGCGCCGACGCGAATCCGCAGATCTTCGGCACGCCGACCATTTCCGACGGCATGTCGATGGGCACCGAAGGCATGAAGTACTCGCTGGTCTCGCGCGAAGTGATCGCCGACTGCATCGAGACCTGCGTGCAAGGTCAGTGGATGGACGGCGTGGTCGTGATCGGCGGCTGCGACAAGAACATGCCCGGCGGCATGATCGGCCTGCGCGCATGAACGTGCCGGGCATCTACGTGTATGGCGGCACGATCCGTCCGGGCAACTGGAAGGGCGTCGACCTGACCATCGTGTCGTCGTTCGAAGCGGTCGGCGAATTCACCGCGGGCCGGATGTCGCAGGAAGATTTCGAAGGGGTCGAGAAGAACGCGTGCCCGTCGACGGGATCGTGCGGCGGCATGTACACCGCCAACACGATGAGCTCGTCGTTCGAGGCGCTTGGCATGTCGCTGCTGTATTCGTCGACGATGGCCAATCCGGATCAGGAAAAGGTCGACTCCGCGGCCGAATCGGCGCGCGTGCTGGTCGAAGCGGTCAAGAAAGATCTGAAGCCGCGCGACATCATCACGAAGAAGTCGATCGAAAACGCCGTGGCGCTGATCATGGCGACCGGCGGCTCGACCAACGCCGTGCTGCACTATCTGGCGATCGCGCACGCAGCCGAAGTGGAATGGAGCATCGAAGACTTCGAGCGCATGCGCAAGAAAGTGCCGGTGATCTGCGACCTGAAGCCGTCGGGCCAATATGTGGCGACCGATCTGCACAAGGCCGGCGGCATTCCGCAAGTCATGAAGATTCTGCTCGACGCAGGGCATGCTGCACGGCGACTGCATCACCATCACCGGCAAGACGATCGCCGAGGAACTGAAGGACGTGCCGAGCAAACCGCGCGCCGATCAGAAGGTGATCTTCCCGATCGAGCAAGGCGCTGTACAAGGAAGGCCACCTCGCGATCCTGAAGGGCAACCTGGCCGTTGACGGCGCGGTCGCCAAGATCACCGGCCTGAAGAACCCGGTGATCACCGGCCCGGCTCGCGTGTTCGACGACGAGCAAAGCGCGATGGACGCGATTCTGGCCGACAAGATCGTCGCGGGCGACGTGGTCGTGCTGCGCTACCTCGGCCCGAAGGGCGGCCCCGGCATGCCGGAGATGCTCGCGCCGACCTCGGCGATCATCGGCAAGGGTCTGGGCGAGAGCGTCGGCCTGATCACCGATGGCCGCTTCTCGGGCGGCACGTGGGGCATGGTGGTCGGCCACGTCGCGCCGGAAGCGTTCGTCGGCGGCACGATTGCGTTCGTGCAGGAAGGCGACTCGATCACGATCGACGCGCACAAACTGCTGCTGCAACTCAATATCGACGACGCCGAATTGCAGCGCCGCCGTGCTGCATGGCAGCAACCGAAGCCGCGTTACACGCGGGGCGTGCTGGCGAAGTATTCGGCGCTCGCGTTGCCCGCCAACAAGGGCGCGGTGACTGGCTGACGCCATCAAGCTGGCCGAAGCCGGCCGCATAAAAGCGCGAAGGGGCGCACGGAAAACCGTGCGCCCCTTTCCTTTTATAATGCTCGCACCACAAAGTCGGGCTCCCGCCTCGACGGAGACCATAATGAAAAACATGTCGTATGCAGCGCTCGCAGCATCGGCTTTATTGGGCGCTGCGTTAAGCGTCAACAGTTCGCACGTGCACGCCGAAGCGGCCGGCCTCGCGCTGGCCCAGCAGCAAAACTGCATGAGCTGCCACTCGGTCACGCGCTCGTTCATGGGGCCGGCGCTGCACGACGTCGCGGCGAAATATGCCGGACGCGAAGACGCGTCGACTTATCTGAAACACAAGATTCTGGATGGCAGCGCGGGCGTGTGGGGACCGGTGCCGATGCCCGCGAATACGCAACTCACGCCCGATCAGGCGGCCACGCTGGCAAGCTGGGTGCTGACGCTCAAATGAAGCTCAAATAAAGCTCCAATGAAAACGGCGCCCTGGCTCAAGGCGCCGCTTGCTTCAAACGTGTTCCTTTAAACGTCGTTCAATCAGTCGCGGCCTGCGCGCCGCGCGATTTCTTCTTCGACCGCTTCCCTCACCCAGCCGCGTCATTTCGGTTTCCAGAGCCAGCGCAACTTCACGCGTGATCTGGCTGACGAGCCACGTGGTGTGCTCCTGCAACGCATCGCGGCAACGCGCTTCGATGATGCCGCGCCCCTCGCCCGTCAGGAAACCCGCAAAGCGTCCACGCAGACGTTCCGCGATGACTTCCGCGTCCAGATCCGGCTGCGAAGGCGCGGCCGTTTCGTGGGCGATATCGGGCGGCACGATCGAGCCAGCCTCGACGGGAGCAGCCGGTTCGGCACGATCGAAAACGCCGGCTGACGAAGCGAGCACGCCATTGTGATGCAGGGCTGCGGGATGGCGCGCTCTTGCGGCGCAATCACCGGCTCGGGCGCAAGCGTCTCTTCCTCCGCGAGCACAGGCTGCGCCGCCATGAACAGGCTCGTCGGCATGCGACGGTCGTGGCGCAAGCACCGGTTCCGCGTTAAAGCGCGGCTCTCGCGGCAGGTCCGCTTCAGGCACCGTTGGCACCGCGCCGGCCGACGGCGAACGTGCGTGGGTCCAGGCACGAGAATCTCGTGCAGAACCGGAATCGAATTGTCGTTGGGATCGGACACGTGGCTCTCCTCCGTGTTTGAGTCGATGCCGAAGCAGCTCGCCCATTACGCCGGATTCGCGGCGCGAGGCGCCACGAACTCCCCGCACTGGCGCCATGACAACCTAGCTGCCTTGCTTGTAGTTGTTCAAAGCATAGCCGCGATCGCGATAGAAACGATACCGCTCGCGGCCCGCAACGAGTTCGTCGTGTGCGTTACCGACCACTTCCAGCAATCTTTCGAAGCGCGCGAACTGCGCCGGCACCGTTGCGCCGAGATTGAGCAGCACCTGATGATGCGGCACGTCATCGAGATTCGTGGTCAGCACGATGGGAGTTTGTGCGGCGAGCGGCGTGCCCGCCATGCAATGCGGGACGAAGTCGAGCGGAGAGAAGGTCCACAACTGTTCGTCGAACACCCGCAGGCGCTCGGGCTCGGCCAGCACGATGGTCGGCTGGCCCGCCAGATACGCCTTGCGGATCAGACGGCACGCATACAGCAGCGAATCGCCGACGTTCGAGTGAAAATCGATTCTCGTCATCGGCGGACTCCCCACGCTGCAGTGCTGCGTGACTGCTGTTGCACGGCGCCCGCAGGCTTACTGCAATGCGTCATTGTGCGGGGCGGCCGTCCGCAGCGCGACCGTCAGCGGCCCTGTCGATCAAGAACTGCGCGAGCAACGGCACCGGACGGCCGGTGGCGCCCTTCGCCGCGCCGCTCTTCCACGCGGTGCCGGCGATGTCCAGATGCGCCCACGGATACGCTTCGGTGAAGCGCGACAGGAAGCACGCCGCCGTCACGCTGCCCGCCGGACGGCCGCCGATGTTCGCGAGGTCGGCGAAATTCGACTTGAGCTGGTCCTGATACTCGTCGTCGAGCGGCAGACGCCAGGCCGGGTCGGAAGCTTCACGCGACGCGTCGAGCAACTCGCCCGCCAGCGCGTCGTCTTTCGAGAACAGGCCGCTGTTGTGATGACCCAGCGCGATGATGCACGCGCCCGTGAGCGTGGCGATGTCGATCACCGCCGCCGGCTTGAAGCGCTCGGCGTAGGTGAGCGCGTCGCACAGGATCAGGCGGCCTTCGGCGTCCGTGTTCAGCACTTCGATCGTCAGACCCTTCATGCTGGTGACGATGTCGCCCGGCTTGGTGGCCGTGGCCGACGGCATGTTCTCGACCGCCGGAATGATGCCGACCACGTTGATCTTCAGGCCCATTTCGGCGACGGCGCGCAACGTGCCCAGCACCGAACCGGCGCCGCACATGTCGTACTTCATCTCGTCCATGCCTTCGCCCGGCTTCAGCGAGATGCCGCCGGTGTCGAACGTGACGCCCTTGCCGACCAGCACCACCGGCGCGGCTTTCGCGGCGCCGCCCTGGTACTGCAGCACGATGAACTGCGCCGGCTCGACCGAGCCCGCCGTGACCGACAGGAACGAGCCCATCTTCAGCGCTTCGCATTGCTTTTCGCCGAGCACTTCGACCTTCAGCTTCCAGTCTTTGGCGAGCTTCTTCGCGGTGTTGGCGAGGTAAGTCGGCGTGCAGACGTTGCTCGGCAGATTGCCGAGGTCGCGCGTCAGGTCCATGCCGTTGGCGAGCGCGGCGCCCTGCTTCGCGGCCAGCTTGGCGGCCTTCTCGTCGCCGGTATTGACGCTGAAGACGATGCGCTTCAACGCGCGCGTCGAGTTGTCCGGCTTGCTCTTCATCTGCGTGAACTTGTAGGTCAGCTCGCGCAGCGCGAGGATCGCGGCACGCACGCCCCAGTCGGCCGAGCGTTCCAGCACCGGCAGTTGCGCCAGCGTGAAGGTGACCTGGACGATCTTGGTGGCCAGCAGCGCGCGCCAGGCGGCCCGCACGGCGTCGCCGTAGGCTTTCTGGCTGAAAGCGTCCTGCTTGCCGAGGCCGACCAGCAGCACGCGCGAAGCGCCGATGCCCGAGACTTCGTGCAGGAACAGCGTGGTGCCGGCCTTGCCGTCCATGTCGCCGGCCTTGATGATGCGGGTCAGCAGGCCATTGGTGGCCTCGTCGATCTCAAGCGCTGCGCCCGAGAGCGTTTGCGACTCGAACACACCGATTACGATGCAATCCGATTTCCCGGTCAGGAAACCGTTTGACGAGCCTTTGGTCCAATCACAGGCTTTTATGCTAAAGTCCATCGCGCTTGTCCTCGGATAAAATCTGGGCTTAGGATGAAAGCCGCAATTATCCGCTATTTTTCCCGCGGCGGCTGCACCGGAGACGTGACGGGAAGCAACCCGCGCGTCACTGAGAGCGCCCCCTCTCGTCATCAATAATGATCTTCGAACGCTCCCTCCAGCGCGAACTCGCGTATACGGCTGGTGCCGTGTTCATGGTTCTCCTCACGCTCGTGCTGACGACGATGATGATCCGCATCGTCGGCTTCGCGGCCTCGGGCGAGATCGACCCGCGCGACGTGCTGGTCCTGATCGGCCTGACCGTGATCGGCTATCTGGCGATCATGCTCGTCGCGACCCTGTTCGTGTCGATCCTGTTCGTCCTGACGCGCTGGTACAAAGACTCCGAGATGGTCGTCTGGCTCGTCGTCGGGCGTCAGTCTGACGCAATTCATCAAGCCGATCGGTATTTTTGCCACGCCGATCATCATCCTCATCTGTTCTTCGTGTTCGTCGGCTGGCCGTGGTCGAACCAGCAGAGCAAGCTGATCCGCGCGCGCTTCCAGCAGCGCGACGAGGTCTCGCTGCTCGCGCCGGGCCAGTTCCGCGAGTCGGCCACCAGCCACCGGGTGTTCTTCATCGAGAAGATGTCGCCCGACCAGGGGCACGTCGAGAACGTGTTCGTGACCAGCACCGAAAACGGCAAGGTCAACGTGGTGGTGTCGAAGAACGGCCATACCGAAACGCACAAGAACGGCGACCGCTTCGTCGTGCTGGAAAACGGCCGGCGCTATGACGGCGAGCCGGGCCATCCCGACTTCCGGATCATGGAGTTCGAGCGCTACGGCGTGAAGATCCAGAGCCAGCCGGTCGTCAATACGCCGACCACCACGGGCACGCCCACGCTCGCGCTGCTGCGCAACCCGACTAACGACAACCTCGCCGAATTCGCATGGCGCGCGGGTCTGCCGCTGATCGCGATCAACCTGATGCTGCTGGCCATTCCGCTCGCGCATCAGAACCCGCGGCGCAGCCGCACCATCAATCTGGTGATGGCCGTGCTGATCTATCTGACGTATTCGAATCTGCTGAACGTGGTGCAGTCGTGGATCGAGCAGGGCAAGATGTCGTTCGGCGTCGGGCTCGTGAGCCTGCACGTCATCGTCGCGGCGATCGTCGCGTTCATTTTCTGGCTGCGCGTGCGCAACCGGCCGCTCTTCACGCGGGCCATGTTCAGCCGTTCGCAGGGAGCCTGACCGATGCGCATCTATGAAAGGTATTTCGCGCGTCAGATCTACCTCACGTTCATCTTCATTCTGTTTGCGTTTTCGGGTCTGTTCTTCTTCTTCGACCTGATCAACGAACTGAATTCGGTCGGTCACGGCAACTACAAGTTCCAGTACGCGGTGCTGCGGGTCGCGTTGCAAACGCCGTCGCGCTTCTACGAAATCATTCCGGTCGCCGCGTTGATCAGCGCGATCTATGTGTTCGCGCAGATGGCGGCGAATTCCGAGTACACGATTTTCCGCGTGTCGGGTCTCGCGACGAATCAGGCGCTGCGCTCGCTGCTGAAGATCGGCATTCCGCTGGTGTTCCTCACCTATCTGATCGGCGAAGTGGTCGGTCCGTACACGGATCAGTTGTCGGAGCGCGTGCGGCTCGAGGCGTTGGGCTCGTCGGTGTCGAGCAACTTCCAGTCGGGCGTGTGGGTGAAAGACACGCTCACCGCGCGCGCGGACGGCGAGCAGGTCACGCGCTTCGTGAACGTCGGCGAATTGAAGCCGGACGCGACGATCAGCAATGTGCGGATTTACGAGTTCGATTCGAAGTTCCGTCTGTCGAATGTGCGGATCGCGAAGAGCGGCAAGTATCAGCCGCCGGGCCACTGGCAACTGACCGACGTGACCGACACGCAACTGATCGACGTGCCCCCTCCTCCGGGCACGCCGGCCGATGCGCTGAATCCGGTGTATCGCGCGAAACAGGTGTCGTTGCCCGAGTATTCGCTGCGCTCGGAACTGACGCCGCAGATTCTGTCGGTGCTGCTGGTGTCGCCGGACCGGATGTCGATGTTCAACCTGTTCCGCTACATCCAGCATTTGACCGAGAATCATCAGGACACGCAGCGCTATGAAATCGCGTTGTGGCGCAAACTGCTGTATCCGTTTGCGGTGTTCGTGATGCTGGTGCTGTCGCTGCCGTTCGCGTATCTGCATACGCGGGCCGGCGTGGTGGGCGTCAAGGTGTTCGGCGGCATCATGCTGGGGATGAGTTTCCAGCTGTTCAATACGCTGTTCTCGCATATCGGCACGCTGAATACGTGGCCGGCGCCTTTGACTGCGGCGACGCCTGGGCTGGTTTATCTGGTGCTCGGGCTGGTCGGGTTGAAGTGGGTTGATCGCCATTAGGAGCTGATTCGATGGCTACGCATGGGCTTGTTCTGTTTGGCCATGGCGCACGGGATGTGCGCTGGCGCGAGCCGTTTGAGAGGCTCGCTGAGAAGCTGCGGGCGTGCGCTCGTCAGCGGCGATGCCGCGGCCCGGTCGCGTTGGCTTTTCTCGAGTTGATGGAGCCGGATTTGCCTACGCGCGGTCGGTCAATCTCGTCGCCGAACGGGTGCGATGTCGATTACCGTCGTGCCCGTGTTCTTTGGGCAAGGTGGGCATATCAGGAAGGATCTGCCGCTGAATTGATCGAGCGCTGCCGCGAGTTGCATCCTTCTGTCGCAGATTCGAGTGCGCTGTGGCGGTCGGCGAAGATGAAGCGGTTCTCGACGCTGTCGCGCAGTATTGCCTGCGCCAAGCGAAATAACGCGGGCCAACCGCTGCTGGCGAAAAGCGCCCGCTACCCTCTGGACACTCGCGCCGCAACGGCCGACTTTCACCGCTCAAAGATATTCGACATTCCCGTCGACGCTGATCGCCTGGCCCGAGATGTTCTGCCCCGCCGGTGAAGCGAGGAACAGCGCCATCGCCGCGACGTCGTGCACGGTCACCATCCGTCGCAGCGAGATTTTCTCCAGATACTCGCCCTTCATCTGATCAAAACCGATACCGAGCGACTCGGCGCGAGCGGAAATAACGCGGTCCATCCGTTCACCTTCCACGACGCCCGGCAAGATCGCATTCACGCGGACATTGTTCGGCCCCAGTTCGATCGCCAGCGATTTGACCATCCCGACAATCGCCCATTTGCTCGCCGCGTACGGCGTGCGGAACGCGTAGCCGAGGCGCCCTGCGACCGACGCCATCGCGATGATGCCCGGGTTGGCCGAGGTCTCCTTCAGCAGCGGCACGGCCTTGCGCAGGAAATAGAACTGGCTGTTCAGGTTCGTCGCAATGGTACGTTCCCACTGCGCCGGGTCGAGGTCCTCGACCGCGCCGGTCGGCCCGGCAATGCCCGCGTTGTTGATCAGCAGATCGAGGCCGCCGAGCTTCGCGCGTGCGTCGTCGATGATGCGATCCACCTGCGCGATGTCCGACACGTCCGCGACGCCGACGTGCAGTTGCGGATGCGCGGTTTTCGCGCGGTCGATTGCCGCGGGATCGACGTCGCAGATATAGACGTTCGCGCCGACATCCAGAAACGCCTGCGCGATCGCCGCGCCGATGCCCGCCGCCGCGCCTGAAATCAGCACGCGCAGTCCGGGAGTGGGTCTGAGAAGGTCGATGGTTTTCATGCAGGTCCTCGAATGTTTAAAGCGTCATCCCGCCGGATGCTTCGATCACGGCGCCGTTGATATAGCTCGCTTCGTCGCTCGCGAGAAAGGCGTAGATATTGGCGATTTCCTCGGGCGTGCCGAGCCGGCGCAGCGGCACCTGCTCGCGCATTTTCGCGAGCACTTCCTGCGGCACGGTTGCGAGATCGGCGTGTCGATGAAGCCTGGCGCAATCGCATTGACGCGAATCCCCTTCGGTCCCAGCTCGCGACTCCAGGTCTTGGTAAAGCCGATCACGCCGAACTTCGCCGCCGCGTAGTTGGTCTGCCCGTAGTTGCCGTAGAGGCCGACCACGGAGCTCGCATTCAGGATCACGCCCGAGCCTTGCGCGATCATCGTGTCGACGACCGCCTGCGCCGCGTGGAACACGCCGCGCAGGTTCACGTCGATCACGTCGTCGAATTGCTGGAGCGTCATTTTTTGCAGACGTGCGTCGCGCGTGATGCCGGCGTTGTTCACCAGCACGTCGATCTGCCGGAAGCGTTCGCGCACGTCGGCGATCATGTCGTCGACTGCCGCGCGATTCGTCACGTCGAGCGTGAAGCCGAGCGCTTCCGCACCTGCCGCGTGGCATGCGGCCACGAGCTGGGACACCGCGTCGTGATTCATGTCGCACACTGCGACGCGCGCGCCTTCTTTCGCGAATTTGAGTGCGGTCGCAGCGCCGATGCCCTGCCCCGCACCCGTCACGATGGCGACCTTTCCATTCAATCTCATTGTTTGTTCCCGTAGTCGGAAGCGCCCGGATGGCGCTGCAATTATGGCTCGATGTTCAACAGCGGTTCGGCGAGACTCGCCGCGCGCCCCTCTGACTGAATCGCCTTCGCGAGCAGAGGTACCAGGATCAGGCCGAGGATCGACGCGCCGACCACCACCGACAACCCGGACGCGCTATGACCCGACGCGCTTTCCGCGAGGCCGAACAGATACGGCCCGACGAATCCGCCGATCAGGCCGAGCGTATTGATGAACGCCAGTCCCGCTGCAGCCTGGATGCCGTGCAGCCGTTTCATCGCGATTGCCCAGTAGAGCGGCAGCACGCCACCCGCGAAGAACGCGGTCGCGACGAACAGCAGCAGTTGCATCGACAGCACGCTCGTCGAGATGAACAGGATTGCGCTGACCACCAGCCCTGCGGTCAACACGCCGAGATACAGACAATCGTTCGTGACCCGGCGATGAATGCGCGGCAGCACCAGCACGCCGAGCAGAAAGCCGATCCCGACACTGCTCGACAGCACGCCGATCATCAGCGGCGACTGCACGTGCATCTGCTGGATCATCGCTGGGGTAAAGAAAACGAGCCCGACAAACGCGACCTGGTTCAGAAAATAGATCAAGCCGATCAGCACGGTGGCCGGCCGCTTCAACGCGGCGACCCAGTCCTGCGAGAACATGCTCGGGATGCACGGCATCCGGCACGGCGCGCGCTTCGAGCGCACGCGCTTCGTCAACGGACAGCCAGCGTGCGTCGGACGGCTTTTCCGGCAGTTTGAACCACAGAAACACGCCCACCAAGATGGTCGGCAAGCCTTCGAGCAGGAACAGCCACTGCCAGCCATGCAGGCCGCCGAAGCCATCCATCTGCATGAATGCACCGCCCAGCGGGTTGCCGATCACCAGTGCCAGTGCGGGCGCGGTGTAGATCCAGCCCACCGCCACCGAGCGATCCTGCGGCGCGAACCACATCGTCACCATGTACATCAGCGCCGGGAAAAGACCCGCTTCGGCGATGCCGAGCAGCACGCGGATCGTATAGAACGACCACTCGCCCTGCACGAACATCATCGACACGGATAGCGCGCCCCACGTGACCGCGATCCGCGCGATCCAGCGACGCGGCCCGACCCGGTGCGCGACCAGATTGCTCGGCACCTCGAGCAGCGCATAGCCGATGAAGAAGATGCCCGCGCCGAGACCATAGGCGGCCGCGCTGATGCCGAGATCGGCGGCGAGCCGCGCCTTCGCGAGCGACACGTTGGTGCGGTCGAGGTACGACATGAAATAGATCGCGCACATCAGCGGGATCAGTCTCAGCATCGCCTTATGAGTCGCGATGCGATGCAGCGCGTTGCCGGCGTGGCCGGCGCTCTGGGTTGTCATGATGTCTCCACCTAAGAAGGCGTGTTGTTGTTTTTATAGGTTGGGTTTTACCGGCTTGTCCGGGTCAGCGAGGTTCAGCCGGGCCGGCGAGTTCAGCGGATTCGGCTCAGAAGCTGACCTTGTCCGCGCCTTTGAGGCCGAGCATCTGTCGCGCTTCGGCCGGTGTCGCGATCTCGAACGACAGCTCTTCGAGAATGCGGCGAATCTTGCGCACCTGCTGTGCGTTGCTTTCCGCCTTCACGCCTTTGGACAGATACACGCTGTCTTCGAGACCGACGCGCACGTTGCCGCCCATGATCGCGCCCATCGTCACGAACGCCATCTGATGACGGCCCGCGCCGAGAATCGAGCAACTGGTAGTTTTCGCGGCCAAACAACCGGTCGGCGGTGGAACGCATCACCGTCATGTTCTCCGGGTCCGCGCCGAGTCCGCCGAGAATGCCGAACACCGATTGAATGAAGAACGGCGGCTTGATCAAGCCCTGGTCGACGAAATGCGCGAGGTTGTACAGGTGCCCGACGTCGTAGCATTCGAACTCGAAGCGCGTGCCGCCTTTCGCCCAGTTCGAGCAGGATGCTTTTGATGTCCTTGAAGGTATTGCGGAAGATCGTGTCTTCCATCCCTTCGATGTAGTCCTTCTCCCAGTCATAGCGCCACGACGGCATGCGCGCGGCGATCGGTGGATCGAGAAGTTCATCGAGCCCATGTTCAGCGAACACATTTCCGGCTTCGCGAGCCGCGGGTAGGCGAGCCGGTCGGCGAGCGTCATGCGCGTGCTGCCGCCGGTCGTGATGTTGATGACCGCATCAGTGGCCTCGACGATCGCGGGCACGAACTGGCGGAACACGTCGGGCGAGGCGTCGGTTTGCCGTCGCGGGATTGCGCGCGTGCAGGTGCAGGATCGCGGCGCCGGCTTCAGCCGCTTCGATCGACTGGGCGGCGATCTGCGCCGGCGTGAGCGGAAGGTATTCGGACATCGACGGCGTGTGCGTCGCGCCGGTCACTGCGCAGGAAATAATGACTTTGCGGTTCAGCAAGGGTGTCTCCTTATCGGCGGCGATCCATGAATGGACTGCCGGCGAATTTCTTATGGTGATACCGATGGTAGTGGGATACGATCCGCCTCGTAAGGTCATTTTCGGACATGCGGATGTTGTTCCGGGACAATCTGAGGTGAAGCGATGCCGTCGAAGTTGCCGTTGCAGAACGAGCGTATTTACGCGCCGTACAAGATCGCCGCGCTGGTCGAAGTGCTCGGCGAACAGGGCATTGCGCCCGAAGATTGCCTGAAAGGCAGCGGTGTGGAGGCTGGGCGGATTTACGATGCGGCTGCGCTGACTTCGGTACGGCAATACATGGCCATCTGCCGCAACGCGATCCTGCTGTCGTGCAGTCCGGCCACGCCGTTCATCACCGGCTCGCGGCTGCATCTGTCCGCGTACGGGATGTACGGCTATGCGCTGATGTCGTGCCTGTCGCTGCGCGATTACTTCCGGCTGGGCGTGAAGTATCACCAGCTCGCAACGCCCACGCTGACGATCGAATGGACCGAATATCCGGACGAAGGCATCTGGACCTTTCCGGACGCGTTCATCTCCAGTCCGTCGACCGAGTTGCGCCAGTTCCTGCTCGAACAGCAGTTCATGCAGCACGTCACGCATCTTCAGGACGTGGCGGGCCGAAGCTGTCCGCCAACCCAAGCGTGCTTTTCGTATCCGGCGCCCGCGCACGCAGACATCTATAGCGAGTACCTCGGTTGCCCGTGCTATTTCGATCAGCCGCAATGCGAGCTTCACTACGACAGCAGCATTCTCGAACAGAAGCCGCAACTCGCGCACCGGCTCACCGCTACGCTATTGCAGGAAACCTGCGACCGGTTGATCGGGCAGGCGAAGACTTCCGTCGGTGTATCGGGGGAGGTGTATCAGATGCTGATGCGCAAGCCCGGCGAATTTCCGGGCATGGAAGAAGCCGCACAAGCGTTGAAGATGACGAGCCGCACGTTGCGGCGGCGGCTGGAGAGCGAAGGCACGTCGTTCGTCGCGATCGTCGACGACGTGCGCTGCTCGCTTGCGGTTGAATATCTGAAAACCACGAAGATGAGCACCGACGACATCGCGATGCTGCTTGGTTTCAGCGACCCGGCGAATTTCCGGCGCGCATTGAAGCGCTGGACGGGGAAAGGGCCGGGGGAGTTGCGGGGGTGATTGTGGGGTTAATCGCGTGGCGCCGCGCGGGCGTGGTCGGCTCAGGCGGCGACCAGCATCCCATCGGCTGCGCGCACCACGTTGAGCCGCCGCAGTGGCGACACCGCGCCCGTCGCGCTGGCTTTTCTCGAGTTGATGGAGCCGGACTTGCCTTCCGCCGTGGGCAATCTTGCTGCCGGCGGCTGCGATGTGATTACCGTTGTGCCGGTGTTCTTCGGGCAGGGCGGGCATATCAGGAAGGATTTGCCGCTGATTATCGAACGCTGTCGTGAAGCGTTTCCTTCCGTCGACATTCGGTGTGCGGTTGCGGTGGGCGAGGACGACGCCGTGCTCGACGCCGTCGCCCTGTATTGCCTTCGGCAGGTTTGATTTTTTGCCCTTTTGCTGCGACGCCTGCCGTGCCGCCGTCCGCTTAAACCGATCATTTTTCGTCGTTGCGGCCGCGCTTTGACGGGGTCTGGGGGAGACGAAAACCGCTGTGGAGACACAGCGAGAAGAGTCAAACCGAAAAGCAAAAACCTTAAGCCGCCACCAGCATGCCAGCCGCGTCGCGAATAGTACTTGCGTGCCGCTCCGCAAACGCCTCGCCGATCATCAGCAAGCTAGGCTGCGATGCATCGACCCACCTTGCGCTTCACCCGCAGCAAGTTCCTCAAGCGTCAGCGTCAGCGTGCGCTCGCGCTCGGTGCTGCAAGCCTCGACAATCGCCACCGGCGTGGAAACAGGCTTGCCTGCATCGATCAACTGCTGCGCAATCTCGACGCCACTATCGCGGCCCATGTAAAACACGAGCGAATCCGCGTTCACCTGCTCGCGAATCTCATCGGACCCCGGCGCACGGCTGAACGTGGCCAGCGCGACACTGCGCGACACGCCGCGCAGCGTCAACGAGCGCTTTAACGACGCCGCACTCGCGAGCGCCGCAGTAATCCCGGGCACCACCTCATACTCGATACCCGCCGCTTCCAGCGCGCGCATTTCTTCGTCGGCGCGACCGAACAGCATCGGATCGCCGCCCTTCAGACGCACCACGACATCGTGCTCCAAAGCGGCATCGACGATCTGCTTGTTGATGAACTGCTGCGCCGTCGACAATTGCCCGCAGCGCTTGCCCACCGCAATCCGCCGCGCGTGCGCAGGCGCGTAATCGAGCATGGCCGGCTCGACCAGCGCGTCGTGCAATACCACATCGGCGGTGCCCAGCAGCCGCGCGCCGCGCACCGTAATCAGGTCCGCAGCACCCGGCCCCGCGCCGATCAGATAAACCTTACCCATTTGCATCAACCTGTTCGTTGGAGCGCGAAGCCACGCAGTTGTGCGTCGCCATGCGCCCCTCGCCCGCTTACGCCGAAAACGCCCGGATCATCCCGGCCGCGACGGTGTGGTGCGTCGCTTCGTCGATCAGCACGAATGCGCCCGTGCCCTGATGCGAGTCGTACACGTCGCACACCAGCGGCTTCTGCAACGTCAGCGCCACGCGGCCGATGTCGTTCATCGCCAGTTCCTTGCGATCGGTCGCCTGCGACAACGTATGCACGTCGAGCACTTCCTTGATCGCACCGATGCGCGCGAACACCGTGTTGGTGGTCTGCTTCAACAGATACTTGCGTTGCGTCGACAGCGGCGTGTCGTCGAACCAGCACAGATCGGCTTCGAGCTTCTTCGCCGGTTCCGGTGCGGCTTCACGCAGCACGAAAGTGTCGCCGCGCGACACGTCGACATCTTCCGCGAGACGGATCGTCACGGTTTGACCGGCGAACGCGCGATCCACCGCAGCCGTACCGCCCACCACCGGCGCGATGATCTCGGCGACGGTTGCTTCACGGTTAGCCGGCAGCACGACGATCGTGTCGCCGAGCTTCACTTCGCCGGCTTCGATACGGCCCATGTAGCCGCGGAAATCGTCGGCCTGGCTGCCGTCCTGACGCGCGACCCATTGCACCGGGAAACGCAGCGCCTGGCCCGTCGGAATCTCCACCGGCAGTGCTTCGAGCAGGTCCAGCAGCGGCTCGCCCGCGTACCACGGCATGCTTTCGCTCGCGGTCACGATGTTGTCGCCCTTCAGCGCCGACACCGGCACGAAGCGCACATCCTTCAGACCGAGCTGACGCGCGAGTTCGACATACGCATCGCGAATCTCGTTGAAGCGCGTGCTCGCTGTAGTCGACCAGATCCATCTTGTTGATCGCGACGATCGCGTGCTGCAACCCGAGCAGCTTGACGATCGCGCTATGACGCTTGGTTTGCGGCAACAGTTGCGCGACGCCGTCGACGAACGTCACGCGCGTGGCGTCGACGAGAATGATCGCGGCGTGCGCGGTCGATGCGCCCGTCACCATGTTGCGCGTGTACTGCTCGTGGCCCGGCGTATCGGCGATGATGAACTTGCGCTTGGCCGTGGCGAAATAGCGGTACGCGACGTCGATCGTGATGCCCTGCTCGCGTTCGGCTTCGAGGCCGTCGGTCAGCAGCGACAGATCGATTTCGTCGCCGACGGTGCGCTTGTTCTTTGCGCGCGACAGCGCCGACAGCTGATCGCTCAACACGGCCTTGCTGTCGTACAGCAGGCGGCCGATCAACGTGCTCTTGCCATCGTCGACGCTACCCGCAGTGATAAAACGCAGCACGCCGAGGTCTTCTGGTTGATGAATACTGCTCATGATTTTCCTCTTTCCCAGTGTCAGCGTGTCATGCTTAGAAATAACCTTGCTTCTTACGCTGTTCCATCGCGGCTTCGGAGACCTGGTCGTCCATCCGCGTCGCGCCGCGTTCCGTGATCTCGGTCACGGCCGTTTCGGCGATGATCTTCTCGAGATTGTCCGCATCGCTTTCCACCGGGCACGTGCAGCTGATGTCGCCAACGGTACGGAAACGCACCAGCGCGTTTTCGCTGACCTCGCCTTCACGCATCGGCGTGAGCGGCGTGACCGGCACGAGCAGGCCGTTACGGCGCACGATCTCGCGTTGATGCGCGTAATAGATCGACGGCAGTTCGAGCTTTTCGCGAGCGATGTACTGCCACACGTCGAGTTCGGTCCAGTTCGAAATCGGGAACACGCGCAGGTGTTCGCCGTTATGCAGACGCGCGTTGTACAGGCTCCACAGTTCCGGGCGCTGCGCCTTCGGATCCCATTGGCCGAATTCGTCGCGGAACGAGAAGATCCGTTCTTTCGCACGGGCCTTTTCTTCGTCGCGGCGCGCGCCGCCGATCAGCGCGGTGTAGCCATACTGTTCGATGGTTTCGAGCAGCGTCACCGCTTGCGCGGCGTTGCGCGAATCCGTTTCGCGACGCAGACGCACGGTGCCGCGCTTGATCGAATCTTCGACGTGACCCACCACCAGTTCAGCGCCGATCTCTTTCGCGCGACGATCGCGGAAGTCGATCACTTCGTCGTAGTTGTGGCCGGTGTCGATATGCACGAGCGGGAACGGCAGCACGGTCTTGCGATTCGCGCCGATGCCGAACGCCTTCAGCGCGAGATGCAGCACCACGACCGAATCCTTGCCGCCCGAAAACAGCAGCGCGGGCTTGCTGCATTCGGCGACCAGTTCGCGCAGGATGTGAATCGACTCGGCTTCGAGCCAATCGAGGTGATCCATCCGGTTTGCCGTGTTGGCAAGCGGAGCGTTGACAGTGGAATCGAGCGTGGTGCTCATATCTGGGTCCTTCGTTGATTCGCTCGGCGAGCGGTTGTCGCCGGAGCGGAAGTATTCAAATCGGTATCTGTACTTGCGGCGTTTGCTGCGAAAGCCAAGGGCTCAATTCGCTGAAACTTCAGAGCCGAGGCGTTTTCGCTGCTGCTCGACCGCGATCGGCGTAATCGTCGTGATGTGCAGTCCGCATTCCTTCGTATCGCGCGACTCCCACCACCAGCGCCCTGCCCGGCTATCTTCACCGGGACGAATGGCGCGCGTACACGGCTCGCAGCCAATGCTCGGATAACCGCGTGCATGCAGCGGATTGACCGGCACGTCGAACGCTTTCAGGTAATCCCACACTTCGGCTTCGGTCCAGTCCGTCAGCGGATTGAACTTGGCGATATTGCGCGCGGCGTCGTGCTCTTCCGCGTGCAGTTCGGCACGCGTCACCGACTGCTCGCGGCGCTGGCCCGTCACCCATGCGCTGACATCCGACAGCGCGCGGTTCAGCGGCTCGACCTTGCGGATCTCGCAGCAACGCTTGCGCAGATCGACGCTTTCGTAAAACGCGTTCAGACCGTGCGAGCCGACGTATTCGTCGACCGCGGCGGCTTGCGGATGAAACTGCTCGATCTCGTAGCCGTAACGCTCTTTCACGCGATCGAGCATGCCCAGCGTTTCCGCATGCAGACGGCCCGTGTTCAGCGAGAAGATGCCGATCTTCACGCCACGCGACAGGATCGCGTGCGTGAGCAGCATGTCTTCCGCTGCGAGGCTGCTGGCGAGCTTCACGTTCGCGTGACGCGCGGCGATCGAGTCGAGCAGCGCATCGAGGCGCTCGACTTTCGCAGCGAGTTCCGGCGTGAGCGATTGAACGTCGCTCATGCCGAAGCCTTGCCGAGTTCGCCCGCTTCACGGCGGCGGAACAGCGGCGACGGGTTATCCACCGCGCCCTGATAGTTGAAGCTGAATTCGTCGAACGCCTTCAGCGCGTCGTCGAAGTCTTTGTCCGCGCGCAATGCGTACGCGTCGAAACCGCAACGGAACATGAACGTGCATCTGATCGCGCAGCACGTCGCCGATCGCGCGCAGTTCGCCCTTGTAGCCATAACGCTCGCGCAGCAGGCGGCCAATGCTGTAGCCACGGCCGTCGCGGAACACCGGGAAGTCCACGCCGATCAGCGCGATCTTGTCGAAGTCGGCGACGATGTCCGCCGGTTCGCTATCCGGCGCGAGCCACACGCCGATTTCAGCGGCGCTGCGCGACGCGGCGAGCGCGTCGCGTTCGGCCTGCCACAACGCGAGCGGCACCAGCACCTTGCCTGCGGGCAAGTCGTTCACTGCGGGCAGCGTGCCGTCTTCGGCCGGCGCGCACGACCGTCCAGTCATCGTTGACGATCGCGCGATTCTTGATGATAGAAGCCATCTGTTCAGTATCCTTTTCGCGGTTACGCGTGAGCCGGTTGACGCGAGGCGTACACACGTTCCTTGAACGGGGCCATGCCGATGCGGTTGTACGTTTCGATGAAGCGCTCGCCTTCGTGGCGGTTTTCGACGAACGTATCGATCACCTTGCTCATCACGTCCGGCATTTCTTCCGCCGAGAACGACGGGCCGATCACGCGGCCGAGATGCGCGCCAGTCGCGCCCGAGCCCTGCTCGCCGCCGAGCGTCACCTGATACCACTCCGAGCCGTCCTTATCGACGCCCAGAATGCCGATGTTGCCGATGTGATGGTGACCGCAAGCGTTGATACAGCCCGAGATGTTCAGCGACACGTCGCCGAGGTCGTACACGTAGTCGAGATCGTTGAAACGCTCCTGAATCGCGAGTGCGATCGGGATCGACTTCGCATTCGCGAGCGAGCAGAAATCGCCGCCCGGGCACGCGATGATGTCGGTCAGCAAGCCGATGTTCGGCGTCGCGAAACCTTGCGCCTTGGCCTTTTCCCACAGCGCGAACAGGTCGCGCTTCTTGACGTTCGCGAGAATCAGGTTCTGTTCGTGCGACACGCGGATTTCGCCGAGCGAGTACTCGTCGGCCCAATCGGCGACGGCTTCCATTTGCGTGTCGGTGGCGTCGCCCGGGGCGATCGTGGTCGGCTTCAGCGACAGCGTCACCGACGAATAGCCCGACACCTTGTGCGGACGCACGTTACGCTCGACCCAGCGCGCGAACGCACGGTTTTCCAGCAGATGCTTTTCGAACGAAGCGTCCGTGTCCGGCAGCTTTTCGTAGACGGGCGGCTGGAAGTACTGCGACCACGCGATCCACTTCCGCTTGCGTGAGCGTCGCCGGACCGTCCTTCAGGTGCTGCCATTCTTCTTCGACCTGCGCCGAGAATTTCTCCGGGCTCAGCGCCTTCACGAGAATCTTGATACGCGCCTTGTACATGTTGTCGCGGCGGCCATAGCGGTTGTACACGCGCAGCACGGCTTCGCAATACGTCAACAGATGTTGCCAGGGCAGATCTTTGCGGATGATCGCGCCGATGATCGGCGTACGGCCCATGCCGCCGCCGGCCAGAATGTCGGCAACCAGCTCGCCCTGCTCGTTCTTCTTCAGATACACGCCCATGTCGTGAATCTGCACGGCAGCGCGGTCTTCTTTCGAACCCGACACGGCGATCTTGAACTTACGCGGCAGCCACGCGAATTCCGGGTGGAACGTCGACCATTGGCGCAGGATTTCCGCCCACGGACGCGGATCGACCACTTCGTCCGGCGCCACGCCGGCGAACTGGTCGGCGGTGATGTTGCGGATGCAATTGCCCGAGGTCTGAATGCCGTGCATCTGCACGGCGGCGAGCTTGCGCAGGATTTCCGGCGTTTCTTCGAGCTTGATCCAGTTGTACTGGATGTTCGAGCGCGTCGAAAAGTGGCCGTAACCGCGGTCGTGTTCGCGCGCGATCTGCGCGAGCACGCGCATCTGGTCGCTGCGCAGATTGCCGTAAGGAATCGCGATGCGGTGCATGTACGCGTGGCGCTGCATGTACAGGCCGTTCTGCAGGCGCAGCGGACGGAACTCCTCTTCGCTCAATTCGCCCGACAAGCGGCGGCGAACCTGATCGGCGTATTGCGCGACCCGTTCATCGACGATGGTCTGGTCGTACTGATCGTATTGGTACATTCGGGGACCCCAATTTTTTGCGTAACCGCAGCGAGCGGTCCGGTTCCGCCGCGCCTTGAATATCCGTGTTTGTCAGCTGCTGCAAACGAGGGTTTAGACCCATCTCTCATTTGCTTATGACAAATACAGATATCCATATTGAAAAAGATGGACAGATCGTAATAAACTCGCCTTATATTTCAAACGACTAAAAAATTCTTTTGATATGCGGAGAGGTTATATATGAACCTGCACCAATTCCGCTTCGTGCGCGAGGCTGTGCGGCAGAATTTCAACCTGACCGAAGCGGCCAAAGCGCTGTTTACAAGCCAGCCGGGCGTCTCCAAGGCGATCATCGAGCTCGAGGACGAGCTGGGCGTCGAAATCTTCACCCGGCACGGCAAGCGCGTGCGCTCGCTGACTGAGCCGGGACGCATCATATTGCAATCGGTCGAGAAAATCCTGCAGGAGGTCGAGAGCCTCAAGCGGGTCGGTAAGGATTACGCGGCGCAGGATCAGGGCAATCTGGTGATTGCCGCCACGCACACGCAGGCACGCTACTCACTTCCGGCCGCCATCGCCGAATTCAAGAAGCGCTTTCCGAAAGTTCACCTTTCAATTCTGCAAGGCAGCCCGACGCAGGTCGCCGAGATGGTGCATGCACGACCAGGCCGATCTCGCCATCGCCACCGAAGCGATCGCCAACTATAAGGAACTGGTGTCGCTGCCCTGCTTCCAGTGGCACCACGTTGCCGTCATGCAGCCGGATCATCCGCTGCTCGACCGCAAACTTTTGTCGCTGGATGATCTGACCCAATATCCGCTGATTACGTACGACAACGCGTTCGCCGGCCGCACCAAGATCAACGAGGCGTTCCGCGCTGCGCGGGCTGCATCCGGACATCGTGCTGGAGGCGATCGACGCCGACGTGATCAAGACCTATGTCGAACTGGGCCTCGGCGTCGGCATCATGGCGGATATCGCGTTCAACGCCGAGCGCGACCGTCATTTGCGCGCGATGCCGGTCGGCCATCTGTTCGGCAGCAACGTGACGCGGGTCGCGCTGAAACAGGGCGCGTATCTGCGCAGCTATGTGTATACGCTCGTCGAACTGCTGTCGCCGAGCATGAACCGCAAGCTGATCGAACAGGCGCTGAAGGGCGAACACGAAACCTACGAACTTTGACAGCAGTTAAGCACCGCGCTTCCCGCAACGGAGACCCTCTCGATGAAGTCGCATAAGAACAAACTTCGCGGCCTGCGCCGCTCTCGGCGCGCTGTTGCTCGCCACCGCAGCACATGCCGACCTCAAAGTCGGCATCGATCTGTCGAGCACCGGCCCGGCGGCCGTGATCGGCATCACCAGCAAGAACGCGATGCTGATGTGGCCGGCGACGATCGCCGGCCAGAAAGCCGACTACATCTTCCTCGACGACGCGTCCGACCCGGGCGCGGCCGTGCGCAACATCCGCAAGCTGATCAACGAAGATCACGTCGATGTGATCGTCGGCCCGAACATCACGCCGGCCGCGATGGCCGCGCTCGATCCCGTCGCCGAAAGCCAGACGCCGATGATCACGCTGATCGGCTCGGCCAGCGTCGTGGAGCCGCAGGAAGGCAAGAAGGTGTGGGCCTACAAGATGGCGCAGACCGACAGCGCGATGGCCGACGTGATGACGCGCTACATGTCGAACCACAACGTGAAGACGGTCGGCTTCATCGGTTTCGCGGACGGTTACGGCGAAAGCTGGCTCAACGAGTTCAGCAAGTTCGCGGCGCTGCGGCACATCCAGCTGGTGGCGACCGAGCGCTATAACCGCACGGATGCGAGCGTCACCGGCCAGATTCTGAAGCTGATGGCCGCGAAGCCCGACGCGATCCTGATCGCCGGCGCGGGCACGCCGACGGTGCTGCCGCAGCGCACGCTGATCGAGCGCGGCTATCAAGGGCCCGATTTATCAGACGCACGGCATCGCGACGCCGGAGTTCATCAAGCTCGGCGGCAAGGACGTGGAAGGCACGCTGTTCCCGACCCAGCCGGTTGTCGTCGCGCGCACGTTGCCGGCGGATCATCCGGCGAAGAAGGCGGCGCTTGCGTTCGCCAACGAGTATGAGGCGAAGTACGGCGCGGGCAGCGTGACGCAGTTCGCGGGCGACGCAGCGGGCGTTTATCCGCGATTGCAGGATGCGGTGGCGCGTGCGTTGAAGACCGCGCAGCCGGGAACGCCGGCGTTCCGTGTTGCGTTGCGCGACGAGCTGGAGCACGCGCATGAACTGGTCGTGCCGAACGGCGTGGTCAATACGAGCCCGAAGGATCACGTCGGTCTGGATCAGCGAGCCAGCGTGATGGGGATCATCAGGAACGGGAAGTTCGTTTATCTGAGTCAGTGATGACGGGCGCGGCGCCTCTTTTATTCGCGAGGCGCCGCCGACATGATGTTGCCGTTGTCACGCGCGGCGTCGGCGAAATTGTTAAAGTAGCAATCTTTACCTGAACCGCACGCCCACATCATGCGCACCACCCGAGCCATCCACGCCGTCGAACGGCTGAAGACGCGTAGCGGCAATCCGCAGTTCGCGGCGATCAGTCTGTCCGGCGGTCTGTTTTATCTGGTCGACAAATCGAGCGGCGCGGACAAGAAAGTCTCCGATCCGCTCACACTCGACGACTTCGTCAAATTCGTCGATGCGTTCGGTCCGCAGAAACCGCGTAAGGCGAGCAAGCTCGATATCGCGTTCGAAGAGCAGATCAGGAAGAGCAAGGGCGGTTGAGCCGCCACCCGCTCACGCCTGCGCAGCAATCTGCCGCCATTGCCCATTCGCCGCGCTGCTTGCCAGCACGGCATCGATGAAGCGCAGACCCGTCCACACCGTCGTCCACCGTCGTCAGCAACCGGCTTTCGGCGGGCAACGCGCGGCCCTCGTTCAGCGCTTCGATCTGCAACGCCGCATCCTTATACAACTGCGCGAACGCTTCCAGATAACCCTCGGGATGCCCCGGCGGCACGCGCGTCGCGTGCGCGGCGATCGCGCTTTTCACACGCCCGCGCGTCAGACGCTCGGCCGCACCGCCGAGCGGCGTGAACCACAATTCGTTCGGATTCTCCTGATCGAAGCTCAGACCCGCCTTCGTTCCATACACCCGCAGACGCAGCGCATTCTCCGCGCCGCTCGCCACCTGGCTCGCCCACAACATGCCGCGCGCGCCGTTCGCATAGCGCAGCATCGCCTGCACGTGATCGTCGATGCGGCGTCCGGGCACGAACGTGTGCAACTCCGCCGACAGCGTCTGCGGCTTCATCCCCGTGACGAAAGCGGCGAGGTGATACGCATGCGTGCCGATGTCGCCGAGACAGCCCGCCGGCCCCGCCAGACGCCGGGTCCGTGCGCCAGCCGGCCTGCTTGTTCGTGCCGCTCGTTTCGATCGGTTCCGCGAGCCAGTCCTGCGCGTATTCGACCTGCACCACGCG
Organism: uncultured beta proteobacterium; assembly: GCA_963800185.1. GTDB lineage: Bacteria > Pseudomonadota > Gammaproteobacteria > Burkholderiales > Burkholderiaceae > Paraburkholderia. The sequence goes on along the minus strand of CAWCZW010000003.1, from coordinate 301,174 downwards.
TATCTCGCCAAGCTCGCCGCGTTCGATCAACTCGCGTGCGTGACGCACCAGCGGATAGCCGGAATACGTATGCGTCAGCGCGAACAGCAGGTTCTTCTCGCGAGCGAGTTTCGCGAGCGCTTCGCCTTCCGCCAGCGAAATCGCCAGTGGCTTGTCGCATATCACGTGAATACCCGCTTCGAGAAACGCAGTCGCCACGGGCGCATGCAAATGATTCGGCGTGACGATCGCGACCGCGTCGATACCGTCGTCGCGCGCGGCTTCGGCGCGCGCCATCTCGCGCCAGTCCGTATAGCTGCGCGCGATACCGGCTTCATCGGCGCTCGCCTGCGCGCGCTGCGGATCGGACGACAACGCGCCCGCCACCAGTTCGAAACGATCGTCGAGCCGCGCCGCGATCCGATGCACGGCGCCGATAAACGCGCCCTGCCCGCCGCCGACCATCCCCAGCCTGAGCCTTCTATCTGGCATTGCCGTCACGCTCCTTTCGATCTGGCCGCTGGGTCGCGTCAATCCTCAGATCAGTCAAATGCCCAGCACGCGTTTCAACTGCGCGGCGTCCACGCCGCTGCCCGCGAAATCGTCGAATGCATGCTCGGCCACGCGAATGATGTGCCGGCGGATGAACTCCGCGCCTTCACGCGCGCCGTCGTGCGGATGCTTCAACGCGCATTCCCATTCGAGCACCGCCCAGCCGGGAAAATCGTATTGCGCCATCTTCGAGAAGATCGCGCCGAAATCGATCTGCCCGTCGCCGAGCGATCGGAAGCGCCCCGCGCGTTCGACCCAGCCGCTATAGCCGCCATACACGCCTTGCTTGCCGTTCGGACGGAACTCGGCATCCTTCACATGGAACGCCTTGATGCGCTCGTGATAGATGTCGATGAACGCGAGGTAGTCGAGTTGCTGCAACACGAAATGGCTCGGGTCGTAGAGGATGTTGGCGCGCGGATGTTGCTTCACCGCATCGAGAAAACGCTCGAACGTCACGCCGTCGTGCAGATCTTCGCCCGGATGCAATTCGTAGCAGACGTCGACGCCCGCTTCGTCGAACGCATCGAGAATCGGGGTCCAGCGGCGCGCGAGTTCTTCGAATGCGGCTTCCACCAGACCCGCCGGACGCTGCGGCCACGGATACAGATACGGCCACGCCAGCGCGCCGGAAAACGACACGTGCGTGTTCAGAGCCCAAGACGCTGCGACGCCTTCGCCGCCAGCTTCATCTGCTCGATGGCCCACTGCGTGCGCGCCGCCGGATTGCCGCGCACGTGCGGCGCGGCAAAGCCGTCGAACAACGTGTCATAAGCCGGATGCACGGCGACCAGTTGCCCTTGCAGATGCGTCGACAACTCGGTGATCGCCACGCCCGCGTCGATCGGCGGTCTCGCGCAACTCGTCGCAATACGTCTGGCTTGCCGCCGCCTGTTCGAGATCGATCAGGCGCGCATCGCACGGCACCTGGATCCCCTTGAAGCCGAGACCCGCGGCCCAGCCCGCGAGATGCGCGAGGTTGTCGAACGGCACTTCGTCGCCCATGAACTGAGCGAGAAAAATCGCCGGTCCCTTGATGGTTTTCATCGTACGGTTCCTCGAACGATGGCGCGCCCGCAGCGACCGCTGCGACACAAACGCCGCGAGCGCACCCGGATACTTCATGGTCGGACGATCAGAACGGCGAGTCCGGGAAATAGAACTGCTGCGCGTTTTCCTTCGTGATCAGCACCGACGGAATGATCGTCGTGGCCGGCAGTTTGTCGCCCTTCAGACGCGCTTCGGCAGTGAGCTTGATCGCGTCGTAGATGAATTTCGGCGAGTACGACACGTCGGCCTTGATCATCGGCGCGCCGTCCATCACGTTCTTCACCATGCCCTTCGAGCCCGCGCCGCCGAACACGATCTTGATGTCGGTGCGCTTGGCCTGATCGATCGCCTTGATCACGCCGACCGCCATGTCGTCGTCGGCGGCCCAGACGGCGTCGATGTGCTTGAAGCGCGTCAGGTAATCCTGCATCGACCTTGAACGCGTCGTCGCGATTCCAGTTCGCGTATTTCGCGTCGAGAATCTTCATCTCCGGATAGTTCTTGATCACGCCGGTGAAGGCGGTCCAGCGTTCGTTGTCGAGCGTGGTCGGAATGCCGCGCAGCGCGACGATGTTGCCCTTGCCGCCCAGCTCCTTCGCGAGATACTCGGCGGGAATCTTGCCGAACGCGGTGTTGTCGCCCGCCACGTAGGCATCCTGCGCGCTGGTGTCGGTCAGGCCGCGATCGACCACCGTCACGTACACGCCCTTCTTCTTCACCTGCGCGACCGGCTGCGTGAGCGACGCCGATTCGAACGGGAAAATCACCAGCGCGTTGATCTTGTTGACCGTCACCAGATCCTGCAACTGGTTCGCCTGTTCGGGCGCGCCGGCCGCGGTTTTCACGATCACCTTCAGATCGGGATGTGCTTTCTCCAGATCGGTTTTCGCCTTGTTCGCCCACCAGACGATGCCGCCCGTGAAGCCGTGGTCGGCAGTCGGAATCGCGACGCCCAGCGTGACTTTGTCATCGGCACGCGCGACGCCTGCCGTCGCCCAGTATCCCCAACGCCAGCATGCCGGCGCCGACCGCTCGAATGACCTGCTTCATGGTTGTGTCTCCAGTTGTGAGGCTTTCGTGCGCCCCGATTTTGCGGACATGCTCTTGTGCTGCGCTGTGCGTTGCTGCTGATCGCCATCGTTGCAACTCGAAGCTATCGCCGCCCGCGCTGCACGAACGCGACGAAAATAATCACCACGCCCTGCACCGCCGCGTTCAGATACACGCTGATGATGCTGGTCAGATTCAGAATATTGGCGATCACCGACAGCAGAATCGCGCCGATCACCGTGCCGATCACGCGCCCTTCGCCGCCCTTGAGCGCCGTGCCGCCCACCACCACCGACGCGATCGCTTCGAGTTCCCAGAGCAGGCCCGTGGTCGGCGTGGCCGAGCCGAGGCGCGGCACATACAGCACGGTCGCGACGCCCACGCACATACCGAGCAGCACATAGGTGACGATCTTCACGGTATCGACGCGAATCGCCGCATAGCGCGCGACCTGTTCGTTCGAGCCGATCGCCTGCACGTGCCGGCCGAACGCGGTGCGATTCAGGATCAGCGCGCCGCCCGCCGCGACGACCAGGAACACCCAGATCGGCACCGGCACGCCGAACAGACTCGCGTAATACACCGGGCCGTAGAGATCGGACAAGCGAGTTGTCGAGCGTCAGCGCGCCGCCGTCCGCGAGCCACGTCAGCACCGCGCGAAAGATGCCCAGCGTGCCCAGCGTGACGATGAACGGCTCGATGCGTCCTTTGGTGATCAGCAAGCCGTGCGCGCAGCCGAACAAACCGCCGAGCACGAGCGCGAACACGATGCCGATCGCCAGAATCGCGAGCGGCGCGAAGCGTGTGCCCGCCGACACCCGCCGCGAGCCCGTTCATCAGCCAGATCATGCTGCCCGCGATCAGCGCGGCCATCGATCCGACCGACAGATCGATGCCGCCCGAGATGATCACGAAGGTCATGCCGACCGCGATGATGCCGATGAACGACGTGCGCGTGAGCACGTTCATCATGTTGTCGACGGTCGCGAAATCGCGGTTCAGCAGCGTGCCGACGATGCACAGCACGATCAGCCCGACGAGCGGCCCGAGCGCATACAGACGATGCGCGAAGCGCAACGCGCGGCCGGATTGCACGGCTTCAGTGGGTGCCGGTCGCATGGGCGATCAACTCCTCTTCGGTCAGATGATCGAGCGTCAGCGTGGCTTGCAGACGTCCCGCGCGCATCACGGCGACGCGATGGCACAAGCCGATCAGCTCGATCAGTTCGGATGAAATGACGATCACCGCGCGGCCCTGCGCGGCGAGACGATGAATCAGGAAATAGATGTCGCGTTTCGCGCCGACATCGACGCCGCGAGTCGGCTCGTCGAGCACGATCACGTTCGGATCGGGCTGCAGGAACTTGGCGAGCGCGAGCTTCTGCTGATTGCCGCCCGAGAGCATGCGCGCGCGGCTCGACAGATCGCCGGTGCGAATGCCGAATTCGCTGACGGCTTTGGTCAGCGCCGCGCGTCCCGCTTTCATGATCGAGCAGCGGATGCGCGTAGCGTTCGAGCGTCATCAGCGTGACGTTGTCCTGCAGGCTCAGGTTCACGTGCAGGCCCTTGCCTTTGCGGTCTTCGCTCAGATACGTGAGACCGTGGCGCATCGCGTCGCGCGGGCTTTTCAGATCGGCGCGGACGGCCGGCTATTTCGATGCGGCCCGCCGTGCGCTTGCGCAAGCCGATGATCGCTTCGAACGCTTCGGTGCGGCCCGCGCCGACGAGCCCCGCGAAGCCGAGCACTTCGCCCGCGCGCACGTCGAAGCTCAGGTCGTCGACCCAGTCCGGCACGGCGAGCCCGTCGACTTTCAACGCGAGCGGCGCGTCGGCGGGAACGGTGAGCTTGTCGGGGAACATGTCGGACAGCTCGCGCCCGACCATCAGGTTCGCCATCTGCTGACGCGCGAGTCCCGCCGTTTCGCTGCGCGCGACGAAGCGGCCGTCGCGCATCACGATCACTTCGTCGGTGATGCGCTCCACTTCGTCGAGCTTGTGCGAGATGTAGACGATGGTCACGCCGTCGGCCTTCAGCTTCGCCATCAGCGTGAAGAGGCGCTCGGTTTCCGATGGCGTGAGCGTGGCGGTCGGCTCGTCCATGATCAGCAGACGCGCGCGGCGCGACAGCGCCTTGGCGATCTCCACCATCTGCTTTTCCGCGACGATCAATTCGCGCACCTTCGTGTCCGGCGCTTTGTCGAGGCCGACCTGCGCGAGATAACGCGCGGCCTCGGCGCGCATCGCGGCGTCGTCGACGAACCAGCCGCGCCGCTTCTCGTGGCCGAGATACATGTTCTGCGCGATCGTCAGATGTTCGGCGAGATTGAACTCCTGGTGGATCAGCACGATGCCCTGCGCCTCGGCATCGCGCGAACCGACGAACTGCTGCGCGTGGCCGTCGACCAGCAAGGTGCCCGAGGTCGCGGTTTCGTAGCCGGCGAGGATTTTCATCAGCGTCGATTTGCCCGCGCCGTTCTCGCCGAGCAAACCGTAGATGCGCCCCGGCGCCAGTTCGAAGCTCACGCCGTGCAGCACGCGCACCGGGCCGAAGTCTTTGCGGATGTCGTCGAAGCGGATCGCGAGGCTCATGGTTCACGCGCTCCTGCGAATCACGAGCCGATGCGGCAGCAGCACGCCCGGCACGTTCGCCAGCGGATTCGCGAGGCGCTGCAGCAGCAGACGCGCGGCCGTTTCGCCGAGTTCGCGCATCGGCTGCGCGATGGTGGTCAGCGGCGGATCGATTTGCGCGGCGAGCGAGATATCGTCGAAGCCGACCACCGCGACATCGTCCGGCACGCGCTTGCCGACGCTGCGCAAGCCGTGGATCACGCCGATCGCCAGCGTGTCGGACACCGCGAAGATCGCGCTCGGCGCGTGCGCCTGCTGCGTCAGCGTCGCCGCCGCCGACGCGCCCGCTTCGTAGTCGAGGCTGTTCAGGTTCATGCGCCAGCGCCGGGTCGGGCGTGATGCCCGCTTCGGTCAGCGCGTCCAGATAGCCTTGCTGACGCTGCCGCGCATACAGATAATCGACATCCGAATTGATCAGCCCGATGCGCCGGTGGCCGCGCGCGAGCAGATGGCGCACGGCGTCGCCTGCCGCGCGGTAGTTGTCGATGCCGACGTAGGGCACGCCCATCGCCGGATCGAACTCGCAGCACGCGACCCACGGCAGCGCGTGCGATGCTTCGCCGAGCGCCTGCTGGATGGTGGCCGGATCGAGACAGATCGCGCCGTCCGCGCGGCGCCGGCGCAGCAGATCGAAATAGCTGCGCTCGCGGCCCGGGTCCGCGCCGGTGTCGCACAGCAGCATGAAGTAGCCGTGCTGGCGCGCGACGCTGTCGATGCCGCGCACGATCTCCGCGTAGAACGGATTGCCGACGTCGGGCACCATGGTCAGCAGCAGGCGGCTTTCGGCGGTGCGCAGGTTGCGCGCGAGTTCGTTGACGCGATAGCCGCTGGCGTCGACCGCGGCGAGCACCTTGTCGCGCGTGGCGGGCCGCACGTTCTCGTGGCCGTTCAGCACGCGCGACACCGTCGCCACCGACACGCCCGCCTGCTCCGCGACCCCGGCAATCGACAGGCTCGCCGGCCGCGCGCGAGCGGCTGGACTTCCAGGCTGCGGCGAGCGCCCCGGACAACGCTGCGCGGAAGCCGCCTTGGACGACGATCTGGACAAGTGGACTCGCCTCGAAAATGTAATCGATTACATTTTTGAGCGATGAGAGCGGCGAATCGCAAGGACGGATCGCTAGGGATTAACACGGGGGCGGTGCCGGCAGCCGCGACGAGCCTGTGACCACGCGGCGCCGCCAGAGCCGGCGCACTGCCCGCGGCGGCGTCGGTTGACCGCCGCCATTTGGTACAATCCCGCAGTTACCCTGGCGCGGCTTGTATCCGCGCCTCGTTGGAGCCTGCTCGCGGCCTGTCGAGCCCGGCGCCGACGTTGTAGCCTGAGGCCGCCGCCAGTGGCAAATCAGTGAAAATCAGTCGACCAACCGCCACACTCGCCAAACCAAACCGCCGAATCCACCATGAACATCGAGCAAGCGCGTTTCAACATGATCGAACAGCAGATCCGCCCCTGGGAAGTGCTCGACCAGGACGTGCTGAATCTGCTCTCGATCGTCAAGCGTGAAAATTTCGTCCCCACCGTCTACCGCGATCTGGCCTTCGTCGACTTCGAAGTGCCGCTGCCGGCCGGCCAGCACATGCTGGCGCCGCGCGTCGAAGCGCGCGTGCTGCAGGAACTGGCGGTGAAGAAGCACGAAAGCGTGCTCGAAATCGGCGCGGGCTCGGGCTACATGGCCGCGCTGCTCGCGCATCGCGCGCAGCACGTGCTGACGGTCGATATCGAACCGGAACTGGCGGAACTGGCCAAGCAACAACCTGATCGCCAACGGCGTGCTGAACGCCGAAGTCGCCACCGGCGACGCGTCGCGCGGCTGGGCCGGCGCCGCGCCGTACGACGTGATCTGCGTGTCGGGCGGCCTGCCGGTGCTGCCGCAGGAAATCCTCGAACATCTGAAGATCGGCGGCCGTCTGGCGGCGTTCGTCGGCACCGCGCCGGTCATGAAGGCGCAGATCATCACGCGTATCGACGAGAAGCAGTACCGTATCGCCGACGTGTTCGAAACCTATGTCGAGCCGCTGATCAACGCCGTGCAGCCGCCGCGCTTCAAGTTTTAAGTCTCACGTTTCACGTCTGTTGATCCGGACGGCCGCGCAGCGGCCGTCACCTGAACTGGATGTCCTGCTGATGCAAAATCTGACCGCTCCCGCGCTCGCCGAATGGCTCGCCGATCACATCGCGTCCCGCGCCCGTGCTGCTCGACGTGCGCGAACCGTGGGAAATCCAGACGGCGTCGATCGCCGGCGCCGTGTCGATCCCGATGCGCGAAATTCCCGCGCGCAGCGAAGAACTCGACGACGACGCGCAAATTGTCTGCGTGTGCCATCACGGCGCGCGCAGCGCCCAGGTCGCGATGTTCCTCGAATCGCGCGGCCACACCAACGTCTTCAATCTGCAAGGCGGAATCGACGCGTGGTCGCGTCAGGTCGATCCGGCGGTTCCGACCTACTGAGTTGGCGGCAGCGGACGGCGGCCTTTACTACCGCCGCTTCGCAGCGTTCTGATCGCCTGACGAATGGATCGGCCTGCCGCTTCGTTGCTGAAGCGGGCCGTACGGCGATCAAACCAACCAGGCTTCGTTATTTGCGCCCGTGCAATGCGGGCGGATGGGCATTCGCCACAGCGCGAGGCTTGTAGATTCGCTGTTCCGATCGCCGTTGCGCTAGCCGATCGCCGTGTTCCTCGTCGTACTCTCCTCCCAATTGATGCCCGCGTCTGATTAAGCTGCTTCGCGCATCAGCATCCGAAATTTCGCACCGTTTTCCGAGCGTCGGACAGGCACCATGCTCCGACACTTTTGGGAGCCGTGTGATGAGATGTTCGAAGATCGCAATATTGGCCGCAGCCCTGTTACCGCTGATATCGCATGCAAGCCTGGGTGGCGCGCCCAACGTCGACGTCGCCGCTCCGGTCAGCCGGCTCGCCGCTCCACCGTCTGAGCCGCCGGTCGCGCCCGGCAGGCAAGCGGCTGCGCGCTATTCGATGCACCAGTCGCTCGACGCCAACGGCGTCACGATCCGCGAATTCGTGCTGCCCAGCAACGTGGTGTTCGCAGTGACGTGGGACGGCCCGATCCGTCCGGACATGACGGCCCTCCTCGGCCGCTACTTCCCCAACTACGTGAATGTCGCGCAAAGCCACGCGCGCGGCACCGGGCCGCTCGTCGACGGCGACGACTCATTCCGGATCGAATCGACCGGTCGGCTGGGCCGTTTTTCCGGCATGGCGTGGCTACCCCGTGAAATGCCCGCAAGCGTGCGCCCAGGCGACCTGCAATAGCACGGGCGCAGCGGCATACGCGCGCTCAGCCAACGAACACAGACCATGAATACATCGAAGAAAATCCGCGCGCTTGTCGCGATCCTCACTGTTACGACGCTCGCGGCTTGTGGCGGCGGCAACGCGAGCAGCAGCGATATCGGCTGGGAAGCCAAACCCGACTGGAGCATCGGTGCGAACAACCCGGCCACGTCACCTGCGGCTCCGGCAACGGGCGGCAATGTGGTGCCGGTGCGCGTCGATCGCTCGATGGGCAACATCAACACGCTGTTTGTGTCGATCAAGGTGTGCATGCCAGGCAAGCGCAACCCGGCCCAATGCGTAACCGTCGACAACATGCTGGTCGACACCGGCTCGAACGGGTGTGCGCATCGGAGCGTGGGCCATACCGTCGCTCGCGCCTTTGCTGCTGACGCAGGCCGGTGCGATCGACGACAAGCTTGGCACCGCGCCGATCGCCCAGTGCATGCCGTTCGCGTCGGGCTACACGTGGGGCTCCATCAAGCGCGCGGACTTTTTGATGGGCGACAAGATGGCGAGCAATCTGCCAGTCCAGCTGATTTCGGATAACGCGTACGCGACGCCGGCCGACTGCGTGGCGTATGGCGGTTCCGATCTGGGCAACATCAATGTGTTGGGCGCGAACGGGATTGTCGGCATCGGCCATGGCACCGGCGACTCGCTGGACGCGCTAACCACCGCGGTGCCCGGCCTCTACTACTATTGTCTGTCGCGAAATAACTGCATCAGCACCCGCATGGAGGAGAGCAAGGAAGTGACTAATCCGGTCGCCCTGTTCGCAAGCGACAACAACGGTACCGTCATCCGTCTGCCTGCGTTGCCGCCGGGCGGCCGGGAAAGCGTGGACGGTCAACTGGTGTTCGGCGTCTCTACCCAGCAGAACAATATGTTGCCCGCCAGTGCCACTGTGCTTGCGCTCGATAAATACGGCATGTTCACGACGCAGTATCAAGGGCGCGTGATGAACCGCAGTGCGATCGACAGCGGTACAAACGGCTACGCGTTCCGGGACGATACGATCGACACGGTCGTGCCCAATGGATGGTACACACCGGCAAGCAAGCTGGATCTGTATGCAACCATGGAGTCCACGAATGGCACCGGCGCGCCGCTTGCCATGCCCTTTTCCATCGAGAACGCGATAGTTCTGACCGGAACCGGCTACGCTGCGTTTGACACGATCGGCGCGAGCTTCGCGGGGCAAAACAATAATATGTTCCTATGGGGCCTGCCGTTCTTCTACGGCCGCGATGTCTATACGGTGATTGGCAACGGAAAAATCGGTCAACGGACCAGACCGTTTGTTGCATTCTGACGCCAGAGGTGTGTGACACAGGCGGCGTTCGTCGATCGCGCCGCCTGCGTTGCGTCTTGCATCCGCCGTCTTGCGCGTGGCCAGTGACATGCGCCGTTTTATGTTCTTTCCTACCCTACGTTCAGAATTTTCCCGCCATCTCAAATAGAGTGCCGCGGGCACCATGCTCCGATCTGTTTTCTGGAGCAACAATAGTGAAGTTAATCGAAGATCGTACTGGCGGTGGTGGCCGTGTGCCCGCTTGCCGCCTACGCAACGCTGGGCAGCGCGCCTGGCGCGAATACGCGCGCAGTCGCCGCAACGCGGTCGTTGCTTCAGTCGGCTGCACCGTTTAAGCAGGCGACGTCGGCGTCAGCATCCTATAGCGTGCGGGAGGCCGTCGACAGCGATGGTGTGACGATCCGCGAATACGTGTCAGCGTGACAAACGTCATGTTTGCCATCATGTTGGCAAGGTCCGGTACGCCCGGACATGAGCGCGCTGCTTGGCAGCTACTTCCCTGATTTCGCCAACGCAAACACAGGGACGCACTGCGCGGCACGGGTGCGCTAGTCCAGCACGACGGCGACTTCCATATCGAGTCGGCTGGCCATGCAGGTAATTTCTTCGGCAAGGCATACCTGCCGCGCCTCGTTCCCGCCCACGTCCAGATCAACGAACTTCAATGAAGCGGCGCGTGAACACATCCAATACAAAGATCATGAAGACTTTCAACAAGACGCTCTATTGCGCGCTGCTGACCGCCAGCGTCGCACTGTCGGCGTGTGGCGGCGGCAGCGATGACGGAGAGCGGTAACGCCGTCAATCATGACGATGGCAAGGTTGACGCCGGTGTGGATTCGGGTTCGGGTTCGGGTTCGGGTTCGGGTTCGGGTTACGGGTTCGGGTCGGGTTCGGGTTCGGGTTCGGGCTCGGGCTCGGGTTGCCGGGCGCGGCGCCCTCGCCGACACCCACGCCGCACATTCCACCGACACCAACACCAACACCAACACCAACGCCGACACCAACACCAACACCAACACCAACACCAACACCAACACCAACACCAACACCAACACCGACACCAACACCAACACCAACACCAACACCAACACCAACACCACACCTACCCCGACCCCAACACCAACACCGACCCCAACCCCAACCCCAACCCCCACCCCAACCCCCACCCCCAACATCCAACACCACCCCCATCACCATCGAACGCTGGACCGGCAACTACCCCAACATGCCGTACGTGACCGTCAGAATCTGCGTCCCTGGTGGCCAGGCGGCACGCAGTGCGCAACGGTCGATCACATGCAGCTCGACACAGGTTCGGTCGGCGTGCGCGTGCACAGCAGCGCATTGAGTTCCGCGCTGGCCAACCGGCTACCGGCCCAAACCGGCGCCACCGACGATCCGACAGGCAACGCGCCGATCGCCGAATGCGCGCTGTTCGGTTCCGGCTATACGTGGAGGTCCATCAAGCGTGCCGACGTGACGATGGGTGGCAAGACCGCGGGCAACATGCCGATCCAGATCATCTCCGACGACAAATACTGCAATACCGGCGGATTGACTGGCCCGCGGTGGTAGCAGGCTCGGCACCGTGGCCGACCTCGGTTCGAACGGCGTAGTCGGCATCAGAGCGATGAAACCCCGCGATTTCCCGGCAGTGGCGCTGACACCTCCTGCCAGCCGCCTATTACTACTGCACCTCGGCGACGTCATGTACGGGAACACGCGTATACCGCTCGACACGCAGTTTATGAATCCGGTCGCCAACTTCACATCGGACAATAACGGCACGATCATCCGTCTGCCCGCCCTGCCGGCCGGCGGCCAGACTAGCGGGCAACGGGCGAACTCATATTCGGCGTCGGCACGCGGCAAAACAATGCATTGCCGTCGGACGCCGCTGATGCTGCCGCTGGATTCGAACAGCAGCTTTACGACCGACTACAACGGCAACGCACTGCTTAGCTATGATCGACAGCGGAACAAACATGCTATTACTTCCCCGACTCGACGATTCCGATCAGAATCAACGGTTATTGTACACTCCATCATACCACGCTCAGATCTGTCCGTCTCGTTTTGCAAGCATCGAACAGAACCGGATCTCCCGGCGACGGTTCCGTTCCTGGTCAGTCAATGGCTTCAACTTCCAGACGAATCAGATACGGTGCCTATGACAGTCTCGCCGCGCCCTATTACAGACGGCTTCATCTGGGGTCTGCCGTTCTTCTACGGCCGCGATGTGTACACCGTGTTGAGCGGTGCTAATGCGGGCACCCGGGCGGGCCCGTTCGTCGCGTTCAAATAATCCGGATCGACCGGTAGAAACAAAAGGCCGGCGCTGCAAAGCGTCGGCCCTTTTTTGCCGCCATCCAATCAGGCGCTCCGCTATCCGCGCATCACGTGATCGACACAGCGACCGTCTATACGTGCGCGCAGTCATGCACGGGAATCCATCCGCCCCACCATCGTCGCGACATGAGCGCCTGGTGCAACGCCGGCACTCACGCCTTTCGTCGCTCCTCGCATGACGGGTCTTTCAGTGCAGGCAGCGCCCGCGCCATGCACAAAGGGACAGCGGCCATGCACCGCCGACGCCCGCTGGCGGATGGACCACGCTTCGTTGCGGCGCGACGCGCACCTGAACGAGGCGCAGCGCCCTGCGCGCTGCACCAATTCGCGCCGCATTACGCATAACTGACCGACCGCGTCACCGCGCCGCAGCACGCAATACGCGGACTTCAGTCGAAATTACACATGGCATGTGCCTTGCAGTACATAAGCGGCAAGTCATGCGGGATAAGCCCTGCTGGCCGAAATCGACGCCCATAAACATTCACCATCAATGGCAAGGGGAAACACATGAAACGTCGCAGTCTGTTGAAGTTCGGCTCCATGTCGGGCGCGCTGGCGCTTGCTGGTCAGGTTCCGTTTGCTCAGGCGCAATCGCGATAGCGGTCCGATCAAGGTCGGCGATCCTGCATTCGCTGTCGGGCACGATGGCGATCTCGGAGACGTCGCTGAAAGACACCGCGCTGATGACCATCGCGGACATCAACAAGAACGGCGGCGTGATGGGCCGCCAGACTCGAGCCGGTGGTCGTCGACCCGGCGTCGAACTGGCCGCTGTTCGCCGAAAAGGCACGCCAGCTGATCACCCAGGACAAAGTGCGCCGTCGTGTTCGGCTGCTGGACCTCGGTGTCGCGCAAATCGGTGCTGCCGGTGTTCGAGGAACTGAACGGCCTGCTGTTCTACCCGGTGCAGTACGAAGGCGAAGAAATGTCGCGCAACGTGTTCTACACGGGCGCCGCGCCGAATCAGCAGGCGATTCCGGCGACCGAATACCTGATGAGCGCGGAAGGCGGCGGCGCCAAGCGCTTCTTCCTGCTGGGCACCGACTATGTGTACCCGCGCACGACCAACAAGATCCTGCGCGCGTTCCTCAAGTCCAAGGGCGTCCAGGACGCCGACATTCAGGAGGTCTACACGCCGTTCGGCCACAGCGACTATCAGACCATCGTCGCGAACATCAAGACCTTCTCGCAAGGCGGCAAGACCGCGGTGATCTCGACCGTCAACGGCGACTCGAACGTGCCGTTCTACAAGGAACTCGGCAACCAGGGGCTGAAGGCGTCCGACGTGCCGGTCGTCGCGTTCTCGGTCGGCGAAGAAGAACTGCGCGGCATCGATACGAAGCCGCTGGTCGGCAACCTGGCGGCATGGAACTACTTCATGTCGCTGCGCAACCCGGCCAACACCAAGTTCAAGGCGATGTTCGCCGAGTGGGTCGAAGGAGAACAACCTGCCGGGCGGCGACAAGCGCGTGACCAACGACCCGATGGAAGCGACCTTCGTCGGCATCCATATGTGGAAGCAGGCCGTCGAAAAAGCGAAGAGCACGGATGTCGACAAGGTGCGCGTCGCGATGATCGGCCAGAACTTCGCCGCGCCGTCGGGCTTCACGCTGGAGATGGACGGCAATCACCATCTGCACAAGCCGGTGATGATCGGCGAAGTGCGCGCCGACGGCCAGTTCAACGTGGTGTGGCGGACCAAGACCGCGATTCGCGCGCAGCCGTGGAGCCCGTTCATCGCCGGCAATTCGAGCAAGCCGGATGTGGTCAGTTCGATTCCGGCATTCCTGAAGCGCTCGCGCGTCGCCTGATGCTGCACTGAAGCGTCGGCGCTGAGCTTCGCGCGTCGTGGCCGGGTGCATGTCTGTCGACTGGCACCGACGCATCAGCAAACGCCGCGACGCGCCGAGCTCGGCGCGGTGCGCGAGCAGCTCGCGCCTGCCGGTTCTTCTTCAAAGGCCATCATGGCGTTTTCATTCCTCACCGTTCGCACGACGCACGCATCGGTCCGCCCATCGGCTGCGTGGCGCTCGTGCTGCTCGCCGGCGCGCCGCTCGCCGCCTTCGCGCTGACCCCGGCCGATGTCGCGCCGCTCGCCGGCGACGACTTCGACGCGAAATCCGCGGCCATCGACAAGCTGATTGCCAACCACGACAAGGAATCGCTCGCGGTGCTCAAGGCGCTGTCCGATGACAGCGCGCTCGCCACCGATTCCGGCGCCGTGCTGCTGCAGGACGGCGACACCACGAAAGATGCCATCACCGGCAAAACCGTCGCCGCCGGCGACGCGCAACCGGTCACGCTGAACAACCTGCTGCGCTCGAAAGTCGCCGGCGCGCTGTCGGGTCTGCAACTCGACTCGCCCGATGCCGCCACGCGCGCCGCCGCCATTACCGCGCTGCTGCAAAACCCCGATCCGTCGATCAAACCGCTCGTCGACGCGGCGCGCGCGAAGGAAACCGATCCGGCGCTGAAGAAGCGCCTCGACACGCTGTGGGCGATGACCGCGCTGCACGACGCCGATCCGGCCAAGCGTCTCGAAGCCGTGCAACTGGTCGCCGCGCGGCACGATCTCGACATGAACGAACTGCTGCGTCCGCTCGTCGCGAAGAAACCGGACGGCACCTTCGTCGAAACCGACGAGCGCGTGCGCGCCGCCGCGCAAAGCGGCATCGACGAACTCGATTCGATCCAGCGCCGCAGCCAGATTGCGGGCACGCTGTTCGCGGGCTTGTCGCTCGGCAGCGTGCTGCTGCTCGCCGCGCTCGGCCTCGCGATCACGTACGGCCTGATCGGCGTCATCAACATGGCGCACGGCGAATTCCTGATGATCGGCGCGTACGCCACCTACGTCGTGCAGAACCTGTTCCAGCGCTTCGCGCCCGGCGCGTTCGACTGGTATCCGCTGCTCGCGGTGCCGGCTTCGTTCGCCGCGGCGGGGCTGGTCGGCATCGTGCTCGAACGGCTGGTGCTGAAGCATCTGTACGGCCGTCCGCTCGAAACCCTGCTGACGACCTTCGGCGTCAGCCTGATCCTGATTCAGGCGACGCGCATGCTGTTCGGCGCGCAGAACGTGCAGGTGATCAACCCGGCGTGGATGAGCGGCGGCGTCACCGTGCTGCCGAATCTGATCCTGCCGTACAACCGGCTGGCGATTCTGGCGTTCTCGCTGATCGTCGTCGGATTGCGTGGGCGGTGCTGACGAAGACGCGCCTCGGCCTGTTCGTGCGCGCCGTCACGCAGAACCGCCGCATGGCGGCATGCGTCGGCGTGAAGACCGCGCGCGTCGATTCCTATGCGTTCGCGTTCGGCGCGGGCATCGCCGGCCTGGGCGGCTGCGCGCTGTCGCAGATCGGCAATGTCGGGCCGGACCTGGGCCAGAGCTACATCATCGATTCGTTCATGGCGGTGGTGCTCGGCGGCGTCGGCCAACTCGCCGGCACGGTGATCGGCGGCTTCGGACTCGGGCTCGTCAGCAAGGCGATCGAGCCGTTCTGGGGCGCGGTGCTCGCGAAGATCGCGGTGCTGGTGCTGATCGTGTTGTTCATCCAGAAGCGTCCGCAGGGCATGTTCGCCCTCAAGGGCCGTAGCGCGGAGGCATGAGATGACATCGGCAACTTCATCGGCTCACGTCGGCGCGGCTCGACGTCGGCGCACCGCAGCGCCGAACGCGAGCGGCGCAGTCCGGCTTCGCGCTCGGCTTGCCGCCGCGTCCCGCGCTGCTGTCGCGCCGCGCATGGCTCGCGCTGATCGCGCTGATCATCGTGTTCGGTCTCGGCGTGCCGTTCGCCACGCTGGTGCGTGCCGGAAACGAGCGCGTTCCATCTGTCCGCGTATGCGATGACGATCACCGGCAAGTTCATGTGCTACGCGATCGCAGCGTTGGCGCTCGATCTCGTGTGGGGCTATTGCGGCATTCTGAGCCTGGGACACGCGCTGTTCTTTGCGCTGGGCGGTTACGCGATCGGCATGTACCTGATGCGCTCGATCGGCCACGAAGGCAAATACGGCAGCGACCTGCCCGACTTCATGGTGTTTCTCGACTGGCACCAGCTGCCGTGGTACTGGCAAGGCACCGCAGCATCTCGGCTATGCGCTGCTGCTGGTGGTGCTGGTGCCGGCGGTGGTCGCGTGGGTGTTCGGCTTCTTCACGTTCCGCTCGCGCGTGAAGGGCGTGTATCTGTCGATCATCACGCAGGCCATGACGTTCGCCGCGATGCTGCTGTTCTACCGCAATGAAACGGGCTTTGGCGGCAACAACGGCTTCACCGACTTCAAGCGCATCGGCGGCTTTCCGATCACGCATCCGGGCACGCGCACTGCCCTTCTGCTGATCACGTTTGCGGTGCTGATCCTGGCGTTCATCGGCGCGCGGGCGATCGTCACGTCGAAGCTCGGCCGCGTAGTGACCGCGGTGCGCGACGGCGAAACGCGGCTGATGTTCCTCGGCTACAGCCCGCTCGCGTACAAGCTGTTTGTGTGGACCGTGTCCGCGGTGCTGTGCGGCATCGCGGGCGCGTTGTATGTGCCGCAGGTCGGCATCATCAATCCGGGCGAGATGTCGCCGGGCAACTCGATCGAGATGGCGATCTGGGTTGCGGTGGGCGGACGCGGCACGTTGATCGGACCGATCATCGGCGCGTTCGCGGTGAATGGCGCGAAGAGCTTTTTTACGGCGAATTTCCCTGAATACTGGCTGTTCTTTCTTGGCCTGATTTTCGTGCTGGTCCCGCTGTTGTTGCCGAACGGCATCATGGGGCTGATCGAGATGGTGACGCGCAAGAGGAACCGCTCATGAACGAAAACCCGATGGTTCCTGATCTGGCATTACCGGAAGAGCCCGCTGAACACTCGCTAAGCGGCGTCGCCAGCATGGGGCACGCGGTGGTGCCGGGCGAGATCGATGTTTCGCACGGGACGATTCTGTATCTTGAAGACGTGACCGTCAGTTTCGATGGGTTTCGCGCGTTGAATGCGTTGACGTTATCGATCGACGCCGGCGAACTGCGCTGCATCATCGGGCCGAACGGCGCGGGCAAGACGACGATGATGGATGTCATCACCGGCAAGACCGAGCCGGATTCCGGCAAGGTGTTTCTGGGGCAGATCGATCGATCTGACGCGGATGAACGAGCCGTCGATTGCGCGTGCGGGCATTGGGCGGAAGTTTCAGAAGCCGACTGTTTTTGAGCAGCATCCCGTGTGGGAGAACCTCGAACTGGCGATGAAGGCCGACAAGGGCTGGTGGGCTTCGTTGCGGGCGCGACTGGATCGTGAGGCGCAGGCGCGGATTGAAGAGACGCTGGCTTTGATTGGGTTGGAGAGCGAGGCTCGGCGGCTTGCTGGCGAGTTGTCGCATGGACAGAAGCAGCGGCTCGAAATCGGCATGTTGCTGATGCAGCAACCGGCGCTTCTGTTGCTTGATGAGCCTGCTGCTGGCATGACCGATGACGAGACCATGCAATTGGCTGAGCTGCTCAATCATTTGCGTGGGACTTGTTCGATGATGGTTGTCGAGCATGATATGGAGTTTGTCGCGGCGCTGTCGGGCGAGACGGGGAAGGTCACAGTGATGGCCGAAGGGCGAGTGCTCGCTCACGGTACGCTTGATGAGGTCAAAAGAGATGAGACGGTGATCGAGTCTTATCTCGGGCGGTAATGGCGCTCAAACCAGGCGCGCAAGCCACCGAATCAAGGATCGAACCCACATGCTAGAAGTAGAAAACCTCAACCAGTACTACGGCGGCAGCCACATCCTTCGCGATGTGAAGCTCACCGTGCCCGACGGCAAGCTCACCGTCCTGCTGGGCCGCAATGGCGTGGGCAAAACCACGCTGCTGCGATGCCTGATGGGCGTCGTCCAAACCAAAAGCGGCTCGATCGCCTGGCGCGGCACGCCGATCACCAAGCTGCCGACCTACTCGCGTGTAGAACAAGGCCTCGCCTACGTCCCGCAAGGCCGTGACATCTTCCCCCGGCTGACAGTCGAAGAAAATCTGCTGGTCGGCGCGGCCAGCAAAAAAGCGCCGAAGAAAATCCCAGATCGTATCTACGAACTCTTCCCAGTCCTGAAGGACATGCGCAACCGCCGTGGCGGCGATCTCTCCGGCGGTCAGCAACAACAGCTCGCGATCGGCCGCGCGCTGATGAGCGATCCGCAACTGCTGATCCTCGATGAACCCACCGAAGGCATCCAGCCGTCGATCATTCAGGACATCGGCCGCACGCTGCGCCAACTGGTCGAAGAAATGGGCATGACCGTGCTGCTCGTCGAGCAGTATTACGACTTCGCCAAAGAGATCGCGGATCGGTACTGGGTGATGAGCCGCGGTGAAATCGTCGCGGGCGGTGAAGGCGCCGAATATGGACACGGACGGCGTACGTGCACTGATCGCCGTCTGAGCGGCACCAGTACAAGCAGCGCGCGTGCTATTCTCGCCACATCCTGTGGCAACGCGGTTCGTCGTTGCCTAACGCTGCGGGCACGTTGCGCTTAACGCGTCTGTTGCCGCGTCCGTTACTGCGCCCATCGCGCCAGCCGCTCTTCATTCGCACATTCCACTCGCATGTCGCTTCACGAAAATCACGCTGCGCTCGCCACCGCGCAACCCGCCGCGCACTCGCAATGGCGCGCGCGCCTCGAACTCGGCTTCGTCAGAGACGGCGAACGGACCACGCTCAAGCATCGGCTGCATGATGGGCCGTTGCGCGTGCAACGGCCGCTCTATCCCGAAGGCCATACGATCTGCCATGCAGTGATCGTGCATCCGCCGGGTGGAATCGCGGGCGGCGATCAGCTCGATATCGATGTTGCGTCGGCGATAGCGCGCACGCTGTCATTACCACGCCCGGCGCGACCAAGTGGTACAAGTCCAACGGCCGCGCGGCACGGCAGCATATTGCGGTGCGTGTCGGCGAACAGGCGAAGCTCGACTGGCTGCCGCAGAACAATATCGTTTTCGATCACGCCAACGCGATGCTGGATTTTTCGCTGACGCTTGCCGAAGGCGCTACCGCGATTGGCTGGGATGCGACCCAGCTTGGGCGGCAAGCGGCAGGTGAGCGCTGGTCGGACGGGCATCTTGCGGGCGGTGTCGCGGATCGTTGACGCGCATGGGAATTGCTGTGGCTCGAGCGCGCCAGTCTCGCTGCGGACGATCCGCTGCGGGATGCGGCGCAAGGGCTCGCCGGGTTTCCTGCCTATGGCACGCTGTGGGCTGTCGGGGCGGCCTGCGACGATGCACTCGCTGAAGCACTCACTGCCCAGCTGCCGTTTGACGATTCGCTGCGGGCCGCCGCTTCCTGTGTCACGACGGGCGTTCTGCTCGTGCGGGCGGTTTCGCGGTCGATGGAGACGCTGCAGACGCGCGTTGACTCAATGCTGGCTTCAGCTGAGACCCGTCGTGCATGGGGTCGAGGCGCTGCCGCTGCGGATCTGGACGACGTAAGCTTTTTGCGTGTGCTGCACCTCAGTGACTGCGGCCACACCGGTGGGACTGCCCGCATCTAAACGGCACCAACCGGGTACTAGCGCATGCGGCCATCTGGGCGTCGTGGGCTCACCAGAATTAACTCAACGCGGCCCACATCCCGGCATCCGTGCCGCTCCGTCATAACTTCGCCGTCACACCAGAATCGGCGATCAACACGCGCTCGCAGATTGCGTGCTGCAGCATCCGGCAGTAGCTCCGCCGTCACATCGGCACCGCCATGGCACACCCCTTGCGTCGAATTCCCCACGATGCTGCCGCGTCCTGACGGCAGCCGACCGCTCGTCGCCACCACCGCTCACAGAACATGACACCGATCCACTCCTTCGCCCCGCGCGTCGCGCCTGGCTCGCTGCGCTCTTCTGCTCTCGCCCGTCCTCGCCATCCATGCGCCCGCCGCTCACGCGGACACGCTCGACAACATCGCCAAAGCCGGCGTGCTCAAAGTCGCGGTGCCGGAAGACTATCCGCCGTTCGGCTCGGTCGGCGCGGACATGAAGCCGCAAGGCTATGACATCGATACCGCCGCGCTGCTCGCGAAGTCGATGAACGTGAAGCTCGAACTCGTGCCGGTCAACAGCGCGAACCGCATTCCGTATCTGCAAACAGGCAAGGTCGATCTGGTGATCTCGTCGCTCGGCAAAACGCCGGAGCGCGACAAGGTGATCGATTTTTCGACGGCCTATGCGCCGTACTATCAGGGCGTGTTCGGTCCCGCCGACATCAAGGTCACCGGTCCCGCCGATCTCACCGGCAAAACGGTCGGCGCGACGCGTGGCGCGCTCGAAGAAATCGGCCTCACGCAGATGGCGCCGAACGCGACCATCAAGCGCTTCGAAGACAACAACGCGACCATCGCCGCGTTCCTGTCGGGCCAGGTGCAATTGATCGCCGCCGGCAATATCGTCGCCGCCGCGATCCTCGCGAAGAATCCGCCGCGCCGTCCGGAGCCGAAGTTCGTCATCAAGAATTCGCCGTGCTTCGTCGGCATGAACAAGAACGAAGCCGCGCTGCAGCGAAAGTCAACGCCGCCATCGCGCAGGCGAAGACAGGACGGCACGCTCAACACGATGTCGAAGAAGTGGTTCGGCGCGCCGTTGCCGGCCGATCTGTAAGCGGGTCGTCCATTCTTAAGCACCTGTTAGCCGAACTTGATACCGTGGCTGGCTGATCCGGCATTGCGCTTGTCGCGGTTCACCGTCATCGTGTGCCCGCATTCGATGCGGCCGCGATGGCGCACGCCTATCATTGTCGCGACCCCCATCGCATCCGACGCCGGTCCGGCTGGGACTGGCGCAACCCAACGCATACATTCGATGAAGCTGACACCTCGCGAGAAAGACAAGCTGCTGATCTTCACCGCCGCGCTGCTCGCCGAACGGCGCCGCGCCCGCGGCCTCAAACTGAACTATCCGGAAGCGGTCGCGTTTATCACCGCCGCGCTGATGGAAGCGGCGCGCGACGGCAAGACCGTCGCCGAGGTCATGCACTACGGCACCACGCTGCTCACGCGCGCCGACGTGATGGAAGGCGTGCCGGAAATGATCCCCGACATCCAGGTCGAAGCCACGTTCCCCGACGGCACCAAGCTCGTCACCGTCCATCACCCGATTCCCTGATCACGCAAGCCCGAGCCAGGCGCCCATGATTCCCGGCGAACTCCTCATCGACGACGGCGAACACGAACTCAACGCGGGCCGCGCCACCGTCACGGTGGTCGTGTCGAATACCGGCGACCGGCCGGTGCAGATCGGCTCGCACTATCACTTCTATGAAGTGAACGACGCGCTCTCCTTCGATCGCGAAGCGGCGCGCGGCTTCCGCCTGAACATCGCGGCGGGCACCGCCGTGCGCTTCGAGCCCGGCCAGGAACGCACGGTCGAACTGGTCGAACTGGCGGGCGACCGCGTCGTCTACGGCTTCAACGGCACGCGTGATGGGCAAGCTGTGACGCGCACTTCGCGCCTGCTCTGACCGACCTGCTCATTTCCGGATCCACACCATGACATTACGCATTGGCCGCCGCGCATACGCGGAAATGTTCGGCCCCACCACCGGCGACCGCGTGCGCCTCGCCGACACCGATCTGCTGATCGAAGTCGAACGCGACTTCACGACCTACGGCGAAGAAGTGAAATTCGGCGGCGGCAAAGTGATTCGCGACGGCATGGGCCAGTCGCAACGCGTGCACGCCGACGTGGTCGATACCGTCGTGACGAACGCGGTGATTCTCGATCACTGGGGCATCGTCAAGGCCGACATCGGCATCAAGAACGGCCGCATCGCCGCGATCGGCAAGGCGGGCAATCCCGACATCCAGCCGAACGTGACGATTGCGATCGGCGCGTCCACCGAAGTGATCGCGGGCGAAGGCCTGATCGTGACGGCGGGCGGCATCGACACGCACATCCACTTCATCAGCCCGCAGCAGATCGAAGAAGCGCTCGCGAGCGGCGTGACGACGATGCTCGGCGGCGGCACGGGCCCGGCGACGGGCACCAACGCGACGACCTGCACGCCGGGTCCGTGGCATCTCGAACGCATGCTGCAAGCCGCCGACGGTTATCCGATGAATCTCGGCTTTCTCGGCAAGGGCAACGTGAGCCTGCCGCAACCGTGCGCTGGAGCAGATCGCGGCGGGCGCGATCGGTCTGAAGCTGCACGAGGACTGGGGCACGACGCCCGCCGCGATCGACAACTGCCTCTCGGTCGCCGACGATACCGACACGCAGGTCGCGATCCACACGGACACGCTGAACGAAGCGGGTTTTGTCGAAGCGACCGTGGCCGCGTTCAAGGGCCGCACGATCCACACGTATCACACCGAAGGCGCAGGCGGCGGCCACGCGCCGGACATCATCAAGGTGTGCGGCGAAGCGAACGTGCTGCCCTCGTCGACCAATCCGACGCGCCCGTACACCGTCAACACGCTCGACGAACATCTCGACATGCTGATGGTGTGCCACCACCTGGATCCGTCGATTGCGGAAGACATCGCGTTCGCCGAATCGCGGATTCGCCGCGAGACGATCGCCGCCGAAGACATCCTGCACGACCTCGGCGCGTTCTCGATGCTGTCGTCCGATTCGCAGGCGATGGGCCGCGTCGGCGAAGTCATCATCCGCACGTGGCAGACCGCGCACAAGATGAAGGTGCAACGCGGCGCGCTGCCGCGAAGACAGCGCGCGCGTCACGACAACTTCCGCGCGAAGCGCTACGTCGCCAAGTACACGATCAACCCGGCGATCACGCACGGCATCGCGCATGAAGTCGGTTCGATCGAGCCGGGCAAATGGGCCGATCTGGTGTTCTGGGAGCCGGCGTTTTTCGGCATCAAGCCGTCGCTGATCCTCAAGGGCGGCATGATCGCGATGGCGCAGATGGGCGACCCGAACGCGTCGATTCCGACGCCGCAGCCGGTGCATTATCGCGAGATGTTCGCGACGCGTGGCGGCGCGCTGGGCACGCACGTCGCTGACCTTCGTTTCGCAGATGGCCGCCGATGCGGGCGTCGCCGAACGCTATGGCCTGAGCAAGCGTATCGTCGCCGGTGAAGAACTGCCGCAACATCACGAAGGCGCGACATGATTCACAACGCGTGGCGCCCGGCGATCAGCGTCGATCCGGAAACCTATCAGGTGATCGCCGACGGCCAATTGCTGACCTGCGAGCCGGCCACCGTGCTGCCGATGGCGCAACGCTACTTCCTGTTCTGAACCATGCGCACTACTCGACAAACTGCTGGCGCCGCATCTGAAGCTCGCGCCCGTGCTGGTCGAAGCGCGCGCCGACGCTTGACGCTCGCCTTCGACGAGCGTCGCAAAAGCCGCTCGCGCGCCACGCTCGATAGCGGCGAGGAAGTCGCGCTGCTGTTGCCGCGCGGCACCGTGCTGCGCGACGGCGACGTGCTGGTCGCCGACGATGGCGGCCTCGTGCGCGTGGTCGCCGCGGCGGAAGCGGTGCTGGTCGTGTCGCGCGAAAGATGCGTTGACGCTGACGCGCGCGGCCTATCACCTCGGCAACCGTCACACGCCGGTCGAAGTCGGCGCGGATTATCTGAAGCTCGAATACGATCCGGTGCTGGCCGATATGCTCAAGCGGCATCGGCGCGACGGTCGATCAGGTGTCGATGCCGTTCCAGCCGGAATCCGGCGCGTATGGCGGCGGTCATAAGCATGGTCACGACGAGACCTTCGCCGAAGACTATGCGCTCGCGCAGCAGGTGTTCGACGAGCATCATGGGCATGAGCATCGACGCATGACATGAGCACTGCGCATGAGCACGGCGCACGACCACACGAGCACGGTCACTCGCATGGTCACGATCACGCGATCACGACGCAGCGATCACGTGCACGACGAATCGTGCGGCCACGACATCATCACCACCATGCGCATCGCTGAACTCACGGCGCTGCTGCATCTTGCGTCGCCGGCGCTGCCGATCGGCGCGTTCAGCTACTCGCAAGGTCTCGAAGCGGCGATCGAAGCGCAACTTGATCACCGACGCCGATTCCGCGCCGCGACTGGATCGCGAGCGGCCTGACCGACGTGCTCGCGCACGGCGAACTGCCGTTCCTCGCGCATCAGATGGAACGCTGGCGCGCGCACGACGCAGCCGGCGCTCGCCGCAAGCCAACAGCGAATTCCTCGCGAGCCGCGAGTCGGCGGAATTGCGGCGCGAGACGCGAACAGATGGGCTGGTCGCTGCGGCAGTTGTGCGCGTCGCTCGAATGGGGCGACGCCGAACGGCGCGCGACGCTGGCGTCGCTGAACGCCGCTCGCGCAGCCCACGGCGTTCGCCTTCGCCGCCTACGCGCACGACGCCGCGCCCGACGCCGCCCTCGCCGCCTACGCGTTCAGCTGGGTGGAAAACCAGGCGGCCGCCGCGTTGAAAGCCGTGCCGCTCGGCCAGCTCGCGGGCCAGCGGATCATCGTCGCGTTGCGCGAGCCGATCGACGCCGCCGTCACGCGTGCGCTTGGCCACGTCGCCCGAAGAACATCAACACCTTCGCGCCGCAACTCGGCATTCTGTCGGCGCGTCACGAGTCGCAGTATTCGCGGCTCTTTCGCTCATAAAACGATCCATCATGAACGCACCTCATCATCCGCTCACTCGCCGTACGCAGAAAAACTGCCGCCGCTGCGCGTGGGCGTCGGCGGCCCGGTCGGCTCGGGCAAGACCACGCTGCTCGAAATGCTGTGCAAGGCGATGCGCGACCAGTACGACCTCGTCGCGATCACCAACGACATCTATACGAAAGAAGACCAGCGTCTGCTGACCGTGGCGGGCGCGTTGCCGGCCGAGCGGATCATGGGCGTCGAAACGGGCGGCTGCCCGCACACGGCGATTCGCGAAGACGCGTCGATCAATCTCGAAGCCGTCGACCGCATGCTGACGCGCTTTCCCGACGCCGACATCGTGTTCATCGAATCGGGCGGCGACAACCTCGCGGCGACGTTCAGCCCGGAACTGTCGGACCTGACGATCTACGTGATCGACGTCGCCGGCGGCGAGAAGATTCCGCGCAAGGGCGGCCCGGGCATTACGAAGTCGGATCTGCTGGTGATCAACAAGACCGACCTCGCGCCGATGGTCGGCGCGAATCTCGACGTGATGGCGTCCGACGCGAAGAAGATGCGCGGCGAGCGGCCCTTCGTGATGTGCAATCTGAAGGCGCTCGACGGCCTGGATGTGGTGGTGAAGTTTATCGAGAAGAAGGGGTTGTTGAAGGTTTGAGGTGATGTAGGGTAGCGATGGTGGCTGTGAGTCTCCGGATGGCATTCCAGCAGGAATGCCATCATCTCGGTCGCATCTTTGGACAGATAGAAACGCACCATCTTTTCGTTGAAGTCGCCCGCTCGCTGCGCCGGAACGCTGATCGCATCGATGCCGTTCGACATCAGCACGCCGTTCATCATGAAGCGCGACGTGCGTTTGTTGCCGTCGAAGAAGAACTGCTGCAACGCGCCAAACAGAAAGAACGCGCAACCGCGTTCGAACGCATTTGTAACCTGCTCTGTCAGCGCGCGTGTGCCAGCAGCAAAAACGCGATTCAGTTCTGGCGCACCCGCTATCGTGGGTAACGGAGTATGTCGCCCCGCCTCACCAATCGCAACGTCCGGCGTGTATCGCGTTTCTTCACCTTCACCCCGGAACACGCCCCATTCCAGCGCTTCATTACGTGCCACAAGACTATGCAGATCGCAGAACGTGGTTTTGTCGAGCGCAAACCGGCTGTTCTGCACGATCGCAAGCAGATACTTCGAACTGTCCGCGAGGTTCAGGACCTGTTCCTGATCAGAAATCTTCCGACCGCCCACAGTCACGCCATCCAGCAGCGTCTTCACTTCGGGAAACGTGAAGGGGTTCCCTTCGAGCACGCTCGCATCCCACACGAATTCCGGCAACATTCGATGAAAGCGGAAACACACTCGTTTGATCGAATGCACCGGCATGTCTTGCGGAATCGCGGTGCGATCCCATTCGAAGCCTAGATCGGTGAAAAGAGTCATGGCAGATCGGCAAGTAAGGTCGGTTGAATCAATCGCGCCGATAGCGCGGCAGGCCACAGTCCTGGCAGAATATACGATTTATCGACGCGTCATCGGCAGCGAGCCAGGCACCGCTTAACGCACGTCCCCTCACTCCGGCAACAACGCCATCAACACATCCACCGTCCGCGCCGTCGCGCCACGATGGCGCGCGGCGAACGCCGAAGCCGCGCCGCCCATCGCCAGCCGCCGCGCCTTGTCGCCGAACAGCTCGCGCAACGCACGCGCCAGATCGGCCGGATCCTGCACCTGCACCGCCGCGCCCGCCGCCACCGCATCCGCCGTCGCCTGGGTGAAGTTGAACACATGCGGCCCGATCAGCACCGGCACGCCGACCGCGCACGCCTCGATCAGATTCTGCCCGCCGAGCGGCAACAAACTTCCGCCGATAAACGCGAGATCCGAAGCCGCATAGTAAGCGCCCAACTCGCCCATCGAATCGCCTAGCAGCACGTTCACGTCAGAACGGCAAAGCCGGCACGCCGCCAGCCGACGTCACAGCCGCCGACGCCACCTTCGCATCCGGCGCCCAGTCCGAACGACGCTCGACGCGCAGCCCGCCTTCTCGACCAGCGCCGCCACTTCGTTAAACCGCTGCGGATGACGCGGCACCAGAATCAGCAGCGCATCGTCGACGTCCAGCGCGGCGAACGCCTGCAGCACCAGCTCCTCTTCGCCTTCGCGCGTGCTCGCCGCGACCCACACCGGCCGCGCGCCGATCGCCGCGCGCCATGCATGACCCCGCGCCGACCAGTTCCGGCGGCGTGCTCATATCGAACTTCAGATTGCCGAGCACCGCGACATTGCGCGCACCGAGCGCGGTCAGCCGCTCGGCATCCGATGGACTCTGCGCCAGCACACGCGCAAAGCCGCCGAACACGTCTTTAGTCGCGCCGCCAAATTTCGCCGCGCGCTTATAGGAACGCGCCGACATCCGCGCATTGGTCAGCACGAGCGGCACATCCGCGCGACGGCATTCGTCGATCAGCGTCGGCCACACTTCGGTTTCCATCACCAGCCCGAGCGACGGCCGCCACGCGCGCAAAAACCGCCGCACCGCATGCGGCATGTCGTACGGCAGATAGCTGCGCAACACGCGATCGCCGAAAATCTGCGTCGCCGGTTGCGCGGCCGCTCGGCGTCATGTGGGTCAGCAGAATGCGCGCGTCGGGACGCGCTTTCAACAGCGCGTCGATCAGCGGCTGCGCCGCGCGCGTCTCGCCCACCGACACCGCATGCACCCAGATCAGCGGCGCGTTGTCTTCCGGCAAGCCGGCCGCGCGAATAACCGAAGCGCTCGCCGATATGCTCGCGATAACCGCGCTCCTTGCGCGAGCGGATCAGCAGACGCAGCACCGCAAGCGGCGCGACGATCCACCAGAGCGCGTTATAAATCGCCCTCAGCATGAGCGCTCCGCGTTGTTGAAGCGCTTAACCCCGAGCGCCGCTGATGCCAGTGCTACCGCCGATACCGCCGACGTCGCAAATAAGCGCGCCAACCGCCCCATAGACCGCGGCGCTCAAACCAGCGCCCTGCCCTTCAGGCGCTCGAGAATGCCAAGCGGCGCGCACTCGGGCTGCGCCATCGCCTTGACCGGCAGGAAGAAGGTCTGCTCCAGCATGAACTGGCCGGACATCACCGCGTGCGAGGTCTGATCGGAGAAACACACCCACACGCAGCCCGGCGGAAACGGCATGGTCTCCTGCGGGCTCGACTTCTGATAGTCGAGATCGGCCTTCATGCCGTCGTGCAGATTCAGCATCAGATGGTCGTATTCGCTGCGCGGCGATTTGGTCACGTGCAGCAGATTCAGCAGCCACGCGGAGCCGGGCATCTGCGGCTTGATGCGCGGCAGGAAGCGTTTGGCCATGTCTTCGAACGGCTCGCCCACGCGCCACACGCGCGGCGCGCCATGCGGATTGACGTTGGTGAACACGCGCAGAATGCGCTCGCCATAGTTGGGCCGCGACGGGAACGCATCCACATGCAGACGGCTATCGTCTTTGCGCCACGAGGTTTCGCGCGTCTCGACCTGATGCAGCCGCAGACTCGTCGGCGCGACGCGCAGCCGGCCGTTGTATTCGGGAAAGAGTCCATCGACCAGCGTGCGCGCATTGGCCTGATAACGCGCGATCAACGCGCGCACCGCCGACTGCGTGACGGCGTCGCCGACCACGCCATGCAACGCGCCGCCATTCGGTTCGAGACTGATGTTCTTGCGATTCGGATCGGCCAGTGCGGGATCGAGCAGCGCATGTTCGCCACCTTCAATCGCAAAGCGCAGATTCGGGAAGTACAGCACTTTGCCGCGTTCGACGCCGGCGAGCAGCGTCTCGCGCGGCACGGACAGGTGCTGTCCGTGCCAGTCGGCGTTCGCTACTTCGATGATCTGGGTTTCGTTCATGGTCGCCCTTGAGAAACGGATGGAGCGTAAGGCGAAGCGCGCCGGTGGATGATTCGCTCAGGCAATTTACAGCAAGCCGAAACCGGCCAGCGCCGACTTGACCTGCTGCAGCGTGGGCGATTGCCCGGCCGAGCCGAGATTGACGACGTTCGGCGACCAGTAACCGCCGGTGCGCCACGCGGTCGAGAAATTGTACAACTCGACCGTCGGCCGCTTCAGCGCCGCGGCGATGTGAACCAGACCTGTGTCAACGCCGACCGTCGCGGCCGCGCCTTCGATCAGACCGACCACGGCCGGCAACGACAGCTTCGGCGGCACGATGGCCGCCGCGCCGAATTCCTTCGCGAGCCGCTCGCTGGTCGCGCGCTCTTCCTCGCTGCCCCACGGCAGCACGATCGACGCACCGCGCCGCACCAGCGACTGCCCGAGTTCGATCCACGCGGTATCGGGCCACTGCTTGTCGGCGCGCGACGTGGCATGCACGAACACCACGTAAGGCACCGGCAGATTCAGATTCGCCTGCGACAACGCCAGCGCCGCGCGCCCGGTGTCGAGGCCGAAGTCGATGTCGTCGGTGGGTTGCGGCTGCGGGTCGTTCAGCGCCGCGGCCACCAGTTGCCGGGTGCGTTCGACCACGTGGGTGCGCGGCTCGATCGGCACGCGCCTGTCGTAGAAGAAGCGCACCGGCCATTC
This sequence comes from uncultured beta proteobacterium, assembly GCA_963800185.1. Classification (GTDB taxonomy): domain Bacteria; phylum Pseudomonadota; class Gammaproteobacteria; order Burkholderiales; family Burkholderiaceae; genus Paraburkholderia. The sequence goes on along the minus strand of CAWCZW010000003.1, from coordinate 271,801 downwards.
GAAGCCCGCGCCATCGGTGCGATTCGCGAGGCCGACCACCGGCCCGCGCGCCATGCTCGCGACCCACGCGGTCTTGATAAGCCCCTGGCAGTCGATCACGAGATCGTAGTTCTCGGCGGCGAGCGCGCGGCGAAACGCGCCGATCTCGCGCCAGTTCGTCGACCGAAAGAATGCGCTTGCGCCAGCGCCGCAGCGAAACCGGAATCGCCCGACGCACGCCGGCGACGAGTTGCACGAGGCCCACGAAGCTTTCTTCGACGAGCCAGTCGATCTGCGCATCGGGATGACGGCGTCGGATATCGGCGATCACCGGCATGTTGTGAACGACGTCGCCCAGTGACGACACCCTCACGATCAGTATCTTTTGCACGCTCAAGAGAGGGAAAACCGGCTATCCGGCCCGAAGATGCGTTGAGAGAGTTTCCCAGCCTGGCGCTTCGCGCCAGGCTCCTTAAGGATGAGAAAACCCGGGACATCCCAGCGTTTTCTCACGAGGATCGCAATTTTAACGCGTCGTATGTGAATGACATGAAAAAACGCGGCGCGGTAAGTGAAACCCGCGCCGCGTTCGGCTATGACGGCGGCTCGATCCGAACCGCGCCGTGTGCTGTTGAGACGCCTGAACGCCTGAACGCCTGAGCGCCCTGAACGTTTAGAACGGCAGCTTCGCGTCCGCCTTCTCCGCGAGAATCACGCGGCGGAAGTCTTCCTGGATGCGCTTGAGCGCTTCATCGCTATCGGCTTCGAAACGCATCACCACGACCGGCGTGGTGTTCGACGAACGCGCAAGACCGAAGCCGTCCGGATACTCGACTCGCAGACCGTCGATCTTCACGACCTCGTCCGCGCCGGTGAATCTGCGCGTTCTGCTGCAGGCGCGCGATCAGTTCGAAGTTCTCGCCTTCTTCGAGCTTCAGTTGCAGTTCCGGCGTGGAGTTCGAGTTCGGCAGCGAGTTCAGCAGCTTGCTCGGATCTTCGACACGCGTGAGGATTTCGAGCAGACGCGCGCCCGTGTACAGGCCGTCGTCGAAACCGTACCAGCGGTCCTTGAAGAACACGTGGCCGCTCATTTCGCCCGCGAGCGGCGCGCCGGTTTCACGCAGCTTCGCCTTCACTAGCGAGTGGCCGGTCTTCCACATCAGCGGCTCGCCGCCCTTGTCCTTCACCCACTTGGCGAGATTACGCGTGCACTTCACGTCGTAAATGATCTGCGCGCCCTTGTTGCGCGACAGCACTTCTTCGGCGAACAACATCAGCTGACGGTCCGGATAGATGATCTGGCCGTCTTTGGTGACGACGCCGAGGCGGTCGCCGTCGCCATCGAATGCGAAACCGATTTCAGCGTCGGTTTCCTTCAGCGCGCGAATCACGTCCTGCAGGTTTTCCGGGTGAGCCGGGTCCGGGTGATGGTTCGGGAAGTTGCCGTCGATCTCGGTGAACAGTTCGACCAGTTCGCAGCCGAGCTTCTTGAACAGCTTCGGCGCGAGGCCGCCGGCGACGCCGTTGCCGGTGTCGACCACGATCTTGATCGGACGCGCGAGCTTGATGTCGCTGGTAATGCGCTCGAGATACGCGTCGGCGATGTCGTACTCGGTGTAGGTGCCGCTGCCGTCGCTGAAGTTCTCGTCGACGATGCGCTGATGCAGCGCGAGGATCTGCTCGCCGTAAATTGCCGCGCCGCGCAGCACCATCTTGAAGCCGTTGTAGTCGGGCGGATTATGGCTGCCCGTCACGACGATGCACGAATCGATGCGGCGCTCGCCGCCATCGCAGCTGCAACGGCACGCTGGCCGCGAAGTAGCCGACCGGCGTCGGCACCATGCCGACATTGACCACGTCGACGCCCGCCGCACGCAGACCGTCCGACAACGCCTGAATCAGTTCGGGACCCGACAGACGGCCGTCGCGCGCGACCACCACCGCGTCGCCGCCTTGCGCCCGCACTTCGCTGCCAAACGCGCGGCCGATGGAACGCGCGGCGTCGGCGTCGAGCGTCTTGCCGATTACACCGCGAATGTCATACGCCTTGAAAATGGATTTGGAGATCATGTTGGCTCACTTGCGTGCAATGGAAAATTTTGACCGGCGCACCGGTGTCAATCCGGTAAAAAACGGTAAAACCTGGCGCTCGAATCTGAGTTGAAACTGGCGATAAAACCCTGCGATGCGCCCTTGCCGGAAGCGATCCGGTTCCAACTTATAATTGCGCTTTTCGGACTGCCTGAGTAGCGCCATTCTAATGCTTAGACGCCCTCCTTTTGTAAAGTTGCCGCGACAGTCGGCCAGGCGGGCAAATCGCGCACATTGCGCGCTACGCATTGCACACTGCATCGCCGCTGCCAGCGGACCGAGCGGCCTACCGGATGCTGACGCTCAAACGCTTCGCCAACCCCGACGTCACACGCGCCTTCACGAATATCGTCTGGCTGGGCTCGAACGGCTCACGCAGATCGGCGTGGCGATCGTCGATCAGCGGCATGCTGGCGCGCTACTTCGGGCCAGACATATTCGGCAAATGGCAATACGCCAATACGTTGCTGCTGGTGCTCTCGCCGATCACCTGGGTGTGCGGCGCGGAAATCCTCGTGCCGACCATCGTCAACCGGCCGCCAGCGCAACTGGGCACCGTGCTCGGCAGCGCCTTCGCGCTGCGCTTTTCGGTGTCGGTCGCGGCGCTGCTGCTCACGTGGCTCGGCATTGCGCTGCACTTCTTCGATCCGCTGGTCGGCGCGATGCTCGCCGGTCTTGCGGTGACCATGCTGTTTCGCGAGCCGTTCGTCGGCGTGATCAATGCGTGGCTGCAAAGCATGACGTACAGCAAGCCGCAATTGCTCACCAGCATGAGCACCGCCGTGCTCAAGGCCGGCTTCGTCTATCTGCTGGTGCGCGCGGCGGCCACGCCCGCGCGCTTTGGCTGGCTGTGGGCGCTCGAATCCGCGGCTGATCGGCGCGGTGCTGCTGATCTATTACATCCGCCGGCATGGCGGCAAGCTCGGCTGGCACGTCGACCGCTCGCTGTTCAAGCACTTCGCCAGCGCCGGCACGGTGTTCTGGCTCGGCCTGATCTGTATGTATCTGTTCCTGAAACTGGACCGCCTGATGCTCGAACGGGCCATCTCGTTCGCCGACCTCGGCCGCTATTCCGCCGCGCAGCAGTTGAACGAAAACTGGATCACGCTCGCGCTGATGCTCGCGCAGACCATCGCGCCGGCTTTCGTCTACCGCGTGCAGGACGCCGCGCAATTGCGCCGCAACATGTGGCGGCTCACCGCGATGACCGCCGCGTTGATGGTGAGCGGCGCGATCGTGCTGGACCTGCTCGCCGGGCTTCATCATCCGCCGCGTGTTCGGGCCGGACTTCGAAGGCGCGATCGAGATTTTCCGCTGGGCCGTCTGGCTTTCCGTGCCGGCCGGCATCGAAGCGATCGGCAATCTGATCGTGCTGAAATACCAGGCGAAATTCGTGTTGCTCGCGAAATGGCTGCTGGCGCTGGCCGTGGCGTTCGTCGTCAATCTGCTGGCGATTCCGCGGCTCGGCGCTTACGGCGCGCTGGTCGGGCTCGCGGTCGGGCTATCTGGCGGCGGCGTCGGTTAATCTTTATTACATCCGTTTCAAATTGCGCTCATGACGAATGCATCCGCCGCCGCGCAATATGCGCTCGACGACGTCGCTGTGCTGATGCCCGCGTACAACGGCCAAGCCGATGTCGATCTCACGCTCGCGTCGTTCGAGGAAAGTGCGCCGGTGCACGTACTGATCGTCGATGACGGCAGCACGCCGCCGATCGTCGCGCCGACCATCGCCGAACATGCAGATCGAAGTGCTGCGCATGCCGCAGAACGGCGGCATCGAGCGCGCGTTGCAGACCGGCATCGACGCGCTCGCGCAGCGCGGCTTTCGCTACGCGGCGCGCATCGACGCGGGCGACCGCAGCGTGCCGCAACGGCTCGCGAAGCAACGCGTGTTCATGGAACTGCATCCGCGCGTGGCCGGCCTCGGCATGTGGACGCAGGTCGTCACGCGCGAAGGCGAGCCGCTTTTCATGCTGACGCCCGCCCGCCGAGCCGGACGCGATCCGGCGTCTGCGCTTCTTCCGTTCATGCCTCGCGCATCCTTCGATGATGCTGCGCATCGACGCCGTGCGCGCAGTCGGCAACTATCGCGCGGAGTATCGTTCCGCGGAAGACCTCGATCTGTTCGTGCGTCTGATGGAGCGCTACGACTGCGCGAATCTGCCGGAACTCGGCGCTCTACTACGAGCTGAACGAAGGCGGCATCAGCGCGACCAAACGGCGCCGCCAGGTGACGTCGACGCTGCGGCTGCAACTGCGCTACTTCAACGTCGCGAATCTGTACGACTGGCTCGGCCTCGCCAAAAATCTGCTGCATCTGGTGATGCCGTATCGCGCGCTGCAACGGATCAAACGCGCGCTGCTCGCGCCGCGCGCGAGCCACTTGACCCGCATGCCTCGTCATCAGCTCCGTCATTCACCGTCGAGCCCGTTCCGCATGAAGCCTGCCCTGAAGTCGACGCCCGCGCTGCGCATTACACTCGTCTGTAACACCGCCTGGGCAATCTATACCTATCGGCAGGGGCTGATCCGCATGCTGGTCGGACGCGGCGTCGACGTGACGGTGCTCGCGCCGCGCGACCGCACGTTCGACCTGCTCACCGCGATGGGCTGCCGCTGCATCGAATTGCCGGTGGCGTCGAAAGGCACCAATCCGCGCGACGACCTGCGCACGCTGTAGTCGCTGTATCGCCAGTACCGGGCAATCCGCCCGCACGTCGTGTTTCACTACACGATCAAGCCGAATATCTACGGCTCGATCGCGGCGAAGCTGGCGGGCGTGCAGTCGGTGGCGGTAACGACCGGGCTCGGCTATGTGTTCATCCAGCAGAGCCGCGCCGCGCAGGTCGCGAAAAAACTGTACCGTTTCGCGTTCCGTTTCCCGCGCGAAATCTGGTTTCTGAATCGCGACGACCAGGCCGCGTTCATCGACCAGAATCTGCTGGTGCATCCTGAGCGCGCGCGTCTGCTGCACGGCGAAGGCGTCGATCTCGAACAGTTCGCGTTCACGCCGCTGCCGCGAGCGCGCCGGACTTCCGCTTCGTGCTGATCGGGCGGCTGCTGTGGGACAAAGGCGTCGGCGAATATGTCGAAGCCGCGCGGCGTCTGCGCGAACGTTATCCGCACGCGCGGTTCCAATTGCTCGGGCCGGTCGGCGTCGACAATCCCAGCGCCATCACGCGCGACGAAGTGGCCGCGTGGGAACAGGAAGGCGTCATCGAGTATCTCGGCGAGGCGCACGACGTGCGGCCTTTCATCGCCGATGCGGACTGCGTCGTGTTGCCGTCGTATCGTGAAGGCGTGCCGCGCACGCTGATGGAAGCATCGGCGATGGGCCGGCCGATCGTCACGACCGACGTGCCCGGCTGCCGCGAAGTGGTGGCCGACGGCGTCAACGGATTGCTGTGCGAAGTGCGCAACGCAGAAAGTCTCGCGCAGCAACTCGCGCAGCATGCTCGACATGAGCGACGCCGAGCGCCGCGCAATGGCGGAACGCGGCCGACAGAAAGTCGCGCAAGAATTCGACGAACGGGTCGTCGTCGAAACGTATAAAGACCTGGTGCAGAAAATGACGGGCGTTTTACTTTAACGGAGCAAACAGCATGACCACGAAGGGCACGATTCTGGTAACGGGCGGCGCGGGTTTTATCGGCTCGCACACTTGTGTCGAATTGCTCAACGGCGGCTACGACGTCGTGGTAATCGACAATCTCGTGAACAGCAACCGCGAATCGCTGCGGCGCGTGGAGACAGATCACCGGCCGCGCCGTGACCTTCTACGAAGCCGATGCGCGCGACGAAGCCGCGCTCAACCGCATTTTCGACGCGCATCCGATCACCGGCGCGATTCACTTCGCCGCGCTGAAGGCGGTGGGCGAATCGGTCGCGAAGCCGATCGAGTACTACAGCAACAACGTCGGCAGCCTGCTGGCGCTGCTCGGCGTGATGCGCGATCGCAACGTCAAGCAGTTCGTGTTCAGTTCGTCGGCGACGGTGTATGGCGTGCCGAAAAGCTCGCCGATCGATGAATCGTTCCCGCTGTCGGCAACCAATCCGTACGGCCAGTCGAAGCTGATCGCCGAGCAGGTGTTGCGCGATCTGGAAGTGGCCGATCCGTCATGGCGCATCGCCACGCTGCGCTACTTCAATCCGGTCGGCGCGCACGAGAGCGGCTTGATCGGCGAAGATCCGGCGGGCATTCCGAACAACCTGATGCCGTATGTCGCGCAGGTGGCGGTCGGCAAGCTCGAGAAGCTGCGCGTGTTCGGCGGCGATTATGAAACGCCCGACGGCACCGGCGTGCGCGACTATATCCACGTGGTCGATCTGGCGCGCGGGCATCTTGCCGCGCTCGACGCGCTGGTCAAACGCGATGCGAGCTTCGTGGTGAACCTCGGCACGGGTCAGGGCTATAGCGTGCTGGATGTGGTGCAGGCGTTCGAGAAGGCCTCGGGCAAGCCGGTGCCTTATGAAATCGTGGCGCGCCGTCCGGGCGACATCGCGTCGTGTTTCGCCGATCCGGCGGCGGCGGAGAAGATCATCGGCTGGCGCGCGCAATACGGCATCGAGCGGATGTGTGCGGATCACTGGCGCTGGCAGTCGAGCAATCCGCGCGGGTTCGCCTGAAGCCCACCAAGGGCGATTAAATAACCGAAACCGGTTTAAAGGCCACTGAAAATCGGCCGCGGATCTGGCGAGTCGCGATGCACGGACTCCGCCGCGGTCGGCTTTGGTCGCCTCGATGAATGTCCTGGCATGTCGTTGAAGTACTCCATCTGGTTGTCCTCGTCTACGGACGCGTCAGCGTTGAACTTATGTCACCAACGCTGGAGAGACGCGCCTGATGCGAGGACAGATGGTTCGACCGAGTCGATGTTCCCTGCTCATCTTCCCTGCCCGCGGCGCGGCAAGAGACGAAGCGTGGCAGCTCTGCTGAGCATAGTGGGCCGTCACCCTACTCGCCACCTTATTGATGGCACAGACGTCGCCCACATCGGCGGCAGTCGCTGTAAATAGGCGAAAGCTCCATTTAAAGCCAACCAGGTTAACTGGATTTTTAATGGAAATTTCCCTTAAAAATGGGCCGCTCGCACGGTCTTCACACTCTGTTTCCAGGAAGACAAATTCTAATCTATCAGGCGCCTACTTCGCAAAAACGTGTATTTATTTCACCTGCGATTTTAATTAGCGGTCCACATCAAGATATGTATGAACATAAAATCTTTCATATTTATTGCATCATTAAAATCCGCAATATGCGAATAATTGCGTGAATGTAAGCGGATGTAAAACCATTTGGTCAGACATTTTTCTATATTTCTATAGTCTTCTTTTCCATCGCATTGTCCGAAAAGATCTAGAACCTTGGCTGATTTAATCGCTCGCAAAGCTATTTATATGAAGATATTCAATGACTTACATTTCCTTCAGATATACATGAAATGCGTAAGTCAAGTAGTTCATCGTGCGTGATTGACCGCGCGAGAAGAGTTATTGCCGTCAGCGCGACATTAAAGAAAAAACTGTCCCTAGACTATTGGATGCAAGGAGCTATCGCTTTTTTTGCCAAAACTTTCGCCGCGTTACAGAAGTGAAACGTTTTTTAAGAATATAATTCGTGCCCTTGAGGAGATGCGGGAAAACACTAGGGGCGATTTCTCGCGTCAGGCGCGAGAAGTGCTGAAGCCGACGCCTCCGGTCTACCCCACGTTGAACGCTTGCCTTTGCGCATGCACAAGGTGAGCTGTACGTGCGTACGCAAACGTATGCGCCCCTCAATTGCAGCAGACGAGATCGGCGCCAAGCCGGTTTCAACGTGGAAGTACCACGCAAGTCGCCACGATCGAATCTGTTGTAGTGCCAGAACGCGAGCGTGGACGAGGATCGCAACGCCTTCCCGTCGGACGTGTACTGGATGCATCCGAATCGAAGGGTTCGGATCGGCGGCAAGGTACGCAAAGCATTCGTGCATGAGATTGAAGTTCGTTACATTTTTATACAATTTAATTCGTACAACGAATTACATTTTTTTTCGCTTTGGGTTATTTAGCGCTTCCCGCAGGAAGCACTTTTATCGTCAAAGCTTTCGCGTGGTTTGCCTTCCTGTTTGACAGGAGAAAGGCAATGCGGGCATGCCTCGCAAGCTCCGATCGCCACGCGGAACACCGAGCGCCTGCATCGTTTATCGATGACGGCCTCTGTACTGGTACAGCGTTGTGAAGGTACGCCGCATTCTCCTGGCACAAGCAAGCGCCACCGGGAGTTCTGCGGATTGGAAATAGTGCTGATGTGACGTAGTCAAGATGTTGCAGGGACGGGTATGTGCTCGACCTGCACCATCTCCAGCACTAACTGGATGAATCTGGAAAGGAAACAGACGCTTCGGTATTCCACTCCAGGTTCGGTTCACTAACCGATAAAAGGAGGAGTTCAAAAATTTGTCATAGAACAAGTGGATCGCAATCAGTAGTACTTACAGACACGTTACGTCCGTGACGTGAACGGGTAAGAGCGAATCCTCATCTGGAAGTCAGCCTGCTCGCAGGGCATTGCCGTTGCCAATCGCGTAACGGCCTTCTCGGCATTTGACGTGGCCTACGCGGCAGCGCAAGCCCCTTCGGGGTGGCAGCACCATTTTTCGCAGTAAAGCCTGATGTACGAGGCTTTACGTCTTTGAACAAAATTTGACTGGATATTGTTAGTGTCACTGAACTTTAAAACTAATCTTAGCCGCATCATGCTTGCGGGTTGTGCAACGTTCATGGTCGCGGGCCACGCCCAGGCGCACCGCCATTACTCGCACTCGCAAGATAGCTCGTCGTCTGCATCGACGGCTTCTTCGTCGACAACTTCTTCGTCGACATCCACTGCATCCACTGCATCGACTACTTCGACCACTGCCACCGCATCGTCGACAGTACAGGGCGCCCTGATGCCGGCAAACACTTCGGCAAGCGCGTCGTTCGCAGGCTTGTCGAACGGCACGTTGGCCGGTTCGACGAATGTCTCGAAGGTCAACGTCCACTCGCTTCTTTACTCGGGTAACACGACCAAGGTTCTCGTGCACTATCTGCCGTGGTTCGACGGCGGCAGCGACACCGGCGTCAACGTCAACTACTCGAACGCCAATCCGACGTACATCAACGCGTTCTTCGCCGACATCGTCAGCCGCGGTGTCGACGGCGTGATGGTCGACTGGCAAGGCCAGACCGACATCAGCGACAAGGACTGGCTGGTCTCGCAACCGCTCATCAAGAACTACACCACGCTGTCCGGCAGCAAGCTGTCGTACTCGATCATGCTCGACGCGAACCTGCTGAACAACTACAGCGGAACGAATCAGGCCAAGGTTCTGGCCGCGATGAGCTACATCAACACGCATTACCTCAGCGACTCGTCATATCTGACCTATAACGGCAAGCCCGTCGTCGGCGATTTCGGCTTGACGGCTGCAAGCGGCCTCGATTGGACGGCGATTCAGGCCGCTTATCCGAACGTTCAATTCGTCCACCTGGACAACGCAACGTCGCCGGACGGCTTCAACATCGCCAAGAGCGGCGGCTCGTTCCTGTGGGTCAATCCGACTTCGCAAGACGTGTCCCCGCCTGACCTGTCGGGTATGGATGACTTCTACACCCGCTCCAGCCAGCACCCGAGCGAAATTACGATGGGCGGCGTATATAAGGGCTTCAACTCGCAATATGCGTCGTGGGATGGTCAGCAGTACGTTGATCAACAGTGCGGCCAAACGTGGCTGAACGGCTTCACCAAGATCAACCAGTACTACAACTCGGCAAAGCAACTGCCGTTCCTGCAACTGGTGACGTGGGATGACTACTATGAAGGCACGCCGCTGGAAACGGGTATCGACAACTGCCTGACGATGACGCCGACGGTCAGCAGCCGCACGATCAAGGTTTCGCTGTCGAACACGACGACTCTCGATCACCTCGAACTGTGGAGCTACACCAACGCCGCGTGGAGCAGCGTGGTCTACCCGGCTAACACGACCACGATTACCGTGGCCAATGCGGGCACCTACTACATCAAGGCCGTGGGCAAGCCGTTCATCAAGAACGTTCTTTCAGGGGCCATCACGGTCAACTAAAAGATTGCGACCGCGCCGCGCGGCATCGAATGATGCTGCGCGGCGCTCCGCATCAGTCACTGTCTGCCGTTCAGGCCCCAGGGAGGGAAGTGTGTTGCGCAATGCAGCACTGACATTCTTCTTTCCTCCCTCGACACAACACTCCGCAGCATCGCTACTTTTTCCGCCGTTCACAGGCAACTGCGCGCAGTTAAGCCCTTCGCGCAAGCCGCGTTTGTCAGAAATGCGCAACACAAAATTCAATGCTCCGCCCGTCGGCATTCCGACCTGAGCGGACCGTTTAATGCAATGAAATATCCGCATGGAAGTTCGGTGCGGCAGCGAACAGAGCGGGAATCTCCTTATGTACGACATTAGAGTCCTGGAGTCCAGGCTTAGGAGAATACAACCGTGAATCACAAATCATACGTGCCATCCCTCGTGCGGAGCGCACGGACGGAATTCTCCTGTGCCATTTGCGGAGCAGGACCTTCCGGCATGGGCTTTCTATTCCATGCTTTCAAAACGGGGAAACTGCTGGAGATCGCGAGAAACGGTCTTCTGATTATCGACAGGCGCCTCGAGCTCGGCGCGGGCAAGCTCGGCGAGTATGCAAACGTCACGGGCAATACGGTGGGAAACACGTTTCTCGCCTGCCTCGAACACGAGAATTTCGAAGAGGTGTTCGGCGACCTCCGACGATATTCGCCGTTGCACAAGCAGATGGTCGAAGCGGCCGACGGCCCGCCGAGCCTCACCGATGCGGGCGCGCTGCTCGCGCTGGCAACCGAGCGGCTGCTCGCTTATCTCACGGCGCGTTACGACGTGACCGTGCTGCGCGGCCGTGAAATCGACAAGGTTCGACGCCTTCAAAATGGGGGCTTCGAGATCGACTATCACGATGTGGATGATCCGGGCGTGTTCAGTACGGTCTCGAGCGACACCATCGTGATGAATCTGGGCGGCCTGCAGCACGTGGGCGAAATCGACGAATTATGCAGCGGACTGCGTCTGCCTTCGCCAGCGGCAGATGTCAAAACCTACGTGTCTGACGATGTGCTCAGCCTGACGACTGAGCAGCTGGTCGATCAATTCGCGCGAGATCTCTCGCAGCACGGAACCGGTCGCAGGAAACGGGTTACGGTCGTCGGTGGTTCGCATAGCGCATTCACGACTGTGGATCGCCTCGCAATGGAATTGGGAAGCGCGGGCCTGGAAGAAATTGCCGTTATTCATCGATCGCCGGTTCGCCTATTTTTCGAAACGATTGAGGAAGCGCGTGCCACGGGTTATGTCGTCGACGAAGCGAACGACGTTTGCCCGGTCACCAAGCGGGTCAATCGCGCAGGTGGCCTGCGCTATCGGGCATTCGATATTGCGCGTTCGATCATGACGACGGGCTATGTGCCAGGCGCCACGCCGCGCGTCGTATTGATCGAGGCGGACTCGAGCGAAGATGCCAGGTCGCAAGCGCGTGATTGCCTGAATGAATCGATCGCCGTCATTCACGGCGCGGGTTATGGACCCAACATGTCGGTACTCGTCGACCATCGGGATATACCGATCCCGCTACAGCTCGGCCAGGGCGGAGTAGTCTCCGACAGGTTCGGCTGCCCGTTCGACGCGAGCGGCAAATTAGTACGGGGGCTGTTCTCGTTTGGGCTGGGCTCGGGATTTCGGCCCGACGAGCAGATTCGCCGGGAGACAGGTTTCGAAGCAGCATTCCGCGGACGCATTTATGGCGTGTGGGCGTTCCACCATGATTTCGGCGGCCGCGTGCTGAACGGGGTATTGGAAGCGCTGGCGACAGTGCCGACGGAGGCGACGGTGGCGTTCGCGCACGAAGCGGCCGCTGCGCAGGACGAACGCGGCGGCATCCCGGAAACAGTACAGCTAACGGCATGCGACGGGCCGGGCCTCGCCGTGTCTTCACAAACCTGAGAGCTGGCGTCGTTGTCCATTTTCAGCTGTGCGGACAGGCTCCTTAGTCAAACACCATGACCGGGTGGACGACGAGGGGGCTTATTTGAATTTTTCCCGGAGATTCTACTTTTGAAGGATCTCTCGCACGCGCAGAGGATTGTGGGACAGCGCACTGAGAATCGCGATACCGGCAAGCACTATCTGTTTAAGTGTTCGCATGATGGCTCGATGGAATAAAGCGAAACATGCATCCCAGATGTTCTTCGAGAACTTTGGTAAGCGCGAGCGCATGGCTTTGAACACGTCGCCTCATGCTTAATGAGAATACGAAGGTCGTGCGATCGTCGACGGCATGCCGTTGAACGCCTTCTGCCGTCGCGGCGCCAGTAAGAGCGCGGCTCGAACGACGGCAGATACGTGCCGGCTCCGAAGGTTGACCAACCATCGGCCGTGTTGTCTTCGCGGCCCATCCGCATTGTCTGCGCCAGGACTATTCATGAAATCGTTCTCCATGCTGTCAGGATCCGAAACAACCGACCGGCACCAACCGCTTTCGCACGAAAGCGCCATCCCGAACGCGAAAGACGACGCCCGAATCGTGTGGTTCATGGGACCTCGATCTGCGAGCCTGACGGGAGTCGGTCAGCATAGCCTAGCTTTAGCTGCGGCTTTGAGCCAATACACGAACTTCAAAGTCGAGACAGTCGACATCGACGCGAGACCTCGCTCGTTAAAGCGCTACTGGACCCAGTTCGTCAGGTATCCTCTGCACGCGATCCGCGTGGCCCGATCAGCTGACATGATCATCCTCTACGCGGAAGACCTTAGCTTCCTGATTCCGATCATCCATCTGGCCGGTGGCCGCGTCTGCCTGATGTTCCATCACGTCCAACTTCCAGGCCATGCTCGCGGCATGGTGGAAAAGCTCAAATCGCTTTATGTGCAGATGTTCCTTCCGCTGGCGCCAAAGGCCGATCTCGTACTTGTGGAAGGACCCGCAGCGGCCAAAGACCTGGTCGAAGTGGCGCCAGTGAATCCTGAGCGCATCAAGATCGTGCCCTGCCCGTTCGAAGACAAATACTCACCGCTGAATGCGGCCACGCCGACTGAAACTCGTGCTCAGGCGCGGACCATATTGAAAGAGCGACTTGGTCTCGACATCGGCGACGCGTTGATGCTACTGAATGTCGGCTCCGACGAGACCCGCAAGAACAACCTCACCTTGTTCCAGGCGTTAGCCAAACTGGCGCGCAAAGACCTGCTACTCGTTCGCGTCGGCAAAGCTTTCAACGCCGCGAATCGCCAGGAATGCAAGACGCTCGCGGATAGCTCCGGAGTCAACGTCCACTTTGCCGACTCCGTTAGCGAAGAGGATCTCGGATACTTCTATCAAGCGGCGGACATCTACGTTTCAGCAACACTGCACGAAGGTTTTGGTCGCACCGTGATCGAAGCCCAGATGGCGGGAACTCCCGTTATCGCATCGGACATTCCCGTCTTCAGAGGGTCGATGGGTGACTCGTTCCTTGCTGTTGCAAATCCGACCAATCCTGACGAATGGGTCAAGGCAATCAGCAGTCTGATCGACTCACCTTCGTTGATGGACGAATTGAGGGACGGCGGCAAAACCAATGCACTGCAGTATTCGCCCGATGTAGTGTGCGACGGATTGCATCGCATTCTGCTTCGGGCCTTCTGAGGCGGGATGCTGGAAGGAACGGCACACGTCGAATTCGGGGCCGGGGGAATCCAGTGCGAATTCCCCCGCCATTGGAGGGCTCGCACTGACGGCTTCATCGGATGCTGCTTGCACTGACGGGCCGTCGGAAAAAATGCCGCTCCAAAGCGGGCCATCGACGACAACCTGAGCGCCGACGCCTGAATAAAGCCGATCAAGTCTTCGACCGCCTTCGATTGCATATCGACGTCTGCCAAAAAGCAACCCGAAGTGCAATAGATTGCTTCGCCGTCGCGCGCATACCTGCATGCGCGCGCAAGCGCAACGTCACGTTCTTTTGCGTACACGGCGACATCGAGCTATTCAGCTGAATTCAAATGAAGCTGTCTACCACTTTCTATATACGCTTACGGCCTTTTATCAACGACCACCAACGGCGCTTAAAGCCGTAGTAGAGCCGATACGGGTCGATATTATTGCGTCGCATCAGCGCACGATACAACGCGACAATTTTCCCCTGGCCCTGCTTCCACTTAAGCTCAGTCTCATCGCGCGTTGTGGTGTGATTGAGCCAGTCGAATTCGCGATATTCGGTTGAAATCGTAGCCGGAACATCGAAAACGACGACATAGGCAATCCGGGCAGTTCCGGTGACATTGGGTCCGGCGCCGTGCAATGTACGCCCCAAATGCATCGTGCATCCACCAACCGGGATCGGACAAAAGACCGCCTCGTCCGGATCGAATCCGTCATAGCACTCAATACCGTGCGAACGTTCCTTGCCTACGAGTTTCCGATGGGGCTGAACGCTCCACCGGTGCGAACCCGGAATGAAACGCAAGCAACCGTTTTCGATGGTGGCCGGTTGCAATGGCAGCCAGAAACTCACTTCTCGATAGGTGAATCGCGGATCGTGGAAAGCTTCGTCCTGATGCCAGGGCGTCTCAGGTCCGGCTACGGGAGGTTTGTAGAACAGATGATCTCCCGCGAACCGCGCCTTGGGACCCAAAACCTGTTTTGCCAGCGAATGAAGACGCTTGTGATAGTCCGTCTTGCGCAAACGCGGATTAAAGTTGCTCGGCATACTCAACTGGGTGAGCCCAGTCGAAGCGAGAGGGTTATCGCCAATAAAATCGAATAGAGCGCCCTCTTTCGCACCCGTGCCGGCGAATATGAGCCGCTCGCAGATACCTTTGAGCTCTGCGATTTCGTCTAAGGATGCAATGTTCTCAAACGAGCTGAAGCCGCGATGACCGAGCACGGCAATCTGATCGATATCTAGCCCGTCTGGTTTTATACGGTCTGGACCGACAAATCTTGTCTGCATGTCTTCTCCGATATAATCCGCCCACGCTTAGATTATCTTAGTAATTACCAATTGTAACATCTGTTCGATACCGCCTATAACGATGCTTTTGCAACGCAATTAAGCGCCGCCGAAATAATAGCTGTCAAAATGCTTTCTCTTCATATGTAAATCCAGGCGCACTCTTTTTAAAAGAGCCTGCTTACTATTTGCAAGCTTCATTTAAAGCGCCGCGGTTTAAACCGGTGACAACGCCCTTTCGTCTAAGGACTTAAATACCCGACCTAAAGTGTTTATATCTGACGAATCTTCCGGTTCAACGGAATGTCCTGCAGATGCGCTGGCCGCACCAACCCGCTCCCTGCTCGCTCGCCCGGTAAGCACTGGCCTTGGCACTTACGGGCGTCGACAAATTGCGAGCGCCCCTGAACTCGCGTAGCCACCGCTCTATCAGGGCGCTGTGAGGATTGTGTCTGTCGCAACGCAACACGGAGCGCAGACGGTCTGTGGTGTGCCTAGATCGCGCCGGGATCCGTCTGACTGACAACATCTCTTTTCGCGCTCGGGCCACCGATATTTTTCAGCGCGTTGAGAATCCTTTTTTCTACCAACACGTGAATTAACCCGCCAGCGAGCAGGCTTCCAAGCAGAGCAAGCACGAAGTACATCGCCATAGTCCATCCGCCGCTCAGTTTCAAAATCTTGTATATCGCCAGATACGCAAGATTTAACGAAAAGAAATGCGATAGATAGATGGAGTAAGAGGCATCACCCAGAAACTTGAGTGCGGGTACGACGATCGCGGAGTGCAATTTTCCAATCGAATTCTCCAGTCCCAGGACGATCGAGACGACGGCGACCGCCGGCAATCCGAAATAGACTGAGCGGCGCTCGGGCAAGCCGTAGTGGTCGAAGATAAGGAATAGGGCCAGCGCGCCGATCCCCACGGCAAACAGAGCCGTCTTTTTATTCATCATCTTGAACAACAGCGTGCCGGCGAGAAATTCCGCCCAGAAATCGTTGAAAATGAACTGCATATAGAAGTTCTGCGGCACGACGAAAGACAATCCCCACAGCACGGCGAGCACGACTGCGACTGGTCGGCTGCGCATTGCCGCCGCCAATGCAAACACAAGGTAGAACAGCAGCTCATAGGAGAGCGTCCACCCGACCATCAGAAGGAGCGAGTGACGGGGATCCGGAATCAGCAGGTACGAACTGAAGAGCCCGGGCGGCAACTCCGTGTGCGTAAATGCCAATCCTGGAACCACGATGAACGCGCACAAGGCAATCGTGGAAAACAACCAGTACATCGGCAATATTCGTACGGCGCGCCGGACCATGAACGACGGTATGTGCAGATCCTTTCCGGCCGTCACGTACGACATGATGAATCCGGAGATAATAAAGAATATCTCCACCCCGAATTGCCCAAACTCAAACAGATTGAAAGGGTAATCTCCTGCGACGACGCCCTTCTTCGCGATGTGATACAGGACGACAAGAATCGCCGCCACTCCCCGAAGTATTTGAATTGTGATCATTTTATTATTCCGTATTTAAAATTATAAGCGCTACCCCATCACCCCACCCACTACCTGTGCGCCCGACCGGAATCTTCTGAGCGGACATCCAGAGAAACGACCAAGAACGTTTTAAAAGGGCTAAACAGAAACAGGAGATCCGCCCGGCAAAGCGCGGTCACAACAAAGTTTTTTCGCTTCGACACATTGCTGCGTGTGCAAAGATTCGTCCGTGCGCTACCGGACATCTGCTTGTTGTAGCGAGACGAGGTAACTCCGGTCGACGATGTCAGAGCGCACACGCCGAACACGCTACTCGCTGGGAATCAATACGCTAGAAACGGCTTACGCCCCGCAAACTATCGATTGCGGGGCGTTCGCATTACAGGATTGCTTTGACGAGTGGCCCGCAAGCCATTTTTGATTAATTTCTTTGAGCTAACTTCCTGCCGCCCGGACCACTCTCGAGGAGAGGTCCGGTCAGGCCAAACACGTGATACTCACGACAACCGAGGCACCGGCCTTTAGCCTTTAAACCTGACCTCGAGGCGTCAACCCGTCTTCAACACTGCTTTGCACGGAACTGCGTTGCACCACGTCCATCGCAACCGCAGACATCTTGCCTTCGCCCACAACGACACTCGTCTCCGTCTTCGGAACGTAGACTGCGGGCCGGAGCAGATCACCCCACCGGCGTGTAAAAACCGGCAGGCTGAAATTGCGCTCGCAAAAAGCGGCAAAGCGCGACGCCGCGTCCAATACCTCATCCATGTCGGCATGGGGATCGCTGAGAAAGCGCTGCAGGCGCGACTCGGCCATAGCCAATGCCTCATCTTCAAAGTTCAGTCCCTCATACGCGGCGTCGTTACCCACGGGAACGCAACCGAACGAGACGGCTTCAAGCACCTTCGATTTAATGCCGCCGCGCAGGAAAGTCGGGCATAGCGCAATCGAGTTCGGTGTATAGACTTCGGCGAGAGAAGGGGCAAAGCCGGCAAACACGACGTTCGGCACAGGTTCGTATTGACCGGACATACGTCCGTAAATAACCAGCGGCAAGCTCACCTCGAGTTTCTTCCACGACTCCAGCAGATACTGGATAGCGAGCCGGTTCTGCAACTGACTGTCCGCGCCGACGAAGACGAACCTGAGCGGATTGGCAGGCCGCACCACCGACTTGACCGAATCGATCGGCGGCGCGATCACGTGCACCCGCTTTTTCATTGCGTCAGGAAGGATCCGCTCCAGCGCGTCCGCGTCAGTCGTCGAGACCAGCGTGACGGAATTCGAAGAAGCCGCCGCCTGTTTCTCGTGGCCTTTCAGCGCAAATTCTTCGTATCTCAACAGCAGGTTGCGGGCAAGCCGCGAATTGATCAGCGAGACGATTGACTTGGGAATCGACTTCGCGAGGTAGCCCACCGACAATGCGAAGTTGCCGGTTCTAAGAATATTGGCACGCCGCGACATCAGATCGTCAAGGTCGCTGATGATATGGCTTAACGGATAGCGTCGACGAACGAACGCAGCGTAGTCGACCATCCGGATGCCATCGAAGTAGATGACGTCGGGTTTGAAATCGTCGATCGCTTCGATCAGCCGCTTCCTTGCGTCGGCGCTGGCGAACATGGCAACCTGAAGCGCGCAAGGTCTGGCTGTGAGCAGCCCTTCGACGATCCTCAGGCTCGCGCGCAATTTCGAAGCGAGCGTGCCCGTTTCGAAAATCGAGTGAATCTTGAGTTCGCGCACGTCCGCATCCATACCGATTGCCTGGCGAATGAAACACAGAGTTCGCTCACGTCCATTCGACGCCGCCCGAGGGATGTCCCGGGTCATAACCATCAGTACGCGTTTTCTCATGAAGCCTCCGAATGGAGATGGTCCTAAATTCGTTCCATCGACCTACGGAATCAGATTCAGATCCGACTGCCGCGGTGCCAATGGAAAAGCCATACCGTCATACTCCAAAAACCGCTCTCTCTTTTATATGATTCGTCATGCAAATTAATCCGATTTTTCGATCGACGGCCAAATCCCTACTCATCTCAATGCCGATTTAACTTCGAATGTCCTGATCGACCTCGATCACGCGCACGGCTGCATCGCGCTGTTCCTGCCTGGCGGCAGCCAGCAGAACCGCTTCGAACTGTTGTAGTTGTCGCCGCGGCAGGAAGTGATCACGTTGCGCGTGACAGCGGCGGGCAATGTCGCGGTAGAAAACCGGATCGTCGACGAAGCGGCGAATCAACGCACCAAGTGCCGCAACGTCGCCACGCGGAACGGTCAGTTCGGGAAAAGCACTGAATACTTCGGGCAGTCCGCCGGAGGTGAACGCGACCGACGGTTTGTAAAATTCCCAAGGCTCGAAAGCGACCATCCCGAACGGTTCATTCCACATCGACGTCACCACGACGAGATCGACCAACGGGTAGAAATCTTTCGCCGCGACGAAGCCATAGCGGACGACCGGAAGATCCGGATACTCCGCGATCAGCTGATCCAGAATCTGTTCGTTATCCCGGCCCGCGATATGCACCTCGATATCGCCCCTGTTCGCCGCAGCTGCGCCGGCAAAGAACTCGCGAATGCCCTTGGTCGCGTCAGTGCGTCCAATAAAGCCAACCCGGAACGGCTTATGCGGGTCGACGGGTGCAGAAGGGGTTGCGCTGAACGGCTGCCGCGCGTTGTGAATGACGCAAGGTTGTGCACGGCCGAAGAAATTTTGCCGGCGATGACGCTCCAGCACGAAGTCGCTCACTCCGACCACATTGCCTACCAGCCGCGAAAACCACGCCTTCGGAGCCGACGCGGTCCGGCATCCCCTGCATGCCTGCTCACAGGCTTGGCCAGCGCGAAACATCGTCGAAGTCGGACATAACAACCAGTAGTCATGCAGAACATGCACGACCGGAAGTCTTAAACACCATGCCGCAAGCCAGATGGCCGGCCCCATTCCCTTGAGATTGTTGGTGCAAAGCGCGTCGACATCGAGGCGACGCAGATGGCGTAGTGCGTAAAAAAATACGAACGGGTTGAAAGTATCCAGCGCACCGAACAGGGCTTTTTTCAGTCCGCTTCGCTCGGCATGCGAGAACTGGTTATAGAGATTCGAATTCGGCATGCTATGCACAGGCAGGCCATCCACGACCGCCGTCTCTGCCGCGCGCGAGTCCGACAACGTGAGAATGGAAACATCATGCCCCCGGTCACGAAGCTGCACCGCCAGATCGTAGACGACCACTTCGGTGCCGCCGACGACTTTCGGAGGAAAGCGGTTATTACACAGGCAGAGTTTCATGACGTCCCTTTATACGTTGCCCCTGTCCGAAGACCGCAACCCAGAACACGACTATCGACATGGCCGTCGCCGCCGCCGGCGCATACATCATCAGCGCGGTCGGCATCACGAATGGAGAGCTTCCGATTGCAACGATGGTCACGATCAGCTTCACCGTCATGAGCCGGTAGCGCCGCGCCGCGACGAGCCAGGTAGTGAGCCCTGCATCGACAAACGTGACGATCGAGCAGGCCGTGCCGAAAATCATCACGGGTATGCCCGCTTCGAACGCATGTCCGTAGATCAGCAGAAAGACCGGACGCCCGAGGAACAGGCTTCCGACCAGAGCGACGACGGCGATCGCCGCCAGATAAGCACTGAGCTTGATCGCCTTGTTGCGCAACTGGTCTTCGCCGCGCGCGACGAATACCATTGCGGGCGCCAGCGCCAGCGCGAGTGTCGTACCGACAGAGTTCCACTGCTCGACGAGCGACGCCGCGGCCGAGTAAATGCCGAGATCTGTCTTCGACATCAGCGTGCCCAGCAACAGGCGATCCATTCGCAAGACCAGCACGCTCGCTGCAATGGCCGGCCAGATTCTGAGTCCCCGCACGATGAGCGTTCGCGTGACGGTGTCCGAGCCGTGCAGCGACCGTGGCCGGTTGAAGGCGAGTGTCCGATAACGGCTGAACGGCGCCGCAGCGGCGACGTAGGCTTCGAGCGGCCATGCGAACGAAGCGACGACCGCTCCAACCGACGCGTGGGCCGCGCCCAGCAGCCAGAGCACGCGAATACCGCTTGCGTACGCTTTCGCCCGAGTGATGACCCACGGCTTGGTTTCCGCATACGCCATGAGTGAGCCGAGCGCGACGGGTTCGCACAGCATCACCAGCCCGGCGATCAACATCAGGGCGCCACTCGACGATTGCGTCAGCAAGGCGACGACGATCAGAAACAGTAGCGTCACGCCGAGAGTCGAGCCAAGACGCAAGCGGAACGTGCGATAGAACACGAGATGTCGCAACCGGGGGTGCCGGCCAAAGATCGGCGATACCGCCTGGGCACTGAATATCAGCGCGGCACTGCTGACGACATACGCGAGCGACAGGGCAAACTGCAGTTCACCGAAGAAATGGGCGCCGTAAAGCGTGGCGAACAGGTGATTGCTCGCGACCGCCGCGAGCGCTCCGATGGCCTTCTCGCAGACCACGCCGGAGAGCGACGAAAACAGCAGTATTCTGAAAGATTTCACTGTGCCACCAGCCGTTTCAATTTTTTCGGCGAGGACCGCGAATCGACCAGGACCCACCACAGGAATGCGAGGGCCACGTAGAACAGCGTGCGAACACTGAAGAAAGACCAGTAGTCACCTTGCTGGATCCCGGAGGTCGCATAGCTCAGCAACTTGACAATCAGCCAGAGCATCACCACACCGCCACGAAGGGCGAAGACAATCTGCAATGCGCAAAGCGCACCGTAGATCACGCCCGTGAATGCGACGAACAACGCGCCGCCGACCAGGCCGAACCAGAATACGGGAACCGCCATCTGCCCCATCGTGAAGGTGACGTCGTCTTTTATGTACTCTGTTATCAGATGCGGTTCGCCGTACGCGACCATCACGTCGCGCAGGCCGCTAAAGCCGATGCTGTCGTCAAAGCCCGGCGCGCTCATCGAAAGCAGCGACTCCGCGAAGCGCCAGAATGCCGGGGCCCCGCCCAAAGGAGGCGCGGTAAAAAGATGCGCGTCGTAATCGACCACATACCAGACCTGCCCCTGCAGCAACGAGCGGTCCGTCATCGTGTTCTGCACATCGAGCCCCTGCCCCTGGTAGGCGGAGAACACCGAAGCGATGCCGATAACCAGCGCGACGCCTCCGCCGATCGCCATGTATCGCAAGATGGGCTTGCCTCTCATCAGCAGCACCGCGATTACCGGGGCGAGGACGGAGAGGCCGAAGTGCAGCACGGACATGAACTGTTCGCCGTGAAGAACGTAGAGGCCGGTCGTCGCAATGATCAGCAAAATCGAAAACCATTTGACCGCGGAGTTCCTGCTGGTGGCGAGGGCACCCAGAATCAATGCCAGAAACATCTGGTTGTTCAGGAACATATTGAACAACACACTCTCGCTTCCCTGACTTTCATTGCGAAGGGTGTACCGGTTCACACCGTTGATCAACGCGAATCCCTGGGTGAGCCCCGCTGCCACACCGCAGCCGATAATCGCGAGCGCCAGTGTGAATCCCAGCACGACACTGCGTTGATCGACGGTAATCAGCGCAACCGTCACGCTTGGATTGCGAATGCTCAAATATCGATTGAAGCCGTAGAGCGCACAGCTGATAAAGAGCACATAGAAAAGCAGCAGCCGGCTAAAGGCGCCGGTCGGCTCGCCCTGCACCACCGTTTCGATCATCAGACCGCCCGACTCGATGCCGATGCCGGCAACAAACGCCGTCATCCCGATCATCATGAAATAGAGCATCGAGACCGAAAAAAGCGGTCGCGTTATCACTAGCGCGATGACGCCGAGCGCGGCAAGCACGAAAGTCCATGTCGCGCTCGCCTGCGGGTAGCCGAGATACGGCAGCGCTGTATTGAACAGCAGGGCGACACCGCCGACCGCCGGGACGATCAGGTGTGTCAGGGAAATGGTCGGTCCGCTAGCCTGTTGGATTTGCATGGCCTGTCCGCTTTTCATTCTGCAGCCGTGTGCATGTCGGCGGCAGCGTCGGCGCCGATCGCGCTCAACAGACTGCGGCGCAACGATGCGCACAGCACATCCGACGAGTATTGCCGAGCGTTGATCTTGCCGCGCTCGACGAGGCGCTCGGCCAGCGCGGGGTCGTTCGCGAGATGCTCGATTGCCGACACCCACGCGTCGGGGTCGGCCGGATCGCTGACCGGCAAGAACGAATCGCCCATGCTTGTGCGATAGACCTGCATATCGGATGCGACAACCGGAATCCCGGCGAGTTGCGCCTCGATCACGGTCCGGCCGAAACCCTCATGCAGCGACGCCGAGAGGTACATGTCCGCAGCCTGATAGAGATAAGCGAGGTCTTCGTCGCCGACTGAATCGAGAAAATGCGCTCGGATGCCCGACTCGCTGGCCAGCTTCGTGCATTCCTTCCGATTGGCGAGGTTAAAGGCCTTGCCGGCGCGAACGATGACGACGTCCTTGCGTTTCATCCGTGCCAGCGCCCGAAACAACGTCACGTTGTTCTTGCGCGTCTCGTCCGAGCCGACGTTCAGCAACAGGATCGCATCGCCGATCTCCAGCCCCAGGCGCTCCTTGAGAATCTCGCGGGAGCGAGCCCGGGCCGCGTGAGGCGTCAGCTTATCGACAGGGGCATATTTGTCTTCGAACGGGCAAGGCAGGATCTGGATGCGCTCCGGGGGCACCGGCACCACGGCACGCATTTCAGTGGCGGTCACTTCACTTTCCACGAGTACCAGATCGGACCTCGCCACCTGCCCGCGGATCGCGCGGATATACAGTTCCTTGAGCCGCTCCGTCAGCCCTCTCGCCTGCCCAGGACGCTGCACGTGATGGAATAGTACGCACACCTTGCCACCCGCCAGACGGATGAACGGCACGAGGAAGCTCAGGTCTTCCTGATAGAGCACGATCATTTCGCACGAGCGAGCCACCTTCATCGCATGAAGCGGGTACAGAACGAACTGCCACCAGTAGCGCTTCAGTGAACGGGGTTCGGCAGGAATATCGATTGCCTCGACATTGAACCCGGGGCTGCGCTTCAAGGCCCGGATAAATATCAGGCTATGCTGACCGACTCCGTTCCAGCTGATCGAGCGCGGACCCATGAACCAGACAATCCGCAGGTCACGGGTCGCAGCCGGAACCGCGGCCTGCGACGAGCCCGGCTTGCCAAACCTCCCCGTGTCCGATCTCGTCAGCATCGAAAAAAGTCTCATGAATATCCCTGATTGCGACAACGCGCGTCTGCGTGTGATCAACGTGAAGCTGCCGGGCCGCCGGTGAACATTGTTCAATCCTGGGCAGACATGTACCGGTAAGCGTTCGAGTAATAACCGTAACGCAGCGGCGAAGGTTCAAAGCCGTTGAACACCAGGCCATCCACCGTCGTCCCCACCTTGGCGAGCCGCGACATCGATTCGGCGACTTCCGCGTAGCTCACCTGTCCTTGTCGCGCGACGAACAGCGTCATGTCCGCATATCTCGACAGGGCTGCCGCATCCAGCACCGGCAGGACCGGCGGAGAGTCGATAATGACGACGTCGTACTCTTCCCGCAGTGACCCGATCAGTGGTCCGAAGTTGTCGGGGCTCAACAGCTTTGCCGCCTTCTTGGTCTTTTTGCCCGCCGGCAACGCGTGGAAATTGTCGGTCGGCTTGGAGATGACGTCGGCCGAGTCGAGTGTGCCGTCGAGAACTCCCGACAAACCGTTGCTGGTGTTGCCGGAAAGATACCGATGGACCTTGGATTTGCGCATATCCGCATCGAGCAGCAAGGTCTTGATTCCCTTTTCCGCCAGCAGATACGCGAGGTTGGCCGAGATCAGCGACTTGCCCTGGTTGGGCACAGCAGAAGTGATCAGGACAACCTTGCCCCCGTCCTTCTCGGCAAGCGAGCATTGCAACGCCAGTGCCAGGCTCTCCATCGCTTCGATAATCGGCGTTTCCGTTTCCTCTGCGCTGATCAGGAAGGTATGTTCTGCCTTTCCGGCTTCCAGTTTCTGCACCGGTGAAATCGGCAGAATCCCGAGCGTATCGATACCGACGATGGCCTCCAGCCGTTTCGGGTCACGAATCCGGCCTGAACCCAGTGCCATCAGCTGCGTGGCAAGGAAGCCGAACAATGCGCCCACCACGCCACCGAGCCCCAGCGCGAGGATCGGATTCGGGCGACCCGGCTTTTCCGCCACCTCTGCGTAATCCACGATCGACGCATTGCCACCATTGCTGGCCGTCGCGATCTGCAACTGCTGCGTGTTGTTCATCAGGCCCACATACAGCTGGTTCTCGACATCGACATCCCGTGAGAGCCGCAGATATTCCTGTTGCACGCCCGGCAGCTGCGCAATGCGTGCAGACAACTGGTGCGATGCGAGGTCGAGTTGCTTTAACTTGCCCAGCACTGCATCGAGAGGCGCCTGACCCAGCTGGTACTTTGTCCGCATCTCCTGGTAAGACAGGTTGGTTTCGAGTTTGGCCTTCTCGACTGCTGCGGACTGGTCGAGCAGCGCCTTGATTTCGCCACTCACATCGATGCTGCCTTCGCGATAACGAAACGTGTTGAGCGCCTCTTCCGCTTTTTGCAGCCGGGCGCGCACCGTCGGGATCTGCGAGTTGAGGAAACTCAGGCTGCGTTGCGACTCCTGGGCGCGGCGCGTGACGTTGTTCGCCAGGTATGAGTCAGCAATCGCGTTGACGAGGCGTGCGGCATAGAAAGGGTTGTCGTCGGTGTATTCCAGCTCGAAGACGCCCGATTCCCGCTTGGTCTCGGCCACATTGAGTTTCTTGATGATCCGGTCGACGGTTCCCTGCGTGGCATGCCTGACGAGACCGAATTCGGTGTCCGGATGCGCAGCCACCGACTTGACGAGCAGCCGGTAGTCGCCGGCCACGGCGAGCGTGCCGACCGTTCCGCTCAGCACCTCAGCGCCGGTGCGATCCAGCAATGTCCATTTGTCATCGCCCTGATAGACCAGCTTGTAGGGCTTGCCCGTCTGGGCGGCGGGAACGTCAAACGTGCCCAGCGTGACGTTTTCGCCACCCCATGCCCAACGCGTCAGGCCGAACGGCGCGCTGGCAAGTCCATCCGGGTCTTTCGGCAACACCGTGGCGAGCCAGCGGCCAACCACCGGAAACGTATTTTTCACAGTGACCGTCGTTTGGGCCGCGGCTGCTTCGACTGCCTGCGTGACCACCGTGCGCGAGCGCGCCACGTCGATCTCGCCGAGAATCGGAGAACCGTTCACATCGAGAGCCCGCGTCACTGTCGACAGGGAGCCCAATGCACTGCTCTTCTTGTCCTCGATCTGGATTAGCGCGTTTGCCGAATACATCGGTGTGGCAAACAGCACATAGACGCATCCGAGCAATAGTCCCGACAAAAGGACACTGAGAAACAGATAGCGATAAGTCAGAACATTTTCCAGCACATCGAATATTGAAAGCGCCGACACATCCTGAGCAATAGCGGGGCTTCTTTCGCGACCGATATCGTTACGCATATGCAAACTCCGAAAATTGAAAACGCTGTTCTGGCGCCTGGCAAGCTCCGCTGGGCGGCGCTCGGGACACCAAGGCTTGCGTGCCTATGCGTCCGGAAAATGAAACTGACGTTAAAAAGCGCGATTAAACTGAAAATACCGAGGTCCACGAATAACTCATAAAATGCAGACTTTTGGTTCACGCGATGAGTCATGAGAACAGTTAAGTGGATACTGCCCGCGCTGGCGCTCTGTTTCAGTGCGCTACCCCTCACTGCACATTGCGAAGGATCGATGCCAAATCTGGCGCCGCCGAATACCTCGGCAAATCATTCTTTTCCGGCTACACGCAACGGTAATCTCGGCGGATCGACCTCCGTTTCCGACGTCAATGTTCATACGCTGCTTTATCCGGGACATACCACCAAGGTGCTCGCGCATTATTTGCCGTGGTGGTTCGACCCCCAGTCGCGCG
The DNA here is from genome assembly GCA_963800185.1 of uncultured beta proteobacterium. GTDB lineage: Bacteria > Pseudomonadota > Gammaproteobacteria > Burkholderiales > Burkholderiaceae > Paraburkholderia. The sequence goes on along the minus strand of CAWCZW010000003.1, from coordinate 245,261 downwards.
GCGTCGCCGTCGGCTATCGTTCCGACGATCCTGCGCAGGCGCTGCGGACTTTCAAGGACATGCAGGCGCGCGGCGTCGATGGCGTCATCGTCGACTGGTATGGTCAGAACGATCCCAAAGGCCAACCCGACCCCATTGACGTCGCGTGGCGCAAGTCGATGCCGGAACTGGCGAAATTCCCCGACCTGTCGTTTTCGATCATGGTCGACAGCGGAACCTACAACTTCAACCGCTGCAAGGGCTGTGACGTTACCCAGACGGTCCTTTCCCAGTTGGATTACATCTCCCGGACCTATTTTTCCTCGCGGCAATATCTGAAATACGCGGGTCGTCCGGTCGTGTTCGAATTTGGTCTCGACTGGTCCGGTAAGGTTGACTGGTCACGCATTCAGGCCGCGCATCCCGAGATTTCCTGGGTTCACATCCACAAGCAGGGCTTTGACCGCGACTACAGCGCAGGTGCGTTCGTGTGGGTGGCTCCAGGTCTCGCCTCGCAGAAGACCGGCGTCGCGAATCTTTCCGAGCTGAAAGAGTTCTATCGTTACGCGCGCACGGAACCCACCAAGATAGCGGTTGGCGGCGTTTTCAAGGGGTTCGACGATTTGCTGGCCGCTTGGGCCAAGCCCAACGAAAAGCACTACATGCCACAGGCTTGCGGCAATACCTGGCTGCAAACTTTCGATATCGTCAACCAGAACTACAACACCGCACGCCAGCTGCCCTTCCTGCAATTGATCACCTGGAACGATTACGAGGAAGGCACGGCGCTGGAAACGGGAATCGACAATTGCGTCACATTGCAGACCAGTCTTTCCGGCAACGCGCTCGCAGTCAAACTGGCGCATGCAGAGACCGTCGATCACCTCGAGCTCTATGAGTCGTCGGCGAAGGGCGAATTTCGTCTGATCAACCGATATGCTCCGCAAACGGCGGCTATCGCGCTGCCGGCGAATGCCTCCGGAACGCTCTACCTGAAGGCGGTCGGCAAACCTTTTTTCAGGAACGTCATATCCGCGCCCATCACGATCGGGCGCCAGTAATGACTTCCGACTCATGCGCGTGATCGCGCAGCCTGCCCTTTCCAAACCAGTCGATCAGCTCGGACAGGCTGTCGATGCGCGAACCAAGCGAGGCGGGCAAGCCCGGATCGTGTTCTCCGACCGGTGCGAGCAGGAAACGATGCGCGACGCCGGCATGTGCTGCCGCCTCCAGATCCGAGAGCTTGTCGCCAATCATCAGCGAGTTTTCCATGTCCAGATCGAGGTCGGCGCGTGCCTGGAAAAACATGCCTGGTTGCGGCTTCCGGCAAGCGCAAGTCTGTCGTAATTCTCCCAGCCCGAACTCCGGGTGGTGCGGGCAGTGGTAGACCCGGTCCATGTGCGCGCCGCGTTTCTGGAACTCGCCGCGCATCCAGTCGGTGAATGCCTCGAACTGAGCGAGCGTGAAATAGCCTCGCGCGATGCCCGCCTGGTTCGTGACGAGGACCACCGCATAGTCCGCGTGATTCGCCGCTCGCACGAGTTCGAAGATGCCGTCGACGAAGACACAAGCGTTCGGCGCGTGTACGTAGCCGGTATCGATGTTGACGACGCCGTCCCGATCGAGGAATAACGCTTTACGTGTCATGGGCAGATTGTTCGCACATCAGCGGCACGACCTGCTGGGCTCGCGCATAGTCCGACGGAATGCCGATATCGATGAACTCGGTGATCTCCGGAAAGACGCGCATGTCGAGCGAGGTGATCTGGCGTCGCAGGAAATCGTCTTCGAATGAAAACCGTTCGGGCAGATCGAACTTGAGCAATCGGGCTGCATCGAGCGCATACACTCCCGCATTGATGAACCCCGCTGCCTGCACGGGCCTCTTTTCTTCGAACGCGATCAGGCGCTTCGAGGCGGCGTCGAACTCGAGCGTTCCATACCGTGACGCGTCGGGCACGCGCGTCGCGGCGATCGCGAGGTCGGCGCCCGCCGCTTCGAAGAAGCCGGTGAAGCGGCCCAGATCCAGATCGGTGATCGTGTCGCCGTTCAGGACGATCATCCGCGGTGCGCCGAAGGTCCGCAGCGCATGCATGATCGCGCCGCCAGTGCCAAGCGGCTTGTCCTCTTCGATGATCGTCACCGACAGTCCCAGCGACTGCTTTGACAGCCAGCTGGTGATCTCGCCGCATCCATAGCCCAGCGACAGAACCACGTCCGTCACGCGCTGCTGCTCGAGCCAGCGCAGCATCCACGCGAGAAACGGCTGGCCATCGACGCTGGCCATCGCTTTCGGAAGGCCTTCGCCGAGGACCGGCCGCAAACGCGTACCCAGCCCGCCAGCCAGGATCACGCAAGGAAGCATTTTGCTCATGATCCGAAGATGTTCTCTTCGACAATGCCGCACACGATATGGCCGCAGACCAGATGGCCCTCCTGGATCTTCGGCGTGGACGTCGAGGGAATCTCGATGCACAGGTCGGTACGGTCGCGCATCTTCGCTATGCCGTCTGGACGGTTGCCGGTGAAGCCCACCGTGAACAAGCCCTTGTTCCTCGCGACTTCGAGCGCATGGAGAATATTTGGCGAGTGGCCGGACGTGGAATACGCCCAGAACACGTCACCCTCGTTGCCGACAGCTTCGATCTGCCGCGCAAACAGCTTTTCATAGCCGTAGTCGTTACCGATCGCCGTCATCACGGAAGTGTCGACGGTCAGCGCAAACGCCGCCAGTCCCGGCCGATCGAAATTGAAGCGGCTCACGAACTCACCGGCAATATGCTGTGCATCGGCAGCGCTGCCTCCGTTGCCGGCCAGCAATACCTTCTTGCCGTTTTTCAGCGCTTGCGTGATGCGTTGCGCCAGAGCCTCGACCTTTTCGATAACCTGAGGGCTATTGGCAAGCTCGCTCAGAACTGCAATGGTCTTTTCGATTTCGTTATTGACGGAAATGCTCACGATATTCTCCAGGATTGGGCACCAATGTCGGTGAACGTGCAGGACATGACCTGGCCATCTCGGCTGCCGAGCGCGCGCGTCACGGCCGGGCGGTCGATCGGATCGACGAAGAACATCATGAAGCCCCCGCCCCCCGCGCCCGACACCTTGCCGGCTTTCGCCCCTGCATTAGTGGCGATCCGCCACAATTCGTCGATCGACGGATTCGAAATGCCCTTCGCCATGCGCTTCTTCGATTCCCACGAGTCGCTCATCGAGGCGGCAATGCCCGCGAAGTCGGCACGCAACACCGCTTCCTTCATACGCGTCGCTTCGATCTTGACTTCGTGAAGAGCCGCGAGTGGATCGGTCTGGTTCTCCACCACGTTATTGCTTTGCTCCCGGATGATATTGGCCGATTCGCGCGATACACCGGTATAGAACAGCACGAGCGACGCTTCCAGTTCGGCCTTCGTATCCTGCTTGATCCGCAATGGATTGACGATGACCTTGTCGCCATAGAACTCCATGAAGTTCAGGCCGCCAAAGGTCGCCGCGTACTGGTCCTGCTTGCCGCCAGCGAGCGCGAGATCGATCCGTTCAATGTCGTGAGCCAGTTTTGCGACGTCGTATTCGCCGAGCGGCAGCGAAAGCAGTTCACAGAAGGCCTGCACGAGCGCAACCACGACCGTCGACGAAGAACCCAGCCCTGAGCCGGGAGGCGCTTCGGAGTGCGTGGTGATCGACACTGCGAGCGGATGGCCGCCATTGAATTGCTTGACGATGCGGTTGTACACCCCGACATGCAGACCGAGTCCTTTGATTGGCGGAAGCTCTGGAGAGATGTCTCCCGTCCAGCGCACCTGCGTATCGGCGGCGGTCAGTTCGATCTTCGCGTCATCGCGCGGCACGATCGACGCATAAGCGAACCGGTCGATGGTGACGTTCAGCGTCAGTCCGCCAAACCGATCGGAGTAAGGGGAAACATCCGTTCCACCTCCCGCCAGTCCAAGACGCAGAGGAGCACGTGAGCGGGCGATAAAATGCGACATGATTTGTCCTTCCCGGCTATAAACCGGAGATGCAATCTTGTTATGAATTGACATCGACTACTGGCCGTCAATCGATAAACCGCTAAGGATTACTTTGTAATCTTCATGCGTCGCCCCGCATCTTCCAGACGCACCTGCCGATTACTCATCAAAAAACCCGGCCAGAGTCGGATCGCAACCAAAACAAAACATTAGTAGAACGAATGCCGATGAATATGCGACGCAATCACTTTAATAACCTGACGAATACGAAATTTGTCGCGCGGGTGCTAACGATCGAGCAGTGCTTTATCTGACCGGCAAAGCACCTGGCCGCCGCAAAGCAGACTCAAAGCCTGCGATGCCGTCGTCAGCTTTTCGCCTCCAGCAAAGGCTCCAGTTTCACTTCATGCCGAACAAGGAAATCTCGCACGCGCTCGCAAATGAAGGTAATGTCGTCGCGCATCAGCGCCGGGTAGCTTGGCAAGTTGATGCCCCGGCACGAGATATCTTCGGCAATCGGGAAATTCGCGGCCGGCGCCGCATACATTTCCATCTGATGGAGCGGGTAGAAAACCGGACGGGTTTCGATTCCGTCGCGCTGCAGCGCCGCGCGCAAAGCGTCGCGCTCGCACGAATCGTCAACGGCAATGGAGACCATCCAGTAACTGTGCACCGTGCCCGGACTCGTGCTGTGCACGTGCACCGGCAACCCGGCCAAACCTTGCCGGTACCATTCGGAAATCTGCAGCTTCTTGGCAATCAGATCGTCGATGGACTCCATCTGCGCGCATCCGATCGCCGCGCACAAATTCGTCATCCGGTAGTTGAAGCCGATCGCGTCGTGCCAGTATTCGCGCTCGCTGCTGACGCCCTGGCTTCTAAGATGTCGGACTTTTTTGGCAAGCTCGGCGTTATTGGTGACCACCATGCCACCTTCACCGGTCGTAATCGTCTTGTTGCCGAAAAAGCTGAAGCAGCCGATATCGCCAATCGTGCCCACATGCGCGTTGCCGTAGCGCGTGCCGATTGCTTCGGCACAGTCTTCGATCACGTATAACGAGTGTTTTTTCGCCAGCGCCATCACTGCATCCATGTCGGTAGCCTGACCATAGACATGCACGACCATAATGGCTTTGGTCCTGCTGGTGATCTTGCGCGCGGCGTCTTCAATATCCATTTGCCAGTACGCACGTTCGCTGTCGACCAGCACCACATCCGCGCCGGTGTACTTCACTGCGTTCGCGGAGGCAATGTAGGTCAGGGTCGGAACCAGTACTTCATCGCCCGGGCCGATGCCCAACGCGGCCAACGCCACATGCAGCGCGACGGTGCCATTGCTGACGGTAATCGCCTCCTGCGCACCTATCCACGATCCAAACGCATCCTCGAACTGCCCTACGTATTTACCCTTCGAAGAAATCCATGTTGAATCGAGACAATCGATCACCAAGGCTTTCTCGCGACCGTTGAGGTACGGAGAATAGACGGGATATCTGAGGTTCATAGTCGTATCCTGTTATCAAAACGGCTGAAACTAACGATAAGAAGAATCTTTTGAGCCGACAGAAAACCGCTGTTCTTGCCGCTCGCTCTCAACGCCCCGCCGTCCCGCCTAACTGGACTTCGAGTGTCGCCCTTGTCCTGACGGACTTATGTTTTTGTTGTTTTTCTGTTGTCGCGGGTTGGAAGATTCGACGTGAGCGCGCATTTGCAATCGGTATGCACGCTTGCCAGACCGGTCAACCCTCGGCAGAAAATAGTAGTTTTGTGCTCCTCTGCAGCGATGGAAAATCCCTCGCCGCATGACGACAAGGCTGATGCGTGCGTCGTGCCGTTATTGGCCGTCAGCACCATTGCTTTGCCGTCCAGGGTAGATTACGTTTCGATGCCGGGGAGAACCGTGCGTTGCACAACACAAGATGGGTTACCGCCTTCGACACTAAATCCGCGCTCGTTTTAAGCGATGCAAAAGAAGCCGAATGTGGTTCTGGCGCCGTTAATCGGCATCCATTTAAGAAATGCGAGGGTGACTGGCGGGAATCAGATCAGGTGAGCGCTTATCAGGCGATTAACAGACGCGACGCTCCCACCGGGCTGTTCGTGGCGAACATCCGGCAGCAGCAACAGGAAAGTGACGCGCGAGACAATGGCTTGCCCCGGACTGTATGGGACCTGCGAAAGTCGCTCTGCGAAGCACTCCACTCCAGCAGAGCGTGGCAAAAGCTCGGCAAAAAAATGGCATCATCAGACGTATAGCTGATTTGCCCCTCAACGATTCGAACTAGGCCATCTCGCTGCGGGCCGTCGCTTTATCTCCGTCGAGTCGAAATACCGCAACCGCGCTGAACAGCACCGCGGCCTGCTCTTCCAGCGATTTCGCGGCCGCCGCAGCCTCTTCGACGAGTGCCGCGTTGTGTTGCGTCACCTCGTCGATCTGCGAGACGGCCTTGTTGACCTGTTCGATGCCGTCGCTCTGTTCGAGCGCCGATGCCTCGATCTCGCTCATCACGCCGGTCACGCGCTCGACCGCGCTCATCGCTTCGTGAATCGTCTTCTGCGCAGTCGGACACGAGCGACGCGCCCTCCTCCACCTTCGCCGCCGATTCGCCGATCAACTCCTTGATCTCCTTGGCCGCCGCGCCCGAGCGCTGCGCGAGGCTGCGCACTTCCGAGGCCACCACCGCGAAGCCGCGCCCCTGCTCGCCGGCGCGCGCCGCCTCGACCGCCGCGTTCAACGCGAGAATGTTGGTCTGGAACGCGATCCCCTCGATCATGCCGATGATCTCCGTCACCTTGCGCGACGATTCGCTGATCCCGTCCATCGTTTCGGTCACGCGCGACACCACCGTGCCGCCCCGCGTGACCGTGTCCAGCGCACCATGCGCGAGGCGGTTGGCCTGCTTCGCGTTGTCGGCGTTCTGCTTCACCGTCGCCGACAGCTGCTCCATGCTCGCCGCCGTCTGCTGAAGTGCGGCCGCCTGCTGCTCGGTACGCGCGGACAGATCCGCATTGCCCGACGCAATTTCGTTTGCGCCCTGGGTAATCGCGCTCGTGCTGCCGCGCACCTTGGCGACCGTCTGCACGAGACCGTCGCGCATCGTCGTCAACGCGCCGAGCAACTGGCCCATTTCGTTGCGCGATTTGACCTTGATGGCGACTTGTCAGATCGCCCGCAGCAATGCGCTCGAAATGTTTGACGGTCGCGTTGACCGGCTTGATCAGCGCCGCCGACAAACGCGATGCGCGCCACCACGCCGATCACGAGTGCGATGGCACGCCGACCACGACGAACAGCAGCGTCGCGAACTGGAAGTGGCCGCGCAGCGGTGGCGGCCTGCTGATGCTGGGTGTCGATCTGCGCGCGTTCGAGTGCGTCGATGGCCTTCGCATAGGTCGCGTAGAAACTGTTCGCCGTATCGCCCTGAATATTGCGGAAGGTATTGAAGTCGAAATCGGTGAGCGCCTTGAACTCCGGCTCGATCGCCTTATCGACCAGCGCGGTGCGGGCCTGCTCGACGCTTTGTGCGAGCTTGCGTTCGTCGTCGCTGGCAAACGGGCCGGCCATGTAGTTGCGGAAATCGTTGTTCGACTCGACCAGTACCTTATGCGCGGCCGGCAATAGATCGTCGGTCTGCTTGCCGACGCTGAAGAGCGTCTGATACGTGCCCAGCGCGAGCTGCACCTGCAGTAGCTTCTCGGAACTCGCCTTCAGATGCGAGAGCGCAACCGCGTTGCGCTGCGTGGCGTCCAGGCTGCCGTTGGCGAGCTTGAGCGCGCCGTAGCCGACACCGATCACAGTCAGAAGGAAAGCAACGAATACGCTGATGACCAGCGTCAATCCGCCACGAATGGTGATGTTGTTAAGCATTGGGTCTCTCTCCGGGACGTCTTGTCGAACTGCGGCAAAGCAGCGTGGGCGTGCGCTGCGTCGTTTGTTGTGCGTAACTTACACTTCGCCGCATCCAGGTTAACGACCTCGCCGGGCCGCGGCTGCATAGGTGAAATCCATGACTGGCGCGGCTTTGCAGGCGGTTTGGCCTCACTATCTGGGATCTGCCGCAGATTGGGCGTGGGCTGCAGGCACTCGCTGCTTTCCGGGCGTCACCGGTTTCGTTTGTATAATTCGGCGTCTTCGCTCAGGCCCACTTTCATGCTTAGTTTTGCGCTCGGCTTTCTCGTTTCACTGCTGATCACGCTGTTGATCGTGCGCTATGCGCATCTGCATGAAAAATTCTCCACCGACACCGATCTGGCCGGCGTGCAGAAATTCCATGTGCGTCCGGTGCCGCGCATCGGCGGGACGGGGATTCTGCTTGGGCTGATCGCCTCCGCCGTGCAGTTGCATCATGCGTATCCGGCCGTGTCGGGCGGCATTCTCGGGCTGATCGCGTGCGGCATGCCGGCCTTCGGCTCGGGCCTCGTCGAAGATCTGACCAAGCGCGTGTCGCCGCTCGCGCGTCTCGTCTGCACGATGGCCGCCGCCGCGCTCGCCTATTTCGCTGCTCGATATCGCGGTTACGCGCATCAGCGTGCCGCCGCTCGACTTCCTGCTCTCGTATGCGGCGATTTCGTTCGGGGTGACGGTGCTGGCGGTGGCGGCGCTCGCCAACGCGATCAATATCATCGACGGCTTCAACGGCCTCGCGTCGATGGTCGCGTTCATGATGTTCGCGTCGCTCGCTTACGTGGCGTTCCAGGTGTCCGATCCGATCGTGTTGTCCGCGTCGTTCATGATGATGGGCGCGGTGCTCGGCTTCTTCATCTGGAATTTTCCGGCGGGGCTGATCTTTCTCGGCGACGGCGGCGCGTACTTCATCGGCTTCATGCTCGCCGAACTGTCGATCATGCTGGTGATGCGCAATCGCGATGTGTCGGCGTGGTATCCGGTGCTGCTGTTCATGTACCCGATCTTCGAGACCTGCTTCTCGATCTACCGGAAAAAATTCATTCGCGGGATGTCGCCGGGCATTCCCGACGGCGTGCATCTGCACATGCTGGTCTACAAGCGGCTGATGCGCTGGGCGGTGGGCACGCGCACCGCGCGCGAACTGACGCGGCGTAACTCGCTGACGTCGCCGTATTTGTGGCTGCTGTGTCTGATCGCAGTCGTGCCGGCGACGTTGTTCTGGCGGCATACGCTGCATCTGTTCTGCTTCGTGGTCGTGTTCGCGGCGACGTATGTGTGGCTTTATATGAGCATTGTGCGGTTCAAGTCGCCGCGGTGGATGGTGGTGAGGAAGGGGAAGCGGTAAAGCGTAGTTGACCCCTCCCCAAATCAGCAGCGTTAGGGCCGGCTCCGCCTTCTACGCGCGCGCGGGCCTCCTCCCTGTATGCGTCGCCAATGCTCAACGAGGGCTTCGGGGCGCGTGTCTGCATGCCGCAGTATCGCCTCGGCGATCGTGCGAATGGGCAGGCGCCCTGTCCCGGTGCGCGCAAACTGCTGCTGGCGCACCCTCAGGTGCCGATAAAGTTCGCTCCGCTCAAGCAACGCCGCTGGAAGCGTGCGAGCCACCATTGCCGCTTCGGGCGAAAAGCACACCAGGCCTTTCGACGATCCACAGGCGAGGTGGAAGCAAGTCGCGCAGAAACCGAACCTTTGCCGCAATCTGCCTAATTGGCGACGTGCGCACGAGCCGCTGACCATTAACCGTCGTAAGCGTCAGCGTCTAATCGGTTTCGCCATGTGTCACCACACCCGCCCAATGCTTCGTTTCGATCACGAAGATCCCGAACGGCGTGATTGCCAGATGATCTATTTCAGCGGTCGGAAACGCGCTCCTCGTCGAGTGAATCAGAATAAGACCATCCACTACTAACCAGTCGTCGCCGCACAAGCGCGCGAGATGCCGGCGCAACTCGGCTGACACCTCCATCTCGCCATCCTCCCCCCGCTCTTGGGAAGAGGCGGCCCGCACTTCTGAAGCTTCGATATCGGGCAAACGGTCATCGTTAAAGCTTAGATACGCGTATAAAAACGCCCCGTCAGCCCGAAGACTGTCTGAATCAGCATGCTGGCTTCTCCTCTGCTACTGTAGGTGAAACCAGCGTATCGAGTGCTAGGAGAGTCAAGCGTAAGCGCCCGGTGATCACAGGGGTTCGGCAGCCGATGTCAGCCTACTGTTGGAGCTGAGGCTGCCAGAGGTGCGGCAACAACTCGTCAAGCCGGCTCGCGGGCTGTGTAGGGAGCCGCGTCAGGATGTCTTTCAGATAGGCATAGGGATCGTGCCCATTAAGCTTGGCCGACTGGATCAGACTCATCACTGCAGCTGATCGCTTGCCGGCTCGCGCGGAACCCGCGAAGAGCCAGTTCCCTCTGCTGACGGCAATTGGCCTTATTTGGTTCTCGCACCAATTGTTATCGACCGGAAGCTGCGGATCGTCGAGATATTGGATGAGCGCTGCCCACCGCCGCAGGCTGTAGTCGAGCGCCTTCGCTATGGAAGAACCTTCGTTCACACGTGCACGCTGCAGAACCATCCAGGTGTGCAATGCTTCGGCGACGGGACGCGCGCATCGTTGGCGAAGTTCCAATCGATTCTCGGGGGAGAGATCACGAGCCTCGCGCTCGACATCGTAAAGCTGGCTGATGTAGCGCAAGGCATCTTCGGCAATCTGGCTTCGACTGGCAACATGCAAGTCGTAGAACTTACGGCGCGCGTGGGCCAGGCAACCAACCTCGGTCACGCCCTGGGCAAACAGCTGCTTATAACCTGCGAAGTCATCGCACACCAGGTGGCCGCGCCATGGATCGAGGAAGGCTCGCGCATGCTCGCCCGCGCGGCTCTCGGCGAAGTCGTAGACGACCGCCTTCAAAGGTTCGAATGCCCCCGGGCAATAAGTCCAGAGATAAGCGCGGTGCGTCTTCCCCTTTCCCGGACTGAGCATCGAAATCGGTGTCTCGTCGGCGTGCAACACGCGATGCTTCAGGATCTTCTCTTTCAGCGCGTCAACTAACGGCTGCAGTTGAACGCCACACATGCCCACCCATTGGCCCAGCGTCGATCGGGGAATCGCCAGGCCGGCACGCGCGAAGATGCGTTCCTGTCTGTACAGCGGAAGGTGATCGCCGTGTTTCGAAACAAGCACGTGAGCCAGCAGGCCCGCCGTTGGAATGCCCTTATCGATGACGTGCGCCGGCACCGGTGCCTGATTTAAGGTTTCGCAGTGAGCGCAAACCCATTTGCCACGAACGTGACGCTCGACGGTGAACACGCCCGGCGTGTAATCGAGCTTCTCGCTGACATCCTCGCCGATGCGCTTGAGCTCACAGCCGCAGCCGCAAACGGTCGACTCGGGCTCGTGATGGACATTGACACGCGGAAGGTTCGCCGGAAGCGGTGCCCGGCGCGGTTTGTTCGGCGCGTCTTTGGTCTTTGGCTCGGTGGACAGCCTCTCCAACTCGAGTTCGATCGCGGCCAGGTCGGCATCGATCGCTTCATCGAGCAAGCTTTGCTGCTCGTGACCGAGCTTCTCGCTTCGGGCCGCAAACTTCCAGCGTTTGAGTACGGCCATCTCATGCGTGAGTTGCGCAAGCTTCGCGTCGCTGAATCGTAGTGCTGCTTCCGTGCGATCGACGAGGTGTTGTTGTGCCTGAACTTCCGTCATCAATTCCAGGGCGAGCGCACGCAGTTCGTCTGCGCTCATGTCCTGGAGTTGTGTCCTGTCGATCATGACCCATAGTGTGCCAAAGGCCGTGCGACAAGGGTATTGGCACACGCACCGATTGCCGCAGACCGGCTCACACCACACGAATCACGCCGTCTTGACCAATGCGTTGCCACGGCAATCCGAGCACGAGTCCGGCCAGTTGTTCCTGCGTGATCGCCCGACGCGTATCGGTACCGGGCTGCGGCCAGACGAACTGTCCCTGGTTCAGCCGTCGTGCTGCCAGCCAGATTCCGATTCCGTCGTGCACGAGCACCTTCATGCGGTTGGCCCGACGGTTGGTGAAGAGATAGGCGTGGTGGGGATGAGCCGCGTCAAACACGGCGACCACGCGCGCGAGTACTGTATCGAAACCCGCCCGCATGTCCAGCGGGTCAACCGCGAGCCACGCCTCGTCGATGCGGATCATTTCAGCCACTCGCGCAGCCACGCTGCGCACTGGGCCGCGTCTGATGTCGGCCAACTGACCGTGATTGATTGTTGACCACGCCGCATCTCGACGCGAATTTCCCTTTGATGATCATTCGCGTCGCCCAGTTGAAGTGGGACGAAAGCAGGTGGTATGGGCGCCGCTGCTGAGGGCTTCATTGCCACGACGTCACTGCCCGTCGTCGTTGCGCCGCTCTCGGCTTTCTCCAACCAACGCCGCAGCAAGTTAGCGTTCAGTTTATGCATCAACGCGATCGCGGCAACCGACACGCCTGGTCCCTGGCAGGCTGCCACTACTTCCGCTTTGAATTCATCCGTGTATCGCCGCCGTTTGCGGCGCCCCAAGGGGGCATCCTGGTCAATAGTGTTCACTTGTCCACCTATTCGTTAAGTGGACACGATGCTCCCAAGGCTGCTACGTCGATTCAAGATGCCATCACCGGGCGCTTACAGTCAAGCACCAGTTCAAGATCGTGAGCCGAGGAGCAAGTTACCTATCTTGTGGACGACCTTCTCTGAGGGCCTCACATACTGAATGCGTGGTCGTCCCCAACGCGCGGGGGCCTTGCGGCGGTTGCCACGGTGTTCCATGACGGTATCTAAGGCCTTACCACGTGTGAGCACCGAAATGTCCGGGCGTCGCGGATTTCGCCGGTTTGCGCATCGATAACGGCATGACCCGTGTCGCCAGAGTAGTCAACGAACAGCTTCTCGTCGGGCGCGTGGGTCTGACGCAAGCTCAGCGGCAACGCGCTCGCCCAGCGGTTGTAGTGAATGCAGAACCACGTAAGGTGTAGCCGTCTGGATGTTCGGCCTTGTACTCGTTCCACAGCAGGTCTCAGCGTGACGTCCCTTGCGCGACAGCTAGCGCCGCACGGCGGACCAGTCGGATTCGGGGCGTTGCTCATCAACCGGCGGTGGCTAAAGCAGCGCTTCGAGTTCGTCTTCAGAAAGCGTCGTGGGGAGCGGATAACTGAGCGCGGCGCATTGAAAGCGTCGAACATAAAACCCGACGGTCGTCGGCGAGGCGCCAAGGGCGCGGGCTTTTTCCCGATGGTTGAAGCCGCTTTCAAATGCACGCGCAGCTACTTCCCGAATTTTACGCATTGTTAACTCAGGTATGCCCTGTAGCGTCACCGACAAAGCGTCAGCGTGCCACGGTTGACCCGCGTCGCTACAGCATGCGGCCACTGTCGCGCATGGTGTGAAATCGCTGTCCGGCTTGCCGTGAAATCCATGTCCAGCTTGCCGCGAAATCACTGTCCAGCTTGCTGTGAATACGCTACACTGCGCAACGCCGTGCGTCGTGGCCGGCTGATATTCCGGCACCCAGCGGCGCAGATCGCGGCGCACTTCGTCGTCGCTCAGCACGCGATGCTGCATCAGCCACGGCAGCAATTCATCGAGGAGATTGTCCGGCACTTCGCGCGCCCGCGCGATCCGCAGTTTCGGATGCGGCGTGCGTGTGGTCGTTTCGTCGTCGGCGAGCAGTTCTTCGTACAGCTTTTCGCCCGGCCGCAGGCCGGTGAACACGATGCGGATCTGCTCTTCGGTAAAGCCGTACAGGCGGATCAGGTCGCGCGCCAGATCGACGATCTTCACCGGCTCGCCCATGTCGAGAATGAAAATCTCGCCGCCGTGCCCCATGCTCGACGCCTGCAGCACCAGTTGCGACGCTTCGGGAATCGTCATGAAGAAGCGCGTGATCTCCGGATGCGTGACCGTCACCGGGCCGCCCTTCGCGATCTGCTGCTGGAACTTCGGAATCACGCTGCCGGCGCTGCCCAGCACGTTGCCGAACCGCACCGTCTCGAACTGCGTGCGCGCGCTGCGTCTGCTGCAACGCCTGGCAAGCCATCTCCGCCAGACGCTTGCTCGCGCCCATCACGTTGGTCGGATTGACGGCCTTGTCGGTGGAGATCAGCACGAAATGCTGCACGTCATGGCGGATCGCCGCGCGCGCCACGCGCAACGTGCCGAGCACGTTGTTGCGCACCGCCTGCCACGCGTTCTGCTCTTCCATCAACGGCACGTGCTTGTAGGCGGCCGCGTGAAACACGATGTGCGGCGCGTAACGCGACATCACCTGATCGAGCAGCAGCGAATCCTTCGCGTCGCCGATCACCGGAATCACCGACAGCTTCCGGAAACCGCTCACGCAACTCCTCGATGAGCCGGTACATCGCGAATTCGGACAGATCGTAAGCCACCAGTTGCGCCGGCGAAACGCAGGATCTGCCGGCACAACTCCGAGCCGATCGAGCCGCCCGCGCCCGTCACCATGACCACGCGATCTTGCAGCAGCGCTTCGACGTGCGGCATGTCGATCTTCACCGGCTCGCGGCCCGAGCAGATCTTCGAGATCGATCTGACGCACGCGCGACAGAAACGCCTGGCCTTGCGTGAGCAGCGTGAGCGCGGGCAGCACCATCGCCGTACGCCGGCGCGCACGCACAGCGTCGCAACGCGCCGTTGCGCATCCACCGAAGCCGACGGCATCGCGATGATCGCGTATTCGGTCTTGAGTGTCTGCGGCCAATTTGCGGCAATTCGCTGATCGAGCCCAGCACCTTGTGGCCGTAGATTTCGCGGCCGTGCTTGGACCGGATCGTCGTCGAGCAGGCCGACGAGACGCCATTCGCTCGAGCGCGCCAGTTCGCGCACGAGATTTGCGCCGGCCTTGCCCGCGCCGAGCACGATCACCGGCTTGCCCTGCCCGACGAGGCCGCCGTACAGATAAAACTCTTTGGTCGCACGATAGAGCGCGCGCGAGCCGCCCATCGCCAGAAACAGCAGCAGCGGCGACACGATCAGCACCGAGCGCGGAACGATCGGGTGCGGCTGCGACCAGCACCGCGCCGACCATCACGACCAGCGCGCCGGCGCCGACCGCCTTCGAAATACGCATGAGGTCCGGCAGGCTCGCAAACACCCACATGCCGCGATACAGGCCGAAGACGCGGAACATCACGCCGTAGACCGGCAGGACCCACACCAGCGCGTGCAGGGCGCCCGCCCAGAAAGTCATCCGGCACCGCGCCGTTGAAGCGGATCACGTACGCCGACGAGCCATGCGCCAGCCACCGCGCACAGGTCGAACGCAAAGCGCTGAACGAAAGCCACGAGGCTTTGTTTCTTTTCATCAGCGTCATACCTCAGGTTGTCGGACTGTGTTGACTGGAGACGACGCCAGTGCAGATCAACTACCGACGCCGCTGACATACCAGAACGACCACCCATAGCCACGCACACCATTGAACAGTGATAGAAGAGCCAATCGAGCACATATAGCAAGCATTATGCCCGCTAACATCACAAATACCAAACCAGTGCCGTGCTCGCGTGGCCCATGCCCGAACGCACCATGCGCTGATAGTAGTGCTCGCGGTGCGCTTGCCAAAATTTTTCGCCGCGCAGCAGGCGTGCGCAGCAAGCGTCACCGAAGCGTCGGCGATAAAAGGCGCGAACACCAGCGCCGGGAAACCAGAGGGGCCAGACGCCGTCACGCCAGCCCCAGTAGCCCAATGCGCCCGCGAGAAAGCCGAGCGGAATCGAGCCGGCATCGCCGAGAAAGATCCTGGCCGGATGGAAATTGAACACAGGAAACCCTGCGCCGCGCCCGCCACGACGGCCGCAGCCAGCGCCGAGTTCCGGCGCGTGATGCGCGGAAAGCGCGCGGCGACCGCGTAGCCACCGAAGCCGAACAACGCCATGCCGCCCGCCAGGCCGTCCGAGCCGTCCATGAAATTGTAAAGATTGACCAGCCAGAGCATAAAAACGCCAACGACGCCAGCACCCACCAGGCACCGGCGCCGGATCAGCCGACGAAGACCGCCACCGCCGCCAGGTGCGCGGCGAAACGCACGCGCGCGGGCAGGCCGCGCCGGTCGTCGATCTGCGAGACCGCGGCCAGCAAGGCGTGCCCGCAGCGCGGCGAGCCACAGCTGCGGCGCCAGCGAGCAAAATCGCGACCACGGCCACCGGCACGATCCCCCAGCCGCCGACGCGCGGCGTAGGCCGCGTATGCAGCGAGCGGTCGTTCGGGATGTCGGTGGCGAGGCGCCAGGCGAGGCCGGTCCTCAGCAGCATCCAGAGGATCAGTGCGCACGCAATTGCCGACGCCGACGCGCGGTCACGCCGGCCGGCGATCCAGGACGAAACGGATAACGAAAGGTACATCAGCATGAACGTCCTCAATGCGTAGACCGATACCAGCGCGCGGTTGCGGCCAGGCCGTCGTCGATCGAATGAGGCGGGTGCCAGTCGAGCACCTCGCAAATATGAGCTCGTGTCGAGCTCGCAGACTGCCGATCAGCCGGTCGACTGCGCCGAGCGTCCGGTCACGCGGCCGGCCAGACGCAACCAGCTACAGGCACGGGCAGCAGGCGCGCGGGTCACATGCAGTTGTCCGCCGAGCGCGCGCGCCAGTTCGGCGACGCTCGGAGCGTCGCCGTCCGTCGACGTGGAAATACTGGCTGGCGGCGCGCGGATCGGTCGCACAATGCACCAGCGCGTCGGCAAGATTGTCGACATAGACGAGACTGCGCCGCGCCGCGACCGATGCCTAAGCGGCAACGGCATGCCTTTCGCGATGGCGTCCATCAGTCGCAGGAAATTGGCGCGCACCTCGGACCATAGACCAGCGGCGGCCGCACGATCACGACCTCCAGCCCCGTCTCGCGGCCGTATTCGAGCAGGCCTCTCGGCCGCCAGCTTCGAGAGGCCGTAGGGATCGGGCGGGAGCGGCGTTCGTCTTCGCTCAGTGGCCGGCCGGCGTCGCTTCGGCGACCGCCTTGATGCTGCTGACGAAAACGAAGCGCCGCGCGCCGTGCCGCATGCGCTTCTTGCGACCCGCAGCGCGCCTTCGACGTTGGTTGCCCGGAAGGCCGCGCGGGTCCGCCGCGTCGTCGCGCATCATATGAACGCGCGCGGCAAGGTGCACGACGCAGTCCGGCGTGAAATCCTGCGGCCAGTTGCCATCGACGTCCGAGAAATCACGGCTGTTGTCGACCCATTCATGGACGCCGCGTTCACAGCCGCCGGCGGCCGCACGAGACCCGTTACGGTTGCCCTGCGCAGCAAAGCACGGCAGAGCGCGCGACCGACGAAACCGTTCGCGCCGGTGACGAGATACGTCACTCATAGCCACTTCCAGCCGAAGCGGTTGAAGAACTTGAACGCCGACGCGACGAACATGCTTGATGTGCGTCCAGCCCTTGCGCGCGGCGTCGCCGCCGTGATGGAGCACGCGCACGGACGGCACGTAGGCGACGCGGGCGACCTCGTGCGTGCGCAGGCTCAGGTCGTAGTCTTCGAAATAGAGGAAATAACGCGGGTCGAAGCCGCCCAGTTTTTTTAGTACCTCAGTCCGGAACAGCATGAAGCAGCCGCTGACGATGGGCGGATCCCACACATGTCGCGATCGTTGACGTCGCGCATCTCGTAGCGGGCGAGGCGGCTCCGAACAGGCGCGCAGGCGCGCAGGAAGGAAGCCGCGAACGAACAGATCGAATACCGTAGGGTAGCGGCGGCAGAGGAATTGCTGGTGGCCGGCTCGTCGCCGATCCAGGGCGTAAGCAGGCCCGCTTAAGACGTGTGCTTCGAAGAATCGAGGGCGCCCAAGTGCGCCTCAGGATCAAGATCGATATCGGGATTCAGCACCAGTGGTAGTTGCCTTGCGGCCCTCGCGATCGCGAGGTTGTGACCACGCCCGTAGCCGACGTTGCCGTGACCCGGTAATCTTCGTGCAGACAATATCGTGCGTGCGTAACTCATCTAAAACGGCGTCGACGTCCGGTACCCCGCCGTTGTCAACGAGATAGAACTCCGCCGGCATGGTCGGTCGGATTTCACGCAGCGCTTCGCAAGCAGCGCCGAGACCGATAAGCGTCCTAGTGTAACTGTCCGAGGTCCGAACGAAAAACGACGACTGACACGGACAGCCCTGCGATTTTAGAACTCGACCCGTTCGTAGCATTCATGAAGAGATAACATCCTGCCGCCTCTGCGACGTTGGAATTGATGAGGCCGCAGCAAAGCCACAAGTCTGCTCAAAAGTGCCCACACAGGCAACTCGGCTTGGTAATCGTCACTCAGCCTGGACGGCGTATTTTAAACGAGGCGTCGACAAACCACGACGTGTATGTCAATAGGCTGGAAATTAGCAAAAAAAAGATTTTTCAACCGGTACGCACTTTGATTTTTCTATCAGATACACAGATTTCTGCAGATACGCAGTAAAACTCGATGCAATCTTCCACTCCGTCCAGCGCCGGTCGAACCCACACGTCTGAGAACGGGTGAACGTTTGCACCGATCCATTCAATCATTTGTATGAAGGATTCGTAGGTCCAAGTGTGATAATGGATTGGGAAAGCTTCCTGCCAGCGAGCAAGCCAGTGATCTTCGTAATTCTCTGAGCTCACCGGCATGGCGATCCGATAGAATTCTTTGAAATGTTCGCGATCACGCTCTCTTTCCGGATCCTCGAAATCGCTTATCAGATGCGTAAGCGGCGTTCTCTCGCGCGCTCGATCAAAAGTTCGCGTCATATCGGGAATGACAAGGGCCATCCGCCCCCCCGGCTTGAGCTTGCTCATGCCGCGGACTATCGATCCAATCGGATCACGAGTGTGTTCAATGACGTGGCAAGCCACGATGAAATCGATACTGGCGTCCGGGATTGCACTTAAGTCCTCCAAACTCGCCTGGAGATCCGGCACGATCAAGTCATTGATTTGTTGCCCATCGTAAGAGTTCTGTTGAAGCTCCTCGGCCGAAAATACGTCCGCATACATCACATCGCAATCGAGCGGTATCGGCATCGGACTTGCTCCGGGGCCAACTTCGACGCCCCTGCCTGCGAGTCGAGAGACGCAAATTTCTCTCATCTCTGCGGTGGTACTGCCGAGTAAGGTTTGCCAGTCTGAAGCGTCCCATCTACGGGCTGTGCGCCGGCCCGGGCGGAAAGCCTCCAGAATCGTGCCATCTACCTCCTTGACGTCATCTGGCCACGTGAAACCGTTCTCCACCATCCATTGCGCATCCATGACCCAGTGCCGGAAGCCGCGGGAACAATAGAAAACCCGATCCCCGAAACGACTTTGTTGCGCGCGAAGCAGTACCCCTGACCGCCCATTGGATTCGACATCCACAGCTTGTTTCTTTGTCATAAAACCATCTCTTCTTACCCGAAAAGCATTCCGATCGCGATCTTCACCGACGTAACTGCCGTCGAAATTCACAGCGACGCCTTAAACGTTCCGGCAACTGCAGTGTAATCGTCCAGTAGATGACCTTGATTAACTTTCGTCCCAATGAAGCAAGTAGAGGAAACTGCATCCCGACAACACGTATCGGTGTCGTCAAGCGCCAGCTCGTGGATAAGCGCATCTCGTCCAACTGCCCCTTAAGCTCCTCGGCATAACGGGCGAATTTCAACTGCTCCTGTTCAGCACGCTCAGCGCTGTGGTCCTTGTCTAGCCGTCGCTGCCTTAGCAAAACAGCAGTCGCGTCGGCGGTATTCAGAACGCTGTTCAAGCGGTGCTGCACGCCAATCAACTCGCGCTCAAGCACGTTGCAATGAGTCGACATCGCCGCCAGTTGCGCCTTCAATTCGCCGTTGACAGCCTCGCTACGGCGAAGCGATGCAGCGTCTTGCACGATCTCTGCGCTCAGAAGCTCCACCGCCAACGCCTGTCGGCGCGCATCTTGGATCGACTCCATATGCCTCGCGAGTTCCGCACAATCTCCTGCCGCGCCTCGACTAACCTCAAAGAGAAATGCACCAACGCCAAGGTAGCTGGCGTCATAAGCAAGTACCGGATCAAAGTTAATCCGCTTCAGCCTTTGCACCAGTTGCAGCGGCGCAATCGTGTCCGCCTCCCATTTGCCTATTGGTGCAACGAGCAAACGATCGGATTGCTTCAAAATCGCCGCAACATCCCGCGCCCGATCTCCACCCTCACCCATAAACCGTGTGTCCAACCACACGATCAGATCGCAAGGCGGCGCGTCTACCACAGCGCTAGTACAAAACGACCTCACGTCGATCCGCACGTCCTCGAGGTCGGCCATCAGATCCGACAACGCCGACCGCCTCGACTCCGCGATCCCAAAGCGCTTCCACCAAGAGTCCGACTTTGCTGCCGACAACGATAACCTTGCGGGGCGTGAAGCTTCTGACAATATTTTCCGCAGCTCGCTCAAAAAATTGGTAAGCCTCGGTCGTGCGAAGCTCCAGCGCACTCGGGTCGCCATCTGAAGAAGCGTCATTAGTAATCATTTAGGCCCTTCACTCCTTACTTGCAGGCAGCGCGGACACCACTCTACCGAACAGGTCACAAACATCGCTGCACGTACTCTGCCAATCGCTGTATTGCTGTTGGATAAGCGTCGCACCTGCCTGCGCAACCGACAAGCGATAGTTCTCGTCGTCGATTGCCTTTCCCAGCGCAGCGGCAATATCACCTCTGACCGCCTCGAACAGAGTGCAATTGATACCGTCCTGCAACAACCAAGCCGTATGCGGATTCCGATTGGTCACGACATGTGCGCCACATGCCATTAATTCGAATGGTAGATAGGAAGGGTGCCGAGTGGACATAGCAACCAGACCGATGTCTATCGCCCGATACAGGGCTCCAGTCTCCGGATACGACAATAATCCCAGATGCCTGATTGTGCCAACGAGTCCGTGCTGCACTGGATCCCATTCGGCGCCTGCAGTAACAATATCAACCCTGCTGCCGTACTCTTCTTTGATATCGCGTAGAGCAGCGGTCAACACCTCGAAACAGTTGCGTGGATGTCCCGGACGGGCATAGCAAAAAATTGTGATTGGATCCCCTACCGACGCCCGCTTCGGACGCCGCGCATAGAAAATTTCCGGATCGGTTGCGGGTACGAAATTATCCGCTTTGCCACCGAAGTTTCGATACGACTCGGCAAGCGAAACCGTATTGCAAATGGCATGAAACCCAAATCGATATGTCGCTTCAACCATGGCACTCAAAGAGCCAGCGGGATAAAACAACGGCTCCCAATCTTGGAGAAAATGGAATTTTCGATGTGCCGTTTGCATTCGAAGGACGGGAAGCGCTGTCGTCCAAAGTGTTGCAATCGCAGCGTCTACGGGCCGATCGGGGGAGTGTCATCAAGCCTCTCAGTGACATATATTTTCGCTCCGTCACGCAATGCCGGAAAGGCCTGCCCAATACGCGCAGAGTATTTTTCCGGCAAACCTCCACCCACAACGACAAAGTTCTGTTCAATGCCGCGCTCGCGCAGAGCGAAGTCAGCGACACGCAAAATAGTATGAAGCCCACCATAAAATGGGTTATCAAAATCCGGAACGAACCACGCCATACTCCGCAACTCCCTCGAATCAGAAGCGGAAACGCGTTCGATCGATTTCCGAATGTCCTCCCTATCGAAGTTGAACAGCCCGGCGAAAATGCGTGCTTCTGCAGCGTAATCGTGGACAGGAGAAATGATCGACCCTTGCGCAATCTGGATTCCCCCGTAGGCGTTAATCTCCAAAGCGGGGTGGAAGTAAGGATCGGCCGCCGGAAATCTAGCCTGCACTACTGCAAATGCTTGCTGCGCGTAAGCAAACTGTTCAAAGCCTCCCGGCTCTTCCATACGGAATTTTGCATACGGATTTAAAAGCAGGCGGCCGTGATTCCCTAGCGTCGCCCGCAAACAGAATCCTACGTCTGGCCTATTCTTCGCGTTAGCGATACCGAAGGGACCGATCTTCCGCCAAAGCTCCTTTCGAAAGGCAAGACACGAAGAAGATGCCGCAAGCACGTTTCGATACCATGTCGCACCGCCAAATAGCCCATAGTGCGACTTATGGTGTCCGCGGAAAAGCGGGCGCCCCATTCCATCTTCAAACAGAAAACCGAAGTCGACGATTTTTTCGGTCGAATTGATCGTCTGGCCGCTCACAAGCGCTATCGCCGGATTCTGTAGCGGCCCAATGAGCTCATCGAACACATCATCAGACAGCGGTATTGTCCTAGCATCTACAACAATCAGAACGTCGCCGGTCGCACGAGCAACAGCTGCATCCAATTCTTTACCCTCAGCATCTACCGTAACCGGAATAAACTGAAAGGCATTTTTCGAAGCCAAATGCTTTAATTCGCTTGCGGCATTTTCACCAAAGCTAATAACAGAGACAGAAGGCCGCCAATGCGGGCTCCAGTTGATATGGATCTCGCCGCGGTCCAAGTCAGGGTTTGCCCCCGGCCACCCTGCTTCTGGAAGATGCTTGGTCAAACGCAATGAGCTGCCCGTTCGCCGCATACGGCTTGACTGACAAACCACCGGCGGCAACTGAAGTCGGCGCCTGGCGCCAATGATAGAGCACATGCGGAACATGTTTAGCGTTGCCCTCGCGCCCGATTACGCGAAGGAATACGTCCCAGTCTTGCGCGCCATCTGTTGCAGGGTCCCAACCTCCCACCTGACGCAAGCGATCGACTCGCATTGCAGAAATATGCGTCAAGTAATTTGCGTTGAGCATCATTTCGGGGGACCACTGCGGCTTAAACAAAGGCCACATAGTGCGCCGGCTGTTCACATCGAGTTGATCCTTATCGGAATACAACATAGCGACATTAGGATCATCATTCAGCGCCCTCGCCAATTCGAACAGCGCATTAGGCGCCAGCGTATCGTCGTGATCCAGAAGAACAGCCCACTCGCCGCTTGCAAGTTCGAGAGCGGCATTTGAATTTCAGCGAGATTCCCCCGTTTGAAGCGAGAACCTTAAGCTTAATACGCGGGTCGTACGTCACGTGCCGCTCGATACAACTCAGCAAATCAGTGCTTTCAGCATCCCCGAACGCAAAGCACAGCTCCCAATTTTCATAGCTTTGACATCTGACGGATTCGATAAGCTCTTCCATCCAGATAACCGGCACTTTGTATATCGGTACAAGGATGCTAAACGTCGGGGCATATGACAAGCCCTTACCGACCCGCCGCTCCAAAATCAATTCTTCCCTAGAAGCGGCTTTAATACCACTCCAAGTCACATAGTGGTCTGTTTGAGAAACCGGCGCATCAGCCGGTGGCGTGACAGGCAAATTTAACGCTTTAACGAGGCGGTCAATTTCGGCAAGCCGCTCTGCAACTCGGCCTGTCAGCTCGGCAGCCCGGCTATCGGACAGACCACCAACGGCCGTAGCGAGCTGCTCATGGAGGCCGCGCAACTCGCTTTGGTGCTTAATTTCAAGTTGATTGAACTCCTCCCCGAAACGACCGATGCGTTGTTCGCGTTCGACCAAGGCCATGCGAAGTCTGATGAACTGAGCAAACAACTGAAGCGTCGGCATTTCCGGAGGCGCTTTAAACTTCCTTAAAACAAACGCATGTGGTGCCAGGAAGCTCGCATCAAACAGGTAATCCGGCGCAAAACCTCGCTCTGCAAAACGACTCAACCAATAGATGGGAGGTTTCACATTGATATGGGTCGGCTCCGTCAGGTCGGTCGGTGACGATGAAAAGAGAATCGTCGAGGTCACCTCGCACATGCGATCGATCGCTTCCAGCGCGGCGTCTTCCGGCAAATGTTCAAGTACTTCGATACACGTCACCAAATCGTAGCGACCGGGAAAGGGCTCGGTGATCGAGCCCACCGAACAATACGGAGCGATGTCGCTGCGAACCTTGGAAATTGCAAAACTGGAAAGATCACGACCACAAGTCTCTACGCCGCGATCCCAAAGGGACTCGACCAGAAAGCCGTGCGCACAACCGGCGTCGAAGACAGTTTTTGGTTGTAACCCCCTGATTAGTTCATCCGCTACCCTGCCGAAAAAGTTGAGCCAGAAAGAATTCCTCTCATAGGGCAACGTGCCGCAGTGGCTGGAATAATACTCCGCCCCGTAGAGAGCTTCGCGCATTTCCATGCATTTCCCCTCTGCTTTCCGAGAATACAGTCGACGCATCGTTTGGCGGAGAATTCACTACAGTCAATGAGGTGAACCACCACGACAAATCGGGTATTGAGAATCTTCATCGTAACAACCAGGTGGCGAACCCGCTGGCGACCGCCGTCAACTCACCCCAACTTCAATTTTTCAACGCTACGTCTATGACGGCACGGGGTAGGCTCCGACGTTCCGCAACAACTGGGGCCATTCCGTCAGCTTGAACCTGCTCCCTTGCCGCTACGTTCGCAAGCAAATCACGCAACTCCGTTGCCTGGTCTTCAAAAGTACGAATTTGCGATCTGAAAGGATTCTCGTATCCATCGAGTACAGAAGGATCTCGTAGCAACTTTTGGATCGCGGCACATAACGCGCTACCGTCGTCGAACAACGGAATGACGTCGCCATTCTCGCCATTGACCACATCCTCTACGGCACCGCCTGCATCGGTCGTGACGACCCATACATTCCGAACAAGCGCCTCGCGGACGGTCAGCCCAAAACTCTCTTTACATTGCGTGGGGAACGGCCAGAACGTCTATCCCGTGAAAAAACTCATCCATATTTTGCTGGTTATAGGCAGGCACAATCGTCACTTTACCGCGCAACTTCCACTGCGACGGGTAGATCGACTTACTTCCCATATTGAGCATATTGTCAACCAAAATTAATTCATATGCATCACTCTTGATCGATTCGAATGCTTTTTTGACCAAATGAATTCCCTTGACATGCGAGTCGCCGCCCACATAACCAAAACGCAACCGGCCTGCGCGGCGGTGTTGCGAGCTCACCCCAAGTACGGAAGATACAGTAATGCCATTACCATTGACGACGATCTGCTCGGGCGGAAAGTCATTTTCAATGTAAAGATCGCGGAAAAATTTGCTCGGCGCCAGCAATAAAGAGGCCGAACGAAGGGTATCGTGTAAACTGAACTGGCGATATGTATTGAGTCCGCCATCGTTCACGCATTTCTCGCACACACTTACATCGATCTTGCGCTGATTGCAATATCGATGCTCGCCGGTAATCATGAATTGCCGGCCGCATATCCACCAAGCGTCGTGAAGCGTCACGACAAATGGCACGTTGTGCTTACGGCAAACGTCCGCAACAGATGCACCGATGCCCTGAATCGCATGCAAGTGCACGATGTCTGGCTTGACCGCGAGCAACGCGGCTTCAAAAGCTTCGGCAGCCTTCTTGTTTTCGAATGAACTAGCCGGATCTCGTTCAGCCGGAAGTCCCATACCGAAGATATGCGTTGCCTTGGCAAAATAGCGCACCAGTTTGTATGCAGGAACGACGTCTGTCGACAACGTCGTAAACATGTAGTACTCAGTGTCTTCCCTTGCATTAAGCCGCTGCGTCATCTCCTCTGCGATAATCGTCGCGCCTCCAAAACTGCGTGGAGCGAAATAGATATTCGCACCGAGAATGCGCAGTTTGGGTTCCCGTTTTGCATAGGGGAGAAGTACCGGAGCCACTTGTTCCTGAGCGACCGTAACCGGCGCGTAATGGATCAGTACGCTGTCATGTGCCTGCTTAGCCATTTCCACTCGTAACGCGGCATCGTCGACCAGTATCGAAGGAGCGCTTCCGTCCACTCCTGAGCCGTCTCCGCGAGGAACCCGTTAATACCGTTTTCAATAGCGGAGCGGAAAGCCGCGCGTGGCGAGCAGACGGACGGCAATTGCACTGCTGACGCTTCCAAAAATTTGATATTGCTTTTGGAATCGTTGAAGATGCTGTTTTCTAGCGGCGCGATGCTGATGTCGCAATCAGCAAGGCGTCCCAAGTAAGTCGAATAGTCAGACAGTGGCAGACGTTCAATTTGAGCGTTGAAAGCATCAAACTCGGACGACAGATTCAGCTCTCCGATAATGCACAACCTGACGTTTGAACGTTGTCTTAGAACGTTCAGCAGCGCAGGGACCGCAACGCGAAAGTCCGCGTCGTGTGTCTTCGTACCTGAGCCGTAGCCGATCCGCAGATAACCATCCTTACGCCTCGGGTGCGCCAGTATCTTCTCGGCGGCTCGAGTCGTCTCGGTATCGAGCGCATTCTCGATGACAAAAGTACGCTCTACGCCAGCTTCTCGCATCGCCTCCGCCAGTCCTGTAGTGGAAGCGATACACATATCGCACGCCAGCATCGCTTCGCGGTACAGCGGCACGCCAAAAAGAACCCCACGACGGATCTCGGGCGAGACATCTTGCAGGTTTCCATTCTGCAGGTATTTAGCAGCATCGAAGATCAGGTCATCGACTTCCCATATCGTCGTCACCCCAATCTCACGGGCGTGGTGAATCAGGCTAAGAGGTTCGGGAAAGGCCGGGACGCGGTAGAAAATGGCAAGCGAGTGCGTTTGGAGCGCACTCCTGCAATCTTCGAAATCATTCCAACTGATGACCGTGCAGTCAAAGCCCAAGCTTTCGATCATCTTCTGCTTTTGGGTCACACGGTATTTCAGGCATTGCGGAATACTTGTCTCAGCTATTATTACCACTCGCAGCGGCAGCAAACCAGCAGCGGGTATCGTTGCTCTTGGCAAAGCCGCGGACGCTGCCAATGACGAATCTCCGCCTCCCGCGTTACGGAACAGCGCGTGCCAGTCGCGACGACGCAGCACCTCTACACACTTTCGGATCGTCCCGACCAGACCACGCTGACGCAGCGAAAAGCGCAGTTGCCGAATCATTTGACGAGCCCTCAAGGTGGCAGCGCGCGGGTTGCGCGTTGAGCGCATGACTAAACGCATAGGTGCTGTTATTCGCCAGGACGTGGAAGTGAGAAGAGCACGATTGTCTGCCGTAACCCTCTGCAAACTATTGGACGACTCGTCCAACTTATTCGCCTTCTCAAGCAGCCCGTCTCTCTCAAGTTTCAAAGACGCTAGCGAGTTGGCGTTTTCTGACGCTAATCTAGCAAGCTGCTTACGCTCCTCGCGCAACTTCTTCACCAGATACTGCGAACGGCCGAATGCCATCGCGAGGGCTCGAACATCACGGGAAACATCAAAGGCCGACTCGTCTGGCGCGTTTAGCACTCCGTCTACGTGCTTATCACGCAGTACAGCCTCAACTGCTTGGCCAAGCGAAACACGCGTCTCTTGCAGCCCACAGCGCAAAGTAATTGCTGCGCCGAGTCTGGCATACATGCCGCGGATCTGCGCTTGGACTCGTTCGGGCTCACGTGACAGCGCCTGCAGCAATGGAGGTGATTCCGTTCCCAGTACAAGCATCCTCAACCCGCCGCCGTGAGAAAAACCGAATGCAAGATCAGTATCGATCAGGTCCCGCGAATCGGCCGAGCCATTAATTTCGCCCAACTTCGCGGGGTGAACAAGCACCACGGCACGTCGAGACAACTTTGGCAGCCAAAGTTCCAACTCGCAACGAGAGATCCGGTTCCCATTTGTACTGCGCAGATGGAGCAGGTCAATCGACTTATCGTCGAACAGGGCTACCGCGGAATCTCCCGCGCGTCGCCACGATCTCGGAAAACGAAGCGTAATGATCGGCGTGGTATTCCCTGATGACCTGCTGATTCGCAGCAATCCGCGCATCGCTAGCGCCGCCGCTTGTAGAAAGCATATCTACTGCGTAGCAGCGTGCGGTCAATTGAAATCTTTCAACCGCCTGGCACCAGACGAGATAAGAATAGCTGTCAGTTGCCCCAACTTCGACGATGCGGGACGGCCGCAATGCTCCCACCAGCCAGAAAGCGAATGGTGTATGTTCAAGCCATGTCGAGGGAGTGATAGTAGTCGGCCACCAAAAAGAGGCTTGCGAAAAAAAAGCAGCGCTAGCATCACTTTTCGCCGATTCGAATTCCTCAGTCCGCCCCAAGCTCACGTCGTTTCCGATTCCCATTTATCTCTCGCAACCAATCACACTTGTGCTTCGTAAGCAGACACCACTTCTTCGACCGGGCCAAATGCACGCACTCGCCCCCTGTCCATCCATAGGACCTTGTTGCACACGCGACGGATCTCCGCGTTTGCATGCATTGCGAGCACAACTATTTCAGCCCGACTGTGCAAGTCCTCTAGGCGATCTTTTGCCTTGTGCATGAACGAGGCGTCGCCGACGCCCATGACTTCATCCAGAAGCAAAATTTCTGCATCGACCGCTGTCGAGACAGCAAAAGCGAGTCGCACGCGCATGCCGCTCGAATAAGTTCTAAGCGGTAGATCCAGGTAGTCGCCAAGCTCGCAAAACTCGGCGATCTCTTGCTGCTTAGTGCGAATCTCCTCATCCGTCATACCAAGAAGCAACCCGCGCAGCCGGATGTTTTGCAGGCCAGTCGAGTTTTCGTCCATGCCGAGGCTGATGTCCAGCAATGGGACTATCTTGCCCTCGCTATTGACTGTGCCGATGGTGGGCGAATAGATACCGGCCAACGTTCGCAGTAGCGTAGATTTACCAGCACCGTTATGTCCGATTAAGCCGATCCGATCGCCGCTCTCGAAACGCACGTCAATGTTATCAAGCGCGCGGACAACAACGACGCCGTCATTGTCTTCGGCAATGGTATTGCGGCGACCCAGCCGCATCACCTGTTTCTTCAGAGAACGACCACGCACGTCATAAATAGGCAAGTCGAGCGTCGCGCTCTTAAGTTCGATAAACGCCATGTTTATTCAGACCCAATACGGAATACGTTTCAAATACCGCCCGGTAAGTAGCAGCGCAAGGAGCCAGCCAAGCACCGCCATTCCTATGGCCACCGCCCAGGTCATTGCACTCGGCACTTGCCCAATCAATGGTGCGCGCACGAGATCAATCAGATGCGCGAGCGGATTTAAATCGACGATAAGAGAGAATCGGGCCAATGCGTTTGGACGGTGAGATGATCGGCGTGATGTAAAACGCGATCTGCATGACAGAAGCGACGATCTGGGGTAAATCACGGAAGCGAGCCGACAGCAGCCCGACCACCATGACGATCCATTGCGCGTTCAATATGTACAGCAACAAAGCTGGAATGAAGATAGGTAGCGTTTTCCCAGCTTTTCACTCCAAACACTGCGAGCAGCAACACGATGATGACGAAGTTGTGCGCCAGGATCACCAGGTTGCGCCAAACCACCTGAAGCATGTAGATCAGCTTGGGCGTGGACGCCTGACGGATATAGGTGGCGCTATTGATGTACGCAGTGCTGCCTTCGATAACCGTCTGCGAGAAAAAAGTCCACATCACGAGGCTGATCGAAAGAAAGGGGAGATAGTCCGTCATCTTCTGCCCGAACAGCGTACCGTAGACGACGCCGATCGATGCGATCATCACTCCCATGCTGATGGTCAGCCAAAACGGTCCGACGCGCGAGCGCGCGTAGCGCTGCCGCACCTCGAGCCAGCCAAGCAACGTCCAAAGCCGCCACGACGCAATGCTTGCTCTCAAATCGGTAAGTATTGAATTCAACATTGAGGTTGTAAGTATTCCTGTTAAACAAAGATACGGCTTGGACGTCGGTGCAAACTAACGCCTACACCTAGAGCGCGCCAGTTCGCCCCGTCAAACCGTGCCAAATACCTAGGATAGCCATATGGAAGTGGGTCCGCCGTGGTCGCATGAACAGCGCATAAAGAACCAAGCGAACCGGAAACTTCACGAGCTCGGTTGACTTCCAACTCCAGGGAATGTAGTTACGCTTAATTAGGGCGATCGCATTACGGAACATGTAGTAATGACGCACCGGACTGTGACCTGGATAGCTTCGCCCGAAAATTCGCAACGGCTCACCACCAAGCGCATGCACAAGTCGTAGCCTCGGTGCACCTAACACGGCATAACCCTTCGAACACGCTCTTGCACACCATTCAAGATCGACAAAATCGATAAAAAGTGTATCTTCCATCGGGCCAATATCGCGCCACGCCATCAGGTTCAGGCATGACCCTGAGGTTATCAAGAAATCCACCTCGATCGGATCGAAGCCGGTCGGTTGTATCCGCCGGAGCTTTAGCCAGCCAAACCGCACGAATGGCACGACACCACCGAGGCGGCTATCTTCGTAAGCGGGCCCGATGACTGCCACGCGCGCCCCTCCCTGCAACTCTGCCTCGAGCAACTTTGGCAAGCAGGTCAGCAATTCTGGCGACGGATCACTATCTTGGTCGAAAAGAAGCGCGGTCGTGCAATTTTCCGCGATTAGGCGCTCGACACCTTGATTGATAGCAGTTGCAATTCCACGGTTTTGTCCGTTTGGCACGTACAGGATACGACCATCAAGACCCAATTCTGATGCGCTTCGGGCTTGCTCGGTATTGTCGACGACGACGCAGAGTCCAAACCCGACCAGTCGATTCGCGTTCTGCACGCACTCGTCGTCCGGCCGGTAAAAAATGACGACGATGCCAATCCCTTCATGTGCGGTCACGTTAATCGTTCATCCGAGTCTTGCAGCATTCTGTACCTTCCCGCGTTGTCATAGACGCGCACGTTGGCCATAAGCCCGCGGCGGCCCAGACAGCCCACCTACACCATATGAAAGCGCTGCAAATGCGGCGAAGCACTCCACGTGAGCCGAGCATTATCGCCCTTGCCCCGCGATGTGCGAGACATTTACACCCAAACACACTCCCGTCCTGACATAGCAGAAGCGCGTTGCGCCACGCCTACATCTAGCGATATTGCGTTGAAAGGACACCATTCGGATAGACGTAAATCAAGTGGACAAGCAAAGTCGCAAGGCGTCTTGCCAAGAGGGCAGTGAAAGCCCGAACGTCTCAGAAAGCTTGCGATGCGACAGCGTTGAGTTTGCTGGCCGCTTAGCGGGAACGGGGTACTCGCTCGCTGCAATAGGCATAACCCGAGGCCCCGCCCCCTCCATCGCCATATTGAATATCGCATCAGCAAATCCATACCAGGATGTTTCCCCAGCGGACGTCAAATGGAAAGTGCCGGAGCTGGGCCCGCCACCATTGGGTGGGATCCTCTGCCGAAAGGCTCTGAGCCAGTATGTTTGCACTCAAGGTTGCAATGGTGTTCGACCAGGTCGGCGCGCCGAACTGGTCTGCAACCACGCTGAGTTCATCGCGCTCAGCGCCGAGTCGCAGCATGGTCAGCAGAAAATTCTTGCCGCGCGTGCCGTACACCCAGCTCGTGCGCAAGCATCAGATGATCGCACGCCGCTCGCCGCAATCGCCTGCTCGCCGGCGAGCTTGCTGCGTGCCGTAGACGTTCTGCGGATCGGTCGGGTCGTCTTCGACGTAGGCGCCGTCTTTCGTCGCCGTTGAACACGTAGTCGGTCGAATAGTGGATCAGCGCCGCGCCCAGCTTCTTCGCTTCTTCAGCCAGCACGCCCGGCGCTTCGCCGTTGATGCGCATGGCGAGCGTCGATCTCGCTGCTCCGCCTTGTCGACCGCGGTGTAGGCCGCCGGATTGACGATCAGCGTGCGGCCGCACGTCGCGGACCACCGCGCGGACCTGATCGAGATTCGCCAGATCCAGCGCGCGAGCGTCGACCGCGACCACGTTGCCGAGCCCTTGCAGCGTGCGCGCAAGCTCGATAGCCGACCTGCCGTTGACACCGGTCACCAGAATCGTCTGCCTGGCTTCACGTGCGCTCATGCGGCCGCTCCTTATGCGAAGACTTCGGCGTCGGCGAGCACGCTTGCCCGCCGCATCCTTCGCCGCCAGCAGCGGCTCGAAGTCGATCGGCCAGTCGATGCCGATGGCCGGATCGTTCCAGACGATGCTGCGCTCGTGCTCGGGAAACCAGTAGTCGGTGGTCTTGTAGAGAAACTGCGCCGACTCCGACAGCACGACGAAGCCGTGCGCAAAGCCGGGCGGCACCCACAATTGCCGATGGTTCTCGGCCGACAGCGTCACGCCGACCCATTTGCCGAAATTCGGCGAGCTCTTGCGGATGTCGACCGCGACGTCGAACACCTCGCCCTCGACCACGCGCACCAGCTTGCCCTGCGCATGCTGGATCTGATAGTGCAGCCCGCGCAGCACGCCCTTCGCCGAGCGCGAATGGTTGTCCTGCACGAACTCGACGCCCGGCTCGACCTGCTCGGCAAACTCGCGCGCGTTGAAGCTCTCGAAGAAAAAGCCGCGCGCGTCGCCGAACACCTTCGGCTCGATGATCTTGACTTCGGGCAGCGCCGTAGCGGTTACTTGGATGGCCATGCAACTTGATCCGTAAGAAGGTTCAGCAGATACTGCCCGTAGGCGTTCTTCGCGAGCGGCTTGGCAAGCGCCAGCAGCTGCTCGCCGTCGATCCAGCCCTGCCGGTACGCGATCTCTTCCGGACACGCCACCACCAGACCCTGCCGCTTTTGCAGCGTCGCGATGAACGTGGCCGCTTCGATCAGCGATCGTGCGTGCCGGTGTCGAGCCAGGCATAGCCGCGGCCCATGATCTCGACATTGAGCGCCGCGTTCGCGAGATAGCGCGAGTTGACGTCGGTGATCTCGAGCTCGCCGCGCGGCGACGGCTTGATGTCGGCGGCGATGTCGCACACCTGCTTGTCGTAGAAGTACAGGCCCGTCACGGCGTAGTTCGAACGCGGCTTGCGCGGCTTCTCTTCGATCGACAACGCGCGGAACTGCTTGTCGAATTCGACGACGCCGTAGCGCTCCGGATCGTGCACGTGATAGGCGAACACCGTCGCGCCGTCGGGCTGCGCGTTGGCGCGTTCGCAGTTGCTTCGCGAGATCGTGGCCGTAGAAAATGTTGTCGCCGAGAACCAGCGCGGACGGATCGTTGCCGACGAAATCGCGGCCGATGATGAACGCCTGCGCGAGACCGTCCGGCGACGGCTGCACCGCGTACTGGATATTCATGCCCCACTGGCTGCCGTCGCCGAGCATCGCCTCGAAACGCGGCGTGTCCTGCGGCGTGGAGATGATCAGGATGTCGCGAATACCCGCCAGCATCAGCGTGGACAGCGGGTAGTAGATCATCGGCTTGTCGTAGACCGGCAGCAGCTGCTTGGAGACGACATGCGTGATCGGATACAGGCGCGTGCCCGATCCGCCGGCGAGAATAATGCCTTTGCGCGCCATTGCCGTGCCCTTACGCGCGCTGCGCGTAGTTGGTCTCAACCCACTTGCGATATTCGCCTGAGCCACTTCGTCCGACCAGGCCTGATTGTCCAGATACCATTGAACCGTCTTCGCCAGGCCCGTCTCGAACGTTTCGGCCGGCTTCCAGCCGAGTTCGCGCTCGAGCTTGCGCGCGTCGATCGCGTAACGGCGGTCGTGGCCCGGGCGATCCTTCACGTAGGTGATCTGGTCGCGGTACGAAGCGCTCGCCTTCGGGCCGGAACTGGTCGAGCAGGTCGCACAGCGTATGCACCACGTCGAGATTCTTCTTCTCGTTCCAGCCGCCGATGTTGTACGTCTCGCCCGGCGTGCCGCGCGCGAGCACCGCGCGGATCGCGCTGCAATGGTCGCCGACGTACAGCCAGTCGCGCACGTTCTGGCCGTCGCCGTACACCGGCAGCGGCTTGCCGGCGAGCGCGTTGGCGATCATCAGCGGAATCAGCTTTTCGGGGAACTGGTACGGACCGTAGTTGTTC
This sequence comes from uncultured beta proteobacterium, assembly GCA_963800185.1. GTDB lineage: Bacteria > Pseudomonadota > Gammaproteobacteria > Burkholderiales > Burkholderiaceae > Paraburkholderia. Next base: position 211,737 of record CAWCZW010000003.1, on the reverse strand, counting down.
GAGCAGTTGGTGGTCAGCACCGGCAAGCCATACGTGTGATGGTAGGCGCGCACCAGATGGTCGGAACCCGCCTTGGACGCCGAATACGGGCTATTCGGGGCATACGGCGTGGTTTCGGAGAATTGCGGGTCGGTAGCGGACAGCGAGCCGAACACTTCGTCGGTCGAGACGTGCAGGAAACGGAACGCGGCCTTGTCGGCCTCGGCAAGCGCATTCCAGTAGCTACGGGTGGCCTCGAGCAACGTGAAGGTGCCGACCACGTTGGTTTGCACGAAATCGGCCGGGCCGTGGATCGAACGGTCTACATGACTTTCCGCTGCGAAATGCAGCACGGCACGTGGCTTATGTTCGGCGAACAGCGCATCGAGCGCGTCACGGTCGCAGATATCGACGCGCGCGAAGACGTGGCGCGGATCGCCCTGCTGCGACTTGAGCGTGCCCAGGTTGCCGGCGTAGGTGAGTTTGTCTACGTTCAACACCGCTTCGTCCGACGTGTCGAGCCAGTCGAGCACGAAGTTGGAGCCGATAAAACCGGCGCCGCCCGTTACCAGGATCATGTAATTCCCTTCTAGATGGGGGGTGGCGCAATGACTGCAATTCGCCAGCCAGCGCACCCCGCTATGTGGTGTCCAATTCTTCTCAGCACCTATCTGCCGCCTCTCCTACGTCAGGCGGGCGCTCAGACGCCAGTCTTATGAATCCCCGATTATAAAGCCGCTCGGGGCAAAAACTAGAACCCTAACAACTTGAAACAGCTTGACAAGCCCCGTTTCGTTTTTGAGAAATTGGCGTGTTAGGGCGCGGTAAAAATGACGACAAATAAACACAAATGGAAGCGAAAGCGCAGCGGCGGCGTTGCGTGCTAGCGTTTTGCGCAGGTCGCGTCGTGGCGCGGCGGGCTGCGTCGTGCCGCGTCATCGAGCGTCGTGCCGTCAGGCCGTGTCGCCAAAGCAGGCTCAGGCCGCCAGCATCCACCGCAGCGTGTCGACAAACGGAATCGCCTCGACCGCCGGAACCAGCGAGCGCAGCTTGGCGGGCGAGCCCGCCAGCATTTTCACGTCGGTCTGACGCACAAAAGCCGGATTGACGCGGATTTCGAGTTCATGACCGGTCAGATCACTCGCTGTGGAAAGAATCTCCCGGAGCGTGTAAGGCGTGCCGGTGCAGACGTTGACCGTTTCGGCCGCGGCGTCGGAGGCGAGCAGCGCCTGATAAGCACGCGCCACGTAACGCACATCGGAAAAATCGCGCGCGACGTCGATATTGCCGAGTTCGATTGCCGACTCCCTACGCGCGAAATGCTCGACGATCTTCGGCACGAGGAAGTTCGGCGCCTGGCCGCGCCCGGTGTAGTTGAACGGCCGCACGATCAGAATCGGCAAACGGTCGAACCAGGTGCGCACCATTGTTTCCATGGCCGCTTTGCTGGCCGCGTAGTGATTCACCGGCGTGACCGGAAATCTCGTCGATGGCGTCGCTCGTGACATTGCCGTACACGTTCGCGCTACTCGCAATCAGCAGCTTGCGCGGCGTATGGCCGACGGCCTCGCAAGCCTCGAGCAGATTGAGCGTGCCAAGCACGTTGACGCGATAGAAGTCGAGCGGGTCGTTGTGACCCACGAAGCTGATGGCCGCCAGATGCACGATGTAATCGGGCCGCACGGTGTCGATTACACGCCGGCACGCTTCCGGCGACGTAATGTCGAGTCGCAGACGCGTGGGCGTTTCCGGCTCGCTGCGGCCCGCCATCGTCTCGATGACGGTGTGACCATCGCCAAGCAGATTGTCGACGAGGTAGCGCCCGGTGAAGCCGCTCGCTCCGGTCACAAGCGTGCGGATAGGCTGCTTCGCATGAAAAGACGACATGCTTTCTCCGTTCATGAGAGTCATCCTGTTGTAGTGCAATATTGCGTACGAACTGCGCGGGAACAAACCTTGCCCCTTCAACGACGGCAGGTGTCACGATGCGCACGCATCAAACGGGCTATTATGTCACGCTCGCATGTTGCACCGCCCAACAGCGCAGGGCCTGTTTTTCCTTGCGTGCATCGCCGAATTGCACCGACTCCTCCATGACCGCTTCCGCCGCTTCGTCCACGCCGTCCGCATCGTCCCAGCCTCGCCCGGTGCCGCTCGCTTTCGGCGACCTGCAGGGCTGCCGCACGCCGTTCCAGCAGTTGCTCGCCAAAGCCGCGCCGCCGCAAGGCACGCCGTTGTGGTTCGCCGGCGACCTGATCAACCGCGGTTCCGAATCGCTCGCCACATTGCGCGACGTCATCGCACTGGGCGAACGGGCCGTGCCGGTGCTAGGCAATCACGATCTGCATCTGCTGTCGGTATCGGCGGGAATCCGCAAATCGAAGAAAGGCGACACGATCGACGACATCCTCGCCGCACCGGACGCGGCCGACCTGCTCCACTGGATTCGTCACCGTCCGCTCGCGCACTTCGACAACGGCATGCTGATGGTGCACGCGGGCGTGCTGCCGCAATGGGACGTTGCGATGACGCTGGAACTTGCCGACGAATTGCAGCGCGCGTTGCGCGCGCCGAACTGGAAGGAAACGCTCGCCGGGCTTTACGGCAACGAGCCGAACCGGTGGAAGTCCAGCCTCAAGGGTATCGAACGCCTGCGTTTGACGTGCAGCGCGTTGACGCGCATCCGTTTTTGCAATGCCGACGGAGCGATGGACTTCAGCAGCAGCGGCGGCCTGAATTCCGCGCCGCCAGGCTATATGCCGTGGTTCGACGTGCCGTCACGCAAGACAGCGGATGTCACCATGGTATTCGGCCATTGGGCCGCGCTGGGCCTGACATTGCGCGACAACGTGATCGGTCTGGATTCCGGCTGCGTGTGGGGCGAGAAACTCTCGGCGGTGACTCTCGCGCAGGATCCCGCGCAACGCACGCTGACCCAGGTCGATTGCGAAGGATGCCGTGCGCCGGGCGGTGGTAACTAAGCCGCGCAAGCTGGCGACGTCCGCAGTCGCGCGCCGGCGTCGACGCTGCTGAACGTCTACGCCAAGTTCTTCGGCCGCCACCCACCGACAGTCCCTGCCCGCCCTGTGCGTCGACCCGCTACGACGTCTACGCTCCGACTGCTCCGTCGATCCGTGAACGCCTGGCATCTGATTCGATCACTACACGGGCGGTTGAAATTCAGCAGGTCAGCAGGCTCGGCGTCGGTCGACCATCTCTCCCCTCCCTCCCCCCCCCGGCGCCAGCCGCCGTCATGGACCCCACCCTCCATCATATCGCGCAACGCCGCTGCGATCACCCGGCCGCTGTCTGCCGCTCAAGGTGCTCCGTTCGCACCTTAGGCTGACGTAAAGATAGCTTCATCAGACAAACGTAGCCGCAGTGCGGCCCTCGGGTGCGATAGTACATCATTGCAAGTCGAAAGGCGGCATATCACCTCTTCCGCCTCCGCGGGCAAGCGTGCGCCGGTCCGCGCCGGGCGCGAGCGGCTCGCACACGATACACATGCGCGGTCAGCGGCCCGCCGCGCAGCAGCAGTTCAGCGAATCGCCGAGCGTCAGGTCGTCGATATACGCCGGCGCGGTCGATTGCCGGCCCTTCGCGTCTTCGTACATGATGCAGACCGGCTGCACCGGCGCCGACGCCGACACCGCCGCCTGAAACATATTCGCGTGAAACGGCAGCAGCGCGAGCCCGCTCGACGTCGTGCCTTCGGGAAACACGCACATCAGTTCGCCCGCGCTCAGCCGGTCGGACAGCTCATGCATGATGCGCTTCGCGTCGCTGCGCTTCTCGCGCTGAATGAACACGGTGTCCAGTTGCTGCGCGAGCCAGCCGACCACCGGCCATTGCCGGATCTCCGCCTTCGAAACAAACGGCGTCGGCCGCCACGCGTTGATCACGTAGATATCGATCCACGAGATGTGATTGGCGACCACCAGCGCGCCGCGGTCGAGCCGCGCGCCGTCGTTATGCACGACGAGTCGCATGCCGCACAGCCGCAGCATTTTCAGCGACCACGCGCGATTGAGCGCGTGACGCTGTTCGGCGCTGGCCTTGGGAAAGCGCGTCGCGACGATCCACATGCCGTGCAGCAGATGCGCGACGAGGCGGGCCTTGCGAAACGCGAGCTTCATTGTTGGAGCTTTCCGTAACTGGCCAATGAGCGGATCGATAAGTGAGCGCGACGCCGCAGGTATCAGCGCTGTTCGAACGCGACGTGGCCCGACACGATCGTCGCGCGCACGCGCGCCGGCAGTTCGTAACCGAGGAACGGCGTGTTGTGCCCCTGGCTCTTCAGCGCGCGCGGCTCGACGCGCCATTGCGCGTGGCGGTCGAACACGCAGAGATCGGCCACGGCGCCCACGGCGATGCGCCGGCCGCGTCCAGCTTCAGCACGTCGGCCGGCGCCGCCGTGATGCGGGTCAGCGCCTTGGCGAGCGGCACGCCCGCTTCGTCGGCCCACTTCACCGTCAGCGACAGCAACAGTTCCAGGCCGGTCGCGCCCGGCGTGGCTTCGGCGAACGGCAGCAGCTTTTCGTCGTCGTCGACCGGCGTGTGGTCGGAGCAGATCGCGTCGATCGTGCCGTCGGCGAGGCCCGCGCGAATCGCTTCGCGATCGCGCTGCGAGCGCAGCGGCGGATCGAGCCGGAATTGCGCGTCGAAATAGCCGATATCGAGGTCGGTCAGATGCACGTGATTGACGGTGACGTCGCACGTCACCGGCAAGCCCTCGGCCTTGGCCGCGCGCATCAGCGCGACGCCCGCCGCCGACGACAGATGCGACAGATGCACCCGCGCGCCGGTCACGCGCACCAGTTCGAAGATGGTATGCAGCGCGATCGTTTCCGCCGACACCGGCACGCCCGACAAGCCGAGCCGCGACGCCACCGCGCCGCTCGCGGCCACGCCGCCCTTGCCATGTACGCATCCTGCGGACGCAGCCACACGGTATATCCGTAGGTCTTCGCGTATTGCAGCGCGCGCATCAGCACCTGGGTATCGACGATCGGCACATCGGCCTGCGAAAAGCCGATGCAGCCGGCTTCCGTCAGCTCGACCATCTCGGTGATGACCTGGCCTTTGAGGCCGACGGTCAACGCGCCGAGCGGATACACGTGCGCCTGGTTCAGCTTGCGCGCGCGGAACTTGAGCATCTCGACGAGGCCGGGTTCGTCGAGCGTCGGATCGGTGTCCGGCGGACACACGAGGCTCGTCACGCCGCCCGCGAGCGCCGCGGCCATTTCGGATTCGAGCGTCGCCTTGTGCTCGAAGCCCGGCTCGCGCAAACGCGCGGACAGGTCGACGAGACCCGGCGCGATCGGCAAGCCCGTTGGCGTCGATCGTCTTCGCCGCGCTGAAAGTCCGCGGGCGCGTCGCCGATGCGCGACGATCTTGCCCGCCGCGATAAAAATGTCCTGCTGCTGTTCGGTGCCCGCTGCCGGATCGATCAGCGTGCCGCCTTGAATATGAATCTTCATGGCTGCCTTATGTTAGCGGTTCAGCTGGTGTTCAGCCTGGTGTTCAGCTACGTTTCGCGCGACGTATTACGTGTCGCGTGCTGTGCCGTCGTGCTGCGGGTATGCTGGAGCAGATCGTGCCGACGCCATACGCTCGCTGCATCGCCGCGTGCGAGGCGCACGCTTCGCCGCATTCAGTCGTGATTGCCCGCGACGATGCCCATCACCGCCATGCGCACCGCGATGCCGAACGTCACCTGGTTCAGGATCACCGACTGCGGGCCGTCGGCCACCTGCGAATCGATTTCGACGCCGCGGTTCATCGGCCCCGGGTGCATCACGATCGCATCGGGCGCGGCGAGCGCGAGGCGCTCCGGCGTCAGTCCCCAGCTCTTGAAATACTCCTGCGCCGACGGCAGCAACGCGCCGCTCATGCGCTCGTTCTGCAGACGCAGCATGATGATCACGTCGACGTCCTTCAGGCCTTCGTCGAGGTTGTGGAACACGCGCACGCCCATCTGTTCGAGACCGCCCGGCAGCAGCGTGCGCGGACCGATCGCGCGCACTTCCGGCACGCCGAGCGTGGTCAACGCATGGATGTCCGAGCGCGCGACCCGCGAATGCAGAATGTCGCCGACGATCGCCACGCGCAGCTTCGTGAAGTCCTTCTTGTAGTGGCGGATCGTGTACATGTCGAGCAGACCCTGCGTCGGGTGCGCGTGACGGCCGTCGCCGGCGTTGATCACGTGCACGTGCGGCGCGCAATGCTGCGGCGATCAGGTACGGCGCGCCGCTCGACGCATGACGCACGACGAACATGTCGGCATGCATCGCCGAGAGGTTGTTGATCGTGTCGAGCAGCGACTCGCCCTTGCTCGTCGACGACGCGTTGATGTTCAGATTCAGCACGTCCGCCGACAGCCGCTTCGCGGCGATTTCGAAGGTGGTGCGGGTGCGCGTCGAGTTCTCGAAGAACAGGTTGAACACCGACTTGCCGCGCAACAGCGGCACCTTCTTCACTTCGCGATCGGTCACGCTGACGAACTGGTCGGCGGTATCGAGAATGTGATTGACGATCGCCTTCGGCAAGCCTTCGATCGACAACAGATGTTTCAGCTCGCCGTTTTTCGTGAGCTGCGGATTGCCCTTCAGGAAGCCGTAACGGAAGCGCTCGGTGGCGCTGTCGGCGGAATCCTGGGAGCCTGGGTGGCGGTGTTCATGGTGTACCTGCTTCAAATACGGGCTTCAACGTGATCGATGTCGATGCTGATGCTGCGTGTGACGATTTCGTGGCCGGCCGGTTCGCGTGCGACGCGCGGGCGGCTTGAGCTGTGTCGGATGCGTTTCGGATTGTTCCGCTGCTGCGTGCGAATTTGCTGCGAATGTGCTGCGATTGTTCGTGTACAAGGCGCGACGGTCGCGCGAACGCGGTGCGCGTGGCGCATGCTCTGCGATTGCCGCGCTGCCCGCGCCGCGCTCGCTCAATCGGCGCGTGCTTCGGTGTGAAACGTGAAGCGCGCCTGAGCGTCCGCGTCGCCCTCTTCGCGGGCCAGCACGAGCGTGGCGTCGGCGGGCACCTCGACCACGCCGCCGGTAAAGCGCGCCGCCACCGGCAACTCGCGTCCGCCGCGATCGGCGAGCACCGCCAGCTCGACCGACGCCGGCCGGCCGTAGTCGTACAGCTCGTTCAGCGCCGCGCGCATGGTGCGGCCGGTGTACAGCACGTCGTCGACCAGCACGATGCGGCGGTTGTCGACCGAAAACGGCAGCGAGGTCGGGCTGGCCTGCGAGTGCAGGCCTTTTTTCGCGTAGTCGTCGCGATGCAGCGCGACGTTCACCACGCCGAATCCCGGCACGTTCAGGTCGTGCGCGAGACGCTCGGCGAGCCACGCGCCGCCGCTGTAGATGCCGGCGAGCACCGCGCCTTCGGCCTCGCTCGTCGGCGCCGAGCTGGTCGCCATACGCCGCGCGAATCTGGTCGAGCAACGCGCGATAAAGCGCTTCGGCGTCAATGGAACTCATGATCGTCGGAAAGTCCGTCTAGATATTGCTGGAGGATGATGCTGGCGGCTTCGGCGTCGAGCATGTCGGCGCGGCCGTTGCCGGCGCGGATTTCCGCCTTCGCCTCGACCGACGAATAGCGCTCGTCGACCCACGTCACCGGCAGATTGAAGCGGCCGTTCAGCTGATTGCCGAAGCGCTTCGCCAGTTGCGTCATTTCGTGCGGCGTGCCGTCCGGATGCATCGGCAGGCCGACCACCAGCGCGTCCGGCTTCCATTCGGCGATCAGCTTGCCGACCGCCTCGAAGCGATATTCGCGGCTGCGGTTCTGCACGATGACGAGCGGCCGCGCGCTGCGGGTCAGCGAATTGCCGACCGCCACGCCGATGCGCTTTTCGCCGTAATCGAACGCAAGCAGCGTCGCCTCACGTCCGGCCGCCAGGCTCATGCGTGCCCCGCCTCGCCCGAGAGCATCGAGAGCGAAATGCCGAGCAGCGCGAGCGCCGCTTCGAGGCGCTCTTCGGCGGGCACGTCGAAGACGATGTTCGGATCGGCTTCGACCGTGAGCCAGCCGTTCTTCGAAATTTCCTCTTCGAGCTGACCCGCGCCCCAGCCCGCATGGCCGAGCGTGAGCAGGAAGCGCTCCGGACCCTTGCCGCTCGCGACGGCTTCGAGCACGTCTTTCGAGGTGGTCATCTCGAGGCCGCCCGGCACCGACATGGACGACGTGTACGGCTCGCCGTCTCCCGGATCGTGCAGCACGAAGCCGCGCTCGGTTTGCACCGGGCCGCCGAAATACACGGGCACATGCACGAGGGGCTCGATCTCGAGCTTGAGGTCGATGCGATTGAAGAGCGCTTGCAGGTCGATGTCGGTCGGCCGGTTGATCACGAGGCCGAGCGCGCCGCGCTCACTGTGATCGCAAAGGTAGACCACCGTTCCTGAAAACGTCGGATCGGCCATGTTCGGCATGGCGATCAGGAACTGGTTGGTCAAATTGATGCGATCGGTACTCTTGGACATAGTTCGGATTTTAGCAAAGACGATGCAGGATGGCGGGCTTTGAGCGTGGAATCGCGATGCTTGCCATGAAACATGCCGCGAGCCATCGACGACAAATCAAGTTGCACTCTATCACGCACGCAGGCCCTCGCCACGGTGCGGATGGGCGGTGTTTGGCGACACGGCATGCCGGGCGGCGGTCGCTGGCCCGAGCGTGAGCGCCGCGCTCGGCGGGACTACGGCTTGGCGCCGCGCGCAGCAGGCAAGGAGAAGCTCACGCGCCGCCCTGCTCGATGGCGCGCGTCAGCGTGGCCAGCGCGGCCTGCGCGACGCCGCCAGCAGGCGTCGCCACGCCCGCCGCGACCTTGTGCAGCATCGCGCGCAACGCTTCGGCGGCCTGCTCGAGCGTGCTCGCCGCCGGCGCGCTCGACGATTACGTGTGCGCGCACCGCCGGCGTCGATACGCCCGCGTGCGCGCGACGGCGCCACGCCAGCCCGAGCGCGTCCGCGAGCAGCGCCACGTGGCCCAAGCCCAGCGCGCAGGCGGCGGCGCCGAGCCGGTAAGCGGCGTCACCCGCTTGCAGCGCTTCGCTCGGATCGGCCTTCTCCGGCTGATCGGCTGCGCGGGCATGCTCGGTTAGCGCGGAGATCGCCGCATCCGCGGTTTGCAGGAAATCTTCGTAGGCGTTCGCGTTGACCGTCAGCACACCCAGCTCGCGCGTCAGCGAGCTGCGCGTCGCGCTGATCGCCTGCGCTTGCAGCGCGCCCGCTTCCCACAGCATTTCGGATGCCTGGGTGCCCGCGACGTGCCAGTCGACCGTCAAACCGTAGTCGTGCAGCACCTCGACCTGATCGGCATCTTCGGCCGCGGCGCCGAACAACGCGTAGTCGCGCCACAGCAGCGCCAGCGTCGCGCGCACCAGCGAACGCGGCGCGCGCTCGATGCCGCGCGCATGATCGGCCAGCGCCAGATTGCAGCGCGCATAGAAACGCCGCGCATCGGTGTCGCCGGTGGCACGGCCGCTGACACGCAGCGCCTTCGCGCAAGCTTTGGCGAGACGCCAGAAATCGTAGGGGTCCGGGCCGGCGAGTTCGGTGAGAACGGCGTCCAGTTCGTCGAGCGCCGCGTTGGTGAACGCCAGCGCGGCACCGCTGCCCTACCGGCCTGCGAGCGCAACACCGGCAGCAGCGCGCGCTCGTAGCGCGCCCGCAAATGGGCCAGTTGATCCGGCGGACTGGGCATGCAGCGACACCGGCGGCACCGGGCGGCGCAGTCAGCGCGAGATCTTCGAAAGCGACGGTCGAACCGGGCGTGTGCTCCGACAGATGGGCACAAGCGCGCGATAGTGATCGAACAGCGTGGGCGAGCAGGACAGCTCGCGCAGATTGTGCCGCTCGAGCGCCGCGCGGAAATCGCGCAACGCCGCGCCGAACACCGGCCGCGCGCTGTCGGCGTCGGCTGGATCGCCCGCCGCGAGCGGCGAGAGCCGCACCAGCGCGTCCGCGAAGCGCTGCGCGCTCAGCCAGCCGGCCTCGCGCAACGCGTGCGACGCGCGCAGCAGCGCCGACGTGCTCTCGCTGTGCTGTTCGAACGCCAGCAGCGCCTCGGCCAGCGCCAGTTCCGCGGGACGGACCGCGCCGCCGCGCGGATTCGGCAATGCATCGAAGGAATCGGGTGCAGCGGATCGAAGAGTCATGGGCAGGCGACAGGAAGCTGACGGGCCGCCGCTTCGCGCCGCACGAGAGACTGATCGGCTAACGCGCGAACCGGCGACAGAACAATGACAGACTACCGTTGCGACACAGCGCAACCGACGATGTTCCGCGTCGACACGCGTGGAGCAGCGTTCCGAACGCGTGAACCGCGTTCGAGCGCAGGCGCGACGCCGCAATGGCACAGACTGCTGCGCCGCTCGCCACATCGCGCCGAGCTGGCACGCATGCGGCGCTCGACACCAGCGCCGACGTCCGGCGCCCTGCGGACTTCAGATCTGGACCATCTCGAAGTCTTCCTTGCGCGCGCCGCATTCCGGGCAGGTCCAGTTAATGGGAACGTCTTCCCAGCGCGTGCCCGGCGCAATGCCTTCGTCCGGCAAACCGGCTTCTTCGTCGTAAATCCAGCCGCAAATCAGGCACATCCAGCTTTGATATTCCATTCTTGTGTCGCGTCGTAGAGTCCGTGGAAACGGGAGCCATGATGGTACCGTGTTGCCGCCCCAATGCCTAGCAATCAGAAACGCGCTGGCCGTCGGCTGCGCGCGGCTTCGGCCATGCGGTTCGCGTCAAGCCGGCACGGCGTCGCGGCGCCATGCCTCGCACGGGCACTGCCGCCCGCTTGCGGCGACATCGCCGAAGTGTATGAAAAAACGCCCTCGCAACGGTTTAGGCCGCATAATTGAGCCGATTGCGCAGCTCTCTGCGCCAAAATCCTGCTCCTTTTTGTCAAATCTTCATGCCCAGCGACACGCCTCCGATCGTCCTCACCTTCGGCCTTTCCGATCCCACCGGCGGCTCCGGCCTGCAAGCCGACCTGATGACCCTTGCCAGCATGGGCTGCCACGGCGTCTCCGTGCTCACGGGCTATACCGTGCGCGATTCGGCCAGCTGCGACGAAGTCACCGGGCTCGACCCTGAAGTCGTCGCGACCCAGGCGCGGATGCTGCTCGAAGACATGCCGATCGCCGCGTTCAAGGTCGGCGCCTGCACGCGCGCGGAAGTGGTGAGCGCGATCGCCGAAGTCGTCGCCGATTACGACGACATTCCGCTGATCCTCGCCCCCGACTTCACGCTCGACGACGAACACGTGCTCGCCGCCGACGAACTGCGCGAAGCGATCGCCGACCTGCTCGCGCCGCAAACCACGCTGCTGGTCGCCGATTCGGCCACGCTGCTCGCGCTCGCCCAGCCGGACGGCGACGCCGAAGCGCCGAGCCTCGACGCGGCGATCTCGCATCTGCTGTCGCAAGGCTGCGAGTACATTCTGTCGACGGAAACCGGCACGCACCGGCTCGTCAACACGCTGTTCAGCGAAGACGGCCAGTTGCGCCAGGATATGTGGGACCGCGGCAGCCATCGGATCATGGGCTCGACGGATACGCTCGGCGCGGCGATCGCCGCGTTGCTGGCCAACGGCCAGGAACCGGCCGAAGCGGTACGCGAGGCGCAGGAGTATCTGTATCAGGCGATGCGCAACGCGTTCCGGCCCGGCATGGGCGCGTATATGCCGGACCGGTTCTTCTGGGCTCGCAGCAGCGACGACGAAACGCCGCCGACCACCGGCAAGGACGTCGCGCCGGGCGAAGCGCGGCACTGAAGTCCAGTGCAGCACCGTGAAATCGAAAACCCGCATGCATGCGGGTTTTTTTACATGCGCGCATTGCTGCATGCGCCAATCCTTACTCATTACTGCGCGCACCCGCATTTGAATAGGCGCTACAGTTCGGGCCGTCATCCTTTTCAAGGACGGCACTTACAGCAATTCCCCGATGTCTGTTCAACAAGCATCATCCAGCTATGCGTCGTTACTAGCGTTTTATCGCGTAATCAAACGTTACAACGCGACTGTTAATCGTCAGGCTAGACTTGTACCGATCATAAATCGGTCATATGTGCCCTCTATGTCTTTTCCTCTATTTTTCATTCATCCGCCAAAGAGTGGCGGGTCCACCGTTATTTCGTTTTTTGATTTGAATAAGGGTAAAGACCAGTTCATTAATTTCGAATGGGATCGGAATGGCTGGGAAAACTGCCATGACGAGCTGATGGCAACCAGCGTTGGCGGCGGACATCATCCATATGGCATCCATCGCCTTCTCAAACGCCCCGTCAGTTACTGCACGATTCTGCGCGATCCGCTTGCGCGTCAGATCTCGCATTACTGGTACGCGTTCAACGGCAAGAACGGCGAAGTCGAGCGCGGCGCAAGCGTATCGCCGACCGAGGCGCTTGTGCAGCGCGGCGCGCTATCGCTCGACGACTGGGTCAGCGAGTCCATGGCCGGCAAAAATCTGTTTGTCCATATGCTGAGCGGCCATGCCGTAGCTCAATGAAGCGAGCCTCGAGGTCGCGCAAACCCATCTCCGTGAAGCATATTGGCACGGTCGGCATCTGCGAGAACATGAGCGAATTCTTGCTCCGTTTATGCGGCACGAGCGGGCCTGAAATTGCCGTTCTATTTCGAAGCGAACCAGCACACGGGGCTCGTCGACAAAACGAGAGGCCATTTAAGCGAAGCGGCCCGACAGAAATTTATCGAAGACAATAAGCCTCGATTACGAGCTCTTCAACAACGCCAAACGTATGATTGCAGCGACATGCGAACGAAGCGGGTGCCAGTCTTTGCCAATGCGCTGGAACAGGTTCAGCTCATTCAGGCGGAAATAAATCAGCTTGAAAATCCATACGTGCACAGCTCGATGGTTTTCGGCTTCGACGAAGCATTCCTCGCGCAGCGTGCAAAGCGTAATCCGCCGATTCGACCTTGCGCCTATCGAGGCGTATCTGGAATTCGCGCAAAGCCAGCAACCCGAACAGGCCGACCTGTTCGACGGATTTGTCGACGCCGTTCACGACGGCATGGTGTCGGGCTGGGCCGTCAATCTCAGCCCGGCCGGACCAGCCAGTCCCGCTTGAAGTTCGAGTTGGCACGCAGGTCATTGCGAGCGGCTTGAGTGGGGAGTATCGCCCTGACGTGGCCAGCCGCGGGATATGCGAGTTCGCACACTGGCTTTTCAATTCCGCTGCCGGCCGGCATTCCGGACGGCTTTCATGTCGCAATCGCAAATTCGCCTGAGAACCTGCACAATGCGGGAACTTGGCGGCGAGGCTGGCACTGCGCCTGAGCGCCTGGAGAGAACGACGATGGAAAAGCGCTCCCACCTTCCTGCAACGCTGCCACGGCGCAATCGGCAGTTCAGGACAGAATGCAGATGTTCCGCCAGAAGCCGGTTACGATCTGGCTCACCGGTCTGTCCGGAGCGGGCAAGTCAACCATCGCATTCGAACTCGAACAGCAACTCGTCTCGCTCGGCCACGCGTGCTATGTGCTCGATGGCGACAACGTCCGCCACGGACTGGCGAGCGATCTCGGCTTCGAGAGGAAAGACCGGCGCGAAAATATCCGCCGAGTGGCGCACGTCGCTCAATTGATGAATGACGCAGGCCTCATTGTCATCACGGCGCTTATCTCGCCGATGGGCGAAGACCGGGCGATGGCGCGCGAAATTATCGGGCCCGGCAAATTTATCGAGACCTACCTTGTCCGCCCCGTCGCCACCTGCGCCGCGTCGCGATCCGAAAGGTCTTTATGCGAAAGCCAGGGCCGGAGAAATCGCTCGTTTACCGGCGTTTCCGCGCCCTATGAAGCGCCGGCCGACCCCGAGCTTCATATCGACACCGCCACACAAACGCCGGCAGAAAGCGTCGGCGCAAATCTTCGCCTATTTGCGCGAGAACTCGCTCTCGAGCGCGATCCGGCAGCACGAAGCGCAGCAGCGCAGTTTGAGCGTCACGTCACGCTTCACGCGCCCGCCCCAAAAGAAAAACCCGCATTTCTGCGGGTTTTTTCTTTTGGGAAGCACGCCTCGCGGCGCGCTCTCCCATGTGTTTCCAACTGGGCCCCGCGAACGAGGCCCAAGCCGAAATTACATGTCCATGCCCATGCCGCCCATGCCGCCGGGCATACCGCCGCCCATCGGAGCATCTTCCTTCGGCAGTTCGCAAACAGCTGCGTCGGTCGTCAGCAGCAGACCTGCCACCGATGCTGCGTTTTGCAGCGCCGTACGCGTCACCTTCGTCGGGTCCACGACACCTGCGTCAACCAGGTCGACGTACTCGCCGGTTGCTGCGTTGTAGCCGTAGTTGCCCGTACCAGCTGCAACAGCTGCCACCACGACGCTGGCTTCTTCGCCACCGTTCGTGACGATCTGGCGCAGCGGCTCTTCCATCGCGCGCAGCACGATCTTGATACCTGCGTCCTGATCGGCGTTAGCGCCCTTCAGGCCCGTCGATTGCCGTACGTGCGCGGATCAGCGCAACGCCGCCGCCAGCAACGATGCCTTCTTCCACAGCTGCGCGCGTTGCGTGCAGTGCGTCTTCGACACGTGCCTTCTTTTCCTTCATTTCGACTTCGGTCGCAGCGCCAACCTTGATCACTGCAACGCCGCCTGCCAGCTTGGCAACGCGTTCTTGCAGCTTTTCACGGTCGTAGTCCGACGTTGCTTCTTCGATTTGCGTGCGAACTTGCTTCACGCGTGCTTCGATGTTTGCAGCTTCGCCAGCGCCGTCGATGATCGTCGTGTTTTCCTTGCCCACTTCGATACGCTTCGCTTGACCCAGTTCAGCCAGCGTTGCCTTTTCGAGCGTCAGGCCGGTTTCTTCAGCGATAACTTGACCGCCGGTCAGGATCGCGATGTCTTCCAGCATGGCCTTACGACGATCGCCGAAGCCCGGAGCCTTGACAGCAACAGTCTTCAGGATGCCGCGGATGTTGTTCACAACCAGCGTTGCCAGTGCTTCGCCTTCGACGTCTTCTGCGATGATCAGCAGCGGACGGCCAGCCTTGGCGACTTGTTCCAGTACCGGGAGGAGGTCACGAATGTTCGAGACCTTCTTGTCGTGCAGCAGCACGAACGGGTTTTCGAGCACAGCAACTTGCTTGTCCGGGTTGTTGATGAAGTACGGCGACAGGTAGCCGCGGTCGAATTGCATACCTTCGACAACGTCCAGCTCGTCTTGCAGCGACTTGCCGTCTTCAACGGTGATGACGCCTTCCTTGCCGACCTTGTCCATTGCTTCAGCGATACGGTCGCCGATCGACGAGTCGCTGTTTGCCGAGATCGAGCCGACTTGAGCGATTTCCTTGTTGGTCGTGCACGGCTTGCTGATCTTGCGCAGTTCTTCGATTGCAGCTGCACACAGCCTTGTCGATACCGCGCTTCAGGTCCATCGGGTTCATGCCCGATGCAACGTACTTCATGCCTTCGCGGACGATCGACTGAGCCAGGACCGTAGCGGTCGTGGTGCCGTCACCTGCGTTGTCGCTGGTCTTGGAAGCGACTTCCTTGACCATTTGCGCGCCCATGTTCTGGAGCTTGTCTTTCAGTTCGATTTCTTTCGCGACCGACACACCGTCCTTGGTGACCGTCGGGCCGCCGAAGCTGCGTTCCAGGACAACGTTGCGGCCCTTCGGGCCCAGCGTGACCTTCACAGCGTTCGCGAGGATGTTCACGCCTTCAACCATCTTGGCACGGGCGGAATCACCGAATACGACGTCTTTAGCTGCCATCTTCTAACTCCTTGAATTCTTGGGATATGACCGGGAAAAGTAGCGACTTTGCGCTTACTTCTGCACCACGGCCATGATGTCTTCTTCGCGCATCACGAGCAGTTCGTTGCCGTCGACCTTGACGGTCTGGCCTGCGTACTTGCCGAACAGGACGCGGTCACCAACCTTCACGTCGAGTGCGATTTGTGCACCCTTGTCGTCGCGCTTGCCCGGGCCGACTGCCAGAATTTCGCCTTGATCCGGCTTTTCTGCTGCGGCTTCGGGGATCACGATGCCCGACGCGGTCTTGGTTTCTTGATCCAGACGTTTGACGATCACGCGATCATGCAAAGGACGAAGGTTCATACATACTCCTCTCTTGATTGAGACTGAAGAACGCTGAGAAAACCCGGCTGGCTGAGCCAACCGGCGATGTTGTTAGCACTCTCGTGCAGCGAGTGCTAATTATATGGACGGGTGGTGACAAATTCAAGAAGGCGATGGCGGATCTGGGAGAGGGTCAGCCGCCGGATCGGCTCGAAAAAGAAGCTCGCGGCGCCGAAAAATTCGGCCAATTGACAGAAATATCCGTTTCAAAACAAACGTCTACTTATTTTCAATCGCCGACAAGTGGTCCGGCACTGATTAGCGGAAAATCATCCGCTCTTCGCGTAAACAACCGGTTTATCCGGGGAACCACCAGGTTTCGCAGGCGTACCGCAGCACGACGAGCGACGAATCGCCGCCTGCCGCTTCAGCCGTGCCGTCATTTCTGCGGACGCGCGCGCAGCGAATTTTCCGCCATCCACTTGAGCCGTTCGCAGTTGAACTTGATTCGCGACGCGAATTCCTCAGGATTGCTGTCGCGCAACGAACCCATGTCTCTAACCTGGCGGTCCGCGCGAGACCATCCCAGTTGCCAATGCCGATCGAAGTCGTCGGCATCGGACAGCCGGTTTCTGAGCCGCGCCTTGTAAGCCGCCACACGCTCGGGCGGAGCCTGGCAAAAGGCCTGCGCAAAATGAGCACGCTCACCCGCAGTCTCTACCTTGACGTTGGCGACTTCGTCGGCCAATGCGCCTGCTACCGGCAGCATCGTCGACAGAAACAGCACGGACTTCACCGCGAATATCATTTTATGGCAGTACGGCCTGATTCTCATGATTGCCTCCAGACTGCTCTGCTTGCTCCCACAGGCCTCCAGGGATTCCCCTGTCTCTCACGCCGTTTTCCGCCAGTTTGCGCGCGTTTGTCCTGTTTCGACTGGAGGATGGCGTTTTCGCCCGCTATCCGATGCATTGCCCCGGCGAAGCCCGGTGTTACGCTCAAGCAAGGAGCCTTCGCGGCAAAAGCGCCGCCGTTTAACGGCGCGCGTTCGGGGCAATCAGCAAAAAACACCGCGAAGCGCCATTGCCCGTGAAGGGCGAAACATCGCTGCGGGAGCGACTGCGATGGAATTTAAAACATATACCGTACTGACGTTAATGGTGGTGAGCAGCGCTGCCTTTGCATGGCAGCCGCTGACCTATCCGGTCCGAAGTCAAAGCCCTTATCAACGCAGCGTCGACACCGCATTGTGTTACGCGGAGGCGAACAAGACCAAGGTCGATATCACCCGGGAATCGCAGATCCCACCGCGCAAATCACCGCCGCCCAAAACCTCGTCGACGGGCGTGCCGTCACGGCCGCCGTTGCCGTCGAGCACCTTCTCGGCGGCCCCGGCGAGCGCGAGCATGCCCGCCGCGGCAACCGAGCCTGGTGCGAGTGCGCCGGTAGCGGCCACCGCCGCGACAGGCGCAAGCGCAGCGACTGCAGCGGCAAGCGGGGCGTCGACGGTGAGATCGGCGGGCACGGCCGCCGCCATCTCCAGCGCGATGGCTGCTTTGGCCAGCTCGGGCACGAGTGCGGACCTCGGCGCGTCGGATGCGGTGGCCGCTTCGTCGAATCCGAACGCGGCGTCGAACGTGGCGCTGCCGCCGCTGCCGGCCCCCGAGCCGCCCATGACGCGCTATTGGGCCGCCTACGGAGCATGCATGCAGGCGAAGGGCTACGTCGTCGCGCAGTAGTCCGGCTTGCGAGTCTCGTTGCTGTCCCTGTTCCTTTGACCGAGGCGTCCGTCTTCCGGCGTCCGTTAGCGAGCGGCCATGTCTAATTACCTTGTTTCCAGTCAGCCAGAACCCCGACGCTGCGGCCACTGCGGTGCGCCTCTCGTTGGCCGCTTCTCGCCTTGCCTCTCGTGCCATTCGCTCGCGATAGAAGGATTCGGCGCGCATGCCGCCCCGCTGCCGGGGTTGCAAGCCGCGCAGCCGGGTTCACCGCAGACGTTTCCCGCCAGGCAGCCGGCGCGCGGCTTCTGGCGCCAGTCGCCAGGCGACCTGGTCTATCCCTACGATTCGATCGACGAAGCAGAGATGGTCGCGAGAGCCAATCGGCGGTTACGCAGACCCATCGTGCTGGCGGCTTCCGTGCTGGCGGTGAGCTCTGCTGTGTATCTAGGTCTCACTCATAGCGACGCCTTGCGTTCGGGGACCCCGGATGCAAGCACCGGTCACGTGTCTGCTCAGGACGGCACGCCGTCCATTGCCGTTGCCGTGCAACCCGGCACGGTCGGCGCGCGGGAGCGACCGGGCGCCACCGCGCAGCAGCAACCCGCCGCGCTCGCGCAACACCTCGCGTCGGTCCCGTCTTCGCCGGTGGCAACCCCGACCGCATCGTCGTCCGAACAGCACCGCGTCTTGACGGCAATGCCGGATGCCAAGCCGGTTATCGCCGAGCACGCAACTGGCGCGACGGATCACACCTGGATCGACAAGTGGAAGTCACTGTTGCAGCCGAGCGTGGTCGCGCAACAGCCGCCGGTCGTCGTCGCGCAGCGTCCTGCGTCCGTGCAGTCCTCGCCGGTGGCACCGCCGCCCGCTTTGTCCTCCGAACAACACCGCGTCTTGACGGCATCGCCGGATACCAAGCCGGTTATCGCCGAGCACGCAACTGGCGCGACGGATCACACCTGGATCGACAAGTGGAAGTCACTGTTGCAGCCGAGCGTGGTCGCGCAACAGCAGCCCGCTGTCGTCGCGCAACATCCTGCGGCGGTCCAGTCCTCACCAGTGACACCGACGGTCGCATCTCCAACTGACCAACAGCGCCTCCTGACGGCAACGCCTGACACCAGGCCTGTTATCGCCGAGCACGCAACTGGCACGACGGATCACACCTGGATCGACAAGTGGAAGTCGCTTTTGCAGCCAGGCGTGGTCGCGCAACAGCAGCCCGCTGTCGTCGCGCAACATCCTGCGGCGGTCCAGTCCTTACCAGTGACACCGCCAGTTGCATCTGCACCCGAGCAGCACCGCCTGCTGACGGCAACGGCGGACATCAAGCCTGTTATCGCCGGGCACACAGCTGGCACGACGGATCAAACGTGGATCGATAAGCTGAAGTCGCTGTTGCAGCCAAGCGCGGTTGCGCAACAGCCCGCCGCCGCCTCGCGCAAGTCCCCGCAGCGGTCCAGTCCTCACCCATGACACCGCCGCCCGCTCTGCCATCCGGAGAGCACCGCCGCCTGACGGCAACGCCGGATACCGGTCGCGCGACCGCCGATCTGGCATCTAGCGCAGCGGATAAACCGCGCGCGGATTTCTCGAAGCAAGTGTCGCAACCGCGCGTCGTCGCGCAGCAACAGCCCACCGTCGTCGCGCAACGCCAGGCATCAGTCCAGTCCTCACCCGTGACACCACCGGTCGCTTCGCCCACCGACCAGCATCGCGTCTCGCCGCCAACGCAGGACACCAACCACGCCGCCGCCGATCAGACAATGAGCGCGGCGGATAAACTGCGCGCCGATTCGTCCAGGTATCTGAAAGCGGCACGTGTCAGTCTGAAAGCGAACAATCTGTCGGCGACGAAAGTTCGTCTCGCCGCTGCTCTCGCCGCCCAGCCCGACAATCGCGACGCACTGCGCCTGCGCTCCACGGTGCATACGCTCGAACAGCAGCGCGATGCGCTACTCAGCCTCGCACGCGGCTGCGGTTACATCGGACGCTGGGCATGCACGTCGCGCGACGCAGGCATCGCGCTGCAAATCGATTCGAGCAGCAAGGAGGCACAACGTCTCGCGACACGGGCGATGCGCGAAAGCGCACTCCGGATCGAGCCGCCCGCCGATACAGCCGGCGACACCGCCGATACCGTTGCCGAGCCATTGCCCGACGTGCGCTATCTGATGGCGCATCACTGAGGTTTCGCGGACAGGCAGCGATCCAGGCGGCGAAGGCCATGCCAATGCCCTTCGCCGTCCTACGTTCGCGGGCTGCGTTGACACGCCGAAAAGCCGAAACGCCGAAGTTCGACTGAAGCGCAATCGCACATTGACGGGCGCGATATGCGCAGGAGAACAACCGCCGGACGAGCGTTACGCACGCGGCCGTTTCCGCGATGACCAGCGCATCGGCTGAGAGCTGCGTAGTCGACGGATTGGGGAGAACCAGGAGAGATTGCGAGGACAGACGCGCACCGCGTCGAGCTCTTCGCTTCGGGACTTAGGGACTTCCGGACTTAGGGACTTCAAGACTTCGAGTCAAGTAGTCGAACGCCACCTGAGCAGCAAGATCGAGCCCGGATCGCGCTCACAAAGTCACGCGCCCGTAGCCGGCAGCGAGCCGCCGGCTACGAGCGCGAATTCAGGCGTCACGACAACAAGAAAATTGCGGGCCGCGAATCTCCTGCAGCGACTCATACTCAACAAGCCGCCGCACGCATTACCGCTATTCGTGGTGCTCCAGCGCGGTAAAACCGGCCAGTGTGACAAGGGCGTCGCGGCGTGCAATCTGATAGTCCGAGCGCACCATTTCCTTGACCAGTTGCGGGAACGACGTGGTCGGCTTCCAGCCCAGTCTCGCATGCGCCTTCGACGGATCGCCCAGCAGCGTTTCGACCTCGGCCGGACGGAAATAGCGCGGATCGACACGCAGGATCACATCGCCGGGCGACACTTTGATCTCGCGCCCTTCCACCTTTTCGACAATGCCGACTTCATCCACGCCGGTGCCTTCGAAGCGCACCGTGATGCCCAGCTCAGCTGCCGCAAACTGAACGAACTGACGCACGCTGTACTGCACGCCGGTGGCGATCACGTAGTCTTCGGGCAGTTCCTGTTGCAACATGAGCCATTGCATTTCCACGTAATCGCGGGCGTGGCCCCAGTCGCGCAGCGCAGACAGATTGCCGAGATACAGCATCTTCTGCGTGCCCACCGCAATGCGCGCAATCGCACGCGTGATCTTGCGCGTCACGAAAGTCTCGCCTCGCACCGGCGATTCGTGATTGAACAGAATCCCGTTGCATGCGAAGAATCCGTAGGCCTCGCGATAGTTGACCGTCGTCCAGTACGCGAACAGCTTGGCAACCGCATACGGGCTGCGCGGATAGAACGGTGTGGTCTCGGTCTGCGGCATCTGCTGCACGAGCCCGTACAGTTCCGAAGTGGACGCCTGGTAGAAGCGGGTTTTCTCCTGCATGCCGAGAATCCGTATCGCTTCGAGGATGCGCAACGTGCCGAGGCCATCCGCATTCGCGGTGTATTCCGGCTCCTCGAACGACACCGCAACGTGACTCTGCGCCGCGAGGTTGTAGATTTCGTCGGGCTCGACGCGCTGGATCACACGCAGCAAGCTGGTCGAGTCGGTCAGATCGGCGTGGTGCAGAAAGAGCCGCTGCTCCGGTTCGTGCGGATCGCGGTAGAGATGATCGATCCGATCCGTGTTGAACAGGGACACCCTGCGTTTGATGCCATGTACGTCGTAGTCCTTCGCGAGCAGCAACTCAGCCAGGTACGAGCCGTCCTGTCCAGTGATGCCGGTGATCAGCGCAACCTTGCGTTTCATGGAACCTTCTCCAGATTAAGTTTTCCGACGCTTATGCGAACCCCAAACCCTGACACTCGTTTCAGTGCCAGGCTCAATGCGTGAACCGGCGCTGTGGCGCCGTCCAGTGTCCTGGCAAAGGCCGTGTCTTCAACCGGCAATGCTGTCGTAGCCGTAGTAGCCGCCCTGATACCCCGAACCGAGGAATGCAGCTTCCTGCGGCACATCGGTCAGCAGCACGCCGCGCATCGCCACCCCGCCATTGCGCAACCGTTTGGCCGTCTCGACAATCTCGTTGAGCGGATGACGGCCGTGGCGCACCACCAGCAGCGTCGTGCCCGCATATTTGCCGATCAGCGTCGAGTCGGTCACCGCCAGCACCGGCGGCGTATCGACGATCACGAGGTCGTATTGCGGCTTCAGTTCGTCAAGCATCGTTTCGAAGCGCTTGCTCATCAGCAGCTCGGCCGGATGCGTGGGCAGCGAGCCCTTGGCGAGCACGTCGAGACCCGGCAGCACGTCGCGCTGGATCATCGCGTACAGGTCGCCGCCGCTCAGCACATCGGACAGACCCGGCTGATGGGCGATACCGAAATGCGAATGCACGTCGCCGCGCCGCATGTCGCCGTCGATAATCAGCACGCGCTTGTTCGCCGACGCCACCAGCGCCGACAGATTCACCGACAGGAACGACTTGCCGGCATCGGGCCGCGAGCCGGTGATCATCACGACGTTGTTCGTCGGCGTGATCGAGCGAGAGTTGCAACGAAGTGCGCAGATTGCGCACGCCTTCCACGGCGATGTCTTCCGGCGCCTGCTGCGCGAGCACATGCAATCCGCGACGGCGCATCTCCACCTTTTCCTGCAGCCGCAACTGGGTCTGGCTGCGCGGCACGACCGCGAATACCGGCACGCCGAGCATCGCTTCGAGTTCGTCCGGATCGCTCGACGCCGCCGTACATCGCGCGCTTGAAGAACGTCAGCAGAATGCCGAGCGCGAGGCCGCCGCCAAGCGCGATCAAGAATCACCAGCACGCGCTTCGGGCGCACCGGGTCGTCCGGTGCTTCGGCGAAATCCACCACGCGCACGCTGCCCACCTGGCCCGCCTTGGCCATGCGCAACTGTTGCGCGCTGTTCAGCAGATTCGTGTACAGCTCCGTGTTGACCTGCACGTCGCGCAGCAGTCGCACTGCGGTCTGCTCGGTATCCGGCATGACCGCGACGCTGCGGTTCATGTTGTCCTGCGCGCCCTGCAACGCGGCGATCTGCGCGTCGAGCGCGGCCACCGCCGGGTGACTCGGCGTGAAGCGCTGCGACATCTGCAGCGCGTTGCTGCTGCAGGTCGAGCAGCTTGGTCTTGTTATCGACGATCTGTTGCAGCAGCAGCCGGCTTTCCTCGCCGAGATCGACGGTGCCATGCGTGTTACGGAACTTGTTGTAGCGCTGCTCCGCGTCGTCGAGTTCCTTGCGCACGCCCGGCAGTTGCTGATCGAGGAAGGCCAGCATCTGCTCGGCTTCGCGCTCGACCGGCTCTCCATATCCTGACGCACGAATTCGCGCGCCATGCTGTTGACGATCGCCGCGGTCAGCGCGCTGTCGCCGCCTTCGAGGCTCGCGCGGATCACGCCGGACTGCAGGCGTGGTTTCCTGCACCACCAGCGCCTTCTGCAAACGGTCAACCGTGCTCAGCGTCGACGCACGCGACAATTCGAAACGCGAGCCGGGTGCGCCGACCAGCTTGTCGACGTGCAACGCGATCGGGCCGTCGGCGGTATCGGTTTCCACGGTTCGCCGACCTGGCCCGAGAGAATCGCAATACCGTTGCGGTCGCGCAGCATGTACGGTGCCGCCGGCGCCCGCAACCAGCGTGAAGGTGGTGTCGTACATGTCCTTCGACGTGTCGAAGCGCGACACGGCAATGCTCTCGTCGCCCCATGCAAAGCCGGACAGGTTGATGAACGACGGCAACCTGAAGCCCCATTGCCCGTTCACCAGCCCCGCGATCATTCCGCCGATCACCGGGAAATAACGCGGCGTGGCGGTGATATCGAGGTGCAGCGTTCTTGACCGTTTCCTCCGTGACGAGCCGCGACTTCAGCAACTCGATCTCCGCCGCCGTCGAGGGCTTGGTGTCGAACATGCCAGTGAGCGGCGGCAAGGAATCCTTGCCGCTTGCTTGCATTGGCATTGGCCGTCTTGTCCTCGACGTGGAACAGCACGTCCGCGCGGTACGTCGGCGGCGCGAGGAACGCATACGCGCACCCCAGCGCGAGCGCGATCAGCGTCACCATCAGGATCGTGCGCCAACCGCGCACGATCGTGCGCAGGTAGTCCGACAGATGCAGCTCGTCCGCTCCGGACACGTCGGTGTATTAGCGGTTTTCGAAGTTGATTGCCATTTTGTTCACCCAACAAAGCCCGGCGGTTCAGAGGTTCACGCTGCACGTGCCGTTACTTCGCAAGGATGGCGCCCGTCACAGCCGCATTGATCGCCGGCAACAGCAGGTTCAACACACGGTTGAAGCGGACCAGCCCACCTTGGCCGACATACACGATGTCTTTCGGCTGAAGCTCGAACTGATTGGCGAGCACCATCGACACCGGCGAGGTCGCATCGAGGTGATAGATCTGCGGCGTTTCGCTCGTCGAATTGCGGATCACGAACAATTGCCTCGCCTCGGCCGTGTTCGAGTCGAAGCTGCCGCTGTCGGAGATCGCCTGCGAAAGCGTCAGCGAACCGTTGCGCATCGGCAGCGACGGTGGCCGGCTTGTTGACCTCGCCCATCACATACACGCCGCTGTCTTCACGCGCCGCCACCCGCACCATGTCGCCCGGCCTGCAGATAGATGTCCGACGGATTATGGCCGCGCTTGATCAGATCGTCCACGTTGAGCGGATAGACGACGCCGTTGCGGATCAACTCCACGCGGCTGCGATCCGCATTCGCGCTAAAGCCGCCGCCCTGGTTGATCGCCATCGTCAGCGACATCGGAATGTCGGTGACCGACTGGGCGCCCGGCGTGCGCACTTCGCCGTCCAGATAGACCTGCGACGGCGGAACGACGCCACCCGCACCGTCACTTCGGGCTTCTGATACACCTTGCTCAGACGGCTGTGCAACTCCTTCTGGATCGTCGCGGCGGTCCTTGCCCGCCACGTGCAGGTTGCCCGCGTACGGGAACTGCACGTTGCCGTTTTCGTCGATCAGGAAACCGGGCGTCGCATCCGACGGTCTGCGTGTTTTGCGCCGGCTGCCCAAGCGCGGCAGCGAGTTCCGGGTGATCCCACACGACGATCTGCAGCACGTCGCCGGGGCCGACCTTGTACGGCGTCGGCTTGCCGAACAGCGCCGAGCGTTGCGGTCGGATACCGTCGCCGACGCCTGCGTCCGCGTTCATCTTGCGCAGCAGCGCGAGGTTGATATCGGTGATCTGGATCTGTCTGCTGCTGCGAGGCTTCCGTGCTGTAATCCCCTCCTGTGTCCTGAAGCGCGGCTGGCGTCACCATCCGTTGACCCGGAACGCTCGCCGCATCCGGAAAGCAGCAGTCGCAGCAGCGAAAACCAGCGAGACTTCCCGTGCGTAGTCCAAGCGAGCTCATGATGTTTTCCTCCTTGCGCCAGGGCGACCGTTCTCGGAGGAGGTAGCGCCCAGTCGTGTTTGTTAACTACGTCTAGTAAGCGTTTCGATGCACCAGTCCCGCCACTATCGTCGCGCCGATAATCCGCATATCGAGCGCGAACGACCAATGACCCAGGTAGTACAGGTCATGTTCGACGCGACGCTCCATCTTCTCGATGCGGTCGGTCTCGCCACGAAAGCCGTTGATCTGCGCCCAACCCGTAATGCCCGGCTTGATTCGATAGCGATTGATGTAGCCCGCGACCACTTTCTGATAGAGGTCGTCGTGCTCGAGTGCATGGGGACGCGGTCCAACCACCGACATGTCGCCACGCAACACGTTGAAAAATTGCGGCAGTTCGTCGAGGCTCGTGCGGCGCAGGAACGCGCCCGACGTTCGTGACGCGCGTGTCGTGGCGCGTGGCCTGGCTGAGCGTGCCTTTTGCTTCGGTATGCAGACGCATCGAACGGAACTTGTAGATCGTGAAGACCCGCCCGTCCGCGCCCTTGCGCTTCTGCCTGAACAGCACCGGTCCGCGCGACGAACAGCTTCACCGCGACCGCGATGCCGAGCAGCAGCGGCGCGAGGCTGAAGCAGCGCCGCGGCCGCGAACAGGCGGTCGAAAATCTCTTTCTTCAGCATCGAACTCGCGGACAGCGGCGAGGCGACGAGGTTGATCGCCGGTACGCCGAGCAGATCGATCACGCCGCTGCCTTCGAACAGCGCGATGACTGCGCACGTCCGGCATGAAGCGGATATTCACCAGATCGTCGCGGAACTCGCTGATCAGCGAGCAGATCAGCGGCTCCTCGGTAAGCGACAAGCATCAACCAGAGTTCGTGGACGTCGTTGGTGCGAATGTAATCGGCAAGCGCGTCGACGCGTCATCGAATACCGGCACGCGCGTGTTCGTCACCGACGACACGTCCGGCCGCGTGTTGAAGACGGCCGTCGCGCGAAAGCCCGCGGTCGGCGCCGATTCGATCCGGCGAATGATGGCGTCGCATTGCGAGCCGCTGCCGACAATCGCGACCTGATGCAGGTTCATTCCGGCGCCGCGCGCGCGCGCCAGCACCGCATGCGTGATCAGCCGGTAAGCGATCAGCAGGCCGCCGGTCACCGCGGTCCAGTACGAGAACCACAGCCGCGACACGAAGTCGCTGCGATGCAGCGAATACATCAGCACCAGCGCGCAGCCCTGCACGATCAGCCACGCGAGCGACACCTGGCCGGCCAGCGCCAGCTTGGAGCGGCCGCGCCATGATTCGTAGACGCCGAACGCCGGAAAGATGGCCAGCGCGAACGCGGCGGAAAACATCACCAGCGCCCAATAGAACCCGGATTGAGCGAGGTAATCAAAGCGGATCTGCGACGCCACCGCCGCACCCGTCAACACCAACGCGACATCGAAAATTCGCGCGAGCAAATCCTGAAACTTGCGCATTTTGCTTACCTCGTTCTTGCCGGTTCCTGTCCGCAAATGATTCGCGGCGGGCTGCTTAGGAGCAGCGGCCGTAGTTGTCGTTGAACCTCACAATGTCGTCCTCACCGAGATAGGTGCCTGACTGGATTTCGATGATTTCGAGCGGCACCTTGCCGGGGTTTTCGAGCCGGTGGCGCGATGCCGAGCGGAATGTAGGTCGATTCGTTTTCGCTCAGCAGAAACTGCTCTTCGCCGCGCGTGACGAGCGCCGTGCCGCGCACGACGACCCAGTGTTCGGCGCGGTGGTGATGCAGTTGCAGCGACAGTTGCGCGCCCGGCGTCACGACGATGCGCTTGACCTGGAAGCGCTCGCCGTGGTCGATCGAATCGTAGAAACCCCAGGGGCGATGCACCTTGCGATGCGCGTCGGCCTCGGGCGCGTGCTGCGCCTTGATGCGCGACACCAGCCCCTTCACGTCCTGCACTGCGAGCGGTCGACCACCAGCACGGCGTCGGCGGTTTCGACCACCACGACATTGGTCGTGCCGACGCAGGCGACCAGCCGCCTTCGGAATGCGCGTAACTCGACACCGCGCCTTCGAACGCCACCCGGCCGCGCCCGGCGTTGCCGTTCGCGTCCTTGTCCATCGCGGCCCAGACGGCGTCCCACGAACCGAGATCCGACCAGCCCGCATCCAGCCTGACGACAACGCCCGACGGGCATCGCTCGCCTGGCTTGCCGGCGGTCGTGTCGCTGCTGCGGCGGCTTGGCGCGGCGTCGGCAGCGTCGGTCAGACGCTCCATCACCGCGTAGTCGATCGAGTCGCGGCTGCACGTCGAGAAACGCCTCCAGCTGCGGACGGAACATACGCGCCGTCGACGCTGGCCGCCGGCAAATGCGCGTTCGCACGCCGCGTGCATGTCGGGTTGCAGACGCTGCAGCGTCTCGAGCCACACGCTCGCGCGCACGATGAAGATGCCGCTGTTCCACCAGTACGTGCCGGCCGCGACGATATTGCGCGGCGATTTCTTCCGCAGGCTTCTCGACGAAGCCGTCGATCGCATGACCGCCGTCGGCCAATTCGGCGCCGATGCGGATATAGCCGAAGCCGGTGTCGGGACGCGTAGGCGGCACGCCCAGCGTCGCGATCGCTCCTCGCTCGGCGTAGCGCGCTGCGCGATTCGAGCGCGCCTTGCAACGCCGCGAGATCGCCGATCGAATGATCGGCCGGCATCACGATCAGAATCGCGTCGCTGCCGTCCGCGCAGGCGAGCGATGCCGCCAGCGTCAAAGCGGGTGCCGTATCGCGGCGCGCCGGCTCGACCACCAGACGCGCGGTCGACGCCGTTCTCGTGAAGCTGTTCAGCAATGACAAAGCGATGTTCTTCGCCGCATACGATGATCGGCGCAGCGATCCACGCTCCAGCCGGCGGGAAAGCCGTCCATGCGGCGCGCGGTAGCCTGCAGCAACGAGTCGGAGCCGACCACGTCGATCAGTTGCTTCGGATAGTTTTCGCGCGACACCGGCCACAGCCGCGTGCCCGAGCCGCCCGCAAGGATGACCGGGACGATGCGCGTGCAACGCGCGCCAGCCGTTCCGGCCGCTGCGTCGTCCGGTCCGACCGACGCAGCACTTCCCAGCTCCCTGAATCAACATATTCGGATTCCTTATAATTCTCAACGATCCCGACGAATTACTTACACCCGGCTCCGCGTGGTGGGCGCCGTCGGACTGACTCCGTGCGCGCTATTCGCCGACCACGCGGCGGCTTTGAATCCGGAATTCGGTGGGAGAAATTCTCATCCGCTTGCGGAACACCTTCGCGAGCCGGTCACCATTGCCCATGCCGGTGCGCCGGGCAATCTTGTCGACCGGCAACTCCGATTCGGTCAGCAGGCTGCACGTCACTGCAAGGCGCTCGTGCAGCAGAAAGCTCGAGGGCGTGATGCCCATTTCCATCTTGAAGCGGCGCAGAAAATTGCGCTCGCTCATCGCGGCGAACTGCGCCGCGTCGGCGATCGAAATAGGCTGCTGGCAGTTCTCCTGCAGCCAGCGGGCCGCCGCGCGCACCTTGTCGCCGGGGCTCAGGCCGCCGTCTTCGCCAAGCAGCGGCGCGAGATTCGAGCACGAGTCGGCGAGCAGCGTTCGGCCACCGTGCGCGCGGTCGCGCCGCCGAGGTCGCGTTTGATCATCGCCAGCGCGCTTCGCATCGATTCGAGCCGGTCGCCCGCATCGTCGACCGTTCAGCTGGCCACGCGCCAGCCGACTGCTGCCGGCGGCAGTCCCCGTCTTTCGTATCAGGGCCTTCGTTCGGACGCGTAGGCCGCCTCGCAGCAGCGCGCGGCCTTCCGCGATCGGCCGGATCATGCCGGTGTTACGGCGGACGCGGCGCAGCCACGCGATCAGCCGTTCGTCGCGGGCGGCGGTCGGCGCGCCTTTGCCGCCCGCCACATACAGCGCGTCGAAGCCGCCGTCATGCCGCGCGTCGAGTCCGTCTGTCCAGACCCGCAGTGCCGGACGACGAGGTCACCATGCCGCCGTCGGCCGACAGAAAGGAAACGTCGTACAACCAGCCGCCGCGAGCCGGACGTCGCCAGTTCGTTCGCTGCCTGAAAGACTTCGGCAACCACGCCCGCGCCTTGCAGCGAACAGTCGTTGAACATCAGTATCGCGATGCGACGCACACCTTGGTTC
Source organism: uncultured beta proteobacterium (assembly GCA_963800185.1). Classification (GTDB taxonomy): domain Bacteria; phylum Pseudomonadota; class Gammaproteobacteria; order Burkholderiales; family Burkholderiaceae; genus Paraburkholderia. The sequence continues at coordinate 182,429 of CAWCZW010000003.1, read as the reverse complement.
GGAGCGTGCACCCAGCGCAGCATTGCAGACTCGAGACTCGCGCAGATCATGATTATCCTTTCAACGGAAAACAGAGAAACTGGTGATTTTTTACCGCCAGATAAGAGCCAGCTCTGTGCGGTGCATCATAGTGGCGGACATTAAGTCTTTATCCGCCAGAACCGGAAGTACTCTGATACCGTAACCGCGCAAAGCAATCCGGGACCTAAACTGCGCCGCGCTCGATTAATCAGGCGACGAATCCGTCTGAATGAGTCGGCATTTCGCGAATCTTAATGCAAAAGAAACGCTTATTGCGTACGGCAGCGCACACTGCGCGACTACTCGAAATTGGCGCACATATAATTAACTTTGGTTACTCGTTCCTGTATATCAAGAGTTTTTATCTAACTTGAAAAACTTTTTGAGTATATTTTCCTTTTGCGACTCGACCTGTATTGAGCAGACGAGCCTAATGACTCTTTTGAGGCTTTACAAAATTCGTATGAAAAATCGACAATCGCCGAAATCAATCTGAAAGCCGAAGATATTATTAATTACAGACAGTCAGCGTCGCCAATTTGAAGTTGACCATTAATGTTGCAGATCTGAAACATGAAAATCAGACAAGCTCTGCCGCTGAACTGCGACGCCGGTCGATTGCAAAACCCGCATCTGAAGAAGACCGGTGTTTCACGGCGGTGGCATAGATAATGAGCGCGGCGAAAAATGACATGCTGGCGGCGCGACATACCAGTGATAACGGCTGCTAGCGCACAAAAGGCCGGCCCAGGACGGGCTAACATGCCTGACGAAATCCGGAAGCCGCATCTATGAACGGCCTTGCATGGCTAATGCTGACCTTCGCCTCAATGACCGGCGCGTTCCTGTTCGCGACGATCGGCGTCATCTTGCTCGCGCTCCTGCTCGCGAACGTGTCCAGCCAGCTCACCCGGAACGACGATCATCGGGACTATCCGGACTATCGCGACTATTAGGCACCGGCGTGCGACTGCGCCGTCCCCACGCCAGTTCTGCAAAACATCACTCGCTGAAACATTTCGACTTTTTGCGCGCAGCCGGTCTGCGGCCCTCCCGAGCATTGCCGATGCCCACGCATGCCCCGGGGCCGGCTGCCGGGAGGAGATGCGGAACGCGCTCACGCGCCAACCAGCAGAAACCCCGGCGCCGCCGGCAAAATCAGCGCACAATCCCGACTGCCGCTCCTACGGGGAGCGAGACATCTATTGGGAGCCAATCATGGCAAAAGGTCAAATGCGCAGCAACCGCGAAGTCAAGAAGCCCAAGCAGGAGAAGAAGCCGCAACCTGCTACTTCGCCATCGGGCGCGCCGCCCATTCGCGTAGCACAGACTGTGTCGGCGACACAGAAGAAGCACTAAAAACGAGTCGGCCCGCTGTTTCCAGGCGGGCCTGTTTTATTGGGCGTTTCTTTATCAGTCTATTTGTCAGTCTCTTTATCATCTAACGCTGCAGGTTACGTCGAAGTATCTTCCGGTGCGACGTCGCGCGTTCCGGGTCCAGGCATTCCAATCGCCACTCCACCATCGCCACGGCCGTCGCGCCGGCAATAAAGCGAATCCGCCCCTTCCCGTCAGAGTGGCTCAAAAACATCCGGCGATCATGAAAGCGGAAAGCATCGCCGAAATACGCCTGCGCGAATCAATGAAACCCACTGCACGAACCAAGCTATGTCGGCTCTGCGCGATCTTGTCCGGTTTTTTCGGCATGGCTATGCTGGGAGGCTTGCTGGCGGCACCGCGTCCTCTTCCTGGTAAATAGAAAGTAAGAACTTAGCAAGTAGAAAATCGAAAACAGAGCCACCCAACCAAAACGAATCAAAGGCCTTTCATGTCTACTATCAGCCTCTTCTTCACGGCCGCGGGCGTCGGTCTGGCAATTGCCGCGCCGGTCGGTCCGATGGGCATGCTGTGCATCCGCCGAACGCTGGCGGGCGGCCCGCGCGCGGGCCTCGCCATCGGCTTCGGCATTGCAACCGGCGACGCCGTCTACGGTTTGATCGCGGCGCTCGGCCTCGTCGGCATCTCGCAGTTCATGCTCGCGTACGACCGCCCGTTGCATCTGATCGCCGGTCTGTTCCTGCTGTATCTCGGCGTGCGCACACTGCTGCAAAAGCCCGCCGCCGACACGACTAGCGCCAACGCCAACGCCGACGGCAAGCTCGCTCAGGTCGGCCGCGCCGGTGCGCTGCGCGCCTATGCGAGTTCGCTGCTGCTCACGCTGACCAATCCGCAGACCGTCATCATGTTCGCCGCGCTGTTCACGACGCTCGCGCCGCGCGGCGCGTTCTCGTCGGCGATCGCGCTGACCACGGTCGGCGGCGTGTTCTGCGGATCGATTGCTTGGTGGTGCTTCCTCGTCAGCGTGGTGTCGCTCGCGCGTCATGCGATCGGCGCTAAACTGCGCGTCGCCATCGACCGGATCGTCGGCTTCACGCTGGCCGCATTCGGCGTCGTCGAAATCCGCCGCGCGCTTTGAGTGGGACGGGCGGCGCACGGCCGCCAGCGGCAGAAACCGGCGGCGGGCGGCGCATCGCGCACGGCCCCGGTTAAACGTGTGTTGTACGCAAGCGCGGCAGTTTTGCGACAATAGCGGCTTTCGCCGCGCCGCGGCGGCTCCGTGGCGCACTTGCGGCGAGCTTCACACCGCGCTCCGGCGATCCGCGCCAACCCGCGGTCGTCGGCTCAATTGGCTGCGACAACCACCGGCCGATCAGCCCGATCCGTGCAATCCGCGCGCTCCGTTCAACCCACCCGACCCGTCAACGGTCCGCTCAATGGCACTTCCCCACATCGATCTGCTGTACTCCGTCTCCGGCCTGTTCGTCGGTTTCCTGGTCGGACTGACGGGCGTCGGCGGCGGCTCGTTGATGACACCGATCCTCGTCCTGCTGTTCAACGTGCATCCGGCCACCGCGGTCGGCACCGACCTGCTCTACGCGGCCGCCACCAAGGCGACCGGGACGCTCGTGCACGGTCTGAAGGGTTCGGTCGACTGGCAGATCACGCTGCGCCTCGCCGCCGGCAGCGTCCCGGCGGCCACGATCACGCTGATCCTGCTGCATCGCTACGGCATGGATACGCCCGGCGCGAGCCGCCTGATCCAGATCGTGCTCGGCGCTGCGCTGCTGGTCACGGCGGTGGCGCTGGTGTTTCGTCCGCAGCTCGCGGCGCTCGGCGCACGCGGTCAGCGCGCGCCGAAACAGGGCCGCACGCTTGGTGCTGACCATGCTGACGGGCGCGGTGCTCGGCGTGCTGGTATCGCTGACTTCGGTCGGAGCGGGCGCGATCGGCGTAACGGTGTTGCTGCTGCTGTATCCGCTGCTGCCGACTACGCGCATCGTCGGCTCGGACATCGCGCATGCGGTGCCGCTCACGCTGCTGGCGGGCGCGGGACACTGGCTGCTGGGTTCGATCGACTGGTCGATGCTGCTGTCGCTGCTGGTGGGATCGTTGCCGGGCATCGCGATCGGCAGCTATCTGTCGTCGCGCGCGCCGGATGCGCTGCTGCGCAATCTGCTGGCCGCCACGCTCACGCTGGTCGGCGTGCGGCTCGTGCTGGCCTGAGGCTCAGGCGGTTTTTTTCCGGGTGCGGGTGCGGGTGCGGTGCGGGTTGCCGCAGCCTCACACCAGCCGGACGCGCTTAGGCGGGCATGAACGTGTGCAGCGTCGTGTCCATCGACATCGACATCGCACGCGCTGCCCCTCACCGCCCGCAGCCTACTTGAAAAACCGGCAGGTCAGATCCGCCTCGAACTGCCGCACCCATTGACCGTGACGGTCGTGATACGACTGCGCCCAACCGCCGCGCCGCACCGTGACGAGTCGCTCGTGGGCGGGCTCGCCGGAGTCGCGCACGCGCTGATGTCGAAATGCACCGGCGCGAAACCGTGCCGCGCGCAGACCAGTTCGAAAGCCGCCCGATCGCCGATCGGCAGATCGGTATAGCGCAAAAGCGTGGTTCCCATGACGTTGGCTCCGGTTCCCATGCATCCACAGTACGCCTCGGCACACGTCAACAGTGTGTCATAGCGCACGGACTGCGCGTCGCGCTGCGAAAGCGCCCGCCTGCAACGGCGACAAACCATCATCCCCGTTTCAAAAAAGCCTCGTGTCGAAAAATAAAGGCGAAAAAAAGGCCTCGGCGGAAGGCCGAAGCTTTGGCTGAAACCTGCATCGCGATGGGGCTTTCCGGTGTTAACCGGCGCTACGCACTTCAGACTGTCGCGATGCCGGGTCCACTGTCAGTGTCCGCCGGATGCAGCACCGATTCGTGCTGCGTGCTCACGACAGACTGATTACTGTTGCATCACGGTCAGCTTGTTCGACACCGACGTCACGCCCGCGACACCCTTGGCAGCTTGTACCGGCCGCGTCGATCTGGCCTTGGCTCGGCACCGTGCCCGTCAGCGTCACGGCACCGCCGCGAGCGCGCACGGCGATGTTCGACACGTCGACACCTTGCGTCTTGGCGAGAGCGCCGCGCACCTTGCGACCCAGTTGGCTGTTGGCCTTCTTGCCGGCCTTGACGCTTGACGCCGCCGGCGGCAATCGTGCCCTTGCCGTTGCATCGCTTGCCTGCGCGTACACGTTGCACGCCACCACCATCGCCACAACCGAACCCAGCGTTTTCAGAAAACCGACCGATTTCATAGTTTCTCTTCTCCTAGCTTCACATTGGACCGCATGTAACAAGCGGCTTCGTTACGACTACCGGCGGCCCGCTTGCCGGCGCGCGACAAGGCGCGGCCGGGCGACGGCCGACTATGGCTGCAACACGTGTGCGAGAGGCGAGAGAGGCGCGGTTGCCGTTGAGCCGCATGCGATGACAGGCATGTCGATACGGCGCGAAAGCCGGCAAGCCGCGACGTCCGACGACGCGCCCGGTTCTTGTGTGTCGTGCCGGGTCGCGCTGCGCAAACGTTGGTTCGCGGCAGCGATGCACAATTTAATCTAGGCGAGCGCAGAAGCGCAAAGGGTTTAGTCAGCTCGCGACAATTGGTGCGCGATTAGGCTGGCGTTCTGGCCCACGCGCAGCGCGTTTCTGACCGTTGCGAGCTTCATCGGGCATTGCCGCGCCAGGTTCAGCGGCTGATTTGTGCTTACGCCACACGCGCCGTTCACGATTTGTTACGGGTTTGTCGGCGCCAGCGGCTGCCGCGCGTTCCGCCTGCCGCGCGAATCTCAGGTACCATCGGCGCGACGCGCGCTGGCGCAGCCGGCTCGTCCGGCGCAGGCGCACGCATGCCCGACGCCGCTCCGCGCGCCGCAGAGACGCCGCCACCCTGTTCACTTTCGACCGTCGCCGTCACGTCATCCGATGAAGCCAGCCACCGGCCGCAAACGCCCTCCCCGTCTCGTCGCCCGCTTCGTCGCGATCTCCTGGCGCGATCTGGCGGTGTCGTTCGGACCGATCCTGCTGATCGCCGTCGCGGCGATCTGGGTCGCCGTGCGGCTGATCCAGCCCGCGCCGCCCAGCACGCTCACGATCAGCGCCGGCCCCGAAGGCAGCACCTTCTGGAACGCCGCGCAGAAGTACAAGACCATTCTGGCGCGCAACCGCATCACGCTGAACGTGCTGTCGTCGGAAGGCTCGGTGCAGAATCTCAAGCGGCTCGCCGATCCGACAGCGAACGTCGATGTCGGCTTCGTGCAGGACGGCATCTCGCCCGGCGCGCCGGTCGAAGGCCTGATGTCGCTCGGCAGCGTCGCCTACGTGCCGCTGGCGATTTTCTATCACGGGCCGCCGGTCATGCGGCTCTCCGAATTCAAGGGCCAGCGGCTCGCGGTCGGCGCCGAAGGCAGCGGCACGCGCGAACTGGCGCTCGCGCTGCTCAAGGCCAACGGCATCGTGCCGGGCGGCCCGACCAAACTGCTGCCGCTCTCGGGCGACGACGCCGCCGAAGCGCTCGTCGTCCGGCAAAGTCGACGCGGCCTTCCTCGCCGGCGATTCCGCGCAACCGGCGGTGATGGGCAAGCTGTACCGCACGCCGAACGTGCAGCTTCTACGACTTCACCCAGGCCGATGCCTACACGCGCCGCTTTCCCTATCTGACCGCAGCTCAGGATGCCGATGGGCGCGTTCGACCTCGGCAAGAATCTGCCGTCGGCGCCGATCCACATGGTGGCGCCGACCGCCGAACTGGTGGCGCGCGACTCGCTGCATCCCGCGCTGTCCGATCTGCTGATCGAAGCCGCGCGCGAGGTGCACGGCGGAGCGAGCATCATGCAGCGCGCCGGCGAATTCCCCGCGCCGCTCGCCGCACGATTTCCCGATCAGCGACGACGCCGCGCGCTATTACAAGTCGGGCAAGAGCTTCCTCTACCGGACGCTGCCGTTCTGGATCGCGAGCCTCGCCGACCGGCTGCTGGTGGTCGTCGTGCCGCTGATCGTGCTGCTGGTGCCGGCGTTGCGGATCGTGCCGGGGCTTTATGCATGGCGGGTGAAGTCGCGCATCTATCGCTGGTATGGCGCGCTGATCGCGATCGAACGCAGCGCGCTCAGCGAACACTCGGCGGCCGAGCGCGCGTCGCTGATCGAGCGGCTCGACGCGATCGAGGAGTCCGTCAACGGGCTGAAGATGCCGCTCGCCTATGCGGACCAGTTCTACGTGCTGCGCGAGCATATCGGCTTCGTGCGCCAGCGGCTCACGCAAGCTCGCGACATGCAGACGGACGATGCCGACGAGGGTCGGACGGCGACAGCGGTGGCGGCGGAAGTGGCGCTGGCAGTGGCAGTGGCGCGCCCAACGGTCCGGAAAGCCGCAGGACGCCGACGCGAACCTCATTGCCGAACACAAGGCCGGCAGCCCCGCACAAGAAAGCGCCGGGCCGGCCACGCCGGCCGCTCACGAGGCGAGCGACGCGGACTCGACCGCCAGCGCCGGCAGCACCTCCAGCCGCGCCGGCAAAAGCATTTTGACCGGTGCAAGCCGCGGCCGCACCGCGTAAGATCATTACAATTTCGACGGTATGGCAGACGCGCTCGTCCGAAACAGGCAATCCGGGAGACATTTATGACCGTTGGCATCGACGCCACGCAACCGCTGTGGTTTTACGACTTTGTCTCGCCGTTCACGTACCTGTTGCTCGAGCAACACGACAAATGGCCGGGCTTCGACTTCGCGTTCACGCCGGTGGTGCTGAACGATCTGTATGAGCCATTGGGGCCAACGGCCCGCCTACAGCGTGCCCGCGAAGCGCATGTTCATGTACCGCCACGCGCTGTTTCGCGCGGAGCAGCTCGGCATTCCGTTCAAGATGCCGCCGGCTCATCCGTTCGATTCGATGAAGCCGCTGCTGCTCGCCACCGCCGCGCGAAGGGCGACATCCACTTCGTGCGGGAGATTTTCCGCTTCATCTGGCGCGAAGGCCGCGATCCGTCGAGCGACGACCGCGTTCGCCGAGCTGTGCGAGCGCGTGGGCGTGCCGGACGGCCCCGAGCTGATCAAAGAGCGAAGCCGTGAAGGCGCAACTGCAGCGCAATACGGCGGATGCGATCGGCCTGGGCGTCTATGGCGTGCCGACGTTTCGTCTGAACGAGCAGTTGTTCTGGGGCGAAGACGCGCTGCCGATGGTGCTGTACTGCGCACGTACGCCGAACTGGCTCGACTCGCGGGAAGTGAAGCGGATCAGTTCGCTGCCCTCGGGTCTTGCGGACGAGCCGGCGTAGGCAAGATGCAAGCGGGTCGGACATATGCGCCGAGTCTGCCGTATCGCGTATTTCTCAAGCGGCTGCTTGAGTGACAACGAAGGCAGGCCGCGCATGGCGTCGGTTCAGGGCCGCTGATGCCGGCCATACCGTCGCCGCTATGCCGCCTACAGCGCAAACGGGCCTAAGGTTATAACCTTTTGCGCCCCGCTCTCGCGAGCCGTCTCGCGGGCGGCTTCGTCACGACGCTTCATCCGCGCCCGATCCGCCTGCATCGCCGCGCCTGAACCATGGATGACACCGCCGCCTCCCTCGATATCTGGCTCGTGCGCGTGCTGCGCACGCTGCTGGTCGAGCGCAGCGTCACGCAAACCGCGCTGCGTCTGAATCAGACCCAGCCCGCCATCAGCACGGCGCTGCGCAAACTGCGCGAGACGCTGAACGACCCGATCCTCGTGCGCGGCAAATCGGGCATGGTGCCGACCGAATACGGCGAATCGCTGCTGGCGCTCCGCGCAACGCGTGCTGCGCGAAGTCGATTTCGTCGCGACGCCGCACGGCGACTTCGATCCCGGGCCGCTCGCGCCGCACTTTCCGCGTGGCCGCGCCGGATTACCTGAACGACTTCTTCATGCCGACCGTCATCGCGCAGTTTCGCGAAGCGGCGCCGCATGCGCGGCTGGAAATCGAATCGCTGAGTCCGATGCTCGATCACTCTGCCGCGCTCGACGCCGGCGAACTCGATCTCGTGATCGGCAACTGGCCGAAGCCCGATCCGCGTTTCGAGCGCAGCGATCTGTTCGCCGATACGGTGGTCTGCCTGATGCGCGCCGATCATCCGCTAACCCGCGCGCCGATGACGCGCGAAGCGTATCTCGCCGCGCCCCATCTCGCGCCGACGCCGTATAGCGGCGCACGCGGCGGCGCTATCGACATCGGCTTTGCGCGGGCTCAGCGCCGAGCGGCGCATCGTCGCCACGCTGCCGTATTTCGGGCTCGTGCCGCAGACGCTGCTGCAATCGGATCTGATCTTCACGACCACGCGCCGTTTCGCGGCTGCACTACGCGAACATGCTGCCGCTCGCGGTGGTCGAGGTGCCGATCGCGTTTCCGCGCATCAAGTGCTATCAGCTGTGGCATCCGCAGCCGGACCGGCCGAGCGATGTCGGCTGGCTGCGTGCGCTGATGTCGCGAGGTGTCGGACGGACTGGTCGCGCAGAAGGTACGGCGCGCGAAAAAGGCCGCCGCAAAAGAAAACGTCAGCCGCGGTGGGCTGACGTTTGGCGTTCCGGACTCGGCGCCGAGTACTCGGATCTAACTCGGCGTCCTGCCTAGACGCTCGCGCAAAGCCTCTGTGTTGCCGCCTGCGCGGCGGCCTGCACGGCTGCGGATCTGCAGCAACTCCGCGCACACCGCCACCGCGATCGCCGATGGCGCCTTATCGACGATGCCGGTCACGCCGATCGGACACGTCATCTCCACCAGCCGGTCCAGTTCCACGCCACGCTCCAGCAATCGCCGCTCGAATTTCACGCGCTTGGTCTTCGAACCGATCATGCCGAAGTAAGTGAAATCGCGCCGCCGCATGATGCGCGCGGCGAGCGAAAAATCGAGCGCGTGGTTGTGCGTCATCACGAGAAAATACGCGCCCGGCGGCGCCGTATCGACGATCGCGTCGGGCGTGTCGGTCGCTTCGATCTGCACGTTGGCCGGCGTTTCGTCGGGGAACAGTTCGTCGCGCTCGTCGACCCACTGGACGACGCACGGCAAGCTGCCGAGCAGCGTGACGAGCGCGTGACCGACATGCCCCGCGCCGAACAGCACGATGTGCATCGGCGCCGGACGCGGCGTCTGCACGGCGCTGCGCCGGCCGATCTGAATGGACGAGAAACGTTCATGGCGATCATTCTCATAGTTGCCGTCACACGTGCGCTTCGCTGCCGCGAGCCGCCGCGGCCCGCACCGCGCCGACCGCCTTGAGGATTTCCTCGCTGGTCGCGGGCGCGTTCAGCGGCGGATTGACCTTGTGATCGCCCACCGCCGACACCGCGTCGCGCACCGCAAAGAACACCGAGAACGGCAGCAGCAGCGGCGGCTCGCCGGTCGCCTTCGAACGATGAATGCTGTCTTCCGCGTTGCGGTTCTTGAAGAGCCGCACGCGGAAATCCGGCGGCGTGTCGTTGACGGTCGGAATCTTGTAGGTGGACGGCGCGTGCGTCATCAGCTTGCCGCCCGCGTTCCACCACAACTCTTCGGTCGTGAGCCAGCCCATGCCCTGGATGAACGCGCCTTCCACCTGACCGACGTCGAGCGCCGGATTCAGCGACGCGCCCACGTCATGCAGAGCGTCCGCGCGCAGCACGCGCATTTCGCCGGTCAGCGTGTCGATCACCACTTCCGACACGGCCGCGCCGTACGAGTAGTAGTAGAACGGCCGGCCTTGCAGCTTCGACTGATCCCAGTAGAGCTTCGGCGTCGCGTAGAAGCCGTCGGACCACAACTGGACACGCGCGACATAGGCCTTCGCGATCACCTCTTCGAACGGCACGATCGTTTCGCCGACCACCACGCGGTCGTGCAGGAAGCGCACTTCCGCGCGCTCACCGTTGCCCGCCGCCGAAGCGCTCGGCGGCGAAATGCCGACAGACGTTCGCGCAACTGACGCGCGGCGTCCTGAGCGGCCTTGCCGTTCAGATCGGAACCGGTCGATGCCGCCGTCGCCGAGGTGTTGGCGATCTTGCTGGTATCGGTCGCCGTCACGCGAATGCGGTTGAAGCCGATGCCGAGTTCATGCGCGACGACCTGCGCGACCTTGGTGTTCAAGCCCTGGCCCATTTCGGTGCCGCCGTGATTCACCAGCACCGAGCCGTCGGTGTAGATGTGAACCAGCGCGCCGGCCTGGTTGAAGTGCGTCACGTTGAACGCGATGCCGAACTTGACCGGCGTCAGCGCGAGGCCCTTCTTCAGCACTTCGTTGTTCGCGTTGAACTCGTTGATCGCCGCGCGGCGCGCGCGGTATTCGCTGGTCGCTTCGAGTTCGTCGATCAGTTCGTGAATCACGTTGTCTTCGACGATCTGGCCGTACGGCGTCTGGTTGCGTTCGGTCTTGCCGTACAGATTGCGGCGGCGCACGTCGAGCGAATCAACGCCGACCGAGCGCGCGACGTTGTCCATGATGTATTCGATCGCGAACGCGCCTTGCGGACCGCCGAAGCCGCGGAACGCGGTATTCGATTGCGTGTTGGTCTTGCCGCAGAAGCCGTCGATCGTCACGTCCGACAGCCAGTACGCGTTGTCGAAGTGGCACAGCGCGCGCGTCATCACGGGGCCGGACAGATCGGCGGAAAAACCGCAGCGCGAGGTCATGTCGACCGCCACGCCGTCGATCACGCCCGTGATCGTCGTAGCCGACTTCGTACGTGTAGTGAAAATCGTGGCGCTTGCCGGTGACCATCATGTCGTCGTCGCGATCCGGACGCAGTTTCACCGGGCACAGCAGCTTCCATGCAGCGAGCGCCGCGCAGCACGCGAACAGACCCGATTGCGATTCCTTGCCGCCGAAGCCGCCGCCCATGCGCCGGCATTCGATCAGCACGTTATGCGACGCCACGCCCAGCGCGTGCGCGACCATGTGCTGCATTTCGGTCGGGTGCTGCGTCGAACAATAGACGTGCATGCCGTCGTCGTCCTTCGGCACCGCGTAGGAAATCTGGCCTTCCAGATAGAACTGCTCCTGGCCGCCGAGCAGCATTTCGCCGGCCTCGCGATGCGCGGCGCGCGCGATCTTCGTAGCGGCTTCGCCGCGCGCGAGTTTCATCGGCGGCAGCACGTGCTGGTTCGCCGCGCGCGCCTGCTGCGCGGTCAGGATCGCGGGCAATTCTTCGTAGACGACTTCAGCGCGGCGCGCGGCGAGACGCGCCGTTTCGTGCGACGTCGCGACCACGATGAAGATCGGCTGGCCGACGTATTGCACGACACCGTCGGCGAGAATCGGATCGTCGCCGTGGATGATCGGGCCCACGTCGTTGACGCCGGGAATGTCGCTCGGCGGTGAAGATCGCGACCACGCCGGGCGTGGCGCGCACCTTGTCGAGCGACATCGACACGATCTTCGCGTGCGCTTTCGGCGACAGACCGAGCGCGGCGTGCAGCGTGCCGGCGAGCGTCGGGATGTCGTCGGTATAAGTGGCGCGGCCGCTCACGTGCAGATGCGCGGACTCGTGCGGACGCGAGACGTGGACCTGGGTGAAGTCGTCGAGCTCCTGCAGGTCTTTCAGGAACGGTTCGGCTTGCTGATTCATTGTGTGTGTTCTCCGTATGCTTCGAATGCGCGACGCGCTCAGACGCTCGCGCCGGCCGGCGCGCACGCCGCGGCAACCGCGCGCACGTCGAGCGCGCTCTTCGGCAGCGGATTGTTCGGACGCGTTTCGAGCCAGAAGCGGTACAACGTGTTCTTCGCCGCTTCGAGGCGATAGTTGCTGGTCGCGCGCATGTCGGACAGCGGCGCGTAGTCGTTGCCGAGCGCGAGCATCGCGGCCTGCGCGGTGGCTTCGTGCCATTCGGCGTCGCGCAGCACGGCTTCGGCGTGCGTCGCGCGTTTGGACGTCGCGGCCATGCCGCCGAACGCGATGCGCGGCTCGCGAATCACGTTGCCATCGGCGATGAACGAGAACGCGGCGCACACGGCCGAGATGTCCGAATCGAAGCGCTTCGACAGCTTGTAGGTACGGAACTGCAGGTTCTGCGCGCACGCCGGTGCGCGTCGGCACCTTCAGCCCGACGACGAACTCGTGCTCCGCCATGTCCTTCTTCTGATACGCGAGGTACAGGTCTTCGAGCGGCATCTCGCGCTCGATCTCGCCGCCGCGCACGATCACGCGCGCGCCGAGCGCGATCAGGCCGGGCATCGAATCGCCGATCGGCGAGCCGTTGGCGATATTGCCGCCGAGCGTGCCGGCATTGCGGATCGGCAGCGACGCGAAGCGTTGCCACATTTCGGTCAGTTCCGGATATTGCTTCGCGATTTCCGCGTAGGCCTTTTCGACGCTCACGCCCGCGCCGATCTCGATCCAGTCGCCGTTGGTTTCGAGCTTCTGCAATTCGGCGATCTGCCCGACATAGACGATGTTGCCCAGCTCGCGCATCAGCTTGGTGACCCACAAGCCGATGTCCGTGCTGCCGGCGAGAATGCGCGTGGCCGGGTTCGGCTTGCTTGAGCTTCGCGAGCGCGTCGACGGTGCGCGGCGCGTCGAACTGCTGGCCGGCGTGCTGGTAGTGGAAGGTGTCCTTGCGTTCGAGCGTGGCGAGCGTTGTCGGCCAGCGCTGCGACATTGACCGGCGCTTTCGGCGCGGGCGCTTCGAACATGCGCACGGCCGCATCGACGATCGGACGGTAGCCGGTGCAGCGGCACAGGTTGCCGGTCAGCGCATTGCTGATCGCGTCGCGCGACGGCACGGTCTTGTTCGCGCAGCTATGCTCGTGGCCGTGCTTTTCGTACAGCGACCACATCGACATGACGAAGCCCGGCGTGCAGAAGCCGCACTGCGAGCCGTGGCATTCGACCATCGCTTCCTGCACCGGATGCAGCGAGCCGTCCGGCTGACGCAGGTCTTCGACGGTGAAGAGCGCTTTGCCGTCGAGCGTCGGCACGAACTGGATGCAGGCGTTGACCGCCTTGAAGTCGACGCCGCCCGCCGCGTTGCGCTCGCCGATCACGACCGTGCACGCGCCGCAGTCGCCTTCGGCGCAGCCTTCCTTGGTGCCGGTGCAATGCGCGTCTTCGCGCAGATACTGCAGGACGGTGCGGGTGACGGGCGCGTCCTTGATCTCGCGGATCGCGTTGCGGTGGTAGAAGCGAATCGGCTCAGTCATGTCTCGTTACTCTCGAATGTTCTGTGTCCGTGGGGACGTGCTGCGGTGATGGTTCGAAAACTATCATCGTCAATAAATACCAACCCATAGCTCGGATCGCATGCGGGACATATCCGCGAAACGATATCGAGATGGATTTGAGAGGTCGTTCGGCTTATGTCGATATGGGTTTTTTGCCGTGTTTTTTAGTTTATTTGCAGATTAACGGCCAGACTGACTAGGGTCTATGCGCGATGCCGGCTACGTGCACGAAATGCCGACTCGTGGCAGCGCGAAAACCGACCACTATATGGCTCCGGACACCGCTGTTTAGTGCGGATTAAATAATTAAGCAAATCCTGCAAGAGAATCGGTTCCATGGGAAAATCACGCCTTCCCGCCGTTTTCAAGTCTCGTTTTCCCCATGTCCACCGACTCCGCGACACCTCGCAGCGAATTTGCGACGACCCTGCAGATCATTCCGGTCGTCTTTTTCACGTTTCTTTGCTATCTGACGATCGGCATTCCGCTCGCGGTGCTGCCTGGCTACGTCCACGACGACCTGGGTTACAGCGCCGTGCTGGCGGGCGCGGCGATCAGCGTCCAGTATCTGGCGACGCTGGCATCGCGGCCGCTGGCCGGCCGTTCGGCGGATACGCTGGGGCCGAAGCGGACGGTGTCGATCGGCTTGATGGGTTGCGGCGCGAGCGGGGTTCTGCTGCTGCTGGCCGTGCTGTGCGGACGCTGGCCGGTGCTGAGCCTGGCGCTGCTGGTGTGCAGCCGTCTGGTGCTCGGCTTCGGCGAAAGCCTGTGCGGCACGGGCGCGATTCTGTGGGGCATCGGCCGGGTCGGCACGAGCAACAACGCCCGGGTGATTTCGTGGAACGGCATCGCCACCTATGGCGCGCTGGCGATCGGCGCGCCGCTCGGCGTCGCGATTGCGCACACGATCGGCTTTGCCGCGCTGGGCATTCTGGTGATCCTGCTGGCCGCGCTCGGCTTCTATCTGGCTCGGCCCGATTGCGCCGGTGCCGATCGTCCACGGCGAGCGGATGTCGTATCGCAGCGTGTTCACGCGCGTGCTGCCGCATGGCATCGGCCTCGCGCTCGGCTCGGCCGGGTTCGGCTCGATCGCCACCTTCATCACGCTGTTTTATGCCGCGAAGCATTGGCCGAATGCGGCTTTGTCGTTGACGGTGTTCGGCACGCTGTTCATCGGCGCGCGCCTGTTGTTCGCCAACACGATCAAGACCTACGGCGGCTTTCGCGTCGCGATTGCTTCGTTTTCGTTCGAATGCGCCGGTTTGTTGATGCTGTGGCTCGCGCCTGAGCCGCATATCGCGCTGGCTGGCGCGGCGCTTGACCGGCTTCGGGTTTGCGCTGGTGTTTCCGGCTCTCGGCGTCGAAGCGGTCGGGCTCGTGCCGCCCGCGAGCCGCGGCGCGGCGTTGTCGGCTTATTCGGTGTTTCTCGATCTGTCGCTGGGGATTACCGGGCCGCTCGCCGGGTATATCGCCGGTGAGTTCGGCTATGGCTCGGTGTTTCTGTTTGCGGCGATTGCCGCGGCCGCGGCGGTCGTGCTTTCCACCGTGCTGTATCTGCGCAACGTCAAGGCGACCAGCTTGCCTGCGGCGTTGTAGCGCAGACTGTTTTTTCCTCTACTGCGCGTTGCGTGCGTTCTGCGTGGCGCTGGCCTGACCTGCTTTAGAAGTAGCTGAGCGTTGCCGCTGCCCGGGGCAACGCTAGCTCCTTCTACCGCTCCTCGCAGAACGCAGCCGCCTCGCGGAACTCACGACGTAACCGTCGGCCTGCCCGAACAACCCGCTCACTTCCCTTCCGACAACCCGCGTTCCAGCGCCGCGACGCCGGCCGGCAGATCGACCTTCACGCCGAGATCCACCATCGTCCGGCCGAGCGCATGCACGGTGCGGAACAGGTTATGTTCGCGGCACTGCTCGCCCATCTGTCCGATCCGGACAATCGGCAAACCGAACGAACCCGAAATTTCCACCTGATGCTGCCGCGAGATATGCGCGCAGACATCCGCCGGACTCAGCCCTGCCGGCACTTCGATCCCGACCACCGAATTCAGCCGGCAAGGCCGCGGCGCATACAGCTGCAAGCCCAACGCGGTCACGCCTTGCTGCAACGCCAGCGAACACTTCAGATGGCGCGCAAAGCGCTTTTCCAGCGTCTCGGCGCACACCAGCCGCAACGCCTCGTGCAAGGCCAGCACGCCCGACACCGGCGCCGTGTAGTGATAGCCGGCGTTATGCCAGAAGTTCTCCGCGAGCGACGCATCGAGGCACCAATGCGCGTTCGGCGCGGTGCGCCCTTTGACGCGCGCCCAGGCCGCGTCCGAAAACGCGATCAGCGACACGCCCGGAATCGACGACAAGCCCTTCTGCCCGCCCGTAATCACCGCGTCGATCCCCCACGCGTCCATTTCCAGCGGCATCGTGCTCAGCGTGCACACCGCGTCGACGATCACCAGCGCGCCCGCCGCTTTCGCCAGCGCGGCGATGTCCTTCAGGTGGTAATTCCACACCGTATTCGACGTCTCGCCCTGCACCACCGTCACGATCTCGGGACGCTCGCGGCGGATCGCCTCGGCGATCTGGTCGAGACTCGCCACCGTGCGGTCGGCCGACTTCGAGCGTGCTCACCTGCGCGCCGACGCGCCGGCCCATCTCGCCCATCCGGTCGCTGAAGAAGCCGTTCTTGATGCACAGCACGCGCGTGCCTTCCCACGCGAGATTGGAGATCGCCATTTCCATCGCGGCCGATCCCGGTCCCGCCACGCCCAGCACCCATTTCGATTGCGTCTGGAACACGTAGCGCGCCATGGTCTTCACCTGGCCGATCACCTTCACCATCGTGCCGCCCAGGTGATTGATCACGATCGTGTTGGCCTTGGCGACGGCCGCGGGAATCGGCACGGGGCCGGCGCCCATCATCAGTAACGGCTCTTCGGGGAGAATGGCGTCGAGCGATTCGACAACCGGACAGGGCACTGCGGAAGCAACGGTATGGAATGAGGAAGTCGGCATGATCGGTACGTGAATGTCAGAACGCTAAGGAACAAAGTGGCCTCGCCAGCGATGATGCCGGCGAGGCCACTCGTCCGATCATTCACCGATCCGCGCGATTGCGCAAGTTTTTTGACTATGCTTGGCGCGCCTCGCAGCGCATGAACGCACCGCTATTTCACCGTGGTTTTGTCGAGCTTCTTGCCGGTCGCCGCGTTGAAGCGCTCGACGTATTCTTCGATCAGCTTGCGCAGCGCGCGGCCGATCTGCCGATAGTCGCGACTCGTTCAGATTCGCCAGCGACACGCGGCCCGACGGATGCTGCGTGCCGAAGCCGCGCCCCGGCAACAGCACGACGCGCGCTTCGCGCGCGAGCCGGAACAGCAATTCGGACGGCTCGGTGTTCTTGCAACAGCCACTCGACGAACTCGCGCCCGAACATCCGCTCGCCGAGAAACTCGATGTCGAGAATCGTGTAGTAGTCGACCTGGTTCGGATCGTCGTCCTCGAACGAAATGCCGACCTCTTCGTAGAGCGCCTGCTTGCGCTTGCGGATCAGGCGCTTCAACGCGTTCTTGTACGCGTCCGGCGTGTCCATCAGCGAGAACAGCGAGAACAGCACCATCTGCACCTGCTGCGGCGTCGACAGACCCGCCGTGTGATTCAGCGCGACGGTGCGGCTGTCGGCCACCAGCCGGTCGATGAACTTGAGCTTGTCCGGCTCGGTCGTGATCGACTCGTAACGCTCGTGCAACTGCTTCTTCGCGTCTTTCGGCAATTCGGCGATCAGCTTGTCGAGCACGTTGTCGCGATGCGTCGCGATCGTGCCCAGACGCCAGCCGGTCGCGCCGAAGTACTTCGAATACGAATACACGAGAATGGTGTTCTTCGGCGCGAGCGCGAACAGCGAGACGAAATCGTCGGCGAAGGTGCCGTACACGTCGTCGGTCAGCAGAATCAGGTCGGGCCGTTCCTTGACGATGTCGGCAATGTATTCGAGGCTCTCGTCGTTGATCTTCACCGAAGGCGGATTGCTCGGGTTCACGAGGAAGAACGCCTTCACCTTCGGATCGCGCAGCTTGTCGAGTTCCTTCTTCGAATACTGCCAGCCGTTGGCCACGTCGGCTTCGAGATTCACCACGTTCAACTGATAGTCGTTCAGGCGCGGAATCTCGATGTACGGCGTGAAAATCGGCATGCCGAGCGCGATCGTGTCGCCCGCCTTGATCAGGTGATTCTCGCGCATCGTGTTGAAGATGTACGTCATCGCCGCCGTGCCGCCTTCCACCGCGAACACGTCGAATTCGCCGACGAACGGATGATTGCCGATCATCTCCTTGCGCAGATACTGCCCGACGATCAGCTCGGACAGCTTGAGCATGCGGTCCGGCACCGGATAGTTCGACGCGAGAATGCCTTCGCACATTTCATACAGGAAGTCGCCGCGCCGAGTAGCCCAGCTGGTCGCGCACGTACGAGACCGCGCCGCGCAGAAAGTCGATGCCGGCCACGCCCTTGTTTTCGCGCAGGAACAGATCGAAGCGCTCCTCGAGCCCTTCGCGCTTGCGGAAAGCCGCCGACGCCTTCGGGCATGTACGCGAACGAGCGCTCCGATTCGCGCATCGCAAAGAGGCCGAGTTGCCAGAAGCCGTGACGCGGAATCGTCGCGAGAAAATTCGGATTGCCGCGACCGGCGTTGAGCATCGACGCATTGGCGGGCCGCTCCACCGCGCCGCCGCCGGCGGCCTTGATCAGTTCGTCCTTCAGTTCGAACGGGCTGAGCGCCGACAGACCCGGTTGCGCCATATCCGCGTGCTTCTTGTCGCCCTTCTCTTTTGCCATGATGCGTTCTCCAATGAGCAGGTGAAAGACGCCGGCGCCGCGACGGATCGCCCGGTTGCGGCCGGCGTAAGAGAGATCGATGAGCGGGCGCTACACCGAGCCCGACCACGAGCGGCCCGAGCAGCGTCAACGCGACGTTCGCGATCGCATAGGTGATCGCGAACGGCACGGTCGGCACCGCGCTTTCCGCCTTGTCGAGCACGCCGCCGAACGCCGGATTCGCGCTGCGCGAGCCCGACAGCGCACCGGCCAGAATCGCCGCGTTGTTGTACTTCAGCACGTAGCGGCCGAACAGCATGGTCAGCAGCAGCGGGAACAACGTGACGAACACGCCGAGCAGGAAGATCGTGATGCCGCAGTTGCTTGACCGTCACCACCGCCTGCAATCCCGAGTTGAGCCCGACCACCGCCACGAACGCCGCGAGACCGAAGTCCTGCAGCAGCCGCGAAGCCGCCGACGGCATCACGCCGTACATCGGATGCTTGCCGCGCATCCAGCCGAACAGCAGACCGGCCAGCAGACAGCCGCCGCCCGAACCGAGCGTGAGCGGAATGCCGCCCACGTTGATGACGATCAGGCCGATCAGCAGACCGAGCACGAGGCCGACGCCCATGTAGATGAAGTCGGTCTTGATGGTGTGCGGCAACTCGTAGCCGGCGGCGTCGACGGCGCGCTTGGTGTCTTTCGGCGAACCGTAGAACGTGATGACGTCGCCGTGTTCGAGCTTGGTTTCCGGCAGGATCGGCAGCGGCTGGCCGGCGCGCGTGATGTTCTGCAGATAGACGCCGTGGCGCATATCGCGATCCACGATCTGCCGCGCGGCGGCGATCGTCGTGTGATTCATGCCTTTGCGCGTGAACACGCCGTCGCGCGATCTGCATGACGACGCCGATGCCTTCGACGTCGGCAACCTCGCTGCCGTTCGCGCCGAACGCGACCACCGCCTCGCGGCGGCCCACCACCAGCACGATGTCGTTGAGTTGCAGCACCAGATCGGGCGTCGGGTCGAGCGCCTGGCCGTCACGCTTGATCCGCTCGATCGTCAGACCGTCCTGATGCTGCGTCTCGACGGCCTTCACGGTTTTGCCCGGCGCTGACGTCGATCTTGTACGCGCGCCCCACCAGTTCGGGCAACGCGGATATCTGCCCCGGCCCGTGCGCACGACGCACCCGAGCTCAGTTCGCGCTCCGCTTCGATCGACGCCTCTCGCAAGCCCTGCCCCATGAACTTCGGCAAGATGTTCACGCAGACGATGATCGCGCCGAGCGAGCCGAACACGTAGGTCACCGCGTAGGCAATCGCCACGTCCGACTGCAGCGACTTGACCTGATCGGCGGGCAAACCGAGACGCGCGATCGCGTCGCCCGCCGTGCCGATGATCGCCGACTGCGTCAGCGCGCCGCCCGCGAGCCCGGCCGCGAGCCCCTTGTTCAGATGGAACAGCTTCGCGCAGATCACCACGGTGACCAGCGCCGAGACCGCGAGAAAGACCGCCATCGCGATCTCACGCAGCGTCTTGCGGTTCAGCGAGTTGAAGAAGCCCGGACCGGAGTCGTAGCCGACCGCGTAGATGAACACGGCGAACATCACCGACTTCACGCCGTTGTCGATCGTCACGCCCGCCTGGCTGATCACCACCGCCGCCAGCAACGAACCGCCCACGCCGCCCAGCTGGAACTTGCCGAAGTTGATCTGCCCGATGAAGTAGCCGACCGCGAGCGACAGAAACAGCGCAATCTCGGGTGATTTGTGAAAGATGTTATGTAGCCAGTCCATCGTGCCCTCGCTGAATAGTTGGCGATACTGAGTACTGGGATGCTGCATGACACGGCGGTGCGGCGAGGTTTCGCGTCCCGCGTTTGCGTTGTGCTGATGCATGCTGCGTCCGCGCTTCGCACGCTGCATGGCCATGCTCAGCGCCGCGCTAGCCGAACTTGCCGGCGAGACCGACCACGACGGGCCCCATCAACGGCAACAGAATGTTCGAGAGTGCGTAGGTGATCGTGTAGCCGATCACCGGTGTCGAATTGCCGGTCACGCCGACGAGCGCGCTGATCGCCGGCGTGCTGCATTGCTGGCCGGCAATCGCGCCGAGCAGCATGGGCGCTTCGAGCTTGAGAAAGACGTGGCCGATCCACAGCGACAGCAAGCCCGGGCACGAGCACCATCAGAATGCCGGCCACCGGCAGCGCCAGACCGTATTCGCGCACCAGCTTGATCGCGTCCGGTCCCGCCGACAAACCGACCGCGGCGATGAACGTGGCAAGGCCGAAGTCCTTGAGAATCTGCGCGGCCGCCGAAGGCAGCGAGCCGATCAGCGGATAGCGCGAGCGGATCCAGCCGAACAGCAGGCCCGACAGCAGACAGCCGCCGCCCGTGCCGAGCGCGATCGACACGCCGCCGATGCGTCCGCCGAGCCGGCCGATCGCCATGCCCGACCAGCACGCCGAGCGCGAGATAGACGAAGTCGGTTTTCTGGGTCGGCGGCAGCACGTAGCCGAGGCGCTTCGCGCCGCGCTCGACGTCGGCCTTCGCGCCGACCAGCGTCAGCACGTCGCCGCGATTGAGTTCGGTGCCGGGCAGCGCGGGCACCGTGGTTTCGAGCCGCGTGACGGCCGCGATGTAGACGCCGCGTCCGTTTTCCGGCTTCGCCTGCTCGCGCACCTGGGCGATCGTCCGGCCATGCAGGTCGCCGCGCGTCAACACGACGTCGAGCTTTTCGGCGATGACCTGGCCGAAGCGTGGCGCCGTCCACTTCTTCGCCGAGATCCGGCCGATGCAGCGACCACCGCCTCGCGCCGCCCGGCCACGAGGATGAGGTCGTCGGCGGCGAGCTGCAGTTGCGGCTCGGCCGGCACGATCGCGCCGGCGCGCTGCACGCGCTCGATGGTGAGATTGAAACCGTGCTGCTGTTCGAGCGCCTGAACCGTCGCCCCGGCCGCCGCGCCGACGCGAAACGCGCGGCCCACCAGCGCAGGCGCCGCCGCCCGCTGGCCTTCGCCGAACGCACCGTCGCCGCCGAGCTTGCGCCACACGCGCTCGGCTTCTTCGCGCAGATTGACGCGCAACAGCAGCGGCGCGAACTGGCTGGTGAAGAGCACGATGGTGATCAGGCCGAACAGGTAGCTCACGCTGTACGCGGTCACGATATTGGCCTGCAGACGCAACGTTTCGCGTGCTGCCGAGGCCGAGCTTGCCGATCGCTTCGGACGCCGTGCCGATCACCGCCGACTCCGTCGCCGCGCCGGCCAGCAGGCCGGCCGCGGTGCCGGCATCGAGCCGCATCACCAACACCGCGATCATGATCAGCACCAGCACCGACACGATCTCCACCACCGACAGCAAGCCGTAGCGCCAGCCACGGCCGATGTTGGCAAAGAACTGCGGGCCGCCGGTGAAGCCCAGCGCGAAAATGAACAGCGCGAACGCGATGTTCTTCAGATCGGGCGCGAGGCGCGCGCCGGTCTGCCCCAATAGCAGCGACACGATCAACGTGCCGCACACGCCGCCCAGCTGAATTGGCCCCACACGAAACGAACCAATGAAATAGCCAATTGCAAGGCTCGCAAACAGCGCGATTTCCGGTTGCGATCTCAGCAATTCACCGATCATGTTGGCTCGCCGATTGACGGTTTATTAGTAGAAGGCTGAAAAAAATCGCTCTGAAAAGCGAACGAATCCATTCCAGCCTATTTGGCCTGGACAATTCTTTGAACAAATGCCTTAAACCGGATATCGCGAATCGGCGATACGAAAGCTGATGGCAGGGGGAATGACGGGATAGACGTAGAAGAAGTTACGCCGCGCCGCAGTGACGAAACCGGAATATGTTTCCGCTAGCTCGACAGTCACTTTTTCCTCGCGAAGTTGTCTGACGCCGTGAAAAAGACATAATCTTGCGATGGCCAGTTTCTTGCAGTAGGACTAATCATCTCTTTGTGGGCTGCTTTTTAATAAATATTGTAGTTCGGGACGACTGTCAATATGATTTTCATTACAGCCCGGCGACTTCACAAAACAAGAGCTTGGGTAAAAGGCCAATCCGATTGATGTGTCTCATTGCGCAATGCAGTAAGCCACGCAATGCGTGCCATATACTGAACTACCGAGTAGCACCGAACTGCATTGACCTGCCCGCGTGCCGCGTGACGAGTTTGCGGCTTTCGACGCGCCAGGTCTTCTCCGGAGCCCGCCATGCGCATGATCCTGTTCAGCAGCCGCCAGTACGACAGCGACACGTTCACCGAAGCCAACGCCGCGCACGGCTACGAACTGCATTTCCAGGAGTCGCACCTCGATAGCGAAACGGCGATCCTCGCGCACGGCTATGAAGTGGTCTGCCCGTTCGTCAACGACAACGTCGACGCCGCCGTGCTGGAGCAACTCCATGCGGGCGGCACGCGCCTGATCGCGCTGCGCTCGGCGGGCTTCAATCACGTCGACCTCGCCGCCGCCGAACGTCTCGGCATGCCGGTCGTCCGGGTGCCGGCCTATTCGCCGCATGCGGTCGCCGAACATGCGGTCGGGCTGATTCTGGCGTTGAACCGGCGCTTGCCGCGCGCGGTCGCGCGCACCCGTGAAGGCGATTTCTCGCTGCATGGACTGCTCGGCTTCGATCTGCATGGCAAGACGGTGGGCGTGATCGGCACCGGCATGATCGGACGCGTGTTCGGGCGGATCATGGCGGGCTTCGGCATGCAGGTGCTCGCGCACGATCCCGGCACGCCCGCCGACGACCTGCTCGCGCTCGGCGCGCGCTACGTGCCGCTCGACACGCTGCTCGCCGAATCCGACGTGGTCAGCCTGCACTGCCCGCTGCTGCCGTCCACTTACCATCTGATCGACGGCCCCGCGCTCGCCAAGATGAAGCGCGGCGCGATGCTGGTCAACACGGGGCGCGGCGGCCTCGTCGAAGCCAATGCGCTGATCGGCGCGTTGAAAGACGGCCAGCTCGGCCATCTCGGGCTGGACGTGTATGAGGAAGAAGGCGGCATCTTCTTCGAGGATCATTCGAATCTGCCGCTGCAGGACGACGTGCTGGCGCGCCTGCTGATGTTCCCGAACGTGATCGTCACCGCGCACCAGGCGTTCTTCACCCGCGAGGCGATGAACGAGATCGCGCAGACCACGCTCGATAACGTGGCGGCATGGCAGGCCGGCACGCCGCGCAACACAGTGCTCGCAGCGAGCCAGGGCTGATGCGCACGGCGGAACGCTGACGGATTCCAGATTTCCGCATTGCCGACAAGGATGGTAGCGGCTGCTTAAGCGCCGCCTTCCTTGCCCATGGAACAGCGCGAATCGCGGTGCGGGCGTCGTCTGCTGCGCCGCACATTTCGCGCAGCAACGCGGCCTCGCGCTCGTGCACTTCCACCGGACACCAGCGCGCGCCCGCATCGGCGAGATAGCGCGCGCGATGCTGACCGTTGCGAAACGCCACCACGCCTTCGCGCTCCAGACCCAGCCAGCCGAGCAAACCCGGCGCGCGGCGGGTCGAGATCGTCACGTACGGCATCTGCGGAACGCGCGGGCTGTCCGGATCGAGAAACTCGCGGATGCCGCGCACCTTGCCCGAATGCCATTCGGCGACGGGCCTCAGCACGTAATCGGTGTTATCGCGATCCGCGCAGGCGAGCAGTTTGCGCACGTCGACCAGCACGACCTGATGGCGCGTGCCGTCGGTGACGAAGACGCGCTTCAGGCGCACGTGGTCGTACCATGGATGTTCGTGCAGGGGCACGATCCAGACTGTTTCGGCACATCCCGGCGCGCGCGGCTGACGATGAATTGGACAAGGGCAAAGGCAGGCTCGATAAGCCGGCGAAAAAACGCCAGCGTGTGAATAGAGCGCTAACGCTACGAGCCGATTGTGAAAGAAGCATGACGAGCCACTCTATTAATTACCCTGCATCGGCACCTCGCGCGGGCACGCGGGATAAGCGCGCTCGCGGATACCGACCTCCACGGACCCAACGATGATACTCACCCAAAATTTCAATGAATACGTGCGCATTGAATCTAACGAGGATATCGGCGTGGCGACGATCGTCCTTGAGCGTCCGGCGCGGCGAAATGCGGTGGACCGTCTGCCGGCGCAGGCGTTGAGCGCCGCGTTCGGCCGCTTCGAGAGCGGAGCCCGCGTGGCGCGCGGCGGTGCTGTTCGGCGCGGGCGGCACGTTTTGCGCGGGCGCGGATCTGAGCGCGCTTGCCGACGACACCCGCCGCAACGAACTGCACGCCGACGGCAGCGGCCCAGGCCCGATGGGACCCACGCGGATGAGCTTCAGCAAGCCTGTGATCGCCGCGATTGCCGGCTATGCGGTGGCAGGCGGGCTGGAACTGGCCGCCATGTGCGACCTGCGGGTGGTCGAAGAAGACGCGGTGCTGGGCGTGTTCTGCCGGCGCGTCGGCATTCCGCTGATCGACGGCGGCATCGATCCGCCTGCCGCGTCTGATCGGGTTGTCGCGAGCGCTGGATCTGATTCTGACCGGACGCGCGGTGAGCGCGCAGGAAGCGCTCGACTTCGGGCTGGCGAACCGCGTCGTGCCGAAAGGGTCCGCCCGCGCAGCCGCCGAGCAGCTGGCCGCGGAGCTTGCGGCGTTTCCGCAGGCGGCGCTGCTCGCCGATCGCCGCTCCGCGCTGGAAAACAGTCCGCTCGACGATCTCGCCGACGCGCTGCGACGCGAAGGCGCGGCGGCTATCAGGCGGTGTTCGACGAAGGCGTCGCCGGGGCGGCGGATTTTGCCCGGGGCGCGGGCCGTCATGGCGATCCGTTGCAGGCTGGGCCGCGCACGAAACGCTGAACGCTCTTGATGCGTCGAGGCCTGAGGCCCCACTTCGTAAGAGCTCGCGCAGCGCGTTTTCAGCAAAAAACAACAATTGCCTTACGAATCAGCACGCACCGATTTGACTTAGGTAGAATCCCCTACTGCTTTCCCCTTGCCCGGCGCCGGCGTTCTCGCCCCGAAAACGCGCGTCGGCCGCACGGCGCTCCTCGTCGTGCTGATTCACGCTCCGCCACCATGCCTTTACCCCTGCTCGCCCTTGCCGTTGCCGCGTTTGGAATCGGTACCACCGAATTCGTGATCATGGGGCTGCTGCCCGATGTCGCGCGCGATCTGTCCGTTTCGATTCCGGCTGCCGGCATGCTGGTGTCGGCCTATGCGCTCGGCGTCACGATCGGCGCGCCGATCGTGGCGATCGCGGTCGCCAACATGCCGCGCAAGAAAGCGTTGATGAGCCTGATCGGCGTGTTCATCGTCGGCAATCTGCTGTGCGCGGTGGCGCCGGGTTACGCGGTGCTGATGGCCGCGCGCATCGTCACGGCGTTCTGCCATGGCGCGTTCTTCGGTATCGGCTCGGTGGTGGCGGCCGGGCTGGTCGCGCCGAACCGCCGCGCGCAGGCCATCGCGCTGATGTTCACCGGCCTGACGCTCGCCAACGTGCTGGGCGTGCCGCTCGGCACCGCGCTCGGCCAGGCGGTCGGCTGGCGCGCGACGTTCTGGGCGGTGACCGGCATCGGCATCGTCGCGGCGGCCGCGCTCGCCGTGTGCCTGCCGGCGAAGATCGAGATGCAGAAAGCGAGCCTTGTCCGCGAATTCAGCGTGCTGAAGAACCCGCAAGTGCTGATGGTGCTCGGCATCAGCGTGCTGGCGTCGGCCAGTCTCTTTTCGACCTTCACCTACATCACGCCGATTCTCGAAGACGTGACCGGCTTCACGCCGCATGCGGTCACGATGGTGCTGCTGCTGTTCGGCCTCGGCCTGACGGTGGGCAGCACGCTCGGCGGCAAGCTGGCCGACTGGCGGCTGATGCCGTCGCTGGTGGCGTTTCTGCTGGCGATCGTCGTGATCCTGACGATCTTCGCCGGCACGATGCACGCCGAGATTCCCGCGATGATCACGATCTTCGTGTGGGGCATTCTGGCCTTCGCGATCGTGCCGCCGCTGCAAATGCTGATCGTCGACCGGGCGAGTCATGCGCCGAATCTGGCCTCGACGCTGAACCAGGGCGCGTTCAACCTCGGCAATGCGACCGGCGCGTGGCTCGGCGGCATGGCGATCGGCGCGGGCGCGCCGCTGACCACGCTGCCTTGGGTCGGCGTGGCGACGTCGATCGGCGCGCTGGTGCTGACGCTGTGGTCGGTATCGATCGACCGGCGTGCGCAGCGGATGGCGGTGGCGGGTTAATAGCGCAGTGCGATAAAGCGTGGCGAACGGCATCGCCAGCGGCCCGTAGTAGCATCCCGGCCGATGAAAGTCATCCTCACCCGCGATTTCCTCGCGCTGATCCTCAGTGTCGCCGTCGTCGGACTCGGCAGCGGCGCGACGCTTCCTCTCACCGCTCTCGCGCTGACGCAAGCCGGCTATGGCACCGACGTCGTCGGCCTGCTGACCGCCGCGCAAGCGGGCGGCGGTCTCATCATCGTGCCGCTGGCCGGCTGGATCGCGGCGCGCTTCGGCGGCCGCCAGGTGATTGTCGGCGCGGTGCTGGTCGTCGCGTTCGCCACCGCGCTGATGCAACTCACGTCGAACCTGTGGCTATGGGCGGTGTTGCGGCTGCTGTGCGGCGCGGCGTTGATGCTGCTCTTCACGATCGGCGAGGCCTGGGTCAACCAGCTTGCCGACGACGCCTCGCGCGGCCGCGTGATCGCGATCTACGCGACCAACTTCACGCTGTTCCAGATGTCGGGGCCGGTGCTGGTGAGCCAGATCGCCGGCTTCACGCATTGGCGCTTTCTGTTGTGCGGCGCGATCTTTCTGCTGGCGTTGCCGATGCTCGCCACGATCCGCACCACGCCGCACGCATCACGAGGATGAACACGCGGCGCACGGCAGCTGGCGCCACGTGTTGCCGCAGATGCCGGCGCTCGTGATCGGCACCGGCTTCTTCGCGCTGTTCGACACGATTGCGCTGTCGCTGCTGCCGCTGTTCGCGATGTCGCATGGCATCACGAGCGAGGTGGCGGTGCTGTTCGCGTCGGCGCTGCTGCTCGGCGATACGACGATGCAGTTTCCGATCGGCTGGCTCGCGGACCGGCTCGGGCGCGAGCGTGTGCATATCGGTTGCGGCGTGGTGGTCGTGGCGCTGCTGCCGTTTCTGCCTTGGGCGGTCGGCGTCGCCGTGGCTATGCTGGCCGTTGCTGTATGTGCTCGGCGCGGCAGCGGGGGCGATCTATACGTTGTCGCTGGTCGCGTGCGGCGAGCGCTTTCGCGGCGTCGCGCTGGTGTCGGCGAGTTCGCTGGTGGGCGCGTCGTGGAGCGCGGCCAGTTTTGGCGGGCCGCTGGTGGCCGGGGCGTTGATGAAGCGGGTGGGCAATGACGCGATGGTCGGCGTGCTGCTGGCTGGCGGCGCTCGCGTTTCTGGCTGCGGTCTGGTGGGAGAAGCGGCGCGCAGTTGTGGAAATGGCGGGCTGAACGTGTATGCAGATTCAAGTATGAGCAGGCGTGAGATCCAGGATTGCAATCGCACGTCGCGCCTGCCATAAAAAGGGGAAGCCTGCTTCAGTGGCCTCCCCTTTTTTGTGAGCGCCGCGCCAGGTCAGCGCGATTTCACCGTCACTTCAACGCGGGCAAGATCTCGCCTGCGCATAACCCGAAGCCCACGCGGTAACCGTCGCCCTGGCACCAGCCGGCAAGCGTCAGTTCGTCGCCGTCTTCGATGAAACGTGCGCGTGCCGCCTTCGCTGCAACTCCAGCGGCTTCTTGCCGTTCCACGTCAGTTCCAGCAAGCTGCCGAACGAGTCCTCCGTCGGCCCGCTGATCGTGCCCGAACCCATCAGATCGCCCACGCGCGTATTGCAGCCCGACACCGTGTGATGCGCGAGCTGCTGCGCCATCGTCCAGTACATATGCCTGAAGTTGGTCCGCGCGATCGTGCTCGCCTGCTTCGCCTGCTGCGGACGCAAGGTCACTTCCAGCGTGATATCGAACGCGTGCTTGCCCGTCGTGACGCAGATACGCCAGCGGCTGCGGCTCCTGCGCCGGCTGCGCGACGCGGAACGGTTCGAGCGCGTCGAGCGTGACGATCCACGGCGAAATCGTCGTCGCGAAGGTCTTCGCGTTGAACGGCCCAAGCGGCACGTATTCCCATTGCTGAATATCGCGCGCGCTCCAGTCGTTCAGCAGCACCATGCCGAAGATATGCGCTTCGGCGTCCGCGCAGGCAATCGGCTCGCCCAGCGCATTGCCCGCGCCGATCACGAAGCCCGTCTCCAGTTCGATATCCAGCTTGCGGCACGCGCCGAACACCGGACGCTCCTGATCCGGCAGCTTCAACTGACCGTTCGGCCGCCGCACCGGCGTGCCGCTCACCACCACCGACGACGCGCGTCCGTTGTAGCCGATCGGCATCTCCGACCAGTTCGGCAACAGCGCATTCTTCGGATCGCGGAACATCGAGCCGACGTTCGTCGCGTGCTCCTTCGACGAATAGAAATCGGTGTAGCCCGGAATCTGCACCGGCAGGTGCAGCTTCGCGTCGGCCTGGCGAACGAGCGCCTTCGAGCGCAACGCGGCGTCGTCGCGCAAGGTCGCGGTGTCGCGCGCCAGCAGCGTGCTCAGCTGAACGCGCACGCTGCGCCATGCATCGCGGCCGAGCGCGATGAAATCGTTCAGCGTGTCGCGCGCAAAAACGCCGGTCTTTGACGACGACAGCGACAGCTTCAGCAAGCCGGCCGCTTGCAGACGCCGCCAGATCGACGATCTGATCGCCGATCGCCACGCCCACTCGGCGCGCGTCGTTCTGTCGTGTCGCTGAAAACGCCGAACGGCAGGTTCTGAATCGAAAAATCGTTAGTCGAATCGTTGGCCGATTCGACCCAGCTCTTGCGCGACGGATCGAGCGTCGCCTGAAGATCGCTCAATGCGTTCATCGTTGCTCCGGGTTGAAATGTTTCTTGAGACCTTGCCAGCACTCGTAGTAATGCGCCTGCAATTGCGCGGTTTCGAGCGCGAAGCGGGTCGGCTTGATCAGCGTGCGCGTTTCGAACATGAAGGCCATCGTGTCGCCGACTTTCTTCGGCGTCGACGTATCGCTGTGCGACGCTTTCTCGAACGTGTCCGCGTCCGGCCCATGACCCGACATGCAGTTGTGCAGACTCGCGCCGCCCGGCACGAAGCCCTCGGCCTTCGCGTCGTACACGCCGTGCACGAGGCCCATGAACTCGCTCGCGACATTGCGATGGAACCAGGGCGGGCGGAACGTATCTTCGGCGGCGAGCCAGCGCGGCGGGAAGATCACGAAGTCGATCGTGTCGACGCCCGGCGTGTCGCTTTGCGATTGCAGCACCAGGAAAATCGACGGATCGGGATGGTCGAAGCTGATCGAGCCGATCGTGTTGAAGCGGCGCAAGTCGTATTTGTACGGCGCGTAGTTGCCGTGCCACGCGACCACGTCGAGCGGCGAATGGCCGATGTCCGCGCGCCACAGATTGCCGTTCATCTTCGCGACGAGTTCGAAGTCGCCTTCGCGGTCTTCGTAGGCGGCGTGCGGCGTGAGGAAGTCGCGCGGATTGGCGAGGCCGTTCGAGCCGATCGGCCCGAGGTCCGGCAAGCGCAGCAGCGCGCCGAAGTTCTCGCAGATATAGCCGCGCGCCGTGCCATCCGGCAGGCTCACCGCGAAGCGCACGCCGCGCGGAATCACCGCGATTTCGAACGGCGCGACGTTCGAGCACGCCCATTTCGGTGGCGATATCGCAGGCGCCCTTCCTGCGGCACGATCAGCAGTTCGCCGTCGGCGCTGTAGAAGAAGCGGTCTTTCATCGAGCGGTTCGCCGCGTACAGATGAATCGCGCAGCCGTTCATCGCTTCCGCCGCGCCATTGCCCGCCATCGTCACCCAGCCGTCGATGAAATCGGTGGGCTCGGTCGGCATCGGCAACGCGTCCCAGCGCAGCTGGTTCGGCGGCGTCGGCGGCACGTCGGCGAAATTCGCGACGAGCCGCTCCGAAGGCAATAGCGTGAACGGCTGATGCACCGCCGCCGGACGAATCCGGTACAGCCACGAGCGGCGGTTATGGCCGCGCGGCGCGGTGAACGCGGTGCCCGACAATCTGCTCGGCGTACAGCCCATAGGCCGCGCGTTGCGGCGAATTGCGGCCTTCGGGCAAGCGCGCCCGGCAGCGCCTCCGTCGCGAATTCGTTGGCGAATCCCGACTGGTAGCCCGGCTCGATTTCGAGCCGCGAGCTCGCGGTGTTCGGGTTACGTGTCTGCGGTGTCCATGCAAGGTTCTCCGTTGATACTCGATCCTGTTCATCTCACGCGGTCCGCGTTTCGGACGGGCTGGCCGCGCTGGCCGCGTCGCCGCGGCCAGCGCGATCACCAGCAACGCGGAGCACAGCACCGGCACGGCGGCCGCATGAAACAGCGAAGCGTTCGACCAGTTCATCGCGATCAGTTGGCCGCCGACAGCGGCCCGATCACCGAGCCGATCCGGCCGATGCCCAGGCTCCAGCCGATGCCCGTCGAGCGCAGCGTAGTCGGATAAAAGTGGCCGGCCAGCGCGTTGACCGCCGGCTGCCCGCCGACCACGCAGAAGCCGCCCGCGAACACGACGATCAGCAGCCACGGCAACGCTGCGCCACCGTACCGATCGTCGCCGACCGCCAGCGCCGCGCCGCGAAACACACGAACAGCACGCGCACAAAACCAAAACGCTCGATAAACCAGCCGAGCAGCAAGGTGCCGACCACGCCGCCCGTTTGCAACACCGTGCCGACGATCACCGCCGTACCCGCCGAATAGCCGGCGTCGCGCATCACGGTGGGCAGCCAGTTCGACAGGAAATACAGATCGATCAGGTTCATGAAGCTGATCGCCCACAGAATCAGCGTCACCGGCCCGCGCCCCGCGCGGAACAGTTCGGCGACCGGCGCGCCGCCGTTGCCCTTTTCACGCACGACAGACGCGTGTTCGCGTCTGATCGGCAACGTGGGGTTGAACTTCGCGAGCCAGCGCAACGCGCTGTCGCTGCGTCCCTTGAGCACGAGAAATTGCAGCGACTCCGGCAACGCGGCGAGCATCGCGAACGCGAGCAGCAACGGCACCGCGCCGCCGACCCAGAACACCGCGCGCCAGCCGTACGCCGGAATCAGCGCGGCGCTGACAAAACCGCCGAGCGCCGCGCCCAGCGTGAAGCCGCACGACACCAGCATCATGCGCTTGACGCGATGCGCGGGGGTCGAGAACTCGCCGACCAGCGCCATCGCGTTCGGCATGATGCAGCCGAGGCCGAGACCGGTGATGAAGCGCAGCGCGATCAATGCGGGAATCGTCGACGACGAACGGCGTGGCCAGCATGGACAGTGCGAAGAAAAACGTCGCGCCGATCAGCACCGGACGACGCCCGATCCGGTCAGCCAGCACCGACAGTCCCAGCGCGCCCAGCAGCATGCCGAACAGGCTGGCGCTGAACACCGGGCCGAGCGCCGCCTTCGACACATGCCATTCGCCGATCACGCTCGGCGCGACGTAGCCCATCGCCTGCGCGTCGAAGCCGTCGATCACGCAGGCACAGCCCGCAGAGCGCGAGCAGCATCAACTGGAATGCCGGGCTGATGCGTGTCGACGAGCACGCGCTCGACTTCGATCACGTGGTCGGCGTGCGGGCCGCTGGCGGCGCGGCCGGTTGGCGCTCATGAGGCAGTCTCCTCATCCTGACGGATTGATTGGGTGGCCGCGCAGTTCAATGGACGGGCGCGGCTGCTGAGCGGGCGTTTCGGACATGTGGCGCGTGGGCCCGGTGACGCATCTGACGCAGTCTTGCGTGCCCGCATCGGGAGCGATCGCAAACCGACGCGTCCGGCATCCGAACTCTCCATCGCAGCCGCACCGCGAATTTACGTATAGTAAAACTAATTACGAATAGTGAAATTAACGTATACCCTGAAGCAGCGTTGACCGACTCGCTCGCGAGCCGCGCCGCGACAAGCGTTCGGCGGATAACGTTATGAGCATTTTGTTCATGTGCGCGCGGTGCGGACTGCTACCATCATTGGATGCGGCAACCAAGTCGCGTTGCCAGCGCCGAGCGCGCATCTACCGCCATCCATATACCTACATGATTCCGCCGACCATCCCCGACCTCATCACCCGCGCCGCCGATCACCCGTTTCTCGGCGAACATCTGGCGATGGGACACAGGCGTGCATGGCGACATCGCGCTGGCGCGGTTCGAAGGCATCGAACTCGCCAGCGCCTATGAGCCGATCTTCGATATCAGCGTGCATGCGTTGGCGCAGTCGCTGTCGTCGGGCGCCGAGGGCGTGGATCGTTTCGGCGATGAACTCGGCTTTCAGGCCGTCACCCAGCGTCTCGACGCGCGCGCCGTTCGAGGTGTTCGATCCGTTCGACCGTATCGCCGACGATCAGGAACTGGTCGCGCTCGACCGCATGTCACGCGCGCTGCACGCGATCAATTTCTTCGGCGCGCAGCGGCATGGGCTGCTGTTTCTGCGCGTGCACGAGCGTCTGCTGAAGAGCGTGAAGTACGACCACGGACGGCATTTCTCGACCGTGCTGGTGTCGTTCGGACTGAACCCGTCGCGGGTGGTGATCGAGTTGCCGGCGGCGGCAGTCGCGCACAAGACCTTTCTCGGCTATCTGACCAAGAGCTATCAGCACTATGGCTTCAAGGTGGCGGGCAATCTGTCGAACGCGGGGCAGATTCTGTCGGTGTCGGAAACGGCGCGGCTCGACTTCATCAAGATGGATGCGGCGGTCGCGTTGCGCGATGCGATGGTGAAACCGCTAGTCGGCTATGCGAGCCGTTTGCGGATTCCGCTGATTTTCAATCGCGTGATGGATGAAGCGCAGTTCGTCGCGCTTGCAGCAGTACGACGTGCGCTTTGTGCAAGGGCCGCTGTTCACCGCGCATTATCACGATCGGGCGGTTTGAGCCGGGGCGCAATGCCAGCGGCTCACGCGTGTCGTGCAGGCCGCTGCTTCATCCAGGTCGTATCGCCCAGCCGCCGCGCCAGCGCCTTCAAGCCGCGGCGCGACACTCTCCCGAAACACCTCCTCTCCCATCGACGATGCCGGCCCGCTGCAACTCAGCACCAGCCAGCGCCCTTCGCGCGGCTCGCGAAACGGCACGGCGACCGCGTTCACGTCGTCATGCCACGCGCGGAACGAATAGCAGCAGCGTTCGCTGGCGAACGCGTCGATTTCCTTTTCGGCGTCGGCAACCAACGCAGCGCCCTCCTTGCCCGCCGCCTTCTTCAGCTCGACCAGCAACGCGGCGCGCACGTCGAGCGGCTGCACGGCCAGATACGCGCGCCCCATCGAACTGGTCAGCATCGACAGTTTCGAGCCGGAGGCGAGCCCGAGCGTCAGCGCGGTCTCGCTGCGGATCGTCTCCAGGTAAATCATGTCGAGCCCGTCGCGGCAACCGAGCGACACCGCCGCGCCCACCTCGCGCGCGAACGTGCGCATATGCGGGCGCGCGAGTTCGAGCGTGTCGGTGCCCGAGAGCAGCGCAAAACCCAGCGACAGCACGCCGGCATCGAGCGCATATTTGCCGAGCGTTTCATCGAGACGCAGATAGCCGAGCACGGTCAGCGTGTAGGCGAGACGGTTGACGGTCGCCTTCGGCAACCCCGTGCGTTCGACGAAATCGCGATTGCCGAGCATCGTTTCGCCCGGCTTGAACGCGCGCAGCAAGTCCAGCCCGCGCGCAAGGGCGACGACGAATTTGCGCTCGTCGAGCGGTTCAGAGGGAGTGGATGCTGGCGTCATCGTGGTGATACACTCGGGTCGTGGTTTGCAAAACATTGTTTCGCATAGCGGAACTTAAGTCAAGCTTAGCAGATCAAGCAAGGAATCAGGAGATACGTCATGGCCGAGGCCGCGCAGTTTCACTGGGAAGACCCGTTGCTGCTGGATCAGCAGCTCACCGAAGACGAACGCATGGTGCGCGACGCCGCCGCCGCTTACGCGCAGGACAAGCTGCAGCCGCGCGTGCTCGAAGCGTTCCGTCACGAGAAGACCGACATCGAAATCTTCCGCGAGATGGGCGAACTCGGCCTGCTCGGCCCGACGATTCCCGAGCAATACGGCGGCCCCGGTCTGAACTACGTGGCGTACGGCTTGATCGCGCGTGAAGTGGAGCGCGTCGATTCCGGCTACCGGTCGATGATGTCGGTGCAGTCGTCGCTCGTCATGGTGCCGATCAACGAATTCGGCTCCGAAGCGCAAAAGCAGAAGTACCTGCCGAAGCTCGCCACCGGCGAATGGATCGGCTGCTTCGGCCTGACCGAGCCGAACCACGGCTCCGATCCGGGCAGCATGATCACGCGCGCGAAGAAAGTCGACGGCGGCTATTCGCTGTCGGGCTCGAAAATGTGGATCACCAATTCGCCGATCGCCGACGTGTTCGTCGTGTGGGCGAAGCTCGAAGAAGACGGCAAGGATTCGATCCGCGGCTTCATTCTCGAGAAGGGCTGGAAGGGGCTGTCGGCGCCGACCATCCATAGCAAGGTGGGTCTGCGCGCGTCGATCACCGGCGAGATCGTGCTCGACGAAGTGTTCGTGCCGGAAGAAAACCGCTTCCCGGATGTCAGCGGCTTGCGCGGTCCGTTCACGTGCCTGAACTCGGCGCGCTACGGCATTGCGTGGGGCGCGCTCGGCGCGGCCGAATCGTGCTGGCACACCGCGCGTCAGTACGTGCTGGATCGCAAGCAGTTCGGCCGGCCGCTCGCCGCGAACCAGTTGATCCAGAAGAAGCTCGCCGACATGCAAACCGAAATCACGCTCGGCCTGCAAGGCGTGCTGCGCCTTGGCCGCATGAAGGACGAAGGCACGGCGGCGGTCGAAATCACGTCGATCATGAAGCGCAATTCATGCGGCAAGGCGCTGGACATTGCGCGGCTCGCGCGCGACATGCTCGGCGGCAACGGTATCTCGGACGAGTTCGGCATTGCGCGGCATCTGGTGAATCTGGAAGTCGTGAACACCTATGAAGGCACGCACGACATTCACGCGCTGATTCTCGGGCGCGCGCAGACGGGCATTCAGGCGTTTTTCTGATGTTCGCTGATGCGCTTCTGATGCGCTGCGTTCGGTCGACAGGCACGCTGGTTCAAAGTCGAACGTGAAATGAAAAGGCCGGTTCATGCTGAACCGGCCTTTTTCGTTGCGACGCCGCGCTGACTTGCTAGCTCGCGCGACTCGCGCGCTTGCGCGACTCATCAGCCGCTTACTTGTTCGGCTGCGGCGTCATGCGCAGATACGGACGCAGCGCCTTGTAGCCCTTCGGGAATTTCTGCTTGATGACTTCCTCGTCCTTCAGCGACGGGACGATCACCACGTCATCGCCCTGCTTCCAGTTGCCGGGCGTCGCGACCGAATGGTTGTCGGTGAGTTGCAGCGAGTCGATCACGCGCAGCACTTCGTCGAAGTTGCGGCCGGTGCTGGCCGGATACGTGATGATCAGACGCACCTTCTTCTTCGGATCGATCACGAACAGCGAGCGGACCGTGAGCGTCTCGTTGGCGTTCGGGTGAATCATGTCGTACAGCTCGGCGACCTTGCGATCGCCGTCGGCGAGAATCGGGAAGCCGACGTTGGCGGCCTGCGTCTCGTTGATGTCCTTGATCCATTCCTTGTGCGATTCGGCGCTGTCGACCGACAACGCGATCGTCTTCACATTGCGCTTTTCGAACTCGCTGGCCAGCTTGGCGGTCAGGCCGAGCTCGGTCGTGCAGACCGGCGTGAAGTCAGCGGGGTGCGAGAACAGCACGCCCCAACTATCGCCCAGCCATTCGTGAAACTTGATGCGGCCGACACTCGACTCCTGCTCGAAATCCGGCGCGATATCGCCAAGACGTAGACTCATTGTGCATCTCCTTGAAGGTAGTTCGGATTTCCCGCGCGAGCATTTGCCCGCAGACGCCCCGCAAAAATAAAGCATACGGGAGCGACAGTACACGGCGAACGAACATCGCGTCACTACTTTATGCGTTTTTGTAATTTTCACCGATTTAGTGGAAACTTTGCGGGACAGATCAACTCCATCATAAGCAAACTTTGCTGCACGATTGCCTGCCAAGCTGGCAGTTTCTATGGCTTTGCTTCAGCCGGGAACGGTTCGTGCGTTCGTTTGAATCAACCGGGCACTGCGCTCGCCAGCAGCCGTTTCTTTGGTTACGATTCACGCGTGGCGTGAGACGAAGGGGAGCTGTCAATGTCGGAAGTCAACAAGGAGAGATTGATGTCGGATATCAAAACCGTCCTCGCGGACGCTGAAGATCTGCTGAAACAGGCCGCGAGCGCCACTGGCGAGCGCGCTTCGGAGCTGCGTGAAACGGCGCTTACGCGCCTGAAGCAGGCTAAGGAAAAGGCGGCTGACGTTCAGGTCGTGGTGGTCGAAAAAGGCAAGAAGGCCGCCCGCGCTACCGACGACTACGTGCATGAGCATCCGTGGGCGTCCATCGGCATTGCTGCGGGTGCCGGCGTGCTGCTGGGTCTGCTGATCAACCGCAAGTAACACTGGTGCCGCTCGCCGGGCGAATCCGCGTCCGGCACACCAGCGAATCGAGTTGACCGGCGCACGCCAGGCCGGTCCGCTTTTCCTGGCGCGCTCGTCTCAGCGCCGGTTAGGCCTTCACGCGCAACGCCCACAGCCATGACGCCATGACGATCGAAACACAATCGCAGCGCGGAGAACATAGTCCGTTGCGCCGCATTATCGGTTCCGTGTTTGCCATTCTGCAAACGCGGCTGGAACTGGTCGGCATCGAACTCGCCGAAGAAAAAGACCGTCTGCTCGGCGTGCTGTTCCTCGGCCTCGCAGCCATGATGCTCGCCACGATGGCCCTGATCGCGCTGACGGCGCTGATCGCCATTGCGTTCTGGGACACCTACCGGTGGCAGGCGCTTGCCGGCATCACCGCCGTTTATGCCATTGCGGGCATTGGCTTGTGCGCTGAAAGCGCGCAGTGGCTTGCGCAATGCACCGATGGTGTTCGAAGCCACCATTGCCGAGTTCGAGAAAGACCGCGACGTGTTTCGCAAACCTTGAAGCGGAAGACGCAGCGTGCGTTTGATGCGCTGCTGAGCCCGCGGTTGTGAAGTTGCTGCGCCTTTGCCGTGCCGATTCGATTTGCATTGCACGTTAGACCGACCGTCCCACCTTACCTCCACTGCCGTCGACACGCCATGAGCCAAAGCCATTCCGATACCGCCTTCCGCAACAAACGCCACCAGGCCAAAGATCTGAGCGCGCCGCACTTGCGAGCGCTGCGCAAGGAGTTGCTGCTGGTGCGCGCGGATGTCGAGCGCATGGAACTCGCTCAGGCAACCATCGAATTGCGGCAGGCGGTCACGCACTTCAGCTGGCTCAAATTCATCGTGCCGGGCTTCGGCGGCATGCGCGACGCGCAGCGGACGAAAGGCGAGCTTTCTCAACGCGGGAAGCATCGGCGCTCTGCTCAAACAGTATCCGTTCATTAGCTCGATTGCTTCGCTGCTGCTCGCCAAGCCGCTGCGCGCCACGGTCGCCGCCGGCGCAAAGCCGGCACTCAAATGGGGCAGCCTCGGGCTCGCCGCGTGGGAAGCGTATCGGATCTGGCAGCAGATGAAGCGCGAATCTGCGGCACCGGCTAGGCTGCTGCTGCTCCTCGGGCCAAAGAGGAATCGGTGGATAGCGGGTATTGAGGGTTCCGGGTCAGCTGAATCGTAGTGGCTTGCCGGCAGCTGCTTGAGCGGTCTGGTCTGCGCGCACTTCAGTCGTCAGCTCGTATTCCAGCACTCGCCGCTTGCCGGCGTCGAACTGCTTTCCTTTGCCGGACTTCGATTGCCTCGCTGGCCCGGTCGCATCGAGCGTGAATATCCCGCAGGCGTCGTCACGCATCGGACCTGATTCGTTCCGGCGTCGCCTCTATCGAGTAGCCACCGTTTGCGTCGTCCGCGGGCAGCACGCGCAAGCGATAAATCGGCGCTGCCGAATTGCGGCGCCTGGTCCAGACCCGGCGGCAACGCCGGCAGCGCCGTCACTTGCCGCTCCCTCGATGAATTGCGCTGCCCGATACAGCGCGGACGCCGCGTCGATCCGATGGGTTCGCGCCACATGACTGCGATACGCGGGCACGGCGAACACAGCCAGCGTGGCAGCTATCGCCAGCGTGATCATCAATTCGAGCAACGTGAACGCGGACGTGTGCGGCCTCGTCATGCACTCTCCCTCAAAATGGCCTGGCGGCGACGCGCCGCCAATGACGCTCGATCTGTCTCACCCGTCGATCACCAGCTCCATCTGCAGCCAGACTTGCGAGTCTTTGGTGCGCCCGAAGCCGCGTGAAGTCAGCAAATACGCCTGAGCATCGGCGCGATTGGCAAGACGCCACGGTTCTATCAAACATTGCGGCGCGCGCACCGATCCGGGCCATTGCGCGACAGGTGCGACAGCGCCCGCTTCGAACGCGCTTTCGAGTTTCCATTGCGTCGGCTCGCCGGATGCAAGCGGCGGTGCAGCGCAGCGTTTCGCCAGCCGCCGCAATGACGCTGCGGGCGCATGAGATCAGCGCCGAATCCGCAGCGTGAAAGGCCTGCAAATAGTCGCGCACATTGGTCGCCGAGCGCGCCGCCGCCAGCGATGTTTCGAACCATACGGCTGGAGTGGCCAGCATCATTGCTGAGATCAGCAGAACGATCGGCAGCACGACACCGCTCTGGCGAACACGCAGCATGCGACCCGTGCGCTGCGGATACCCGAACGCCTGGCGGCACACCGCGACTTCGGAAATTTCTTCGCGCGCACGGCATCGCATCGAAATGTTTTGATCGCTCCGTCACAGAAAGCCCTCCGCGTGATTGCGTATCGCCACTCGCCGCGAGAACGCCTGCCGCGGACGCAAGTCGGCGCCGAGAACGCTCACGCCGTCGCAATCGACATAACGTGAACGCTGCCCTTGCGGCGCGCCGCGAACGAGCACACAAAGATCGACGGCCACGATCTTTGACCCATTGATCGGCCGCTAACGCCGAGGCGTCTACTGCGCTCAAGCCCGTCGGCCGAGCCAGTACCTGACCCGTAGCGCTCGACGCCTTCGACCAGCGGCTGCGCGGTAACCCGGCTTGCCATTGCCTTCGCAATAAAGCTCGGGCTCCCCGGTCGAGGCGCTGACATTGGCAAAGTACCGGTTGACCACCAATGCAGCACCCTGCGCCGCCGAGCGCCGCACTGTTCGCCTGTCACGGCCTGTCCGAGGCAATCGGTCGTTGCCCGGTCGCGGACGGCCACGTGGACACGCTGTCTCCCACGTAGCGAACTGCAACGCCGTCCGAACGGCTGGACAATGTCTCGCAGGCAAGGCTGTCGTCAGCGCCCGTCGGACGGCCGCCCGAACATCCGACAATGGCGGAGGACCGTTGTAACTGCACGACAGTCAGCGGGAACGAAGCCGGCCATTTGCAATTGCTGGCCGATCAGCGTCAAGCGCGGTCAACCCGGCTTCGCGGATTCTGCATCGCATTGCTCGCACGCTCGAACGCCGTTCGCTGGCTCGAGTAAAGCGACACGGCGCCGGCCGTCACCACGAGTCCCAGCGACATTGCGATCAGCAACTCGACCAGCGTATGACCATGAGCAAGGAGTGATGCGCCGCAGTCATTTCGTGAACGCCAGCGCAACGCATGAAGTGCCGGTCGGGAACATCCACGCCGCCGCAAGACTCTGGTTTGTCGATGACATCGCCCATTGGCCGGCATGTCCCGGACGGATGTCCACGTCACGCGCGCGACGGCCGACGCCAGCGCTTTCGACCGACGGACGCCTCGCCATGCGGCAAAAGCGCAGTTGCACGCGCGTTCCATTGCCGACGCGGCGAGCATCGGCCGATGCGGGGGTGCGCATCGCCTCCGCCACCGAATCGGCGATCCACGCTGCCTGCTCGCGCATTGCCATCGCGCGGGCTTCGCGCGCGGTCCACAATTGGCCGGCGATGAGCCCGAGCGCCGTGACCGCCATCAACGCAACAGCCAGCATGACTTCGATCAGCGAGCTGCCTCCGGACGTTCGATGCGCAACGACATGCGTCGCGAGTTCGACGAATATCGCTTCATGACGCCGCTCCGCACGCGCCTTCGGACATCCGCGCGCGACCGCCCGCCGCGATACGGATGCAGCGTCGCCACTTGGCCCCTCGTGTCGCTTTGGACGGCACGCGCGGCGCGATATCGAAACTACGAAAGGTGCCGATCAGCTGGCCGGCGGGCGGCGTGAAAGTCAGATTCGTCTGCACCCCGGCAATGCTCACTGCCGCGAGCAGCGGTTGCGCGCGCAGCAGCGAAAGCGTGCCCGCCCGCTCGGCCAATACGGCCCAGCCGCACGACCAGTCGGTAACGCCGTTGCGCACATGGCTGGCCCGCGCGCAAGACAATGCCGCGCCGCATCGATCCGGCATACGTGACACGCGAGCCGCGCCGCAATGCCTCGCTGCGCGCAAAGGCCAAGGTCGAGACAAGCGCCCTCGCGCGTGCATCGACCTGATCGCGCACATGCCACGCGACGAACGACGGCGTCGCCATCACCGCAATCACCGCCAGCAGCGCAACCACGGCTCAGCGTTTCGACAAGCGTGAAGCCGCGCATCAGACGGCCGGCAAGCGGCATCGCATTTCATCTGCATCCCTGATCGTTTCGAAGAATGCAGCCAATCTAGCGATTTGCGAAACGACTCGACAATCGGCCGAATGGCCAGGTGGCATTCAGGACGCTATCCCGCGCAAAAATTCACGCGATGGACCATAACGGCAGCGGGAGAGGCAGATGCGCGAAACAACGCGAAGAACAACGGACGCTCGCGCAGCGACGACGACGCGCGGCCACAATCAGCGCTTGCGGGCAGGCTTGGGAGGAGAAGAGGCGCGGCGAAATTCTTCGATCACGTCTTCGAATTCGGAGACGTCTTCAAAGCGCCGGTAGACGGATGCGAAACGCACGTAGGCAATGGTGTCGAGCGCGCGCAACTCGTTCATCACGAGTTCGCCGAGGCGCTCGCTGCGCACCTCGCGCTCACCGCTGCCGAGCAACTGATACTCGATGCGGGCAACCGCCGCGTCGATCGCGTCTGCCGCAACTGGGCGCTTGCGCAGCGCCAGTTGCATGCTCGCGACAATCTTGCGGCGGTCGAATTCCGTGCGGCTGCCATCCTTCTTGACGACCGACGGCAACGCCAGCTCGACCCGCTCATACGTCGTGAAACGTTTGTCGCAGGCCGGGCAGCGGCGGCGCCGGCGAATCGTCGCGCCGTCTTCGGATACGCGCGAATCCACAACCTGCGTATCGGCGTGACGGCAGAAGGGGCAGTGCATGGCGGCTTAGCGGTAGACCGGGAAACGCTGGGTCAGCTCGGCGACCTGCGCACGCACACGTTCGATCGTGGCTGTGTCTTCCGGGTTGTCCAGCACGTCGGCGATCAGGTTACCCACCTGCTCGGCTTCCTTCACGCCAAAGCCGCGCGTGGTCATGGCCGGCGAGCCGAGACGCACGCCGCTCGTCACGAACGGCTTTTCCGGATCGTTCGGAATCGCGTTCTTGTTGACGGTGATGTGCGCCGCGCCGAGCGCAGCTTCCGCTGCCTTGCCGGTGATCTTCTTCGCGCGCAGGTCGACCAGCATCACGTGGCTTTCGGTGCGGCCCGACACGATGCGCAGACCGCGCTTGACCAGCGTTTCAGCCAGCACGCGCGCGTTTTCGACCACTTGTTGCTGATACGTCCTTGAATTCCGGCGACAGCGCTTCCTTGAACGCGACGGCCTTACCGGCGATCACGTGCATCAGCGGACCACCCTGAATGCCCGGGAAAATGGCCGAGTTGATCTGCTTCTCGAACTCGGCCTTCATCAGGATCACGCCGCCGCGCGGGCCGCGCAGGCTCTTGTGCGTGGTGGTGGTGACGAAATCGGCGAACGGCACCGGGTTCGGATAGACGCCCGCGGCGATCAGGCCGGCGTAGTGCGCCATGTCGACCATGAAGTACGCGCCGACCGACTTGGCGATCTTCGACAGACGTTCGAAATCGATGCGCAGCGCAAATGCGGAAGCGCCCGCCACGATCAGCTTCGGCTTGTGTTCCTGAGCCAGCTTCTCAGCGGCTTCGTAGTCGATGTCTTCGGCTTCGTTCAGGCCGTAGCTCACCACGTTGAACCACTTGCCCGACATGTTGACCGGCGAACCGTGCGTCAGGTGACCGCCGTGCGCGAGGCTCATGCCCATGATCGTGTCGCCCGGCTTGAGCATCGCGAAGAACACGCCCTGGTTAGCCTGCGAGCCGGAGTTCGGCTGCACGTTGGCGGCTTCGGCGCCGAACAGTTGCTTCACGCGGTCGATCGCCAGTTGCTCGGCGACGTCGACGTATTCGCAGCCGCCGTAATAGCGCTTGCCCGGATACCCTTCGGCGTACTTGTTGGTGAGTTGCGAGCCTTGCGCAGCCATCACGGCCGGGCTCGTGTAGTTTTCCGACGCGATCAGTTCGATGTGCTCTTCCTGACGGCGGTTTTCCTGCTCGATGACCTTCCAGAGTTCAGGATCGACGTTGGCGATGGTGCTTTGGGCTCTGTCAAACATACGGATTCCGTTGAGTGTGTTCAGGTTGACCGGATCGTGCGCCGAATCTTGCGTAGAGGGTACGCAGCGCTGCTGGCGGCTGGGCCAGCCCTGACGTGGCGGATTGGAGAGTCGCCGCACACGCGAGGCAGGACAGCCACCGTCAGCGCAGATAAATGCGCGCGGATCACGGCTGCCCAGGCGAACGGCAAAACGGCACCCTGCGCTTCACGGTGGGTTGTTCCACCTTGAATCCGATTGCTTGAATCGGTTCTATCGCCAGTCACGCAGGGTGAGCGCGTTAGTTTATTGGAAGAGGATCGAATAGGCAACCGGCTCGCGGGCGCCGTCGCAGCCAGCGCCGCGCGCCAGCCGCATCGCGCCGTGCGCGCGGCGCGCAAACATCGGACGAAAAGCGCGCCGCGATCGCGCTGCATGCCCCTGCCACGAGCCGCTCGTGCGGCTGGTTCATCCTTGCCGCAGCGCGGCATTGGAAGTAGGCTTGGGGCCTTTCTCTCTCACCGACCAGGGAACTGCAATGATCGTGTTCGTCACCGGAGCGTCCGCGGGATTCGGCGCCGCTATCGCTCGCGCTTTCGTCAAGGGCGGCCATCGCGTCGTCGCCACCGCGCGCCGCAAAGACCGCCTGCAAGCACTCGCCGACGAACTCGGCGACGCGCTTCTGCCGTATGAACTCGACGTGCGCGACCGCGCCGCCGTCGAAGCCGTACCGGCCGCGCTGCCGGCCGATTTCGCCGCGATCGACGTGCTCGTCAACAACGCCGGCCTCGCGCTCGGCGTCGAACCGGCGCAAAAGGCGAGCCTCGACGAATGGAACACCATGATCGAGACCAACTGCACGGGCCTCGTGCAGGTCACGCACGCGCTGCTGCCGGGCATGGTCGAGCGCAATCGCGGGCACGTTTTCAACCTGGGCTCGGTGGCCGGCCGCTGGCCGTATGCGGGCGGCAACGTCTACGGCGCCACCAAGGCGTTCGTGCGCCAGTTCAGCCTGAACCTGCGCGCCGATCTGGCCGGCACCGCGCTGCGCGTCACCGACATCGAGCCGGGCCTGTGCGGCGGCACCGAATTCTCGAACGTGCGCTTCCGCGGCGACGACGAAAAAGCGGCCAACGTCTACGAGAACGTCCAGCCGCTGACGGCCGAAGATATCGCCGACTCGATCTACTGGATCGCCACCCGGCCGGCCCACGTCAACATCAACACGATCGAGCTGATGCCGGTGGCTCAATCGTTCGCCGGATTGGCCATTCATCGCGGCTGAAAGCGCCGCTCAGGCCCGCCGGGCGCAGCGCACATTTGAAACAGACCGCGGGGTGTGCGTTCCGGTAAAATGCGCCGCATGAATATGTCGACCAGCCAGCCCGGCACGGAAATCGGCGTACACGTGGCCAATCCGCGTGTACTACGAAGATACCGACGCCGGCGGCATCGTGTTTTACGCGAACTACCTGAAATTTTTTGAACGGGCGCGCACCGAATGGCTGCGCGCGTGCGGCGTCGACCAGAACCGGCTGGCGGACGAAACGGGCGCAATTTTCATCGTACGCGCACCGCGGTCGACTATCGGGCGCCGGCCCGGCTTGACGACATCGTCAAAATTGTCAGCCGGATCGAGCGTCTTGGCCGGGCTTCGGTGGATTTCACGCAGGAAGCGTGGCGCGACGGCACGCTGCTTGCTACAGGCGCGATCCGGGTTGGCTGTGTCGACCGCATCGCGCTGCGCCCGGCCGCGATTCCTCCACCGGTTCTCGCCGCTTTGCGGCGCGGACCGGATCGTCAGCGACGCGGCGTGTCAACGAACAACGACTGAACCCCGTTGTTACGGGGCCAGTGAACTCGTATCGATCAAGCAACACAAAGCATGGTTCGGCTTGCAGATATCGCCGATGCTTCCGTTTTGCTCACGGCAAGCTTCGAGTGACCTTGCAGCCGGAC
Organism: uncultured beta proteobacterium; assembly: GCA_963800185.1. Lineage (GTDB taxonomy): Bacteria > Pseudomonadota > Gammaproteobacteria > Burkholderiales > Burkholderiaceae > Paraburkholderia. The sequence continues at coordinate 137,535 of CAWCZW010000003.1, read as the reverse complement.
GCCCCCTTCCGGGACGTTAAAACGAACCTTTATGAACACTACACAAGATCTGTCGATCGTTTCTCTAGTACTCAATGCGAGCCTGCTGGCGCAGGCCGTCATGGCGCTGCTGCTGCTGCTGTCGCTGCTGTCGTGGACTTTCATCTTCCGCAAGTGGTTTGCGATCCGCCGGGCGCGCGCGCAAACTGAACGCTTCGAACGCGATTTCTGGTCGGGCGGCGACCTGCAGGCGCTTTATCAAAGCGCCGCGAACAACCGCCATACGATCGGCGCGCTGGAACGGATTTTCGAGTCCGGCATGCGCGAATTCCTGAAGGGCAAAGAGAAGCGCCTGAACGATCCGGGCGCGATTCTCGACGGCGCACGCCGTGCCATGCGCGCCGCGTTCCAGCGCGAAATGGACGTGCTCGAAGCCAATCTCGCGTTTCTCGCGTCGGTCGGCTCGGTCAGCCCGTATATCGGTCTGTTCGGCACGGTGTGGGGGATCATGAATGCGTTCCGCGGCCTCGCCAACGTGCAGCAGGCTACGCTTGCGAACGTCGCGCCGGGTATTGCCGAAGCGCTGACCGCCACCGCAATCGGCCTGTTCGCGGCGATTCCGGCCGTGGTCGCCTACAACCGCTACGCGCACGACATCGACCGTCTGGCGATCCGCTTCGAGACCTTCATCGAAGAGTTCTCGAACATTCTGCAGCGCCAGGCACAGTAAGGAGTCCACGATGGCAGGCTCTCGTTCCTCCAGCATGCGCGGCTCGCGTCAGCGCCGCGCGATGGCCGACATCAACGTCGTGCCGTACATCGACGTGATGCTCGTGCTGCTCGTGATCTTCATGGTGACCGCGCCGCTCGTCGCCCCGTCGATCGTCAATCTGCCGACCGTCGGCGGCGCCGCGCCGCAGCAGCAAACGCCGCCCGTCATCGTCAACATTCGCGCGGACGGCAACATGAGCGTCAAATACAAGGACGACGCCGGCGCGCAGCAGCAGGAAGACATGACGAAGGCCGACCTGAACGGCTTCATTGCCGACCGCGCGCAATCGCATCCCGATCAGCCGGTCGTGATCGCCGCCGACAAGACCGTGAAGTACGAAGTCGTGATGAACGTGATGTCCGAGCTGAAAGCGCGGGGCGTCAAGCGCGTTGGATTGCTCGTCAAATCGCAATGATCCGCAAGAATTCCGAATACCCGCTCCAGCCGCCGCGTGAACGCGGCACCGGGCGAGCCTTTGCGTTCGCCGCTGGTGATGCACGCGCTGCTCGGGTTCTTCCTGTATCACGGCATTCAGTGGCAAAACAGCACGCCCGCAGGCGCGGAAGCCGAGTTGTGGACCGAGGTGCCCGACACGGCCATCCCGCGTCCCGTCTCCGCCGCCGCCCGCGCCGGTCGCCCCTGCCCCGCCGGTGCCGCGACGAACAGGCCGACATCGCGTTGCAGGAAAAGAAACGCCAGCAGCAGGAAGCGGCGCGTCAGGCGCAACTGGCTGAGCAGCAGCGTCAGCAGAAGCTGCAGGCCCAGCAGGAAGCCGAGGCGAAGCGTCAGCAGCAACTGGCGGCCGATCAGGCTGCGCAGCTCGCCGCGCAAAAAGCCGCGGCAGGCCAAGCAGAAACAGTTGCAACAACAGCAACAGCAGCAGGCCGAGAAGCTGAAGCAGCAGCAACTGGCCGAGCAGCAAAAGCAGCAACAGTTGAAAGAACAGCAGCAGGAAGCAGCAGCAAAAGCAGGCCGAAGCTGACGCGCAGAAGAAGGCCGACGCGCAGAAGGCGGCGAAAGCCAAGGCTCAGGCCGATGCTGCGGCGCAAGCCAAGAAGCTCGATGCGGAACGCCGCGCGCGGCTCGCGCAGATGCAGGGGCAGGCGGGTGGCGGACGAGCTCGAGCGGCAATGGGCTGGCGAAGAGCGGCACGGGTAGCGGCTCGGGTGGCACGGCGACGTCGCCGGGTTACGCGGACAAGGTGCGTCGCGCGGTGCGCCCGAACATCTCGTGGGGCGGCGAAACGGCAGGTCTCGAGACCGTCATCTCCGTGCGCTGCTCGCCGACGGGCACGCTTGCTGGACGCAACCGATCTCGCGCAGCAGCGGCAACGCAGCGTGGGACGATGCAGCACTGCGGGCGGTCCAGCGCACCGATCCGATGCCTCAGGATATCAACGGCAAGACGCCGACCAGCTTCCTGATCACGTTGCGCCCGGCAGGTTGATTGCAGCAAGTTTGACAGTCAGTTGACAGCAGACACCGCGCCCCGCCCAGCGCGGCGCGCTCGGGAACGAATTAGTTGTTTTCGGGTCTGTCTGCTGTCGTGAAGTGTTAGTAAAACCGTTTTTTGGGGAAACCATACAGCATGAGTTTGATGACCAAGCTAGGCCTGCGGACACTTGTAGCGTCGTGCCTGATCGCCGTTGGCGGCGCCGCCAACGCGCAACTCAACGTACTCGTGACGGGCGTCGGGTCCACCCAGTTTCCGATCGCCACGGCGAATTTCGCCAATGAGGCGAATTCGCCGCAGCAGGTCAGCACGATCGTGCGTCAGGATCTGCAGCGCAGCGGCAAATTCACGAATATCGACGCGGGCGGCACGCCGGTGTCCGAAACCGATTCCGTCGACCTCGGCAGCTGGAAGGCCAAGGGCGCCAACGCGTTCGTGTCGGGCAGCGTGAACCGCCTGCCGAACGGCCAGTACGAAGTGCGCTTCAAACTGTACGACACCGTCAAGGGCGAAAGCCTTGGCGGCCTCGTGCTGGTGAGCCCGGAAAGCGGCTTGCGCATGAGCGCGCACAAGGTCGCGGACTACATCTACGCGAAGCTGATGGGCGGCCGCGGCGTGTTCGCCACGCGCCTGTCGTACGTCATCAAGACCGGCGGCCGTTATCAGTTGCAGATCTCCGATTCGGACGGCCAGGACGCGCACATCGCGCTGTCGAGCCCCGAGCCGATCATCTCGCCGGCATGGTCGCCTGACGGCACCAAGGTCGCTTACGTTTCGTTCGAAAAGAAGAAGCCGATCGTCTATATCCACGACCTGCCTACGGGCCGTCGCGTGGTCGTATCGGACCAGAAGGGCAACAACAGCGCGCCGGCGTGGTCGCCGGATGGACGCACGCTGGCCGTCGCGCTTTCGCGCACCGGCAACACGCAGATTTTCGCGGTCAATGCGGACGGCAGCGGCTTGCGCCGCCTCACGCAAGGCAGCTCGATCGACACCGAGCCGGCCTTCTCTCCTGACGGCCAGTCGATCTATTTCACCAGCGACCGTGGCGGCGCACCGCAGATCTACAAGATGCCGGCCCAGGGCGAAAACGCCGGCGCCGCGCAGCGCGTCACGTTCACGGGCAGCTACAACACCAGCCCGCGCGTCAGCCCGGACGGCAAGCAGCTTGCTTATATCTCGCGCGTCGGCGGCGGGTTCAAGCTGTATATCCAGGACCTGCAAGGCAGACACGGCCACGGGCCTGACGGACACGACACATGACGAATCGCCGAGCTTCGCGGCGAACGGTCAGTACATTCTTTACGCCACACAGGTGAACGGCCGTGGCGTGTTGGCCGCAGTATCGACCGACGGTCGCACTCGGCAGGTCCTGTCCGTTCAGGGCGGCAGCGTACGCGAGCCGTCCTGGGGCCCGTTTATGCAATAACGTTGATGCAATAACACAAGGAGAGTAACCAAAATGATGTCCAAACTTCGTTTCGCATTTGCCGTATTGATGGTCGGCGCGCTGGCCGCGTGTCACTCGGGCGTCAAGCTCGACGAAAACGCCAACAAGGGCGGTGCAGTTTCGACGCAACCGAACCCGAACGATGTCGCACAGGTCAACGTCGACCCGCTGAACGATCCGAACAGCCCGCTCGCCAAGCGCAGCATCTACTTCGACTTCGACAGCTACTCGGTCAAGGACGACTATCAGTCGCTGCTGCAACAACACGCGCAATACCTGAAGAGCCATCCGCAACGTCACGTCCTGATCCAGGGCAACACCGACGAACGCGGCACCAGCGAGTACAACCTGGCACTCGGCCAGAAGCGTGCTGAAGCTGTGCGCCGTTCGCTGTCGCTGATGGGCGTGGCGGACTCGCAAATGGAAGCCGTGAGCCTCGGCAAGGAAAAGCCGCAAGCTGACCGGTCATGACGAATCGTCGTGGGCACAAAACCGCCGCGCCGACCTCGTGTACCAACAGTAAGTAACGGGTGATGAGCCGAATGACGCATCGTTTCTCCTGGCTGCGGTTTGCCGCAGCGGCCTGCGTCGCAGGCACGGCCTTCGCGGCTGTGCCCGCGCATGCGGGCATCTTCGACGACGATCAGGCCCGCCAGGCCATTCTCGATCTGCGTTCGAAGACCGATAGCCTGTCGAGCCAGTTGTCGGCCGCGCAGCGCACGATCCTCGATCAGTCCAACCGTCTCGACCAGCTGAATCAGCAGGTCGCGACGTTGCGTGGGCAGAACGAGGATATGGGCAACCAGCTCACCACGCTGCAAAAGCAGCAGAAGGACTACTACACCGATCTGGACACGCGGCTGAAGAAATTCGAGCCGCAGCAACAGACGGTGGACGGCGTCCAGGGCGAGGTGCAGCCGGGCGAAACCGATTCGTTCAATGCGGCTTCGCAGCAGTTCCGCAGCGGCGACTTCAAGAATGCGGCGGCGTCGTTCCGCAGCTTCATCTCCAAGTATCCGAACAGCCCTTATCAGCCGACCGCGCAGTACTGGCTCGGCAACGCGCTGTATGCACTGCGCGACTACAAGGGCTCGACGGCGACCTGGCAAGGTGTGGTGGAGAAGTATCCGCAGCATCCGCGCGCGCCGGAAGCGCTGCTCGCGATTGCGAACAATCAGCTCGAGCAAGGTCAGAAGGCTGCGGCCAAGAAGACGCTGGAGCAGATCGTCGCGCAGTACAGCGGCTCGGACGTCGCGCAGTCGGCTCAGAGCAAGCTGTCGCAGATCAAGTAGTTGCAGGTTGAGAAGTTGAGGTTGTCGTTGCAGTAACGCGCAGTGTCCGAATCTATAGCCACGCGCGCCTCTCGCTGGAAAGCCCGGGGTAGGGATACCCCGGGCTTTTCACTATCTGAAGTTCGATAGCTTATGTTCAGCCAAAGGGTTGACAGCCCCCGAAGGCTATCGCTATAATCTCGCTTCTCTTTTGGGTCGTTAGCTCAGCTGGTAGAGCAGCGGACTTTTAATCCGTTGGTCACAGGTTCGAATCCCGTACGGCCTACCAAAGATTCGAAGGGCTTGCACGCGTCAGCGTGCAAGCCCTTTTTCTTTTTCTGCGCGGAAATTCCCTCTCGTCCATGACGCAAACCGACCGCAACGTCGGGGTTGATGCGACGTGTGTTCAGCGACATTTGCAGCGTTAGTCCCGCCTGTTTCGCGAAGCTGCGTCTGCTCCATCTCAAGGCGGTAATTCAACCTGACATTCGTCACGGCGCGCCTGCACAAGCTCATGACTCGCCGCCAACTATCGGTGCGATCTTCGACACCTCGTCCGCGAAATAACTCTCTGCTGCCGGCATGACCCGGAGCGAACGAGATGGGCTGGCACGCGGTGAAAAGCTGGCGGTGTCGATCTTGTCCCGTTCGCGTTAAGCCGCTTGCATTACCCCCGCCTCCCAATCGCCTGACCTGCGACTCTGCGCAACTCAAAAAAACTGAGCCGCCTCCTAGTCGCGAAGCGCGCGGTCTTAGCATTTAGACGTTCAAGCGCGCCGTACTGCATGCAAATCCCGCCTGAATAATAAAAACAAATATCACGCCCATAATTTCCGCGCGATCCAGACCATCTTCAGCAACAAGCAGCGCACACCACCGCTCACGCTCCAATCGCATTCACCTTCGCACGCCGACCCAGGGAATCTCCCTAATAAATCCAGCGATATTATTGATTAATAATATTACCAATCGAGCGACACCTATCGCCGGTTGCTGCACAACAACAATTGGAGACGACAATTGCAAGCCGTACAGAGCTTCGACCATCTCCAATTGCGCCAGGCACTCGCGCCCGAACGCCTCGACTCGACTTGCGACGCAAACGTATGCGGACCCAACTTCCCGCCCATCGACAGTCAGTCCCGTAACAGAAGAGCAGCGCCCGACGCTCCCCGGCGACGATCCGCCCCAACCGCAAGAACAAACGGAACCAGAGGGAAAGACCCAAACCCGGCAATACCCCGCAGCACCCACCGAGTCATCAATACAAGCATTCAATTTATTCCGCTGTCCTAACATGCACCGGGCATCTCAAGAATGTCCGAGCCATAAGGAGGAGATGATGAAGTCAAGAAGAACCGGCTTGCTTTGCGCATTGCTGATGCTGCCAGTCCTGCTCGCCGCGTGTAATGGCGACACCAATCCCGCGTCACCCCAGTCGCAAAACAGCAGCACGTCGCAACCGTCCACGCCGTCCGGCGGCTCGTCGACATCGACGTCGGGCACCACCGGCACAGGCACAGGAACGGGCACAACGACCCAGCCGGATACCAACGCCGCAGTGCCGCCTGCACTCCCCTGCGATGCAGCGTCTGACGCCGGCACCGCTTGCGTCGCGGCACACAGCGTGACGCGACTGCTGACGAAGAACTACGCCGGCCCGCTATTTCAGGTCCAACGCGCATCCGATAAAACCTTCCAGGACATTTACCCGTATGCGGCAAGCACGCTTACCCAGCGGTGCCGACAACAAGCTGCTCGGCTCGGCCAATGTGAACAGCGTCAACACTTTCTGCAGCAACACCACCTGCACCGTCTCCGACATCTACGACCAGATCGACCTGGTCGCGCCGTTGAAGGGCGGCGCATTCGGTAACGTGCCAGCTACGCTCAAACTCAATCCGGACGGCTCCGAATCACTGGTCGTCACGACCGGCGCATCGGGCTCCACGTCGACGATGACGGTACCGGTTCTCAACGGCTTCGCCACCATCACGCTGCCTGGCACCAGCGGCACGTTGACCGTTCAGGTCCACACGGCTCCTACGCTGACCGCCCAGTCGCCGACCCTGGCATTGACTATCGGTAACGACTTGCCCGCGCTCTCCGGCGGCCAGGCTGCACTGAGCTACATGGCGCTGGGGCAAGGCGTGCAGATTCCTGCGTTGGGGACGGTCGGCGGACAGGCTTATCGCAATCGTATCGGCACGGTCAACCAGTCGATCGGCGACACCGAAATCGCGGAATACATGGTGGCGGGCGCGCAGTACGGTCCGGCGTCCGGTTGCTGCGGCACCTACGGCAACATGGAAGACAGCGCCGACCCCAGCACCTATGCGAAAGGCGAGATCGAAGGCGAGATGTTCGGCCTCGCGTTCTCCAGCGGCAACGCTGCCGTGTTCGGCTACTGCGACGGCTACACCGGCGTCGCACCGACCAGCTCGGTTAGCTGCAAGGGCGTCAACTGGCCGGGCGTCGACGCAGAAGCGGGCGTCTATCTGTACGGTCCGCAACAGCCCGCGAACGCAAACTTCGTGACGGTCTTGTCGAAATACTCGCCGGTGGGGCAGTCCAACCTCTTCGCAGTAAAGAGCGGCGACGCATCGCAAAGTGTCCTCACCCCTGTCTATGACCAGGCTCCGCCCGAAGCGCTTAACTTCTTCAACGACGCAGGCCATGCGTTCAACGGCCAATGGCAAGGCGGCCTGTCGCTCGGCGAAGGCGGCGATGGCAGCGCGGCACCGATCCAGTTCTTCGAAGGCGCGGTAATCGCCAAAGCGACGTCGAACGCAACGGACGATGCGATCCAGGCGAGCATCGCGAACTTCTACGGCCCGACGACCGACAAGACGGCGGCCGCCTGTTCGGCGAACAACCTGATCAACTCGCCGCTGAGCCTCGCATCGTCGAATGCGTGGACGCAGGCGAACGGCGCCACGGCGGCGGTCGCGACGGACATCTCGGGAACCAGTACGTACGCGGCAACGCTCACCAACGCGAATGGCAATTCGATCGCCAACCTCGACGAGTCGATCCGTGTTCAAGGCGGCCAGACCTACACCTTCACCGACTACGTCCTCGCGACGACCAACGCAACGGCCTTCCCAGGCGGCTCGATTCAGACGGATGGTCCGAGCGGAGCCGAGGTCCCGTGGGTGCTCAACACGAACACGGGCGCGATCGTGCAAGGGACGTGGGGCTCGGGCAAGGCGAGCTCGCTCACCGCGGTGAAGTCGGGTAACTGGTGGAAAGTGACGATGACGTTCACCGCACCGGCTGGTTCGAACAACGCGCAGGTCTTCATCGATCCGCCGACGTCGAATGCAGCAGGCGTGCGCTCGCAGCAAGCGCAAGGACTGGCGGCGACGCATTTCTGCCCAAGCCTTTCGATGCCCGCTGCGGGAACGTGATAAGCGTCATGGGCTGAGCTGCCGAAACAGGAGTCAGGAAGGGCGCGAGATCCAACGACACAGCGACAAAAAGACGGGCGGGGTTAATTCAAAGCCGCCCGTCTTTTCATTTGCGGTCACGCCTGCGGCCGGTGAACACGCAACCACAAAGCTCGCATGCTCGCTGAGCCATGCAAGCTACTCGCGCGCTCATCGAGCGAATCGCGTTAGAGGAATTCGAGGCACACCGCGCTGGGATCGGATAGTCGTGGCCCCATGAAGGCGAGTTCGCCGGTCTGCGTGTCGATCGAAAATACGCGGATGAACGCCTCGTCCTGCGACGCGGCCAGCAGATATTTGCCGTCAGGCGAGACGGCCAGATCTCGCGGCGTGCGGCCGCCGAGACTCCACGTGCCGATCGGCGTCAACGTGCCGGTGGCTTCGTCGACACGCGCGCCGAAGATCGAATCGTGGCCGCGATTGCCGACGTAGACGAAACGCCCCGACGGATGCAAACGCATGCCGCCCGCGCCGCTGTCCCCATCGAACCCTTGCGGCAGGCTCGACACTTCGCTGACGAGCGACACGTCGTCACCGTCGAGCCGATACATTCGCACGGTCGACGACATTTCATAATTGGCCAGCAGATAAGCGCCGCTGTCAGTGAACAGCAGGTGACGTGGCCCTGCACCCGGCGCGGCCTTCATCTGCAGATCGGCAACCGGATTCACGTTTGCGCCATTCAACGGATGACGCACGATGGCATCCACACCAAGGTCGGCCAGGTAGACATGTCGACGCTCCGGGCCGACCCGCGCGCAGTGCGCATGCGGGCCGTCCTGACGATCGCTGTTCGGCCCGCTGCCATCACGGGTCAGCACGACCGGCTCGCCTGACGGCACGCCGTTCGCATCGAGTGAATAGGACAGCACTTCGCCGGTCAGGTAGTTCGATATCAGCAGCAGCGAGACTTCGTTATCGACCGAGACGTGGCACGGCCAGACGCCCTGCGTCGGCGTCTCGTGCAACAGCTTCAGCGTGCCGCTTGCCGCGTCGAGTTCGTAGGTGCCGAGGCCTGGGTTGTCTTCGGCATTGACCTCGCGGACCGCGTAAAGCCTGCGCCGATCCGCCGACAACGTCAGATACGACGGATTCACCGCTTCTTGCATGGCGAGCTCACTGAGACGGCCCGTCGACGGATCGAAGCTGAGCAGGTAAATCCCCCTGCCCTTGCCGTCCACGTGGGGCATTTTCAGTGTGTACGTGCCGACTGCCAGGATTGCCGCTGCGGTTTGCTGCTCGTCACGTCTGTCTCCTCGATTGATGGTGCAGCGTTCATCAGTTCACGAAATGGTTCGGCATGCACGCGGACTTCAATCGTTATTAACCTCTCCCACAACTTTACAGTGGCTTAATCGCTATGAAGACGGCATACGTCTTCGTCAGGGCGGCATCATGGCGACGTCTTCCCATGGGAGAATAGCGGCTTTCGCGTCACGGCCGGCCTTCGCATAACGGACAACGAGGTCAGCGGCAACTGGCAACCCACCAACGGTGTCTACGTGTTCGACGGCGAAGGCGTCTCCGGCCTTCCCCGTGAATACGCGACCGCCACCGTCAGATCGTTGCCGATGTGATCTGGCACATCGGCTACGGCTTGCAACCGCGCGGGCAAGGCGCTTTGGGCTGGTGGTCGATCTGGGTGTTGGATGGCGTTTGTGGAAGTTCCGACAGACGCTGTTGCCTGCGCTTTCCCAAATAGCGCCTGCCTGGCGATGAGTGAGCAGATCATCGCGACTGGACTGCAACAATTGCGCGACAAGGCATCTCCGTTCCGGTGGTATCCCACCTTCGGCATCCGGTATCGTATCACTTTCAGATCGATGTCGACAATAAAGGTCACGTTGATGTCGATCGCAAATTAATAACTCGCAGTTGATCGTGAGGACAAGTGAAATGGACTGTCTTGTGAACCAGCTGGTCCAATGCTCATACTGCTATTCCTCTGCGCTAGAGTAGACCGCGTTCCTCCAGCGTGATTGCCAATCATTCCGCGCTTTACCCCTGCCATCCCCTACGGATCCATTTCCAACCGCACCTTTTCCGACACAACGCAGAATGCGGACGAAATACAACGGACTCCCAAATTCATCATTTATCGAGATAGAAAGATATGCAATGATCGCCGCCGGTCCAGCCAGGCACGCTGAGACCCCGCGCGAGCAGACGCTTCGGCAATGCCGCGGCCCTGCATTTTCATTCGATCGATATGACTCATTTCCTGTTCGATCTCGTCTCGAACCTCGCGTTGCTTGTGATCGTTCGGATTGCGTGTCATCTGTATAACCGGCTCACATCGGGGCCGGCGATCAATGGCTTTGCATGTGTTCGTCACGCTCGCTTCTACCTGCACTTTTACTCGATGCAGCACTGACCTTCTTCGTATTCGCCGATGCGCAGAGCCGCTACGGCCAGTTCAGTTCGCCCGTCGCGTTCGTCGATCGAGCTTGCGCGTATGGCATCTCGATTGTCATCGACTTCGTGTGGCCTTACGTCGCCCGTCACGCGCGGGCGCAGCAGATGAGCGCCGACAAACCGGTTGCGATCCGTACTTCGCCGTGTTCTGAATCACATCTGCATATGTAAGGCGGGCACGCTTGATCTGCGGCCTGCGGCGCGCATGACACGTCACAAGACTCGCTGCCAGACTCACTTCTCAAGTTCGGACGAACGGCGCGCCCCGCTCGCCCGAAAGACAACCGCCAGAACACCTGTCATTCCCGCCAGAGCGCCGTTCCTCGCGATCTGGAACGGTCCTTGCGCATGCGCGCGCCGTCGCCTATAACTTCCGAAGACCGAGGTTACCGTTTGCGCCCGTCGCCGGGCATTTGCCGCTGTATTGCGCCACCGTCGTTCAATCAGTCGAAGGCAACCTATCCAACGAGGCACATCTTGGATCTCGAAACCGTACGCGTATTCATCATGACCCGAGGCATCGACCTCGGCACCAAGGTTCTCGGGGCAATCGTCCTGTGGATTGTCGGCCGCTGGGTCATCGGCCTGATCATTGGCTTGCTGCGCAAGGTGCTCGCGCGCAACGGCCGCGTCGATCCCACGCTCGCGCATTATCTCGGCTCGATTCTCGGCGCTTTGCTGAACCTGCTGCTGATCCTCGCGATCCTGCAGGTGTTCGGTGTGCAGACCACCTCGTTCGCCGCGCTGCTCGCCGGTCTCGGCCTCGCGATCGGCACAGCGTGGGGCGGCCTGCTCGCCCACTTCGCGGCGGGCATCTTCATGCAGGTTCTGCGGCCGTTCAAGGTCGGCGATTTCGTCACCGCGGGCGGCGTAACCGGCACGGTCTCGGAGCTGGGTCTGTTCGGCACGACGATCGTGACGCCGGACAACGTGACGACCATCGTCGGCAATAACAAGATCTTTTCCGACACGATCTCGAACTACAGCGTGTTGCCGGTGCGGCGCGTGGAACTGACCGCGAAGATCGCCAATGGCGTCGATCCGACCGACGCGATGAACCGCCTGAAAGCGGCGGTCGCGCAGATTCCGAACGTCGCGCGAATCCCGCGCCGGATATCGAGGTGCTGAGCTTCACGCCGGAAGGACCGTTGCTGTGCGTGCGTCCTTACACGCACAACGAGCATTACTGGCAGGTCTATTTCGACACCAATCGCACGATCATCCAGACCTTCAAGGAAGCCGGCTATCCGACACCGGAAACGCCGCTTGCGCCGCGCGCGATTACCTGAGCACGATGGGGTAGTCGCGGCTGCAGCGAAGGTTGTCATCGCTGCATGGCTGCGTGTCAGCACCGCCTGCACCGTGAGCCGACCGCAAACATAACGAAAAACGGCGTCGCGAGATTCGCGACGCCTTTTGTTCGTCTGGCCCATTCATGCAGCCGCTTACACGTCTGTGCAATGAGCGCGTCAGCGGCTGCCCGCCTTCGCGTCATCCTTGCGCATCATCTTCCACAGCGCGCCGAGCACGAACCGGCACGACCGCCGCGCCGATACCCACCAGCACGATCACATTCAGATACTGGCGAATGAACGGAATGTTGCCGAAGAAGTAACCGAGCAACACGAGCAGCAACACCCACAGCAGCGCGCCGAGCACGTTGAACAACTGGAAACGGCTGACGCGTCATCGCCGAAGCGCCCGCCACGAACGGCGCGAACGTCCGCACGACCGGAATGAAACGCGCGAGCACGATCGTCTTGCCGCCGTGCTTTTCATAGAAGTTGTGCGTCTTCTGCAGCGCTGCGCGATCGAGAAAACGTTCCAGCACCGGGATGTGCGAATTGAACACCTCGCGGTCCGATGGCCCGGCCGATCATGTAGTTCACCGTATTGCCGCCCACCGCCGCGACCAGCAGCAGCACGATCAGCAGCGCCGAGATTCATCTGACCGGTCGCGCAGAACGCGCCGCCGATGAACAGCAGCGAATCGCCCGGCAGGAACGGCAGACACGACCAGACCGGTTTCGCAGAACACGATCAGAAACAGCACCGCGTAGACCCAGGCGCCGTACACGTGAATGAAGTCTCCGAGGAACTTGTCGATGTGCAGGATAAGATTGACGAAATGTAGCAACGTGTCCAAGAAGCGTCCTCTGTTGAGCGAAGTGAGCGAAGATGACGGAGAACGGCCGGCGCGGCAGGCTTGCGAACGATAGCGGCAGATGAGCGGCGAGGCTCGCCGCCCGAAATTGACCGCGTCATGATACCGAAAGTGCCCGGCCGCGATTAAAAATCTGCGGCCCTTTGGTGCGCTCGCCGGCACGCGTGACGAATCGCTATAATTTCGCCATGCCCGAATTCTCCGAAACGCCTGCCGATACCGCCGACGCGGCCGCAGCCTTCCGCCGCCGCGGCCCGTCGCCACGCCCGTTGCGCGCGATCCAGCCGCTCCCCGATCAGCTGATCAGCCAGATCGCGGCCGGCGAAGTGGTCGAGCGGCCGGCCTCCGTGGTCAAGGAACTGCTGGAAAACGCGCTCGACGCCGGCGCGACAGACGCTGCGCATCACTGCTCGACGAAGGCGGCGTCAAACGCATCTCGATCACCGACGACGGCTGCGGCATCCCCGAAAACGAACTGGCCGCTCGCGCTGATGCGCCACGCGACCAGCAAGATCCGCTCGCTCGCCGAACTGGAAGCGGTCGCCACGCTCGGGTTTCGCGGCGAAGCGCTGGCGTCGATTGCGTCGGTGGCGGAGATGACATCACGAGCCGCACGGCCGACGCGCCGCACGCCGTGCGCGTCGACGCGCAAACCGGCGTGCTGAGCCCGGCGGCCGGCACGCCAGGGCACGACGATCGAAGTGCGCGAGCTGTACTTCAACACGCCCGCGCGCCGCAAATTCCTGAAAAGCGAGCAGACCGAACTCGGCCATTGTCTCGAACAGATTCGCCGCGCGGCGCTCGCGCGGCCGGACGTCGCGATTTCGGTGCTGCATAACGGCAAGGCGGTCGAACACTGGAACGCGAGCGAACCGCCCGTGCGCGTCGCGAAAATTCTCGGCGAGACGTTCGCCACGGCCCATCTGCCGCTCGACGAATCGCGCCGGACCGCTGGCCGTCTATGGCTGCGCGGGCCTGCCGACCGCGAGCCGCGGCCGCGCCGACCAGCAGTATTTCTTCGTCAATGGCCGCTTCGTGCGCGACAAGCTGCTCACGCACGCGGTGCGCGCCGCGTACGAAGACGTGCTGCATGGCGACCGTTATCCGTCGTATGTGCTGTTTCTCGATCTGCCGCCTGAAGCGGTCGATGTGAACGTGCATCCGTCGAAGATCGAAGTGCGGTTTCGCGATTCGCGCTCGATTCACCAGTTCGTGTTCCATGCCGTGCAGCGCGCGTTGGCGCGGCATGCGGGCGCGTCGCCGGAAACGACGGCGGGCGGGCATGCGGCGCATCTGGAGCCGTCGGCGGGCGGCCCGGCTTCGTTTGGCGCGACGCCGTTGGGCGGCGCGGGTGTGCGGCGGCGCTGGCTCGGCTCGCTGGCGCGGGTTCGGTGGCGCGTGGCGGTTCGGCGGCGACTGCGGTGGCAGTTCGGGCGGACGAGCTTCGGATGGCTCGTCGCAGCCGGGCAACACCTGGATGCGCCAGGCGCGCATGACGCAAGGCACGTTGCCGGTCGCGCAACCGCTGGCGTTTTACGACGCGCTGTTCGGCCGCAAAGACACGAACGCCGGCACAGCCGAAGGCGCCACGCTGTTCGAAGCGCGCGACTCGGCCGCTGAAACGCCGTCGCCGTACAACGCGTCGGCGCCTACGCGTCGCCCGCGTTCAACGCCGCCGACGAGCAACCGCTCGGCTTCGCGCTCGGCCAGATCCACGGCATCTATGTGCTGGCGCAGAACGCGCACGGCCTCGTGATCGTCGACATGCACGCCGCGCACGAGCGCATTCTGTACGAGCAGTTCAAGAACGCGCTCGCCGACCGCGCGATCGCCGTGCAGCCGCTGCTGATTCCGCAGACCATGCACGGCCGATCCGATCGAAATCGGCACGGTGGAAGAAGAGCGCGACACGCTCGACGCGCTCGGCTTCGATCTCGCCGTGCTGTCGCCGACCACGCTGGCGATCCGCGCCGTGCCCGCGCTGCTGAAAGACGCCGATCTGCAGGCGCTGGCGCGCGCGGTCCTCTCCGACCTGCACGCGTTCGGCGGCTCGCGCGTGTTGACCGAGCGTCAGCACGAACTGCTCGGCACGCTCGCGTGCCATCACGCGGTGCGCGCGAACCGGCGCCTGACGCTCGACGAAATGAACGCGCTGCTGCGCCAGATGGAAGCGACCGAGCGCGCCGACCAATGCAATCACGGCCGTCCGACGTGGTATCAGCTGACGCTGTCCGATCTCGATCGGCTGTTCATGCGCGGGCAATGACGGTGCTGCTCGATGACCGGCTTTCGCCGTGACGTTCGCTCATGACTTCGACCGCGCCCACGCCGATCCCCTGCCTGCTCGGCCCGACCGCATCCGGCAAAACCGCCGCCGCGCTGGCGCTGGCCGCGCGGCGGCCGGTGGAAATCATCAGCGTCGATTCGGCGCTGGTGTATCGCGAGATGGATATCGGCACCGCCAAGCCGACCGCCGAAGAACGCGCGGTGGCGCCGCATCATCTGATCGATATCGTCGATCCCGACCGACGCCTATTCGGCGGCGCAATTTCGCACGGACACGTTGCGGCTGATCGCTGAAATCCACGCGCGCGGACGCCTGCCGTTGCTGGTCGGCGGGACGATGCTGTACTACAAGGCGCTCACGCAAGGTCTGAACGACCTGCCCGCCGCCGATCCCGACGTGCGCGCCACGCTCGATGCCGATGCCGCGCGCGACGGCTGGCCGGCCATGCATGCGCGGCTTGCGCGGTCGATCCGTCACCGCTGCGCGCCTCGCGCCGAACGATTCGCAGCGAATCCAGCGCGCGCTCGAAGTTTTCATGCTGACGCGGGCAGGCGATGTCGGCGTTGCTCGCCGCGCCCGCGCGACATGGACGACGCCGCGCAGCGCATGGCGATTCGTGCCGATTGCGCTGGAGCCATCCGACCGGAGCGTGCTGCATGCGCGCATCGAAAAGCGCTTCGACGCGATGCTGGCCGGCGGCTTTATCGACGAAGTGGTGAAGCTGCGCGAGCGCGGCGATTTGACGCCCGAGATGCCGTCGATGCGCTGCGTGGGATATCGGCAGGTGTGGGAATATCTCGACGGCGCGGTCGACTACGCGACCATGCGGGACAAAGGGGTTTTTGCCACGCGGCAGTTGTGCAAGCGGCAGCTGACGTGGCTGCGCAGCATGACAGAGCGGGTGGTGGTTGACTGCTGCGATCCGCACGCGACCGCGCGGGTGCTTGAAGTGATTGAAGCGCTGGTTTGAAGCTTTTGCGCTGAGCCGGAAGCTTCGATACTACGACTGCTGAACGACTAAACCCGCACGGCGCCTGCATGCCACAAGCCAGCCACCGCGCGGACATCCCGCCTTTAGATCACTACCGTCTGCGCTTCACCGGCCGCGCTCTCGCGAATCGCGCCGATCTTCCAGACCTGCTCGCCCGCCGCCGACAACAGGCCGATAGCCGCTTCAGCATCTTGCGCCGACACCACCACCGCCATGCCGATACCGCAGTTGAACACGCGGTGCATTTCCGCATCGGCGACGCCGCCGTGCTTTTGCAGCCACGAGAACAGCGGCGGCAGCGGCCATGCCGCGATGATCCAGTTCAGCCGTCAGACCTTCACGCAGCACGCGCGGAATATTTTCGACCAGACCGCCGCCCGTGATGTGCGCCATGCCCTTGACCGCGATCTGCTGCATCAGCGCCAGCAACGGCTTCACGTAGATATGCGTCGGCGCCATCAGCGCGTCGGCGAGCGAGCGGCCGTCGAAATCCGCGTTCAGATCAGGCTGCGCGCGCTCGATAATCTTGCGCACCAGCGAAAACCCGTTCGAATGGATGCCGCTCGATGCCAGACCCAGCACCACGTCGCCCGGGGCGATCGTGCTGCCGTCGATAATCTTGCTCTTTTCGACCGCGCCGACCGCGAAACCGGCCAGATCGTACTCGCCGTCCGGATACATGCCCGGCATTTCCGCCGTTTCGCCGCCGATCAGCGCGCAACCCGACAGTTCGCAGCCGTACGCGATGCCCTTCACGACCGTGGCCGCCGTAGCGACGTCCAGCTTGCCGCACGCGAAATAGTCGAGGAAGAACAGCGGCTCGGCGCCTTGCACCAGAATGTCGTTCACGCTCATCGCGACCAGATCCTGGCCGACGGTGTCGTGTTTGTTCAGTTCAAACGCGAGGCGCAGCTTGGTGCCGACGCCGTCGGTGCCCGACACCAGCACCGGCTCGCTGTATTTCTTCGGCACTTCGAACAGCGCGCCGAACCCGCCGATGCCACCCAGCACGCCGTCGCGCATCGTCTTTTTGGCAAAGGGCTTGATCGCGTCGACAAGGGCGTCGCCCGCGTCGATGTCCACGCCGGCGTCGCGATACGACAAACCTTGGGCGTCAGGGGCGGCGGATTTCGGTTGATTCATGGGGAAGAGCGAGAAGGTCGGTAAAATGCGATTTTACCCGATGCCGGCCGGCTGGCTGGAATTTGATTCATCCGGTTCCGACGACACCAGGGAAACAACTTTGCAACAAAACTCCTCGATTCTGACGCCGGTGCAGCGCCGCGCGCTCATCTGGCTCGCCATCGCGCTGTGCGTCTGCATGCTGCTCTGGCTGCTGAGTCCGGTGCTCACGCCGTTCCTGCTCGGCGCGATTCTCGCGTACATTCTGCAGCCGGGCGTCGCGTGGATGGAGCGCCGGCGCGTGCCGCGCGGCCTCGCCGCGCTGCTGATGATGCTGTTTTTCACGCTGATGATGAGCGTGCTGGTGCTGCTGGTGCTCGCCGTCATCCAGAAAAAAGGGCCGCTGCTGCGGCAGCAGGTGCCCGTGCTGCTCGCGCATGCGAGCGCCTGGCTGCAACCCAAGCTCGCCATGATGGGTCTCGCCGATTCGCTCGATTTCGCCAGCGTCCGCGATCTCGTCATGGCGCAGCTCGAAGGCAGCGCGCAAACCGTCGCGCTGTACGCGTGGACCTCGCTCCGCACCAGCAGCAACCTGATGATGACGCGCTGATCGCGCAATCTCGTGCACGGTGCCGCTCGTGCTGTTCTATCTGCTGTACGACTGGAACCGCATGCTGGCGCGCGTGCAGAGTCTGATTCCGCGCCGCTGGCTCGACAAGACGCTGCAACTCGCGCGCGACATGGACGAGATGCTGTCGCAATACCTGCGCGGCGAAGTTGCTCGTCATGGTCATCCTGGCGGCATACTACGCGATCGCGCTGAGCATCGCCGGGTTCGAGATTGCGTTGCCGGTCGGCATTTTCACGGGGCTCGCGGTGTTCATCCCGTACCTCGGGTTTGCAACCGGCCTGGTGCTGGCGCTGCTCGCGGCGCTGTTACAGTTCGGCAACTGGTACGGTTTCGGCGCGGTCGCGCTGATTTACGGCTTCGCGCAGATCGTGGAGAGCTTTTATCTCACGCCGCGCCTCGTCGGCGAGCGGATCGGCCTGCACCCGCTCGCGGTCATCTTCGCGTTGCTGGCGTTCGGGCAGCTGTTCGGCTTTTTCGGCGTGCTGCTCGCGCTGCCGGTCAGCGCGATCCTGTCGGTCGCGATGCGCGAGTTGCGCCAAAGCTATCTGGCGAGCACGCTTTATAACAACTGACTGCTCATTGACTGTTCGAGGCCCGCGGTCCGGGCCATTTGCGGCCTTAGCCTCATTTTCGGCATTAACCTACTGTGCTTCGTCAACTGACGCTCGATCTCGGCACCCCGCCGCCATCGACATTCGACAATTTCTTCGCCGGCGCGAACGCCGAGCTGGTCACGCGCCTGCGTGAGCTCGACAACGCGCTCGCCGCCGGGCCGGTCGCCGATCGCACCTTCTACGTCTGGGGCGAGTCCGGCAGCGGCCGCACGCATCTGCTGCAGGCGCTGGTGCACGAAGCGCCGCCGGGACATGCGCGCTTTGCCGGTCCGCAGAGCAGCCTCGCCGCCTTCAGCTTCGACCCGCGCGTCGCGCTCTACGCCATCGACGATTGCGACGCGCTTGTCCGCCGCGCAGCAGATCGCCGTGTTCAACCTGTTCAACGAAGTGCGCGCGCATCCCACCAGCGCGCTGGTCGCGGCGGGCAACGCGGCGCCGATCGGCATGACGGTGCGCGAAGATCTGCGCACGCGGCTCGGCTGGGGCCTCGTGTTCCATCTCGCGCCGCTGCCGGACGAAGGCAAGGCGGCCGTGCTGAAACTCGCGGCGCGCGAGCGCGGCATCATGCTCGCCGACGACGTCCCCGCCTACCTGCTCACGCATTTTCGCCGCGACATGCCGAGCCTGATGGCGCTGCTCGACGCGCTCGACCGCTTCTCGCTCGAACAGAAACGCGCGGTCACGCTGCCGCTGTTGCGCATCATGCTGGCAAGATACAGCGCGGCGCACCGGCCGATCCGACTCGGCGGCACGTCACACAGCCTCGGTCGCGCGGTTCACACGCCGCTTCATCCGCTTCAAGTAAAATAGGCCCCCATGGCTAACCTCGCACTCTTCGATCTCGACCACACGCTCATTCCCACCGACAGCGACCACGAATGGGGCCGCTTCATGGTGAAACAAGGCATGGTCGACGCCGAAAATTTCGCCCGTGAAAACGACCGCTTTTTCGCCGACTACAAAGCCGGCAAGCTCGACATTCACGCCTATCTGATCGCCATGCTCACGCCGCTCGCGAAATACACGCGCGCGCAACTCGCCGAGCTTCACGCGCAGTACATGCACGAAGTCATCACGCCGGCCATCTTCCCGGTCGCGCTCGAACTCGTGAAGCAGCACCGCGAAGCCGGCGACCTGTGCTGCGTGGTCACCGCCACCAACGAATTCATCACGCGCCCGATCGCGCAGGCGTTCGGCGTCGACACGCTGATCGCGTGCGAAGTGGAAACCGTCGACGGCGAACCGCATTCGCCGTACACCGGCCGCCCGACCGGCACGCCGAGCTACAAGGAAGGCAAGATCGTCCGCACCGAAGCGTGGCTCGCTTCGCTCGGCAAGACCTGGAGCGACTTCGAGCACAGCTATTTCTATAGCGACTCGCACAACGACATTCCGCTGCTCGAAAAAGTCACCGACCCGATCGCGACCAATCCGGACGACACATTGCGCGCCCATGCGCAAGCCAAAGGCTGGCGCATCCTCGAACTCTTTCAACCCTCGTGATCAAAAAACTTATCCGCAAGCTATTCGGCCAGGATCCGGCGCCCGCTGACGACGCCCACCCGCCGAACGACCGAAGCAGACGAAACCGGCAGCGCACGCGCGCGTTCGGCATCGACCACGAGCGGCGCCACCAAGCCGCGCCGCAAGACCCGCCCGTACGACCGCCGGCGCCTCCGCCGCTAAAACCGTGCGCGATCCGGACGTGCCGGTCATCATTCCGCACGACGTGCACGGCATCGATCCGGCGCTGATCTCGAGGAACGCGATTCGCGTCACCGAAGGACTGCAACAGGCGGGCCACCGGGCGTTCATCGTCGGCGGCGCGGTGCGCGATCTGCTGCTCGGCATCAAGCCGAAAGACTTCGACGTCGCGACCGACGCCACGCCCGAACAGGTGCAGAAGCTGTTCCGCCGCGCGCGCATCATCGGCCGCCGGTTTCAGATCGTGCACGTGCAGTTCGGCCAGGAAATCATCGAGACCTCGACGTTCCGCGCGCTGGTCGATCCGCCCGCGCGCCGACGCCGCCGCCGCCGCGCCGTCTGAAGCGCGACGAACTCGACCGCCGCACGCACGCGGTCGACGCGAGCGGCCGCGTGCTGCGCGACAACGTCTGGGGCGAGCAGCACGAAGACGCCACGCGCCGCGACTTCACGATCAACGCGATGTACTACGATCCGGCCACGCAAACCGTGCTGGACTATCACAACGGCATGGCCGACATGCGCGCGCGTCTGCTGCGCATGATCGGCGACCCGGCCACGCGTTATCGCGAAGATCCGGTGCGCATGCTGCGCGTGGTGCGTTTCGCCGCGAAGCTCGACTTCGAGATCGAAGACAGCGACGCGCGCGCCGATCAACGAGATGGCCGATCTGATCAACAACGTGCCGGCCGCGCGTCTGTTCGACGAGATGCTCAAGCTGATGCTGTCGGGCCATGCGCTCGCGTGCCTGAAGCGTCTGCGTCAGGAAGGCCTGCATCACGGCCTGCTGCCGCTGCTCGACGTGGTGCTCGAGCAGCCGCATCGGCGAAAAATTCATTACGCTCGCGCTGACCAACACGGACGCACGCGTGCGCGCCGGCAAGCCGGTGTCGCCGGGCTTCCTGTTCGCCACGCTGCTGTGGCACGACGTGCAGACGCGCTGGCAGCAATTCGAAGCGAACGGCGAATATCCGGTACCCGCGCTGCATCGCGCGATGGACGAAGTGCTCGACATGCAAACCGAGAAACTCGCGATCCACAAGCGCTTCTCGTCGGATATGCGCGAGATCTGGGGCCTGCAGTTGCGCCTCGAGAAACGCTCGGGAAGAAGCGCGCTGAAGCTGCTGGAACACCAAAGATTTAGAGCGGGGTATGATTTCCTCCTGTTGCGCTGCGAATCGGGCGAACTCGATGAGTCGGTCGGTGCGTGGTGGACGGAGTTCATCGAAGGAGACATTGCCGCGCGTGAAGCATTGCTCACGCAAGGCGGGAAGGACCGGAGCCCCAGAAAACGACGGCGGCGCAGCAGTGGCGCCAGAAACCGCAAGCCGGGCGACGGAATGGAGGGCGGCACGCCAGCCGAACGCACAGACAGACGACGCGGGCCATGACGGCCCGCACGAAGACTGACGCAGCGTTTCGCTGAAGCCGTCGAACGATAGTTGCAGGAAGTTATGCCATGACGGTTGCTTATCTTGGCCTCGGCGCGAATCTCGGGGACGCGCGCCAGACCCTGAAAGACGCAGTGGTGTGTCTCGCACAACAGCACACCATCTCCGTGCTCGCCAAGTCGAGCCTGTATCGCACTGCCCCGATCGACGCGGGCGGTGACGACTATTTCAACTGCGTCGTGAAGGTCGATACGACGCTCCCCGTGCGGCATCTGCTGCGCGCTGTGCCACAAGATCGAGCATCAGTTCGGGCGCGAGCGGCCGTTTCGCAATGCGCCGCGCACGCTCGATCTGGACATCCTGCTCTACGGCGATCAATCGATCGACGAAGCCGATCTGATCGTGCCGCATCCGCGTCTGACCGAACGCGCTTTTGCGCTGGTGCCGCTGGTCGAAATCGACGCGGCGCTGATCATCCCGCAACACGGCCGCGCCGATGCGCTGCTTGGCGGCGTGCAGCGATCAGCGCATCGAAAAGGTGAAGGGGCCGTGCCAGTGTCCGATGCTCAATGCATTGAGCGCCGACGCGCCAGCACGCCGACAAAGGCCGCTGCGAATGAATTCGCCGCCGCTCACCGTCACCGCGCCGCAATTGCGGCCGCCGTTCGGCTATCTCGCGATCGAAGGGCCGATCGGCGTCGGCAAGACCTCGCTCGCGCGGCGGCTCGCCCAGCGCTGGTCGATGCAGGAACTGTTCGAACGGCCGCAGGACAATCCGTTTCTCGAACGCTTTTATCGCGACACCGCGCGTTATGCGCTGCCCACGCAACTGCACTTCGCGTTGCAGCGCGCGCAGCAGGCGCAGGAAGTGAACGCCGCGCAGGGCATCGGGCACGCCGCTCATCGCCGATTTCATGACGCAGAAGAACGACATCTTCGCGCGTCTCACGTTGCCGGAAGACGAGTGGCAGTTGTATCGCGCGCTCGCGGCGCAGCATCGACGTCGAGCGCGCCCGGCGCCGGATTTCGTGGTCTATCTGCAGGCCAGTCCGGAAGTGCTGTTCGCGCGCATCCAGAAGCGCGCGCGTGCCGATGGAACTGCAGATTTCCGATGCCTATCTGCGCGCGCTGTGCGACGCGTACAACGAATTCTTCTATCACTACGACCGCACGCCTGTGCTGACGGTCAACGCCGAACATCTGAATCCGCTCGACTCGGACGCGGACCTTGCGCTACTCGCCGAACGCATCGAAACCATGCGCGGCCGCAAGGAATTCTTTGTCAAAGGCACGTCGCTGTAAGCGGCGCGGCCTACCTCTTTTCCCAATCGGATTGACCCATGACTTATTTGCAGGAAGCGAGCCGGAGCGCGATCACCGTGCCGAAGCTGCAGGCGATGCGCGACGCCGGCGAAAAAATCGCCATGCTCACCTGTTACGACGCGAGCTTCGCCGCGCTGCTGGATCGCGCGGGCGTCGACGTGCTGCTGATCGGCGATTCGCTCGGCAACGTGCTGCAAGGCCAGACGACGACGCTGCCGGTGACGCTCGCCGACATCGCGTATCACACGGCGAGCGTGGCGCGGGCGCGGCCGTCGGCGCTGATCGTGGCCGATCTGCCGTTCGGCACGTACGGCACGCCGGAAGACGCGTTCGCGAGCTCGGTGGAGTTGATGCGCGCCGGCGCGCAGATGGTGAAGCTCGAAGGCGGCGAATGGCTCGCGGAGACGGTGCGCTTTCTGGTCGAGCGGTCGATTCCGGTGTGCGCGCACGTCGGCCTGACGCCGCAATCGGTGCATGCGTTCGGCGGCTTCAAGGTGCAGGGCAAGACCGAAGCGGGCGCGAGCCAGATGCTGCGCGACTCGCTCGCGCGTGCAGGAAGCGGGCGCGCAACTGATCGTGATGGAAGCGATCCCGACGCTGCTCGCAAGCGAAGTCACGAAGCAGTTGCGCATTCCGACGATCGGCATCGGCGCGGGTCTGGATTGCTCGGGTCAGGTGCTGGTGCTGCACGACATGCTGGGCATTTTCCCCGGCAAGCGTCCGCGCTTCGTGAAGGATTTCATGCAGGGGCAGCCGAGCATTCTGGCGGCCGTGGAAGCGTATGTGCGTGCGGTGAAGGACGGCTCGTTTCCCGGGCCGGAGCATACGTTCTGAGTTTCTGCTGCTGATGCGGATCGGACAGGCAGGTTTTTGTGTCCGTTGTGGGTCCATCCGATATTGGCTGCAAAGCCGGTCGTCTATCTTCGTTATGTGGCAATGCGGCTCGTCTGCGACCGCTCGCCATAACCGAAGCGAGAGACATCACCATGAGCCCCTTCTGCCTGATCGACGTTGCGGGAATCCGCGAGCATGCCGAAGTACCGCATGACGTGCATGAATCAACATGGCATAAGCGCCTGGGGAGTTGGATGACCGGGTGCTGCATGGGGGACGTGTTGAGGTGATCGTACTGGCGCCGGCTTCGGCCAGACGCTGCGGCAAGCACGGCCGTCGTGCTTGCAGCGCCCGTGTGCCGTGAGCAGCCGTCATGCCTCGCTAGCCTTCGCTGGCCCTCTAGCCCACGACCCGCGCCGGCATCGCGCCTCGCAGCGCATTGCATACCAGCAGCGCTTCGGCGTTCTGCAGATCGGCGCGCGTCAGCACGCGTTCGGCCGCTTGCAACCGTCAGCATGCTCTTCGAGCAGCACGCCGCGCATCACGCCGGGCAACACGCCCGATGCGAGCGGCGGCGTCCACCACCGCCCGTCCAGCTTCACAAACACATTCGACCGGCCGCCTTCGGTCAGCTCGCCACGTTCATTGAAGAACAGCGTGTCGAATGCGCCCTTCGCTTCGGCTTCGCGCCAGCCGCGATCGTATTCGGCGCGGCGCGTGGTCTTGTGGCGCAGCAGCGGATCGCCGGCTTGCGTCGCCGCGAAATCCGTTATCGGGTCGCGAGCAGCACGCCGACGGTCGCGCTCGGCCAGCGGCGTCAACGCGGCCGCGGTGATCTGCATCGTGCCGTTCTTGCTCAGCGCGAGCCGCATCGCGATGCGGCGTTTGCGCCGGCAACGCCGCGCACTTCGCCGCGATCTGCGCGCGAAGGCTGGCTTCATCGTCGAGCTTGAAGCCGAGCGCCGCGGCGCTCGCCGAGAGCCGCGCAGATGGCGCGACAGATGCCGCACGCCCTCTTCCCGCGTCGCGTACATCGTTTCGAACAGCTCGAAGCCCGGCTCGGCGCCGGTCAGAAAACTCGCTTTCAATTGACACTCCGCATATTCGTCGGCGGCTACGCTGTCGAGCACGATGCCCGCGCCGACGCCCATCGTGCCTCGCAGCGCGCCGGTCTGCGCGACCGGGCTTAACGTCAACGTCCGGATCGCGACCGACAGGCAGAAGTCGCCGCAAGCTCGTGTGTTGTGCCCGACGACGATGGCAACGACGACGCGTGCATCGCGCATCGAGCCAGCCAATCGCGCCGGTGTAAAGACCGCGCGGCGTGCTTTCGAGCTCGTCGATCAACTGCATCGTGCGATGCTTCGGCGCGCCGGTGATCGAGCCGCACGGAAACAGCGCGCGCAGGATGCCGGCGAACGACGTGCCGGGCGCGCAACGCGCGCATTGCACCGTCGACGTCATCTGCCAGACCGACGCATACGGCTCGACCGAAAACAGCGCCGGCACCTTGACCGAACCCGTCTGCGCGACGCGCGACAGATCGTTGCGCAGCAAGTCGACGATCATCACGTTTTCGGCGCGATTTTTCGGATCGTTGGCGAGAAACTCGGCCGCGCGCCGATCGGCCACCGGATCGTCCGAGCGCGGCGCCGTGCCTTTCATCGGCCGCGCGCGCAGCGTGCGCCCTGCTTTCTCGATGAAAAGCTCCGGCGAACACGACAGCACCCATTTTTCGCCGGGCAGCGCGATCAGCGCACCGTACGGCACCGGCTGCCGCGCCCTCAGGCGCCGATAGAGCGCGATAGGCGAGCCGAACACGTCGAAGCCGAGCCGATACGTGTAGTTGACCTGATAGGAATCGCCCGCGCGCAATGCGGCGTGAATCGCGTCGATCGCCGCGTTGAACTGCGCGGCGTCGACACTCGCGCGCACGTTCGCCGTGCCCGCCACCGACGGCTCAGCCGCGCCGCCGTCGCGCGCCGGCAAGCCATGCATCGGCTTCATCGCGCGACAGCTTCTCGCAACGTTCGAACAATAAAAAACGCAGCGTGGCATCGCCACGCTGCGTTTTCAAAGACCGCTGAGCATCTGCGTTCGAGAAGAGTCCGGCCAAACTCGTAGTCGGCGAGCACGACGGCATGCAAACCACGCCGCATATCCGCGCGCCACGATCTCGCACACGGCGTCGAGTTGCGCGGCGTCCGCGCAAACCCGCTCGTGCACAAAACCCGTGTACAGACGACTCGAACGGCGCGCCGCCGTCGCGTCGCAATCGTCGAGCAGCGCGAAAACCGCGCCGCGCTCATCTGCCGTCATGCTTACCGCCAACTTCAAACTGCCATTAATCGAAGAAGCTCTTCACCCGATCGAACCAGCTCTTGCTTTGCGGGCTATGCCGCGAGCCGCCTTCCACCAGCGCCTTCTCGAACTGCTTGCAGCAGATTCGCGCTGCGGCTCGGTGAGCTTGACCGGCGTTTCGACCTGCACGTGCACGTACAGATCGCCGGCAATGCTCGAACGCAACCCCTTGATGCCCTTGCCGCGCAGACGGAACGTCTTGCCCGACTGCGTGCCTTCCGGCACCGTGAAGCTCGCGCGGCCCGCGAGCGTCGGCACTTCGATTTCGCCGCCGAGCGCCGCCGTGGTGAACGGAATCGGCATCTGGCAATGCAGGTCGTCGCCGTCGCGCTCGAACACCGAGTGCTGCTTGATGTGAATCTCGACGTACAGATCGCCCGACGGACCGCCGTTGATACCCGGCTCGCCGTTGCCGGCCGAGCGGATGCGCATGCCGTCGTCGATACCGGCCGGAATCTTCACTTCCAGCGTCTTGGTTTCCTTCACCTTGCCCGCGCCATGGCAGTGGCCGCACGGGTCGGGAATGTAGGTGCCGGTGCCGTGGCACTTCGGGCAGGTCTGCTGGATGCTGAAAAAGCCCTGCGACATCCGCACCGAACCCGAACCGCTACAGGTCGGGCAGGTTTCCGGCTTGGTGCCGGGCTTCGCGCCCGAACCGTGACAGATTTCGCACGACACCCAGCTCGGCACGCGAATCTGCGTGTCGTAGCCGTGTGCGGCCTGTTCCAGCGTGATTTCCATGCTGTAGCGCAGATCGGCGCCGCGATACACCTGCGGGCCGGCACGGCCGCGGCCGCCGCGCGCGGCACCGCCGGCCGCCTGGCCGAAGATGTCGCCGAAAATATCGCCGAACGCATCGGCAAAACCGCCGAAGCCTTGCGCGCCGGCTCCGCCCATGTTCGGATCGACGCCCGCGTGACCGTACTGGTCGTACGCGGCACGCTTTTGCGAGTCCGACAGCATTTCATAGGCTTCCTTCACCTCTTTGAAATGCTCTTCCGCATCCTTGTTGCCCGGATTGCGGTCGGGGTGGTGCTTCATCGCAAGCTTGCGATAAGCCTTCTTGATTTCGTCGTCGCTCGCGTTCTTTGCGACGCCCAGAACCTCGTAGTAATCCCGTTTCGCCATATCGGTTCAACGCCACTCGCGCAATGCGGCGCGGTGGCTCCTCTTGAATGCTGGAGTCTTGCGACTCGTCCGGCCGCCGTTTCGCGCCGCTTTGAATCGCGGCTCGAAACAACGCCCTCCATAAAACAAATGTGCCCGGAGAGCCTAAAAGGCTCGCCAGGCGCGATAACCGCTCTTGCACGTTCTGTCGCCCGGATGGGCGCAGTCCGCTTGTGCAGCCGGGCCGCACACGTTGCCGTGTGCGGCTTTACGGTCGAAATGCGACCTGGCTTTAGTCCTTCTTCACTTCCTTGAACTCCGCGTCGACCACGTCGTCGTGCTGCTGGCTTGCGCCACCAGCCGATGCGCCCGGCGCCTGCCGCGCCCGCTGCCGCAGCTTCGGCACCTTGCGCTGCCTGCATGTCGGCGTACATCTTTTCGCCCATCTTCTGCGAGGCCGTTGCCACGGCTTCGATCTTCGCTTCGATCGCGGCCTTGTCGCTCGAACCGCTCTTCAGCGCTTCTTCGAGGTCCTTCAGCGCGGTTTCGATCTTTTCCTTCTCGCCGGCTTCCAGCTTGTCGCCGTATTCGGTGAGCGCCTTCTTCGTGCTGTGGACCAGCGCGTCGCCCTGGTTGCGGGCATCGGCCAGTTCACGCAGCTTGTGATCTTCTTCAGCGTTCGCTTCGGCGTCCTTCACCATCTTCTCGATTTCGGCTTCGGACAGACCCGAGTTCGCCTTGATCGTGATGCGGTTTTCCTTGCCGGTCGCCTTGTCTTTCGCGCCGACGTGCAGGATGCCGTTCGCGTCGATGTCGAAGCTCACTTCGATCTGCGGCGTGCCGCGCGGTGCCGGCGGAATGCCTTCGAGGTTGAACTCGCCCAGCAGCTTGTTGCCCGCTGCCATTTCGCGTTCGCCCTGGAACACCTTGATCGTCACGGCGCCCTGATTGTCGTCAGCCGTCGAGTAGACCTGTGCGTGCTTGGTCGGGATCGTGGTGTTCTTGTTGATCATCTTCGTCATCACGCCGCCGAGCGTTTCGATGCCGAGCGACAGCGGCGTCACGTCGAGCAGCAGAACGTCCTTGCGGTCGCCCGACAGAACCTGGCCTTGAATCGCGGCGCCAACGGCCACGGCTTCGTCCGGGTTCACGTCACGGCGCGGATCCTTGCCGAAGAATTCCTTGACCTTTTCCTGCACCTTCGGCATGCGGGTCATACCGCCGACCAGAATCACGTCGTCGATTTCGCCGACCTTCACGCCTGCGTCCTTGATCGCGATGCGGCACGGTTCGATCGTGCGTTCGATCAGTTCTTCAACCAGCGCTTCCAGCTTGGCACGCGTAATTTTCAGGTTCAAGTGCTTCGGACCCGACGCGTCGGCCGTGATGTACGGCAGGTTGATTTCGGTCTGCTGGCTCGACGACAGTTCGATCTTCGCCTTTTCAGCCGATTCCTTCAGGCGTTGCAGCGCGAGCACGTCTTTCGACAGATCGACGCCCTGTTCCTTCTTGAACTCGCCGATGATGTAATCGATGATGCGCTGGTCGAAGTCTTCGCCGCCCAGGAACGTATCGCCGTTCGTGGAGAGCACTTCGAACTGCATTTCACCGTCGACGTCGGCGATTTCGATGATCGACACGTCGAACGTGCCGCCGCCCAGGTCATACACCGCGATCTTGCGGTCGCCCTTTTCGGCCTTGTCCAGACCGAACGCCAGCGCGGCAGCGGTCGGCTCGTTGATGATCCGCTTGACTTCCAGACCGGCGATGCGGCCGGCGTCTTTGGTGGCCTGACGCTGGCTGTCGTTGAAGTACGCGGGAACCGTGATCACGGCTTCGGTGACCGGCTCGCCGAGGTAGTCTTCAGCGGTCTTCTTCATCTTGCGCAGCATTTCCGCCGAGATTTGCGGCGGCGCCAGCTTCTGATCGCGCACTTCGACCCATGCGTCGCCGTTGTCGGCCTTCATGATCTTGTACGGCATCAGAGCGATGTCTTTCTGCACTTCCTTTTCTTCGAAGCGGCGGCCGATCAGGCGCTTGACCGCGTACAGCGTGTTCTTCGGGTTCGTGACCGACTGACGCTTGGCCGGCGCGCCGACGAGAATTTCGCCGTCTTCCATGTAAGCGATGATCGACGGCGTGGTGCGCGCGCCTTCCGAGTTCTCGATGACCTTGACCGTGTTGCCTTCCATGATCGCCACGCACGAGTTGGTCGTGCCGAGGTCGATACCGATGATTTTGCCCATTTTTACTGTTCTCCTGACTTTGATCGCTGCGGGAATCGCCTCTGTTTGCCGATCTGGCGGCAAGGCGATCCGCTCTGAATTCCTACCTGCACTCAACATAAGTGCGTCCGCATCGTTTTCAAGACCTCTTTTACGATGCGGTCTTTAATTTTTTTCAATCGGTCGAACTTTTGCCTGAATCCGCGCTATCGGCTGCGTCGCTGCTGTCGCGCTGAGCGCCCGAATCTTCTCCCGCGCGCCGCGACCGCCGCCTCGAACTGCCCGAGGCCGTGCCAGCCGGTCGCCCGGCCAAGCCGCTTGCCGCGGTAAAAGAAAAACCACGTGGGCACGCCGTGCAGCATGAAGCGCCGACCCAGCTCGCGGTGTTCGTAGACGTTGCTGTGAAACCACCTGAGACCGAGCGCGCGGATCGCGTCCGGCTGCGCCAGCATCGCCTTCTTCGCGATCTCGCAATTGAAGCAGTCGAGACCCCAGAAAAACACCACGGCCAGTTCATCCCCGGCCTCTGCAAGCGCGGCGTCGAACGAGTCGGCGCTGAGCTCCTGCATGTCGAAGACGGCGAACGCGGTGGCGTCGACGGGAATGTTGGCCATGGCGCAACGCTGCGAGTTCGAAACGCTACGACGCATCTGCTTACTTCGGCGCCGCGACGGTGACGAGCGCCGGACGCAGCACGCGGTCGGCGATCACGAAGCCTTTTTGCAGCACGGCGACGACCGTGTTCGGCTCCTGATCGGCCGGCACCATCGAAATAGCCTGGTGGCGATGCGGGTCGAACTTCTCGCCGACCGGATTCAGGGCGACGACGCGGCCCTTTTCCAGCGCGCCGGTCAACTGGCGCAGCGTCAGTTCGACGCCTTCGCGCACCTTCTGCAGGTCGTCGGACGAGTGAGCGACGGCCGCTTCGAGGCTGTCGATCACCGGCAGCAGATGCTCGGCGAAGCTCTCGATCGCGAATTTATGCGCCTTGGTGACGTCTTCCTGAGCGCGGCGGCGCACGTTCTCGGTCTCGGCCTTCGCGCGCAGGAAGCTCTTCCTGCAACTCGGCGATCTTCGCCTGAGCTTCGGCCAAGCGCGGTTTGCTCGGCGGCTTGCCGGCGCTCGGCGCAGCCGCGTTGCAGCCGCGTCCTGCTGGGATGCCGCGGCCTCGGCGGCCTGGCGCGCGGTTTCGTCGGCGGGCGTGGGATTCTGGCTCGTCGGGTTCTCTTGCGTGTTTTCCATGTCGCTGAAAGTCGTTAAAAAGTAAAAGCCAACAGTGGCGGCGATGCGTAAAGCATAGTGCGATTTGTGCGTTGCAAAATCGCGACACATCAGCTTCGACGCACAGCCGCATAACGAAACGGCAGATGGGGCCGGAAAGACCCATTTCAAGCGGTCTCGCCGTTCTTTTCGCACCGCCGGGCTGCAGGCGAAATGCGCCGTTACAACCATTATTGCGACGCAATCAGATTGAGATTGAGTGCAGCCTGCAAGTGGCCTATGCTCCAATAAAGCATCGGAAAAGACACGTTAACCCTAATCTGACGTATGCCTTACCGACATTTTGCCAAATTACCAGCCTGATTTAGCCCGTTTCCGTACCTGAATCTTCCCAAGGGGAGTACCGTGAAACTGACCTTTGCAATCGGGGTGGTCGCATTGGTACTGATTGCGGGCACCACGACCATCTGCATGTCCGGGGCGGTCAACGATCACACCACCGAGTACGGCGGCGTGCACGCGACCATGGAGCAGCTGTTCAATCCCCACCTGAAAATCTGTCGATAGTGCGCCGGTCGCGCTTGGTCGGCCGGCCGTGCAAAGCGGCGGCCGGCTCGCGATACGTCTTGCGCCGCTCCTGCTCGACCTGCCGCTTCACCTTGCTCTCTTCGGTCTCCGCGTAAAGCGTCTGCGCGACGCTGGCGCGGGCCGCGCACGTCGCACACGCCCAGCACTTCCACCTGCCACACAATCCGCTCGATCTCGATCTCGACCAGATCGCCGACCCGCACGTCCTTGGCCGGCTTAACGCTGGCGCCGCCGATCCGCACATGACCTTTGTCGACTGCATCTGCCGCAAGCGAGCGCGTCTTGAAAAAGCGCGCCGCCCAAAGCCATTTGTCGATGCGCAGCTTCGCGCCCGCTTCAGTCGAAATCTGGTAGTTCATCAGCCTGCTCCACTCCCGCTGGCATGCGGCACTGGCACCGCCTGCACCGGCCAGCCCTGCAGATTCTGCGCGACGATTTCGCCGAGCGCGGCGATCCACGGCTGCGACGCGTTCAGGCAGGCAATGCGGTGAAACTCCTTGCCGCCCGCGTGCAGAAACTCGTCGCGCACTTCCATGCCGATTTCTTCAATCGTTTCAAGGCAGTCGGCGGTAAAACCCGGACAGAACACGTCGGCGCGCCGCACGCCCGCCGCACCCAGTTCCTTCAGCGTAGGCGCCGTGTACGGCTGCAGCCATTCGGCCTTGCCGAAACGCGACTGGAAGGTGATCCGGCATTCCACCGGCGTCAGTCCCAGCGCCTGCATCAGCAACGCGCCGGTCTGCTGGCATTGCTCGTGGTACGGATCGCCCAGGTCGAGCGTGCGCTTGGGCACGCCGTGAAAACTCAGCACCAGCTTGTCGCCGGCTGCAAAGTCCGGCCGGCCGTGCTGGTGCCAATATTGATGCACCTGAGCGGCCAACGCGCGCAATGTACGCCGGATGATCGGCGTACTGGCGTACCGTGCGGATTTCCGGCTGATTGCGCATGCGCTTCAGCGCCGAAAAGGCGTCGTCGAAAGCCGTGGCCGTAGTCGACGACGAATATTGCGGATACATGGGCATCAGCAGCACGCGCTCGACGCCCGCCAGCTTCAACTGGTTCAGCATGGCCGGGATGCCGGGCGTGCCGTAGCGCATCGCGTAGTCGACCAGCACGGTGTAGTCGTTCAAATGCAGCAGGTGGCGCAAACCCTCCACCTGCTTTTCCGTATAGACGCGCAGCGGCGAGCCTTCCGGCATCCAGACAGCCGCGTATTTCTTCGCCGAGCTGCGGCTGCGGAACGGCAAAATCAGCAGCCGCAGGATGATCTGCCAGAGCAGCGCCGGAATTTCGACCACCCGTGGATCGGACAGAAACTGCGCGAGATAGCGCCGAACCGCGCGCGGCGTCGGCGCGTCGGGCGTGCCGAGATTGATCAGCAGCACGGCGACACGATGTGACGTGGCGTTCTGTGAGGGCCGCTCGAGGTCGAAGCGCATAGGCAGCAGGGGTCACCGCCTGAGGCGGAGAGTCGGATTCAGGAGAGATCCATTATAGCGGCGCGGTTCGCGCCCGCAGCCCTAGCCACCCCTGGCCATTCGGCCGATTGGCAAGCCGCGCGGGCTCGCGCATCATTTGCGGCACGGCGTCGGCTAGCCCGGCATGAAGCGGCGAACCCTACTGCTGGCTGAGGGTCAGCGAAAGCAGCCGCGCGGTGATGTCGACAATCGGAATCACGCGGTTGTAGGCCATGCGGGTCGGCCCGATCACGCCGAGCGTGCCGACGATCTTGCCGTTCACCTCATACGGCGCGGTGACGACGCTCATTTCTTCGATCGGCACGAGATTCGACTCGCCGCCGATGAAAATCTGCACGCCCGCCGCATGACTCGACACGTCGAGCAACTGAAGGAGACTGGTCTTTTGATCGAACACATCGAACAGTTTGCGCAAGCGCGCCATGTCCGAAGAAAGATCGGCGACCTCGAGCAGATTGCGCTCGCCGGAGATCAGCACGGTCTCGCCGGTGTCGGCTTCGTCGGTGCTGGCGGTGACGGCGGCGTGCATCAGCGTCGTCATGTCGCCGCGCAGCTCGTCGATTTCTTCGCGCAGACGGCGGCGCACGTCGTCGAACGACAGGCCCGCAAAATGCGCATTGATGTAATTGGAGGCCTCGACCAGCTGCGACGGCGAAAAGTCGCGCTGGGTGGCCATGATGCGGTTCTGCACGTCGCCCTCGGGCGTCACGATGATCAGCAGAATGCGTTTGTCGGACAAACGCATGAACTCGATCTGCTTGAACACGTGGCTGCGCCGGGGCGTCAGCACCACGCCGGCGAACTGCGACAGGTTGGACAGCACGCTGGCCGCCGCCGCGACGATTTTCTGCGGCTCGCCTGCCTGCAGCGTGGTTTTGACGGTGCGCATCACAGCTTCTTCGTCTGCCGCGGATTCGACCGTCAGCATGGTGTCGACAAAGAGCCGATAGCCGCGCGGCGTCGGAATGCGGCCGGCGGAAGTGTGCGGACTGATCACGAGCCCCAGGTCCTCGAGATCGGACATCACGTTGCGGATCGTGGCCGGGCTCAGTTCGAGGCCCGAATAACGTGACAACGTGCGCGAGCCGACCGGCTGACCTTCGGCGATATAGCGCTCAATCAGCGTTTTGAGGAGGGTTTGTGCGCGAGGATCTAGCATGAGGGAAAATTTTAGCTCAATGACGCGACTACGGCGAGCGCCCGCGGCGCACACTCCTGACGAATATGCGGCCGATGGTCGGCGCGCATGTCATCAAGGCTTCACCATTCTAACGATAATCGCGACATGCGCTGACAGCCCGCGCGAGCCGGCTCACTACCGGGTCTGTCAGCGGTTCTTTTCAGGCCCTACCTATGGTGTAATGCCGGCATGCAAGTGACCAGCCAGTTCAAGACCGTCGCGCTCGTCGGGCGCAACAATACGCCGGGCATCGGTGAGCCGCTGACCGCGCTCGCCTCGTGCATTGCGAAGCGCGGCTTCGAAGTCGTGTTCGAAGCCGACACTGCCGCCGAAATCGGCATCACCGACTATCCGGCGCTCCGTCCGGCCGAGATCGGTGCGCGCGCGGATGTGGCCGTGGTGCTGGGCGGCGACGGCACGATGCTCGGCATCGGCCGCCAGCTTGCGCCGTATCGCACGCCGCTCATCGGCATCAATCACGGTCGGCTGGGCTTCATTACCGACATTCCGATCTCCGACATGCGCGAGATCGTGCCGCAAATGCTGGCCGGCAAATTCGAGCGCGAAGAACGTGTGCTGCTCGAAGCACGCATCATGCGCGACGGCACGCCGATCTATCACGCATTGGCCTTCAACGACGTGGTGGTCAACCGCAGCGGCTTCTCCGGCATGGCGGAGCTGCATGTGTCCGTGGACGGCCGCTTCATGTACAACCAGCGCTCGGACGGGCTGATCGTCGCCACGCCGACTGGCTCCACTGCTTACGCGCTGTCGTCGCAAGGGCCGATTCTGCATCCGCAATTGCAGGGCATCGTGCTGGTGCCGATCGCGCCGCATGCGCTGTCGAACCGCCCTATCGTGCTGCCGGACGACTCAAAGGTCAGCATTCAGATCGTGTCCGGACGTGAAGTGAACGTCAATTTCGACATGCAGTCGTTCACGTCGCTCGAGTTGGGCGACACGATCGAGGTGCGCCGCTCGCGTCATACGGTGCCCATGCTGCATCCGGTCGGCTACAGCCACTACGCCACGCTGCGCAAAAAGCTGCACTGGAACGAATACCCGTCGCACGAAGAAGACACCAAGCCCTGAGCGGCGAAGCAACGCTGGACGCCAACGCCAACGCAGCCGCCGCTGCTGGAACCTGAATTTCAAGCTCATCAGACGACCTCCATGCTTCGCCACCTCTCGATACGCGACTTCGTCATCGTCGCCGCGCTCGACCTCGAATTCGACAGCGGCTTTACGGTTTTCTCGGGCGAAACCGGCGCCGGCAAGTCGATCCTGATCGACGCGCTGGCACTTGCGCTTGGCGCTCGTGCCGAAGCGAACATCGTACGCACCGGCGAGAGCCGCGCCGACATCACAGCTGAGTTCGAAACCCATGCGCAGGTCGAGCAATGGCTCGACGAGCAGGCACTCGGCCTGGCCGCCGACGACGGTCACCACGGCGGCACCGTCATGTTGCGGCGCGTGGTGGACGCGAACGGGCGCTCGCGGGCGTTCATCAACGGCACGGCGGCGACGCTTGCGCAGTTGCGCGCAGTCGGCGAAATGCTGGTGGACATTCACGGTCAGCACGCGCATCAGTTGCTGATGCGCCCGGACGCGCAACGCGAACTGTTCGACACGCACGCCGGGCTCTCCGACTCGGCGGCGACCGTCACGCGGGCATGGCGCACGTGGCGCGAAAAGGTGCAGGCGGTCGAGCACGCGCAAACCCGCGACCGCGAGTTGCAACTGGAGCGCGAGCGTCTTGCCTGGCAGCTCACCGAACTGGACAAACTCTCGCCGCAGCCGGGCGAATGGGAAGAGGTCAACGCCGAACATCGGCGGCTGTCGCATTCGGCGAATCTGATCGACGGCGTGCAAGGGGCGCTCGGCGCGCTGTCGGAGTCGGACGAGGCGATGATCACGCATCTGGCGTCGATCGTGTCGAAGGTGCGCGACCTCGCGGAAATCGACCCGGCGTTGAACGACGTGCTGGCCGCACTCGAACCCGCCGAAATCCAGCTGCAGGAAGCCGCGTATTCGCTGAGTCATTACGCGCAGCGGCTCGAACTCGATCCGGACCGGCTCGCTCAGGTCGAAAAACGTCTCGACGCGCTGCACTCGGCAGCACGCAAGTTTCGTCTGCAGCCGCAAACGCTGCCCGAGGAACATCAGGCGCGCCGCGCACAGCTGGCCGCGCTCGACGCCGCAGCCGATCTCGACAGCCTGCACGCCGCCGAAGCCCAGGCCAAAGAGGCTTTCCTGACCGAAGCAAAGAAACTGTCGAAGGCGCGAGCCAAAGCAGGCAATGCACTCGGCGCGGCGGTCACCACCGGCATGCAGGAACTGTCGATGAAAGGCGGCAGCTTCGAAGTCGCGCTGGTGCCGCTGCCCGAAGGCGGCGCACATGGGCTCGAGCAGGTCGAATTCCGCGTCGCCGGTCATGCGGGCGTGCCGCTGCGGCCGCTGGCGAAGGTTGCGTCGGGCGGCGAACTGGCGCGGATCAGCCTGGCGCTCGCGGTCATTGCCAGCGCGGCAAGCCCCACACCCACGCTGATTTTCGACGAAGTGGACACGGGCATTGGCGGCGGCGTCGCCGAGGTGGTCGGGCGGTTGTTGCATCAGCTTGGACAAGCGCGCCAGGTGCTATGCGTCACTCACCTGCCGCAGGTCGCCGCTCGCGGCGACCATCACTTCCAGGTCGCGAAAGCGGGTAATGGCAAGGGCGGCACAGTGAGCAGCGTGATTTCGCTCGACAAGGCTAGCCGCGTCGAAGAAGTCGCGCGGATGCTCGGCGGGCTGGAAATTACCGCCACCACGCGAAAACACGCGAAGGAAATGCTGGCGGCTTAGCTGGCGGCTTAGCCGGTGGGCACACTGAGTCGCCGCGCGTCCCGCGTGAGCGGTGCCAAGCTAAAACCAGCAATAACCGGGACAGCGTCTGCCGTCCCGGTCTGTCAGAGAAGTTAAGGGCAACACGCAAACGGGATTCGTGGCTGCCCTCTGCGCATTAACGACCCGAGGCGCGGCGACAGGTCTTGAAGGCGCGGCCACCGCTCAATCAGGCGGCCGCCGCTCCTGCCTCACCCAAACACCCGCCTCCACAATCCCAGCACCACTTCCCGCTCGGTCGTCACCAACCCGGGGTCAACCCGCGCCTTCTCCATTCCATCCAGCCGCAGCTTGTGCTGCAACTTGCGGTACGTCCGGTACGCGGCGCCCACCGTCTCCGCCTCCGCTTCGCTCATCAGGCCGAAACGCGACACCTCGCGGAGCAACGCAATATTGCCGGTGTTGCGGATCAGCTCAGGATCGCTGGCCGCATGCAACAACACCCAGTACTGCACGGTAAATTCGATATCCACCATCCCGCCGCGATCGTGCTTCAGGTCGAACAGGCCGGGCGTATGGTTCGGATGCCCCGCTTCGACACGCGCGCGCATCTCGACAATCTCCTTAGCGAGCGGCGCGGCCTCGCGCGGCGTGGTCAGCACCTGCTCGCGGATCGCCTCGAATTTCGCGCCGATCTCGACATCGCCCGCACAGAACCGCGCGCGGCTTAGCGCCTGATGTTCCCAGACCCACGCGGTGTTGGCGGCATCGCCCTCGCGCAACTGATAGCGGCGGAACGCGTCCAGGTCGGTGACAAGCAGCCCCGACTCGCCGTTCGGCCGCAACCGCAGGTCGACGTCGAACAAGGTGCCCGCGCCGGTCGCCATGGTCAGCCAGGTGATCAGGCGGCGGGCGTAAGTGGCGTAGACGTCGGCGGCGGCATCGTCGGTGTCGTCGTACAGAAAGATCACGTCGAGATCGGATGCATAGCCCAGTTCCTTGCCGCCGAGCTTGCCGTACGCGATCACCGCGAAGCGCGGCACCTCGCGGTGGCGCTTCGGCAGCTGCTTCCAGACCGCTTCGAGCGTCACGTCGAGCACCGCGTCGGCGAGTTCGGACAGCCGGTCGCTTACATGCTCGACGCTCAGCTTGCCCGCGAGGTCGATCAGCAGAATGCGGAACACTTCGGCCTGGTGGGCGTGGCGCAGCAGGTCCATTTGCTGTTCGACGCCGTCGGCGGCGGCCAGACGCAAGCGCAGCGTGCGCTTGAACTCGGGCCAGTCGAACGGACTGTTGATCGCTTCGTCGTCCAGCAGCTCATCGAGCAATTGCGGATGGCGAATCAGATAACCCGCCGCCCAACGCGAGCCGCCCAGCACCGACAGCACCTGATGCAGCGCCTGCGGATACTCGGTCAGCAACGCCAGATAAGCGCCGCGCCGGCTCACCGCTTCGAGCAGGTCGAAGAATCGCATGATCGTATTGCCGCGCCGCTCGGGTGGCTCCAGCGTACGCGCGGCTTCCAGTGCGCGTTGCGCGACGATGTCGAAACGCTGCCGGCTTCGCTCGGCGAGCCCCGTGTAACGCGACGACTGCCAGACCGCGCGCAGCCGCGACAGCAAATCGCCGGGCTCGGCGACACCGAGTTCGACAAGGCGGGCGCGCAGTGCCTCGTCGGCGCTGTCGTCGGCGAGCGCGCTGCTCCAGACCCACGCGGCCGCGCCGTCTTCGGGCGCGCCGCAGCCGTCGCGACCGCTCACCTTGTCGGCGAAAATCTGGTCGAACTGCTGCTCGACGAACTCGCGATGCGCATCGAGCCGGGTCATCAAGGTTGCGTAGTCGCAACCCATTGCCTGAGCCAGCGCAACGCGTTCCTCGGGGTCGACCGGCATCGCATGAGTCTGCGCGTCGTTACGGTATTGCAGACGGTGTTCGAGTTCTCGCAGGAACCGGTAAGCCTGCGAAAGTTTCACGCACACCGACGGG
Organism: uncultured beta proteobacterium; assembly: GCA_963800185.1. Taxonomy (GTDB): domain Bacteria; phylum Pseudomonadota; class Gammaproteobacteria; order Burkholderiales; family Burkholderiaceae; genus Paraburkholderia. The sequence goes on along the minus strand of CAWCZW010000003.1, from coordinate 98,717 downwards.
TCCAGCAGCCCATGCGTGGCCGCGTGCCGCAACACCGCGAGCGTCGGCCGCACGCGAAAGCCCGCGTCCTGGCCGCCGCGAATCAGTTGAAACACCTGCGCGCTGAATTCGATTTCGCGGATACCGCCGCGCCCGAGCTTGATGTCGTCGGCCTTGTCGGGCCGCATCGACGCGCGGCGCTGCGCCTCCTGCCGGATCTGCAGATGCAGCGCGCGAATCGCGCTGATCACGCCGAAGTCGAGATAACGGCGGTAGACGAACGGCGTGACGATCGCGTCGAGCTGCTTCTGCAAGCGTTGCGCCGCGGCGCTCGCGGCTTCCGACACGATCCGCCCTTTGATCCACGCATAGCGTTCCCACTCGCGGCCCTGCACGTAGAAATACTCTTCCAGCATCCCCAGGCTGCATACGAGCGGTCCCGAATCGCCGTTCGGCCGCAGACGCATATCGACGCGGAACACGTAACCATCGGCGGTCACTTCGGCGAGCGCGCCGATCAGGCGCTTGCCGAGGCGCGTAAAAAAGTCCTGCGTGGCAATCGGCGAACGCTGGCCGCCGGCCGTCTCGCCGTCTTCTTCATACACGAAGATCAGATCGATATCCGACGACACGTTCAGCTCGCGCCCGCCCAGCTTGCCCATGCCCACCACGCCGAGCGCGAGCCGCTCGCCTTGCGGGCCGCGCGGCTCGCCGTAAAGCACTTCGAGTTCAGCGGACAACACTGCAAGCGAACGCTGGATCGTCGTCTCCGCGAGATCGGTCATCGCGCCGGTCACTTCGGCGACGTCGGCTTCGCCCGCCAGGTCGCGCTCCATCACCGCGCAGAACACCTCGGTGCGCAATTGGCGCAACGCCCGCCTGAGCGCGTCCTCGCTTAGTGGCGCTCCGGCCGCCCCCGCCGCGCCGGCCGCTTCGGTACACAACGCATCGAAGCGCGCATCGATACGCTCGCGGCTCAAGGGCGCCGACGCCAGCGCCGTGACATGCGCCACGAGTTGCGGACGGGCTGCCACAGCGCGTGCGGCATAGTGGGAATAGCTGGAACTCAGAAGAGTGGCGTCAGTCATCAAGGGTCTGGCTCGCTCGTTGCTTGTTAGCGTTGTTCAGTTCGCTGTAACACAACGGAAAGTTAGCGGCTCTGCGAGCGGCGACGCGGCATGCAGACAGGGTTTGCCGGAAGTCCGCCGACGCTTTCTCGTGTGTTACATTTCGTCGTTAATTCGCAAAACTACCATACGCCCACCCGCCGCAGCATGTCCGAGCGAAACGAATCCGCCGACCCGCACGAAACCGGGCAGGTCCGGCCTGTGAGCGGAAGCGACCACATCGTGCTGCGTCGGATTTTTCGCGTGGCGCTGGCGCTCGCGCTGGTCCTCTACTTTATTGCAACGGGCCTGTTTCTCGGCTTGCGCTATATCGTGCTGCCGCGCGTCGATTCGTTCCGGCCGCGCATCGAGGCCGCGGTCTCCGACAAGCTGCGCACGCAATTCACTATCGGCAAGCTCGCGCCGCACTGGAGCGGGTTCCAGCCGGGGCTCGACGTCACGAATCTCGTCATCCGCGATCATGAAGGCCGGCCCGCGCTGAGCATTCCGCACGCCACCGCCACGCTCTCGTGGAAGTCGCTCTGGCAGTTCCATCCGGCGCTCTCCAGCCTGATCGTCGATCAGCCGGACGTGCTGGTGTCGCGCAGCAGCGACGGCGTGATGTCGGTGGCGGGCGTGCCGATTCCGACCCGCCATAGCGGCAACGACACGTTATCTACCTGGCTGTTGCGTCAGCAGGCCATCGTGCTGCGCGGCGGCGTGCTGCGCTGGCGCGATGCGCAGCATGACGCGCCGGAACTCGCGCTGCGCGACATCCGGATTGCGATTCTCAACGACGGCTACGAGCACCGGCTCGCGCTACAGGCGCCTCCCGACGGCCAGGTGCTGCATGGCCCGATCGATTTCCGCACGTACTTCCGGCACGCGCCGCTCTCCGCGATCGGCAAGCCGATCAACTGGACCGGCCAGGTTTATGTATCGACCGGTCCCGTCGATCTGCCCACCCTCGCGCGCTACGTCAATTTCCCGATCGAGACCCACGCTGGCCGCATCGACAATGCCATCTGGATCGATTTCGCCGATGGCCGCATGAAGGCGGCGAGCGGGCAACTGTCCGGCATGGACGTGGCGCTGCGCGTGCGTCCGACCCAGCCGAAGCTGCTGCTGCCGGTCGCCCATTTCTCGTGGCGCGTCGAAGCCGAAGGCGACGACTACAAGCTGCAACTACAGAATCTGCGCGCCGAACTCGGCCAGCCGCCGCTCGACGACGGCACCCCGCTCACCCGCACGCTCGCCTTCGCGACGCTGAACGGGCGCTACCGGATGGCTTCCCAGCAGCATGGGCAACTGGTCAGCGTCAGCGGCGATCGCGTCGATCTGGGCATTCTCGCGGAATTCAGCCGGGCGCTGCCGCTGCCCAGGCGTCTGCTGAACAATCTGGTGCGCTTCAATCCGCGTGGTCTCGTCGCCAACTACGTGATCGAAGTGGAGCGCGGCAAGCCGGAGTCCGGCGAGGCGGGCAGCGATCATCGGCCAAGCGGCGCAGAGCCGATCGAACGCTATCGTTTCAAGGGCGATCTGCAAGGCATCAGCGTGGCCGCTCAGGAACCGCCGCCGGGACTGACGCCGCTGAATCACCCGCGCGCGGGCATTCCCGGCATCGAGAATCTGTGGGGCAGTGTCGATGCCGACGAAAACCACGGCACCGCGATTCTCGACACCTCCAATGTCGCAATCACGCTACCGGGCGTGTTCGACGACCCGCGGCTGAAGCTCGACCGTCTGCATGGCCGCGCCGACTGGACCATGGGGACGAAAGCGCCCGGCGAAAACCATCCGGCGTTCACCGTGAAGCTGGCCGACTTCGGCGTCTCGAATGCGGACGTCGCGGCCACCGCCTCCGCCAACTACAGCAATCCGGGCCACGGACGCGGCTCACTCGACCTGAAAGCCGACTTCCAGCGCGCGCAGGTCACACGCATCTACCGCTACCTGCCGACCAGCATCAGCGAGAAGCTGCGTATCTATCTGAGCCACGGCCTGCAGGCCGGCATGTCGCATGGCGCGACGATCGAAGTGCACGGCGATCTGACCAGGTTCCCGTATGCGCGCGACCCGAGCGCCGGGATCTTCCGCGTCTACGCGCCGTTCAAGGGCGGCAAATTCGACCCGTCACCCTACCCGCCGCGCAACATGCGCAACGGCACGCCGAACGTGTGGCCGCCGCTCGACGGCATCGACGGCGCGTTCGAGCTCAAGCAGAACGTGATGCGCTTCGATATCGACCGTGGACGTTACAAGCGGGTCCTGCTCACCGGCGTGAACGGCAAGATCGACGACCTCGGCACCAAAGCGTCGAACCTCATCATCCAGGGTAACGGGCGCGGGCCGCTCGCCGACATGCTCGACTATGTGAACGACAGCTCGCTCGGCATCATGGCCAAACACCAGACCGAGAAGATTCGCGCCGATGGACCGGCGTCGCTCGCGCTGAAGCTGACCATTCCGCGTACGCCGAAGCCGCACATCGGCGTGGAGGGCGCGGTCGGCTTCCTGAACAACCGGCTGAGCGTGGACAACGCGCCGCCGCTGTCGCAACTGAACGGCAAGGTGCAGTTCACCGAGCATACGGCGCAGGTCGACCGGCTCTCCGGGCAGTTTCTCGGCGGCGACGTGCATGCGAACGGCGGCTTCAGGCAGAACGGCACGTATGCGCTGAACCTGAACGGCCATATTGCCGTCGATGCCGCACGCGGTCTCGATCTGCATGGCCCGGCCGCCCAGGTGCTGACGCGCATGACCGGCAGCGCGCCGTATGCGCTGAACGTGCGCGGCGTGAAGGGGCAACTGCCGGAAGTGACGGCAAATTCGGATCTGACCGGCCTTGCGCTCGACTTCCCCGCGCCGTTCAACAAGCCGCTCGGCACGGCGATGCCGCTGCACTTCGCTGTCAACCCGTCGCCGGCAGCGGGCGAAGCCGGTCTGGAGCGCGCCGATCTGACCTTCGGGCCGGTTGCCGCGACCTATGTGCTGCGCTATCAGCCGAAAGCCGCGCCGACGGTCGTGCGCGGCGCCATCGGCGTGAATAAGCCAGCCGATCTGCCGGCCGAAGGCGTGGTCGCCAATCTCGACATACCGGCGTTCGACGCCGACGCGTGGCGCGCGCTCGTCACGCAGATGCGCAACCGTGACGCGGCCACCGCGCCTGTCGCGCCCCCCGCTGCGCCCACGACGCCAAACCCGGCCGTCGCGCAATTCCTGCCGAGCCGCTTCGCGCTGCACATCGAGACCCTGACGCTGCTCAAACGCCACTGGGACAACGTGATCGTCGGCGCGTCGCACGCGGATCGCCAGTGGCAAGCGAATATCGCGTCGAACCAGGTGTCCGGCCATGTGTCGTGGCTGCCGGGCGCGACCCGCGAGTCGCCCGGCGAGCTGCAGGCGCGCTTTGCCCGCGTGGTGATTCCGTCGGTGGCCGACAAGGATCTGCTCGGCCCGGCCATGTCGGCGCCCGCGCAAAACATGCCGTCGATCGATCTGGTGGTCAACGAGCTGATCGTGCGTGACCGCAACATTGGCCGCCTCGAAGTCAACGCGCACAATTTCACCGAAGACGGCGTGCCGGTCTGGCAGCTCGACAAGCTCGACGTCACCAACCCCGCCGCAAAGCTGACCGCGACCGCGAACTGGCGCACCTCGACCGGCGCGGACAATTCCGCCGACGAAGCCGCGCAGCGCCGCACCGTGTTCGATTTCAAGCTCGACATCAAGGATGCGGGTGCGCTGCTCGAACAGTTCGGCAAGCCACGTACCATCAAGGCTGGCGAAGGTTCACTGTCAGGCCGTATGGTGTGGCGCGGCGGCCCGACCGCGATCGACTACCCGACGCTCAACGGCAACCTCGCCGTCGACCTGCGTCACGGCCAGATTCTGAAAGTCGACCCAGGCGTGGCCACGCTGCTGGGCGTGCTGAGCCTGCAGAGCCTTGCGCGCGTCGTCACGCTCGATTTCCGCGATGTGATCGGCGAGGGCTTGCCGTTCTCGCAGGTGAGCGGCACGGCGCAGATCCACAACGGTATTGGCCACACGGACAACTTCAAGATGGTCACCGCCCCGGCGCACGCGGACATGAAGGGCTCGATCGACCTCGCACAGGAAACCCAGGATCTGCACGTGCATCTCGTGCCGACGGTTAGCGCCGGTGCCGGCGTGATCGCGGCGACGGTGATCAATCCGCTGTTCGGGCTGGGCGCGCTGGTCGCCGATCTGGCGCTCTCGCACTCGGTCTCACACATGTTCGCGCGCGACTATACGATTACCGGTTCGTGGGCGAAGCCGCACGTCGAGCGGGTGAAGAGCGATCGCGGTAAGATGGACGCTCCGGCTTCGACCGTGGAAGCGAACTGAACTTTATCTGGCCCTTTACTCGCGTGTCGGGCCGGATTCGAAAGCTCGCTGCGCCGGCCTCGGTCCCCAGCCAGTCCTGAACGACATCAACGACGTAAGTGGCGCGAGCAGTCCGCGCCGCCGCCTTGCCGGGAGTTTTTCGAAACGCTCATGAGCGAAACACACGTCTCTCCACTTTCATCCGCCGCGCTGTCCAGCGGTTCTCCTGCCAGCAGCTTCCGTGTCGCCGCGTTGCAGATGGTGAGCACGCCGGATCGCGAGCGCAATCTTGCCGATGCGGAACGCCTGATCGCCGAAGCCGCCGCCGACGGCGCGCAACTCGTGCTGCTGCCCGAATACTTCTGCTTCATGGGTTTCAAGGACACGGACAAACTGGCCGTGCGCGAGCCCTATCAGGACGGCCCGATCCAGGGTTTTCTCGCCGATGCCGCGCAGCGTCACAAGGTCTGGGTGATCGGCGGCACCTTGCCGATCACCGCGCCGGAAGCGTCGCGCGTGCTGAACACCACGCTGGTGTTCGACCCGCAAGGCAACGAAGCCGCGCGCTACGACAAGATCCACCTGTTCAACTTCGAGAAAGGCCAGGAATCGTTCGACGAGGCGCGCACTATCCGTCCCGGCGACGAGGTCCGCAGCTTCGAGGCGCCGTTCGGACGGGTCGGGCTGTCGGTCTGCTACGATTTGCGCTTCCCCGAGTTGTACCGGCGCATGGGCGACTGCGCGCTGATCGTGGTGCCGTCCGCGTTCACTTACACCACCGGCCGCGCGCATTGGGAAATGCTGCTGCGCGCGCGGGCGGTCGAAAACCAGTGTTACGTGCTGGCCGCCGCGCAAGGCGGGCAGCATGAAAACGGCCGCCGTACCTGGGGCCACAGCATGCTGATCGACCCGTGGGGCGACATCGTCGCGGTGCGCGACGAAGGCGCCGGCGTGGTCGCCGGCAATCTCGAACGTGCGCGCATCGACGAAGTGCGACAGAGCCTGCCCGCGTGGCGTCATCGTGTGCTGAGCTGAAACGACATTGAAACTGCGGCGCCCGTCACTCATATAGCGACTCGGCGCTAACCGAATCCTCCGTATCGAGCAGAACATACTTCGCATGAACATCATCGAACCCGGTATCCGTAATCTCGCCACCGCCAAGGACATCCTCCTGACGCCCTACGGTCTCGACGAATCCCTGCTGACCCGCACGCTCGCCGAAATCTTCACGCACAAGATCGACTACGCCGACCTGTACTTCCAGTACACGCGCAGCGAAGCGTGGAGTCTCGAAGAAGGCATCGTGAAATCGGGCAGCTTCAGCATCGACCAGGGCGTCGGCGTGCGCGCCGTGTCGGGCGACCGCACGGCCTTCGCGTACTCGGACGATCTGTCGCCCGAAGCGATTCGTCAGGCGGCGCTCGCCACCCGCTCGATTGCCAAGGCGGGCGGCGGCAAGCAGAAGATCAAGGCGGCCTCGTCGCTGACCGGCATTGCCGGGCGCGATCTGTACCTGCCGTCCGACCCGCTCCATTCGCTCGACGCCACCGCCAAGGTCAAGCTGCTCGAGCGCATCGAAAAGATGGCGCGCGGTCGCGATCCGCGCATCCAGCAAGTGATGGCGGGTCTCGCCGGTGAATACGACGTGGTGCTGGTCGCGCGCAGCGACGGCGGTTTTGCGGCCGATATCCGCCCGCTGGTACGTGTGTCGGTCACCGTCATCGCCGAACAGAACGGCCGTCGCGAAATTGGCAGCGGCGGCGGCGGTGGCCGCTTCGACTACGGCTATTTCACCGACGAAGTGCTGTCGCGTTACGTCGACGACGCCGTGCATGCGGCGCTGGTGAACCTCGACGCGCGTCCGGCTCCGGCTGGCGCGATGACCGTCGTGCTCGGCCCGGGCTGGCCCGGCGTGCTGCTGCACGAAGCGATCGGTCACGGTCTGGAGGGCGACTTCAACCGCAAGGGATCGTCGGCGTTCGCGGGACGAATCGGTGAGCAGGTTGCGGCCAAGGGCGTCACCGTGGTCGACGACGGCACGCTGCCCAACCGCCGCGGCTCGCTCAACATCGACGACGAAGGCAACCCGACCCAGTGCACGACGCTGATCGAAGACGGCATCCTGAAGGGCTACATCCAGGACACGCTGAATGCACGTCTGATGAAGATGCCGGTCACGGGCAACGCGCGCCGTGAATCGTACGCCGCGCTGCCGATGCCGCGCATGACCAACACGTACATGCTCAACGGCGACAAGGATCCGAAGGAAATCATCGAGTCGGTGAAGAACGGCTTGTATGCGGTGAATTTCGGCGGCGGCCAGGTCGACATCACGAACGGCAAGTTCGTGTTCTCGGCCTCCGAGGCGTACATGATCGAAAACGGCAAGATCACCTACCCGGTGAAGGGCGCGACGCTGATCGGCAGCGGCCCGGAATCGCTCAAGTACGTCAGCATGATCGGCAACGACATGAAGCTCGATTCGGGCGTCGGCGTGTGCGGCAAGGAAGGCCAGAGTGTGCCTGTGGGCGTCGGCCAACCCACGCTGCGGATCGACCGGATGACGGTGGGCGGCACTGCCTGATTTTGTAGCAAACGCATACTTCGTGCATTCATTGCGCGAAGTATGCGGAATTTCCGCATTTTTAACCCGCCTGGCTTGTCAAGCGAGCCTCAGCGGGTTATAAAGTCACTCACCCTTTTTGACCAGCGACCTATTTCGCCATGTCCGCCAAGTTTTATTTTTACTTTTTTGGCTATCTCAGACCGCTGGCGGATCGAGAGGGGTGTTAGTGCACGCAACACCAAAAATTCCCGAAAACCGCCAGCTCAGCCTGGCGGTTTTTTTTCGCCTCGTACCTTTGAGCCGCATCTGAAATTTTGTCGTTGAAAACATTTTGATGGTTGTCTGCCGTTGCCCAGGCAACCACGCCAAGAACCGAGTCAGGAGAACAACATGCCCCCGCACAACACCGACGATGTCCGTATCCGCGAATTGAAAGAACTCACGCCCCCCGCTCACCTGATCCGCGAATTCGCCTGCGATGAAACGGTGTCCAACGTGATCTACAACTCGCGCAATGCGATGCATCGCATCCTGCACGGCATGGAAGACCGGCTGATCGTGATCATCGGACCGTGTTCGATTCACGATCCGAAGGCCGCGATGGAATATGCCGGCCGCCTGATCGAGCAACGCAAGCGCTTCGCCGGCGAACTCGAAATCGTGATGCGCGTGTATTTCGAAAAGCCGCGTACAACGGTGGGCTGGAAGGGTCTCATCAACGACCCGCACATGGACAACAGCTTCAAGATCAACGACGGCCTGCGTGCCGCGCGCGAGCTGCTGTTGCGCGTCAACGAACTCGGCCTGCCGGCCGGCACCGAATACCTCGACATGATCAGCCCGCAATACATCGCGGACCTGATCTCGTGGGGCGCGATCGGCGCGCGGACCACCGAGTCGCAGGTGCACCGCGAACTCGCGTCGGGCCTGTCCTGCCCGGTCGGCTTCAAGAACGGCACGGACGGCAACGTGAAGATCGCCGTCGACGCCATCAAGGCCGCGTCGCAGCCGCACCATTTCCTGTCGGTCACGAAGGGCGGCCACTCGGCGATCGTGTCGACGGCCGGCAACGAGGATTGCCACATCATCCTGCGCGGCGGCAAGACGCCGAATTACGACGCGGACAGCGTGAACGCGGCCTGCGCGGATATCGGCAAGGCCGGTCTCGCGGCGCGTCTGATGATCGACGCGAGCCACGCGAACAGCTCGAAAAAGCACGAGAACCAGATTCCGGTGTGCGCGGATATCGGCCGTCAAATTGCTTCGGGTGACGAACGGATTGTCGGCGTGATGGTGGAATCGCACCTGGTTGCCGGCCGTCAGGACTTGCAGGAAGGCTGCGCCCTGACGTACGGTCAGAGCATCACGGATGCATGTATCGGCTGGGACGAAAGTGTGGCTGTGCTGGAAGGTCTCGCGGAGTCGGTCAAGCAACGCCGCGTGGCGCGCGGCAGCGGCAACTAAGACGCTTGAGTGGCTGCATTGGCAGCCGTTTGAGAGAAGTGGAAAGCCTGGCTCATTCGAGCCGGGCTTTTTGTTTTTTGTTATTGCGTTAGCCGAACGGACGAATGGTGCTTCGCGAGCCGTCTCTGTACCGTAACAAGCTCATTGCCGGGTCACTGTTGAGTCGCTCGCGACTTGACCAGGCAGCACGTTACGTATAAGATTTTGTACACGAAAGGCGGCTATGGAGCACGAAAAAGAAATACGCTGGCTGGGCTCCAGCTTTCGCGATTTACTGGCCTTTCCCGAAGAACCGCGGCGTCGGGCAGGGTTTCAGCTTCGCAAGATTCAGGCGGGACTCGACCCTGACGACTGGAAGCCGTTCGACTCCATTGGCGCCGGAACGCGCGAGATTCGCATTCGGGAATCCGAAGGTATTTTTCGCGTGATGTATGTGACGAAGTTCGTCGAAGCGCTGTACGTACTGCACTGCTTCCAGAAAAAAACGCAAAAGCTGGGACCGCTCGACAAAAAGATTGCCGAGACGCGTTACCGCGCCATCCTCACTGATAGGAAAACTGAACAATGACGACCGACACAAAAATTCGTCACGTGACAAAGCCCGGCGCGAATCTGTTCACCGAGCTGGGCTTTTCACCCGACGAAGCGAAGCGCCTTTACGCCGCGTCGCAAAAGCAGATCAACGACACGCGGTTGCTCAAGGAACAGCTCATGACCGAGCTGTCGAGCTGGATTGAACAGCATCATCTGAAGCAGGCCGAGGCGGCCGAGATTCTGATGGTGTCGCGCCCGCGCGTGTCCGACGTGGTGAACAAGAAAACCACCAAGTTCACCATCGACACCCTCGTGGAAATGATGAGCCGGATCGGCAAGCCGGTCACGCTGGCGGTCGGGTAACTGCGGGGCTCAGGTTTTACGCTCGTGCTGCCACAGCACATCGGAGCCGCCGTCCGCGCGATTGAGCACACGGGCAAGCACGAACAGCAGGTCGGACAGCCGGTTCACATATTGGCGTGGCGCCGCGTTGATCGTCTCGTCCTCAGTCTCGTTTTCACCGAGCGCGACAATCGCCCGCTCGGCGCGGCGGCAAACCGTGCGGCAAACGTGAGCAAGCGCCGCCGCGCGCGAGCCACCCGGCAGAATGAACTCCTTCAGCGGCGGCAATGCGGCGTTGTAATCGGCGAGCCAGTTATCGAGTTGAGCAAGGTGCTGCTCGGTAATCATCGAATGGCCGGGAATGCAAAGCTCGCCGCCAAGATCGAACAGGTCATGCTGGATCGCGACCAGCGCCGCGCGCACGTTGTCCGGCAGGTTTTCGCACAGCAGTACGCCGAGGTTCGAATTGAGTTCGTCCACGTCGCCGATTGCTGCAATGCGTGCGCTGTCCTTGCGTACGCGGCGGCCGTCGCCGAGACCGGTGGTGCCGTCGTCGCCAGTACGGGTGGCGATCTTGCTCAAACGGTTGCCCATCATTTCTCCCTGCATTCAGTGACGATGCGTCCATGCAATACGGTTCAAAGGAGGCCTCAAAGGTCAAAACATCGCGAAATCGCCGCCGTACGCAGTCTGAAACGGCGTGGCCGGTCACCGCGTTTATCCATATTGCGCGCATCGTGAGGTCGCCGCCATTATAGGAGCGGTAGCCGGCCCCGACGCCGGCCCGCGGGCGATCGGCGTAAAATGAAACACCTGCTGCAAACAGCATCGCCCCAAATATCAGGAGACAAGCGTGAACCATCCCGTGCCGCCGGCGCCGCTGCGCCGGCCGTTTCCCGCCGAGTTGCTGGGCGCGCTCCAAGCCGCCTTCGGTGAGCGCGTGTCGGTTGCCGACGCCGTTCGCGCCCACCATGGCCGCGACGAATCCCCGTTCGACCCGCAACTGCCGGACGCCGTCGTGTTCGCGCGCACTACCGAAGACGTGCAAACCATCGTCAAGCTGTGCGGCCAGTACAACGTGCCGATCATTCCATACGGCAACGGTTCATCGCTCGAAGGGCATTTGCTGGCCGTGCAAGGCGGCGTGTCGATTGACTTGTCCGAAATGAACCGGGTCCTGTCGATTAACGCCGAAGACCTGACTGTCACCGTCGAGCCCGGCATTTCCCGCAAGCAGCTGAATGAAGCGCTGCGCGACACCGGCCTCTTCTTCCCGATCGATCCGGGCGCGGACGCGAGCATCGGCGGCATGTCGGCCACGCGCGCGTCGGGCACGAATGCCGTGCGCTACGGCACGATGCGCGAGAACGTGCTCGGTCTCACGGTGGTCCTGGCCGACGGCCGCGTGATCAAAACCGGCACGCGGGCGCGCAAATCGTCGGCAGGTTACGACCTTACCAGGCTCTTTGTCGGTTCGGAGGGCACGCTTGGCGTCATCACGGAAATCACCGTGCGCCTTTATCCGCAGCCGGAAGCGGTGTCCGCCGCCGTCTGCACATTTCCGTCGATGGGCGATGCGGTGCGCTCCGTCATCGAGACGATCCAGATGGGCGTGCCGATTGCGCGCGTCGAATTCGTCGACTCGCTCGCGATCCGCTCGATCAACCGTCATTCGAATCTGACGCTTCGTGAAGCGCCCACGCTGTTCTTCGAATTTCACGGCACCGAGGCCGGCGTCAAGGAACAGGCCGAGCTGGTGCAGGAAATCACCGCGCAAAATTCCGGCGAAGGTTTCGAATGGGCGACCCGGCCGGAAGACCGCAGCCGTTTGTGGAACGCGCGTCACAACGCCTACTTTGCGATGATCCAGTTGAAGCCCGGTTGCCGCGCGGTCACCACCGACGTCTGCGTGCCGATCTCGCGCCTCGCCGAGTGCGTGATGGAAACCGAGCAGGATCTGAACGCGTCTCCCCTGCCCTGTCCGATCGTCGGCCATGTCGGCGACGGCAACTTCCACGTCGCAATCCTGATCGACCCCAACAAGCCGGAAGAACTCGCTGAAGCCGAGCGGCTCAACCACCGCATCGTGCAGCGCGCGCTGCGCATGGACGGCACGTGCACCGGCGAGCATGGTGTCGGCCTGCACAAGATGGGCTTCCTGCTCGAAGAACACGGTGACGTCGCGGTAGACACGATGCGCTCGATCAAGCACGCGCTCGATCCGCATAACCTGATGAACCCGGGAAAGATTTTCGCCTGGGCAGCCTGAAGTAGCGCGAGGTGTTGCATGGCGCGCGCCGCGTTAATCAAAGACGCCCGCGCCAACCCGACAAGCACGATCAGTAAAAGCCGGAGGAGACAAGTCACATGAACGCACCCGCTGAACTGACGGCTGAAGTACTCGCCCAGCGCCAGCGCGAAGTCGTACAGGCGCTGATGGCCGTATTGCCGACCCACTGTCTGCTCTACCGCGAAGAAGACACTGTCGCTTATGAATGCGACGGGCTCGCTGCCTACCGGCGCCTGCCGCTCGCGGTTGCGTTGCCTGAAACGGAATCGCAGGTGCAACGCATCGTGCAGATTTGCCACCGTCTGGAGGTGCCGATCGTGCCACGTGGTGCGGGCACCGGTTTGTCGGGCGGCGCCATGCCGATCCGGCACGGCGTGGTGGTGTCGCTTGCACGCTTCAGAAAAATAGTCGAAGTCGACTCGTATGCGCGAACCGCCACCGTGCAACCGGGCGTGCGCAATCTGTCCATTTCCGAAGCTGCTGCGCCTTATGGGCTCTACTACGCGCCCGACCCGTCTTCGCAGATCGCCTGCACGATCGGTGGCAATGTGTCGGAGAACTCGGGCGGCGTGCACTGCCTGAAGTACGGCCTGACCGTCCACAACGTGCTGCGGGTTCGCGCGGTGACGATGGAAGGCGAGATCGTCGAGTTCGGCTCGCTCGCGCCCGACTCGCCGGGCCTCGATCTGCTGGCGGTGCTGATCGGCAGCGAAGGCATGTTCGCGATCGTCACCGAAGTCACCGTCAAGCTGATCCCGAAACCGCAAACGGCGCAGGTCATCATGGCCAGTTTCGACGACGTCGTGAAAGGCGGCGATGCGGTTGCGGGCATTATCGCGGCGGGCATCATTCCGGCGGGCCTCGAAATGATGGACAAACCTGCCACGCGCGCCGTCGAGGAATTCGTCAAGGCGGGCTACGACCTCGACGCAGCTGCAATCCTGCTGTGCGAGTCGGACGGCACGCCCGAAGAAGTCGCCGACGAAATCGTCCGCATGACGGCGGTGCTGCGCGAACAGGGCGCCACCCGCATCCAGATTTCACGCTCGGAGGCCGAACGGCTGCGCTTCTGGTCCGGTCGCAAGAATGCCTTTCCGGCTGCCGGCCGTATTTCGCCGGACTACTACTGCATGGACGGCACGGTGCCGCGCCGCAGTATCGGGCCGCTTCTCGCGCGTATCGAAGAAATGGAGAAGCGCTACAACCTGCGCTGCATCAACGTATTCCACGCGGGCGACGGCAATATGCATCCGCTCATCCTCTTTAACGGCAACGATCAGGACGAGTGGCACCGGGCCGAGGCGTTCGGTTGCGACATCCTCGAAGCATGCGTGGAACTGGGTGGCACGGTGACGGGCGAGCATGGCGTCGGCATCGAGAAGATCAATTCGATGTGCGTGCAGTTTTCGCCCGAAGAGCGCGACGCCTTTCACGCCGTCAAGCGAGCCTTCGACTCACCGGGTCTCCTCAACCCCGACAAGGGTATTCCCACGCGAGCGCGGTGCGCGGAGTACGGCAAGATGCACGTGCGTGGCGGCTTGCTGCCGCACCCTGAATTGCCACGCTTCTAAGAGCGCGAAAGAAGCCTGAAAACTGCTTCGGTGGCGGGTCTTGGGGCCGCCACCCTGATTACCCGATGCGGGTCCGCTCCTGGTTGCCAGCGAGCCCTCGCCAGGTACAATCAATCGAAACACAACGAAGCAGGACACCATGGAAGAGGACGACATCGTCGCCGTATGGTCGGAACGCGTGCGTTCGGCCAGCGCCGAAGGACGCGCGTTGCGCATCCGCGGCGGCGGCACCAAAGACTGGTATGGCCAGACGCTGGAAGGTGACATCCTCGACACGCGCGCTTATCGCGGCATCATTGCGTACGATCCGGCGGAACTCGTCATCACTGCGCGGGCGGGCACGCCGCTGCTGGAAATCGAAGCCGCACTCGCCGAACACGACCAGATGTTTGCGTTCGAGCCGCCGCATTTCGGCCCGCAGGCCACCTTCGGCGGCTGCATCGCGGCCGGCATTTCCGGTCCGCGCCGCCCTGCAGCGGGCGCGGCGCGCGACTTCGTGCTCGGCGCGGTCGTCATGAACGGGCAAGGCCAGAAGCTGCATTTCGGCGGCCAGGTCGTGAAGAACGTCGCCGGTTATGACGTCTCGCGTCTGATGGCCGGCTCGCTCGGCACGCTCGGGCTGATGCTCGAACTGTCGGTGAAAGTGCTGCCGTTGCCGCAGGCCGAAGCCACCATCAAGTTCGATATGAACGGCACCGACGCGGTTCGCAAGCTCAACGAATGGGGCGGCCGCCCTCTGCCGATTACCGCGAGCGCCTGGCGTCACGGCACGCTCGTCGTGCGGCTGGCCGGCGCTGAAGCGGCGGTCAAGGCCGCGCGCACGTCGCTCGGCGGCGAAGTGGTCGACGCTGTCGAAGCGGAGCGTTTCTGGACCGGCTTGCGCGAGCAGACCGACTCGTTCTTCTCGGGCATCCCGCCGAAGGCCGCGCTCTGGCGTCTCGCGTTGCCGTCGATTACGGAACCATTGCAACTGCCCGGCGCGCAACTGATGGAATGGGGCGGCGGTCAGCGCTGGTGGATCACCGACACCGACGCGCAAACCGTGCGCATCAGCGCGAAGCAGGCCGGCGGTCATGCCACGATTTTCCGTACCGGCCACGGTTACGACCGCAGCGCCGGCGTATTCACCCCGCTGCCCGCCCCGCTGATGAAAATCCATCGCGGTCTGAAAAACGCTTTCGACCCGGCCCGCATCTTCAATCGCGGCCGTCTCTACTCCGACTTCTGAGCGACGCGATGCAAACCAACCTCGCGGACTTCATTCGCAACACGCCCGACGGCGACGAAGCCGACGCCATTCTGCGCAATTGCGTGCACTGCGGTTTCTGCACGGCGACCTGCCCGACCTACCAGTTGCTCGGCGACGAACTCGACGGTCCACGCGGGCGCATCTACCTGATCAAGCAGATGGTGGAAGGCGCACCGGTCACGCGCAGCACGCAGGTTCACCTCGACCGCTGCCTGACCTGCCGCAATTGCGAAACGACCTGCCCGTCCGGCGTGCAATATGGGCGGCTGGTGGAAATCGGCCGCAAGATCACCGAAGAGAAAGTGAAGCGGCCGCTCGGTCAGCGGCTCACGCGCCGCCTGCTCGCGAGCGTCGTGCCGAACAGCGCGATTTTCACGCCGACCATGAAGCTCGGTCAGCACTTCCGTCCGCTCCTGCCGAAGAAGCTGCGCGACAAGGTGCCGGCGCGCCAGCGTCCGCTCGAATGGCCGACCGCGAAACATCCGCGCAAAATGCTGATGCTGGCGGGTTGCGTGCAACCGTCGATGATGCCGAACGTCAACATCGCGACCGCGCGGGTGCTCGACGCGCTCGGCGTCGAAACCGTGATCGCGCCGGATGCCGGCTGCTGCGGCGCGATCCGCCTGCATCTGGGCTACAACGACGACGCGCTCGACGACCTGCGCACGAACATCGACGCATGGTGGCCGTATGTCGAACAGGGCGCCGAAGCGATCGTGATGAACGCGTCGGGCTGCGGCGCGACGGTCAAGGAATACGCGCATCTGCTGCGCCACGACCCGGCTTATGCGGAGAAGGCGCGCCGCATCGTCGAATTGACGCGCGACATCTCGGAGATCCTGCCGGAGTTCGAAGAAGCGCTGGTCGCGCAAACGCGCCGCCGCTCGGTCCACACGGTCGCGTTTCATCCGCCCTGCACGTTGCAGCATGGTCAGCAGGTGCGCGGCAAGGTCGAACATCTGCTCGCCGCGCTCGGCCTCGAAGTGCGCCTTCCCGCCGACAGTCATCTGTGTTGCGGTTCGGCCGGCACGTACTCGCTGACGCAGCCCAAGCTGTCGTACGCGCTGCGCGATCAGAAGCTCGACCAGCTGCACGCGCAGGAGCCGCAGGTGATCGTCTCGGCGAATGTCGGCTGCATTGCGCATCTGCAAAGCGGCACGGCGACGCCGGTCGCGCATTGGATCGAGTTGGTGGAGCACATGCTGTCCGTATAATCCAGGTCATCGCCTTTCGCTGGACTACCGGTTCCGTTCCATGCCCGATCTGACTCATCAACCTCGCGGCGGTGCAGCAGCGCATCGCCGCAGGCCGCGCAGGCGGCCGGACGCGATGCGCGTTCGGTCACGCTGCTCGCGGTCTCCAAGACTTTCCCGCCGAAGACGTGCGCGCCGCGCACGCCGCCGGTCAGCGTGCATTCGGTGAAAACTACGTGCAGGAATCGCTGACCAAGATCGAGACGCTGGCCGATCTGCGCGCGTCGCTCGAATGGCATTTCATCGGACCGCTGCAATCGAACAAGACGCGGCCGGTCGCCGAGAATTTCGACTGGGTGCATTCGGTCGATCGGCTGAAAATCGCGCAGCGGCTGTCCGAGCAACGTCCCGATAACCTGCCGCCGCTGAATGTGTGCCTGCAGGTGAACGTCAGCGGCGAGGCGTCGAAAAGCGGCGTGAGCATTGCCGAAGCGGTCGAAGTCGCGCAGGCAGATCGCCGCGTTGCCGAAACTGAATCTGCGTGGGCTGATGGCGATTCCCGAACCTGCCGGCGGCATCGAAGAACAACGCGCGCCGCATCGTGCGCTGCGCGAATTGTTCGAGCGTCTGCGCGACGACGGGCTCGAACTCGACACGCTGTCGATGGGCATGTCGAGCGACCTCGAAGCAGCCGTGCTGGAAGGCGCGACGATCGTGCGGGTCGGCACCGCGATTTTCGGCGCGCGGGATTACTTCCTACACTGACCCTGGCGGGCCTTCGCAAACCTGCAAGGCGCTTCACCGAACCTCATCCGGAACATCATGAAAATTGCTTTTATCGGCGGTGGCAACATGGCCGCTGCGTTGATCGGCGGCCTCATCAAGCGTGGCGTCGCGCCCGCGGACCTCTACGCGATCGATCCCAACGAAGACGCGCGCAAGCGCAATGAAGAGCAGTTCGGCGTGCGCACCGGCGCATCGGCAGACGGCGCGCTCGCCGCCTACGACGCAGTCGTGCTGGCGGTCAAGCCGCAAATCCTGAAGAGCGTCGCCGAGTCGATCGCGCCGCATCTGAACGCGTCGCAACTGGTGGTGAGCATCGTCGCGGGCATCCGCATGGACGACATGTCGCGCTGGCTGAACGGCCACGGCCGCATCGTTCGCGTGATGCCGAACACGCCGGCGCTGATCGGCATGGGCGTAACCGGCCTGGTCGCGACCGCGAGTGTCGACGAAGCGGGCCGTGCGCTCGCGTCGCAAGTGCTGGGCGCGGTCGGCGAAACGGTCTGGTTCGACGACGAAGCGAAGATCGACGCCGTTACCGCGATCTCGGGCAGCGGTCCGGCCTACGTGTTCTATTTCATCGAAGCGCTACAGGAAGCCGCGCGCCAGCTCGGCATGGACGAAGCACAGGGCCGCGCGCTGGCTGTCGCGACCTTCACCGGCGCCGCGCAACTGGCCGCGAATTCCGACGAGCCGCCGAGCCTGTTGCGCGAACGCGTGACGTCGAAGGGCGGCACGACGGCGGCGGCGCTGGCATCGTTCGACGCGAGCGCGATCAAGGATGCGATCGTGCGTGGCGTGCTCGCCGCCGATGCTCGCGCGAAGGAAATGGGCGAGGAGTTTGGCAAGCAGTAAGGGCGGTGAGGCTGGAGGCGTTTAGTGCGCCTCCGGTGAGCAACTCGCGGCAGGGATGGGGACAGCGGGACATCCAGGTACGCCGTCAAACGCGCTGAAACCTCCCGGGGACTGGCGCGCTTGGCGCGCCTCGGTTCAGCGTCTTGCAGCGGGGATTGGGATGGACGGGAAATCCAGGTACGCCATCAAACGCGCTGCCTGCCAAGTGACTGGGTCGCTTGGCGCGCCTCGATTCAGCATCTCGCAGCGAGGATGGGAATAGGCGGGACATGCAGGTACGGCATCAAAAAACGTGCGACTGCCGCCCAAGTTCGAGTTGATGGGACTGCGCGGCGCTCGCCAGGCAATCTCTTGGCTGGAGTGGTAGCCACCGACACATGCGCGGCGACTCAAGGCGAAGAATCAAGCCAGCAGCAAACGGGACGACGGCGTTTTTTTCGCCTCATCTGTCCCGCCCCGCAACATCGAACAGGCACGAAACCAGGTGAGAACCAAACGTGAACGAAGCACGCCGTAGCAAGCCCAACCCTACATCCACGCCGCGCCAACTCGCGAAAACCCGAAGCGGTCGGCACCAAGCGTCTTAAACCGCAGCCGCCGCATAATGCGCGGCGATCCCGACAAACAGCGCGCCGCCCAGCCAGTTGTTATGCCGGAACGCCGCGAAACACGCCATCCGCTCGCGGTTGCGGATCAGCGTGTAGTGATAGATCGCGCAGCCCAAGGCCGCCGCCCATCCCAGCCAGTACAGCACGCCGAACCCGAGCATCACGCCGATGCCGACGTAAATCCCCAGCGTCACCGCGTAGCACAGCATGATCGCCGCGACGTCGAAGCGGCCGAATGTGAGCGCGGACGTGCGAATGCCGATCTTGATGTCGTCGTCGCGATCGACCATCGCGTATTCGGTGTCGTAGGCGACTGACCAGAACACGTTGGCGAGCAGCATCACCCAGGCGAGCATCGGCACGTGATCCTGAATCGCCGCGAACGCCATCGGAATGCCGAAACCGAACGCAATGCCCAGATAGGCCTGCGGAATCGCAAAGAAGCGCTTCGTGAACGGATACGAGCCGGCGACAAACAGCGCCGCGACCGACAACTCCTTCGTCAGCGTATTCAGCGGCAGGATCAGCAAAAATGCCAGCAGCGACAGACCCGCAGCCAGCGCCACGGCTTCCCACGCCTTGATCTTGCCCGACGTGATCGGCCGATTCTCGGTGCGTTTCACGTAGCGGTCGAAATCGCGATCCGCGTAATCGTTGATCGCGCATCCCGCTGAGCGCATCAGCACCGTGCCCACCGTGAAAATCACCAGGAGCGGCCAGGATGGATGCCCGTCGGACGCGATCCACAGCGCGTTGAGCGTCGGCCACAGCAGCAGCAGGCTGCCGATCGGCTTGTCCATGCGGACGAGCCGCAAATACAGGGGAAGTCGGGCGAACATGGGCGGATTCGGTGAAGTGCGAAGACGGTGTCGCTATTTTACGGGATGCGGGGAGCGAGGAACTTTCGGGCGCTCGCTTGGCATGGCATGGCATGGCATGGCATGGCTTGGCTTGGCTGGCTTGGCTTGGCTTGGCTTGGCTGGGCTGGGCTGGGCTGGGCTGGGCTGGGCTGGGCTGGGCTGGGCTGGGCTGGGCTGGGCTGGGCTGGGCTGGGCTGGGCTGGGCTGGGCTGGGCTGGGCTGGGCTGGGCTGGGCTGGGCTGGGCTGGGCTGGGCTGGGCTGGGCTGGGCTGGGCTGGGCTGGGCTGGGCTGGGCTGGGCTGGGCTGGGCTGGGCTGGGCTGTGGCTGGGCTGGGCTGGGCTGGGCTTGGCTGGGCTGGGCATGGCTTGGCATGGCTGGGCTGGGCTGGGCTGGGCTGGGCTGGGCTGGGCTGGGCTGGGCTGGGCTGGGCTGGGCTGGGCTGGGCTGGGCTGGGCTGGGGCTGGGCTGGGCTGGGCTGGGCTCGGCTGGGCCTGGCTGGGCTCGGCCCAACAGCCCGTCAGGGAACGCGGCTCGACGTGATGCGACTCAGCGCAGCCCGCAAAAACCAGCCGCGTTCAAACACGCCTCCCACCCTCACCCCAAGCGCCAATAAAAAAGCCGCTCCGAAGAGCGGCTTCATCAGCAGACACAGGCCACGAACAGGCCCGGCGCCATATCAATCGTCCAGCAGCGACAGGTCGCGCACTGCGCCCTTGTCGGCGGACATCACCAGCTTCGCGTACGCCTTGAGCGCCGCCGACACCTTACGCGGACGCACCTTCGCAGGCTTCCAGCCCTTCGCGTTCTGCTCTTCGCGACGACGCGCGAGTTCCTCGTCAGACAGCAGCACATTGATCGTGCGGTTCGGAATGTCGATGCGGATCTTGTCGCCATCGCGCACCAGACCAATCGCGCCGCCCGCTGCCGCTTCAGGCGAGCAGTGACCGATCGACAGACCCGACGTGCCGCCGGAGAAACGGCCGTCCGTCAGCAGCGCGCAGGCTTTGCCCAGACCCTTCGACTTGATGTAGCTCGTCGGGTAAAGCATTTCCTGCATGCCGGGGCCGCCCTTCGGGCCTTCATAGCGGACGATCACGACGTCGCCGGCCTTGACCTTGTCGTTCAGGATGTTTTCCACCGCTTCATCCTGCGATTCAGTGACGTGAGCCGTGCCTTCGAACACCAGAATGCTTTCGTCGACGCCCGCGGTTTTCACCACGCAGCCGTCCAGCGCGATGTTGCCGGTCAGCACAGCCAGGCCGCCTTCCTTAGAAAACGCGTGCTCGTAAGAACGGATGCAGCCTTCGGCGCGATCCGTGTCGAGGCTCGGCCAGCGCGTGTTCTGGCTGAACGCGACCTGCGTCGGGATACCTGCCGGCCCCGCCTGATAGAACGTGCGCACAGCCTCGTCCTGGGTGCGGACGATATCCCACTGATCGAGTGCGTCTTTCAGCGTCGGCGCGTGCACGGTCGGCACGTCGGTGTGCAGCTTGCCCGCACGATCCAGCTCGCCGAGGATCGCCATGATGCCGCCCGCGCGATGCACGTCTTCGATGTGGTACTTGTTCGTGTTCGGCGCGACCTTGCACAACTGCGGCACGATCCGCGACAGACGGTCGATGTCGTCCATCGTGAAGTCGATTTCGGCTTCGCGTGCGATCGCCAGCAAGTGCAGGATGGTGTTGGTCGAACCGCCCATCGCGATGTCGAGCGTCATTGCGTTTTCGAACGCCTTGAAACCCACCGCGCGCGGCAGAATGCTTTCCACGTCATGCTCGTAGTACTCGCGAGCCAGTTCGACGATACGGTGGCCGGCGCGCTTGAACAGTTGCTCGCGATCTGCGTGTGTTGCCAGGACCGTGCCGTTACCCGGCAGCGACAGACCCAGCGCTTCGGTCAGGCAGTTCATCGAGTTAGCTGTGAACATGCCGGAGCACGAACCGCAGGTCGGGCATGCCGAGCGTTCCACTTCGGCCACGTCGGCGTCGGAATAGGACGAATCCGCTGCGATCACCATTGCGTCGACGAGGTCGAGCTTCTTGAACTCGAGCGTCTTCGTGACCGGGTTCGCGAGCTTCGTCTTGCCGGCTTCCATCGGACCGCCGGACACGAAGATCACCGGAATGTTCAGGCGCATCGCGGCGATCAGCATGCCGGGGGTGATCTTGTCGCAATTGGAGATGCACACCATCGCGTCCGCGCAGTGCGCGTTGACCATGTATTCGACCGAATCCGCGATGATGTCGCGGCTCGGCAGCGAATACAGCATGCCGTCGTGGCCCATGGCGATGCCGTCGTCGACGGCAATGGTGTTGAATTCCTTGGCGACGCCACCCGCGGCTTCGATTTCGCGCGCGACGAGCTGGCCGAGGTCCTTCAGGTGCACATGGCCGGGTACGAACTGGGTGAACGAATTGACGACCGCGATGATCGGCTTGGAGAAGTCTTCGTCTTTCATGCCGGTGGCGCGCCACAGCGAGCGCGCTCCTGCCATGTTGCGGCCGGCGGTAGTGGTTCTGGAACGGTATACGGGCATGGTGGTTGGGGGAGAAATATCGCAGTAAGGAAGCGGGCCGTGGGAATAATGGCCCTCGCGCGCCCGTGCGAACAACCTTGTGAGCCGCGCTCTGGGCAAACCGCGATTATCCCACAGGCAGTTGGGGTGTGCTGTTCGGGGCGGCGGCAAGGGGTTATCCGCGAGCTGCGTCACGACGCTGCGTTCATGCTCAGTCTGGCGCAGACAGCGCCGGACTGTGGCGCAAACTCAGAGGCTCAGCAGCGCGGCGAGCAGGATCGCGCGGGCGAAAAAAAGCCTCCCGCGAAGGGAGGCCTCATTGACGTTTCGCCCAGGCATTCAGATGCGAACGGAGCGAAACGGTCGATCGACAATCAAGCTCAAGCTCAAGCTCAAGCTCAAGCCAGCATCGAACGCAGCATCCACGCGGTCTTTTCGTGCGTTTGCATGCGTTGCGTCAGCAGATCGGCGGTCGGTTCGTCGTTGGCGGCTTCCGTCGACGGGAAAATCGCGCGGGCGGTCCGCACCACGGCTTCCTGACCTTCCACCAGCTGGCGGATCATTTCTTCGGCAGCCGGCACGCCGTCCGCTTCCGGAATCGACGACAGCTTGGCGAATTCCTTGTAGCTTCCCGGCGCATGCACGCCGAGCGCGCGGATGCGTTCGGCGATCGAGTCGACCGCCAGCGCCAGTTCGTTGTATTGCGTTTCGAACATCAGGTGCAACGTGTTGAACATCGGACCTGTCACGTTCCAGTGGAAGTTGTGGGTCTTCAGATACAACGTGTAGGTGTCGGCGAGCAGACGCGACAGACCTTCTGCGATCTTCTTGCGATCCTTGTCGCTGATTCCGATATTGACGTGCTGTACGGCTGCGGCTGTGGCTTCTTTCTTGGCCATGATGACTCCTTTGAAGAGTGATACGAACCGGTCGGCAAATGACGGTTTGCGTAAAGCGAACTCGACACATCGAACGCCCGACAGTTTAGCCTGAAAACTGCGGCGTTCGTGTGTACGGTGGCCGCTTGCCGGCTGCGCGGCGTGGCTGCAATCACCCGCCCAGCGCGTGTTGCAGCGCCTGCATGACGACCACCGCCAGGCCGCTCCCGACGATCGCGAATCCCAGCGCCTGGCGCAGTGTCAGCGCATGTCGTTGTTGTGCGCCGCGTGCGGCCGGCGCGCCGATGGTGGCCATCATCATCTGGATCATGAAGGTACTCCGCGTACTCAGGTTCGTATCGATACCAGCGGGACGCCGCTGCGCCCCGCCTTGCTGCCTTGCTTCAGTGCATCAGTTCGTGCTGTTTTCCCGCAATCCGGCGAGTGCGGCGATCACACCTTCCGCATAAGCCGGGTCGGCGCGGCGGAAATGCTCGATTTGCCGCGCGACGATTTCCTGCGGCACGCCGTCGATATGGCGCGCGATATTGCCGAACAGTCGCTGACGTTGCGCATCGTCGAACAGCGCGAACAGCATGCCCGGCTGCGTGTAGTAATCGTCGTCCGCGCGATGGTCGTAGCGATCCACCGTGCCTGCTGCGAGCGGCGGCTCCGACGCGTTCGTGTCCTGAGCGAAGTCGCCGAAGCGGTTCGGCTCGTAGTTCACGTTGCCGCCGAGATTGCCGTCCACCCGCATGCCGCCGTCGCGATGGAACGAATGCGGCTTGGCCACCCGCGACGCATTCACCGGAATCTGATGGTGATTGATGCCGAGGCGATAGCGCTGCGTGTCGCCGTACGAGAACAGGCGGCCCTGCAACAGGCGGTCCGGCGAAAAGCCGATTCCCGGCACGACATTGGCGGGCGTGAACGCTGCCTGCTCGACGTCCGCGAAATAGTTCTGCGCGTTGCGGTTCAACTCGATCGTGCCGACGTCGATCAGCGGATAGTCCTTCTGCGACCACACTTTCGTGATGTCGAACGGATTGAAGCGATACGTCGCGGCATCTGCTTCCGGCATGATCTGGATCGCGAAACGCCACCGCGGGAAATTGCCCGCGTCGATGCTGCCGAGCAGATCGCGCTGCGCGCTTTCACGGTCTTGCGCGACGACCTGGGCGGCTTCGGCGTCGGTGAAATTCTCGATGCCCTGCATCGACTTGAAGTGGAACTTCACCCAGAAGCGCTCGTTGTTCGCGTTGATGAACGAGTACGTGTGCGAGCCGAAGCCGTGCATCTGCCGGAAATTCTGCGGAATGCCGCGATCGCTCATCAGAATCGTCACCTGATGCAGCGACTCCGGATGACGCGACCAGAAATCCCACGCAGCGACATTGCTGCGCATGTTGGTGTACGGGTCGCGCTTTTGCGTGTGGATGAAGTCCGGAAACTTCAGCGGATCGCGAATGAAGAACACCGGCGTGTTGTTGCCGACCACGTCCCAATTGCCCTCTTCCGTGTAGAACTTGATCGAGAAGCCGCGCACGTCGCGCTCGGCGTCGGCCGCGCCGCGCTCGCCCGCCACCGTCGAAAAGCGCATGAACAGCGGCGTTTCCTTGCCGACTCCGGCGAACACCTTGGCCTTCGTGTAGCGCGAGATGTCATGCGTCACCTTCAGCGTGCCGAAGGCGCCCGAGCCTTTGGCGTGAACGCGGCGTTCGGGAATCACTTCGCGATCGAAATGGGCGAGCTTTTCGAGCAGCCAGACATCTTGCAGGACGACCGGACCGCGCGCGCCGGCGGTCATCGAATTCTGGTTATCGGCGACGGGTGCGCCAGCGGCATTGGTGAGCTTCTGTTCGGACATGCGGAACTCCTGCTTGATTTTTATCGAATGAGATCGGGGAGAGAGGCGCGGCACCTGATGCCGGGAATTGCCGTTTACGGCTTTACGCGGACAGCGCCCGGTCGACCAGCAGGGACATCGCAACGGTCCGCACGCTCCTGAGCGACGCGCTGAATCCGCTGGCGGTTGCGCGGACCGACTGAGCGGCGAGGGCCTGGATTTGCTGCGGGTTCGGTTGCGTCATGATTTCCTCCGGTGCCTTGTGAGACTTGGGATCGGGCGATCCATGGAGGAAACTATATCAATGCTATCGAATTATTGTGTTTGATTAATTTTATCTATTCGATAGGGAGTTGCGCGGTTGCCTGTCTGGTAGGCAACCGTGAGACTGACTGCGTGGCGAACATGCAGTCAGTCCGGGCAGGCAAGGGCAAGCGCCGAAGGTTTTGCCGTGAAAGTCGCCGCTCAGTTGACGGCGACAGGCAGATCCAGTTTCTTGACGCCCGGCAGATCGCACGCGTTGATTGCGTCGCAAATGGCGTCGATTGCGGGCATCCGCGTGAAGCTCTTGCGCCACGCGAGCACCACGCGGCGATCGGGCACGGGCTCGTCGAACGCGACGTAGCTGAGCAGGCCGGCATCGATGCCGCCCGCGTGCGGCTTCACCTCATGCACCGACATACGCGGCAGCACGGTGATCCCGACACCGCTTGCGACCATATGGCGAATCGTCTCCAGCGACGAACCCTCGAAAGTCTTCTGGATACCGTCCGCGTTCTGCGAAAAGCGCATCAGTTCCGGACACACGCCCAGCACGTGATCGCGGAAGCAGTGACCGCTGCCGAGCAGCAGCATGGTTTCCTGCTTCAGATCGTCGGCATCGATTTTCGGGCGGTTTTCCCACGCATGACCCGACGGCAACGCGACGACAAACGGCTCGTCGTACAGCGGTCGCAGCATCAAGCCGGTTTCAGGAAACGGCAGCGCCATGATGGCGACGTCGATTTCGCCCTGCTTGAGCAGCTCGATCAGCTTGAGCGTGTAATTTTCCTGCAGCATCAGCGGCATCTGCGGGACGCGCTTGATCATCTGCTTGACGAGCGTGGGCAACAGGTACGGTCCGATCGTGTAGATCACGCCCAGGCGCAGCGGTCCGACCAGCGGATCTTTACCCTGCTTCGCAATTTCCTTGATGGCCAGCGTCTGCTCCAGCACGCGCTGAGCTTGCGTGACGATCTGCTCACCGATCGGCGTGACGCTGACTTCACTGGTGCCGCGCTCGAAAATCTGCACGTTGAGCTCGTCTTCGAGCTTCTTGATCGCTACCGACAAAGTAGGCTGGCTGACGAAACACGCTTCGGCGGCCCGGCCAAAGTGCCGCTCGCGGGCAACCGCAACGATGTATTTCAATTCGGTGAGCGTCATTCGGGGACCAATCAGTGTGATGAATTCGATAGGTTCTAGTTATACACCGATAGGGTCGGTTCGCCAACCTCTGGTTTCGGACGCTGCGGCCCGCGCGCCGCGCCATATCAAGGCGGGCGGCCCGCTTTCAGGCCTTCAGATATTGCTCGCGTGCCCCGAGCCAGCGCGCCAGATGCTGGATCACCACTTCCGGATACTTTTCGAGCAAAGCTGCAGCCGCCTCGCGCGCCGGCTCGATCAGCCATTGATCGTTTTCGAGATCGGCGAATCGCAGCATGGCCGCGCCCGATTGCCGCGCGCCCAGAAACTCGCCCGGACCGCGAATTTCCAGATCGCGGCGGGCGATCTCGAAACCGTCGGTGGTTTCGCGCATGGTTTGCAGGCGTGCCCGCGCGGTCATCGACAGCGGTCCGGTGTAGAGCAGCACGCACACCGACGCCGCGCTGCCGCGCCCCACCCGTCCGCGCAACTGGTGCAACTGCGCGAGGCCGAAGCGCTCCGCGTGCTCGATCACCATCAGCGATGCGTTCGGCACGTCGACGCCCACTTCGATCACGGTCGTCGCGACTAGCAGTTGCACTTCGTTGCGCGTGAACGCGTCCATCACGGCGGCTTTCTCGGCGGGCGCGAGGCGTCCATGCACGAGGCCGACGTTCAGTTCGGGGAGCGCTACGACCAGCGTCTCGTAAGTCTCGACTGCGGTCTGCAACTGCAGGGTCTCGCTTTCCTCGATCAGCGGACAGACCCAGTACACCTGACGCCCCGTCAGCGCAGCCTCGCGCACGCGGCCAATCACCTCTTCGCGGCGCGCATCGGACACGAGCTTGGTCAGGATCGGCGTGCGGCCGGGCGGCAGTTCGTCGATGGTCGAGACGTCGAGGTCGGCGTAATAGGTCATCGCGAGCGTGCGTGGAATCGGCGTCGCGGACATCATCAGTTGATGCGGCTGGAAATCACGCGCACCGTCGGCGGCGTTCTGCGCCTTGGCGCGCAAGGCAAGCCGTTGCGCGACGCCAAAGCGATGCTGCTCGTCGACGATCACGAGCCCCAGGCGCGCGAACTCCACTGCGTCCTGAATGATCGCGTGCGTGCCGATCACGAGTTGCGCGGTGCCGAGCGCGGCGGCTTCGATTGCGGCGCGCTTCTCGCGGGTCTTCAGACTGCCCGCCAGCCACGCAACGCTCACGCCGAGCGGTTCGAGCCAGCCGCGCAATTTGCGCGCGTGCTGCTCGGCGAGGATTTCGGTCGGGGCCATCAGCGCGGCCTGGTAACCGGCGTCGATGGCCTGCGCGGCGGCCAGCGCGGCCACAATCGTCTTGCCGCTGCCGACGTCGCCTTGCAACAGACGCTGCATCGGATGAGGCTGCGTCAGATCGAGCGCGATTTCGCCGCCGACGCGCTCCTGCGCCTTCGTCAGCGCAAACGGCAACGCCTTCAACAGACGCGCGACCAGCGCCGCTTCGTCGCCCAGCTTGCGGCGCGGCATGGCCGGCGCGGCGCGCGTGCGGCGCTCGTCATGCGCGCGTTTCAACGACATCTGCTGCGCGAGCAATTCTTCGAACTTGATGCGCACCCACGCCGGATGCGTGCCGTCGATCAACGCGGTCTCGTCGGACTGCACGCCCGGATGATGCAGTGTGCGCACCGCGTCCATCAGCGACGGCACGCCGAGCGGCTGCATGTAAGTGCGCGCGATCGGCTCGGGCAGCAGTTCCGGCAACGACGTGCGCGACAACGCGTTGTCGATCGATTTACGCAGGTACGCCTGCGTCACGCCCGCGGTGCTCGGATAGACCGGCGTCAGCGCCTGCGGCAGCGGCGTGTCGTCATCGACGACACGCACGGCCGGGTGGACCATCTCCATGCCGAAGAAGCCGCCGCGCACGTCGCCGCGTACGCGCAGCCGCGCGCCGATCGCCATCTGCTTGACCTGCGAGCCGTAGAAATTCAGGAAGCGCAGCACGAGTTCGTCGCCGGCGTCGTCGTGCAGTTTCACCAGCAACTGGCGACGCGGGCGATACGCGATCTCGTTGTCGAACACGACGCCTTCGGTTTGCGAGATGCCGCCTGGCAGCAGGTGCCCGATCGGTGTCAGCGAGGTTTCGTCCTCGTAGCGCATCGGCAGATGCAGCACGAGGTCGATGTCGCGTGTGAGGCCGAGTTTCGCGAGCTTGTCGGCGGTTTTGACGGGGGCTTTGGCAGCGGGTTTGGCGCTGGACTTCGAAGTGGACCGGCCTGCGGGTCGGCCTGCGGGTTTGTCGCCGAATTCGTTTGGCGGGGTGTGAGTGGGAGCGTCGGCCGGAGTGTCGGCGTCGGCGAGTGTCAGCGGAAATGTCGCCCAGTCCGTCACCCGATTGGTCGCCTGAATTCGCCGGGGCCTCGATCGCGGACTTGCCCTCCCCGGACGCGCCCTCGCGGCCCTGCGCCGTCAAACCAGCGGTCACCTCTACCCCAGCCACCGCAGCCACCCCAGCCGCCTCCGCCGCCCCGCTCCTGCCCGCGACGCGGCGCTTCGGTTCGGCGCCCGATTCATCGTTAGCGGAGGGCAATCGGCGGTCGGACAAAGGCATGGGCTGCTTCGCAAGTACAATATCGGCTGTCAAAGGGTTCGCGCGCCATACAGCGCGCGGGCTCGCGGGCTGTTCAGCGTCCCGCAATCATAGCCGCCCGGCTTGGGTTCCGGCTCAAGCTTCGGCTCAATTCAGTCTTAATTCGCATCCAGTCGTTCGCATGCTTACGCTTTCCGATTTCGATTTCGATCTGCCACCCGAGCTGATCGCGCAAGTTGCCCTGCCCGAGCGCAGCGCCAGCCGTCTGCTCGAAGTGGACAACTCCGTTGCCACCGACAGCGCGCGTCTGATCGACCGCCGCTTTGCCGAGCTGCCCGAGTGCATCGCGCCCGGCGATCTGCTGGTCTTCAACGATACCAAAGTCCTGAAGGCGCGCTTCCTCGGCCAGAAGGCCAGTGGCGGCAAGGTCGAAGTGCTGGTAGAGCGCCTGACCGGCGAACGCACCGCGCTCGCGCAGATCCGCGCGAGCAAGAGCCCGCAGCCGGGCACGACGATCCGGCTGGCCGACGCCTTCGACGTCACCCTCGGCGAGCGTGTCGAGCCGTTCTACACGCTGCATTTCCCCGACGACTGCCTGACGCTGATCGAACAGTTCGGCCGGCTGCCGCTGCCGCCGTACATCGAGCACGACCCCGATTCGACCGACGAAACCCGCTACCAGACCGTGTTCGCGCAGAACCCCGGCGCGGTCGCGGCACCCACGGCCGGTCTGCATTTCGACGACGCGCTGCTCGCGAAACTCGACGCCCGCGGCGTGGAGCGCGCGACGCTCACGCTGCACGTCGGCGCGGGCACGTTCCAGCCGGTGCGGGTCGAAAACCTCGACGAACACAAGATGCACAGCGAGTGGTATCACCTGCCGCAGTCGCTCGCCGACAAGATCGCCGCGACCAAAGCGCGCGGCAATCGCGTGATCGCGGTGGGGACGACCTCGATGCGCGCGCTCGAAGCCGCCGCGCGCGATGCCGACGCTGCGGGCCGGCCGCTTGGCGCGGCCAGCACGGAAACCGATATTTTCATCACGCCAGGCTATAAATTCCGCGTGGTCGACCGGCTGGTGACGAATTTCCATCTGCCGAAATCGACGCTGCTGATGCTGGTTTCAGCGTTTGCGGGCGTGGAAACGATTCGCGCCGCCTATCGCCACGCGATCGAGCAGCGTTACCGCTTTTTCAGCTACGGCGACGCGATGCTGCTCACGCGCCGGGACGGCTGAACGCCCCGGCCGTCCGACGCGCTTGTCGCGCCGTTTCAAGGTTTTTGCAGTTCCCCAGCCGCCGCGAACCCTTCCGGCGGCGTTTCAACATTTGCGCCGGACTGTTCTCCGGTAGCACAGGAGTTTGTTAGATGACCGACGGTCATATCAGCAGCACGCGCGCCGACCACGGCGCGTACCTCGGCGATCACGTCCGCCCCGAAAACGGCCTCAAATTCGAACTGCTCGGCACCGACGGCCAGGCGCGCCGTGGCCGCGTCACGCTGAATCACGGCGTGGTCGAAACACCGATCTTCATGCCGGTCGGCACTTACGGCACGGTGAAAGCGGTCCAGCCGCGCGAGCTTGAAGAAATGCACGCGCAGATCATTCTCGGCAACACGTTCCACCTGTGGCTGCGCCCCGGCCTCGAAACCATCGAGGCGCACGGCGGCCTGCATCGCTTTATGGGCTGGAACCGGCCCATCCTGACCGACTCCGGCGGCTTCCAGGTGTTTTCGCTCGGCGATCTGCGCAAGATCACCGAAGATGGCGTCACGTTCGCGTCGCCGATCAACGGCGACAAGCTGTTCCTGTCGCCCGAAGTGTCGATGCAGATCCAGAAAGTGCTGAACTCGGACATCGTCATGCAGTTCGACGAATGCACGCCGTACGCGACCAATAACGTGCCGACCTCGCACCAGGAAGCGGCCGATTCCATGCGCATGTCGATGCGCTGGGCGCAACGCTCGATCGACGAATTCAGGCGTCTGGACAACCCGAATGCGCTGTTCGGCATCGTCCAGGGCGGCATGTTCGAAGACCTGCGCGACGAATCGCTCGCGGGTCTCGCGGAGAAAGACTTCCACGGCCTGGCCATCGGCGGACTGTCGGTCGGCGAGCCGAAGGAAGACATGATGCGCGTGCTGAACCACATCGGCCCGAAGCTGCCGGCCGACAAGCCGCACTACCTGATGGGCGTCGGCACGCCGGAAGACCTGGTGGCGGGCGTGGCCGCGGGCGTCGACATGTTCGACTGCGTGATGCCGACCCGCAACGCCCGCAACGGCTGGCTGTTCACGCGTTTCGGCGACATCAAGATCCGCAACGCGGTGCACAGGAATTCGCTGCGCCCGCTCGACGAACAATGCGGCTGCTACACCTGCCGCCATTTCACGCGCGGCTATCTGCATCATCTGCATCGCGTCGGGGAAATCCTTGGTGCGCAGTTGAACACGATCCACAACCTGCACTACTACCTCGAACTGATGCAGGAAATGCGCGATTCGATCGACGCGAAGATGTTCGAGCCGTTCCGCAAACGCTTCCACGAGAACCGCGCGCGAGGCGTCGAACAGGCGCCCTGACAGGGCCCGGCGGCGGATTCCACAGAACAATCCGCTGTCGCGGCCGAAGAAAACCTTACAATTCACTTTCGTCAGCAGGCAAAAAAGGCTTTAAACGGTTGATCGCAAAGCCGATTCGCCGTGCCGACGCCTAACTGGCCGGTGGTAGAATAACCGGCTGATTTTTTTGATCGTTTGATTGATAACGGAGAGACCAACGTGTCGTTCATTTCCAATGCCTTTGCCCAAGGCACAGCAACAGGTGGCATTGAATCGAACCTGATGAGCTTCCTGCCGCTGATCCTGATGTTCGGCGTGCTGTACTTCATCATGATTCGCCCGCAAATGAAGCGCCAGAAAGAGCATCGCAACATGCTCTCCGCCATGGCCAAGGGCGACGAAGTGGTGACGAACGGCGGCATCGTGGGCAAGATCACCAAGGTGGGTGAGGCTTACGTCGGCGTCGAAATCTCGGAAGGCACGGAAATCACCGTGCAAAAAGCGTCGATCACGACGATTCTCCCGAAGGGCACGATCAAGTCGCTGTAAGGCCGGCTCTCTCGCGTCCGGCGCGGCCTCGCGGCAATTCACGCAAATTCCGCTGAATCGCCCGCGCTCATCGCCGGACGCATCGCTTCCAAGCCAACCTTCCCGTTGGACCACTCATGAATCGTTACCCCCTCTGGAAATACGCCGTGATGCTGGTGGCTCTGGTCATCGGCCTCGTGTACACGCTGCCCAACCTGTTCGGCGAAGCGCCGGCGGTGCAGGTGTCGAGCGGCAAGGCAACGGTCAGGCTCGACTCGACCACGCTGGCCGCGGTCGAAGCCGCGCTCGCCGCCAATCAGATCAAGCCGGACGGCGTCACGTTCGACAACTCGTCGACCAACGCGAACATTCGCGTGCGTCTGCCGGACACCGACACGCAATTGCGCGTGAAGGACCTGCTGCAGAAATCGCTGAACGCCGACCCGACCGACCCGCAATACGTCGTCGCACTGAACCTGCAAAGCGCTTCGCCGAACTGGCTGACCGCGCTGCACGCTCTGCCGATGTACCTGGGTCTCGATCTGCGCGGCGGTGTTCACTTCCTGCTGCAAGTCGACATGGCCGGCGCGCTGAACAAGAAGCTCGATTCGGACGCGTCTGACGTGCGCACGCTGCTGCGTGACAACAACGTCCGCGATGGCGGCGTGAATCGCGTGAGCCAGTCGGTGGTGGTCAACGTGGCGGATCAGGCCACGGCGGACGCGGCGCTCAAGCTGCTCAACCGTAGCCTCAGCGAACTCCAGTGGGCGACCCAGCCGGGTCAGGACGGTGGTCTGCAACTGGTCGGCACGTTCACGCCGGCCGTGCAGCGCGCCGTGCAGGACGCCGCGCTCAAGCAGAACATCACCACGCTGCACAACCGCGTGAACGAACTCGGCGTGGCCGAGCCGGTGATCCAGCAGCAAGGCGCCGACCGCATCGTGGTCGAACTGCCGGGCGTGCAGGACACGGCGAAGGCGAAGGACATCATCGGCCGCACGGCAACGCTCGAAGCGCGCCTCGCCGACCCGAACAATCTGCATCCGAACCCGAGCGACCCGGTTCCGCCGGGCGACGAACTCTTCACGCAAGGCAATCAGGCGCCGGTCATGCTGCGCAAGCAGGTGATCTTCACGGGCGACCGGATTATCGACGCGTCGGCGGGCTTCGACGAACATCAGCGTCCGTCGGTCAACATCCGCCTCGACTCGGCCGGCGGCCGCGCCGTGGCGAGCGTGTCGCGCGACAACATCGGCAAGCCGATGGCGATGGTGCTGTTCGAGAAGGGCAAGGGCGAAGTGCTGACGGTGGCGACCATCCAGTCGGAACTGGGCGACCGCTTCCAGATCACCGGCCAGCCTAACCCGCAAGCCGCCGCCGACCTCGCGCTGCTGCTGCGCGCCGGTTCGCTCGCCGCGCCGATGGAAATCATCGAAGAACGCACGATCGGCCCGAGCCTCGGCGCCGATAACATCAAGAAGGGCTTCCACTCGGTCGTGTGGGGCTTCGTGGCAATCGCCGTCTTCATGATCGGCTACTACATGCTGTTCGGCGTGATCTCGGTGATCGGCCTGTCGGTGAACCTGCTGCTGCTGGTCGCGGTGCTGTCCATGTTGCAGGCCACGCTCACGCTGCCGGGTATCGCCGCTATCGCGCTCGCGCTCGGTATGGCGATCGACGCGAACGTGCTGATCAACGAACGGGTGCGTGAAGAACTGCGCCACGGCGCGCCGCCGCAACTGGCTATCCAGAACGGCTACGCGCATGCATGGGCCACCATTCTCGACTCGAACGTCACGACGCTGATTGCCGGCCTCGCCCTGCTCGCCTTCGGCTCCGGCCCGGTGCGCGGCTTCGCGATGGTCCACTGTATCGGTATCCTGACCTCGATGTTCTCGGCGGTGTTCTTCTCGCGCGGCCTGGTCAATCTCTGGTACGGCGGCAAGAAAAAGCTCAAGACGCTGGCGATCGGTCAGGTGTGGCGTCCGGAAACGGCACCCGCAGGCTCGAACGCTTACCTCGGCAACGACGACGCCGCGACCGACACCGCGCAGGCTGTCGCCGCGGTAACCAAGGGCAAGTCGAAGGCCCAGCAGGCCATCGAGCAGGCGCGTGGCGGCAAGCCGACCGTGCGCCGCCGCAATGCGGCGAACACGTCCGGTCAGTCGGCGGGTTCTTCGCCGGGTTCGTCGAATACGCCGCAGAAACCGGGTTCATCCCGCTGAGTCCCGGAGAACAAGACCATGGAATTTTTCCGTTTTCGTAAAGACATTCCGTTCATGCAGCGTGCGTTGATCTTCAACGCAATCTCGCTGCTGACGTTCCTTGCCGCTGTGTTTTTCCTCGTGCATCGCGGGCTGCATCTGTCGGTGGAATTCACCGGCGGTACCGTCGTCGAGGTGCAGTATCCCGGCGCCGCGCCGCTCGATCCGATCCGCGGCACGCTGGGCAAACTCGGCTATGGCGACGCTCAGGTGCAGAACTTCGGCACCTCGCGCGACGTGCTGATCCGTCTGCCGCTCAAGCAGGGCTACACGTCCGCGCAACAGAGCGACCAGGTGATGGGCGCGCTGAAGGCCGACACGCCTGAGGTGCAGTTGCAGCGCGTCGAGTTCGTCGGCCCGCAGGTCGGCAAGGAACTCGCCACCGACGGCCTGCTCGCGCTCGCCTGCGTGGTGGTCGGTATCGTGATTTACCTGTCGTTCCGCTTCGAATGGAAGTACGCGGTGGCCGGCGTGATCGCGAACTTGCACGACGTGGTGATCATTCTCGGCTTCTTCGCGTTCTTCCAGTGGGAGTTCTCGCTGTCGGTGCTGGCTGCGGTGCTTGCCGTGCTCGGCTACTCGGTGAACGAATCGGTCGTTATCTTCGACCGGATTCGCGAGACCTTCCGCCGCGAACGCAAGATGACCGTGATCGAAGTCATCAACCACGCGATCACCAGCACGATGTCGCGAACCATCATCACGCACGGCTGTACGCAGATGATGGTGCTGTCGATGTTCCTGTTCGGCGGTCCGACGCTGCACTACTTCGCTCTGGCGCTGACGGTCGGTATTCTGTTCGGTATCTATTCGTCGGTGTTCGTCGCTGCGGCGCTGGCCATGTGGCTCGGCGTGAAGCGCGAAGATCTGCTGAAGGACAAGAAAGACCGTCCGGATGCGAACGACCCGAATGCAGGCGCGCAAGTCTAAGCCTGTTTCAAGGTAGAGCTTGCAAAGCAAAAGGCCGGTTCATTCGATGAACCGGCCTTTTGCGTTTACCGCTGCCTTGTCCGAATGAACCTCAACGGAAACCCAGCTTGCGACGCGCCGCGATCAGCGCCACGAGACTCACCACCGCCGCAAAAATCATGTAGTAGCTCGGCGCGGCCTTCGAGCCCGTCGCGCTAATCAGCCACGCGATGATGAACGGCCCGAAGCCGCCGAAAATCGTCACCGCGATGTTATAGGCGAGCGACATGCCGGTCGTGCGCGTCTGCACCGGAAACATCTCCGACAGCAGACCCGGCAGCGCGCCGAAGTAGCCGGTCATCAGAAAGCCGAACACGATCTGCAGCGCGATCAGCGTGCCGAAGGTCGGATGCGCGACCAGATACACGAACGCCGGATTGATCAGTACGAGCAGCAGCACCGCCGAGCCGAGCATGATCGTCGTGCGTCCGTGCCGGTCCGACAGATGCCCGACCACCGGCGAGAACACCATCTGGATCACGCCGGTCAGCGCAATCGCCGAGAACGCCACCGACGGCGCCAGTCCCAACTGCTTCACGCCATAGGTCGGCATGAACAGCACCAGATAGGTCGACACGGTCCCCAGCACCACCACGCCGATCGCAATCAGCAGCCGCAGCTTCTGGCTCGCGAAGGTGTCGCGCAGCGGCGTGTCCGTCGTTTCCGCCGCGAGGAACTCGGGCGTCTCGTCGAGCTTCGTGCGAATGTACCAGGCCACCGGCCCGATCAGCAGACCGAAAAAGAACGGCACGCGCCAACCCCAGGTGTTCATCTGTTCCGGCGACAACTGGCCGGTGAGCAATACGCCGAAGCCCGCAGCCAGCAGCGTGGTCAACCCCTGGCTCGCCACCTGCCAGCTGGCGAAGAAGCCGCGCCGTCCCGGCACGTGTTCCGCGAGAAAGGCGGTCGCACTGCCGAACTCGCCGCCCGCCGAGAAGCCCTGCATCAACCGGGCGATCACGAGGATGATCGGCGCGGCGAGGCCGATGCTCTGGTAGGTCGGCAAAAACGCGATGATCAGCGTGCCGCTCATCATCAGAAGGATCGACAGGGTGAGCGCGGCTTTGCGTCCGGCGCGATCGGCGTATGCGCCGATGACGATCGCCCCGAGCGGCCGCATGAAGAACGACACGCCGAAGGTGCCGAGCGTCAGCAACAACGAGACCGTGTCGTTACCGGCCGGAAAAAACAGCTTCGAAATGATCACCGCGAAGAAGCCGTACACCACCAGGTCGAACCATTCCAGCGCATTGCCGATCGACGCGGCAACTACGGCGCGCCATGAATTCTGTCGGCTCCCCGCGATGCTTGTTGCTGTCGTTGCATTCATCGAGATCTCCAGTTTGCGCGGCATATTTTTGATGCGGGCCTGATAGCCCGGCTATGTCCGCACCGGATACGCGCATACCCGGTGCGGCTCCAGCGCTCTATTTAACTTGAAAATTAATCCAATGCGAGTGGCAATTTGAAAGCAGCGCCGCATAAGGCTTGGTAGCACGCGGTATCGGATCGCCCAGGCAATAAAAAACCGCTTCATCGCGAATGCGGATGAAGCGGTTTTTTGTGTTGCGGCGCAATGCGCGGCGCTATTCGATGACAGTACTAAAAGCCGTGAAGGTTTCCGCCGGGAGACGCTTATTGCTTGATTCCTTCCGACTGGATATGCAGCTTCGTTTCCATGCTGAAACCGTATTTCACGCCAAAATCCATGCCGAAATCGGCTCTGTTGAATTGTGCGCTCGCTTCCACGCCGCACACTTCACGCTTGAGCATCGGATGCTGCATGCACTTGAACGAGTCGATCTTCAGATTCACCGGCTTCGTCACGCCGCGAATCGTCAGATTGCCGATCACCTCGACCGGCTTGTCGCCGTCGAACTTGATGTCGGTGCCCTTGTAAGTCACCGAAGGATATTTGGCGACGTCGAAAAACGCATCCGTTTTCAGATGCTCATCGAGCTTGGCGTTGCCGGTGTCGACCGAGGCGGGATCGACGGTCACATCTACGCTGCCGGTTTTGGCCGCGCGGTCGAGCGTCACCGTGCCGGAGCTTTTCGTGAACTTGCCGCGCCACACCGACAGGCCGCCGAAGTGATCCGCCTCGAAGCTCGGATACGTGTGGGTCGGGTCGAGCTGGTAGGTGTCGGCGGCAAACGCGCCGAGCGACAACGACGAAGCCAGCGCGCCAACCGCGATCAACAGGGATGTCTTCAATTCATGCTCCTGGGTGTCTGTAAAAAAGCCTCGCCCGATCCGCGCAGCGAGCATCACGAACTTCACGAACCTCACTTGCTGGAAACGATATGAAACTTGATCACCACATCGTCGGCGACCACCGACGTGTCTTTCCACTCGCCCGTACCGATATCGAATTGCAAACGTTTGATCGGCAATGAACCGTCGAAGCTTTGCGTCCCGCCCTGCTGCGTCACCGTGACCGGCACCGTCACCGTCTGCGATTTACCCTTGATGGTCAGCTTGCCCGTCACCTTGAACTGGTTGCCGCCCGCCGGGGCAATCGCGCTCGACACAAACGTCGCGTTCGGATAAGTCTTCGCGTCGAACC
Source organism: uncultured beta proteobacterium (assembly GCA_963800185.1). GTDB lineage: Bacteria > Pseudomonadota > Gammaproteobacteria > Burkholderiales > Burkholderiaceae > Paraburkholderia. The sequence goes on along the minus strand of CAWCZW010000003.1, from coordinate 60,864 downwards.
AGTCCTTGCCGCGCACCTGGTCGTTGTAGCTTTCGTCGCCGAGATCGTAGCTGCCCACGTCGATCGTCAACTGCGCGCTGCCTTCGGCGGGTTTGGCCGGGTCGAACCTGATCTGCGCGGTGAATTTGTTGAACTTGCCTTCCACCGGCACGTTCATCTGCTTCGAGGTCGCCGTCACGGAACTCTTCGCGACATCGACCTGAGCCAGAGCGCTACCGGCGGCAGTCAGCGAGGCCGCGGCGAACGCGGCGAGCATATAGCGATAAAACGAGACCTTCATGGTTGTCCTTTTATTTGAGGAAAGGGAGCATGCGCGACAGCAGGCCGTCGCGATCCAGCCACTGATGTTTGAGCGCCGCCACCACATGCAGCGCGACCAGCACGAGCAACGTGTAATTCAGCGTGATATGGACGGTCTTCAGCAATTCCTTGAGATGCGGGTCAGGCGCGATCAGACGCGGCAATGGAATCAGCCCGAGGTAGACCACCGGCACATTGGCCGCCGAGCTATACAGGTAACCCGAGGCGGGAATCGCGACCATCAGCACGTACAGCAGCAGATGCACGAAATGCGCGGCGCCGCGTTGCCACAGCGGCATGCGGCGCGGCATCGGCGGGGCGGCATGGGTGGCGCGCCACAGAATGCGCAGGATCGCGAGTGCGAAAACCGTCACGCCGATCCATTTATGCCAGGAAAAATAGCGCAGCTTGGTGGGCGTAAAGCCGGGAATATCGGTCATCACCCAGCCGAGCGCAAAGCCGCAGACGATCAGCAGCGCGATCAGCCAGTGAAACGCAATGGCCGTGCGCGTGTACGACTCCCTGCCGCCAAATGAAGGATTGAGTGCCATGACTGATCAACGCAAGCTAAGAGAGGTTAACGACGCAACTTGCCCTGCTATTCCCTTTTTTTCCAACACCGATGCGAAAGGCATCGGCGGATAAAACCGGGCATAGGTCTGCTGCGGCGCGCTGCGGTACACGTCAAGGCCGCCATGCTACCTCAAGCGCAAATAGCTGTGCTGCGCTGTGATAGAGGCGGGGCTGGTCCGAATTTTGCAAAAGGGTGCAGGTCGCGGTTGAACAATTAGGGACGGAGAATGTCCGAGCTATGTCGACGGCTGCAGGACAGCACGGCAGAAGCGGTCCGTTCGTCCGCGCGAAGCAAGGCCCGGCGCGGCTTCGGGGCCGTGTTTGGTACTATTGCTCCACACTTTCGTCCGACCCGTATAAAAATCCGGCCTTGCACGCTTCCCCTCACGTCGTTTGCCCTTCTGCCGTATGGAACATGACAACCTGATCGCGTGCCATGAATGCGATACGCTGTTCCGCAAGCCACGGCTTGTCGGGCGCGTGTCCGCGCGCTGTCCGCGCTGTGGAGCGACGCTCTATCGCGGCGTGTCGCGCAAGCTCGACTCCATCTGCGCAATGACGCTGGCCGCGCTGATCACCTTCGTGATCGCGCAAGGCTTCCCGATCGTCGAACTCGAAACCAACGGCATTACCTCGCAGACCACCTTGTTCGGCGCGCTGATCGCGTTGTGGGACGAGCAGATGCAGATCGTCGCCGTGATGGTGTTCTGCTCGACCATCCTGTTTCCGCTGACCGAACTGCTCGCGCTGCTTTACGTGCTGATCCCGCTGCGCGCGGGTTATGTGCCGCCTGCGTTCAATCGGGTGCTGCGCGCAATCCAGTTCGTGCGGCCCTGGGGGATGATCGAAGTGTTCATGCTCGGCGTGCTGATCACCATCGTGAAGATGGTGAGTCTCGCGCGCGTGATTCCGGAGGCGGCGCTGTTCGCGTTCGGGGTGCTGACGCTGATGTTCGCGGTGGTCGTCACGTTCGATCCGCGCGTGCTGTGGGATCTCGCCGACGAACTCGGCGATCGCAGTCAACGGCCGTTGCCGCGCACTTCGGCGGACAGCGCGGCGCTCGCCGTCGGCTCGGTCGCCGGGCCGCCCGCGCCACGCGATCTGCCGCACGATCTGCCGCATGATCCGCCGACGGCGCAAACCGCCGCGCCAGCCGGACGCCAAACCCGCAGCGCCCGGCGGCTTGCCGCCCGCGCCCCATCAGGGATGACACTGCGATGAAATACGTCACCGCCAGGCGCGCGGGCCTCGTTTCCTGCCACGCATGCGGACGCGTCGAACCGCGCATCCGCTCCATCACGCCGCAGCACTGCACCCGCTGCGGCGCGCACCTTCACTCGCGCAACCCCGACAGCCTGATGCGCACGTGGGCGCTGCTGATCGCCGCCGCGCTGCTGTATATTCCCGCGAATCTGTTGCCGGTCATGCACACGGCGTCGCTGCTCGGTTCCGAAGACGACACCATCATGAGCGGCGTCGTGTACTTCTGGACCTCGGGCGACTGGCCGCTCGCGGTGATCGTGTTTATCGCCAGCATCATGGTGCCGATGCTCAAGCTGAGCGTGCTCGTGCTGCTCACCGTCACCGCGCAGCGCCGCTCGCGCTGGCGGCCCGACCAGCGCACCACGCTGTACCGGATGGTCGAGCGGATCGGCCGCTGGTCGATGCTCGACGTGTTCGTCGTCACGCTGACCGTTGCGCTGGTGCGCTTCAAATCGCTTGCTGTCATTACCGCCGGGCCGGGGGCGATCGCCTTCGGTTCGGTGGTGATTCTGACCATGCTGGCATCCATGCAATTCGATCCACGGCTCATCTGGGACCACGTGGACGGCCGTACTCAAAAACCTCAGGACCCTCGACCATGACTAGCCCGCAAGGACCGACGCCCGCTTCCGATGATGCGCCGCGCAGCGATTCGAACGGACCAAAGCTGCCGCCTCAATTGCCGGACCCCGAGATCGAGCCGCGCAGCCGCTGGCTGCCTTCGCTCGTCTGGGTGATCCCGCTGATTGCCGCGTTGATCGGCATCGCGCTCGTGATCAAATCGGTCACCGAGAAAGGCCCGACCATCACGATCAGTTTCATCAGCGCCGAAGGTCTCGAGCCGGGCAAGACCCAGGTCAAGTACAAGGACGTGACGGTCGGTTCGGTGAAAACCATCACGCTGTCGAAAGACCTGTCGCACGTTCTGGTCGAGGTGCAACTGACCAAGGAAGGCGAAAACTTCGCGGTCAAGGATTCGCGCTTCTGGGTAGTGCGGCCGCGAGTCGGCGCAAGCGGCGTGTCGGGTCTGACGACGTTGCTTTCCGGCGCTTACATCGGCACCGACGCGGGCCGCTCGACGGACTCCGAGAAAAACTTCGTCGGCCTTGAGACGCCGCCGCCCATTACCGGCGACCAGAAGGGCCACCAGTTCATCCTGCACGGCGACTCGCTCGGCTCGATCGACATCGGCTCGCCGATCTTCTACCGGCGCGTGCAGGTCGGCCAGGTAGTCGGCTTCTCGCTGGATAAAGACGGCACCGGCGTGACCATGCAGGTGTTCGTGTCCGCGCCGTTCGACCAGTACGTCGGCACCAACTCGCGCTGGTGGCATGCGAGCGGCGTCGATCTGCGGCTCGACTCGAGCGGTTTCAAGCTGAACACGCAGTCGCTCGCGACGGTGATTGTCGGCGGTCTGTCGTTCCAGTCGCCGCCGGGTCAGGGCGTCGGCGCGCAGGCGCCGAACAACATGACGTTCCGCCTCGGCTCGGATGAATCGGACGCGATGCGCGAACCGGACGGCGTGCCGCTGCGCGTGGTGATGAACTTCAACCAGTCGCTGCGCGGCCTGTCGATCGGCGCGACAGTCGATTTCCGCGGCATCGTGCTCGGCCAGGTGACCAACATCGGTATCGACTACGACCCGAAGACGCGCAGCTTCACGATGCCGGTCACGATGAACGTCTACCCCGACCGCCTCGGCAAGCGCTTCCGCGAGACTGCGCCGCAGCCGGGCAGCCTGGCGGGCCAGAGTCTGTTGCAGGCGCTCGTCAAGCATGGGCTGCGCGGCCAGTTGCGTACCGGCAATCTGCTGACGAGCCAGTTGTACATCGCGCTGGATATCTTCCCGAAAGCGCCGCCGGCTACCGTCGACGTCGCCAGCGATCCGCTCGAGTTGCCGACCATCCCGAACACGCTCGACGAGTTGCAGGTTCAGGTCGCCGACATCGCGAAGAAGCTCGACAAGATTCCGTTCGACCAGATCGGCGACAACCTGAACAGCGCGCTGAAGAACGCCGACGGACTGTTCAAGCGCCTCGACACGGAAGTCGTGCCGGAAGCCCGCGATACGCTCGCGGCGGCGAAGCAGACCTTCGGTTCGGCGCAGGCGACGTTGCAGCAGGACTCGCCGATGCAGTCGGATGTTCATCAGGCGTTGCAGGAATTGACGCGCACGTTGCAGTCGCTGAACGCGCTGTCGGATTACCTGGAGCGTCACCCCGAATCGCTGTTGCGCGGTAAATCAGGAGATAAACCATGATGTTTGCCCGCCCCCCCGCCCGCCGCGCGGGCTCGTGCGCGGCGCTGTGTATGCCGGCGCATTGGCGGCACTGGTCGCCATGGCCGCGTGTTCGTCGCCGGCGAGCCGCTTTTACACGCTTGGTGCGGATGGCGCGTCGGCGTCCACTGCGGCCCCCGCTCCGCTCGCCACGGCCAGAACGCTCGCGGCGCCGGCATGGATGATCGAAGTCGCGCCGATCGACGTGCCGCCGCAAGTGGCGAAGAATCAGCTGGTCGTGCAAACGGGTCCGACCCAGGTCAAGGTGCTCGAAGAGGAGCGCTGGGCGTCGCTGCCTGGGGACGAAATCCGCCGTGCGTTGTCGACCGATCTGACGCAGCAGCTCGGCACCATCGACGTGTATGGCACCGCTCACCCGAATGCGACGCCGGTCTATCGCGTCAGCATGAACGTGCAGCGCTTCGAGTCGTGGCCCGGCTCGCATGCGTTGATCGACGCGGTCTGGAGCGTGCGTTCGGTCAGCAGCAACGCGGTGATGACGTGCCGCAGCGTGATCAATCAGCCGGTGAGCGGCGGGTATGACGCGCTGGTCGATGGGCATCGGCAGGCGTTGCAGCAGATTTCCGTGCAGGTTGCTTCGGCGGTACAGGCTATGGCTGCGGCTGCTCCGCGCGTGACGACGGGTGGAACTGCGGGCAAGGGCGCTGCGGCGGTCGTGCCGGCGTGTCCGTCCGCGGGTGCGGCGGCCGGCGCCTGAACGGGCTTCGCTGGCGCACGCCTAAAGATCGGGCTGCGCGGCGGTGCTGGGTGCGCGGCGTTCGCAGCGTTGGCCTTCCCAGCGTGAGCGCGGTGCATCGCCGTGGCAGACAATACCCGCGCTCACGCGGCAAAGCGCGCCCGCATAGGTGGTCAAAACAGAACGCGCCGATCAGCCGATTGGCCTCTCTGCAACGACCTCGCGCGTCGACAGAATGTTACGCAACGCGCCAGCCAGGGTTGCCGGCAAGAACGCGAGCACGCGACAAGCTCGCGGCCTCGCTCGCCGGCATGCGGCCTGCGCGCCTACTCCAGCGACACCACGACTTTCTTCTCCACCCCGCGCTCGCGCACGCATAACGTTGCTGTATAGCTGGAGCCGGTGCGTTTCGCTTCCACGAGCTGCCGCACATTCAGACCGCGCTTGCCGAGCGCGTCGAGCGCAGCACCGGGCAAAATTGCGTTGGCGATTCGCAGAATGAAAGCCGGCACGCTGAACGACGTTTCGCGCTCGCCATCGACGAACTTCTGAACTTTTAGATTGACCACTTTTCTCTTCCTTTGGACTGACAGGTGCGGCTGCGCAAGCCGAGGCCCAGCCATAATCGAGGTTCCGGCCAACCTTATCAAGGATAACCAACGAAATTTCACAAATCCTCTGACACGCCGCACGCATCCCGCAGGCACATAAATGTTCCACTCGATCAAACGACTCATCAAAAAATGGCGCGCGTCGCGCGACGGCGGCCATCAGCTCGACGCGCTGCTGGCGATTGCCGACCGTAGCGCCCCCTATCCGGAGCGCAGCGAATGGCTGATCGAACTCGCGCACTGGATTCGCCGTGGCCGCGCCGTCCAACCCGGCGAACTCGATCCCGGCGCCGAACCCAGCGCCTCCCGCTCGCCACCGCCGCATACGCGCATCCGTTACCTGCTTCATGTGCTGGACCGCAATCCCGCATGGAAAGCGAACGTCGCCGGAATTCTGCGCAGACTGCTGCGCGAAAGCGACGGCCTCTCGCTGCTTTGCGATGCCGGCATGCCGGTGCATTCGGGCTTTTTCGGCGCGTTGTTCGAGCGCGTCGAAGCGTCGCTGATTCCGCCCGCGCCGAACCGGCGCGACCTCACCGCGATCGTCACGCTGATGTTCAGCTCGGAGCGCGACGCCGAATGGATCGGCGCGCTGCCCACCGATCTGCTGATCCGCATCCACGCACTCTTCGACTACGCCGCGAATGGAGACGAACAACGCGACGCCACGCCGTTTTCGCTCGATCTGCTGGCCGCGCTGCACAACCTGACCTGCCAGATCAGCTCCACCGGCTTGTCGCAAACCGTGCGCAGCCGGTTGGGCGGAACCCACGCCGGTCACGCCAGCGACGACGATCCGCAAGACGCGAGCGACGTTCGCGTCGCGATGGAAAAGCAGCCGTTCTATCGCCTCACGCGCGCCATGCTCGCCGTCGAGGCCGCGCATCACGCGTCTGCGGCCGGCGGCCCGCAGGATCAATTGCTGCGCGAGGTGAATTACCTGCGCTTGCTGCTCGACGAATGCCGGAGCGCCACCGACAAGGTTTTCGCGCATCTGTACCGCAACGGCGTGAGCGTCGACATCGTGTTCCAGGTCGAACGGATGCGCATGCGGATCGTGCGCGCCGAGCATCTGCTGAATGCGTGGATGGCGCACGACGATCCGCACGCGAGCGCGCGCCTGAGCGCCGAACTCGTCAACGCGAATCACGCGAGCCAGAGCGTCGCGCACCTGATGCGCAGCAACTTTTCGCTGCTCGCGCGCAAGGTCGTCGAATACAGTGCGGACACGGGCGAGCATTACATCGCCCGCGACCGCGCCGAGTATCTGAAGATGCTGCGCATGGCGGCCGGCGGCGGCCTCGTCACCGTGGTGACGGTCTGCGTGAAATTCGCGATTACCGGCGCGCATTTCCACGCGATGTTCGAAGGGCTGCTGGCCGGCGTCAACTACGCGGCGAGCTTCCTGCTGATGCACTTCCTGCACTTTTCGCTCGCCACCAAACAGCCGGCGATGACCGCGCCGACCCTCGCTCGCGAGCTCGACGGCGTGGGCACGCCTGCGGGCGTCGACAGTTTCGTGAGTTCGGTGACCGCGCTGATGCGCACCCAGGCGGCCGCGGTGCTCGGCAACGTTCTACTGGTGTTTCCGGTGTGTCTCGGCGTGCAATTGCTGTGGCACACGCTGTTTCATGCCGACATCATTTCGCCGGAAAAGGCGCACGCCACGTTGCGCTCGTTCTCGCTATGGGGGCCGACGCCGTTCTATGCCGCGTTGACCGGCGTGCTGCTGTGGTCGTCGAGTCTGATTGCAGGATGGGCGGACAACTGGTTCGTGCTGCACCGCGTCGCCGATGCGCTCGCCTACAACCGGCGTCTACGCTTGACGCTCGGCGCAGCCGGCGCCGACCGGCTCGCGCATTTTTGCCGGGCGAATGTGGCGGGGGTGGTCGGCAATATCACGCTCGGCCTGATGCTCGGACTCGTGCCCGCGATTCTGACCGCGTTCGCGTTCTCGTTCGAAGTGCGTCACGTGACGCTCAGCGCCGGTTCGATCGGCGTCGCGCTCGGCGTGCTCGGCAAGGGCGCGCTGAAGCTGCCGGAGTTGTGGTGGGCGGTGGCGGGCGTCGGCAGCATGGCGATACTGAACGTCGCCGTGAGTTTCGCGCTCGCGTTCTACATGGCCGTGAAATCGCGCGACCTGCGGCGCAACGCGGTGCGCTCGCTGCGTGGCGCGATCTGGCAGCGGGTGTTTCAGCATCCGCTGGAGCTGGTGTGGCCGGTGAAGGCGAAGCGGGACGCGAGGTAGAAACGGCTCGCGTCAGCGGCATGGATTGGGGCAATTCGTGGGCGGTGTTGCTGGTCGCACGCGGCCCGCGGCTCTTTGCCTGCTTGCGCTGGAGTTGCTCAGAATGCGCCTGCGCCACTCGCTTACCGAGGTTGCCCTGCGCGCGTGCACCGTGTGCAGATTGCAGGCCTTTTGCGACGCTCTCGTGCGGTCTTGCGGGCCGTGGTCGCCATTCGCTCGTGCGGCTTGCTTATCCTGCCTTCACGAGATCGTCCCGGACTGCCGCCCCGCGCCCACCTGGCGCTTGCACCGCCCGGCCTGAGCAGCCCTTCACGCAATCCCGCATGGCGCGTCACCCCGACCGCGTACAATAGCGCCTTATCTAACGCCTTCCGGCAACCTCAATGTCCTTCGATTTCTTCCTCCCTTGCCCTCGCGGCCTTGAAGCCTCGCTCGCGGCCGAACTCGCCGAAATTGCCACCAGACATCTGAACGGCGCGCAATTCATTGCCGGTGCACAAGTGCCGGGCGGCGTGCACTTCCGCGGAGGCTGGGCCGCCGGCATGGCCGCCAACCTGCATTCGCGTCTCGCGAGCCGCGTGCTGCTGAAAGTCGCGCATCGGCCGTATCGCAGCGAGCAGGATATTTACGCGCTCGCCGTCGAGCAACGCTGGGAACAATGGTTCTCGGCCAATGAAACACTGCGGGTCGACGTCACCGCGATCAAGTCGCCGCTGCGCAGCCTCGAATTCACGACGCTGCGTGTGAAGGACGCGATCTGCGACCGTCTGCGTGAAGTGAGCGGCGCGCGGCCGAGCATCGACACCGGCAACCCCGATGTCCGCGTGTTCGCCTTCCTCACCGCGACCGATTGCACGCTCTATCTCGACACCTCGGGCGACCCGCTGTTCAAACGCGGCTGGCGTCTGGACAAGGGCGCCGCGCCGCTGCGCGAGAACCTCGCCGCAGGCATTCTGCGTCTGACCGGCTGGAGCGCCGGCACGCCGCTCTATGACCCGATGTGCGGCAGCGGCACGTTCCTCGCGGAAGCCGCGCAAGTCGCGCTGAACATCGCGCCGGGCGCCGACCGACTCTTCGGCTTCGAGCGGCTCAAGCAATTCGAGGCCAAGACCTGGCAGACGTTGAAGGCCGCCGCGTTGGACGCACGGCACGCAGCGCGCACCTCTCGTGCCGATCTGCAGATTTTCGGCAGCGATATTTCCGGCGACATGCTCGACAAGGCGCGCGCCAACTTCCAGCGCGCCGGCTTGCCGACCATTCCGCTCAAGCAGGTCGACGCGCGCGGCATGACGCCGCCAAGTTCCGGCGCGGGCATCCTGGTCGCCAATCCGCCGTATGGCGAGCGGATCGAAGTGCGCGGGCGCAATGCGCGCGGTGAGCTTCGCGAAGGTCGCGGCAATCGTGAGAATCGCGACGACGACAGCTTCCGCCGCGTTCAGGAAGAAGCGCCGGACAGCGAGTTCTTCCAGTCGCTCGGCGACGCGTTGAAGCAGCGCTTCACCGGCTGGCATGCGTTCATTCTGACTTCGGATCGCAAGTTGCCGGGGCAGTTGCGTTTGCGCGAATCGACGAAAACGCCGTTGTTCAACGGTGCGCTGGAATGCCGGCTGTTCCGCTTCGATCTGATCGCGGGCAGCGTGCGTCAGCGGCCGCAGAACGATAAGCCGGCGGAGTAAGGCGAAGCGCGTCCCACCCGCGCGTTGGTTTTGGTGGATGCAATGACGACCGTGGAGCTTTTAAGCAACACGGTTTTTTTTCGACCGATGCGGCGGCGGATTGAGGCGAGCCGCCATCTGGAGCGCGGCGGCGCGAACCGTTGACGCTTCCACGTTCCGGGCTTTGTCGCTGGAGCGTCATAAAGAGCCATCCGTCGTGGCCCGGCGCCATCGCGACAACCTCTGTGTCCGCCTCACCCTGCTGACACCACGCTGTCAGTAGCCCCCCTGCACACTCCTCTTCACGCCATCCGGCGATTCACGCGGCTTACCCGCCGTCCACCCTGCAGCGAGGAGAGTGTCATGTCCGCATCATCGAAAGTTATTGCCTGGTTCGAAATTCCTTCCGTCGACTTCGAGCGCGCCGTCCGCTTCTACGAGGCCGCGCTCGATCTCACACTCAATCGCCAGCAATTCGGCGATCAGCCGATCGCCGTGTTCAACTACGAGGACCCGGCCACCGGCGGCGCAATCGTCCACAATCCGTCGATGAAGCCGGCCAGCAGCGGCGTCTGCGTTTATCTGAGCGCGCAACCGAGCGTCGACGCCGTCCTCGCCCGCATAGAAAAAGCCGGCGGCAAGACCGACGGGCCGGTGATCCAGCTGCCGCAGGATATCGGCTACATCGCGTTTTTCATCGATACGGAAGGCAACCGTGTCGGCCTGCATTCGCTGACCAACGGGTAACGCGCGACGCGGTTCGCGTCGCTATGGGCGGCGCATGCATGAACCGTCGGCCGAGCGTGGATGCATGCGGGGGGTGAGGTGCTGCAACGCGGCGCGGCTTGCATGGCCTTTTTGGCGGGTTTGCCGGGTTTGCCGTGTTTGCCGTTGCTTGCCGTGCGTGCCTTGCGTGCCTTGCTTGCCTTGCTTGCCTTGCTTGCCTTGCTTGCCTTGCTTGCCTTGCTTGCCTTGCTTGCCTTGCTTGCCTTGCTTGCCTTGCTTGCCTTGCTTGCCTTGCGTGCCATGCCACAACATGACAAGCCGCCCCGCTCCACACCCAGACCCAGCGCGGCGACCCTTGACCGGAGCGCACCATGCGGCGCTATCATCGCGGGACCGTTCCCGTCCTTTCCTACAAGACGCCCACGATGACGCGCCGCGCCGACCGCCTGTTCCAGATCGCCGAACTGCTGCGCGGCCGCCGTCTGACCACCGCGCAGCAACTCGCCGACTGGCTGAACATTTCGCTGCGCACGGTCTATCGCGATGTTCGCGATCTGCAACTGTCAGGCGTGCCGATCGAGGGCGAAGCCGGGATCGGCTACCGGCTGAGCCGCGCGGCGAGTCTGCCGCCGCTCACCTTCACCGTCGATGAACTCGCCGCGCTGGCCGCAGGCGCACGCATGCTCGAATCGTGGGGCGGCGCGGATTTCGCGAGCGGCGCGCGCGGGGCGCTCGCCAAGATCGCGTCGGCGATGCCCGCCGACAAGCGCGCGACAATCGACAAGCTGGCGATCTTCGCGCCGTCGTTTCACATCAAAGGGGATTTTTCCGCGCAACTCGATACGCTGCATCGTGCGATCGACGCCCGGCAGGTGGTGAGTTTCGCGTATGTCGACGCCAATCACGCGGCGACCGAGCGTCGCGTATGGCCGCTCGCGCTCGCCTACTGGGGCGCGCGCTGGACACTCGGCTCATGGTGCGAATTGCGCAGCGACTTTCGCAATTTCTCGCTGGAGAAGATGCGCGACCTTCAGGTGCTGGAACAGTATCCGGATCAGGAAGGCAGACGGCTCGCGGATTTGCTGCGGCATGTGAATGCGAAGCCGAAGTGAGAAGCGGACTGCTCGCTGCGATGGGCTGGTAGACGCCGCGCGTCTGAAATCGCCAGTCGCTCGCTGCGGGCCGCCCAGGCTGGCAGGACACGAAAACAGAAACAGCCGACCGAGTGCCTTTTTATCGGCACCCCGCCGGCGGTGATTCATCGCGAGTGTTCAGACTACCCGCTTTAGAAGACGCCCGAAATAACCCGAACCAGACCGGTCCGCAACGGCGGTGCTGCATCGGCGAACTCGAGATTCACCTTGTTCGCCACGCTCATGACTCGCGTTTGATAGGTCCTGTAATTGCTGTCGTCGTTGTAGGTAACCGTCGTTCCGCCGCTGTTGCCCTGATGGAGATTGTGCTGGCTGCTTTCGTGGCTTTTGACGCCACCATGCTGACGCTCGCGAATCTGGACGTCGGTAATGGCCGTGTAGTACACGTCCTTGACTGCGGCGTTCGCAACGGTGTCCACGACGCCCGCAAACAGACCGGCACCGAGTATCCCCGGTGCATGCCGGGCGCCCAACGCGGCAGCCGCGCCGGCGCCGAGGAAAGCCGCCTGAAGTTGCGAGCCATAGCCGCCGAACTGCATCTGTGCCGCGGACGGCGCCACCTTGCCCACTTGCAGAATGTTGGCCTGAAGAACGAACTGCGCGCTGTCAGGGTCATCGACGACGCGGTATCCCTTGGCGGCAATGGCAGCGGTTATGTCGCTCGCGATATCGAAGTCCGGCTTATCGGAAGTATTGCGGATCTGCACGAAAATCGTCTTCTTCGACTCCGCAGTCGGATCGAGGAAGATGGTGTCCGACATTTTCGTCTGGACATCCAGGTCATGCTTTTCAATTGCCAATTGGGTGGCGGCACATCCCGATAGCAATGCTGTTGCGCCAAGTGCAGTGATGCTGGCTGCAACAACGAAGGGTCTGAATTTAAAGCTCATTATTTGGCCTTTTCTATATTTATTTTAAATCCTCAATGCCGGGCAGACTGCCCGCTATTGACGGCAGACGACGACTGCCTACAGGTGTTATCGGGCAATCATCCGAAAAATTTAGGGTGCGTTTAATAAATTGAATGCCGGATGGCGGCTCAATGGCGGGATTCTGCAAACGCAGCGCGCGCGGCGTTATTGCACAATTTAATGCGCAATAGATTAGTTGCCCGCCAGAACGAAATTGGAGAGGTTCACCAGCACGGAAAAACAAGTGGTGAACGTGTGAGCTGATTGCCCGAATTACCCGCGCCCTTGCTTATTGGCATGGGTCATTGGCAGAAGACACGGACAACATTCGAGTCTTTGATTTATCTTGAATCACGACCAACCTGAAACAGCCATTCCGGCAGTCGCACACCGACGTGAATAATCGCGGGCCGCATTCCGGCAGCCCGCGACAATCCCATCATTCCACCGCCTTCACCATATCTTCGATCACCTTCTTCGCGTCACCGAACACCATCATCGTCTTGTCCATGTAGAACAGATCGTTGTCGAGCCCGGCATAACCCGCGGCCATCGAACGTTTATTCACGATGACCGTGCGCGCCTTATACGCCTCGATAATCGGCATCCCCGCGATCGGCGACTTCGGATCGTTCTTCGCCGCCGGATTCACCACGTCGTTCGCGCCGAGCACCAGCACCACGTCGACCTGGCCGAACTCGCCGTTGATATCGTCCATTTCATAGACCATGTCGTACGGCACTTCGGCTTCGGCGAGCAGCACGTTCATGTGCCCCGGCATCCGGCCGGCCACCGGGTGAATCGCGTACTTCACCTCGATGCCCTTCTCGACCAGCTTGTCGGTCAACTCCTTCAGCGCATGCTGCGCGCGCGCGACCGCCAACCCGTAACCCGGCACGATCACCACGGTTTCGGCATTGCCGAGCATGAACGATGCGTCGTCGGCGGAACCGGATTTCACCGGACGCTGCTCTGTCGAACCGCCCGCCACCGCCGCCCCCGCCTCGTTGCCGAAGCCGCCGAGAATCACGTTGAAGAACGAGCGGTTCATCGCGCGGCACATGATGTACGACAGGATCGCGCCCGACGACCCGACCAGCGAGCCCGCGATGATCAGCATCGGATTGTTCAGCGAGAAGCCGATGCCCGCCGCCGCCCAGCCCGAGTACGAGTTGAGCATCGACACGACGACCGGCATATCCGCGCCGCCAATCGGAATGATGATCAGCACGCCGAGCACGAACGCGATGATCGTCATGATGATGAACGGCAGCCATGCCTGCGTGAGAAAGAAGATGATGCCGAAGCCGAGCATCGCGATGGCGAGCATCAGGTTGATCAGATGCTGGCCGCTGTACACGACCGGCGCGCCTTGAAACAGCCGGAACTTGTATTTACCCGACAGCTTGCCGAACGCGATCACCGAACCCGAAAACGTAATCGCGCCGACGAAGGTGCCGATGAACAACTCGATGCGATTGCCGAACGGCAGGAAGCCCGGCACCGGATATTCCGGATCGACGAGACCGAACGCGGCCGGCTCCGACACCACCGCATACGCGATGCAGACGGCGGCGAGACCGATCAGCGAGTGCATCGCCGCGACCAGTTCGGGCATCTTGGTCATCTCGACGCGCGCCGCGACGAACGCGCCGACCGCGCCGCCGATCACCAGCGCGACCAGCAGCAGGCCGAGCCCAAGCCCGAGATTCGAGCCGAGCGCGTTGGCCTCCTTGACGATCAGCGCGATGGTCGTGAGAATCGCAATCGCCATCCCGACCATGCCGAAGGTATTGCCGACGCGCGCCGTCTTCGGATTGGACAGCCCCTTGAGCGCCTGAATGAAGCAGACCGACGCGACCAGATAAAGCAGCGTGACGACGTTCAGGCTCATTACGCGTTCTCCTTGGCGGTCTTGTCGGCAATGAGCTTCTTCGGCTCTTTCTTGCGGAACATCTCCAGCATTCGCCGCGTGACGAGAAAGCCGCCGAACACGTTGACCGCCGCCAGTGCGACCGCGAGCGTGCCGAAGAACTTGCCGGGCGCGCCGAGCGTGAGGCCGGCCGCGAGCATCGCGCCGACGATCACGATCGCCGAAATCGCGTTGGTCACGGCCATCAGCGGCGTGTGCAGCGCGGGCGTGACGTTCCAGACGACGTGGTAGCCGACGTAGATCGCCAGCACGAAGATGATCAGGTTGATGACGGTGTGGTTGATGACTTCCATCGCCGCTCTCCAATGTATTAATCCGATGTCGGCCAGAGTTAGCGCTTTCGCTTATTGGTCCCTGCAATTCATTGCGTCGGCCGATGCTAGCCCTGATTGCTCAGCGTCTTGCGCGTGACTTCGCCGTCGCGGGCCAGCAGCGTGGCCGCGACGATGTCGTCCGCGAGATCGATGTTCAACGTGCCTTCCTTCGTGATGATCAGCTTGAGAAAGTCGAGCAGGTTGCGCGCGTAGAGCGACGACGCGTCGGCGGCCACCATCGACGCCAGATTCGTATAGCCGACGATCTGCACGCCATGTTTGATGACCACCTTGTCCGCCTCCGTCAGCGGACAGTTGCCGCCGCGCTGGCCTTCATATTCAGCGCCGCGTCCGGCGGCAAGATCGACCAGCACCGAACCCGGCTTCATCGGCCGCACGGTGTCGACCGAGATCAGCGTCGGCGCCGCGCGGCCGGGAATCAAGCGCGGTGGAGATCACCATGTCGGCCTGTTTCGCCCGCTCGTGGACCAGCGCCGACTGACGCGCGAGCCACGAAGGCGGCATCGGCCGCGCATAGCCGCCGACGCCCTGCGCGGCTTCGCGCTCCTCGTCGGTTTCGTAAGGCACGTCGAGAAACTTCGCGCCGAGCGATTCGATCTGCTCTTTCACCGCCGGCCGCACGTCCGACGCTTCGATCACCGCGCCCAGCCGCTTGGCCGTCGCGATCGCCTGCAAACCGGCGACGCCCGCGCCGAGAATCAGCACGCGCGCGGCTTTCACGGTGCCGGCGGCGGTCATCAGCATCGGCATGAAGCGCGGATACAGCGTCGCCGCCAGCAACACCGCCTTGTAGCCCGGCAATGTTCGCCTGCGACGACAGCACGTCGAGGCTCTGCGCGCGCGTGGTGCGCGGCGCGGCTTCCAGCGCGAACGCGGTGACGCCCGCAGCGGCGAGCTTCTGCGCATTGTCGGCGTTAAAGGGATCGAGCATGCCGACCAGCGTCGCGCCGCGCTTTAGCAGCGGCAACTCGGCATCGGTAGGGGACTGGACTTTGAGAATGAGATCGGCGCCGAATGCACTCGCCGCGTCGACGATTTCCGCGCCGGCAGCCGTAAAGGCGTCGTCGGGAAAGCTCGCGCCGGTACCGGCACCGCTCTGGACCGTGACCCGATGGCCCTGGCTCACGTATTTCTTGACCGTTTCAGGCGTCGCGGCGACACGGGTTTCGTGCGCGCGCGTCTCGGCTGGCACTCCGATGTGCATCGTTGTTCCTCCTCGACTTCCTGTTTGACGACAGTTCCGCCGACGAGGCACGCCGGCTTGCAAGTGCAACGGCTAACGCCCCACTGTAACCGAAACCGTTTATTGATCGAAACCGGGGACAATACGGGGGCCTCGGGGACGCAACGGGCATTGTGCGGAGTGGGTTTGCGCCGTGTGGGTTTGCGCCGTCTGGGTTTGCGCCGTGCCGGTTTGCGCCGTGTCGGCGCGGACGGTTTGCGGCTACTCTTGCTCCGCCAGTCGGGCCGGGCCCTCGGCAGGCGCGGCTGTCGCAGCTCGCTGCACCTGCCAGGCTGACGGTGGTTGCCGCCGGTCAGGCGGAACAGGCCACGCCAGCTACGGCCCTCGGCACGCATCGCCCGGCGCATCCGCCCCGTCATCCGCCCTGCCCCCTTCACAGCCCGCTTCCCGGCAGCCCCGGCCCATAACCGGTAAAATGCGCACCCATGAAACCGGAAACCTGGCTGCCGCACGTCACCGTGGCGGCGATCGTCGAGCGTGACGGGCGCTTCCTCGTCGTCGAGGAACATACCGCCGACGGCTTGCGCCTGAACCAGCCCGCCGGCCATCTGGAGGCGGGCGAATCGCTGCTGGACGCGGTGATCCGCGAAACGCTCGAAGAAACGGCCCACCCGTTCACGCCCGAGGCGCTGGTCGGCATGTACATGACCCATTTCGAGCGGCCCGGCAGCGAGGGCGTCACGTATTTGCGCTTCACCTATTGCGGCGCGGGCGGCGAGGCCGACGCGGCACGCGCGCTCGACCCCGATATCGTCCGAACGTTGTGGATGAGCGCCGACGAACTGCGCGCGTGTCCCGAACGGCATCGCACGCCGCTCGTCATGCAATGCATCGACGATTACCTCGCAGGCCGGCGTTTCCCGCTCGACTTCGTGCATACGCATTCGGTCGGGCAAAAAAGGTAGCCGTCACGAGCGGCCATCCCCACGATCCATGCAGTGATGCAGCACCCAGTGAGCACCTTATGAGCAAGCAGAAAGTCGTAGTAGGCATGTCGGGCGGCGTCGATTCGTCGGTTACCGCGTGGCTGCTGAAGGAACAGGGCTACGACGTGGTCGGCCTGTTCATGAAAAACTGGGAAGACGACGACGACA
The DNA here is from genome assembly GCA_963800185.1 of uncultured beta proteobacterium. Classification (GTDB taxonomy): domain Bacteria; phylum Pseudomonadota; class Gammaproteobacteria; order Burkholderiales; family Burkholderiaceae; genus Paraburkholderia. The sequence continues at coordinate 43,843 of CAWCZW010000003.1, read as the reverse complement.
GCGAATACTGCTCGACGCGGCAGGACTGGATCGACGTGGTGTCGGTGGCGGACCTGATCGGCATCGACGTCGAAGCGGTGAATTTCGCGGCCGAATACAAGGACCGCGTGTTCGCCGAATTCCTGCGCGAATACTCGGCCGGCCGCACGCCGAACCCGGACGTGCTGTGCAATGCCGAAATCAAATTCAAGGCCTTCCTCGATCACGCGATGTCGCTCGGCGCGGAAACCATCGCGACCGGCCACTACGCGCGCGTGCGCGAGAACAACGGCCGCTTCGAACTGCTGAAGGCGTTCGACCATACGAAAGATCAGTCGTACTTTCTGCATCGGCTGAATCAGGCGCAATTGTCGAAGACGCTGTTTCCGCTGGGCGAGATTCCGAAGACCAAGGTGCGCGAGATCGCCGAACAGATCGCGTTGCCGAATGCGAAGAAGAAGGATTCGACCGGCATCTGCTTTATCGGCGAACGGCCGTTCCGCGACTTCCTGAACCGCTATCTGCCGACCAAGCCCGGCCCGATGAAAACCACCGACGGCAAAACAGTCGGCGAACACATCGGCCTCGCGTTCTACACGTTCGGTCAGCGCAAGGGCATCGGCCTCGGCGGCAGCAAGGACGGCAGCGGCGAACCGTGGTTCGTGGCCGGCAAAGACATTCCGTCGAACACGCTTTACGTCGCGCAAGGGCACGATCATTCGTGGCTGCTGAGCCATACGCTGAGCGCGGGCAACACGAGCTGGGTCGCGGGTGAGGCGCCGGTGGACGGTTTCGCGTGCGGGGCGAAAACCCGTTACCGCCAGGCGGATGCGCCGTGCACATTCAACGCGACGGGCGGCGAAGGCCTCTTCGAACTGCACTTTCGACGCCGCGCAGTGGGCTGTCACACCGGGGCAATCGGCGGTGCTCTACGATGGCGACGTGTGCCTGGGCGGCGGCATCATCGAGCACGCGGTGACGGGGCAGCCGGTCGCGCGTCAGCCGCAAAAAGCGGCGCTGCTGGGCGGACGGTAAGCCCATTGCGCGGGCGGGTCGTGAGGTCTGGTCACACTCGCCGGCGCAGCTTCATCTTCAAGTTCGAGCGTTTCGTTTTCAACCTGGCGTGTCGTCTTCACGCCGCACTCTCACTTCGGCGCTTCCAGCCGAGGCTGGCTTCACCATAACAAGCAGTCGCCAGTTTTCCCTCGCGGTGGATTCCGTCTGTGCCGACAGCGTCGACGATCCCGCCGTGACGATCTTCACTGCACTGGAGTCCCCATGTTTTCTCGACGTTATCTGGCCATGTGGTGCGCGCTTGCGCTGCTGGCCGTCTGCGCGGTGCTCGCCGTCAATCATCATCTTTCGTGGCTTTGCGTGATCGTGCCGCTCGCGCTCGTCGCGCTCGGCGTGTTCGACCTCACGCAGCAGCGCCACGCGATTCTGCGCAACTATCCGCTGTGGGGCCATTTCCGCTTCCTGTTCGAATTTATTCGTCCGGAAATCCGCCAGTATTTCGTTGAAAACGATACCGACGAAAAACCGTTCTCGCGCGTCCAGCGCAGCATCGTTTATCAGCGTGCGAAGAACGATGTCGACAGCCGCCCGTACGGCACCGAACTCGACGTCAAAGCCGTCGCGCACGAATGGATCAGCCACTCGCTCGCGCCGACCACGCTCGATAACCACGACTTTCGCGTGGTCGTCGGACCCGACCGCGCGCAACCGTATTCGATGTCGATCTTCAACGTCTCGGCGATGAGCTTCGGCTCGCTGTCGGCGAACGCGATCATGGCGCTGAACCTCGGCGCGAAGAAAGGCAACTTCGCGCACGACACCGGCGAAGGCTCGATGTCGAAGTATCACCGCGAGCATGGCGGCGACATCATCTGGGAAATCGCCTCGGGCTACTTCGGCTGCCGCAACGACGACGGCACCTTCAGCGCGGAAAAATTCGCGAAGCAGGCCGCCGAGCCGCAAGTGAAGATGATCGAAGTGAAGCTGTCGCAAGGCGCGAAGCCGGGTCACGGCGGCGTGCTGCCCGCCGCGAAGATCACGCCGGAAATCGCCGAAACGCGCGGCGTGCCGATGGGCCGCGACTGCATCTCTCCGGCCACGCATTCGGAGTTCTCGACGCCGCGTGGTCTGCTCGAATTCGTCGACCGGTTGCGCACGCTGTCCGGCGGCAAGCCGACCGGTTTCAAACTATGCATCGGCCACCCTTGGGAGTTCTTCGGCATTGCAAAGGCGATGCTGGAGACGGGAATCCTGCCTGACTTCATCGTCGTGGACGGCGCGGAAGGCGGCACCGGCGCCGCGCCGCTGGAATTCACCGATCACGTCGGCGTGCCGTTGCAGGAAGGACTGCTGCTGGTCCACAACACGCTGGTCGGGATCGGCCTGCGTCAGCGGATTCGGATTGGCGCGAGCGGCAAGATGATCACCGCGTTCGACATCACCAAGACGCTCGCGATCGGCGCGGACTGGGTCAACGCGGCGCGCGGCTTCATGTTCGCGGTGGGCTGCATCCAGGCGCAGACCTGCCACACCGGCCGCTGCCCGACCGGCGTCGCCACGCAAGACCCGGTGCGCCAGCGCGCGCTGGTCGTGCCGGACAAGGCCGACCGCGTATTCAACTTCCACCACAACACGCTGCATGCGCTGAAGGAGATCATTCAGGCCGCGGGCTTGAAGCATCCGGCGGAATTGCGCGCGCATCACATCGTGCGGCGGGTGTCGTCGCATGAGGTGCGGTTGATGTCGGAACTGCTCAAGTATCTGGAGCCGAACGATCTTCTGAACGACAAATACCGTTACTCGTTGTTCGAGAAGTACTGGCCGGTCGCGCAAAGCGATTCGTTTTCGCCGAAGGTGGAGTTGGCGGCAACCTGATCGACACGCTGTGACCTGTGACCTCTGAGCCAAGGGCCGCAATATGCGGCCCTTTGTCGTTCAAAAACCGCACACGTTCGCGTCCGACCCCGCAAAACGGACACCCCCTTCCCTTTCCGTTAAAATCTACGGTTTAGCACTTCGCTCCACGGCCACTCCGCGCGCTTCGGCGCTTCACGGGTCGGCCCACTGCCCGAAAGGCACTTCATGCTCACGTTTCAGCAAATCATCCTGACCCTGCAGTCCTACTGGGACAAGCAGGGTTGCGCGTTGCTCCAGCCGATCGACATGGAAGTCGGCGCGGGCACGTCCCACGTTCATACGTTCCTGCGCGCCATCGGTCCCGAGCCGTGGCGCGCCGCTTATGTGCAACCGTCGCGTCGTCCGAAAGACGGCCGTTATGGCGAGAACCCGAACCGTCTGCAGCATTACTACCAGTACCAGGTGGTGCTCAAGCCGGCGCCGGAAAACATTCTCGACCTGTACCTCGGCTCGCTCGAAGCACTCGGCTTCGACCTGAAGCAGAACGACGTGCGCTTTGTCGAAGACGACTGGGAAAATCCGACGCTCGGCGCGTGGGGTCTCGGCTGGGAAGTGTGGCTGAACGGCATGGAAGTGACGCAGTTCACGTACTTCCAGCAAGTCGGCGGTCTGGACTGCAAGCCGGTGCTCGGCGAAATCACGTACGGTCTCGAGCGCCTCGCCATGTATCTGCAGAAGGTCGAGAACGTCTACGACCTCGTGTGGACCGAGTGGGAAGAACAAGGCCCGAACGGCCCGGAAATCCGCCGTCTGACTTACGGCGACGTGTATCACCAGAACGAAGTCGAGCAGTCCACGTACAACTTCGAGCACGCGAACGTCGATCTGCTGTTCACGTTCTTCAACAGCTACGAAGCGGAAGCGAAGCGCATGATCGAAGCGCAGATCGCGCTGCCCGCGTACGAGCTGGTGCTGAAGGCCGGTCACACGTTCAACCTGCTCGACGCGCGCGGCGCCATTTCCGTCACGGAACGCGCGGCGTACATCGGCCGGATTCGCGCGCTGTCGCGCCTCGTCGCGCAGGCCTATTACGAGTCGCGCGAAAAGCTCGGCTTCCCGATGCTCGGCAATCCGGTGCACGGTGTGCCCGGCCTCACCACCGACGCGCAAGATGCCGCGATGCCCGCGTGGGCGCCGCCGCTGAAAGTCGAACGCAAGATCGACCCGGACTGACGAGAACATCACCTCATGACTCAACCCCATCAAGCTACCCTGCTCGTCGAGCTGCTCACCGAAGAACTGCCGCCGAAAGCGCTCGCGCGTCTCGGCGACGCGTTCGCTGAAGGCATTGCGCAGCGCCTCGCGGCGCGCGATCTGATCGACGGAGAAGTGTCGTTCGAGCGTTATGCAACGCCGCGCCGTCTCGCGGTCACGATCAAGAATGTCCGCGCGGTGGCGCCGGAAAAACAGGTGCGCGAAAAAGTGCTGCCGGTTTCCGTCGCTCTCGACAAAGACGGTCAACCCACCGCACCGCTCGCGAAGAAACTCGCGGCGCTCGGCTTCCCCGATTTCTCGGTGAACGACCTGGAGCGCGCGCAGGACGGTAAAGCCGAAGCGTTCTTCCTGCGCTATGCCGCGCCGGGCGCGACGCTTGCCGATGGCCTGCAAGCCGCGCTCGACGAAACGCTGACCAAGCTGCCGATTCCGAAGGTCATGACCTATCAGCGTCCGGACGGCACCAATGTGCAGTTCGTGCGTCCGGTGCAGCGTCTGACGGCATTGCATGGCGACCAGGTCGTGCCGGTCAGCGCACTGGGCATCGACGCCGACGACACCACGCTCGGCCACCGTTTCCTGTCCGACGGCCTCGTGGCGATCCAGCACGCGGATGCGTACGCCGAGACGCTGCTGCACAAGGGCCGCGTGGTCGCGAATTTCGCCGACCGCAAGGAAACCATCCGCACGCATCTGCTCGCGCAAGCGAACGGCGACCAGGTGGTGATGCCCGAAGCGCTGCTTGACGAAGTGACGTCGCTGGTCGAATGGCCGGTCGTCTACGCGTGCAATTTCGAGGACGAGTTCCTGCAAGTGCCGCAGGAATGCCTGATCCTCACGATGCAGACGAACCAGAAATATTTCGCGCTGACCGATGCGAACGGCAAGCTGCGCTCGCGCTTCCTGATCGTGTCGAACATCGAAACGTCGACGCCGGGCGATATCGTCGAAGGCAATGAACGTGTGGTGCGCCCGCGTCTGGCCGACGCGAAGTTCTTCTTCGAGCAGGACAAGAAGAAGCCGCTCGCCGAGCGCGTGCCGCTGCTCGCGAACGTCGTGTATCACAACAAGCTGGGTTCGGCGCTGCAACGCGTCGAGCGCGTCGAAGCGCTGGCGGGTGCGATTGCCGGCATGACCGGCGCGGACGTTGCGCTGGCGAAACGCGCTGCGCGTCTGGCCAAGGCCGATCTGATCACCGACATGGTCGGCGAATTCCCCGAGCTGCAAGGCACGATGGGCACGTACTACGCGCGCCACGACGGCGAGCCGGAAGAAGTCGCGCTCGCGTGTTCGGAACACTATCAGCCGCGTTTCTCGGGCGACGCACTGCCCACCACCGCGACCGGCACTGTCGTCGCGCTGGCCGACAAGCTCGAAACGCTGGTCGGCATCTGGGGCATCGGCCTGCAACCGACCGGCGAGAAAGATCCGTTCGCGCTGCGCCGTCACGCGCTCGGCGTGCTGCGCATCCTGGTCGAGAAGCAACTGCCGGTCGACTTCGTCGAACTGCTGCGCGCCGCTTACGCGCAATTCGCCGCGGTGCCGAACGTCGCCGATTCGACGCAAGCCATCTACGAATTCAGCATGGACCGCCTGCGCGGTCTGTTGCGCGAGCGCGGCTACGCAGCGGGCGAAATCGACGCGGTGCTCGCACTGAACCCGACGCGTCTCGACGACATCGTCGCGCGTCTCGATGCGGTGCGCGAGTTCGCGACGCTGGCCGAAGCGGCATCGCTCGCGGCGGCCAACAAGCGCATCTCGAACATCCTGAAGAAGTCGGAAGGCGGTGCGACGGGTGGCGTGCAGGTCACGCTGCTGATCGAAGCGGCGGAAAAAGCGTTGCATGCGCAGCTCGAACAGGTCGCGCCGCGCGTGCAGACGCAACTCGCCGCACGCGACTACACGGGCGCACTCACCGCGCTCGCCGCGTTGCGCGAACCGGTCGACACGTTCTTCAACGACGTGATGGTCAACGCCGAAGATCCGGCGTTGCGCGCTAATCGTCTGGCCTTGCTCGGCGCACTGCATCAGCAGATGAACTGCGTCGCCGACATTTCCCGACTCGCCGCCTGAGCCCCGCGCCATGCCGACCAAAAAAGTGGTGATCCTCGACCGCGACGGCGTGGTCAACGTCGACTCCGACGCGTTCATCAAGTCGCCGGACGAATGGGTCGCGCTGCCCGGTTCGCTCGAAGCGATCGCCCGGCTGAACCAGGCCGGGTATCGCGTGGCGATCGCGACCAACCAGTCGGGCATTGGCCGCGGCCTGTTCGACATGAACGCGCTCAACGCGATGCATCTGAAAATGCACCGGATGGCGGCGGCGGTCGGCGGCCGCATCGACGCGGTGTTCTTCTGCCCGCATACGGCGGAAGATCACTGCGAATGCCGCAAGCCGAAGCCCGGCATGCTGAAGATGATCGACGAGCGTTTCGAGGTCGAGCCGGCCAATACGCCGGTCGTCGGCGACGCGATGCGCGATCTGCAAGCGGGCGCGGCGCTCGGCCATCCGACTCATCTGGTGCTGACGGGCAAGGGCCGCAAGACACTCGCGGCCGGCAACCTGCCCGAAGGCACGATCGTTCACGACGACCTGCGCGCGTTCGCGCTCGACTTCCTCGCCGACGCCCAGGAGTGACGCGCGCCGCGCGCGTCCCTAACTCTCACTGACCACGCCGATGCGCTTCATTCGTTCCTTGCTGCTGCTGATTTACTTCGTGCTGTTCACGGTGCCGTACGCAACCGCATGCTTCATCGCGTTCCCGTTCATGCGCGCCGACAATCGCTACTGGATGGCCGCAGGCTGGTGCCGCGCGACGCTCAACACGGTGCGCTGGCTCAACGGCATCCGCTACAAGATCGAAGGCTACGAGAATCTGCCTGACGGTCCGGCGGTGCTGCTGTCGAAGCATCAATCGGCATGGGAAACGCTGGCGTTTCCCGCGTTGATGCCGAAGCCGTTGTGCTACGTATTCAAGCGCGAACTGCTGTACGTGCCGTTCTTCGGCTGGGCGCTCGGCATGCTGAAGATGGTTCACATCGATCGCAAGGAAGGCAAGTACGCGTTCGAATCCGTCATCAGGCAAGGCAACGCGCGGATGGCGGAAGGCGCCTGGGTCATCATGTTTCCGGAAGGCACGCGCACGCCGACCGGCAAGCAGGGCAAATACAAAACCGGCGGCGCGCGCTTCGCGATCGCAACCGGCGCACCGGTCGTGCCGATCGCGCATAACGCGGGACGTGTATGGCCGCGCAACTCGTTTCTCAAATATGCGGGTATAGTCACAGTGTCGATCGGCAAGCCGATTGAGACGACGGGGCTCACGCCCGACGAAGTGAACACGCGCGTCGAACAGTGGATCGAAGCCGAAATGCGCCGTATCGATCCCACTGCGTATCGCGCGACGGAAAGCGATTCCGCCGCCGCACCAATCTGACGCGCCCACGCCCTCGAGGGCGTATTGCGCGAAGCGAATCCGATGCAGAAGTCTCCTACGTCGCAGCCCGCTGCGGCGCTCGATAACCGGCAACTCGATCTCCCGCTCTTCGCCGAGCCGGGGTCGACGTCGTCGTCCCCGTCACCTCTTTCGCCTGCCGCCGGCTCGTCCGTCGATCAGCCGCCGGCCGCGCTGCTCGCACCGGACGGCAGCAAACTGCGCAGCGTGACCATCGGCCCGCGCACGCTGCATTACGCGTTGAAACGCTCGGCGCGTCGCTCGATTGGTTTTGCAATCGACAGCACCGGTCTGACGATCACCGCACCACGCTGGGTCACGCTCGCCGATATCGAAACCGCGATCACCGAAAAGCAGCGCTGGATTTTCACGAAGCTGATCGAATGGCAAACGCGTGTCGAACAACGCGCGTTGCCGAAAGTCGACTGGAAAGATGGCGCCGAGGTGCCGTATCTCGGTCAGCCGGTGCGTGTGACACTCGGCGCACCGCAAGGCATGCTGGCGTTCAGCGCAAAGGACGCGGCGCTGCAAGTGCCGTTACCGTTGCAGGCCGATCCGCAACAGATCAAGGACCGCGTGCAAGGCTGGCTGCAAAGCGAAGCCAAGCGGCTGTTCGGCGAACGTCTCGCGATTTATGCGGACAAGCTCGGCGTGAACTATCGCGCGTATGCGCTTTCTTCAGCGGCGACGCGCTGGGGCAGTTGTTCGAGTGACGGCAAGATTCGCCTGAACTGGCGGCTGATTCATTTTCCGCTGTCCATTATCGATTACGTCGTCGCGCATGAGCTCGCGCATCTGCGTGAGATGAATCACAGCCCGCGCTTCTGGCAAACGGTCGAATCGATTTTTCCGGAATTCCGCGAGGCGCGGCAGACGTTGAAGTCGCATCCGCCGGAATTGCTGCCGACGCTTTGATCCGCGCTTCACAGCGTGAAGCCGGCGCTTCTGCGAGAAGCGCCGGATTGCGTTGGCTTACCGGCTAGCTCCTATCCGCCAATCGTGACTGCATTCGCGACACATCGTGACGTATGGTGGCGACTCACGAAGATCGGCGCCGGCATTCGACGCTCATTCCGCGCAGAACGTTTCCTGCAAATGACGCCACGTCACCTTGCCCTGCGCATCGAGATCCAGTACCGCCGTCGAGCGCCGCACGTTCGCATTGCCCGTGTTGTCGCGTTGATACTCACGGTACTTCACCACTGCGCCCGACGGATACTCGGCAACGATCTCCATATCGCGAATCGTGATCTGCGAACCGGGGCGCGCGCCGCGCAACTTCGCGAAAGTCTCGCGCAAACCGGCGTGGTCGAGCGCAGCCCCGGACGGCATCACCAGCGTGAATTGCGGCGCGAAGCGCGCCACGATTCGTTGCAAAGCGCCATCGTCCGCGGAGCCGTCGAACAATGCCTGAATTTCAACGTGAATGTCGTCGAGTTCTTTGAAGTAGGGATTATCGTTGTTCATTGTTTGAGCTTGCTCCGCCGTCCGATTACTTTTTCTTCTGGATGAACTCGATCTTGTAGCCGTCCGGGTCCGTGACGAAGGCGATCACGGTGGTGCCGTGCTTCATCGGGCCGGCTTCGCGCACGACCGTGCCGCCTTGCGCCTTGATCTTGTCGCATGCGGCGTAAGCGTCTTCGACTTCCACCGCGAGGTGGCCGAAACCGCTGCCGAGGTCGTACGAAGGCGTGTCCCAGTTGTGCGTCAGTTCGAGAACGGTGCCGTCGCGTTCATCCGTGTAGCCGACGAACGCCAGCGTGAATTTGCCGTCCGGATAGTCGTCGCGGCGCAGCAGTTTCATGCCGAGCAATTCGGTGTAGAAGGCAATTGAGCGGTCCAGGTCGCCGACCCGGAGCATGGTATGAAGCAGGCGCATTGTGCACTCCCTGTTACGTGAAAACGAGACCGTCAATGTACCCGGAATCACGCGGCGCTGCAGGGCGCGGCGCAGTTGCCCAGGCTCTCAGAACTGATGCCGCAGCCCCGCCATCAGCCCGAGTTGCGTGCTCTTCTGCGCGAGCCCGACACTGTTGACACCTTGCAGTTGCGCGCCGATCAGGCCGCCCCGGTACAGCGAGTAATCGCCTTCCAGATAGACGTCGGTGCGCTTCGAGAGGTTGTAGTCGGCAACCAGTTGATACTGCCACGCCGAGCCGTCCTTCGCGGCGCTCGTGCCGTCCTGCAACGTGCGCCACACGTTGGCGGCGAAGTGCCACGCATTGCCGGCCTGCTGCGTGATGCCGCCCATGATCATCCGGCGGCGCGCGAAATCGGTGTACTTGAGCGCGGCCAGCACCGGCGCGGAGAACGGTCCATTGGCGAACGTGGAAAAGCCGGCATCGCGTTGATTGACGATATAGCCCGCCGCAAAGCGCGTGCGGTTCCACGTGTAGGAGCCGCCGAACGTCCATGCTTTCGACGCCGCGCCGTTGAGCGAATCCTTCGATTCCTCGTACGCGCCGCCGACGCTGAACGGACCGCCCGCAGGCGCATAAGCGGCCGCCGCGCCGACCTGGCTGCCATACGAATTGCCCGCATTGCCGCCGAACGCGTAACCCGCCGCGAAGTTAAAGCCGTTGTATTTCGCCTGATATTGCACCTGGTTGCTGGTCCAGATGCCGCCGGTCATCGTCACTTCCGGCTGGAAGCTGAAGTCGTATGGAATCCAAAGATTGCTGCCGTAGCCGCCAACCGTGATGCCTTCGATCATCACGTTGTACTGGCGCCCGAGGATCACCTGGCCCAACGAAGTCGAGCGCACGCCCACTTGCGCTTCGTTGAAGAAAGGCAGCGTGGGATCGCTTTGTCCACTGTTGATGTAAAAGCGGTTTTCGAGTTTGAAGAAGGTGGACCATCCGCCGCCCAGATCCTCGACGCCCTTCAGGCCCCAGCGGCTTTGCGTGAGGCCGCCCACGCCCAGCCCGACCGACGAGTCGCCCGCCTTGTTCACGTTGGTCAGATAGCGCACGCTTTCGTCGACGACACCGTAGAGCGTCACGCTGGACTGCGCATGCGCGCCCTGACCGCTCAATGACGCCCACGCGACAGCCACGACGGTTGCCTGCCACCTGCTGAGGTTTCTCATCTCGTCTCCTCGTACCGGCTCCGCTGGGTGCGGACCGGGTTCGTCGGCAGAGGCAGCGCGCTGTCGCGGCCCGTGCGTTCTTCGCATTGACGCGTGGCGCTGCTGTGACGCAGTCCGTACGAATATCCTGATGAAACGCTTGTGTTCGCACCTTAGCGCGAAACGACGGCGCCAAGAAATTAGTCGTGAGAGCGCGTTGCGCGGTGTTGCGAAGTCCGCAACTGGAGCGGCAAAAAGCTTGCGGGGCGGCGGAAGCACGCGTAGGAGGCAGGGCTTTGTTTGACGGACGAGGCCGGTTTGATATCGTGTGAGGCGAGTCGGCGGTTACGCGACGCGGGACTCGCGCATTGCCGATTGCTTGTCGGTGCGATCGGTGCGATCGGTGCGATCGGTGCGACAGATGCTTTGATGCATTTGCCCCGGACCAGCAAGCCAACTCATGCCTCAATTCACGTTGCGTCAATGAGCCATTCGGCCGACTAGCCCGATTCGCCACCGCATCGGATACTGTCGGGCGCTCCGTTGCCCTCACCGGTCTCGCCACTACGTCCACCACGTCACCCTGCCGCCCATGAGCACCACCGCCCTGCCTGCCCGCCGCGCCCCGGATAGCTTCGCGATCCTGTCGATGATCGGCCTGTGCGCGATCTGGGGACTTCAGCAGGTAGCGATCAAGAGCACGAACGCGGCACTGCCGCCCGTCTTCCAGGCGGGTTTGCGCTCGGCGATTGCCTCTGTGCTGGTATGGGCCTGGGCGCGCTCACGCGGCACGCCGCTCTTTCGCGACGACGGCACGCTGGGCGCCGGCCTGCTTGCGGGCGTGCTGTTCGCTGCCGAGTTCGTCTGCATTTTTCTCGGACTGACGCTCACCAGCGCATCGCGCATGGCGGTCTTTTTGTACACCGCGCCGTGCTTCACGGCGCTCGGCCTGCACTGGTTCGTCGACGGCGAACGGATGCGGCGAGTTCAGTGGTTCGGCATTTTCGTCGCGTTCGCCGGGATGTCGCTGGCGTTCGCCGACGGCTTCGTGCACGGCCCCGCCGCGAGTGGCTCAGCGCTCTCCGGCGCGGCCGGCGACGCGCTCGGTGTACTGGGCGGCATCGCCTGGGCCGCAACGACCGTGGTGGTGCGCGCAACGCGGCTCGCTCAATCGAGCGCAAGCAAGACGCTGTTCTATCAACTGACGGTGTCGGCGGCGGTGCTGCTCGCGCTGGCGCTCGGGTTCGGCCAGATTCGCGTGGAAACCGTGACGCCGCTGGCGCTGGTCGGTCTCGCGTATCAGGCGGTGGTGGTTGCGTTCATCAGCTATCTTGTGTGGTTCTGGCTGCTGACGCGTTACATCGCATCGCGTCTGTCGGTGTTTTCGTTTCTGACGCCGCTGTTCGGGGTAACGTTTGGCGTGCTGCTGCTCGGTGAGTCGTTCAGCTTGCGCTTTCTGATGGCCGCAGTGCTCGTGCTGGGCGGGATTGCGCTGGTCAATGCACCCGCCAGACAATCGAGGGCTTAGGTAGGGTTCGGGGCCTTGCTATCGACATTGGCGTTGGCGTTGGTGTTGGCCCCCGCTGTAACACCGCTACCGCAACACAACCGAACCCTGACGCCGAAGTCTGGCTACTTCTTCTGCGCCACAATCTGCGCCACGCGCACGTACTCGGCAACCGGCACATCTTCCGCGCGACGTTGCAGATCGAAGCCGATCGCGTCGAAGTCCACCGAATCGCGAAACTCCGCAAGCGTGTTGCGCAACATCTTGCGACGCTGCGAGAACGCCGCCGTCACCACCTGGCCGAGCACCCGCTCGTCCACGGGCGCCAACTCGTGCAGTTCGTACGGGATCATCCGCACGATCGCGGAGTCGACCTTAGGCGGCGGATTGAACGACTCGGGCGGCACATCGAGCTGCTTGTCGATCACATAGCGGTATTGCAGCATCACCGAGAGACGGCTGAACGCCTTGGTGCCCGGCTCCGCGACCATCCGATCGACCACTTCGTTTTGCAGCATGAAATGCTGATCGATCACGCGATCCGCAAACGAGGTCAGATGAAACAGCAGCGGGCTCGAAATGTTGTACGGCAGATTGCCGACAATGCGCAGCGACGCCTTCTCGCCAGGCGCGGCCAGCGAGCCGAAGTCGAACGCGAGCGCGTCCCCCGCATGCAGTTCGAGCAGATCGCCGAACTTCGTCTTGAGACGCCCGATCAGATCGCGGTCCAGTTCGACCGCGTGCAACGGTGTTTCAGGCGTCGCGAGCCGCTCGATCAGCGGCTCGGTGAGCGCGCCGAGCCCTGGTCCGATTTCGACCATGCGCTCGCCGCGTTGCGGCCGGATCACGTCGACAATCGAATCGATCACGCCCATGTCGACCAGAAAATTCTGACCGAAACGCTTGCGCGCGATATGACCCTGGTGCCGGCCCTGTTGCTGTCTGCTGGTGGACATCGAAAAAACGCTAAGAAAGAAAACTGCTTAAAGAAAGGAATGCGCGTCGCGCGCCGAATTTCGGGTACGCCGGGCGCGCATGCTGTGCATGGGTCACGACATCGCGTCGCGGGATCATGCAACGGCGCGGCATCGCTCACGCGCTACTTCACATGCCCTGCTACAACACGAACCGCATGAAAACCGGGGCGCCGTGCCGCGGATCAGCCCACGCGACGATGTTGCGCCATCGACACCGCTGTGTCGATCGCGGCAATCAGGCTGCCCGCGTCGGCGCGGCCGGTGCCGGCCAGATCGAGCGCGGTGCCGTGATCGACCGACGTGCGGATAATCGGCAAACCGAGTGTGATGTTGATGCCTTCGCCAAACGTGGCGTATTTCAGCACCGGCAGACCCTGGTCGTGAAACATGGCCAGCACGCAGTCGGCCTGTTCCAGATAGCGCGGCTGGAACAGCGTATCGGCCGGATACGGACCGCGCGCGTCGATGCCCTGATCGTTCGCGCGCTTGAGCGCCGGCGTGATGACGTCGATTTCCTCGCGCCCCAGGTAGCCGTTTTCGCCCGCATGCGGGTTCAACCCCGTCACGAGGATGCGCGGCGCGGGCAAGCCGAAGTGATTGCGCAAATCCCGATCGACGATGGAAAGCGTCTCGAGAATGCTCTCGATCGTCAACGCCGCGGAGACGTCCTTGAGCGGCAGATGCGTGGTCGCAAGCGCCACGCGCAGCGGCCGCTTGCCGCTGCCGGCCAGCATCATCACCACCCGCGGCGTGTGGGTGCGCTCGGCCAGATATTCGGTGTGGCCGGTGAACGGCACACCGGCGTCGTTGATCGTGCTTTTTTGCAGCGGCGCGGTGACGATCGCGTCGAACCTGCCGGCCACCGCGCCGTCGATCGCGCTATCGAGCAGATCGAGCACGTAGCGGCCATTGGCGGCGTCGAGCTTACCCGCCACCGACGGCACGCCGAGCGCCGTATGCTGCACCCGCACGCGCCTGCCGTCCGCCAGCAGCGCGGCCCAATCGACTCCCACGGCGTGCGCGCGTTCGGCGAGCAGCGTGAGGTCGCCCAGCACGGTGAATTGCGCGGTGGGCCAATGCGCCGCCGCGCCGGCCAACGCCTGCGCCGTCAGTTCGGGGCCGACGCCGGCGGGCTCGCCGGTCGTGATCGCGATCTGCAAAGGCTGGCTGGTGGGCTTGGCGGCGCTTGTCATGATGGCTAATCCGCTTAACGGGCGCTCGACAGCGTGGGCTTCACTTCCACGTACGCGGTGTCGCGCAGTTCACGCAGCCAGTCGGCGTAAGCCTGCTCCGCCTTGCGCTGACCGATTGCCTGACGCGCCAGATCCATCTGCTGCGAAACCGAACCTTCTGCTTCGCGGCGGCCCAGCACCTGAATCAGGTGATAACCGTATTCGCTACGAACCGGGTCGCTGATCTGACCGTCCTGCAAATTGTTCATCGCGCGCTCGAATTCCGGCACCGTTTCGCCCGGGCTGATCCAGCCGAGATCGCCGCCTTGCGACGCCGAACCGTCCTGCGAGTACGTGCGGGCAAACTTCTCGAAGTCGCCGCCGGCGCCCAGCTGGTTCTTGATGTCGAGCAGCTTCTGACGCGCTTGCGGCTCCGACATGCCGTCGCCGACACGCAGCAGGATGTGGCGCACGTGCGTTTGCGTGAGCTTCGGCGCATCGGAGGTATTGCCCTGACCGACGCGACGCTCGACGAGGCGCACGATTTCGAAGCCGTCGTTAGTGCGGATCAGATCCGGATTGATCTCGCCCGGACGCAGCGCCGACGCAGCCTTCACAAATTCAGGCGGCAGCTTGGAAGGCGCCAGGAAACCCAGATCGCCGCTGTTTTTCGATGCATCGGGCGCCTGCGAATTGGACTTCGCGAGCTTTTCGAAATTGGCGCCGCCCTTGGCTTCGGCCAGCAAAGCCTGCGCTTTTTTCTGCGCGGCTTCGATATCGGTCTCGGACGCGTTCAACGGCGCCTTGATGAAGATGTGCTGGATGTGCAAGTCGCTCGTCGCACCGGCATTCGGCCCACGCTGGCTGGCGATGTAGTTCGCCACTTCGCCGTCCGACACCGTGATCTTGCTGTCCACTTCCTTTTCACGCAGACGCGACAGCGTCAGTTCGGTACGCGCGTCGCCGGTGAACGTGCTCCAGGGCACCCCTTGCGCCTCGATTCGCGCACGGTAGATTTCGAGCGACATGTTGTTGGCCTGCGCAAGACGCTCGAGCGTTTTCTGCACGGCTGCGTCGTCGACGGTGATGCCGTCGTCTTTCGCCTTCTGCAACTGGATGCGCTCCAGCACCATCTGGTTGAGCACCTGCTGACGCAACTGGTCGATCGGCGGGACCGGCGCGTTCTGCTGATTCAGCCGGCGTGTGATCAGGCCCATGCGCTCGTCGAGCTCACGCCGCGTAATGACACCGTTGTTGACGACTGCGGCGATGGTGTCGACCGTCTGGCCGTCATTGCCGAGGTTGCCGCTGCTGCCATTGGTGCCGGGCAGCGCCTGAGCTTGAACCGGCGCAACCGACAGGAAAGACGCTGCGGCCACCAGACCGGCCGCAAGCGTTGCCAAGCGAAGCTTTTTCATGATTGCCACAGATACTCCAATGATGTCGGGCGCGCCTGGCCCGTCTTTTCGCATGCCATGAATGATCGCGCAGCGTCATTCGTCATTCGTAATTGGTGAAACGTGATTCCGGCGGAGGCGGCGGCGGCAACGGCGTATAGCCGGCCACGCCATTGCGGAACGCGGTCATCAGCCCGTTGTCGACGCTCGACAAGCCCTTGAACGTCAACTGCGCGAGAAACCGCGTGCTCGACTGATTCTGCCCCGACGTGTTCAGTCCGTTCGCGTAGCGCTGGATCCCCGCGCCGAGCGTCCAGCAATCGGCGTCGTACTGCATGCCGATCAGGCCGTCGACGATCCGGTGCCCGCCCAGGTCGTAATTGAAACGCGCAACGCCGTACACCCGGTGGCTGAGCGGCCATTGACCCGACACCAGAATCTGGTTGATCGGCTCGTTGTCCAGCGTGGTGTTTGCGCGCGTGTAGCGGTAGCCGACATTGATCACCTTGCCGGTGGCCGGACTGAAGCCGAAGCCAACGCTCGTCTTGATGAGCTCGTTGTTGTCGGCATTATATTGGAACGCCGTTTCCGAAGCGAAACCGGCCCCGAGCTTGACCGACGCGCCCGCGATCAGGTCCGAATGCGTGGCCTGCGTGCTGGTCTGGTTCGGCTCCAGCGTGACGCGCTGGTCCTGGAAATAGTATTGCTGCGCGATCACGAAACGCGCGCGTTCATCGCCGGTAGCCGGGTTGATGAAGCGCGTGGTGATGCCGGCAGTCAGACGGTTTGCGTCGGCGATCCGGTCGTTACCGACGAACGTGTTCGGCGTGAAAATCTCCGCCAGCCCGAAGTCGGAGTCGGCGGTGTCGAACAGCGGCGCGTTTTCCTGATTGCGGTACGGCGTGTACACGTAGTACAGGCGCGGCTCCAGCGTCTGGATATAGTCCGCGCCGAAAATCCGCACCGAACGCTCGAAGACCAGGCCGGTGTCGAAGCTCAGCGTCGGAATCGACTCGGTGAAATTCTTCTGCGAGCCGGCCGGCAGATCGGTGCCGATGTTGTTCAGGTTGTACGACGCGAAGTGCCATTGCACCTTCGGCGTGACGAAGTAGCCCGGCCCCACCACCGAATACGACAGGTACGGGTTGAAGATGAACCGCTGGCCTTCGGTCATGTCCGCCGTGGTAATGCGGAAATTCGTGTAGTCGGCCTCGGTGCCGAAGTCGAAGCCGCCGATGTTGTACTTCGCGTACTTCACGTTCAACTGCGGCTCGCGGCCATACGGCGCGATCGACGGCGTCAGCGTCTGCCAGTGCTGCTCACGCGCGAGCACCGACCACGGGCCGTTGTTGTAGGTCAACCCGGCTTCCTGCTGATACAGGAGCTGGGTGCCGTTCATGAACTGATTGACCGACGACGACAGGTCTTCCGGATACGTGTTGTCCGAGACCTTGTTGTAGTAGATGTAGCCGCCGAACCCGTTACCGAAATTCTGGTTGTGCTGGATATACAGCGCGTACCGGTTGGTATGGGTCAGGTGATCGTCAGGCAGGAACTCGCCCGTGATCGAGCCCGAATAGGTGGGCGACAGATAGCGGAACGAGGTCTGCAACTGCACACCGCGCTTGGAGATCAGACGCGGCGTGAGCGTCAGATCGCGATTCGGCGCGATGTTGAAGTAATACGGCACCGACAGTTCGAAGCCGTTGGTCGAACTCAGCGAGAACGTGGGCGGCAACAACCCGCTGCGACGCTCGCCCGACAACGGGAACGACAGCCACGGCGACGCGAACACCGGCACGCCCTGGAAGAACAGCACGCTGTTGTACGCGACGCCTTCGTCCGCGCCGGTGTCGAAATCGAATTCGCTGCCCTTGATGTACCAGGCCGGGTTTTCCTCGCACGAGCAGGCCGTGTAGGTGCCCTTCGTGAACACCGAGCGCTCGGCGTCGAGCAGGTCGACGCGCTCCGCGCTGCCCGAGCCGCCCGTCACCGTGAAGTGGTACTTCGGCGAAGTCATGAAGCCTTCGGTCGAATCCACCCGCAAATGCGCGTCGGGGCCGATGAACGAGTTGCCGCTGTTGAGCACGTGAACATTGCCGTAAGCATCGGCCATGTCCGTGTCCTGATCGTAGTGCAGCGCGTCGGCCTTGATCACGGTGGTGCCACGGCGCACCTCGGCCGAACCCTTGGCCGCCAGGTCCTGGTCGATCGTGCCGCTGGCGGTGTCGCCGAGCACGAACGTGGCCGGCTTCTGGCCGGCCTGCAATGGACGCTCCTCGAGTTGCGGCGCGAGCCGCATACCCCAAGGCTCGTAGATGGATTGCGGCTGCGCGGCTTCTCCCACCAACTGGGCGTGAGCAAGCGCGGGCATCAGGCCCGGAACGGCGATCAACGCCGCGACGAGCCGCCTTTTGCGCGGCGCGGCGGCACAAGAGGGAGTCGTTTGGGAAAGCTGTCTAGGCGGCATGTATCGTTTGGCGAATCGGCCCGTCCGTCAGCTTTTGCAGTCACGATCCACCGCCTGCACATCCCGACCGTGACAGTCGGCTGCACATCAATATTTACAATCTGTCGAACGATGAGGCGGGCGGTGAAGCGGAACACGCGAAAAGCCAGCGTGAGTCGCGTCAAAAAAGTCGTGGGGTATTATATGGCAAGACGTTGCCCCTAAGAATTTGCCGCCGGTTTACATGACGCTGCCCCCCTCCCAAGACACTACCGACTCCCGCCTGCAACTGCTCAAGACCTGGCTGCAAGGCCATGCGGCGCGCTATGCGCTCGAACTCGACACGCTTGCCCCGGCTTCATCCGACGCCAGTTTCCGGCGCTATTTCCGTGTCGCCGGTAAGGCGGGGGAAGGCGAAAACACCGGTTCGCTGATCGCCGTCGACGCCCCGCCGCCCGAAAAGTGCCGCGAATTTGTGCAGGTCGCCCAATTGCTCGACGCAGCGGGCGTGCATGTGCCGCGCGTGCTGGAGGTCGATTTCGACGCCGGCCTGATGCTCGTGACCGATCTGGGCACGGCGTCGTACCTCGGCGCGCTGAAGGAAGCGCAGAACGGCGACGACCCGCGCCGTGCCCGCACGCTGATGCGCGATGCGCTCGACGCACTGATCCGCTGGCAGCTCACGTCGCGCGAAGGCGTGCTGCCGGCGTTCGACGAAGCGTTCCTGCGCCGCGAGATGGAGTTGCTGCCGGAGTGGTTCATCGGCCGCCATCTGGGGCGCGAGGTCGACGACAAGACGCGCGGCCTGCTCGATCGCACGTTCGCGCTGCTGATCGCGAGCGCCCGCGCGCAACCGCAAGTGTTCATGCTGCGCGATTTCATGCCGCGCAATCTGATGATCGCCTCGCAGCCGAACCCGCTGAATCCCGGCGTGCTCGACTTCCAGGACGCGGTGTACGGCCCGCTCACGTACGACGTCGCGTCGCTGTTGCGCGACGCGTTCATCGGTTGGGACGAGGAGTTCGAGCTGGACTGCTTCGTGTACTACTGGGAACGCGCGAAAAAAGCGGGGCTGCCAGTCGATCCGGATTTCGGCGAGTTCTATCGCCAGATCGAATGGATGGGGCTGCAACGGCACATCAAGGTGCTCGGCCTGTTCTGCCGGATCAACTACCGCGACGGCAAGCCTCACTACATGAGCGATCTGCCGCGTTTTATCGGCTATGCGCGCAAGGTGGCTGAGCGCTACGCACCGCTGCGTCCGTTCGCGAAGCTGCTCGACGAACTCGAAGGCCGCGCCAATGAAGTCGGCTACACGTTCTGACCGATGACGATGTCCCTGAAGAAAGCGATGATTTTTGCCGCGGGGCGCGGCGAACGGATGCGTCCGCTGACCGACGCGTGCCCGAAACCCTTGCTCGAAGCGGGCGGCAAACCGCTGATCGTGTGGCAGATCGAACGGCTTGCGCAGGCCGGTTTTCAGACCATTGTGATCAACCATGCGTGGCTCGGCGAAAAGATCGAGGCGACGCTTGGCGACGGCTCGCGCTGGCAGGTCGAGTTGCGTTACTCGGCCGAGCATGAGGCGTTGGAAACCGCGGGCGGGATCGTGCAGGCGCTACCGCTGCTGGAGGACAACGGCGAGAGCGACGTGTTTCTCGCGGTCGCAGGCGACGTGTACGCCGACTTCGATTACGCCACGCTGGATGCTCATGCCGCGCAGATTGAAGGCGCTCGACGCGCCGGGCATGCATCTGGTGATGGTGCCCAATCCGGTGTTTCATCCGCATGGCGACTTTGGGCTGGTCGACGGCGTTCTGTCTCTGGATGCGCAGCCGCGTTTGACTTTCGGCAGCATCGGCCTTTACGACACGCGCATGTTCCGCGATCTGCCGCGCGGCACGCGGCGCGCGCTGTCGCCGTATTACCGCGACACGATCGGGCGCGGACTCGCGAGCGGCGAGTTGTATGAAGGCTTATGGGAAAACGTTGGGACGCCAGGTCAGTTGCAGGAGCTGGATTGGCGGTTGAAAGCCCGCTGAGTGCGCGAGCTTTCAGCGTGGCCACTCAGTGGCCACTCAGTGACCGCCCTCCCCCGCGCCAACCGCTTCCATCGGCTCCGGCGCCTGCTGCCGTGCGTTGCTGCTGCAACGCCCACATCTGCGCGAACAGTCCGTTCGCGCGCAGCAACTCGGCATGTGTGCCGCGTTCGACAATCCGTCCCTTGTCCATCACGATGATCTGCTGTGCGTGCACCACCGTCGACAACCGGTGCGCGATGATCAGCGTCGTCCGCTCGCGCGCGATCTGATCGAGTTCGTGTTGAATCGCGCGCTCGGAGCGCGAATCGAGCGCGGAGGTGGCTTCGTCGAATAAAAGGATCGGCGGATTCTTGAGGATGGTTCGCGCGATCGCCACGCGTTGCTTCTCGCCACCGGACAGCTTCAGGCCACGCTCGCCGACCGGCGTGTCATAACCCTTCGGCAGCCCTTCGATGAACTCGTGGATATGCGCGGCGCGCGCCGCCGCGATCACTTCCTCGCGTGACGCCGACGGCCGGCCGTAAGCGATGTTGTAGTAGATCGAATCGTTGAACAGCACCGTGTCCTGCGGCACGATGCCGATCGACGCGCGCAGCGAATCCTGCGTGACGTCGCGAATATCCTGAGCGTCGATCGTAATCGCGCCACCGTTCGCGCGATCCAGATCGTAGAAGCGGAACATCAGCCGCGCGAGCGTCGATTTACCCGAGCCGCTGTGACCGACGACCGCCGTCGTCGTACCCGCCGGAATCGTGAAACTCACATCATGCAGAATCTGACGCGCGGGTTCATACGCGAAATTCACGTGCTCGAAACGCACTTGCGCGCCGCTCACCTGCAACGCGGGCGCATCGGCGCGATCGGGCACTTCCTGAGCCGCACCGAGCAGCGTGAACATGCGGTCCATGTCGGTGAGACTCTGCTTCAGTTCGCGATAGACGACGCCGAGAAAATTCAGCGGAATATACAGCTGCAACATGAACGTGTTGATCAGCACCAGATCGCCTAACGTGAGCCGCCCGGCCATCACGCCTTGCGTTGCGCGCCACAGAATGAACACGAGCCCGGTGCCGATAATCGCCTGCTGCCCGAAGTTCAGCGCCGACAACGAACGCTGCGACTTGATCGCCGCGGTGCGATAGCGCTTCAGATTTTCATCGTAGCGGCTCGCTTCCCACTCTTCGTTGCCGAAGTACTTGACGGTCTCGTAGTTGAGCAGCGAATCGATCGCGCGTGAATTCGCCTTTGAATCGAGGTCGTTCATCGTGCGACGAAAATGCGTGCGCCACTCGGTGACCTTCACCGTGAAAACGATGTACACGGCCAGCGCAATAAACGTGACGACCGCGTAATACGCCTCGTATTTGACGACGAAAAACCCGAGCACGAGACCGACTTCGACGAGCGTCGGCAGAATGCTGTACAGCGAATACGAAATGAGTTGCGTGATGCCGCGCGTGCCGCGTTCGATATCGCGCGACATGCCGCCGGTTTGCCGCTCGAGATGAAACCGCAACGACAGCGCATGCAAATGACGAAACACTTTCAGCGCCAGTTGCCGCACCGCGCTTTCAGTCACTTTCGAAAACAGGACCTCGCGCAATTCGGTGAAGAGCGAGGTGGACAGACGCACCACCGCATACGCGACCACCAGCAAGCCGACGCCGCCCAGCAGCACGATCCCCGGTGCATCGTGCGCGCGGCCGAGCGCCGTGAGATGCCGCACCGACGCAAGGCCGTCGACAATCCGCTTCATCACGATCGGCACGCCGAGATTGGCGACCTTCGCGCCGATCAGGCAGCTCAGCGCGAAGCCGACGCGCCATTTGTACGTGGCGAGGTACGGCAGCAGCGACAGGATCGTCTGCCAGTCGTTGCGAGGCTGGGTGGAAATCGGCGAGGGTTCGGAGGAAGGCGAGCGGCGCATGGGGATCGGCTGGGGAAAGTGGAAATGCCGGAGTTCGCAGCGGTGCGCCGAGCGCTGCGTGCCGACCGGCACACTGCGTCCTCGCGCGACCTGGCTGGGCGCTTTCCCGTACAATTCGTGATCTTTCTATTGTCGCAGAAGCTGGCTGGCGCCGCTTTTCATGGGCTGGCCGGCCGCCGGTCGCGGCCTGGCCGCGCGGGGTTCGTGCCGTACACGTCGCGTTGTACCGCGCATGGCTGCCGTTGTTGTGAAATCCCCGCCTGCCGGTCGAGCCGACCGAGCCAAACACGTTTTTCAAGGGTACCCCCGATGACCGATCTCCAACTCCCGCAAAAGCCTTGCGCGCTGCGCGTCGTTCCGCAACCGTCGGACGCGAATGTCCACGGCGACGTGTTCGGCGGCTGGATCATGGCGCAAGTGGATATTGCGGGCTCGATTCCGGCAAGCCGTCGCGCGAACGGGCGGGTGGCAACCATCGCGGTCAATTCGTTCGTGTTCAAACAGCCGGTGTTCGTCGGCGATCTGCTCAGCTTTTACGCTGATATCGTCAAGACGGGCAATACGTCGGTGACGGTGTCGGTCGAGGTCTACGCGCAGCGCATGAGCCTGACCGAAGACCTCGTGAAGGTCACCGAGGCGATCCTGACCTATGTCGCCACCGACAGCGACCGTCGTCCGCGCGCCTTGCCGGTGCTGGACTGAGCGTCATCCGCTGGCCGACGCACCAATAAAAAACGAGGCGCTTTTGGCGCCTCGTTTTGCTTCATGCGTTGAGATTTGACGGTTTGATGGTTTGCGGTTTGCAAACCGCGCTTGCAAGTTTCACAAGCTAGTCAGACGAATACCGCTTACTGACTCGCACCGGTGCCCGCTTTCTTCTCCGCCTTCTGGATATCGTTCGGATAGTTCGGATCGTTGCGCGCCGGGTTATAGCCGTTTGCCTCCAGTTTCTTCAACTCCGCGTTTTTCTTGGCCCGCGCCTGTTTGTGCGCGGCCTTGCGTTCCGCCTTCGTGGTTTTCGGCGGCCGCGCTCCGGTGTCCGCTTTCGCCGCGTCGGAATTATCGCCTGCGGGGCCACCGCCTCCTCCGCCGCCGCTTTGCGCGAATGCTGGCGCGGCGGCCGCCACGCTCAGTACAACCGATGCCAACAGCACAGCCAGTTTCTTTGCAGGTGAAGACGACATTGTTTTCTCCAGTCGGATTGGCGGATAGTCAGTCGACAACGCAGCGCCCAAAACCGGGTATGAGCAGCGAAAATGACGCTCGAACGGACGGGCGAAACGCTGCCTGAATCGATGCTTCGTGTTTCCCAGCAATCTCTTGAGATGGGAACCACGAATATATACGACTGAAATTCGTGCGCAAATTGCTTTTGCCTGCGCTCGAGGCCTGGCTAGGCCATCCGGAGCGGCGCCGGATGGCCCGGTGACACGCCGCTCTCGCGCAGATACGCGGCGACTTGTGCTTCGATCCACTGCGCAAAATGCGCCTGGCGGGCATCGAGAATTTCGCGTTGCCGCCACACGAGCCAGTACGGGTACGGATACGGCACGCGAATTTCGGTGATCTGCACCAGTTCGCGTTGCGCCAATGCATGCGCGACGAGGCTGCGTCGTTCGAGCGCGACGCCCTGGCCGGCCCGGACCGCGCCGATCACGAGATTCGAGTCGTTCGCGGACAACACCACGCTCTGCGCCGCCGGCTGCGGCACCTGCGCGGCCAGGCACCAGTCGGCCCACGGCGTGTCGGGGCTGGAGATCAGCGGACAGGCGAGCACGTCCTCGGCGGTGACCGGGAAGCGGCCATCCGCTGCGAGCGCGAAATCCGGCGCGGCGACGACCACCATGTCGTCGTCGAACAGCTTTTGTTGTGCAACATCGGGCCAGTGCCCCTGGCCCATCCGAATGCCGATATCGCTGACGCCCTGGCGAAAATCCTCGATTTGCAGGCTGGTGACAAGCCGCACCCGATAGTACGGATGTGCGTCGCGAAAGCTCGCCAGACGCGGCACGAGCCAGTGCTGCGCGAACGACGGCAAGGTCGAGATCACCAGTTCGCTTTCATGCGGACGCGCCTGCGCGCGGCGGGTGGCCTGCGTGATGTCGCGCAGCGCCGCGCGAATGTCGAGCGCGTAAAGCCGCCCTTCTTCGGTCAGCCTGAGCCCGCGCGCTTCGCGCATGAACAACACGACGCCCATCACGTCCTCGAGCACCTTGATCTGCTGACTGACCGCCGAATGCGTGACATGCAGCTCGCGCGCGGCCGGGGTGACGCCGCCCAAACGGGCGACGGCCTCGAAGCAGCGGAGCGCGGTAAGCGGCGGAATCGGTTTCATGTAAGAAATTCTGACGGAGATCGTCGTTAATTGTCGCTTTTTTTGCTCTCGGTTGATGCTTAATCTATCGGGTGAATGCGCCATGGCTTATGCCAGCCGGACAACCGCCCCGCTGCAGCAGCCCCGGGCGCACGATGATAGAACTTCTAACGGAATGGACATGAAACTGATCGGAATGCTCGATTCGCCGTACGTTCGGCGAGTCGCTATCTGCCTCAAACTGCTGAAATTCGATGTCGAGCACGAGTCGATCTCGGTGTTCAGCACCTACGACCAGTTCGCGAAGATCAACCCCGTCGTCAAGGCGCCGACGCTAGTCGCCGACGACGGCCGCTGCGTGATGGATTCGACGGTGATTCTTCAGTACCTGGCGACGCTCGCCGGGCCCCAGCAGCGCCTGTTTCCCACCCGTCCCGACGATGCGTTGCGCGCCGCCCGACTGACCGGCCTCGCGCTGGCCGCCTGCGAAAAGACCGTGCAGATCGTGTACGAGCGCAATCTGCGTCCCGCCGAGAAGCAGCACGAACCTTGGGTCGAGCGCGTGCGCACGCAGTTGCTCGCCGCTTACGCGGAACTCGAACGCGAAGTGGCGGCGTCCGCGTTGCCGACCGAGGCGGAACAGTTCGACGCGGCAGACGTCACCGTGGCGGTGGCGTGGGATTTCACGCAGATGATGTTGCCGGAGATCGTCAGCCAGGCGGCGCACCCGCATTTGCAGGCGTTTTCGGCGCTGGCGGAGGATTTGCCGGTGTTTGTGGAGACGCCGGCGCGGTGAACGACGCGGACGACGCGGACGAGGCGACGGACGACAGCGACGGCGCGGGCGAAGTCGCGACGCAATGGCAAACGGTGAAGGGCGAGCGGCTTGCAAGCGACCGAGCGCCGCGCCGGTTCATCGCCCGCAGCAAGCTCGAAAGCTGGCCGCTGCTGCGGGGCGCCGGGGGACGCGAAACGACGGTGCCGGTTTCGATCGGTGTGCAATAGCGTCGAAACCCGCACGTGCTTGGCGATGCGCGGCCTGATCGATTGCCTGCGGGCCGGGTTTTTCAATGCGCGATGCGCTGCACGACCGCCTGCTGTGCACCGCGCTGGACGACTACGCCGCGCGGGAAACGGAGCTGGGCGCCGTCGGGCCGGCCAGACGCAGCGTGCGGCCCAGGTTGCGGGTGTTCATCGGCTTCGTCGCCGCGCGGCTTGCCTGGCCGATCGCGACGCCGACGGCGAGCCGCCACGGGCCGCTTAACACGCACACTGACAAACAACCGCGCGCGCCCTACGCCGTCTCCAGTTCCCTCCCGACGCCGCCTTGCATCAACTGCGCAATCGCATCCGTCGACAAAGGCCTCGCGAAATAGAAGCCCTGCATTTCATCGCACGCACGCTCTTTCAGGAAGTCGAGTTGCGCGGACGTTTCCACGCCCTCGGCAATCACCTGCAACTTCAGCGAATGCGCGAGCGCGATGATCGCGGACGTGATCGTCTCGTCGTCGCCCGACACGCCGATGTCCGACACGAACGAGCGGTCGATCTTCAGCCGGTCCACCGGGAAACGCTTCAGATAGCTGAGGCTCGAATAACCGGTGCCGAAGTCGTCGATCGCGAGGCCGATGCCCAGCGCGTGCAACTCGTTGAGCATCGACACCGCTTCCTCGGCATTGCGCATGATCGTGCTTTCGGTCAGTTCGAGTTCGAGATACTTCGGTTCGAGCCCGGTCTCGTCGAGCACCTGCATCACCAGCCTCGCGATATCGCGCTGCTGGAACACCCGCGCCGACAGATTCACCGACACCCGCGCCGGCGGCAAGCCTTCATCCTGCCAGGCCTTGTTCTGCCGGCACGCCTCGCGAAGCACCCATTCGGACAGCGGCCCGATCAGCCCGCTTTCTTCGGCCATCGGAATAAACGACGACGGCGGCACCAGCCCGACTTCCGGATCGAGCCAGCGCACCAGCGCCTCGGTGCCGACGATCTGCCCGCTCTCTATGTCGACCTGCGGCTGGTAATGCAGCAGGAACTCGTTGTCGCGCAGCGCACGCCGCAAACGCCGTTCGAGATTCAGCCGCGCGCCCGCGCTGGCGTTCATCTCCGGCTGATAGAACTGGAACGTATTGCGGCCCATGTCCTTCGCGCGATACATCGCGAGGTCGGCCTTTTTCATCAGCGTTTCGGCATCGTCGCCGTCTTGCGGGAACAGGCTCGCGCCCATGCTGCATCCCACATAAAGCTCGGTGCCGTCGAGCCACACCGGTTCGGCAATCGACGCGCGCACGCGCTCCATCCACGCGATCAGCGACTGTTCGTCGACGGTATCGGTGATCACGATCACGAACTCGTCGCCGCCGTGCCGCGCGACCGTGTCGCTCGTGCGGGAACAGCGCGCGAGCCGCTCGGCGACCACCGCCAGCAGCCGGTCGCCGACGCTATGCCCGAGGCTGTCGTTGACGTTCTTGAAACCGTCCAGATCGAGGAACACGACCGCGACACCCGAGTGATGCCGTTGCGCGATGACCAGCGCATGCTCCAGACGGTCGCGCAGCAGGTTGCGGTTCGGCAGACGCGTGAGGCTGTCGTAATTGGCCTGATATTCGAGTTGCTCCTGATAACGCATCAGGTCGGTCACGTCATTGATCACGCCGATGTGATGCGTGATCACGCCCTCCGCATTCGGTACCGGCGCGATGAACAGCTGATTCCAGAACAACGCGCCGTCCTTGCGATAGTTGCGCACCACCGCGCTCACCTCGCGGTTCGCCGCCAGCGCCTGGCGGATCAGCGCGACGCCTTCCTGCTCGCGGTCGTCGCGCTGCAGCACGCGGCAATCGTGGCCGATCACCTCGGCGGGATCGTAGCCGGTGATACGCATGAACGCCGGGTTCACATACTCGATCAGATTGCCGCTCGGCGACGGCGCGGTAATCAGAATCGCGTTGACGCTGGCGTCGAGCGCGCGGCTTTGCAGACGCAGCGCGAGATCGGCGCGCTTGCGCTCGGTGATGTCCGTGTACGAGCCGAGCACGCCGATTACGCGACCGTCGCCGTCGGTGAACGGCAGCTTGCTGGTGATCGTGGTGTGATGCTCGCCGTCGATCACGAAGTCGACTTCGAAATTCATCTTTGGCATGGAGGTGCTCATCACCTCCTTGTCGTGCTTGTTCAGCATCTCGGCGAACGCGCGCCACGGCAGGTCGGCGTCGCTTTTGCCGACTACCTGCTCGGGATACGCGAGACCCGCATCGCGCGCAAACGCCATGTTGCAGCCGAGATAGCGCGACTCCTGATCCTTCCAGAAAATGCGCTGCGGGATGTTGTCGATCACCGCTTCGAGCATCTGGTTCGAACGCTGCGCTTCGGCTTCGGCGTTGATCTGATCGGTGACGTCGACAGCCAGCACGAACAGCGCCGCGCGGCCGATGAAGTCGAGCGCGTGATACGACACGTCGACGCTGATCGACGAGCCGTCCTTGCGTCTGTGATGCCAGATGCCGGCCATCGTGCGGCCATAGCCCAACGCGTCGCTGCGTTGCAGATGCGATTCGAGACGCGCGATCTCGCCATGCGAGCGGATCGCACGAATCGTCATGTTGAGGAATTCGCTTTCCGAATAACCGTATTGCTGGACCGCCGCCGCGTTGACGGCGAGAAAGCGCAGCGTCTCGCGCTCGAAGATATACATCGGCACCGGATGATCGTCGAACAGTCCGCGAAAACGTTCGTCGTGACGGCCGACTGCGCGCAACGTACGCAGCTTTTCGCGCGCACTTTTGTCGCGTGCGCCGAACGTCGCGAACAGCAGCACGCTGCCCGCCAGCATCGTCACGATCAGCACGAACATGGCGCGCTGGGTCTCGCTCGCCGAGCTCGACAACGACATCTGCAACGCGTGGCTTTCCTCTTTGCGCAGCGTGGCCAGCGCGGCTTCGACGCGATCGAGTCCGATGCTCAGATGCGTGTAAGTCGACGCGGCCCACGCGTGCGACGCCTGCGCTCCGACGCTCGGGTCTCTCAGCAACGCGTCGTCGATGTCATGTTCCAGCGCGTGACTGTCCTTGCCTAGCGCGCTCAATGCAGCGAGCGCGGCGGGTTCGTCGCGCAACTCCTCACCCAGATGACGCTGCAGATCGGCGAGCTTCGCGGCCATCGCGGCGGCCGCGTTGACCGGCGCGGTCCGGTCTGACGCTTCGAACCGGCTGAGCGCGGCAAGCCCGTCGTCGAGCGCAGCGTGATAGGCGTCGAGATGCTGGCGCACGCTCATCGAGCGCAGCATGCGCAGGTCGGCGTCGCGTTGACCGCAAATCTGCGTGTAGGCGACGAACGCATTCGCACCGACTGCAGCGACGACGACCGCTATATTGATCAGCAGCCGCTTCGATAAAAAAGGAGTCATGGGTTCCGAACGTCAATCGTTCCGAGTGCGGGAGCGCGTGTCGCTTTCGGTGCGTCGGGCCGCATCGATCGGAGTCTTTTTACGCGCCAACCCATGAATAACGGCAGCGCTCGGGCAGGATTGAGGGCGCGATGACGAAAAAAACAGGCGCTGGCAGGACGTTGTGCGGTGCGGTTCAAAGCCCGGTTTCGGCGACAACGTTTGCGTGAGATGTTCGTTGTGCAGTGCGTTCGATTGGCGCTTGCTGCCAACGCGTGACAATTGCCGCGAGCGGGCACTTTGGCGGAGCACGAGATCGCACACCGCGCGCTGCGTGACTCGCCGGAGACAGCGCGAAAGAATCAGGCTACGAGGCCCGCGCCGATATCCACAACCTCAGGGTCACGAAGCCCGGAGCCAGTTCCAGGCGATGCCGACTTAGCAGGCCCGCATGGTGACCCACCTACCCTACCCCGCCGCGCCAAACTCCTTCATCGCCGGGACGAAGTCGTGGTTGGCCTCCGGTTTGCGCGAGAGCTTGGCCAGCACATAGCGCTTGAACGGCTCCAGCTGCGGCCCAGCGCTCGACGCTCGGGCTCGTGAGCCCGGCGAGTTGCGCCTGACGCGCGACGCCGTCCGGCACGCTGTCGGTGCGGCGCCACGCGGGCGAGTCTTCCGGTGTGAACCACTCCGGTTCGACATTCGCGTGGGTGCGCAGCATTTCGAATAGCGCGTGATCGAAATTCGGCTCGATCTGCGCGTCTTCATCGACTGGAAAACGCGCCAGCAGCTTGCGGTCCTCGAGCGGCAGCGACTGCCACTGATCCAGCGAGATGCGCAGCCCGAAGCGGTCGAGATTGAAGCGCACCGACATCGGGATGTAAGTGAAATTCTCCGAAGACTCGACCTCGAAGTTGAACAGAAGCGGCGCTTCGTTGAGTCCCATGACAGTTCCTCGTGGATGGCAGGCAGCGTGCAAGCCCAGCTTGAGGTATTTTAGAACCTTATTCGCGCGACGGCGGCCCGCTCTGGCGGCATGAGCCGGCACCGCAAACCGCTCGCGCGCGTGCGGCATCCAAAGGAGTTACGCATTGAATGAACTGGACACCGCCGGGCAACCGGGCGCAGTGGAGCGCCAGGTGCACCGGCATCGCGGCGCGGCGGTCGAATCCGTCACCGATCACGTCGGCCAGGAGTGGCCGGTCGCGCTCGTCTTCAACGGCATTTCGCATGCGGTGATGATGTGCACGCCGCGCGATCTGGAAGCGTTCGCGGTGGGATTCGCGATTTCGGAAGGCATCGTGGAACGCGGCAGCGACATTCAGGATATCGAAGTCGAGCTACACGACGACGCGGAATTGCCGCACGCCGAAGTGCAATTGCAGGTGGTGCAGCAGGCGTTCGTCGCGTTGAAGGAAAAGCGCCGTGCGCTCGCGGGGCGCACAGGCTGCGGCGTGTGCGGAATCGAAAGTATCGATCTGCTCGATCTGAAACCGGAGCGGGTGCCGGACACCGGCTTTTTGCAGCGGCTCGCAGCGGACGCGATCGCTCGCGCCGCGCGTGAGTTGCCCGCTCATCAAGCGTTGACGCAGACTGACCGGCGGCTTGCACGCGGCCGCATGGTGCGACGCGACAGGCGCGATCCGTTATGCGTTCGAGGATGTCGGCCGTCACAACGCGCTCGACAAGCTGATCGGCCAACTCGTGCTCGATCGCGTGGATACGCGCGAAGGCTTCGTGTTTCTGTCGAGCCGCGCGAGCTATGAACTGGTGCGCAAGGCCGCGCGCGTCGATGTGCCGATGGTCGCGACGATCTCGGCGCCGTCGTCGCTGGCGATTACGATTGCCCGCAAGGCGGGCGTGCGGCTGGTGAGCTTCTGCCGCGAAAACGGCTACGTCGACTACGACACGTCGCAGCCGGCGCAGCGTTGAAGCGAAGCGTCCGGAGACAACCGGACGCTCGCCGGCAACACACTCAGTCGAATTGCCGGAAGTCCGGCTTACGCTTCTCGAAGAACGCCTTGAAGGCCTCGCGCGCTTCCGGCGCGAGCAGCATCTTGCCGAAATGCACCGCTTCTTCCGACATCTGCGTCTGCAGTTCCTGCTGGCTGGCGCGCTTCATCAGACTCTTTGTCACGCGCAATGACGACGCGGGCAGCGCCGCCAGCTTCGCGGCTTGCGAATCAGCAAACGCTTCGACTTCGCCAGCCGGCAGCACGCGATTCACGAAGCCCATGCGTTGCGCTTCGGCGGCGTCGAATGCTTCGCCGAGCAGCAATTTTTCCGCCGCCGCCTGATAGCCGCTGACACGCTGCAACAGCAGACTCGACGCCGCCTCAGGACACAGCCCAAGCTGCGCGAACGGCAGCGAGAAGCTCGCGTTATCAGCCGCATAGACGAGATCGCAGTGCAGCAGCAAGGTCGTGCCGATGCCCACCGCCGGCCCCGCGACCGCCGCCACCACCGGTTTTTCCGCCGAAGCGAGCGCGCGCAGGAACTGGAACACCGGCGCGTTTTCGCCCATCGGCGGCGTCTTCATGAAATCTTCGAGATCGTTGCCTGCGCTGAAAATGCCTGCGCTGCCGCGAATCAGAATGGCGCGCACCGACGCGTCGCCGTGCGCTTCGACCATCGCATCGGCCATCGTCTGATACATCGCGGCCGTGATCGCGTTTTTCTTGCCGGGCCGGTTGAAGGCAATCGTCAACACGCCGTCGGCGCGCTCGACCAGGATATCCATCGTCATCTCCTTCATCTCCTCGTAGTCCTGCGGATGCCATGTAAAAACGGTTCGCAAGCCTGGCAGCCTGCGAACCGTTCTTCGGGTTCGTCACTCGTTAAGGCGAGAACCTGGGGCGAACAATTACAGGCGCTCGATAATGCCCGCCGCGCCCATGCCCGTGCCGACGCACATCGTCACCATGCCGTACTTGTAGTTACGGCGGCGCAGACCGTGCACCACCGTCGACGCACGAATCGCGCCCGTCGCGCCGAGCGGGTGGCCGAGAGCGATCGCGCCGCCGAGCGGGTTGATCTTCGACGGATCGAGACCGAGGTCCTGAATCACCGCCAGCGATTGCGCGGCGAACGCTTCGTTCAGTTCGATCCAGTCGAGGTCGTCCAGCTTCAGACCCGCGGCCTTCAGCGCGGCCGGAATCGCTTCCTTCGGGCCGATGCCCATGATTTCCGGCGGCACGCCGCGCACCGCGAAGCTGACGAAACGCGCGAGCGGCGTCAGGTTGAACTCCTTCAGCATCTTCTCCGACACGACGATCAACGCGCCCGCGCCGTCCGACGTTTGCGAGCTGTTACCCGCCGTCACCGAGCCCTTGTTCGCGAACACCGCGCGCAGCTTCGCGAGACCTTCGAGCGTCGTTTCCGCGCGCGGACCTTCGTCGAGCGACACTTCGCGCGTCTTCACGCGGACTTCGCCGGTGGCGAGATCGGGGAAGCGTTCGGTGATCGTGTATGCGGCGATTTCGTCGTTGAACTCGCCGGCTTGCTGCGCGGCGATCGCGCGACGGTGCGATTCGACCGAGAACGCGTCTTGTGCTTCGCGGCTGATCTTCCAGCGCTCGGCGACTTTCTCGGCGGTCAGGCCCATGCCGTACGCGATGCCGATGTCTTCGTTGCGATCGAAGATATGCGGCGACAGCGACGGCTTGTTGCCCATCATCGGCACCATGCTCATCGACTCGCAGCCGCCTGCGATCATCGCGTCCGATTCGCCGACGCGAATGCGGTCGGCGGCCATTGCCAGCGCGGTGAGGCCCGATGCGCAGAAGCGGTTCACCGTGACGCCGCCGACCGTGTTCGGCAGGCCGGCCAGCAACGCGCCCATCCGCGCGACGTTCAGCCCTTGTTCCGCTTCCGGAATCGCGCAGCCGATGATCGCGTCTTCGATCACCTTGGTGTCGAGGCCGGGCACTTGTGCGACGGCCGATTTGATCGCGTGCACCAGCAGTTCGTCGGGGCGCGTGTTCCTGAACATCCCGCGCGGCGCCTTGCCGATCGGCGTACGGCTCGCGGCGACGATGTATGCGTCTTGCAATTGCTTTGCCATGTTTGGCTCCTTTGTCGACCAGAGTTAGCGCTTTAGCGCTTACTCTGTCCCATGCAGTCTTATCGCGGTCGACGGGAGTTAGCGCTTTAGCGCTTACTCCCCTGGTCCCATCGCGGTGTGAGTTAGCGCCTTAGCGTCTCGGTCCGCTGCGTCGCTTAGTTACGCACCGGCTTGCCGGTCTGCAACATGCCCATGATCCGTTCCTGCGTCTTCTGCGTGCCCAGCAGATCGACGAACGCACGGCGCTCCAGTTGCAGCAGCCATTCTTCATCGACGAGGCTGCCCGCTTCCACGTCGCCGCCGCACACCGCTTCCGCGATCCGGCTGGCAATCAGGTAATCGTGCTCGCTGATGAAGCGGCCATCGCGCATGTTGACGAGCGACGCCTTGATCGTCGAGATCGCCGAGCGACCCGCGACCGGCACCTGCGTCACGCGCAGCGGCGGACGATAACCCGCCGCCGTCAACGCGCGCGCTTCCTTCTTCGCGACGTCGAGCAGTTCGAACACGTTGAACACGATCGTGTCCGACGGCTTCAGGTAGCCCATCGCGCGCGCGTCGAGTGCGGAAGCCGAAACCTTCGCCATCGCCGCGTTCTCGAACGACTTCTGCACGAATTTCAGCAGGTCGGTGGTCGCGCCGACTTGCGTCGCGGCTTCCGCTGCGCGCAGTGCCGCTTCCTTCAGACCGCCGCCCGCCGGCACGAGACCCACGCCGACTTCCACGAGACCCATATAGCTTTCGATGTGCGCGACGCGCTTCGCGCTATGCAGCGCCAACTCGCAGCCGCCGCCGAGCGCAATGCCCGACACCGCCGAGATCACCGGCACGCTCGCGTACTTCACGCGCAGCATGCCTTGCTGGAACTTCTTCACGAACGGTTCGATACCCTTCGCGCCGCCCATCATGAACGCGGGCATCGCTTCTTCGAGATTCGCGCCCGCCGAGAACGGACCGCCCGGCGTGCCGAGTTTCAGCGACGTCGGCTGCCACACCACGAGGCCCTTGTAGTCCTTCTCGGCCAGTTCGATGGCTTGCGTCAGACCGTCGATCACCGACGGTCCGATCGTGTTCATCTTGCTCTTGAACGACACGATCAGCACGTCGTTCTCGCCCGCACGGTCGTCGACCCATGCGCGCACGGCGTCGGTTTCGAACAGCGTCTTGCCGTAGGTCTTCGGATCGGCCGAAGTTTCGCCGACCAGCGGTGCGCGGAACACCTGCTTGTCGTAGACGGACAGCGACGAGCGCGGCACGAACGTCTTCGAAGCGGGCGACCACGAACCTTCGTTCGTATGCACGCCGCCCTTTTCGGCGACCGCACCTTCGAGCACCCACGACGGCAGCGGCACGTTCGACAGCGCCTTGCCCGCCGCGATGTCTTCCTGCACCCACTCGGCGACCTGCTTCCAGCCGGCCGTCTGCCAGCCTTCGAACGGACCTTCGTTCCAGCCGAAGCCCCAGCGGATCGCCAGATCGACGTCGCGCGCGTTGTCCGCGATCGATTCCAGATGCACGCCGATGTAGTGATACACGTCGCGGAAAATCGCCCACAGGAACTGCGCCTGCGGATGCTCCGATTCGCGCAGCAGCTTCAGACGCTCCGCCGCCGGGCGCTTCAGAATGCGGCCGACCAGTTCGTCCGCCTTCGCGCCGCCATCGACGTACTCGCCCGTCTTCGGGTCGAGCACCTTGATCGCCTTGCCTTCCTTCTTGTAGAAGCCGCCGCCGGTCTTCTGACCGAGCGCGCCCTTCTTCACCAGTTCGGCCAGCACAGCGGGCGTTTCGTAGACCGGGAAGAACGGGTCGTCCTTCAGCGTGTCCTGCATCGTCTTGATGACGTGCGCCATCGTGTCGAGACCGACCACGTCGGCGGTGCGGAACGTCGCCGATTTCGCGCGACCCAGGCGCGAGCCGGTCAGGTCGTCCACTTCGTCGAAACGCAGACCGAACTTCGCGGCTTCGGTGATGACGGCGAGGATCGAGAAAATACCGACGCGGTTGGCGATGAAGTTCGGCGTGTCTTTTGCACGCACGACGCCCTTGCCGACCACGCTCGTCAGGAAGGTTTCGAGTTGATCGAGAATGTCGGGGCGCGTCGTCGCGGTCGGAATCAGTTCGACCAGGTGCATGTAGCGCGGCGGATTGAAGAAGTGCACGCCGCAAAAGCGCGCCTTCAGTTCATCCGGGAAACCTTCGGACAGCGCCGTGATCGACAGACCCGACGTGTTGGTCGCGAAAATCGCGTTCGGCGCGAGATGCGGCGCGACCTTCTTGTACAGGTCGTGCTTCCAGTCCATCCGCTCGGCGATCGCTTCGATCACGAGGTCGCACTCGGCGAGCTTCGCGATATCGTCATCGTAATTGGCGGGCTGGATGTATTGCGCGTCGTCCTTCACGCCGAACGGCGCAGGCGACAGCTTCTTCAGATTCTCGATCGCCTTCAGCGCGATCGCGTTCTTCGGGCCTTCTTTTGCAGGCAGATCGAACAGCAGCACGGGCACCTTGGCGTTGATCAGGTGCGCGGCGATCTGCGCGCCCATCACGCCGGCGCCGAGCACGGCTACCTTGCGAATGATCAGATTGCTCACGTCGTTCCTCCGGGGAGTTGTGCGGATCTCGCGAAGGTTCTTGAACGCTTCGCGATGTGTGGCTTGAGGCTGGGTTTGAGGCTGACTGAAACCAGACGCCGCGGCTTTTTCGCGCGCGGCGTCTGCCTCGATAGGCTTTTGTTTAGAACAGCGACTCTTCGACGTCCATCATCGACTTCGAACCCGCGCGCGCCTGACGGATCGTCATCGCCGTTTCCGGCAGCAGCTTCGCGAAGTAGAAGCGCGCGGTGGCGAGCTTGGCCTTGTAGAACGGATCGCCCGAGGCTTCCTTGTCGAGTGCGATGCGCGCCATGCGCGCCCAGAAGTACGAGAACACGAGATGGCCGACGGTACGCAGATACGGCACAGCCGCGGCGCCGACTTCGTCCGGGTTCTGCATCGCCTTCATGCCGATTTCCATCGTCAGCTTCTGCACCTTGTCGCCGATGTCCGCGAGCGGGTTGATGAACTCCTGCATTTCCGGCTTGATGCCTTCGGCTTCGACGAACTCCGTCACCAGCTTGCCGAACTTCTTCATCTTCGCGCCCATGTCGCCGAGGATCTTGCGGCCCAGCAGGTCGAGCGCCTGAATCGCGTTGGTGCCTTCGTAGATCATGTTGATACGCGCGTCGCGCACGTACTGCTCCATGCCCCACTCGGCGATGAAGCCGTGGCCGCCGTAAATCTGCATTGCGTGATTGGTGCCCTCGAACGCGTTGTCCGACAGGAACGCTTTCAGGATCGGCGTGAGCAACGCGACGAGGTCGGCGGCTTCCTTGCGAGCCGATTCGTCGGCGTGCGACAGTTCCTTGTCGATATGCAGCGCGGACCAGTACGAGAACGCACGCGCACCTTCGGCGTAGGCCTTTTGCGTGAGCAGCATGCGGCGCACGTCGGGATGAACGATGATCGGATCGGCGGCTTTTTCCGGCGCCTTCGGGCCGGTCAGCGAACGCATTTGCAGACGCTCTTTCGCGTACGTCAGCGAGTTCTGATAGGCGACTTCCGTCAGCCCCAGGCTCTGCATGCCGACGCCGAGACGCGCGGCGTTCATCATCACGAACATCGCGTTGAGGCCCTTGTTCGGCTCGCCGACGAGCCAGCCGCGCGCGTTGTCGAGATTGATCACGCAGGTTGCGTTGCCGTGAATGCCCATCTTGTGTTCGATGGAACCGCATTTCACGCCATTACGCTCGCCCGGCTCGCCGCTTTCGTTCGGGATGAACTTCGGCACGATGAACAGCGAAATGCCCTTGGTGCCGTTCGGTGCACCCGGCAAACGTGCGAGCACCAGGTGAACGATGTTCTCGGCGAGATCGTGTTCGCCGCTGGAGATGAAAATCTTCGTGCCGCTGATCGCGTACGAGCCGTCGCTATTCGGTTCGGCCTTGGTGCGCAGAATGCCGAGGTCGGTGCCGCAATGCGGCTCGGTCAGACACATCGTGCCGGTCCAGACACCCGCAACCAGCTTCGGCAGATACGCCTTTTGCAGCTCAGGCGTGCCGTGCGCGTGCAGACATTCGTACGCGCCATGCGACAAACCGGGGTACATCGTCCACGCCTGATTGGCCGAGTTCAGCATCTCGTACAGCGCGTTGTTGACGAACGCGGGCAGGCCCTGGCCGCCGTATTCCGGATCGCAGCCCAGTGCGGGCCAGCCGGCTTCGACATACTGCTGGTAGGCTTCCTTGAAGCCCTTCGGCGTGGTCACGACGCCGTCGCCGACGTAGGTGCAGCCTTCCTGGTCGCCGCTGTGGTTGAGCGGGAACAGCACTTCGGAGCAGAACTTGCCGGCTTCTTCGAGCACCGCGTTGATCGTGTCGGCATCGAGATCAGCGTGCTTTGGCATCTGCTTGATTTCGGCTTCGACGTTAAGCAGTTCGTGCAACACGAATTGCATGTCGCGCAGCGGCGCGGCGTACTGTCCCATGACTCTCTCTCCCAAGTTTGACAAGAAGCCAGGCTGTTAGCTGAGTCCGTGGATCGGAACTTTCTGCGCTGCCGAATCCGTGTGGGTTCCCGACGACGCTGCTAACGGCTTTCGCTTTGATACGAAACAATCAATTTTTCCAGCGCGGCCCACGTGAGGCGCACGGCGTCCGGCAAGTGCAGGAAACGTGCGTCATGATGCAGACCGAGCGTGAAGCTATACAGTTCGAACAGCATCAACTGCGGATCGGTGTCGGCACGCAGATGCCCTTCTTCCATCGCCTGCGAAATCGCGCGATTGAGCGCCGCTCGCCAGATCGTCACGCTCGACACCAGTTGCTCGCGCACCTGGCTGTCCGCGCGGTCGTCGTATTCGACTGCGCCGCTGATATAGATGCAGCCAGTCGTGACTTCCTGAATGCGTTTCTCGATCCAGCGTGAAATCATGGCGCGCAAGCGCGGCAAGCCACGAGGCTCGCGCAAACTCGGGAAAAACACCTCGTCTTCAAAACGACGGTGATATTCGCGCACGACTTCAACCTGCAAATCCTCGCGCGATCCGAAATGCGCGAACACACCGCTCTTGCTCATCTGCATGCGCTCGGCCAGCAGGCCAATCGTCAGACCTTCCAGTCCGTCGCGGCTTGCCAGATCGAGTGCTGCTTCAAGAATCGCGACTCGTGTTTGTTCGCCTTTTCGCATAGCTGTTTTACCGTTCTAATGAGACCGAAAGAAAATCGAACGGCCGTACTATTATTGAGTGCTGCCGTCCGCGAAACAAGGACTTTATTAGAAACCGGTTTCTAACCGAGTTTCAATTCTCCGACATCCGTCAATCGGAGGAATCAGATTTTTTAGAGGCCTTGGTCGTTAAACAATTGTTGCAGATTGGCCAGTCAGTTTTGTGGGATTGTTGCAGCCGGCTGACATGATGCAGCAGCGGGTGGGAATCTAGAAGGGGTTGGGGCTCTGCTGGGGAAAACGCTGCTGGAGTGCGGCACCCACCCGTGTTAGCACGTCGTCCCGGTTGCCGCGCCGGGCGGCGGCACGCGCTGTCCCGGCTTAGAGGTAGGGCGTGTTTGCCGGGATGGTCGCGAGTTGCGTGTCGAAGTCCGTCGGCAAGGACATCAGCGGGCGGAAGCGATCCCGGTTCCCCGGTTCGGACGGCGCTTCATCGAGCTGCACGAGCGCGGGCCAGCGCAAACACGACGTCTCTTCGTACAGGCGACGCAACGGCGGCGGACATACCTAGCCGGCCTGCACGAAGCGTTCGAGCGCCATCGGCAGATAGCGCTCGAATTGCAGACTGTCGCCGTAGCCTTGCTCATTTTGCGAGGCGGCACTTACTGTCTTTGCCGCTCGCCAATCTCTGCAAAGCCGCGCCCGCTCCTAGTCATACCCGCCCACCGTCAGCAGCTTCATAGCCACCCGGTAGGTCGTATAAGCAACCCAATTCAGCGCCCGCTCCCCTGCCGGTCGCGCTTCATATCGCGCTTCGTCGATCCGCCGCGAGTCTTTGAACGCGTTGAGGATCGCCTCGCGCAGCACGTCGATAGACGGGTCGTTCACCAGCACTACGTTCGCCTCGTTGTTGAGCATCAGGCTCAATGCATCCAGGTTCGACGAGCCGACTGTCCCCCAGTTCGAATCCACGACCGCGACCTTGCCGTGCAGCAGCGTCTTCTCATACTCGGCAATCTGCACGCCGGCCCGCAGCAACGCGTGATACAGGAAAGGCACCGCGTAATCGAGCGCCTTGAACTCCTTGCGTCCGATGATCAGCTTCACGACCACCCCGCGACGCGCGGCATATATCAGCGCGCGCCGCAGCTTGCGCCCCGGCATGAAGTACGGATTGGCAAGCAGCACCTCATGACGCGCCTGGCCAATCGCGGCGAGATAGGCCTTCTCGATCGCGCGACGGTTGATCAGGTTGTCACGCGCGACGAACGCCACGCACGGCTGACCGCCCGCCCACAATTCCTCGTTACGACGCCGGCGACGCCGGCGCAAACTGCCAAGCGATGCCGTGGTCTGCGCGCCAAGATCCGGTTCCATCGACTCGAGCGGCCGATGTCCCAGTCGAATCCGCCGCCATTGCACCTCGAATGCCTGACGCACGTCGGCCACTACCGGGCCATGCAACTCGACCGCAAAATCCCAGCGCCGGAACGGCAGCGTCTCGCCGTTGTTCTCGTAGTCGTCGACGATATTGATGCCGCCGCAATACGCAAACTGGTCGTCGACCACCGCGAGCTTGCGATGCGTGCGCGAAAATCCAAAGCGTCCAAACAGATGCGGGTTGTAAATGCGATGGTCGATGCCGGCCAGCGGCCATTCGTTGAACATCGTCAGACGCGCGGTGCCGATGCCGTCGGTAATCACGCGCACTTTCACGCCGCGCGAGGCTGCGCGCAGCAACGCGGCGCTCACCGCTTGCCCGGCTTTGTCGTAGCAGAAGATATAGGTTTCGAGAACGACGTCGTGCTGTGCTTCGTCGATCCGCTCGATCAGCGCGCTGAAAAACTCGTCGCCGGAGCGCAGGAGCTTGACGTCGTTGCCGCTAGTGAAGCGGTAGCGTTGCCAGTAACGGCGGCCTAGCAGCGCGTGACGCAGTCGGGCGAAACGGCTCACGCCGCCCGAGCTCACCGGCTGCGCTCCGCAGCAAGGCCGCCTGGCGCACGCGCACTGAGCCGCTTGGGCAATTGCAAAATCGCGTCCGCATTCGACGACGAAAAGCAGCGCGACGCCGCCTCTTCATACGGCAGCCACACAAACGCGGTGTGCTCGCGCGGCGCGAGCGTCACCTCGACCTGCTCGGGTACCTGCACGCTGAACCAGTGCTCGGTGTTGTGGATCACGCCTTCGGCATAGCGATGCCGGAACTCCGGATAAATCTCGTATTCGATCGAATACTGCCAGTCGAACAACGCGCCTGGCGGCACCAGAGCGCTTCCCATCACAATGCCCGTTTCTTCGGCGACTTCGCGCGCCGCCGTTTCGGCGAGCGGTTCGTCGAGTGCATCTTTCGAGCCTGTCACCGACTGCCAGAACCCCGGGTGATCGGCGCGCTCGATCAGCAGCACGTCGAGCGCGGGCGTGTGAATAATGACGAGGACAGATTGAGGAATTTTCGGCGGTTTCGGCATGGTGTCAAAACTGGGCGCAACCTGGGCGCGGTACATGTCGGCGGATAGCGAAGGAACGCTCGAAAGCGGTTGCTTCGACTGTAACGCAAAAAAACGAAAAAGGCGCCGGGAGTTTCCTCCTGCGCCTTTTTCGGGTGCTTCTGCTGTCGTTTTCAGACAGCACTCAGTGGCATGGAGCCAACGAATTCAAGCCGTTATGCCTTCGTTATGCCTTCGTTACGCCTTCGGTTCCGGCGTACGCACACGGATGTGCAACTCGCGCAACTGGCGCTCGTCCACTTCGCTCGGCGCCTGCGTCAACAGACACTGCGCGCGCTGCGTCTTCGGGAACGCGATCACGTCGCGGATCGAATCGGCGCCGGCCATCATCGTGACGATGCGGTCCAGACCGAACGCAATACCACCGTGCGGCGGCGCGCCGTATTGCAGCGCGTCGAGCAGGAAGCCGAACTTGGCTTGCGCTTCTTCCGCGTTGATCTTGAGCGCGCGGAACACCTTGCTCTGCACTTCTTCACGGTGGATACGCACCGAACCGCCGCCGATTTCCCAGCCGTTCAGCACCATGTCGTAGGCTTTCGCGAGGCAGCGCGCCGGATCCGTTTCCAGATACTCGAGGTGCTCGTCCTTCGGGCTCGTGAACGGGTGATGCGCGGCGACGTAGCGGTTGTCTTCCTCGTCGTATTCGAACATCGGGAAGTCGATCACCCACAGCGGCTTCCAGCCGGACTCGACCAGACCGTTGGCCTTGCCGAATTCCGAATGACCGATCTTCAGACGCAGTGCGCCGAGGCTGTCGTTCACCACCTTCGCGCGATCTGCCGCGAAGAAAATGATGTCGCCGTCTTGCGCGCCGGTGCGCTCGATGATCGCCTTGACCGCTTCGTCGTGCAGGTTCTTGACGATCGGGCTTTGCAGACCGTCACGGCCCTTCGCGACTTCGTTGACCTTGATCCACGCGAGACCCTTCGCGCCGTAGATGCGCACGAATTCCGTGTAGCTGTCGATATCGCCACGCGAAAGCTCGCCGCCCTTCGGCACGCGGATCGCCGCGACGCGGCCGTCTTTCGTGTTGGCCGGCGTGCTGAACACCTTGAAGTCGACGTCCTTGACCGCGTCCGTCAGGTCGGTGAATTCGAGCTTCACGCGCAGGTCCGGCTTGTCCGAACCGAAACGGCGCATCGCTTCCGAATACAGCATGACCGGGAATTTCTCGTCCAGCGAGACGCCGATCGTTTCCTTGAACACGTGACGGATCATGTCTTCGAACAGATCGCGGATTTCCTGTTCCGACAGGAACGAGGTTTCGCAGTCGATCTGCGTGAATTCCGGCTGACGGTCGGCGCGCAGGTCTTCGTCGCGGAAGCACTTGACGATCTGGTAGTAGCGATCGAAGTTCGCCACCATCAGCAGTTGCTTGAACAGTTGCGGCGATTGCGGCAGCGCGAAGAACTGACCCGGGTTCGTACGCGACGGCACGAGGTAGTCGCGCGCGCCTTCCGGCGTGCTCTTGGTCAGCATCGGCGTTTCGATGTCGATGAAGCCGAGCGAGTCGAGATACTTACGCGCTTCGATCGCGACGCGGTAACGCAGACGCAGGTTGTGCTGCATTTGCGGACGGCGCAGGTCGAGCACGCGATGCGTGAGGCGCGTGGTTTCCGACAGGTTGTCGTCGTCGAGCTGGAACGGCGGCGTGATCGATGCGTTCAGCACGATCAGTTCGTGGCACAGCACTTCGATCTTGCCGCTCTTCAATGCAGCGTTGGTCGTGCCTTCCGGACGGCTGCGCACGACACCCTTGATCTGCAGGCAGAACTCGTTGCGCACGCCTTCGGCGGCCTTGAACATTTCCGCGCGGTCCGGGTCGCAGACGACCTGAACGAGGCCTTCGCGATCGCGCAGGTCGATGAAGATGACGCCGCCATGATCGCGGCGGCGGCTCACCCAGCCACACAACGAAACAGTTTGGCCCAGCCGTTCTTCGGTCACCAGACCGCAGTATTCAGTTCTCATCGACATGATGTTTGTCTTTCGTTATGCATTGGTTGATCGGCGCGCGGCAGTGAAACACTGCGTGAAACTTTTGCGCACCGGCATTACAGCGGAGGCTCGACTGTCGTGCGGCGCACCGGCGCCGGAGGCGCGGACGGCGCCACGACGCCCATCGAGACGATGTACTTGAGCGCGGCGTCGACTGTCATGTCGAGTTCGATCACTTCGCTCTTCGGCACCATCAGGAAGAAGCCGGACGTTGGGTTCGGCGTAGTCGGCACATACACGCTGACGTAATCTTCTTTCAGGTGGTTGACCACGTCGCCGCCCGGAATGCCGGTCAGAAACGCGATCGTATAGGAGCCGCGGCGCGGATATTCGATCAGCAGCGCCTTGCGAAACGCGTTGCCGCTGCTCGACAGCAAGGTGTCGGACACCTGTTTGACGCTGGTGTAGATCGGGCCGACCACCGGAATGTGAGCGACCAGCAATTCCCACCACTTCACGAGCTTCTGCCCGATGAAGTTCTGCGTCAACAGCCCGACGACAAAGATAAACGCCAGCGTCAGCACGGCGCCAAGGCCGGGCAGCCGATAGCCGATAGCCCGTTCCGGCTGCCACGAAGTGGGCAGCAGCAACAGCGTCTGGTCCATCGTGCCGATGATCAGACCGAGCACCCACAGTGTGATAGCCAGAGGCACCAGCACCAGCAGGCCAGTCAGAAACACCGATTTGAGCGTCGTTTTTTTCGTCGTCATGTGTACCGCCAGAAAGCCGCGCGAGCCGGGGCTCTACGCGCTGTGTGTGCGCCGCCCGAGGGCGGCAGTCCCACTAGGCGCTGCCGGAACCGCTCGAACTCGCCGAAGCGGCCGGTGCGGCAGCAGATGCGGCCGGCGTGGCGGCTGCGCTCGATGAACCGGCTGCGGCCGTGTTGCCCGCCGAGCCCGTGTCGGATTTCGTGGCGCCATTGTTGGCCGCCGACGTATTTTCGCCCGAACCGGCATTTGCGCCGTTCGAGCCGCCATTAGCGTCGGGCTTGGCGGGCGCGCCGGCGCCGCCATTGCCGCCGCGGAAATCGGTTACATACCAGCCGGAGCCCTTCAACTGGAAACCGGCAGCAGTGACCTGCTTGCGAAAGGTGTCTTTCCCGCACTCGGGACACTGCGTCAACTGGGGGTCGCTCATCTTCTGAAGCACGTCCTTCCCGAAGCCGCATGACTCGCAACGATAAGCGTAGATCGGCATGATCTTTTCCCTACTGAAATCTTGTAAACGCTTGCAAAGCCTTGAATTATAGCCGCAAACA